>CAYTMQ010000001.1:0-696154 GCA_964438995.1 uncultured Chitinophaga sp.
CTAAATTTCAATAATGTAAAAAGCACCGGCGAAAGTCGGTGCTTTTTTAGTTTATACGAGCTTATGTCAATTGGTATGATAAATTGCCTTACTTTAGTTTTTTGTTCGTTAGGCACTAAGTAAATGCTGTTTTATGACATATAGTTTTACTTAAAGTCATAAGATGAATTTTCAACCTAATGATTTAAGAGGGATATGATAGAATTTATAAAAGTTCTTATATCAGAATACTGCGATTATTAAGCGACAATAATTGGATGCTATTATTTACCATCACTAAAGTCATCAATAATATCGTTTTGTTCGTTAGATGTTATGTGCCCATATATGGTTATTAAAGTAGAATAAATGGCCATACAACCAATTCCAGATACCAACAACAGGTTACCACCGGCCCAATGCATCAATTTAAAAACTGCGCCTGTGATGATGACAAAACTTGCTACAACTCTTGTTAATTTGATTTGTCTTTTTTTAGATAAAGGGAGGGTATCAATTTTAATAGATTCTTTTTGAGCAAAGAAAATAGAAAACACAAACCACAGTACTAAAACTGCACTGGGTATTAATCTAAATAACATTGCTAGGTAAAGATTACCAGAGTAGTCCCAAAATAATTGTACAATTAGGAGTAAAAAAGCCAACCACAGCAATATGGTTCTAAACAGATACATATTAACTGTATAATGGGAAACGCTTCATCATTGCGTTTACTTCATGTCTGATAGCAAGTAATTTTGCTTCATCATTGTGATTCATTAAAGCTTCATCTATAAATGCAGCAATAATTGGCATATCAGCTTCTTTCATTCCTCTAGAGGTAACTGCGGGAGTACCTAGACGAATACCAGAAGTCACAAATGGAGAACGGGTTTCAAATGGCACTGTATTTTTATTGATGGTTATATCACATTTTACAAGTGTATTTTCGGCCAATTTACCAGTAATGGCATCACCTTTAGGTCTGAGGTCAATCAACATCAAATGGTTGTCTGTACCACCCGAAATAATTTTATATCCTCTGTCAACCATTGCTTTAGCGAGAGCAGCAGCATTGGCTTTTACTTGATGCATATATGTTTTGTAGTCGGGGTTTAAGGCTTCACCAAATGCAACTGCTTTAGCTGCAATTACATGCTCTAAAGGACCACCTTGAGTACCTGGGAATACAGCTCCATCTAATATGGCACTCATCATTTTTGGTTCACCTTTAGGCGTTTTTAAGCCCCATGGATTTTCAAAATCTTTTCCCATCATGATGATACCACCTCTAGGTCCTCTAAGAGTTTTGTGAGTTGTAGAAGTTACAATATGGCAATGAGGAATAGGATTGTTTAGCAATCCAGCAGCAATTAATCCAGCTGGGTGCGAAATATCAGCCAACAAAATAGCGCCAACACTATCAGCAATTTCTCTTAAGGTTTTGTAATCCCAATCTCTGCTATAAGAAGAAGCTCCGCAAATGATCAATTTAGGCTGCTCTCTTTTAGCAATTTCAGCAATTTTATTAAAGTCGATTCTTCCAGTTTCTTCTTCAACACCATAGAAACTTGGAACATATAATTTCCCTGAAAAATTAACAGGAGAACCATGAGTTAAGTGACCACCATGACTTAAATCAAAACCTAGAATTTTATCTCCAGGGTTAAGGCAGGCCAACATGACAGCTGCATTTGCTTGAGCTCCACTATGAGGTTGAACGTTAGCCCATTCAGCACCAAATAGTTCTTTTAATCTATCTATAGCCAATTGTTCAACTTGGTCAACTATTTCGCAACCTCCATAATACCGTTTACCTGGAAGGCCTTCTGCATATTTATTGGTTAAAACTGAGCCCATTGCTTCCATAACTTGTTTAGAAACAAAGTTTTCTGAAGCAATTAATTCGATTCCATGCTCTTGGCGATTTAATTCTTTTTGAATTAAATCAAATACCATTGTGTCTCTTTGTGTGGTCATTTTGAGAGGCAAAGATATTTAAAGTTTTTTAAATCTTATTTTTTTTGTAAAAAGTTCATATTCATTTATATTTGTTGGATTGACAAAAAGCTACTTTCTTAAAATTACTTTTTTTCTAATATGTTCTTTGATTACGGCGGTGACTATCAACGCCCAAGGGAATCGTTTAAGCTTTCAAATTTACGAACCTAAAAACTTATCTATTTGTGGCTTAGTTGATTCGTGTAATATAGAAGTATATAATATTTCATCTGGTCCAGTTAATTCTATCACTGTAAAAGTCAATTTACCACCAGGCATTTACTATTTAAAAAATTCATTGGTTGGAACTGGATTATCAGAAGTAAACGTTTCTAACTTAAACCAGCCAATTTTTGGTTTACCAAACTTAGCTTTGGCAAAGAATAGCAAGTTTAAAATAAGATTAACAGCAGATTGTAACTTACTGACCTACCTTAACTCCAACAGCACACCATCTATAAGTGTAAGGGCTGATTATACTGGAAATTATGATGTTGCTACATCAATACCTTTTGCAATAAAAGTACCATCTGTGCAGTATGGAACCATCACAAATTTGTCTTATACTGGAGATATCGGTTCAAAGTTTTCAAGAAGTATTACCATTGGTAATTTTGGCAAAGGCCCATTAAAGGAGATTAAACTAGTAAGGTATAATGGCAAGGATGTTCAAACCTATTATGTAAGTAAAGGTACGACAGTTTTTAAGGGAGATACAATTACGACTACTTTTGGTACTGCATTTTTTAAAACCATAGGAAACAATGATACTTTTCTAGATCAAAATGAAACCATAACTTTTATAGATTCTAGTGTTATAAAAGGATGTAAGTCTTTGAATACAAATTTTGAATTGACATGGGGATGTGGTGGTAAAAATTGTCAAGTTACGAAAATATCTGGTGCTGCATTGATTAGCAATAAAACACCTAATTTAAAGGCAATTCCATTGCCTGTTAGCCCGACATGCTATAACAACAACACATTTAAAACAGAAATAAGATATGTCAATATTGGTAGTATGACGGCAATATCGCCTAGGTTTTCAATTTCATCTAATTATGCTTATATGTTTTCAAGTTTTGATACTCAAAGCATACGATATAAAATTGGATATAAAGGAACTTTGATGAGACCAATAAAAGACAGCACGACTGGTTCTTACAATGCTGGCTATTATGGATGTATTGGTTTGTATCCGATTGGTTTATTTAGAATAAGAACTCAAGATATAAAGCCTAATGACACCATCTACATCACTTGGAACACGACCTCATGCACACCTCCAAATTGCAGCAATGCAAGTATGGTAGTTAATAGCTGGGCATATTATGCAGAATACAAAGACCAGTGTAGCAATCTTAAAACGATATCATGGACATGGGGAAAAGTATATGATCAACATTATTTCTTAGGTTCATCTTTTGTTCCGACCGATTTGGTAAACAATCAAATTGGTGAGTTTAGAACGTATATCAATTCAATTGCTTTGTTAAACAGAAGTTCATCTGCATCATATGCTGTTGATATAATCATACCAAAAGGATTGTCGCATTCCAAACAAAAATCGGATTTGTATTTCATCAATTCGGATTTAACAGCTTATTGGAATCCAGATAGTATAGTTCAAAAAGGCGATACAATTAGAGGGTATTTTCCTCATCCTGTGCCAATCAATCTTGTTGGTGCCGAAATGGTCTATTATTTAAAAGCTGATTGTTCAAAAGCAGGTTCGAATGGATTTCAGAATGTAACAACCATCATTAAATACACCCCTGATAAATCTTGTGGAGCCAAAGAATGGTTGACTTTGAATTGCCAAACTCAACAAATAAAAATTCACTGTATCAATAACTGTGCAGGTGGTTTGAAGTTTAGAAATTTTAAAATTCAAAGAATCAGTTATGGCCGACCGGATAACGATAACGATGGAAAACCTGACGTTAGTGGATTGATAGATACAACAAAAACGAGAGAAGAAAGATGTTTTGTTGGAGATACCATAGAGAGTATTTTTCAAGGAGTAGTTAAGAGAACATCTTCAATAATTAGTTGGAGAAACGTCTACCTCGAGAGCATTGTAACCAATGGGAAAAACATTGATATAGTAAGTATTCAGTTATTGGTCTGGAGAAGAGGTGTAACACTCAATACTATTTGCAATCAAGTAAAAAGTTGGAAAACCATTAGCGGCAATAATGCGACATTTAAGATAGACATTAGTACAGACTCACTTTTAAGTTGTGTAAGCTCTGGATTTAGATATAACAACGATGATAGTGTTATTGTCAAAGTAAAGTACAAGGTGAATGGAAACATAGGACCAACAAGTCAGAATCTTATTTTTAACAATAGATTTTATACCAGTAATGTTGTGAATCCAACGAGTAGTTCTAATAAGTTTCAATGTGATACTTTTTCTGGTCAAATGATTTTGACCGGGTATTATTTTACCACATGTTGTAACGAAGCATATCCAGTGAATTCATGTGGAACAATAAGCGTCAACAATTACTATTATTTAGGTATTGGCGGAGCCAGTTATGGAGGCAATAATTATTTCCCTTATGAGTACCGAAATTTTGCCAAAATCAAGGCCATAAGGTTTTATGTTCCTACGGGATTAAAGTTGAAGAAGGCAACTTTTGTACAATATAGGACCAGTGGATCGAATAAGACAACGACTGAATTAAAAGATACTATATCACCACTAAATAGCAATAGCAATCCTTTGGTTTTTGATGTTTCTAGATATTACAAAGATTCAGGCGGAATTGTTAATTTGAGTGATGATGGATTTCATGGATACTTCTTGGCACAGTTAGACCCTAGTTGTGAAATTCAAACAGGTAATAATGTCAATCTAAAATACGATTTTATATTTGAAAGAAAAGGTACTTTAAAATCAGGTTATGATACTGTAACGGCAGGATATAACGATCAAATAGTATACAATAAACCTGTATTTACTGTTAAACCAATCTCCCCCACAATTTATGCGGCCCAAGATACTGCTGAATGGGAGGTAGTATTTACAAATTTCTCTAGCAGTTTTAGCAATACCAATACTTGGTTTTCTGCGGATAATAGTGGGGCAATTAAATTGGTTCAAATAAAGGACGCAGGAGTCAAAGACACTTTGATGCCTTCTACCAATCAGGTATATAGGCTAGGCACCATTCCTTATAATGGTTCTAGAAAGTTCAAAGTTAGGGCCATCTATAATTCATGCAATAAAGATAGTTTAATTCTATATGCTGGCTGGAATTGTACAGGTTATCCTCAGGATATTGCCACGTATCCATGTACAAAAGAACGTGTTTCTTTATACTTAGAGCCTCAAAATACGCAGTATCAAGTAAGTTTATATGACTCTGTAAAAACTGCTGATTTATGTGCATCAACTCCATATACAATGACCATAGAAAATATTGGTGCAACTGTAGGTTACAACACTAGGGCCTTATTGAGTTTGCCAATAGGCATGACAGTTGAATCGGGGTCATGTTATATGAAGTATCCTCATAAAAATTCTAAAACCTCATTACCTAATCCCAGTCTTGTAAGCGGAACCACTTATGAATGGAATCTGTCAACTATAAGTTCTCAGATAGGAGGAGGTTTTAAAGGAATCAGTGATACAAATAAAAATAAAATCATTATATACTTTAGGGTTAAAACCTCATGTGATTATTCGAGTGGAAATTATATCAGAGCAAGTGCCTCAGGAAATATAAAATGTGGCAACCCGATTTCTGTTTATCCAGCAATTAGTAATCCGTTAAACATAAAAGGTGTTACAAGGCCTTATTACACTTTGTTGAAGGTCGAATCTGACTCTATTTTTCCATGCGAAAAGGCAAGTAAAGTAAGGGTTAAAATCATCAATTTAGGTCCTAGTAAAACAGGAACGGAGGATAAGTATCAAGTTGTATTATTGCCTGGTATGAGCTATCAGTCGAGCTTATACAATGGCATTTATAATGCGCCAAATAACAGCCTAACTTCTATAAGAAATATTAATGGTGCAAGTGAAGTAGAATTCAGTTTAAAAGACAGCATTCCTGCAGGTGATAGCATGAGTTTTGAATTCGGTTTTGATAGTGACAGCAGATATTTGAATTGTGGTGCAGTTGATCTATACAGTCAAGCTGCAGTTAAGCAAGAAGTGACTTGTGTTTCAAACAATACAAAATGTAAAATCAATGTGGTTACTGGCAACAATAACATCAGACCATTGGTGGTAAAAGGCTCTATTAATTTCACCAAACTAAGTTCAAGCTTAAGCGGCACAGTTAATGATTCTGAGCAATTGAATTTAAAATTCAGAATCAATAATGTTGGAAGTGCAGTTAGTAATACAAAAACGCTAGTCTATAAAATTCTATTTGACAAAGATGCCTCGGGGACTGCCAATAAAGGAGATATTGAAGTGTTTAAGGATACATTTAAAGGTGGAATAAGTTTATCTGGATTTGTTGATGTAAGTAAGAATCTAAAAGTTAAAGCTGGTCAATCATGTGCCTTGTTTATTGCTTTAGATTCTAGCAGTTGCAGTTGTAATTTTACCTATTCAAAATTTCCAGTTCCTGCACTTAGCAACGCTGGTCCGGATAAAACGTTATGCAGTGGCGACACATTGATTTTAGGACAGAAAGTTGTTAAAGGATATAAGTATCTCTGGATACCGGGAGGAGAATTTAAATCTGATACTTTAGCGCAACCTAAGGGTCTAGTTGAAAATACGGATACAGTTGGAATAGTTAAAAAGTATATTCTAACTACTTATAGAGGCCAATGTGTAAGTAAAGATACAGTCAATGTATTTATTTATAAAAATCCAGAAATAAACATTTTACAATCTGATACAGAGGTTTGCGAAAGTAAGCAAGTAAAGCTTAAGGCAATAGCAAGAAGTGGCACAGGAGGCCTAACACTGAAATGGTGGCCTGCAACTTCTGTAAAAGACAGTGTTGGACTGAACACAACTTCACAAGTAAATACTACGACAAAACTAATAGGATACATAACCGATTCAAAGGGATGTAGAGCTAAAGATTCTCTGACCATTACGGTTCATCAAAATCCAATAGCTAAATATACTTATCCTGAAACTTGTCTTGGATTACCTCTTCTCTTGCAAGATTCGACCACCTTAGTTGGAGATACAATTTCTTATAGGAAATGGACTTTTGAAGGAATAGATACCTTAAATATAAAACAATGGCAAGTCGATTTAAATAACAATGTAGATGGCTATGCTCAATTGGTTGTTTTATCTTCTTTTGGATGTGCAGATACTATGTCAGGCATGGTATCGTTGAATCCATATCCAGTTGCTGATTTTAACTTTAAGAATGTCTGCTTTGGTGATAGCATATCTTTTAAAAATCTTTCAAGCATTAGTTCAGGTACTATTGCTGATTTTGAATGGCTATATGGTGATGGTAATTCATCAAGTTCTTTAGAGAGCAAACACAGATATAATTTGGCAGATACTTATAGTGTAGAACTAATAGTCAATAGCACTAAAAATTGTAGAGATACTATAGTAAAGAATGCAATTGTTTATGAAGTTCCAAAAGCCAGTTTCTTAGTTCCAAATGTTTGTTTGGGAGATAGTGTCTCAACCATAAATTTAAGTACAATAAACAATGATTCAATTCAAGACCATTTATGGAAAATAGAATCAAATACCATCAATCTTAAAGAGATCAAATATTTATTCAAGAAAGATTCGACTTATACTTTGAAATTGATTACTTCTACTAGTAATGGTTGTACTGATAGCACATTAAGAACCATTACTATTTATCCAAATCCAATAGCAAAATATACAGTTAAGAATGTTTGTGAATTGGATTCAAGTTTTGTTTATGATGCATCCTCCATTCGTTCTGGATTCATAGTAAAGTATGACTATCTTATCAGTGATGGTAAATCATACACGACAAAGGACTTTAAGCATCTATTCAATACAGGAGATACTTTTAATATTGAACAAATTATAGAATCCAATTTTGGATGTAGAGATACCTTTACTAATTCGACAATCGTTTATCCAAAAATACAAGCCGACTTTAAAATACAAGACGTTTGTTTGTACGATTCTGTTAACATTTTTGATAATAGTCAGTTTGTACATACATCAATTGATAAATGGATATATGTGTTTGAGAACAATGACACATCATTTGTAGTTAACCCTTCTTACAAATACAGTAAAGAAGGCACATATACCATCAAACAGATAGTCTATAGCAAGGAACAATGTATGTATGATACCTTTAAAAATGTAACGATTTATCCTATTCCTAAAACCGATTT
This sequence comes from uncultured Chitinophaga sp., assembly GCA_964438995.1. GTDB lineage: Bacteria > Bacteroidota > Bacteroidia > NS11-12g > UBA955 > JABMMZ01. The sequence goes on from CAYTMQ010000001.1 coordinate 8,308, forward strand.
TTCAGATTCGAATAAATGTGTAGACAATCAATTTAGTTTCTATTCTAAATCAACTATTTCAACAGGTAATATTGTTTCATACAGCTGGAATTTTGGAGACAATACATCATCCATAATTAGAGACCCCAATCATGTATTTCCTGGATCTGGTGATTTTAAAGTTAAACTAAAAATTAGCAGTGATTTTGGGTGTCTTGACTCAATCGAAAAGACAGTAAAAAGTTATCCTGAAGTAGTTGTTAAATTTGGCAAATACAATGTTTGTTATGGAGACCCAATCTTCTTTACAGACTCTAGTATTGTTCCAAGTTCAAGTGTAAAAAAGTATGCATGGAATTTTGGTGATAACTCTACTTCAAACTTAAAAGACCCAATTCATCAATACAAAGACAGTGGTGTGTTTATAGTTAAATTGAACATCACCACATCATACGATTGTGATTATGATACCAGTTCAAGTGTTCAAGTCTATCCAGTTCCAGTTGCTAAATTTATCAATGATCCAGATCAAGGGACTATTGTAAATCCGGAGATTCAATTTACAGATATGAGTATAGGCGCAGATACCATCAGATATGACTTAGGTGATGGTAAAATGTCGAATATGAGAAATCTGTCTAACAGTTATCCAGACAGCGGTTCATTTAGAATCATTCAGTATGCTTCAAACACATTCAACTGTAAAGATACATTCACTAAAGACATTAGGATTCGGTACATGTATGTCTTTAATACACCAACAGCATTTAGTCCTAATGATGATGGCACCAATGATGTCTATGCCCCAGGAGGTATAGGTTTTACCCAATATTCTATGTGGATTTTCAACCGTTGGGGAGAAATGATATATGAAACAACTGATGGTAAACCTTGGGATGGTAAATATGCAGGAGAGCTAGTTATGCCTGATGTTTATGCGGTAACCTACAAAGTGAGAGATTACAAAGGAAGATGGCATTATTACAGTGCAACATTTACTTTATTGCGATAATTTAAAATTATTGTATATTTGCAATACACATTGGCACACAAATACGTATTTAAGGGATTATTAGCCTTTATTTTTCTTTATACAGGCTCAGTCTATGCTCAGTTAACACCTAAGCTAAACAAGTTTACCATTCAAAATAGGCAAGGTATCGTGTATTTAGATTGGACCATGTCAAGTGGAAGTATTTGTTTGGGTATTACCATTGAAAAGTCAACCGATTCTATTAATTTTAAAGAAGTGGGTAGCATTTCGGGTATTTGTGGCAACCTTACCAAACCTGCCACATACGCATTTCAGGATGAGAACCCATTACTTAATCAGAAGACTTATTATAGATTAAACTACAATGGCTTTGGGTATTCTGAAGTTTTAAGTATAGTTGTTATCTATGTTCAAAAGAACGATTACGAAGTCAATCCCAATCCTTCAGCTGGAGCTACAACTGTCAACTTTTTCAATCCAAAGGGAGATGTACATCATATGAAAATATTGAATTTATCTGGAACTGAAGTCATGACATTAGAGAGTAGCGAAGAGCACTTTATAATTGAATCTGGTGTTCTTGAAGCAGGTATATATCAATTTATGATATACAACGACACTTATACCAATGTAGTCAATGGTAGATTGATTATTTCTAGATAATTAGAAGCCACTTACCAAGAGCTTTTTTGAAGCATTAATCGAACAACTTTTATGGTATCTTGAGTATGCAGCAGCTGCGCTGTTTCGAATCATTTCTCTTGATTGATTTTTGAGGTAACTTGATAGAGCATCGTGAATGGTATAGGCTTCAGGACTCATAAATCCTGTTGTCCAAACCAATGGATTGCCTTTGGCTTTTTGAATGTATGGTGCAAAATAACCTTTGCTAATACAAGCTAAAATAATGCAATCTCTTGTTTTACCATCGGCATTAAAAATGGTATCTTCAATTTCAAATTCCATTAATCCATCATGACCGATATATGCGCACAATCGAGCATTACCTTGAATACCTATTACATCATTTTTGTAATGCAGAGTATCTTTCATTTGACCTGAGGTACTTTTTAAGAAATCTTTTATACAAGGTTGAATGTATTTGCCATTGTATGCATCAGCAATTAAGTATTGACCAGTACTTTTATGTTTGAACATTAGTCTATCTAAAATTAATGTATCTGGATAGTTAGCGTGTTTAAGAGGAACGGTTTTGATGTATAGCCATTCTGCACTTTTTTTAAAGTAGGTTTTGACGCCATAACCACACCCCCAATATAGGTTTGTAGATGGCTTATCTCCTTTTCCTATATTTTCTGGAACCTTAACAATACCCTGATATTCATTGTCGCATAGGGCGACAAAAATATGAATAGAAGGTTTACCAGAGAAGCTGTCTGTTATAGTTGTATTTTTGTTTTCAAGTATTGAAGTTTCTTCAACTTGTCTATCAACAACTGTGCAGGCTATTAAAGAGAAAACAACCATTAGTTTAAACATGAGTGTAAAACGGATTTAATGGTATAAAATTACATTTCTAAGTACAAAATTGCAATACATAAAATTGCCTCATTATCTTTGTAAAATGCAACATGTACCTTTAGCTGAACGCGTTAGGCCTCGACATTTATCAGAATATATTGGTCAAGACCACTTAACAGGTAAGGATGCGCCATTAAGTACATATTTAGAATCGGGTACTATGCCAAGTATGATTTTCTGGGGTCCACCAGGTGTTGGAAAAACCACATTGGCAAGAATTATAGGAGAAACTCTTAACATACCATTTGTTCAATTAAGCGCAATAAATGCAGGTGTTTCTGATGTTAGAAAAGTCATTTCAGATTCAAAAGAAGTTGGACAAATTTTGTTGTTTTTAGATGAGATACATAGATTCAATAAAAGTCAACAAGATGCATTATTGGGAGGCGTTGAATCAGGTAATATTTTACTGATTGGTGCAACTACTGAGAATCCCTCATTTGAAGTCAACAATGCATTGTTATCGAGATGCCAAGTTTATGTTTTAAAAGAGTTGAGCGCAGATGATTTGTTAAAAATGGCACATCAAGCAATAGAGAGCGACCAATTGTTAAAAGACAAACAAGTTCAGATTGTTGAAGAAAGTGCATTGTTACAATACAGTGGAGGCGATGGAAGAAAGCTTTTAAACATCATTGAAATGCTCGCCATGCATGACAAAGCGCCTGTGAAGATTGATGATGAGAAGGTAAAAAAAATCTTACAAAACAAGCAGATAATTTACGACAAAGCGGGTGAAGAACATTACAACATTATATCCGCTTTTATCAAGAGTATGAGAGGCAGCGACCCCAATGCAGCAGTGTATTATCTTGCAAGAATGCTTGAAGGTGGAGAACAACCTGAATTTATTGCAAGAAGGATGTTGATACTAGCTTCAGAAGATATAGGAAATGCGAACCCTACAGCATTGGTTTTGGCAACAAATACCATGACAGCGGTTCAAGCTATTGGTATGCCAGAAGGAAGAATTATTTTATCACAATGTGCAGTGTATTTGGCTTGCAGTCCGAAAAGCAATGCTTCATATATGGCAATACAAGAAGCCCAAGAATTTGTGATGAAAACGGGAGCATTACCAGTTCCATTGCATCTCAGAAATGCACCAACTAAATTGATGAAATCGATGGACTATGGGAAAGACTATCAATATGCCCATGTTCATCCAGACAATTTTATAGAACAAGAATTTCTACCTGACACCATCAAAGGGGCTAAATTTTATGAGCCTGGAAACAACGCTAGAGAGAAGGAAATGCGCGATTTTTTACGCAAGCGTTGGAAAGATAAATACGGCTATTAAAACTGTATTTAATCACATTCTTTTACTTTATTTCCACAAATTAAATTGGTTTTCAAACTTGGATAGAAAAACGACAAAAAATCGTTACCTTTGCACATTTTATAAAAATTCGCATGTATCGCACCCTCAAACACGTCAATTGGCCGTTAATAGAACAAGAGATATTACAACAATGGGAGAAGGATAACACCTTCGCCAAGAGTATTGAATCTCGTTCTGAGACCAATAGATTTGTTTTTTATGAAGGTCCGCCCAGCGCTAACGGTATGCCCGGTATTCACCACGTTATGGCGAGAGCAATCAAAGACATCTTCTGCAGGTACAAGACATTACAAGGATTTAGAGTTGATAGAAAAGGCGGTTGGGATACCCATGGTTTACCAATCGAGCTTCAAGTTGAAAAACGACTTGGTATCACTAAAGAAGATATTGGTAAGAAAATTACTGTTGAACAGTACAACCGTGAATGCCGAAAGGACGTGATGGAGTTTAAAAGTCAGTGGGATGATTTAACCACCAAGATGGGATATTGGGTGGATTTGGATCATCCGTATATCACATACGAAAACTCTTATATCGAAACTCTATGGTATCTTTTAAAACAACTTCATCAAAAGGGATTTTTGTATAAAGGCTACACCATTCAGCCATACAGCCCTGCAGCTGGCACAGGTTTATCCTCTCATGAATTGAATCAGCCTGGAACATATAAAAATGTTAAAGACACCACTTCGGTAGTTCAGTTTAAAGTAGTTGCTGATGATGTTAATTCAATCAATCAAAAATACAATACCAAGCTCGATGAAGTATATTTCTTAGCATGGACAACAACACCGTGGACCTTGCCAAGTAACACAGCACTTGCGGTTGGTAAAAATATAGATTATGTACTTGTAAAAAGTTTCAATCAATACAGTCACCAAGCCATCAATGTTATCTTGGCAGAGCCTTTGTTGAATAAGCATTTCAATGCAGCGGCTTCAGAATTAACCTTATCAGATTACAAACCTGGAGACAAATTAATTCCATTTGAAGTTGTTGGCAAAGTAAAAGGAACTGATTTAGCAGGTATTAGATATGAGCAACTATTGAGTTTCGAAGCCAACAAACGAGAGTTTATTGAAGGCGACGCATTCAAAGTTTTAGTTGGTGATTTCGTAACCACTGAAGATGGAACAGGTATAGTTCATATTGCTCCAAGTTTTGGTGCAGACGATTTTAGAGTTGCAAAGCAAAATGGAGTTGGCGCTTTAACTATGGTTGACAAGCGAGGTAAATTCCTTGAAGGCATTAAAGATGGGGTATTTTTATACGGAGATGAGTTTGTTAAAGAAGATTATTTAAACGACTCTGAAAAGCAAGCAGCCACTGAGCAGCAAAGAGAGCATTTAAAGGGCTTTATGAAAGATACTAGTAAATTAAATTACTTAAGTGTTGATGAGAGAATTGCCCTTAAACTACAAAATGAAAACAAACTTTTCAAAAAAGAAAAGTACGAACATACCTATCCTCATTGTTGGAGAACAGATAAGCCAATATTGTATTATCCTTTAGAAAGTTGGTTTATCAAGACAACCGCTGTTAAAGATAAATTGGTAGAATTTAATAAGACCATTAACTGGAAACCACAATCTACAGGTGAAGGCAGATTCGGCAATTGGTTGGAAAACCTTGTTGATTGGAATTTGAGCAGAAGTAGATATTGGGGCACACCGCTTCCAATTTGGAAAACAGAAGATGGTGAAGAAGAAATTTGTATTGGCTCTGAAGATGAATTGTTTGAAGAAATAGCAAAAGCCAATAAAGTTTTAGGCCTAAACCAGCAGTTCAATCGCGAGAATTTGGATTTACACAAACCATTTGTTGACGAGGTTATACTGGTGTCTCAATCAGGCAAACCGATGAAACGCGAAAGCGATTTGATTGATGTATGGTTTGATAGTGGAGCTATGCCTTTTGCTCAATGGGGTTTAGAAAATAAGGACCAATGGCATAAAAATTTTCCAGCGGATTTTATTGCTGAAGGGGTCGATCAAACTAGAGGTTGGTTTTTCACTTTGCATGCAATTGCTGTGATGCTGTTTGATTCGGTAGCTTATAAAAATGTTGTAGCTAACGGACTGGTTTTAGACAAGAATGGCAACAAGATGAGCAAGCGTTTAGGCAATGCAGTTGATCCATTTAAAACCATTGGTACTTATGGTGCAGATGCTACCAGATGGTACATGATAACTAATAGCGATCCTTGGGACAATTTAAAATTTGATATCGAAGGCATTGGTGAAACTCAAAGAAAATTGTTTGGTACGTTATACAATACCTATTCTTTCTTTGCTATTTATGCCAACATTGATAAATATGAATACAATTCTGAAAAACTAAACAACGATGTTTTAACAGAGTTGGATAGATGGATTCTATCAAAGCTGAATACTCTTATTAAGACAGTTTCTGGTAAAATGGATGAGTATGACCCTACGCCAGCTGCAAGAGCTATTGAAACGTTTGTGTGTGATGATTTAAGCAACTGGTATGTACGTTTGTCAAGACGTCGTTTCTGGAAGGGAGAAATGAATGGAGACAAACAAGCTGCTTATGATACTTTGTACACCTGTTTGAAGACTGTAGCTCAACTTATGAGTCCGTTTGCGCCATTCTTTACCGATTGGTTGTATAGCAGTTTGAATTTAGGCAAATCTGAATCAATTCATTTGAGCTTAATGCCTAAAGCCGAAGAAAAAATCATTGATGTTGAATTGGAAAAAACGATGCAATTGGCTCAAGATGTTAGCAGCATGGTTTTAGGATTGAGAAAGAAGCAAAACATCAGAGTAAGACAACCATTGCAAAAGATAATGGTACCAATTCTGGATCAAACCTTCAAGCATAGATTAGAGCATGTTAAGACATTGATACTATCTGAGGTTAATGTCAAAGAGTTAGAATATCTGGATGCCGATAACGCCATTTTAGTGAAAGGCATCAAACCTAACTTTAAAGCATTAGGTCCGAAGATTGGAGCAAATATGAAAGCCTTGACAGCAGCAGTTGCGGGCATGACACAAGCACAGATTAGAACTATTGAAACAGAAGGTAAAATCAACTTGAATTTAGGTCAAACCGAATTCGAATTGATCATTGCTGATGTAGAAATCACTTCTCAAGACATACCGGGATGGTTGGTAAGTAGCTACAATGGGTTAACAGTGGCATTAGACATTACCATTTCTGAAGAATTGAGGAAAGAAGGTATAGCAAGAGAGTTTGTAAACAGATTACAAAACTTGCGTAAAGATTCAGGATTGGATGTTACCGATAAGATAAAGGTTAATATAGATACTGATGAGGTAACGGCAAAAGCTATACTGGATTATAAAACGTATATTTGCAGCGAAATTTTAGCAGATGATTTGATTATATCAGATGAAAAGTTAGATGGAGCTGAAATTGAAATAGAAGGCATAATCTGCAAAATTAAATTAGAAAAAAATGGCTAAGAAAAAAGTAGAAGAAAAAGAAAAAACTCGCTACAGTGATGCTGATCTTCAAGAGTTCAAGCAAATCATTCTAGCAAAATTAGAAGTAGCTAGAGAAGAGTTCTCTAAAATGCAAAAATCACTTCAAAACCCAAATGAGAATGGCGATGAAAATACATCTAACCAATACTTAACTTTGGATGATGGAGCAAGTACGTTCGAAAAAGAAAATTTAAATCAATTGGCTGCTAGACAGAAGAAATTCATTGATAGTTTAGAAGCTGCATTGATCAGAATTGAAAATAAAACTTACGGTGTGTGTAGAGTAACTGGTAAGCTGATTCAAAAAGAAAGATTGAAGGCAGTACCACACGCAACTTTGAGCATGGAAGCTAAATTAAACCAATACAAGTAAAAGGTTTGCATCAAGAATTACATACAGAGAATAAAACTATTCCTGCAATAAAATGGGTGCTACCAATAGTAGCTTTGATTCTGGTAATTGTATTTGACCAGTGGTTGAAGTATTGGGTAAAGCATAACATGATATTGTATACCGAGAAAAAGGTTTTTGGAGATTGGTTCAAATTGCATTTTACCGAGAACGAAGGTATGGCATTTGGTATGAAGTTCTTTGGTGTTAAAGGTAAATATGCTTTAACCCTTGTGAGGATTGGTGTTTCTATTTTTGGATTTTGGTATCTGTATAATGCCATCAAGAAGCATGCTAATACATTCTTTTTAGTATGTGTTGCTTTAATATTAGGCGGTGCGATAGGCAATATCATTGATTGCGTCTTTTATGGCGTTATTTACCATGATATGAACCTTTATGAAGGTAAATTTTTATTGGGTTGGGTAGTAGACATGCTTTATTTTCCAATTATTGAGACCCATTACCCTTCTTGGTCGCCAATTAAACCTGGTCAGGAATTCGTATTCTTTAGTCCAGTTTTTAATTTGGCAGATGCAGCCATCAGTATTGGTGTCATTAGCATCGTAATATTCCAAAAAAGATTCTTTAATCAACCAACTACTGAGGCTTCTACAACATCAACCGCTGTAGAAGGTGAAATTTCTGAGGGTTCGGAAAACACTTCTGAAAACAACAATGAGACGATTTAAAACAATGATACAAAAAACAGCATTTTTAGCATTGCTGTTGATGTTTACAACTGTTCAAGCACAAACAGATGCACTGTTGTGGAAAGTGAGCGGAAATGGCTTAACAAAGCCGAGCTATATTTTTGGAACTATCCATTTGCATTGCAAGCCAGAAACATTCGTAAAGACTGCTTTAACAGATGCAATGAGTGCTTCTGATGTCGTTGCAATGGAGTTAAATCTTGGAGATTTCGATGTTTTAACAAGTTTATACAAGTCCTCAATGGAAGAGGCTTCCAAGCCTTTGTCAACTATTTTGACTAAAAGTCAGTACCGACTTTTGGACAGTGTTTGTAGAAATGTGTTGAAAGATTCTGCGCAATTGTATGAGAAGAAAACACCAATGAATGTGTTGATGCGCATGTATGCAGATGCAAGTATTTCAGGCTGTTCACAACCAACTCCAATAGATATTGTTATATCAAATTTGGCTAAAGGATTGGGTAAAGAAACATTTGGTTTAGAGAATTTTCAATTTCAAGATAGTCTATTAAAGTCTATACCAGATAGTGTTCAGGTTAAATGGTTGATGGATTTTTGTTCGAATGTAGGTAAAGCTAAAGCAGATTTTTCTCAAATGCTGGACGCATACGATAAGCAATTAAGTGTTGAATTGTACAGTGTAAGTGAAGCTAATTCACCAGATATGAAGTACTTTGAACAAGTGCTAGTTAACGACCGCAATAATTCTTGGATAAAATTCTTACAAGACAATATGTCAAATTATTCGATTTTTATGGCAGTTGGATCTTTGCATTTACAAGGCAGTACAGGATTAATACCACAACTGAAAAAACTAGGATATACACTAACCCCAATAACGATTAAATAGGAAAAGAGATATGATGAAGATTTTAAGATTTTATATAATATACAGATTGTATGTTGCATTAGCACTAGTTGTAGGTGGCGTATTGTCTCATGTATATGGCGATCCAATCCTTGCTTGGATATTGTACATTTTGGCTTTATTTTCAGTTGTTTTACATTTCTTAATTGGTCCAATGCGTCTTGTTAAAGATGCCGTTGAATCAGGAAATGTAGATGAAGCAGCGGCATTGATCAATAAAGTAAAGTACCCAGGATTATTGGTTAAACCTATTCGTTCTGCATACTTCATGTTGCAGAGTACACTAAATGTTGCGAACAAAGATTTTGACACTGCCGAAAGCAATATTAAGAAGAGTTTGAACTCTACATCTTCTTTAGCAGGAGATATGCGTGGAACCAACTTAATGCAATTAGGTTTTATTCAATTAAGACAAGGAAAAACAAAGGAGGCTATTGTCAATTTGAAAGAAGCATTAAAAGCGGGTATACCTGACAAGGAAAGTAAAGCCAGTGTGTATTTGCAATTGTGTTCGCTTGAGATTCAAAGAATGCAAAATAAAGCAGGAAAAGCATACTTTAAAAAAGCAAAAGAGCTTAATCCAAAGAACAAAGAGATTGTCGATCAGATAAAGGCTATGGAAAAAACCATAAGCCGATTACCAGGATAATAAAAAAAGCAGACCCAAAAAGTCTGCTTTTTTTAATTGTTATCGAAAATTTATCACATCAGATGCCGAATAAGCACACCCCAAATGAAAACAGATGTTGGTGTGGATTTAGTCCTGCTAAATAAGCAGAGTCTTTGTACATATCTGTCAAGGTATATTTACCATAGATGGCAATGTCGTCAATACCAATTTTTAAAACAGCGCTAATTTGAGTGTCATTCATTTTAACATCGGTTTCATTTTTTTGGTCAAATTCCATTGAATTTTTATCGCCTTTTAACACATATTTTGATTTTCTATGGAAGCCAAATTCTACACCAGCAGCAATATTAAAATTATTGTTTTTTGTATGGTATTCTAATAGCACAGGGATAGCAAAGTATCTTGTATCTAAGCGGTTTTTAGCATAATTGTTATTGCTGTCTTTGTAAGTACTTAGATGGCCTTGATTGTTTAAGTATTGCATTTGTTGTTTATCAGCGTATTTGAAGTAATAATTATTCAAATGTAGACCATAACTAAGCAACAACTGATCTTTGTATAGATTCATATTTTGAGACACTAAACCAATGTTTATGTTGGCACTTTTTGTCATTTTTGGATTGATTGCAAAGGCATTTTCGTTTTCGTTCATTGTGCCTGTAAATCCAATATCTAGTGTGGTTAAATAATCTGTTTCTATAAAGTGTTTGCGTTCTTTTTTATACTTTATAAAGTCATAAATTTTTTTGCCATTTGAGTCAATTTTATCTTCAATTTTCTTTTCAATGTTGTCGTAATCATCAACGTAACTTACTTTAACAATTACTTTTTTATTGTTTAAAGAGTCTTTGAATTTAACATTAATGCTCTCGTCGGCAACTGGTTTAACAGTAACTGTTTTATTTTTATAAGTTACTTTAACACTGTCCATTGGATTTTGTCCTTTAGCAATTAAGCTAATAAACGCAATTAATAGGGTCGATAGTAATATTTGTAAGGTTCTCATTTTATTATTTTTTAAAAGCCTGCTATGATTTGATATTTGTTGTTTTCTATGATTAATTTTCTTGAAGTTCTGGTAGTAGAATCGTTTGCAATTTTTATTTTAGGTGAGCCAAAAATTCTAGAAATTAAAGTTTTATTGTTTTCATTGTTAGGTTCTACTTTAGCTATTTGGGAGGTTTCTATACTAACTGAAATATTGTCATTTACGGGAGTTGGTTTACTAGGAATTACTGTTTCTTTCGGTTTGTTGTCAACAATTTCAAGATGAGGTTTTGAATCTTCAATGATGATAGATTCATCTATTTTATTCTTAACAGTATTAAAATTTTCAGGTTCTAATTTATTTGTCGCCATAGATCTAACTTTTTCTTTCATGGATATGTTAGAATCTAATTTATCAGATGAATTTTCTGTAGGCGCTATCAAAGGATTTGAATTGGATGGTGCTGGTGGAATTTGAATCACTGGTGTTTTAGGTTTTGGCTTAACATCTGATGATTCAGCCACAATTTTGATATCCTGGCCTTGATTGTTTAAGGTAAGGTATAAGCCTAAACCAATCGCAAGAACTACCATAGCTGCAATGGCCATTTTAAAATTGAATACAACAACTTTGGTGGTTTTTTTCTTGAGTTTTGAGCTATCGAAATCAATTGTTTCAACTGGGGTAATAACAGTTTGTTGCCAAGCTTTCCAAAGTTTTGAGTATTCTGGATCTGCTTGGATGGCTTCGAGCAATTTTTCTCGTTCTAAGCCAGTTATTTCACCTTCAAGAAGTTGAAACATGATATCATCTATATTGTCATTATCGATGTAATTCATATGATGTTTTCTATACTTACTAAATAATTTTTTAAGGTTTGTCGTGCTCTAAAAATGTAAACTTTAACTTGAGATTCATTTAATCCAGTGATATTGCCAATTTCAGCGTAATCATATCCTTCGTAATCTCTAAGTAAAATGACAGTTTTTTGCATATCTGGTAATTTGTCGATTGCAGAATTAAGGATGCTTTTTAAGTCGGGTTGCGCAGCTTCTCTTCCTTTTTCTTTATGAAATTCGGGCATTTCCACCATCTTCTTTTCTCTTCTAATTCCATCTATCATTTTTCGATATGCTGTTGTAAATAACCATGATTTACATTTGTCAAAATCTACTTTTTTAATGTTCAACCAGAGGCTTTCAAAAGTATCTTGCACAATGTTTTCTGCATCCTCTTTTACATTTAGATTTTTATAAATAAATCTAAACAACGGTTTGGCATGCAAATCAACTGATGTGTTATACTCTTTTTCAGTCATCTGATATCGGTTAAACGACTTAGGCAAAGATATAGTTACACGAGATTTAAATTTTTTTTTAAATCTTTACTGTGACTATGATTTGAAATTGAAAATGAGGTTATTAGAGTTTAGTACGACCAAAGGAGAACTGGCTTGGACTTAGATTTAAAGAAAGAATCCAATTTGGTCATGGCTAAATTTGAGAAAGCCGGACAACCCCATCCTTCTGGAGCGCCATTTGGATAGGTTTCAGAATTAGGAACATCATCCCAACCATGAAGCACTATAAGTCGCTTAAGTGCATTATTGTTAGTGCTCTCCATACCAATTAAATTGTATTTGACATTGATGCCCCAGTTGCTATACCCTCTTTGGGTGATTTTAAATTTACCCAACGATGAGCAATGACTTTCTGGAAGGTTGCTAAATTTGGGAGATGTTTTTGATTGGTCGCTGCCCCAAGGCGAATCGCCACAACCATGACTTACTACAAAACTATCAATAGCTTTTTGTTGAATTAAGTCAATAAGAAAAGCTCTTTTTTTGCCTGAATGTATCTGGTAATTGATGAATAGGGCAATAGTGGTATCAAACTGTTTGAGTTTAACATACTGCTTTGCCTGTTTTATTTTTGAAGCATATTTCTCTTTGTATATTGTGCTGTCTTTATGCGAATTGGCAATTGATAACTTGGAAAAAATAGCATTGTTTTTACCAAAGCATAGAGCAATACAAACACAAAGAACAATAAATGATACAACATATTTCATTGGTTTCAATGAGTAACAGATTTTTTGTAATTTTATTGTTTATTTATCTTCATTTTTTGGTAAAAAATCTTCAGAAAGTAAGTCATTCGTCTAATATTTTCATTTTTTAAATTTAAAAAAGCTACTATTGTTAAAACATTATAAATTTTAGCATATGAAACCTACAATTACAATTAAAATTAGTGGTCTTGTATTGCTTCTTATTTTAGTTATTAGTTCATGTAAAAAAGAAGAAACACCTTCGACCACCACAACCACACCAACAAAAACCCTTAACAAATCAACACTGACACCAAAGAAATGGTATAGTGAGGGCAGTTCGGTTATTCATGATTTCAAAGCAGGCGGCGCCTATGCAAGCAGTGGCTCATGGGCTTGGGTTGGCACAAGTGACACAATGCAGATAGTGACACAATCTGGCTTTCCGGCAGTATACTGGAAATTTTTCTGGAATACAGAAACAGAGTGCAGCGCTATGAGAATAGATCAGAAAGTAACTATGACCTTCAAAGACAAAGCTTGGTAAGAAATAAGAAATCAACACATTAGAGGAAAGTTTTAACATTGTTTGAATTGTCAAAAAGAATCTTATATTTTTGACCTTCACAATATAAATTTTCCATATGAACAAATTTTTAACTCTAACATTTATTGCATTCATTACATTAACATTAGGCTCTTGTAAAAAAGACGACACTTCAAGTTCACAATCGCTTAACAAAGCTACTTTAACCAACAACAAAGATTGGTACAGTAAAGGTGGCGCAACCATTCACATTTTCAAATCAAACGGTGTGTATTCAAACACTGGTACATGGAAATGGAAAAACAGCTCTGATACAATGGAAATTGTAACTAGCAGTGGTGGTTTCAAAACATATTGGAAGTTCTACTGGAACACTGATAATGAGATGAGCTGTCAAAAAGTGGGTACGTCATCAGCAGAGACTTATAAAACCCAAATGTGGTAATAAAGTTGAGAACAGTATTGAAAAGCCGAGGTAATTATCTCGGCTTTTTGCGTATTATATTCTTGATAACCGTTAAAAATATGTTCATTTGATTCGCTTTAAAATGTATAATTTTGAAACATGTCGAACGAATATGAAATTTTCCTAGAGCATGTCTATAAAAATGGGTCCCTAAAAAGTGACAGAACTGGCACTGGGACTAAGAGTGTATTTGGGTATCAGATGAGATTCGATTTGAACAAAGGTTTTCCATTGGTAACCACAAAAAAAGTACATCTTAAGTCTATAATTCACGAATTGCTTTGGTTTTTGAAAGGAGATACCAACATTGCCTATTTGAAAGAGAATGGTGTATCAATTTGGGATGAATGGGCTGATGAAAACGGTAATTTAGGTCCAGTTTATGGGAAACAATGGCGCTCTTGGGCATGTTCTGATGGTAGAGTGATAGACCAAATAACGGAAGTTATTGAAACCATTAAAAAGAATCCAGATAGCAGAAGAATGATAGTTTCGGCATGGAATCCTGCTGATTTACCGCAAATGGCTTTAGCTCCTTGTCATTGTCTATTTCAATTTTACGTAGCAGACGGCAAATTATCTTGTCAACTATATCAAAGAAGCGCAGATATTTTTTTAGGTGTTCCATTTAACATCGCTTCTTATGCCTTGCTTACAATGATGCTAGCACAAGTTACAGGATTACAATATGGAGATTTTGTACACACATTTGGAGATTCACATATATACACCAACCACTTCGAACAGGTTGAATTGCAACTGAGCAGAGAGCCAAAGCAATACCCAACTATGAAAATAAATCCTGAAGTGACTTCATTGTTCGATTTTACATTTGAAGATTTCAAATTAGAAAACTACGACCCACATCCTGCCATTAAAGCACCAGTTGCTGTCTAAACCTATAACACATTGAATCCAGAAAAAAATTATAAGAAACGAACCTCTTTTTGGCCAACCATCATCAGTATGTCTTTGGTGCTTTTTATTGTTGGTTTGTTAGGCATCATTTCTATTTATGCCAAACATTTAGAAGATTTCTATCAAGGCAATTTTGAAGTATTTGTGTACTACACCGATACTACAAACATTGAAGATGCAAAACATACTGAAAAACTCATTAAAGTCAATCCTTTTGTCAATAGCACGGAGTTTATTGATAAAGACATTGAAGCAAAGAAAGAAATCAGTCAGACCGGCAATGATTTCATTAAGACATTGGGTTACAATCCATACCCGCATGCACTTAAAATCAATATTAAGCCAGAATTTACGGTTGATGGCAAAATGGAATTGATAGAAAGTCAGCTGCGCAAGATGCCTTTTGTTGACGATGTTAGCTATGCTAAAGATGATTTGGGTAAAAACATTCTAACACAAATCAATAAAAACTTCAGAACGGTTGAGTATATTTTGTTGTCTTTGGCTGCAATATTGTTGTTGATTAGTTTGGCTTTAATCAACAGCACAGTGCGTATCAACATGTTTGCAAGAAGATTTTTGATCAAGAGTATGCAATATGTAGGCGCTTCAGATTGGTTCATTATTCGACCATTTTTGGGCATGTATTTGATTTACGCATTGGTTTCAGCAGCAATCTCAGTTTCTATGCTGTTTGGTGTTGTTTATCTGTCAGAATCGTATCTTAATCAAAATAATTGGCAATTATTTTTAACTAAGTATTTACTATTAGCTGGATTTTTATTAGTTTTGGCGATAGTTATTTCGTTAATAAGTGTATACTTCTCAACGAAAAGATATTTAAGATTAAAAATAGACCAGCTTTACTAAGAACTTATATGGCAGCTCCACAAAAAAATAAAAACGTTAAAACAGTAGAAAAGAAAGTAGTAAACAATTTCATGGTGTTTAAAAAACAAAACTATGTATTGTTAGCCGCTAGCCTAGCAGTTATAGTGCTTGGTTTTATTGTCATGGGCATGGGTAAAGACAAGCCATTCGACGATCCAATGAAAATTACTGTAGCTCCTATCATTGTTCTACTTGGATTTGCGCTTGGCGTATTCTCTATTTTGTATACTCCGAAATCAGAGGACAATCAATAATTCTTAGGTGAATCTTCTCGAATCAATAATTGTAGCCATAGTAGAAGGTCTTACAGAATATTTGCCTGTATCTTCTACTGCTCACATGATTTTTACTAGCAGCTTTTTTGGTAACGAAAAAGACGAATTTGTAAAAATGTTTCAAGTTTCTATACAATTTGGCGCCATACTAGCAGTAGTTGTAGCCTATTGGAAAAAATTCTTCAACTTTACCAATTTTCAATTTTATATCAAACTAGCTTTTGCAGTTGTGCCCGCGTTGGTTTTGGGCTATTTGTTTGATGATGCCATTGAATCAGTTTTAGAAAAACCCGTTCCCATCGCTATTGTGATGGTGCTTGGAGGTATTATATTATTGTTTATAGAGAAGTTTTTTACTCAACACACTGTTACAGATGAAAAAGACATCACTATAAAATCTGCAGTAACAATTGGTTTTTGGCAATGTTTGGCAATGATGCCAGGTGTAAGTCGTTCGGCCGCTTCTATCATTGGAGGGTTACAACAAAAACTCAATAGAACTACTGCAGCTGAATTCTCATTCTTTTTAGCTGTACCTACTATGCTTGCCGTAACGGCATATTCTGTCTTTTTAAAAGATTGGAATTACAATGGAACAGAGATGAAAGGCATTGGAATGATAACTGCTAATAACGATAATCTTATTGTATTTTTAGTAGGTAATCTCGTAGCATTTATAGTTGCTTTAATAGCGATTAAATCATTTGTAGGGTTTTTAAATAAGTATGGTTTTAAACCATTTGCCTGGTACAGAATAATCATAGGCATTCTAATTCTGATATTCTTTTCGAATCAGAATTAATCTATCCAATCTGCAATAAACAAGTTGGTGTCTCTTGTTCCACCATTATTTCTATTGCTACTCCAAATCAACTTCTTACCATCAGGACTGAACATAGGGAATGCGTTGAAGTTACTCTTATGAGAAATCTTGGTTAAATTGTTGCCATCAATGTCAATCATATACAATTGAAAAGCATATCCTCTAGGTGAAGCATGGTTACTAGAAAAAATTATTTTCTTACCTGAAGGATGGAAGTATGGTGCCCAATTGGCTTTTCCGAGACTTGTAACTTGTTTTAAGTTTTGCCCATTGGTATCAACCACATAAATTTCCATATTTGTAGGGGCTACCAAGCCTTGAGCAAGTAAATCTTTGTATTCTTTGATGTCTTCTTCAGTTTTTGGTCTAGAAGCTCTAAAAACCAACTGTTTTCCATCAGGTGAGAAAAAAGCACCTCCATCATATCCCAAACCAAATGTGATTTGTTTTAATCCGGTTCCATCAATGTTCATTAACCACAGTTCTAAATCGCCACTTCTTGTGCTTGTAAAAACTATTTTATCGCCTTTCGGACTTACAGTAGCTTCAGCATCATAACCCCAAGTGTCTGTCAGTTGCTTTTGAACTTTGCCAGTCAAATCAGAAACGAAAATATCGAATTCAGGATAGATTGGCCATAAGTATTTTGCTTTAGGATTGTAAGGTATAGCAGCAGGACAAGTATCCATGTGGTGATGCGTACTTGCAAATAGTATTGATTTATCACCAGGCATGTAATAAGAACAAGTTGTTCTTCCTTTTCCTGTGCTGATTAATTGCGCTTTATAAGCTTGCATTTGCTTGGTAGCTCTTTTGATGTGCATTGAGTAAATTTGATCACATTTTAAGCCCCATTTTGGATTATTGGTTTGAAAACTGATGTATTTTCCATCAAAACTAAAATACGCTTCAGCATTATCACCGCCAAAAGTTAATTGTTTGATGTTTTTTAAATGCTTTTCAGTGGTATCTTGAGATTGACCTAACAATATCAAAGGCAACATGAAAAGAAACAGAAGAAAATTTTTAAACATTGTAATTAAAGGTTTGCAAAATTAAAACTATATGAACAAATTATTGCAGAAAAAGTTTGGATTTATAATACTTAAACTACTGATAATTAGCAAATAAATAGATTAGTATGTAAAAGTGCCAAATGAACTTTGTATGGTCAACTGCTTTTTAGCAGCACTTTCAACTCTTCCAATAATTTTAGATGCGATGTTGAATTGAGATGCTATTTTCATCAAGTTTTCAGCTGTTTGTTCTGAAACATACAGCTCCAAACGATGCCCCATATTAAAGACTTTGTACATCTCTTCCCAAGCAGTTTGACTTTGTTCTTGTATGGTCTTGAACAATACAGGTGTTTCAAACAAATTATCTTTTATGATGTGCAATGGGTCTTTAACAAAGTGCATGATTTTGGTTTGTGCACCACCAGTACAATGAATCATGCCATGAATATCAGCTCTGTGTTCTGCTAAAATAGCTTTTACCAAAGGGGCATACGTGCGTGTTGGAGATAAAACCATTTGTCCAGCATTTAAAGGAATTCCAGCAACAGCATCCGTAACTTTCAAAGCGCCTGTATAAGCCAAATCGTGGCTAAGTAAATCATCAAAAGTTTCAGGGTATTTTTCTCTGTATATAGATGAAAACACATCATGTCTAGCACTGGTTAAGCCATTGCTTCCCATGCCGCCATTATACATTTTTTCGTAAGTAGCTTGTCCATCACTTGCAAAAGCGACAATGACATCGCCAGCTTTAATGGTATGATTAGAAATGATATCTGATCGTTTTGCTCTTGCAGTAACAGTAGAATCAACAATAACAGTCTTTACCAAATCACCTACATCTGCAGTTTCGCCACCACCACTGATGATGTTAACGCCGAATGGTTTTAAACTCTCTATAAATTCTTCAGTACCATTAATAATTTCAGCGATTACTTCTCCAGGTATGCGTTTTTTATTTCTACCAATTGTGCTAGATAATAAAAAGTTGTCAGTGATGCCAATACAAAGTAAATCATCAATATTCATCACGATGGCATCTTGAGCAATACCTCTCCAAACAGAAATATCACCTGTTTCTTTCCAATACAAATACGCTAGACTACTTTTGGTGCCGGCTCCATCTGCATGAATGACGTTACAATAATCGTTATCCTGACCAAGTATATCTGGAATGACTTTGCAAAATGCCTGAGGAAATAAACCTTTATCAATATTTGCAATGGCTTTGTGAACGTCTTCCTTTTGAGAAGAAACGCCTCTTTCTGCGTATTTATCTGTTGGCTGCATGGAGTTTGCAAAGGTACAAAAAATAATGTAATAATTGGTTTTACGGACCTATTAGCCTATCCAACTTTCTATCAATATTGACAAGTTTTAATTGATTGGAATAGCAGCTGAAACAACAAAATTTGTAGTTCTAAAATTGTTTGTTACAGCGTAAGATGAACCGTTGTCAGGATTGTTAGGATCCAATTGATAAGGTACGATATAACCAGCACTTTTGCTGCTTATAAATGCAAAGTCAACCGCATAAGCCTTGGTCTTAATACCAAACCCAAGAGTATACATATTATTGACTAAGTTCTTTACATAGGGTACAGCGTTGTTTTTATACGGACTAGGATAACGCGCATACCCAGCTCTAAAGCGGTAATTGTCATAGATGTATTCTCCACCTAGTCGCAAATTGATAACGCTTGAATTTAACAAGCTTTTAATGTTTAGATTTTCTTTGCTAAAGGCGTAATCTGCGGCATTTTCTTTTGTCGGACTTAAGTTGGCAGTGGTATAATTAACACTTTCTAAATCCAATGAGAGAAATCCGATGTTTTTATCAACCAAGGCAAAGCTGAAAACGTTTCTTGCAGGAGTAGTAATTTTGTATTTGTAAATGGCTCCTGGTGTTGCTTTCCTTTGTCCGATTCTCATACTGTCAAAAGGGTCACGGGCATTATTATCAAACACGGTTGTCATCGTATAATTGTATGAATCTTTAAGATTAAATACTGTTGGCGAATGAAAAGCATAACCAATTCTAACAAATTCATTTGGCGAATAATTCAAACCGAGTTTGGCATTTAGTCCAATACCAGATGTTTTAACATACTCACTTAATTCAACTGATTTAATATCTTTAACAGGCGAATTTCTCACATCCACTTCTTTGAAATTACTGTTGCTGATATATCTTACCGATTTAGCGCCTAACGATAAACCAAACAAAAACTTATGCTGATAGTTTCCTGCAAAACTTACATTGTAATCGTTTAATGCGCCTTTGGTAATCAAGCTACCCAATTGATCAACTTTTATTGGGGCATTTTTTCCATAAGCTGAAATATATCTAGGTGTTGAACTTAAAGTATCCTTATCAATGGCCCAAGTGGAATAAGCCAAATGTTCAAGAGAATATCTACTAAAATCTATAGGGACATTGCCAGTTTCATTGGCTCTATCTGCCCAATTTTGAGTAATACTAGAAGAAGAATTAATGCCATTGTAAACTGTTCTACTGTGTAGGTTGTTCAAGCGGTTGACATTAAATCCAAGAGTAAAACTCACAAATCCTTCAGGCTTTTTATTTTCATAATCTTCACCTGGAATTACAAAAGCAAAACCAAGGTTTGGAAGATTAAAATTAAAGGCTTTATCACTTAATTCTTTTCCAATGTATTGAGCATTGTTTTTATTGTTGTAAAACGAAGTACTTAATCCAAATTGAGAGGTTCTAAATCTGGCCATACCTGCTGGATTTATTGAAGCGCAAGACAAATCAGCACCTATTGAACCAAAAGCACCAGCTATCCCATATGAGCGGGCTGTACTTCCTATACTTTGAAATGAATATCGAATGGCATCTGCTTCATTTTGGGCTTGTATTTCGTTAAGTGAGTAAATACAAAATGCCGAGAGTAAGACATGTTTAAATTTCATAAACTATCTTCTTCTAGTGCTTCCTCCTGAGCCACCTGAACTACGGTCACCACTGCCACCAGAACTACCACTACCTGTGCGTGAACCAGAACCAGAACTAGTACCAGAACCACCTCTATCGCTGCTACCACTTCCATACCAAGAGCCACCTTTGTTGCCACCTGAGTTTTGAGAACTGTTTTGCGGTTGGGTGGTTACAGTATTAGAAGATGGAACATTGTTAGATGATCCAGTTCTTCTATAACTATTAGAGTTGGTATTGGTGTTGTTGTAGTTATTATTATTGTTTTTATAATAATAGTAATTGTTGTAGTTAGGATTGTAGTAACCATACCCATAACCATATCTTATTGAACATGGATTGTAAAAATATGGATTGTAATAGTATGAAGGGTAATAACCATTCATCCAAGAATTACCCCAACCATAAGAAAAAAATGGGTCATAAAATGGCATATTATAACCGTAATAAGGAGAAAATGGGCTGTTATAACCACTCATATAACCATACATCGGATTGACATAATTCAAACCAATATTCCAACCTGAATTAAAATAGGCTGCTGAATATAAAGATGGTCGATAAGCATCATAATAATAGCGTCTTGATGTTCCAAAATACCTCAATCTGTTTGAATAGGACGTTGTATAATTGCCTGCATTACTTTCAGTTTGTTGACCATTTTGCAAACTATTTTCGGTATAAGATCTGTATTGAGTTTTATAAGGAACTTCGGCCTTTTTTCTGGTATCATTTGCTGTGAAGTAAACATCGTCACTTCTACCAACTTTTGTTGAGGCTTGTTTTTGAGAAGTACAAGAGCCTAAAACAACCAAAAATGTCGAGAAAAGAATTAATTGTTTCATTAGTTATATTTTTTTTGCGCGCATAGGCATTTTATAAATACTTTTGCACTATCAAAACTACAAAAAATATTCCAATAAAACAATATGGCATTTGAGAAGGTAAAAAGGAGCGAAAATTACAGTGAATGGTACAACAATTTGGTAAAAAATGCTGATTTGGCTGAGCATGCTGACGTAAAAGGTTGTATGGTAATCAAACCTTATGGGTATGCAATCTGGGAAAAGATGCAAGCTCAATTAGATAAGATGTTTAAGCAAACTGGTCACGTTAACGCGTATTTCCCGCTTTTAATACCTAAGTCTTTCTTTGAAAAAGAAGAGAAAAATGCTGAAGGATTCGCTAAAGAATGTGCCGTTGTTACGCATTATCGATTGAAAGTTGATGATAATAGAAAAATCATTGTTGACCCAGAGGCCAAGTTAGAAGAAGAGTTAATTATTCGTCCAACTTCTGAGGCCATAATTTGGAATACGTACAAAGGCTGGATTCAAAGTTATAGAGATTTACCAATATTAGTTAACCAATGGGCCAATGTTATGCGTTGGGAAATGCGCACAAGATTGTTTTTAAGAACCTCTGAATTCTTGTGGCAAGAAGGTCATACCGCACACTCTACTGCAGAAGAAGCCGTAACCGAAACCAAGCAAATGTTGGATGTGTATACTGAGTTTTCAGAAAACTTTTTGGCAGTGCCAGTGATAAAAGGTATTAAAACAGAAAATGAAAGGTTTGCAGGAGCAGTAGAAACATACTGTATAGAAGGTTTGATGCAAGATGGTAAAGCTTTGCAAATGGGAACTTCACATTTCTTGGGACAAAATTTTGCGAAAGCTTTTGATGTTAAATTCCAAAGCAAAGAGGGCAAACTAGAATATGTTTGGGCTACCAGTTGGGGCGTATCAACGCGTTTGATGGGAGCTTTAGTAATGGCTCATAGTGATGATGAAGGATTGGTATTGCCTCCAAAATTGGCTCCAATCCAAGTTGTGATAGTGCCGATATACAGAACCGATGAGGAGTTTGAAAAAGTCTCAGCTGCCGCAAATGCAATAAAAAAACAATTGGAAGTACTTGATATCAGCGTTAAATTCGATAACAGAGATACACATAAGCCAGGTTATAAGTTTGCTGAATGGGAACTGAAAGGCGTTCCATTGAGAATAGGTATTGGTCCGAGAGATCTAGACAACGGAACTGTTGAACTTGCAAGACGCGACACCAAAGAAAAATCAGTGGTTTCATTAGAAGGAATAGATCATCATGTCAAGAATTTACTTGAAGTGATACAATCTGACATTTACGAAAGAGCTTTGAAGTTCAGAAACGATAACATTCATCAAGTTAATACTTGGGATGAATTTGTTGCTGCATTAGACAAAGGCGGATTTGTTTCTGCACATTGGGATGGTACAGGTGAAACGGAAGAGAAAATTAAAGAAATGACAAAAGCTACAATTAGATGTGTTCCACTAAATAATGCTCAAGAATCTGGAAATTGTGTTTTAACTGGTAATCCTTCAACGCAAAGAGTTTTATTTGCAAAAGCTTATTGAAGATAAAATAAATTATTGATTGAAAATCAATAATTTATAATTAGACGAATATATTTATCATAGTTTTATTAATTAAATTTCCTAAGTTTGAATAAACATGAAATTTAAACTGCTTATGAACTATGCTAAAAAATTAGTGACATTCTCACTTTGCTTCGCAGCCTTAAGTCTAGGTGCATCATCATTAAATTTAAACAAACATGATGATGATAAAGACCAGACAACAAAAGGAAAAGCAGTAAATGCAACCTTAAAGTGTTCGCCAAATCCAGCTTCAAATATTCTTAATGTTGAACTTGGCGGAGATATAGAAAATGCAGAATTAAGCATTTGTAATATCTATGGTCAAGAACTTCTTCAGTTTAAAAACATAAGCAGCGCAATATTCTCAGTTAACATTGAAAGTTTAAAAGAGGGATTGTATTATGTTAGTCTTACGTATAATGGGGGCAGTATTGCCAAATATAAAATTGTTGTAAGAAGATAATCACATTTTCAATTCGGTGATGCCCATGTTGAATAGGGCAAAAGCAAATCTATCTGCATATTCTTGAATTACCATTGATGTTGGTTTTCCAGCACCGTGTCCGGCTTTTGTTTCAATGCGAATCAAGGTAGGATTCGGTCCATCGTTTACGGATTGTAACTTTGCTGCAAATTTGAATGAATGCGCAGGTACAACCCTATCATCATGATCGCCAGTGGTAACCATTGTAGCTGGGTAATTCATATCTTTCTTTAAGTTGTGGTATGGTGAGTACGATAGCAAATACTTCAACATTTCAGGTGAATCTTCAGCGGTACCGTAATCGTAAGCCCAACCTGCACCAGCAGTAAATTTGTGGTATCTCAACATGTCTAAAACACCAACAGCCGGCAAAGCAACTTTAAATAAATCCGGCCTTTGAGTCATACATGCACCTACCAATAATCCTCCATTAGAACCACCAGAAATTGCTAAAAATTGAGAAGAGGTATATTTACTGCTTATCAAATATTCGGCAGCTGAAATAAAGTCATTGAACACATTTTGTTTTTGGGTTTTTATACCAGCGTCATGCCAATCTTTACCATATTCGCCACCGCCTCTTAAATTAGGAACTGCGTATACACCACCTGCATCTAACCATGCCACTAATGCCGTGCTAAATGATGGGGTTAAACTAATATTGAAGCCACCATATCCATATAACATAGTTGGATTCATACCATTTAATGAAATGCCTTTTTTGTGGGTAATCATCATTGGTACTCTGGTTCCATCGCTGCTGTTATAAAATACTTGGGTTGATTCATAATTCTCAGGATTGAATTTGACACCAGATTTTTTATAAACAGAAGACACACCAGTGGCGATATCAAACTTGAAAATAGTTGGAGGATAAATGTAACTTGTAAAAGAATAATACAATGTATTGTCTTCCCATTTCCCACCTAAGCCACTTGCTGAGCCTTTTCCAGGCAAAGTAATTTCTTTTTCTAATTTACCATCCAAAGAGTATTGCAACAATTGGGTACACGCATCTTTTAAATAGGATGCAAACAATTTTCCTCCACCAGTTGAGACACTTAAAGGCATTGTAGTTTCAGGAATAACATCAACCCACAATTCTGGATCAGGTTGTTTGATGTCCATTTTTACCAAACGCATATTTGGTGCTTTGTAGTCAGATAGGATGTAGATGAAATCACCTTCAGAATGTACAACGTCATGGTTGTGATCAAAATTCAAGACTACTGGAATAATTTTAGAATTGGCTTGTCTTAAGTCTTGAATGTATAGCTCATTGCCATTGGTAGAAGTAGCAGCCGTGATGATTAAAAAGTTTTGATCTTCTGTGATACCTCCACCAACATATCTTCTTGGAGTTTTAGCTCCTCCAAAAATCAATTGATCTTCAGATTGTTTTTGACCCAATTTGTGGTAATACAATTTGTGTTGGTCTGTTTTAGCAGATAATTCACTGGCATTTTTTGGCTTATCATAACTGCTGTAATAGAACCCTTCATTGCCTTTCCAAGCGATACCGCTGAATTTAATGTCTTTTAATGTATCCTCAATAATCTCTTTGGTATTAGCATTCATCACGATTACTTTTCTCCAATCGCTACCACCTTCGCTAATTTGGTAGGCCATTAAAGAGCCATCATGACTGAAATGTACGCCAGAAAGTGAAGTAGTACCATCTTTTGAGAATGTATTTGGGTCTAAGAATACTTCTGCATCAGAATGGTCTTTTTCGCGATATAGTATGCTCTGATTTTGTAATCCATTGTTCTTGTAAAAGTAGGTATAATTACCTTCTTTAAATGGTGCGCTATAACGCTCATAGTTCCAAATATCTTCTAACTTTTTTCTTAGTGTTTCTCTATATGGAATTTTAGCAAGAAAATCGTTGGTAATATCATTCTGAGAGGCGATCCAAGCTTTGGTTTTAGGACTTCTATCATCTTCTAACCAACGGTATGGGTCATTAATTACTTGACCAAAAAAGGTATCATTGACAGAAGCAACTTCTGTTTTTGGGTATTTCATTTTAGGAATTTTATTCACTGTAGGTTTAGAAAAACTGTATAGCAATAGCGATACAGCGGTTCCAGAGATAATTGCCAGATATTTCATACTTGCAAAAGTATGGGCTTAACACAAACAATCACAAGAATATTTCGACAGAATTACGATTTACGTTCGCCAATTTGTTGACGCCACATTGCATAATAAAGTCCTTTTTCTGTCAGTAGCTCTTCATGCTTGCCACTTTCAATGATTTTACCTTGTTCTAGAACAAATATTTTATTGGCGTGCATGATGGTACTCAATCTATGTGCTATTAAAATTGTTATTGCAGAATTGTCTTTGTTTAAGTCTTTAATGGTTTGAGTAATATCTTCTTCAGTTAAGCTATCTAAAGCTGAAGTAGCTTCATCAAATACCAATAAATCAGGATTTCTTAGTAAAGCTCGCGCAATAGATAGACGTTGTTTTTCACCACCACTAACTTTAACACCGCCTTCTCCAATTACCGAGTTAATGCCATTTTCAACTCTATTTAATAAAGTATGGCAACTGGCTTTGTGCAAGGCATCAATAATTTGTTCATCTGTAGCACTAGGGTTAACAAACAACATATTTTCTTTTATCGTTCCAGAAAACAATTGAGTGTCTTGAGTAACAAAGCCAATCTTCTCGCGCAATTCATCAAGATTGATTTCTTTTGCATCTATATCTTCATATAAGATGTTACCAGATTGAGGTTGGTACAAACCAACCAATAATTTCACCAAAGTAGTTTTTCCAGAACCAGAAGGACCAACGAAAGCAATGGTTTCGCCTTTGTTTACTTTAAAACTAACATCTTGTAAGGCATGGGTATTCGCACTTTTATGTTTGAACGATACATGGCTAAATTCAAAATGGTTCAAAGATTTAAGCATCTTTGGTTTTTCAGGCTTATAGTCGATTGGCGTATTGATTAATTTATGGAAATTTTCAAGTGATACTTCGGCTTCTCTATGGATTAGAATGATGTTACCAAGTTCTTGTAAAGGATTAAACAAGAAGAATGAATAAAACAAGAAAGTAAAGTAATTACCAGGAGAAATAACATCTTGGAAAATCAAATACAGCAACACCACAATCATAACACTTCTCGTAAATTGCACCGTTGTGCCTTGCAAGAAATTAAGGCTTCGAATGTATTTTACTTTTTTAAGTTCGAGACCAAGAATTTTATAAGTCGTTTTGTTTAATCGGTCTATTTCTTGATTAGCCAAGCCTAAACTTTTTACCAATTCAATATTTCTTAAACTCTCTGTAGTGCTGCCTGCTAAAGACGTTGTTTCTTTAACAATGTTCTTTTGCATGATTTTTATTTTCTTGCTCAATAAAGAACTAATTAAACCAATAACAATGATAGAGCCCACATATACAATAGCAACTTTAAAACTGATGCTGAAAGTAAAAATCATAACGAAAACAATACCTACAATAGAGGTAAATACAATACCAATAAAAGCAGTGATTAGACGTTCAGAATCTGTCCTTACTTTTTCAAGAATTGAGAGAGTTTCTCCGCTTCTTTGATCTTCGAATAATTGATAAGGCAACTCAAGTGAATGTTTCAATCCATCAGTAAAGATTTGTGCTCCAAGCTTTAAAACAACCACATTTGTGTAATAGTCTTGGAAGTTTTTAGCTATGCGCGAAACCATTGTAACACCAATGGATAAGCCTATCAAATACAGAGCATGACTTAAAAATTGTTCTTGAGTTAAAGTGTCTTTTTTAACAATTAATTCGTCAACAATCCGACCAGTAATTTGAGGATCTAACAGTGAAAAAGATTGATTAATCGCCGCAAGAAATAAAGCCAATAACAATATTGGCCATTGTTTCATCAAATATTTATAAAGTACACTCATTAATGCCCCGCGAAATTCGTTAATCTAATCGAGATTATTAGAATTTTATTTCAATTAGTTATAGATGGATTTTATAACTATTGAACTATGATTTTTTTAACCATTTTCTGTGAACCATCTTTCAAGACTACAAAGTATTGTCCTGCCGGAATTTGATTGAGTTGGATTTTCAATGCCGATCCTTGATTGCTTATACTTTGAATGCCTGAACTATACTCTACCCCAAGGATGTTGAACAACTGTATGGTATAGCTTGAACTTAAAGATGACTTAGGTTGAAGCAATAGAGTATTGTCAGTTACTGGATTTGGATATACTGCAAATGTATTTTTTTCAATTGCACGGTTTGAAGTGATTTGCCAAGCACTGGCTATATTGGCTGAATACATGCCGTTTCCATGGGTTGCGACGGCAATATAATAGTCGCCAGGACGAGTATCTATCATGGTGACGATATTATTGCCAATGCCATTTGGAGATTGTTTGATCCAAACCGTGTTTATACCAGCTAAACTATCAGTTGCAAACAAACCAACACTAGTACCAACAAACCAGGTACGTTTGCCGTTAGATAGGGGCATTACTGCAGCCCATCTACAGCTTGGTCCGTTGCCAGAACCATTCGCATTTTGTTCTAAATTTCCTGAAATGTTGACCCAAGAATTCCCTCCATTTGTTGAATGAAATACACTGATGACGCTATAATTGGAGAATACGACTGTAATTCTGTTGCTATCCAGTGGGTCAAGCGAAATGCAACTGATATTACCACTGCTGAAATTCGAACCAGTGATGTCTTTAGGTGATGGCTGACCGGTATCTGCTCTGTTTACTTTGTAAAGCCTTCCTTTATCTGTTGCGTAGTAAAGTGTGTTTGGATTTGATTTTGACACCACTATTGCAGAAAATTCGTGTGATGCTGGTGGTACACATTTTGTCAGTTCTTGCCACAAAGGGGTATCCCATCTAAACGAATCATATTGTGTTTGTAAGGCTTTTGCTTCTACATCAGAATTTCTAAAAAGTTGTCTTTTTGCTGGTATAAAAAGTCTTTTTTGATTGTTTGGATCAAAAGCAAAAGGATTGATAAAATCGTAATTGTTCCTATTTAATGGATAAGGATCTATTCGAGCATATTTTAAAGGTCTGCCTATATTATCAACCTCTAAGTGCATAATTCTACCTTGTTGGGTACTTGCATATATTTCATTGCCACCACTTTTAACAAAGCAAAATGATCCATCAGAACTTAATGACATATGCCATGAACTCATTCCATATTGGTTGACAAAGTGGGTACCATTGTCTTGCAATCCACCAATTACCAATTGACTAAGATTTGTATTTTTATCTACAGCAACAGAGTAAAATTGTGAAGTGATATAATTATTGTTTTTAGCGTCCCAATTAACATTGTTGGCAGTAATATCAGTAGTAAAACTTATACCACCATCATGTGTGCTATAGGCATTATTTGGATTGTCTTTCATGAAAAACAGATAGTGTTGATCAGGATGATGATTTGGATACATTTTAAAATCTGGTCTAACAGTATTGACGCCGTATCCCCCAATCCAGTCGGTGGAGTTGGTAGTTCTATAAGCGTCTTTACTTCTCCATAAATTAGTAGCACCAATAAAGACCATACTTGTATCTGTTGGGTGTACTTTGACATATAAATCGTAACCACCTTGAGTACTAAAATATCCAAAATCGCCACCTTTTTCTGGAAGATTGTTGCTGCGATTCGACCATCGTCCTTCGGCACCTGCCCCAGTTCCAGAGATATAGTCGTACTTCCATAAGCTATTCCACTCTTTTACACCTTGAAAATTTGTGCTTACATGACCAAAGTTGTTGGTTTCGGCTGCTACTATCCAAATTTGTTTTTCATCTGATGGAGCAATACCTATTGCCATTCTGCCATAAGTACTAGGAAACCCAACAGGAGTTAATGAGGTCCATGTTTCACCATCAGGGCTCCTCCAAATTCCTTTGTGTGTGCTTTCATCGCTAAGTGTAGCGTAAACAGTCCCATCAGTAGTTAATGCAACGTCGGTGTAATATGAATATGAGCCTAATGCGCCTGCCCTTTTCTTTTTCCATGTCAATCCACCATCTGTAGACTTATAAATACCACTGTATACAGCTGCATATAACTCATCTTGATTGAGATTGGAGTTGTCAATAGCAATGTTCCAAACGCCATCAAAATCACTATCAAAATTGGTGGTTGATGGTCCTACTGTAGAAGCAATTTGAGTCCATGTTTCTCCATTATCAGTACTTTTTAAAATACCTGCACCGTAGTAATATGCACCACCTGCACTACCGCTGCTACCAGTTAATTCACCAGTACCAGCATACCAATTGTTGGATTTACCTGGACGTTTGTCCTGAATCAAGCAAGTTATTGCATTTACTGGGCAATCGGTCTTGTACCAATTGTTTCCACCATCAATAGATTTGAAGATTCCCCCGGTAGCTGAACCTGCTAAACATTCTTTGTTGTTGTTGATGTTTACACCAAACGCTCGGGTTCTACCACCTAGATTGTTTGGTCCGCGTGCTTTCCAAATATCTTCTCTTTTAGCGTCTGCATTTATTGGCAATTGAGCAGCAAATGCCAATTCTAAAGCTCTGATATTTTTAGGAATTTTGCCTGTTGCTGGGTCTGCAAGAATAGTTCTGTAATAGTCTTCAGATGCCAAACGAGCCATTGCATCAGCTTCTTTGTTTTCACTTTTTTCAGATTCAAAAAAAGAAGAGGCATTGTTTGAATGACTTAAAGAATTATCCTTGAGAATAAGTACAAGTACACTTACAGAAATGGTTAATAAAACACCTAAAACTATTCGTTTCATAACCTTTCGAAAGTAATAAAATTACTCAATATTAAGGTATAGAATTTAAATTATTATTAAACAACAAAGTGGAATTGGCGTAATCAATGTCGGTTAAACCCTTGTTAGAACTGAAATTTATACTTAAAATGTCATCATTTACTAAGCATGAATGTTGAATGATGGAACCATTAGCAATGAGAGCATCTATGTAGTCATCCAGTTTAACAAAAGGATAGGTAGATAGTGGGTCGAACACCATTAAAGTTGGTGAATTTTTATTGTTTAAAGGCAGCACATTAACAACATGATTGGACCATTCGTACTGGTTGTTTTTTTCACTCCATTTTAATTGCCCATGAAAAAACATTTTAGCAGTTTTCCAATTGAATTCTTCGTATAGAAATTTTGAAATTATACCAGCTCTAATTTCACAACATGTGCTCCGATTAAATTGGTTTGAGTGAACTTTAAAATACTTGGTTAAATAGGTGTCAAATTGTCCTAACAATGTCGATTGACTTATGTTTCTATATTGGAAGAATTTTGGGTTAATTTCGCTAATTGAAACGAATTGTTTGAGGTATTGATCGGTTTTAAATTGATTCGGAATTGTACACGAGATAACGCTGTCTTTTATAACGATGAATTCGAGCGGTTGTCCATTGATAAAAGCTGACAGGACCATTTGTTTAATGGAATCATTTGTTACTTTATGTAAAGGCAAAGGATAATCCATTAATCTAATGCTAGTGCTACTATCAGAAGATTGATATTCGTCTACAAATGATAGAAGATGAAGTGGATTTTTTTGATGTACAATATGTTTGCAGCTATGACAACAAATTGCAACAAGAGCGACGAATAAAACACAATAATTGTAAAGTAAAAACATACATATTAGACCAAAGAAAGTCTAATTATGCTGCAATATCTGCGACTATCTAGGCTTACTAAACAACTACATTCACAATCTTACCTTTGACAATAATGACTTTTTTAGGGGCTTTACCTTCAAGGTATTTTTGTGTTTGTTCGTTGGCCAATATAGAAGCTTCCATATCTTTGGTGTCTGCATCCAAAGCAAAGTTCAAATTGAAACGCACTTTACCATTAAATGATATTGGATAATTGAATTCGTTTTCAATTAAAAATTCTGGATTGAATACTGGCCATTGAGCAGTTTGTATACTATCACTATGACCACACAACATCCACAATTCTTCTGTAATGTGCGGTGCATAAGGAGACAAAAGAATTGTTAAAGATTCTAATATTGAACGTTTGTTGCATTTTGCATCTTGAAGTTCATTTACACACACCATAAAAGCAGACACTGAAGTATTAAATGAGAAATTGTCAATGTCTTCTGTAGCTTTTTTAATGGTTTTATGTAAAATTTTCAATTCAGCTTTACTAGGTTCTTCATCAGACAAGAAGAAAGTTTCATCAGGTGTATTATGAAACAAACGCCAGAATTTTCTCAAGAATCTTAGAACACCTTCAATACCTTGAGTGCTCCATGGTTTGGCATCTTGTAGCGGACCTAAGAACATCTCATACAAACGAAGAGTATCAGCGCCATAGTCGTGACAAACGTCATCTGGGTTGACTACATTGTGCCAACGTTTAGACATTTTTCCTACTTCATTTCCGCAAATTAACTTGTCATTTTCAAGTACAAATTCAGCATTGGCAAACTCAGATGGTCGCCATTGTTTTAATCGTTCAATATCTACTGTGTTACCAGCTTCAACTATATTAACATCTATATGAATAGCAGTAGTTTCGTACTGATCTTTAAGTCCAAATGAAACAAAAGTATTTGTGTTGTTTATTCTGTAAATTAAGCATGAAGTCCCTTGAATCATGCCTTGATTGACCAATTTTTTAGCAGGTTCTTCAGCATTGATATAGCCCAGGTCTTTTAAGAACTTGGTCCAGAATCTGAAATACAACAAGTGACCAGTTGCATGCTCGCTACCACCTACGTACAAATCAATTTCCTTCCAATAACTCAAAGCTTCTTTAGAAGCAAATACATCAGAATTATTTGGGTCCATATACCTTAAGAAGTACCAAGACGAACCTGCCCAACCTGGCATAGTAGTGGTTTCAACAGGATAGCCTTTGTATGTCCAGTTGCTTGCTCTAGCCAATGGTGGTTCTCCTGTTTCAGTAGGTAAATATTTGTCAATTTCTGGTAATTGTAGAGGTAAATCATTTTCTTCCATGCAATATGGAATGCCATCTTTATAGTATACGGGAATTGGTTCACCCCAGTAACGTTGTCTACCAAATACAGCATCGCGCAAACGGTAATTGGTTTTACCTTTACCTAAGCCTTTAGTTTCTATAGCTTCTATGGCTTTTTTGATGGCGTCTTTTACATGTAAACCATTTAGGAAATCAGAATTAACCAACTCACCTTCTTTTGCATCGTAAGATTCTATTGATAAGTCGCCACCTTTTACCACTTCAATAATTGGCAATTGGAAATGTTTTGCAAAAGCATAATCGCGACTATCGTGTCCAGGAACTGCCATTACTGCGCCAGTGCCATACCCACCTAACACATAATCGGCAACCCAAATTGGCACCAATTGTCCAGTAAATGGATGTTTGACATAAGAGCCTGTAAAGGCACCAGTAATGTTTTTAACTTCAGCTTGCCTTTCGCGTTCACTTCTATTTTTAGCTTTTTCGGCATAGTCAAGTGCTGCTTGTCTTTGTTCGCCAATACACAACTCATTTAACAAAGTATGTTCAGGAGCAACAGCTAAGAAAGACACACCAAATACTGTATCTGGGCGAGTGGTAAAGACTTCTAAAGACGTATTTACCCCAATAGATTTTTCCAATTCAAAATGCAAACTACAACCAACACTTTTACCTATCCAATTGCGTTGAGCTTCTTTGATGCTGTCGGTCCAGTCGATGGTATCCAATCCAGTTAACAAGCGTTCTGCGTAGGCAGATATTCTCAAACTCCACTGCGTCATTAATTTGCGTTCAACAGGATGACCGCCTCTTTCACTAACCCCATCTTTTACTTCATCGTTGGCAAGTACAGTACCCAATGCAGGGCACCAGTTTACCATAGCTTCGCTTAGAAATGCCAATCGGAAGTTTAATAGAATATCAGATTGTTGCTTTTCGGTATAAATCTTCCAATCTTCGGCAGTAAAGTTTAGTTCATCGCTTGAAAATCCATTGGATTCGAATTGTTGAATAAGGGAATCGATATTTTCAGCTTTTTCACTTACTGGGTTATACCACGAATTAAACAATTGAATGAATATCCACTGGGTCCATTTGTAATAAGCAGGGTCGCAGGTACGCACTTCTCTTGACCAGTCGTATGAGAAGCCAATTTTATCTAACTGTTCTCTGTAACGGATGATGTTTTCATCGGTTGTTTTAGCTGGGTGTTGACCAGTTTGAATGGCATATTGTTCGGCAGGTAATCCAAAAGCGTCGTAGCCCATAGGGTGCAAAACGTTGAATCCATTTAGACGTTTGAATCGAGAAACGATATCTGAGGCGATATAACCGAGAGGGTGACCAACGTGTAAACCTGCACCAGAAGGGTAAGGAAACATATCCAAAACATAGTACTTTGGTTTATTCGGGTTGATAGTTGATTTCAACCATTTTGAATACACGGGGTGATTGGCCCATTTGTCTTGCCAATCCTTTTCAATTCGCCTAAAATCGTAGTTCGCCATAAATGAGGTGCAAAAATATTACATATAAAGTGGATTACCATATTAGCAGATTTATAAATATAAAATATTGATTTAAAGCAGAATTTGATTATTTTCCGTGAAATTTAATTTGATAAATGGCGTAAAAGCTTAAATTTGCAACCCTTTAAAGCTTTTAAATAAAGAGAAAAATGAGTAACGCAACCATTCACAGCAACCTGAATCCATTGGATTCGATGATGAAGCGCTTTGATGAAGCAGCAAAAATCATAGGTTTGGACGAGTCTGTCTACAACACTTTAAAATATCCTGCTAGAATTGTAACTGTGCACTTGCCAGTTATCATGGATGATGGTAAAGTACAAGTATTCGAAGGTCATAGAGTACAACATAGCACAACGCTTGGCCCATCTAAAGGTGGTATCCGTTATTCTATGGATGTATCATTGGACGAAGTTAAAGCACTAGCGGCTTGGATGACTTGGAAGACTGCTGTAGTAGGAATTCCTTACGGTGGTGGTAAAGGTGGTATCAAATGTGATCCTAAAAAAATGAGCAAAGGCGAGCTTGAGCGTTTAACAAGAGCTTACGCTGCTGCTATGAGCGATATTTTCGGTCCAGATAAAGACATTCCTGCTCCAGATATGAACACTGGTCAACAAGAAATGGCTTGGATCGTTGACGAGTATTCTAAAATCAAAGGCCAATACACTCCAGCTGTTATCACTGGTAAACCAATCTCTATGGGAGGTTCATTAGGTAGAGTAGAAGCTACTGGTAGAGGTGTAATGGTTTGTACTAGATCTGCTTTAGCTAAAATGGGCTTGAAACCAGAAGAATGTACTTGTGTGGTGCAAGGTTTTGGTAACGTAGGTTCTATTTCTGCTAAATTAATTGAAATGCTTGGCGTTAAGATTGTTGGTATTTCAGACGTTACTGGAGGTTATTACAATCCAGAAGGCATTAAAGTTGAAGAAGCTATGGCATATACCAAAGCTAATGGCAACTTAGGTGGTTTCAAAGGTGGTAAGCAAATCAACAACAGTGAGTTGTTAGAATTAGAATGTGATATTCTTGTACCAGCTGCGATGGAAGATCAAATTACAGATGCTAATGCTGCAAATATCAAAGCAAAATTGATAGTTGAAGGTGCTAACGGTCCTACAAGCGCTAACGCTGATAAAATTTTAAACGATAAAGGTATCGTGGTAGTGCCAGACATTTTAGCGAATGCTGGTGGTGTAACAGTATCTTATTTCGAATGGGTACAAAATAGAATGGGTTATTTCTGGACAGAAGAACGTGTTAACAGACGTGCTGACAGAGTAATGAAGAGCGCATTCGATGTGGTATTCGATACAGGAAAGAAACACAACGTAAGTTTACGTACTGCAGCGTATATCGTAGCTATAGATAAAGTTGCATCAACTCAAAAATTCAGAGGTGTATTCTAATGTTGATTCACAAAGAAGGATATAAAATTATTATGGTGACAATGTTGATACTTGCGGGTATCAACA
Source organism: uncultured Chitinophaga sp. (assembly GCA_964438995.1). Lineage (GTDB taxonomy): Bacteria > Bacteroidota > Bacteroidia > NS11-12g > UBA955 > JABMMZ01. The sequence continues at coordinate 44,073 of CAYTMQ010000001.1, forward strand.
TTGGCGTTTTATCATGGTTAGGTGAAGAGCATGTTGTGAGTAAGATAGTTTTATCTATCTCATTGGTGTTTTTCATTTTAATTGTTCAATTTTTCAGAAATCCTCTGAGAAATACTGTTATCAATGACAATCATGTTATAGCACCTGCAGATGGCAAAGTAGTGGTAATTGAAGAAGTTGAAGAGCCAGAATATTTTAAAGACAAACGCAGGCAGGTGAGTATTTTTATGAGTCCTATCAATGTGCACGTCAACAGAAATCCAATTTCAGGGATTGTTAAATATGCAAAATACCATCCTGGAAAATATTTAGTGGCTTGGCATCCAAAATCATCTACAGAAAATGAAAGAACAACTGTAGTGATAGCCAATTCTAAAGCAGAGGTATTGTTTAGACAGATTGCTGGAGCACTTGCAAAACGTATAGTGTATTACGTAAAAGAAGGCCAGCAAGTTGAGCAAGGTTCTGAAATGGGATTCATTAAATTTGGATCTAGGATTGATATTTATCTTCCTTTGAGTGCAACCATTAATGTTCAACTAGAGCAAAAGACAAGAGGCGGCGAAACAGTAGTTGCAACTTTGGCGTGATTTTTGACCTAAATAACCAAACATTAATAAAATTTAAATCAATAGATACATTATGAAAAAAATACTTTTTAGCCTAGCATTATTTATCGGTTGTGCAGTAGCAGCAAATGCTCAAACACCAGCTACCAGCACTCCAGGTAATGTTCCTAGCAAACCAAAATCAGTAGTTGAAGTTTCTAAAGCAAACCAAGCTACTGCTCCTTCTGATACCGCAAAGACAGCTCCAGCTGTAAAATCAGAAAAACAATGTGCTAAAAAATCATGTTGCAAAAAAGATGCAGCAGCTACTCCAGCAACTGGAGCAACTGGTAAATCTTGCAGTCATGAAGCAGGAAAAGGCGGAGCTTGTTGCAAAGACAAGAAAGCAGATGCAACCAAAAAAGACTAATTAAATTTTAATATAAAGGCCTCACTAGAGGCCTTTTTTTATGTTTGTTAGTTTTAAAAAGTTTGTAAATAGAACATTAGTTCATCTTAAGGATTTATTTTTAATTTTATTAGTGCAAGGTTGGTAGCCTCACTTTTTATTTAAAATGAACCCACAGAATTATATTGTTACTCTCTATTTATCGTTGGTTTAACCCACAAAATTTCGACGTAGATTCGAGACTTATCTCGTTATAATCGAATATGTGTGATAATCACACCACCATTCAATTAATATTATAAATAAAGACTATTGAAAATACTTTTCGGCTGAAACACCAGTAATTTTTTTGAAAGCTGATGAAAAATCTATCTCATCAATAAAGCCATTTTCTTGAATCAAATCGTTGAATTTGTATATTCCTCTGCCATATTTATTGATGAATGCTCTTATTCGGAAACTGTCGATGTAATCTTTAAAATTCATATTGACATATTCAGAAAGCAATGATTGAATGTGTTCGGAATTGATATTAGAAACTTCTGCCACTTTTTGAATACTCAAATCTTTGTCAGCAAATAATTTATTGGCTTCTATAACTTGGTCCAAGTAAGTTTTAAGTTCTTCTGCTTTTTCTTTATTGAAGTATTCTCTTTCTAGCGGCTTAGGTATGAGTTGTAATTGCTCTATTTTGTTGTTTTTAACGTCATTTAGAACAGATGTAGAATGCAATAGTATGTCGTTTACCATTTCTTCATTTTCAACACTTACAAGCCTAATTTGAGACATGTTGTTCTTTTTATACCAAAATCCTTTTGTGCCATATAACAATTCTGAATTGATTAATATGCTAAAAGGGTATAGGAAATACATGAAGAAGCAAGGTGCAATGTAGGTATATGAGCTGATGTCTATTTCTATTCCAAATACGCCATTTATAAAATCTGGAAATGCTGAAGCAATTAATAAAACACCCCACATTGACAACCATATGATTACACTTTTGTTTTCAGAAAAGTATTGTTTACCGCCCATTTTTACTAAGCGGTTGATAAAGTATAGTTCATAAAAACCAAGCACTATTCCCATGGTATTTTGAACGATGTAGTAAGTTCTAATTGGGAAGAAATGTGATTGTAAATAGTAATTAAGAGCGCCATAGGTTTCGTATTCCAATGTCATCATCTCAATTTTAGAGTTGGCTGAAGAAAAATAAAATGGCAGATAGTCGATTAAGAAGATGAAAGCTGGGACATATAATAATAGGTCTAAGCGATTGAGTTTGGTTTTGGAAAGGGCATATTTAACGTACAAATATGAAGATGGGATGAAAACAAATAATGCCAAAGAACCTAGTCTATACAAATGAGGGAAATCATTCATTCTGTCAATCTTGCTAACATAGAACACAATAGTAGTCAAGATGAGAGATAGGAATGTAGCTTTGAGAAACAAATCGCTAACCTGTCTTTTTGTAGAAAAGGAGCATTTTGCGACACATACTATCGCAATAAAAAGGGAAGCAATTAAGATGTATTTTTCCATAAAAGTACAAGCAACTGCAGTAGCAGTTTTATACACTAACCATACAAATATAATAACTATAAAGCAAAAAAGGCGGACAAAATGCCCGCCTTTTTCGTAAGTCGTATAAGATTAGTAAGTTAATCTGAAATCAACTCTTCTATTTTTAGCTTTTCCTGCTTTTGATTTGTTATCAGCGATAGGTTTAGTATCACCATAACCAGTTGCAGTTAATCTAGTATCACTAACGCCATGGCTAATTAAGTAATTTTTTACAGCATCAGCACGTTTTTGAGATAGTGTTAAGTTTTCTGCTGGAACACCTACGTTATCAGTGTGACCTTCGATAGCAACTTTAGCTTCTGGGTATTCATTCAAGATTTTAACTAAGTTGTCTAAATCGTCAAATGACTCAGCTAATATTTTATCACTACCAGTTTCGAAGTTGATACCTTTAGCAGCAAGAGCAATTCTTTCAACTACTTCTTTTTTGATTTCAGGACAACCTTTGTTGGTAGCTAAACCAGGCACTTTTGGACATACGTCTTTGTTGTCGTATACACCATCACCGTCTGAGTCAGGGCAACCTTCGCCATCAGCTGGGCCGGCAACATTTGGACATTTGTCTTTTCTGTCTTCGATACCATCTCCATCAGCATCTGGGCAACCGTTAAATTCTTTAGGACCTTTAACTGTTGGGCATTGATCTTCGATATCGATAATACCATCACCATCTGTATCAGGGCAACCTTTAAATTCAGCTGGACCTGCTTTTTCTGGACAACGGTCTTTGCTATCGATGATACCGTCATTGTCTTTATCAGGACAACCGTTGAATTTACGAGGGCCGAAGTTGTATGGACAAGAGTCTTGGTAATCTGGAATTGTATCCAAATCAGAGTCTTTAGGACAACCTTCGTCGTCAACAGGGAATTGAGAAGGCAATGTTTTAGGACATTTATCCAATTTATCAGGCACACCATCTTTGTCTTTGTCTTTGATAGATTTGCCAGACATTCCAGCAGATTCACCATATTGAAGATTAAAGAAGAAACCTAATGAATGGAAAGCAAATGCATCATTATTTTTGTTACGTGTGTGAACTAAGTAGATGTAAGGCTCACCATCCCAGATATCATTGAATGTATAATTGAAAGTAGATTGTAATCTCAATCCGAAAGATTCATTGATGCTGTATTGGAAACCAAGACCAGCTGCAACGTTACCAGCTGCGCCAGTATATGCATTTGGGTCTGCACTAACTTTACTATGCAAGTATACACCACCACCACCTAACATGATGTAAGGAGTGAAAGGCTTGTCTTTTAAAAGTTTGAATCTAATACCGCCATTAACAGTTAACACATTCGCTCTGAAATATGCATCAGTTAATTCAGGTATAACATAAGGACGTTGTGTGAAAAACCCAACATCGCCAGTAGAACCGAAAAACGCAAGATCAATGTTTGGATTTAAATAATAGCTCAATGAATATCCAAGTCCTTGGTAGTTAGGCTTTTTTGCAAAAAATAAGGCAGAGCCTAAGTCACCTTGGTACTCGTTAAGACCACCGCTTAACTCGATACCTAGTCTTTTCTCTGCAGATTGCGAAAAGGCCTGATGAACAGACATTATTGCAAAAATAGTAAATAGTAATTTTCCCTTTATCATAAGCTGCTTTTTATATGTAATTTGTTGATATAACCCGACAAATATATAAAAAGGTTTTACTTTGTAAAGAATTTTTTTAAAAAAAATTAATTTTTGATGTTTAACAAATTACCGCTTTTCTCTACCAAATATCTTTTTAAACCAAAAGTAGCTGGACCATTAATAACATCGCCGTTCATAAAGAATCTAGAATCACAGCATTTTTGAAAACCAGTAGTTTTGGATTCGCCACATCTAAATACCCTGAAAGATGTGTCAACTTCAAGTTTTGCACAACTTGAGCTAGGCTGATAGCTGCAGCATCTATCAAAGGCATAATAGTTATCATCTGTGTAATGTACAATGACAACACCTTTAACACCACCTGGTTCAAACACAAAATTACCTTGATCTAGTAAGTGACTATAGGATGGTAAAGCCATATTAATGGTAATAGACACAGGTACGTTGGCAATCGGTTCTGGATTGACGTTGTTGCTTTTACAAGAATTGAAAATCATTGCAACGACAAGTATAGCTAGTAGTTTATTCATATTTATAGAATCCTTCTTTGGTTTTTCTGCCATGCAATCCAGCATCAACTTTTTGTTTTTGAATGCGACTAGGTCTGAATCTGGCTTCGTGGTTAAACAATTGGTATTGACTTTCGGTAACTGAGTAATTGGTATCTACACCTATCAAATCCATTAATCTGAAAGGGCCCATTTTAAAACCACTAGATTCCATGATTTTATCAATGGTTTCAAAATCTGCGACACCTTCTTCCATCATTTTTAAGGCCTCTACATAATACAACCTTGCTATACGATTAACAATAAATCCTGGTGCATCAGCTGCAAATACTGGTACTTTTTTGATTGACTGGACAAACTCTCCGCAAACTTTGACAATAGTTTCATCGGTTTTAGCTCCTTTAATGATTTCAACCAATTTCATGATTTGGGCAGGGTTAAAGAAGTGAATACCAATGACATTGCTTGATAATTTTAAACCAGCTGCAATTTTTGTGATTGGAATAGAAGAAGTGTTGGTTGCGTATATGGTAGATGCCCCATTGATGTTGATTAGCTGTTCGAACAGAGCTATTTTAGCATCAATTCTCTCAATTATTGCTTCTATAACCAAATCAACTTTAAGATGATTGATATCAGAAGTATAAGAGATTGAATTTGCGGCTTTAGACTTTTCTTCTTCTGATATTTTACCTGAACTGGCAAGTTTATCTAAAGAAGCATTGATAGAATTTTTGGCTTTGTCCAATACGGATTCTTGCAAATCGAACAATACTACTTGGTAATTGGCCTGAGCACATACTTGAGCAATACCAGCTCCCATTGTTCCGGCTCCTGCAATACCAATAATTTTAATAGAATTTAAATCACGCATATTTATTTTTTCGCCAACCAGGCTTCAGGGTTTTGTTTGTCTTGATTGTACCATAACTCGAAATGCAGTTCTGTTGCTCCGTCTTCGTCTTCTGCAATAGTTCCAATAGTTTGTTTTAAGGCCACAGTTTGACCTTGAGTTACTGAAACGGATTTAAGTTTTGAATACACAGTAAAATACTCACCATGGTTAACAATAACAGCATTTCCCATACCTGGGATATAAATAATCGCTGTAACAGTGCCTTTGTGCACACATCTTGCAATGCTACCAGCATTGGTTTGAATGTCTAAGCCGTTGTTTTGAACCGTTACTTGATCGAGTTTCTCGTGGGCATGTGTACCAAACCTTTCGCTGATAAAACCTTTTTCAACCGGCCAAGGTAATTTGCCTTTATTAGATGCAAAATTATCCGATAAAAGTTTTACCTCAGGTGTAACTGTTGGCACATTGGATTCTTTTGTTGTACCATTTTTACTGGTGTTCTTTTCAGTGCCAGTATTGGTTTTAGTGGTCTTTTTAGCCTGAGCTTCTCTGGCTTTCTTCATCTCTTTAGCGATGATGGCGTTGATCTGAGCATTTAAGTTTTCTTTGGCTTTCTTTTGTTTTTCCAACTTAGCTTTAAGTTCAGACTCTTTACCTGTTAAGGCTATGACTACCTTGTTTTTTTCCTTCTTATCACTTTCAAGTTCTTTAACTTCTAATTCTTTGTCTTTGGCAAGCAAGGTTTTTGATTGTTTCAAACTTTCCAGCTCTTTTAGTCGGCCTTCCAGTTGCATTTTTTTAGCATTGATTCTATCTAGATATTTCTCCTCAGCACTAGATAAATACTTGGTAAAACGATACCTCATAATCCATTGGTTGAATGATTTGGCATTGAATAAATACAAGGCATTGTTGTATATCTTTTTACCTTTATAAGATTTAACCAATGCTTTAGCATAGTTTTTTTTCTCGATAAAAATTTGAGAGTTTAAACTGTCTACCTCATCTTTCTTGTTTTCAACATCTCTACTTACATATTCGATTTCTGAGTTGATGGTATTTAGCAATTGCTCTCTCGACTCAATTAACCTAGCCAAAGCAACAATTTCTTTCATACTTTGTTGCTTCTTATTTTTAGTTTCTTTTAGTATTTTTTTAGTAATTGCTATTTGCTCTTCAGTTTTTTTGCGTTGCAATTCAAGTTCTTTACGCGTAGCCTGTCCAAATCCTTGAAAGAATAAGATGTTACAAGCTAAAAATGCCGCTATGAATTTATTTTGTCTTTTCATAAGAAGATGGAATTGTAAATGGGAAGGTCAATGCAGTTGTAAAATCCATATCAGAAAATTCCAGTTTTAATTCTGCGAGAGAACTGCCACTGGTGATGATCATATTGTTTTTAACAGGGAAATTGATGCCATCTACAACCTGATAATTGTTGTATTTTGAAATGGCGTAATTTGGAGTTGTTTTATCTTTTACAACCGTGCTATCTATGGTATAAAATGATGAATTGTAGTGATGTGCTGTTGTAAATTTATCTTGAACATTCTTAATAGATACAGCACTGTCTTTTCCATAAATCAAAGCGTATAGTTTTAGAGCGAATACTGGCTTTCCAATGATTAAATTTTGCAATTGTGAAACACTCAGAGGAGCGCCACTTACTTCAGCCAATTGTGCTTTATTAAATACTTTATAATTTCTTCCAAGTTTGTTTAAAACCACCATAGAGTCTTTATTAATCAATACTCTGTAGCCTTCTATACCAAACATACCTGCAGATACCCAAATCAATGAATCCTTGTACATTCTAATATTAGCTGAAGCTTTAGTTGAACTACCATTTTGAATAAAATCTACTTCAATTTTAGAAGAAAAGTAGGTCCAATTACCAATGGTTGAACCAAGCAAAGATTCTGCAGTTACTGACGAAGTATCAGTTTTTTTAGTAACTGTTGGTGGTGTAGTTACAGATTTCTTTGGACGACAAGCGTTGATCAAAACCATCAATAATATTATGCTGTATATCTTAATATTATTCATAGTATTTACTCTCGTTGATTTTTTTACTTAACATTGGATTATCTGAACCTAAACTCAAAGCTTTTTTCCAAAGAGTAATGGCTTCTGAGATTTTATTCTGTTTGTAATTGATATCACCTAAAACATCAAAATAATCGGCACTTTCAAGCTTTAATTCTAAGGCTGACTGTAATATTGAATTGGCCGCACTTAGATTGTTTTTAGCGCATTCTGATTTGGCTTTTAGTATCAATAAATCAAATTTGGTTGAATCGTATAAGGCAAAACTCAAACCAGACTGACTTAATTCTAGAGCTTTATTCCATTGTTTTGCCCAAGCGGCATTTTTAGCACCCATTAGGTATAACCCAGAAGCACTTGGAAAATACTCTAGCGCTGAATCTATATAACCGATGGTTTTTTGGGGTGATTGGGTTTTCATCTTACATTGAATGTTTCCAATCCATGCATCATAAGTATTGGGTGTTATATCCAAACTTTTAGTATAAGCAGCAATGGCCTTGCCACAATCACCTAATTGCTCATAAAATTTACCAGCTGTAAATGTCGCATTTGCATTTCCAGAGTTTGAAGTCATTAAAGTATTTGCACTTAGGAGCATATAACTTCTAACGCTGGTGTCTTTATTAAATTGTTGATTGAATTCTGACAATAAGATGGCTTTGGTCTCAAACCTTGTGTATGGGTCGTTTAAACCTTGACTTAAATATTTCAAAGCCAATGCAGAATTACCTTCATTTTTATAGTGTTTGAATAAAATGGTATTGAGTTGCCAGTTATTTGGATTGATTGAAAGAGCTTTATCAAAGTTTAAAAACGCATTGGTTTTATCACCTTGATCTAAATAAACATTGCCATCGTCAATATAATACTGGTATTTATTAGGAGCCGCTTTTTTTATCTCATCGTATTGTTGATGAATGGCTGCAAAATCTTTTTTGGTCTTATAAATCTCAATCAATTTAAGCGCATAAGGCAATTTAAATCCTTTATTGTTGATGAGAGATTTCCATAGATTGACTCTTTTATCGTATTGGTTTTTCACCACATATAAATTGTCAAGTTCTTTTACCAAAGGTTCATCTTTTGGATTGTCTTTAAAACAATTTTCAAGCACAGAGATGGCCTGTTCGTATTGGGCAGTTTTTTTCAACAAACTAGAATACCATGTTGCATAAAACACATTGCTAGGGCTTAATGTGTTAGCCTTAGAAGCATATTGCAGAGCCAATGTGGTATTGGTACTAGCATGAATTCTACTGATATAATAATTGGCAGCAGGTTCATTTGGTTTAAGGGCTGCACATTTATTAAACAGTTTTAGAGACAACTCATAATTGTTGTTGTTGAAATGGGTGCAAGCATCAATAAAATACTGTTGATAAGCTTCATCAGCATTGGCTTCTTGTTGAGGATTAGCAACAGATTTTTTAGGTTTACAAGCAATAAAAAACGCGCATATCCCAAAGAATAGTAGCCATGAGATATGAAGCAGTCTTTTCAAATTAGATTAATTTAATGTGCTGTAGTCGCCTAAGCTATACTCACTACATTGGCCATTAATAGAGACGTGATTGCCAATCATACTATTGGTGAAATTTGCAGATTCTATGGTACAATTCTTTTGAACAATACTGTTAGAGATGGTACTGTTTTTAATGACAGTGCCTTTTCCAATACTAACATGCGGTCCAATAGTAGAGTTCTCAAGTACTACATCAGCATCGATGAAACAAGGTTCAATGATTTTTGTGCCGTGGTTGAACCTGTTTTCAGGGATAGAAAATTCAGCTTTTTTAATTTCCAAAACTCTTTGATTGGTAAACACCGTAGCGTCTTTATTGCCACAATCTAACCATTCTTCAACTTCGCCTGGTTTAAAGATCAAGCCTTTGTTTTTCATATTTTCCAAGGCATTGGTCAACTGGTATTCACCTTTTTCTTTGATATCGTTGTCTACCAGGTACATGATTTCATTTAAGAGATTGTCTCCGTCTTTGAAGTAATAGATACCAATAATAGCAAGATCTGACACAAATTCAGATGGTTTTTCTATGAAATCTGTAATGGCATTGTTTTCGTCTAATTTAACAACACCAAACTGACTAGGGTTGGCAACTTTATGTACCCAAATGGTGCCATCAGCGCTTTTATCCAAATCAAATTCAGCTTTAAAAAGGGTATCAGCAAAAGCAACAATCACTTCACCTGTAAGGGATGGTGTTGCACACATAACAGCATGAGCAGTACCTAAGGCTTCATCTTGATAGTATATTCGGCCTTCAGCGCCGATGCTTTCAGCAATTTTCAGCAATTGCAATTCCACTTCATGACCAAAGTCGCCGATAACAAAGGCTACTTCATTGATTTGATCTTTACAAACTGCTGCAATGTCTTCTACAAGTCTTTGTACGATAGGTTTACCAGCAATAGGCAACAATGGTTTTGGTACAGTTAAGGTATGAGGTCTCATTCTTTTGCCCATACCGGCCATTGGGATAATAATATTCATTCCGCTCATTTAAAATTTCTAATTCTTATTTGGTTCCAGTGTGTCCATAGCCTCCTTCTCCTCGTTCAGTATCGTTAAGTACTTCAACTGGAATCCATTCTGCCTGTGTGCACTGAGCAATGACCATTTGAGCAATGCGCTCTCCTGGGTTGACAACAAATGCTTCTTGGCTTAAATTTATTAGTAGTACTTTAATTTCACCTCTATAATCTGCATCAATAGTGCCAGGTGAGTTAAGTACCGTAATACCGTTTTTGAACGCCAAACCACTGCGTGGTCTGATTTGAGCTTCATAGTTTTCTGGCAATTCGATAAATAAACCTGTAGGCACCAAAACTCTTTGCAAAGGGTTGATGGTAATAGCATCATCAATATTGGCATGCAAATCAGCACCAGCAGATAAAGCTGTCTGGTAATTTGGCAATGGAAACCTACTGTTGTTTTTAATCTTGATTTTCAAATCGAATTATCTTGGCAAATTTAAGCATTTTTTCGCTTTGGTTGTAACACCCAAATTATCAACAAAAGCAACGCTAACATTAAAATGTTTATTGCAAATTTTTGCCAATTGACACTAAATTGACATTTGAAGTAGTCTGTAAGTTTCCAAATACTAATGGAAGCAGCAATAACTGCAAGGTATTTGCCCACTGTGTATGGCACAGGATAATATACTCTGCTCATGAAGTATGAAACTATGGTCATACTAGCATATACTAGTAAAGTAATCCACGCACATGCAACAAATCCGTAGTTAGGTATCAAAGCCACATTTAAAATGATGGTTACAATCGCTCCGCCTCCAGCTATTAGTGCACCTTTTTGTGTGTTGTTGGTAAATCTATACCAGATGCTCAAATTGTAATAGACACCCAAAAATAGATTCGCCATCAGTAGAATTGGAACTATATATAAACCGTTAGGATTATCGAAAAATTCTTTGCGTTTTATAAACAAATGAGCTAGATCTTCTATCCAAAACATGCACGCTAAAAAGATGAAACTGCACACACCAATAAACCAATACATCACAACAGCGTACATTCTATTGCTCTCTTCGCCTTCTTGTTGTTTAAAAAATAACGGTTCTGCAGCAAAACGGTATGCCTGTACAAACATAGTCATTACCATGGTTAATTTATAAAAAGCCCCATAAATGCCATTTTGATATGACCCTTCAGCATCCGGCAACAAACGTTTTAGCAATGTTCTGTCTAAGGTCTCATTTACAATACCAGCTAAGCCCACAAAGATGAGTGGCCATGCATATTTCAGCATTTTCTTAAACAATTCTGTATCAAAATCGAAATGGATTTTGAAGGCTAATGGACTTAACAAGGCGAACGAGCAAAGACTTGCGACAGCATTAGCAATGAGGATAAGGCTGACTTGATTAAATCCTTTTAAAACATCTGGTGTATTGGTTAATAGATAAATATTGAGAGATACATTCACCAAAATATTTACCAGTTTAACGAAAGCAAATTTTAAAGGGCGTTCTTCATTTCTAATTCTGGCAAATGGCATAATAGAAATGGCATCAAAACAAAGAAAAATTAAGCAGATGTAAACATATTCAGGATGGGTTGCATAACCCATAAATGCGGCAGCAGGTTGTACAAGAACAATGGCAATAAGTGCAAAAATTAGTGTACTAACAATGATGCTTTTCTGAGCTATTGCATATACTTTATCGGGGCCATTTCCAGCTCTTATAAAGTTGAAGTAAGTAGTATCCATGCCATACACCAAAACAATGTTGAAAAAGGCCATGAATGAAAAAATTGTTGTAATATCACCATAAGCTCCAACTGAATTAAGATAGCTGGTATGAGGAATTACCAATAGAAAATTGATAAATCTTCCTAACATAGAACTCAGCCCATAAATGACTGTTTGGGATGCTAATTTTTTGAGGATGCCCACTTAGGCAAAAATAAAGTGTTTTCGGATGATGCTGATAAATTATTTCAACAATTCCCAACTTTTATCGGCTAACAGTCGCGCAGAACAGACGTGTTTCTCATATGGTTGAGAACGACCCCATTCATTAGGTGCTACGAGAGACAATACTGTTTTACCATTTTTCTCATACACATGGTATATAGTGCCAATGACAGGCTCGAAGTTGAGGTCGGCTTCGTAAATTCTTTGGGAAATGATCAATCTTTCTTCAATTTGACGAGCTTGTTCCATCAACAAATCGGCTTGTTTCTTAAGCATCATGATTTGTTGATTTGCCTGATGTTGCATTGTTTCAAAGGCGTTGGCTTTAACAAGTCGCTTATCAACAGGGTTAATTTTAGGACTCGAAACAGACAAAGGGATAGGAGAAAATTTATCTGGTCCTTGATACAATGCATCCTTCTTTAAAGGATCAACTTCTTGATATGAAAATTCGTTTTCCAATATTTTTAACAAATTTAAAACACAATTACCATACTTTTGTTTTATGATTATGAAAAACATATTGATCACCATGGGAATATTAACATTTTTAACGTCTTGTTTCGTAGGCAAATCTCAAAAAGTTGAGAATGCACAATCAACAACTCCTAGTAATTCAATTTACGATATCAGCATAAAATCATTAAGTGGCACAGATACCATTAAGTTGTCGGCATACAAAGGCAAATACATAGTGTTTGTTAACACAGCAAGCGAATGTGGTTACACCCCACAATACAAAGATTTACAAGATTTTTATTCTAAATACAAAGACAGTAATGTTGTTGTAATTGGTTGTCCATGTAACCAGTTTGGCGGTCAAGAGCCTGGTACAGCCACAGAAATTGGCGCATTTTGTCAAAAGAATTATGGCGTTACCTTTACTCTAACAGAAAAAATCGATGTTAAGGGTGCTAATCAGCATCCTTTATATGCTTGGTTGACTCAGAAAGCAAAGAATGGCGCTGGTGATTTTGAGGTAAAATGGAATTTTAACAAGTTTGTTGTTAGTCCAGAAGGTAAATTGTTACACTACTTTGCATCAAATGTAAAACCTGGCGATGCCGAGTTTGTTGGTGTTTTTAAGAAGTAATTATTTATAATATCTAAAATACAAAATCGCCACTATCAGCAGCATATTGACGATTTCTTTCAACACATTTAGTTTACTATTCGAAAAGTAGAAGGTAAAAGAAAAGGCCAATGGAATAGCAACAAATGAAAATTCCATTTTAGGATTTTGCTTGCCCGTACTCATCAAAATGATTGAAATAATCAAAAGTATGATCATCAACTGAATAGAACGTCTTTGTTTGGTCGAATTTCGAAAGAAGTTTTTATACATTCTAAAGACAGCCAATATACCTACCAAACCTATACTTGGCAAAGCCGAATACAAAGCCCAATAAGGGGTTTTGAAATTACCGTAATCAGGGAAGAAAATATGGAATGGTAAAAAGTTTTCATTGATCAGATAATTGATCATAGTGCCAACATACAATGGCATTAGAAAGCCTATTAATGCTGAAATGTTTTCTCTGAAATTAAAGGGCCTGAAGGTATTTATACCAATTACTACAAATACAAAAAACGCTATATAGGTGGTGTTTAAAAGCACACTTAATCCTGCCAATGTAGATGCTGCAAAAATCGATATACTTGGATTGTCAGATTGATACAATCTCAAAATAGCACCAAGCGAGATGATTAAGAAGAAGTTAACAAAAATGACTGGTCCAGCATAAAATTGTTCAACAAAAACCGAATTGAGCAGTATAAAAAAATAGGCTGGTAAATACGATGGAAAAATAATGAGCTCGTGTTCGATACAAATTTGATTAAAAATCAATGCTGTTATAAACACAAAAATTGTAGATATAATAAATCCTACAATTGGATAAGCATTTATGGTATTAAAGAAAGCCGATAAGTAATTGATGTCTATGGTTTGAGTGGTGTTGACATATGGTACAAGCAAACCCGATGTTCTAATTACAATAGTGAATATGAACAGAAACAGAATGGTTTGATTGAAAGTATATGAAAATAGACGTATCAATAGATTAATTTTATGTAGGTAAAGTCTCGATTTTGGTTGATAGGCATAACTATGCTGTTAGAGGTAACTTGGTTGTATTCTGCTGGAATTATTAAAGCATAATACTGTTCGTTGTTGAGTAAAATCTTTTTAGAGTGTTCTCCATTGGCCTTATAGGTAATTTGAATGATATCTGCATTGGCATTTAGTTTGTCGTTGTACAAAATATTGATTTCTTCTTCGTTTACCATAACCACTATGCCGTTGTAATAACCACCATCGTTTACAGTAGATTGGTTTTTAAGAATGATATCCGACCATTGCGTGTTGCCAGCACTGTCAATACTGACAATTAATACCTCATCGTTGTTAAATATTTTTGCATAACTACTTTGAGGTATTCCATTCACATAAAAAATTTCACTTTGAGTGGTGATATAAGATTTTTCGGCAATGATAAGAACACCGCCATCTACTTTTGGTATTAGTTTTTTTATCTTGAGTTTGTTAAGGTTTTCACCTGCTTTTTCGTTTTTAATTCCCAATACTGTTGTCACCAATTTTCTATCAAAATCTTCAAATTTGGTCGAGGTAACTTTCATGCTTTTGCAATCGATGTTGATAGAGAAGTAGCCTTTGTTGTCGTCTTCATCTAATCGTCCGTGAAATCCAATTGCATTAACAGTATTATTTTGATAGTTGTAATTAAGTTTATAGGTATTGATAAAGGTTTCAGAGTTATTGATAAGCTCATTAAATCCAGATTTTGTTTGAATGTTAAAGCCCATCACATAATGAAAAAAATCTTCAGCATCTTTACTTCTAAATTTTTCGGACCGGGAATACATGACGTACAAATTGGCCGAATCATCAATCAAAGCATCTCCAATATACAATTCATTTAGGCTATAATTGATGAAGGTTTCGCCTGTAGAAGTTTGTTGGTAATGGTTACAAAGATGGTATTTCAATAGTGTTTTCTCGCCTTGATCTACAAGATACCACACCATAAATTTGTTTCTTTTTTGATTGTATTCAATTCTAAAATCCAGTGCTTCGTTATTGAAATCAGCTGAATTAGCAATTACTTCAGGATAGGACGAGTTGAATGCAGAGTCGATATGTTGTATTTTGAGTTTATAGAAGAATCCTTTTTCGTACACTTTTGTAAAAAACACAACTTTATCTTCTGTCACAACAATTTTCTCAAGTTCTCCACCTGGAATTTTAAATGTTTTGCTTTTAAGCAAATTCATTTTTTTATCGAATAGTTCAAGAATAAAATACCTTCTAAAAGTATTGTTTTTGTGTTTCAAGACATAAACACCGTATTTGTTTTGACCGATGACTTTGGTAAAATCTGTGCGTTTGTCAATATTGTTTTTATTGGCCCAGATAACTTGTTGCGCATTGGCATTATTAGCAAAGTTGGCGATAGCCAGCAAGACAAATAGTAACTTAAAATATTTTATTAAAAGACTGTCCAAAGAATGCACGAATTGAATGGCTAAATTACTATGTTTGCGGTAGTTTTACAAATTATATTTCAACACTTGAAACCAGAATTTTTTTATACAGAAGTTAAGCAGGAGAGAGCCATATTGGTTGGTGTTCATCAGAAAAGCGATAGAATAGATAGAACGAAAGAATATCTGGACGAGTTGGAGGCTTTAACCACAACAGCTGGAGCCTTAACAATGGCGCGACTCACACAAAATCTTGACTACCCAAATCCAAGGACATATATTGGCGAAGGCAAATTGAAAGAATTGGTTGAGCTAGTAGCTGTATACGATGCCGATTTGATCATATTTGATGATGAATTGAGTCCTTCTCAAATTCGCAACATTGAAAGAGAGTTTAAAGAAATTAAAATCATTGATAGAAGCATGTTGATTTTGGATATTTTTTCAAAAAATGCCAAGACAGCTCAGGCAAGGACACAAGTTGAACTTGCGCAAAATCAGTATTTGTTACCACGATTGACAAAGATGTGGACGCACTTATCCAAACAAAAGGGTGGTATAGGTATGAAGGGTCCGGGTGAAACAGAAATTGAAACTGATAGACGAGTGATTAGAAGCAACATCACAAAGTTGAAAGAACGTCTAGATATTATAGAAAAACAGAACAAAGTTCAGAGACAAAACAGAGGCGATAAACAGAGGGTGGCGTTGGTTGGCTATACAAACGTAGGCAAAAGCACCATCATGAATTTGTTGAGTCACTCAGAGGTTTTGGCTGAAAATAAATTGTTCGCAACACTTGATTCTACAGTTAGAAAAGTGGTTTTAGAAGATGCTGAAAATCCAGGAGTACATATTCCAATTTTATTAAGTGATACCGTTGGTTTTATTAGGAAACTACCTACACTTTTAATTGAAAGTTTCAAGAGTACATTGGCTGAGGTGATAGAAGCTGATATCTTGTTGCACGTAGTAGATATTGCCAATCCAGAATTTGAAAATCAAATGGAATTGGTAAAGCAAACTTTGTTTGAGATAGGTGCCAAAAATAAGAAAATGTTGCTCGTGTTCAATAAGATTGATACATATGTAGAGCAATATCCAGACACAGTTTTAACAGAATTTGAGAAAAGTTGGATAAGCAAAGAACACAATCCAGTGGTGTTTATATCAGCGACAAAACGAACTGGAATCAATGAGTTAAAAATGAAAATTATTGAATTGGCAAAAGCCTATTAATAAATTGTAACCTGCTGTTTATTCAGCCATTCAAGAGCTTTATTTGTGTCAGTAAAAAACTTAGAAGGATAGCTGTCTTTGATGAATTTTAAGTAAAAATTGGTGGTCATTTTTTGGGTTAAAGAGTTTACTACTACAGCTTCAGCAACAATAGTATCTTTTCTATCTTTGTTTTCTTGTTGCAGTAATAATCTTGCAGGTAATTCCATTGTAGAATCTTTGGATATAACTATCAATCTTTTTACCCTTTTGTTTTGTGTAAATGCATAGATATAATTGAGAATTTCTCTCATATCATCAAGTTTAACAGTTACTGCTGATTTGTATCTAACTTCTATGGTGTCAGGTTGAACATAAGCAATTGATTCTATTACACTCGGCAGAGTATCTTGGCTCATAATAGTAAACGTCTAGTTTTTTATGCAAATGTAAAAAATAACTTGCAAAAGCACAATTTTAATCATTAAAATATAACTAAGAAATAACACTTATAGGTTGTGAAAAGTAAAAATACAATTAAAACAGTATTATCCGCCGTTATTTAACATTGATTAGTTTAATAGACAGTTGAAACTACTTGAATTTCCTAATGTTATCGTTAAATGACTATTAAATTATATTTGTATTGTTTATAAACGCAAATGCCCCATGGGTAAGTGGTTTAGATAATCGACTTTTCTTATTTTATTTTGTGGTTCGATACATGCTGAACCAATTACCAATAGAGAAGTTAAATAAAGAGTTAGTGGAAGAGTTTTCAGGTTTAGAAAAATCACTGCTCCATTTGTCTGAGTTATTCAGATTATTGCCAATAAGCGAATCACAAAAAAAGCAGTTTGTAGAATCTTCATTGAAAGAGAAATCTGCTTGGTATGCTTGTCTAGTGAATCAAAATATTGATATTTTGTTGCTTCCAGAATATCTTGAAAGTAAGCAAAGCCGTAATATTCTTCTGAAGAAAGAAACAGACCAATATTATAAATCTTTTGAGAATTTTGATTTCTTAAATAGCAAGTCTAATATTGAATTATTTGAATGTTTGTTGCATTCAGATAATCAAGCTCCTGCTGGAAATGGTTTTGATTTGTTTTCTTCTCAAGTTGTAGAGACAGCTAAATGCCCAGCAAAATTGGAAAAAGTGATGAAAGGCTGGACACTGCAAAATGCCGAGTACGGTCAATTGCCTTCTATGATTTACCAATTTTTAGAATGGCATGGAGTAAATCAGTTTAGCTTTGCTTCAAATAGACAAATCATTTTATGGTTGAATTATCAGTTTAGAAAACTGTATGGCAATATCAGCTTTATGTTCAATCACGAACAGTATTTCTACCACCATTGGAACAAAGAAAGTAGAGATATGAAGACCTCTGTAAAAGAATTGTTGGGTTTTTGGAAGAAGTCTGTTGAAACAACAGCCGAATCCTTAAAAGCACTTTATAGAGATCAAATTGAATATGAACATTTGCATTCTGGTCAGAGAATTATAGCCAATCATTTATTTGAAACAGGCTTCAAGACTCAGTATCCAATGCCAATACAAATGAGCCAATTTCCAGCTTTAAAGCCTTTGTTAAAAAAAGGATTTGTAAGTTTAAGCGACTTTGTTGGCAAAGAGGATTTTGAGAAATACCAGGAACTTTTGGATCAATTATTAGAACAAGAGTTTATTCTTCCAATTAAAGAAGACGAAATTTACATTTGTTTGAATCCTAGTTTTGATAACAAAGACAGCAGACTGATTCAATATTCTAATATTAAGAAAGAAGTAGTAAAGCCAGATTGGAACGAATTTATTAACCAAAACATCAGCAAACCTATCGCTCCGATAGAGGTAAAAATAGAACCTTCTGCAGCTCTGGAGCCATTGTTTATTCCAGAACTGAAGCCAGTTAAAAAGAAGGCGTTTTTCGGTTAAGATTAATGCTCGTCTTCGTGAAAGAAGTAATCGTCGTCTGTAGGATAATCACTCCAGATTTCTTCGATACTTTCATAAGGCTCACCATCATCTTCTAACTCTTGAAGATTTTCTACAACTTCCATTGGCGCACCAGAACGGATAGCATAATCTATCAATTCGTCCTTAGTTGCAGGCCATGGTGCATCATCCAAATAAGATACTAATTCTAATGTCCAATACATGGTAATGTTCTATTTTTTGCAAAAGTATGTTTTTTAAACAATTAATGCTTACTTTTTTTGTTAATTTTATAACATGTTGTTAGTCAGAGTTATAGATATAAAACTGACCAACAACTGAGTCTTTTTTTAATGTTGAACAACCAATTTTACATGGCCGTTTTCACCTCTTAGTTTTAGTTTAACAATGTAAATACCATTGTCTAATTGAGATGTCGAAATCATTGTTCCGGCAGATGTAGTTCCGTTCATTACAGCTTTGCCACTGATATCAAAGATAGAGAATTCTATGTCTTCCTGAATATCTGTTACAATCTTAAAGTAGTTGCTTACAGGATTAGGCGATACAGTAAACATGGCATTAGTATAATTGCCAGTTATACCAGTAAAATCTCTTAATTGTATAGTGGTATCATCTACGTTACAATTACCAGTAACGACCAATCTAACGGTTTTATTGTTGGCATTGGTGTAAGTGTGAATTGGATGTTTAGAAGTGCTACTGTCGCCATCTCCGAAATACCATTTGTAACTTACATTTGTGCCAGTAGATTTGTTGTCAAATCCTACTATATTTTTTCCATAATAACCAAAAATGAAATTGGCTGTTACAAAGGTATCGGTTCCAATGTTAACGATATTGTTTTGTGTGTATACTTGAATGCCGCCTGTGCCAGAAGTTGTAGTTTGCAAACTTGCACTTTTGTTCCCAGTTGTGTTGTATCTCACTATGTGTGGTCCTTTACCTGTTGCAGATGCAGGTGTGCCTCCAGAGAAGGTCCACGACCAAGAAGCAACATTGTTATCGCTTGAATCCACATATACTACTGGCTCGTTGTTACAAGCACTGTTTTTATTGATGCCAAAGTTGAGATAAGCAAACTTAACGGCAGAAATGGTATCATCAGAATTACAAGTGTTGGTGGTTACAAGTTTAACGTTGTAAGACCCTCCAGCGGTATAGACATGACTGGTATTTAAAGCGCTAGAAGAATCACCATCCCCAAAATACCACTTAGATGAAGTTGCGCCATTAGAAGTATTGTTGAAGCTTACTGAGCCTTTTTCGGCAGCCGAAAAAGTAAATGATGGTATTAGTTTAGAATCTGTTTGTACAGTGACTGTTTTAGAAGAGTTGATGTTACTTCCTATGTTTGTAGTTATAGTTAAAGTAACGGTTTTAGAGCCACCACTTGAATAGGTCACATTGTGTGGTCCTTGGGTATTAGCCGTTGCAGGAGTAGCACCTGTGCCAAAATTCCACGACCAATTGGTGATATTGCCTTGAGAAGAATCTCTAAAGGTTATGGTTTCATTTTTACAAATGGTGTATTTAGCAGCTCCAAATTTAGAAACAGGAGTCACAATTGCACAATTGTTAGAATTCAATTTTGAATGTGCATTTTTACCACAAATAGAGGTAGCACTTTTTGTGATGACATAATTACCCCCAGCAATATCGTTTGAGGTTAAACCAGGTTTGGTTTGCCCGTTAGCAATTGAGTAATGCATGACAACAGAGCTATTAATAACGTGACCCAATTGATGTCCGTGTCCTAACTCATGAGTAGCAACAGACTCAAAATGGAATTGAGTTCCACTAGCATTTCCTGTAGTATAATTCCAATTGGTAGTATTTGTAGGTCTAATTCTAAAGCGTATGTCAAGTTCGTTTACAAACCATTTTAAACCTGGAGTAAAGCAACCCGACCAGTAACTGAAACATTGTGCTAAGACTCCATTGCCCATATTAGACCCAGTATCCCAAGCGCACATGTTTACCCCATCAGGTTTAATCGCACTGTGATTGAGTTTACCTAATGTATCCCAGTTGATAAAAGTACCACATCTCCATCTTTCTAAACTTCTAATAAAAGCCCCTCTAGCCCCTGTAGAATCGAAGAATTTTTGATTCATTTTCCAAGTGATGCCATTGACATTGTTCATGCCAATTTCTTGTGTTTCGTAACCTATGGAATCACCACTTACAACATTTAAGTGAGCGTAAGTTATTTTTAAAGTATCTGCAGAGATGGCATTGCCATTACCTCCTACTACCACTCTAATTTTACCAGTGCCAGCTTTGGTTCTAACATTTACTCTTATCATGGTATCCGACCAAGAAACATAGTCTCTTTTTAGTGCTTTGATATAACTTAAGCCACCATCATCACCATTTTTGAATTGCACTGAATTGGTATCCATTGTCGAATTGAAATTGGTGCCTTTGATGGTCAACATGGTTGTTGTTCCTGCTGTAATGGTTTTCGGTGAAATAGATGAGATAGTAACAGCTGCGCGTTTTGAATTCAACACCACATTGGTAATTGACGGATTGATATTGATGACAGATTGCTTTGTTAAAGCCACGATTTGAGCCGAAATCGTATAAGCTGGATATAAGTTAAAGACATCAGATGCTTCGGCAGTATGTTTATCGATATTGATAAAGCCTTGGGGCCCGCTTTCAGATACCCATTCGCCATTTTTTTGTATCAACATAAATATGCCGATATCACCTACCGATAATTCAAGTTCTGGTTCAACTTTAACAGCTTTGTCTCCGATAACACCACCAAGCGTTATAATGTCTACAGAGCTTGTAGATAGGAGCGTATTGCCTTTATAGGCTTTGGAAACCAAGATGGTATTTCTGGTGTAAATCATGGTGTGATCTGTGTTCCAGAAAGGTGTTTTTGATTGAACAGCTCCCTCTATAATGAGCGATGCCGCCTGCACTCTTTCATCAAGAGTTAATGGCACAAGGACACATTCGGAGCGAAGATTTGAAATGGAAAAAAAGGTAAGTAAAAGTAGTAGAATTTTAGATATTTTCATTTTATGACTTTGTATATGTTTTACAAATCTATTTGTTTAAACTGAATACACAAAACCTCCACAGAATCTATGTCAACTTTACTCAGTTCTGAAACTATATTCGGAAAAACAGCCAAAATTTCACCGTTTTTGTTCTCTAAAACGACTTGAAGGGATCTTTTAGCATTTGGTATTTTCCTATCTGTCAGAATATCAGAAACTTTTTTGCGACCCTTCATGCCTAAAATTTGAAGTTTATCACCGGCTTCCCAATATCTAATTTTTAAAGGGTAAGTGATTTTACCTGCATCAAAAAATAGACAACCCTCTTGACGAAGCTTCAAACCTTTGTTCTTAACTGTCTGAAATTCAAATGATAAGTTGTTTAATCGAGCTGATTTTATTTTTTTTGAAATTTTTATAAATTTTTTTTCTTGTTCAACCCTTTTTATAAGGCAAAATCCATTTCTTTCTTTCAAAATGGCATATTCATCAGCTAATAATTCGAAACCTATTTTGGCCTCTTTTGCTTTTGATAAATTCTCACACTGTGATTTTGTAAAGCCAAGGGTTTTTAAATTGAAAAATAAAAAACTAGTTAGTAACTTTTCTGGAATTTGCTCGAATATGAAGCTGCTTATCCAAACTGTATTGTCTTGTTTTTTAGTGTAATCTTCCCAATTTTTTTTGAAAAAGTAATCGGCCAATTGCTCGTACTCTCTTATGTTTTCTGATACTTTGTAAAATTGTTCATCCACAGAGTGCACCAATTTGCCCAAAAGAGGCACGATTTGATGCCTTAATGCATTTCTTAAATAGTCATCAGATGCATTACTGCTGTCTTCTCGAAATTTGATTTTATGCTTTTTGATGTATTGATCAATACCGGACCTATCAGTAAAGAGTAATGGTCTCACGATTTGTCCTATTTGCAAAGGAATGCCGTGTAAGCCAGAAATACCAGTAGCTCTTAAAAGATTGATGAGCATAGTTTCAGTATTATCACTTTTGTGATGGGCAGTTAATAAGTGATGGTATTGATGTTTTTTAATCAGTTCATCAAACCATTGATAACGTAGCAATCGAGCTGTTTCTTGGGTGCCTAGTTTCAATTCTTTAGAGGCTTTCTTAGTTTCAAAACGGATGCCATGAAATGTTATATGGTGTTTCTTTGCTAACGCTTTAACAAAAGCTTCATCTTTGTTGCTTTCTTTTCCTCTCAATTGAAAATTGCAATGTGCTACATCAAAATTAAATCCTGAATCCTTTAGCAGATGAAATAGGCATACACTATCTTTGCCGCCGCTAATTGCTAGCAGTAGCTTGTGTTTTTTTGAAAATAGTTTGTTTTTTTGCACAAACAGACTGAATTCAGATAGCATGGCACTAATTTTGACAAAGGTAAGAAAAATTATTCGCTAGGATGTCATTCGACAATATACGAAAAGGTCTGTGTTTGGTGTTGTTTACAATGCCATTGTTTCTATTTGCACAAACCAAGGTCGACATCAGCGGCAATGTATTATCTGTCGATCAAAAGAAAAATTACACCTACATCGTTGGCAATGTGATTATCAAGCACGATGGTGTTACCATTCAATGCGACTCAGCCATCAGAAAAGCCAATGAAGGCATCATTGAAGGATTTGGCCATATTTACATATACCAACCTGATACATTTACATTATCTGGTGGCGAGTACTTGCGTTATGTTGAAGCTGAGAAAACCGCTACTGTAACGGGGAAAAATGTGATTTTGCAAGATCAAAACATGACATTGGTTTCAACAGAATTAAACTACAACATCAAACAACAAATTGGTAGTTATGTAAAAGGTGCCGATATCCTCAACGAACAAAATACGCTTAAAAGTAAGAAGGGTTATTACAACAGAAGAAGCAATGTATTCAATTTTAAGAAAGATGTGTTTTTGAAAGGAACAGAATACACGATGGAAAGTGATACGCTCGACTATTATGCCAACACTAGAACGGCGTATTTTTTTGGTCCAACAAAAATAGTATCCAAAGAAAACACCATCATTTGTCGCAGTGGTTGGTACAACACCAAATCAGAGATAGCTCAATTTTCTGATGGGGCCGAAATACACAGCAAGAACAATTTTCTAAAAGCAGATAGTTTGTATTACGATAGAAAAAAGGGATACGGCAGAGGTATTAACAACATTAGATTATACGATTCTACCGAAGAGTTTACTATTTATGGTCAAAAAGGAGAGCATTATCAAAACACCAAAGAAAGTTATGTAACCATTCGTCCAATGGCTATGCAGACCAAAGATGAAGATACATTTTATGTTTTAGCAGACACTTTTTATTTCAAAAACGATTCATTGAACAAGCGAATGCGCGCTTATAGAAATACCAAGATATTCCAGAAAGAAATGAAGGGTAGATGTGATTCTATGGAATATGCGTTCAATGATTCTATGATATATCTTTTTCAAAGTCCATTGCTTTGGAACGACAAGAATCAAATCAGTGGTGATTCTATGTTTATTCAGTTAAAGAACAACAAGATTCACAATCTCAGAGTTGTAGGTAGTGCCTTTCTAGCATCAGAGGTAAAGCCATTGTATTACAATCAAATTGCCGGAAGAGAGATGATCAACAGGTTTGACAGCAACAAATTAAAGTCAGTTTTAGTAGAAGGCAATGCGCAAAGTATCTATTATCTTAGAGACAACGAAACTGACACTGCAGAGTACACAGGAGTAAACAAGGTAGCATGTGGAAGAATGTTGATATATTTGGATTCTTCGAAGGTTAAAGGCATTAAATTTTACAATCAACCAGAGGGAAAAATGTATCCTATGAATCAATTTCCAGAAGGTGAAAAGTACCTTTCAGGTCTTGACTGGAAAATTCAGTTAATACCTAAAAAAGAAGAATTTATTATCCGTTCGGAGCCAGTTATTGCAAAGCCTTCAGAAGTTGTACCCATCAAAAAGCCAACAAAAAAATCAAGCAAGAAAACATCTAAGAAATAATAATTCAATACAGGGATTTCATTGTCGCAAAAAATGAAATTTGTGTGTATGTAAATTTATTTTTTTGAAACGGAATGTGCGGGTTGAGTCCACGGGTGCGTAGAATTTCAATAATGGCAGCCTCGAGCAGGATAGATTTGCAGCGGGAAGACATTGTTGAAATTTTGACCCGTGGTGGCCTTTTTTTGATTACTTTTTTTTGCCATAAAAAAAAGTAATTGCCTCCCCTGCGGCATGAGCAGGGAAATAATGAGTTTTATGAAGGTTTCTGATTAATCCTTTAAAAACGAAAGAAATCGATCGCAATATTGTAATTTGTGGTATTAAAGATATTTAAAAATACTTGTTATTTATTAAGATATGAGCAACAGAATGTAATCTTAAAGCAAGAGAATTTTGTTAATTAAAACCTAAGGTTTAAATTTTCTATCGCTATAAAAAACGCGCTTACTATACGAAGTAATCACACCATTATGGTCGCTTGTTTTAATTTCTAATACCATCTCCATCCTAATTTTTACTGTTTGTATAAAGCCTTTGTTGAGGCGATATGAAGCACTGTGGGTATGGATGTTATCGGTATAAAAAACAATCATATTGTCTGCAGATTTTACCGTTATAGTTACGGTATGTAAAGGCTGGTTAGAAGTGATATCAGCAATGATATACACCGAATCTCCCATGTGTATAGAATCGCTTTCAACAGGTGAAATGATGTTTATATAAACAGAATCTTTCTGATGCCCTTGAGCACGCAAAGCGGTTGTAAACAATAGACAAATTGTAAATAAATAGATTTTCATTAGAAGAATAAAACTTTGATAAGATTAAGACTGATAAATGTGATGAATATAGTAAACAATGTTTTTGAAGAAATTTTATTGGCTGCTTTTACACCATATTGAGATGCTATCCCAGCAGCAATAATAATCGGCAGTATTGAACTCCACATGATATAGCCTGTTTGAAGTCCAGGAAATACTTCTTTAATAGGGTGACTTATCATGTAGAAAACCAATAATGGAGCTGCAATAATTGGTATTACAGTTAAGGACAATCCAGTAGAAAATTTGATGGGCAATTTTAGCACGTTGTTGAAGTATGGTACCATCACAACGCCTCCACCTAGTCCTGTTATCGCAGTGATAATACCAGCTAAAAATCCAGCAGGTATAAATTTATTTAAGTCAGGTAAGTTGACTATTTCAGAAATTTCCTTATTCTTGTCTATCTGCCTTGCAATAGTCATTCGGATGGCTGTAAAAATAAGCACTCCAGCGAATATGTAGCTGAAAACTTTGGGATTGTTTAATTGATAAGATTTCAGAATATAAGACATTAATAGGGAAGATAAGATGGCAAAAGCCCCTGTCACAAATGCCGCTTTAATATTGGTATTTTTAAGTTTGTATTGTTTGTATGAACCACTAATACCAACCACTAAAACGATGGCTAAACTATTGGCTAGTACATAAAAAGCTTTATCACTTTCTTCGGCTGTATTTCTAACAATTTCCTGAATAATGGGTATAAAAATGATGCCACCACCAACACCCAGCATTCCAGCCATAAATCCCCCAAAAGCACCAGCAATAATAAAAATAATCAGATGAGAATATTCCATTATTTAACGCTTAATATGGAGTTGTAATTGGTTTTATCAGAAAATGTATTCAGAGCTTTAAGGATGTCTTGGTCGGTTTTAAAATCTATGAGATATTCAGCATCTTCGTAGTAATAACGTTTCGCTATTTCTATTCTCAGTTGGTGCATGATCTCAGTTTTAAATTGGTCAATTTCGGCAGCTTTAGATTTTTTGATGGCAGCTTCCAATTGCTTTAACTCAGCTTGTACAGCATCAGAATAACTATCGTCTTTAAGTTTGGTTTTAAGTTGTTCTAGTGCTATTTCACTTGCATTTAAATGTGTAAAGGTTTTAGTAGATGCAAAGGCTTTGAAAGACTCGAAAATGGAGTTGTCTACATCAAATGTATTAATATCAGCTATTGATTCATGGGTATTTCGGTACTCATTGGCAAAATCATAAATGATGTTGCTTTTTTCAAGTCCTTCAAGAATTTTAGCAGGTTTCTTTTTCTCCACAACCACATCTGGTTTAACCCCTCCACCATCTAAAACAGTCCTACCATTTTTGGTTTTAAATTTCTTTCTCAAACTATCAGGTAAGATGTAAGGTGTTCCGTCTGGATTGCGTTTAGAATAATCCAGTAATTGAATGCATCTTCCTGAAGGTATGTAGTATTTGGCAATGGTTACTTTCATTTGAGTTCTGTAACTCAAAGGCAGCACATTCTGAACCAGCCCTTTTCCAAAAGTATTTCTTCCGATGATAACACCTCTGTCGAAATCCTGGATGGCACCACACACAATTTCGCTGGCTGAGGCTGAGCGCTCGTTGACCAATACAATCAATGGTATGTTAGGGTCTGTTGCACCATCGAGGGTTTTATAGATTCTTGATGCCGAACTTGAGCGACCTCTTGATGCTACAACCTCTTGGTCGATACCAACAAAAATGTTTACAATGTTAACAGCTTCATGTAATAAGCCACCACCATTATCTCTCAAATCTAACATCACTTGATTAATACCTTGGGCTTTCAATTTTAGCAAGGCATCTTTTACTTCAGCAGAAGCACCATGCATGAAATGGTCGAGTTTGATGTAACCAGTATTGGCATTAATTAAACCATAATAGGTCACGTTTTTTATTTTTATTTCTTGTCTTTCAACCGTAAGAACAATAGATTTTCCTTGTCTATCAACGGTGATATTAACTTTAGAATTCGGAGAACCTTTAAGGGCTTCGCCAACTTCGTCGTTGGTTTTACCTTTAAAGCTTTTGCCATTGATTTCTAAAATCTTATCACCTATGCGCATTCCAGCAATATCAGCAGGTAGTCCTTTTCGTACATTGGTAATACAGTTGTATTCACCTATAACTCTACTGTTGCAGCCAATACCGCCATATTCGCCACTTTGCATGATCATGGCATCTTCAGATTGAGATTCGGTGTAATAATTGGTGTATGGGTCAAGAGACGCCAACATGGCGTCTATGCCTTTTTTCATTAGGTCGCCTGGATTCACTTCATCTACATATTCTGTGTTGACAGTTTTGTATACAGAGCTAAATATTTCTAGGTTCTTGCTTATTTCAAAGTATTCATCAACTTGCTTAAAGGCAAAAATGGTCAATAGCAAAGCAGAAAACACTAAGATTTTTTTTCTTGAAAACATAAAGACAAATTTAAGGGTTTTTAAATGAAAACATCAATTGATATCCAACAATTAACGGCGATTTTCGTTCAAAATTATTGACTTGTCAAAGCCATTTATTTATTATAGTTTCGGGACTTTAAATTGTATGGACTTTCAAGGGCTTAAAAATGCACGTGTTTTAGTAACCGGAGGAGCTGGATTCATTGGTAACAATTTGGTTAGACGATTGTTGCAAAATGACGTGTCGAGCATAGTTATTATGGACAACCAGTCGTCCGGTATGTCGGTCTTTTTGCCGAACGACCCAAGAATTACTTTTGTAGGAATGGACATTGACAAAATGGATAAATTGAATTTTGTCATCAACCAACATGAATTCGATTATGTGTTTCATTTGGCTGCTCATTTCGCGAATCAAAACTCAGTTGACCACCCTTTTAGCGATATTCAAACTAACATTGTTGGAACAGTTAGCCTACTTGAAATATTAAAATTCCACAAAAGCTTAAGAAAGTTTGTGTATGCCAGCAGTAGTTGTGTGTATGGCACTGCTTCAGAGATGAATGAGAACACCTTTATTTATCCATCAGAAACACCATATAGCATCAATAAGTACACTGCAGAGTTGTACACACAGTACTATGCCCATTTGTTTCATGTACCAACTGTGTCTATAAGAATTTTTAATACTTATGGTCCCTATGAAATGGCTGGTAAATACAGAAATGTGATTCCAAATTTCATTGAAAAAGCATTGAATGGAGAAGATTTGGTGATTACTGGAACAGGTAGAGAAAGTAGAGATTTTACATTTGTAGACGACTTGGTCGACTTGATGTTGAGAGCAGCTTTGAGTCCTTCTAAAGATGGAGAAATCTATAATGGAGGTACAGGAGATAGAACCGAGATTTTGCAGATGGCAGAAATCATTAAGGAAGTAACAGGTTCTATGTCAAATATAGTGTTTAAGCCAGCTAGAAACTGGGACAAAGTTAAAGACCGTTTGAGCGATACTTCAAAGTCTGCTAAAGAATTGGGCTATACGCCAAATGTAAAAATTAGAGAAGGCTTAGAAAAAACCATCAAATGGTATAAAGACAATTACGATAAGGTTAAATCATTAAAGAATTATTTTGAATAGGATGGAAGAACGCAATTCGCGTGAAGTGTTGGTAGTTTTGCCAGCCTACAACGAAGAAGAAAATATTGGCGAGTTATTGTCGCAAATCAGATTTGCTCTTGAAGTAGATAGCAAAACTGGATATAAAGTATTTGTTGTAAACGATGGCAGCAAAGACCGCACTGGTGATATCGTAAAAGAGATGGCTAAAACCATGCCTATAGAACTTTTGGTACACGAAGTTAACCAAGGTTTAGGTGCTACCATTAGAGATGGTTTATATAGAGCAGTTCAATATTCTTCAAAAAACGATATCATCATCACCATGGATGCAGACGCAACACACAATCCTGGATTGATTTTAAGATTGATGAGAATGATCATTGAAGGACATGATGTTGTGATAGCTTCTAGGTTCCAACCGGGTGCAAGGGTAATAGGATTGGTATGGTATAGAAAATTGTTGAGCTATGTGGCTTCATTGATTTTTAGAGTAACCTATCCAATCAAAGGTGTTAGAGATTACACCTGTGGATATAGAGCGATAAGAGCCGATGTATTAAAGAAAGCCATTGCGGAGTATGGTGATAGCTTTGTCGACCAAGATGGATTTCAATGCTTGGTTGATATTTTATTGAAATTAAGAAGAAGAAAATTGTTATTTGGAGAAACTCCATTGATACTAAGATACGATCAAAAAGGTGGTATGAGCAAGATGAACATCACTCGCACCATCAAGAACACATTAATACTCATAGTAAAAAGATTTTTTGTTAAGTAATTATGGCAAAACAAGCTACAGTAACAGCAAAACCTAAAGCAGCAGTAAAGGCAGTAAAGCCAAGTTTTATAGAAAAAAATGCACTTAAAATAGCCATAGCATTTGGCGTAGTTGCATTAAGCATTCGTTTGTACAGATTGGGATTTTTATCGCTTTGGGTAGACGAATACATGCATGCATTAGCAGCGGTAAAAGGTCAGTTTAAACATGGCGAAAACAATGGTATAATTTTGACATGGTTAGACACCATTTTTGCTGCCATCTTTGGTCACAACGAATTTGCTATGCGCTTTCCGGTTGCCTTATTAGGAGCGGCTTTGGTGCCTGCAGTATATGTATTAGGCAATAGGATAGCCAATAAAAAAGTTGGTTTAATGGCCGCTGTTTTAGTCACATTTTCACTGTATTTTATTTTCTGGAGTAGAGTAGATAGACCTTATGGTTTGGTAGGTACTTTTTATGTACCATTGATTTTATCTTTCTGGTTAATGCTTGAACAACCAGCAAAAGAAGGCAGTGTTTGGAGCAAAATTGGCATACATCCTAAGTATTTAGGCTATACACTATTGGCATTTGCTTTATCCATGTTATCGCAATTGATTTGTTTCTTGTTCATTTTTACTGCAGGTTTTTATGGCACTTTTGTCGCCATAGATGCATGGATCAATAAGAAGTTTACACCATTTAAATTGAATGGATATAACATACTGTTTTACCTCAATGTTGTAGCAGTTGTTTTGATGTTGACACCGATGGGCAACAAACTTATGCGACCTATCATCGAAATTTTCTTACCTGGCAATATGGCCACATTGATATTACCAGATTTAAAGGCCGCAGCTTTGGCTTTTGAGGGCGACAAGGCCTATAATTCTTTTGATGTGTATATGGGTGTTATGAAGTTTGATTTTAAAATGGTGATGGGTCTTGGTTGGGTTGGAATGTTTTTAGCCTTATTAAAAAACCGAAAGCTCGCATACATGTTGATTTCTGGTTTTACGGTTCCTTTTTTACTGATGAGTTTCATCTTCAGAGAACCTTGTCATGCAAAATACTTAAGTTATATTTATCCAATTTTCATCATCAGTGCAGCGTATGCTTTGTATCACATTGCATTTTATTTTGTGCCTATGGTGATCAAATCATACAACGAAAAAAACAAGACCTATCTTACTATTTGTACTATAGTTTTTGCTGTATTTATGATGGGTGCAACAAAGAGAGCTGAAATCGCCTCTATGTTAAAAACAGAGGTTCATGGCAATGTTGTAGATAAAGCCATATCAGAAATACATTTTGTCAACTGGAAACAACCTGGTGAGTTTATCAAATCCAACATGAAAAAGAACGATGTGGTAATGGCTACTGTGCAAGTTGCACCTAAGTTTTATTTGGGATTAGATTCAGTCGTATGGTTCAGACAAATGCACTATGATGCTAAGAAAAAAGACTATGTGCCAAACGACCCGGATCACAGAAAAATCAGTGCTACCACATACGAGCAATTGGTAAAAACATACAACGAAAATCAACGAGGTTGGTTATTGGCGGATTATTATTTTGACAATGCCTTAACCGATCCAAGAGCCAAACAATTTGTTGAGCAAAACTTCACCTTTCACTTCGATGCTTGCGAAGATGGTGCAGTAAAAGTATTTAGCTGGGATAAATCAAAGCCGAAAGCATACAACAGTGCTTTTGTTGCAGTATTAGGTAAAAACGAGTTGCAAAAAGCGTCAATGCCATTTACTATGAGCATCAATACAGCAGTTTTGCCCGCAAAAACTTACATGTTTTTATTGACTCAAGGAATAGACAGCGACAATGAGGTGTATGTTATCATCAACGACAAGTACCAAGTACCAATCAAAGCCAATGGCAAAGCTTCTAAAATTGAAGGCAACTTAGTGGAAGTGCCACCATCTTATTTTGTAAACGGCGACAACAAAGTACAATTCTTATACAATTCAGAAGAGGGCAACGGCGACATCATCAAAGGTGCAGCCATCTACAATTTTGATTTGAGATAGGGGCGTCGTGGTCTTGTGATTTATCGCATTATTCTCGATTTTCAAAGGTGTGATGAATCAAGCAAGTCCGCAGAATGTATTGTTGTAAAACCATTAAATCATTTAATCAACTGACCCACATCAGTATTTTAAATATCAATTCACCCTAGTTTTGAATCATGATTATTGAAGTAAAAACTGGTATGAAAATTAAGGACTTGAAAAAGCAGTTCAACGACTATTATCCAAATCTTAAAATTGAACTTTTTGCTCCAGCTTCAGAGCACAATAAAAGCAATTTGCTGGACAACAACCTCGACCTTAATGCCCTCATTGGTGATAAAGAAGCCAATATTGAATTTCTGGGAAATACCTCTGTTGGTATGTTCGAACAATTATTTGAAACACAACTTGGACTCTCTGTGCAAGTCTTTAGAAGAAGTGGTAATGTCTTCTTAGAAACTAAAAATACCGACAATTGGACCCTCGATCAAGAACATCAAGAAGCACTTTCTTCTCTAGTAAGAACCGCTCCTGAAGGAAGCGATTTTACCGATAGAGACAAATGGGAGTAATCATCAAGTTTTTCTATAATCCTATCTAATTAGATGGATATTGTTAGAATTATACCTCTGATAACTAGTGTGTTAGCCTTGTACCACTTTCTATAAAACACCATAAAAATTCGCCATAATTCTGACAATATGTCAGATTAATGTACTATCTTTGCCCTCCCTATGTTAGAGACAGGCATAACAGAGCAAGCTAAACCCATTACTGAAAGTAACTCAAAGCATTTCTATATCGAAAGTTATGGTTGTGCAATGAACTTTAGTGATAGCGAAATTATTGGCTCTATTCTTACCGAGCATGGTTATTCGCATACAAATGATGAATTTGATGCTGATGTGATATTTCTTAATACTTGTGCCATCAGAGAGAATGCAGAGAAAACCATCAGAGACCGCTTGAAAGCGTTGCGCAACAACAAAAAGAAAAATTCCGATTTGATTATTGGTGTTTTAGGTTGTATGGCTGAGCGTTTGAAAACCAAACTTCTTGAAGAAGAAAAATTGGTAGATGTAGTGGCTGGTCCAGATTCATATAGAGACCTTCCAAAATTGGTAGCTGAAGTTGAAGATGGTCAGAAAGCCATCAATGTGTTGTTGAGCAGAGAAGAGACCTATGCTGAGATATCGCCTATGCGTTTAAACACCAATGGTGTTTCAGCATTTATCAGTATTATGAGAGGTTGCGATAACATGTGTTCATTCTGTGTGGTACCTTTTACTAGAGGTAGAGAACGCAGTCGCGACCCAGAGAGTATTGTTAGAGAAGCCAAGCAATTGAGTGAAGCTGGATATAAAGAAATAACTTTATTAGGTCAGAATGTAGACAGTTACTTATGGTTTGGAGGCGGACCGAAAGTAGAGTTCAAAAAAGCGACAGATGAGCAAAAAGAACAAGCTGTAAATTTTGCTATGTTGTTAGAAATGGTGGCAAATGTAGACCCTAACATGCGCATCAGATTTAGCACTTCGCATCCAAAAGATATAGGAGATGATGTGTTGTTTACCATGAAAAAGTACGACAACATTTGCAATTACATTCACCTTCCAGCACAAAGTGGGAATACAAGAGTGCTAGAAATAATGAATAGAACTTATACCAGAGAATGGTATTTAGATAAGGTAAAACGCATTAGAGAAATCATTCCTAATTGTGGTATAAGTTGCGATATTATTGCTGGTTTTTGTTCAGAGACAGAAGAAGAGCATCAGGATACATTGAGTATGATGGAAATAAGCAAATTTGATTTCAGTTACATGTACAAATACAGCGAACGTCCTGGCACTCCAGCTCAAAAGAAAATGGCGGATGATGTTCCAGAAGATGTTAAGTCGAGAAGATTACAAGAAATCATCACCTTACAAAACCGATTGTCATTAGAAAATAACACAACATATATAGGAAAAGTAGTAAGAGTATTGGCAGATTCTCTTTCAAAGAAAAGCGATCAAGATTTGTCAGGTAGAAACGACCAAAATGTGAAAGTAGTATTCCCTAAAGGCGATCATAAAATTGGTGATTTTGTTGATGTATTAGTAGAAAGAGTTACTACTACAACACTTATAGGAAAAGCAATCAACTAATGGAACTTCAAGCAGTAAAAAACAGATTTGAAATTGTAGGCAATTCGCCAGCATTGAACCATGCTATCGAGACAGCCATTAAGGTTGCTCCAACCGATATGAGTGTTTTAATTACAGGGGAAAGTGGGGTTGGTAAAGAATCATTTTCAAAAATCATTCATGCACTTAGCAACAGAAAACACGGCAATTTTATAGCCGTTAACTGTGGTGCAATTCCAGAAGGCACAATAGATTCAGAATTATTCGGTCACGAAAAAGGCTCTTTTACTGGTGCTACTGATGCTAGAAAAGGCTACTTTGAAACCGTTAATGGCGGTACGATATTTTTAGATGAGGTAGGCGAGTTACCATTAGGTACTCAAGCAAGATTGTTGAGAATACTAGAAAATGGAGAATTCATCAAAGTTGGTTCTTCTAAAGTTCTAAAAACAAATGTAAGAGTAGTAGCCGCAACCAATAGAGATTTATTAGAAAGAGCCAATCAGGGTAAGTTCAGAGAAGATTTGTACTACCGTTTGGCAACAGTACCTATTAGAGTACCAAAACTTGCAGAGAGAAAAGAAGACATCAATTTGTTGTTTAGAAAATTTGCAACTCAGTTTTCAGAAAAAAATCATGCTCCGGTTGTGTCTTTAGACAGCGAAGCACAAAGGTTGTTGGCCGATTACGCTTGGCCAGGAAATATCAGGCAATTGAAAAACATTACTGAACAAATTTGTGTGCTAGAAGCTGATAACAGTCCTATCAACGCAGACATTTTGCGCAATTACTTGCCGCAATTGGGTTCTTTTTTACCATTGGCGTATAACAATTCCGAGAATTTAAGTTTTCAGGGCATGAGCGAGAGAGACATTTTCTATAAATTCTTAATCGACATGAAAAAAGATGTCAGCGATTTGAAAAAGATTGTGATGGGATTGGTCGAAAACAGTTCAAACAGAGAAGAATTTATTCGCAACAACAAAGAAGACATTCAACATGTCTTGTATAAAGACAATTTCTATCAAGAGCAATACGAAAAACCAGTTATAATAACGCCAACTCCAGTGCAGCCGGTACATAGCACTGTAATTGATGTTCCGCATTTTGAAGAGTCGGATAATTTTGGTGTAACCATCGCCGATCAGGAATTGGAAATGATAAAAAAGGCATTGATCAGAAACAAAGGCAAAAGAAATAGAGCCGCAAAAGAATTGGGAATTTCTGAGCGAACTTTGTATAGAAAAATAAAACAGTTTAATTTGGAATCAATTTGAGATGGCATACCTACATAGCGATTTTGATGGTAACACTTGTGTTTTCGGGTTGTAAATCCTGCAAATACAGTTTATCGGGCATCAACATTCCAGCAGATGTAAAGAACATCAGCGTGCAGTATTTCAATAACAAAGCCACTCTTGTCAATCCTTCATTAAGTCAGAAACTCACAGAGCAAATCAAAGACAAGTTTTTAAGACAAACGACTCTTGCTATTGTACCGAGTGAAGGAGATTATAGATTGTCTGGTTACATTTCAGAATATAAAACCGAGCCAGTGGCAACAAGTTCTACAACTGGGTCAGTTAAAAACAGATTCACCATTTCGGTTGTGGTGACGTTCGAATGTCCTAAACACAAAGAGATGAATTTTAATCAAACTGTAACGAAATTTCAAGAGTTTCCAGCTTCAGATAATTTCCAATCGCTAGAGAGCAGTTTGACAGATGAAGTAACCACACAAATAGTTCAAGAAATTTACAACAACATAGCCCTAAAGTGGTAAGAGCATGAATTTAGAGAGACTAGAGTCGATATATCAAAACATACACTTAGCCGATAAGTCGGACATGGAAAGCGTGAAACAGTTGACCATCGACTATCCGTATTATGCTTTGCCTTATGTTGTGTTGTCTAAATACTATTTCGACACCAAGCATTATAAGTTTGAAGACATGCTAAGGCAGGCAGCCATGAGGGTTAAAGATAGAAAAGCACTATACGAATATATCCATAGCAGCACTGTTGTTGAGCAAGTACAAGATATACAAGAGAAAGAGAGCATTTCTGCACCTATTGCAGATGTCAACTATTTCTTAGAAGAAACAGAATCTATCATAGAGCAAGAAGAAACAGCTATTGATGAACCAGAAGCGATACTTATTGCACCTTCTGAAGAAATGATAGAAGCACCTGGCATGAGCGATGAAGCCATTATCGAAGAAGCTGTTGAAACCATTTCTGTTAAGGATTTCTTGGCTGATGAAGCAGACGATAACATTATTGAGCAAGATCCAGAATCACCTGTTATTGAAGAGCTAGTTGAACCAATACAGAAACCAGAGGAGTTCATTATTGAAACCCATGTAGACAATAGGCCAATCGATAAAATTGAAATCGATTATGACATTATTGGGGAGGAGATAGAGACAGAATTTGCATTTAGTAAATCGTTTGTCAGTCAAACAGAGTTAGTAGAGCCAGAACTAGAAGAAGAGAGCAACTTTGTAGACAATACATCAAGTAAAACAGAAATTGAGTCGAATGAGTCAATAGATGCTGATATCCATTTAAGAAAATACCCTGTTTACAGCTTAGAGAATTATTTTAAAGATGAGGTAGAAGCGAAAGTTGAGGAAGTTGTAGACGAGCATCCGAGTCCAGAAAGGGATTTCTTCGCATGGTTAAAATCTCCAAAACATGTTGAGGAGTTGCCAACTGAGGATAAAAAGATTGAGCCAAAAGAAGAAGAAATCGTAGAAGAAAAAGTCGTTAAATCCTTAGACATCATAGAGAAATTTATTGTCAGTAACCCCCAAATTAGCCGTCCTAAAAAGGAATTTTTCAATCCAGAAAACATGGCTAAGAGAAGTGAAATTGTTGATTTAGAGTTTGTTACTGAGACTTTAGCGAATATATACTATGAACAAGGCAATATCGATTTGGCCATAAGGGCATACGAAAAATTAAGTTTGCAAAATCCCTCAAAAGCATCGTACTTTGCAGACCTTATTGATAAAATAAAGAAAGAAAGAAAATAACTATGTTCATTTTAGTACTTACCATCGGCATCATCGCAGCAGTTTTAATGATTGCTATCGTTTTAATACAAAATCCAAAAGGTGGAGGATTAGCAGCTAATTTTTCATCAAGCAATCAAATCTTTGGTGTTAAACGTACATCAGAAGGTGTAGAGAAATTGACTTGGATTTTTGCAGTTGCAATTTTATTGGTTTCTTTAGGTGCTAGCTCATACAATGGAGACAAAGCAGGTAAAGACAAAGGCTTCACTGATCCTTCAATTGAGAAGTATATGGAGACTAAGCCTTCAAAAACTACAACGCCTAAAAAATAATCTTAGGGTTTACTGAATAGCGTAAACCAAACCCAACTTGATGTTCTTATTGAATATCTGACCTCCGTGTATCCCTTTATCATCAAATGATTTAAAGCTGGCGTCTAGCTGAGCATTGATACCGAATTTACCTTTTAAAAGGAAGGAGAAATTGTTTTGTAGATATATCTGACGACCGTTACCATTGTTATTGGCGTTGTTTTGGTCTACAAACATAAAATCATAACCTCCAAGAGTGGTATAAGTAAGCCAATCTTTTAATTTGATTTTAACGCCTATTACTGGTCCGACATTAAATGCGTCTATGATGTTCTTTGCTTTTTGTTGAGGAGAGCTGTAAAAGGTGCGAGAATCTAAATTGACCCCTATGCCCAAACTAAAATCATCTCCTTTAATAAGATTCTGTCCGTAAGTTGCAGTAAACACTGGTAAATCCATACCCAATACCTGATTGGTATCTTTGAAATTATTGGTATCTTTCTGTCCACTCATAATATATCTTGCCAACCATGTGGCATCCATTCTGAAGAATGACGGCTCCTTAAAATTGATGTAGTTAAAGGTCAATCCAGAAGTACTAATGTTTTTACCTCTTTGATCAATGGTAGATGGCACTGCACCTGCTTGAAAGAAGTTTAAAATTGAAATTTTTTCCTGAGCTTGTGTCACAATGGTAGTAAATACCATAATTAAGACAAATAGGTGTTTCATAACTGACTGATTTAAGGCAAATATATCAATTTATTGATATGCAAATCAATACCGCAAATGCATTATGTTTTTTTAACCCTTAATAACCAATTAATTTCAGCTTAAGTCTAATGATTGAATGTTGATTTTTTAGCGCCATTCTTATAATATCATTATCTATTGGATGGCATTGAAGAAACTAATTTAACAAAGTAAAAACTTCATTTTGAACCGGCATTCTTCTCAATTTCCACTCATTAGGAAATAAATTATTGATTCGATTACCGGCATATTTACCCAAACCAATGATAGAACCTTTGAAGCTTACTAAAACATACCCTTTTTTATCTCTTTCTTGTATAGAAATAGCATTCTTATAAAGGTAATTCAACGCTTCCAAATGTTCCAATTCATGAAGTTGGAAGGCGTTTATATCAAGCTTTCGTGAAAATGCAATGTATGGAGAAGGGGTAAACAATTTGTCTTTTTGTTGACCAATTTCGACTCCAATTGAATAAGTGTAAATGCCATTCAAATACGTGGAGTAAAACTCGAAAACATGTGGTGCAATGGCCAGAATGGCATCGTTGTATTTGTAGTAATTAAATGCACCTTTTAAAAAATTATTCCAGTCGTTTTCTGGCTTTAATGGTTTGAGTTTAATGCTAGATTTTGAAGAAGTGTTTGCTAGGTCTTTCGTTTGTTTAAGGAGCGCTATATAGAAACCTTCACCCTTAGTTTTATGAGGATAACATTGATACTCTGTAAAAGATTCACCTCCAATATTAAAGGAAGCTTTTTCAAAACCATTATCCATAAGGAATTGCACCTGATCTTGATTTTCTCCTGGATTATATGTACAAGTAGAATATATGATATAACCACCAGGTTTAACACAATGTTTGAGGTTTTCAAGAATGCGTTTTTGTCTAAGTTCGCAAGTCTTCACATTCTCCAGATTCCATTCATTGGTAGCATCGGCATCTTTTCTAAACAAGCCTTCACCACTGCAAGGAGCATCAATCAATATGACATCGAAAATTGCACCTATTTTTCTAAAATCTTCAGTATCGGCATTGGTGATGATGGTGTTTTGATACCCATTTTTTGTAATGTTTTCAAATAAAACAGGTACTCGAGATTTGATGACTTCATTGGAAACCAAAACATCGTCATCTCCTAGTAAATTGGCTAGATGGGTAGATTTTCCGCCAGGAGCCGCACAAGCATCTAAAACAATTAAAGGATGTTGTAAAGAAGACTTGATAGCTTTAAAAGCAGTTTCTATCATCATACTCGATGCTTCTTGAACGTAATAAGAACCGTTGTGCCACAGGGGGTCTGATGCAAACACTGGTCTTTCAGGAAGATAATATCCATTGTCGCACCATTGAACGCGCTCTAATGGACCATGATGAAAAGTTTTGTAAGGATTTAATCTTATAGAAATTGGAGAAGAATCGTCAAGTGCATTTATGAAGTGAATGAAATCATCTTGTAATTGATGTTTCATTCTTGATTCAAATTCTACAGGCAGCTTCATTTCTTTGTCAATGTAATTCCACCTAATATGAGTCCCATACCTAAAAGTTGAAACATGCCTATGGGTTCACCGAAAATGATGCCCCACATATAGGCAAATACAGGGATAAGATAAGTCACAGAAGCCGCAAACAAAGCGGTAGTTTCTTTAACCAGTTGATTGAATACGATAAGAGAGATAGCTGAGCCAACTATGCCAAGAATGGCAATATACCCTAGAGAGTTCCATGTTTCTGGTTGTGAAGCTGCCTGGAAAGTACCAGTAAATATGGCTATAAACAAAGCAGGAATAGCAATCAATGTAAGAGGCACCATGCTATTAACAATTGGCGACAAATGACTGAGTTTTGATTTTATGATATTGACATTAATACCGTACAACAAAGCAGCAAATATCACTTTTAAGCAAGGTAAAATATAGTCTTCTTGAAACGTGATACCACCTTTACTAACAGTTAAAATTAAGGTTAAGGCACCAATGAATCCAATACCAATACCTATTACTTGGCGGATATTGAAAACTTGAGAAAACCAAATGACACCAAATATCAGAGCGAATAAGGGTGTCATAGCATTGAAGGCACCTGATAATGAACTAGGGATATCTTGTCCGGCAGAAGCAAACAAAAAAGCTGGAATCAAATTGCCTAAAGTGCCAGAGAGGGCAAGAAATTTCCAATCTTTAGGAGCCAATGATTTGTAGTTTTTAAAAAAGAAATAGACGGCTATTGAACCAGCAAAAATCAATCTCAGAGAAGCAACTTGAAGAGCAGAAAACGACACCAACCCTTTTTTCATTAAGATGAAGGCACTACCCCAAACAAATCCTAAAAAAAGGAGTACCAGGATAGTTTTTAAATCAAATTTCACGGCGCAAAGTTAGGTTTATTAAAGCTTACTTTCAGAAGAAAATTAATACATTAACGGGTTAGAATGATGTATTCTGAAATGAGTTTGTTTAAGAAAGCATCTTGATTGGTTGGAACTTGCTCCAATTCAAGTATTTCAGTAAGTCGTTTAACCAATTGGTCTTTGGCTTCTTTGTGGGCTTTGTTATTGAAATTTTTGCTTCGATAAATGAGGTTTTTAATGAGTACCACTTCATTTTCTTTTAATCTATGAGCCAAAGGGTATTCAAATTCGTATGATTCTTTGTCTTTTAGATTGAGTTTAAGGATATCGCTTAATCTAAACCTTAAATCACTGCGTTTCATGATGACAGTTGTGCCAGCAAGTATATCTCCAAGTCGCTGACCATTCTTATTGCTTACTATCATGATGGTGGCGATAGTGCCTAAAGAAAAATAGATGTCTAATAAGCGCATTGACCAGCGTGAGAAATAGTCTTCAAAAGACAATTCACCACCATTGATTTTAATGATTTTGATACCAAGTGCTCTTTTACCAATGCTTTGACCATTACCTATCAATTCGCTTAGAAGAGAGAAGAAACCAAACCAAACAATCGTAAATAATTCTTCGAAAATTCCAACACTGTAATGGCTTGCCTCCATCGAATAAATAAACAAAGCTAAGACGATGACCATAATGATGAAATCGATGATAAAGGCAAAGATTCTATGACCAACACTTGCGAGTTGGTATTCTATTTTAACGTTTTGAGATGTATTGATTTCAATCGTTTTCATAGAGTCTTAAGCAATTAGTATTGCTCATTTTCATTAGGGAAATCAGAAGATTTCACATCATCAATATATTTGTTAACGCTATTTTTTATAGATTCATATAAGTTGAGGTAACGGCGCATAAAACGAGGAGAGAAGTCTTTATTGATGCCTAACATATCGTGTAAAACGAGTACTTGACCATCTACGTCACCACCAGCACCAATGCCAATCACTGGTATTTTAAGAGAAGCAGCAACTTTCTTAGCCAATTCTGCTGGAATTTTTTCTAGAACTAGCGCAAAACAGCCAGCTTCCTGTAACAATTGGGCATCTTTAACCAATTTATCCGCTTCTTCTTTTTCGACAGCTCTAACCGCATAGGTTCCAAATTTATAGATACTTTGAGGCGTTAAACCTAAGTGACCCATAACAGGCACACCGGCGCTGATAATACGTTTTACAGATTCGCAAACTTCTTCACCACCTTCTAATTTAATTGCGTGGGCGCCACTTTCTTTCATGATACGGATACTGCTGTTAAGTGCTTCTTTGCTATTACCTTGGTAAGAACCAAAAGGCAAATCAACCACTACCAAGGCTCTTTTAACTGCTCTAATAACAGAAGATGCATGGTATATCATTTGATCAAGAGTGATGGGTAGAGTAGTTTCATGACCAGCCATCACGTTAGAGGCACTGTCACCAACTAAGATGACATCTATACCTGCATCATCTACTATACGTGCCAAAGAGAAATCGTAAGCTGTTAGCATACTAATTTTCTCCTGTCTTTGTTTCATTTCCTCAAGGGTATGAACCGTTACTCTTTTTGCAGGTTTAGATGGTGTTACCGACATAGGTTCAAACGTACTATTTTTTTAAATTTTATAAAAATGTATTTTTTTGAAAGAATAAATAAGAACTTATTTGTTTGAGTATGGAATAAACATATAATCTTTGGGTATTTTAGGAACTAATAAATATCCATCGTATTTTACAAAATTATTGTCATAGCAAGCAGAAAAGGTTGTACGAATATCAATTGAGTATGTTTTTTCTTTTGTATTTGACAATACTCTAACTTGAAAATCACAGAAATCGACATTTCTTACAGATTTACTTACTCTAATTAAATCGTATGTTTGGAAATTGATATTGTAACCTAAGTTGCGTTTTACTCTATTAAAATAGGCTAAACAAGTTGCTGTATCACTAATAATATCACTTGTCTTCAAGTCTTCAAAAGCGCCTACAACATCAGTATAGTATAGATAGTTTAATTCAATAATATTTGGATCAAAAGGATAGCCTGTTGGAACTCTATTGTCGTTGACATGACAACAGGAATTTAAGATAAGTAGAAGGGAGAATTGAATTATGTATTTCATAAGTTATAGCTAATTCCGATATGAGTAAAGTTGTATAATTTATCGTCAAACAAAACAAAGAATTGATCGCTTATAAAAGCAGAGTATTTTTTATTGATTTTAAAATCAGATCTGAGATACGGAGAAAGTATAATTTTACTGTAAGCATAATTTTCCAATAGTCCTTGCAAAGTAGCATTACTACTTTTGTAACTAGAGCTTGTGTAAAATCTTAAAACACTCAGGCCAAGTGTAAAGCTAAATCGTTTTTTTTTAGCTATTCTAACACCCAAATTAAAGGCTAATAAACTATTTGTATTAGTGGTTTTATAGGTGCCAAAACCAGGGTAATCTCTATATCTAACCGTTAAATTTCCAGAGAAAGTAAAACCATAGTAAATTGGGTTCCATTTGGAAGTTCTAGATAGACCAACATGCAACATTATAGCGTTGTTGTTGGTTGTTCTATCAAAGTATGTTACTCCTGCGTCAAATTGGT
The DNA here is from genome assembly GCA_964438995.1 of uncultured Chitinophaga sp. Lineage (GTDB taxonomy): Bacteria > Bacteroidota > Bacteroidia > NS11-12g > UBA955 > JABMMZ01. The sequence continues at coordinate 87,173 of CAYTMQ010000001.1, forward strand.
TTTTATATGGTTTAAGTAATTCAAATCCATAGATAGTATGTGAAAAAAGTAAAATGAAAAATATGGTAAGTGCTTTGCTCATTTTATTTTTTGATGTAAAATTTAATAGACTCTTGAATACGTATAACCATCAGGTACTTTAGGAATCAGGTAGTATTTGTTCAAAACCATACTAGTATTGTACCCACAAACATTATAATTCTTTCTAGATTCTACAACTACTTTTTTTTCTTTATTGTTAAATAAGACACGTATTTGAAATGTACCTGAAGCATTTATAACACCATCTTTAATTCTTATTAAATCAAATTTACTAAAGTCAATATTGTTTTCATAAGTACTATCATGTGCTTTAAAATATGATTCACAGGTTACAGTATCCTTTATTATTTGTGAATCTTTAAGAGTATTAAAACTAGATTGAATAAATGAATTAGAAATTTTGTATTCTTCAAATTTAACTTCAAAAGTATTGTTGTCATATGGGTAACCTTTTGGAACAGTATTGTCATAATGAACACAACAAGAGCTTAAAAGTAGAATGAAAAAAATATAAAAAAGAGTGTATTTCATGGTAAATAGCTTGCACCTAATGTTAAATAACTAAAAAATGGCCTATCAACTTGTATGATATGATGACTTAGAAAAATTGTATATTTAGTCTTAAGTCTATATTCTGTTCTTAGATAATATGACACCATATTTTTATACAAAGCTAAATCATCTTCTAAATAAGATTTTATTAATTGATTAGACGTTTTAGTCTCATTAATAATCGTTAACATTTGATATGTTGATCCCGTAATAAATTGAAGTTTTCTCGATTTTAACCATCTGATTCCAATAGTAAAATTAGTAGTATTTATTTTTGTGGCTTGACTATAGTTGCCGTGTTGTGGCCAAGTGTGATACTGTTTTCTATAATAGAAATCATTACTAATTGAAAAATACAAAGGAGATTCTGGAACTGTAACGCCGATCCCAGAATTTAACATCATGTTCCCATTTGATTTACCTTTTCCAAAATAGGTTGTTCCCAGCTCAATTTGCCATAAAATATCTTTTTTAGTTTCTGCAATAGTTGAATTTTGAAACAATAATATGGGCAATATGATAAGGAGTTTAGATTTCATTTAGACATGTTGCCAGCCTTGAGCAGTTAACTTGTGTTTGATGTTGGATTTTGAAATCAGATGAATGCCTTCACCTTCCGCAACTGCATGACCAATAACCGTAATATCAAATTCTTTTTTAAGTTTTTCGTAATCAGCTTGAGCAAAGGTAAACAATACTTCGTAGTCTTCTCCTCCATTCATTACAGCTACTGTCGGGTCTATCCCTAAATCTATAGCGCGCTGATAAGCAATTGGGTCTATTGGTAATTTGTCTTCGTATATGGTAAATCCAACTTGGCTGTTTTTAGCGATATGGTGTAGCTCGCTCGATAGGCCATCACTTATATCCATCATCGATGTTGGTTTTACATCTATTTGTTTTAAAATGTCTACTATGTCGATTCTAGCTTCTGGTTTTAATTGTCTTTGGATGATGTAGTCGTTGCCTTCTAAGTCGGGTTTAAAATCTGGTCTTTCAATGAAGATTCTTTTCTCACGTTCTAAGATGTGTAAACCTAAATAAGCTGCACCTAAATCACCACTCACAGCGACTAAATCGCCTACTTTGCAACCACTTCTGTAAGTGACGTCATCTTTGGCTACTTCGCCATAACAAGCGATATTAATGATCAGTCCTTTTTGAGAACTTGTAGTATCACCGCCAACAAGGTCAAGTTTATAGGCATTACAAGCCGAATAAATGCCTTTGTAAATTTCTTCGATTGCTTCTAGAGAGAATCTATTACTTAAGCCTAGGCTTACAACGATGTGAGTAGCTTTTCCATTCATTGCCACTATATCACTTACATTGGTAACTACAGCTTTATAGCCCAAATGAATCAGTGGAGTATACATCAAATCGAAGTGTGTACCTTCAATCAACATATCAGTTGAAAGTAAAGTGTATGTATTTGTGCCGTTATCAATAACTGCGGCATCGTCGCCAATGCCTTTGATGGTAGATGGATGATAAATTTTTACAGATTTTGCTAGGTGGTCGATAAGACCAAATTCACCTAATTGACTTAGTTCTGTTCTTCCAGAGTTTTCAAACATGCCACAAAATTAAAGAATTAAATGGATGTAAGGGGTGTATTAAATGAAAAATCCCGCTTTATGGGCGGGATTAATCTATTATAAGATGTGCATTTAATTGACAAAAACAGGAAGGTTACAAGTATAATATACTGAACCTGGGCTACAACTACCATTTTTAGTGCCTTTTTGATATTTAATGGTAAAATTAAATGTGCCGCTACCAGTTGTTGATGTAGTAGCCAAATCATTTACCAGACCAATAGGCAAACTACCATCAGAATCAATAGCATTGGTGGTGATACCTAATGGATTGCTAATGCAAATTTTGTAATCTTTTCCGTTGGTTTTGATTTTGTTGTGTAAGAAAACTTTGGATTTACCAGTAGCATCTTCTATCATAAAAGTAACAATGTAAGATGAGTTCTTTTTTAGTACAACGCCACCAACATTTGCAGTTTTTGGTCCAGGACCATCAGGGTCGTCGTAACTACCAACTTCTGTTACTGAGTCTACAGTGTTTGTAAAATACACCATAAAGCTAGTAACAGTGTCCTGAGGACCAGTAGGAGTTGAAGTAGTGTTGTTTGTGTTATCTGTTTCTTCTTTAGAACAGGCAGTAGTGAATAGTGTCGTAAATAGAGATAAGTAAAGTAAGATTTTTAACTTTTTCATTTTGTATTATTTATGTAAGAGCAGATTTATCAAAAAATATGCCATTAAAGTAAATAATCAACCTAATAGACTATATTTATTGGTCTATTGGTCTGAAATACAAAAGAATAAAAAAAATGAAAAATTTTATTCGGCCTCAGCTTCTACAGCTTCAACCTGAGGAACCATACGTTTTAATAGGTTTTCGATGCCTGCTTTTAGCGTAAAAGTAGAAGAAGGACAACCAGAGCAACTACCTTTCATTACCACGGTAACTACGCCATCTTTAAAAGACTTGAAACTGATAGCACCTCCATCCATCTCAACAGCTGGTTTTACATGATCGTCTAATAATTTGATGATTTTTGATTCAACTTCTCCAGCTTCTTCTGGACTCAAGCTTCTATTAACGTGGATGATTTCTTTACCACTTTCAATATAGTTTTTGATGAATTCTCTAAGAGTAGTAATATGCTCAGCCCATTCTACATCAGGCAATTTGGTTATAGAAACAAAATTGTTCATGATGAAAACACCGTTGGCAAAGTTAAAAGTATCAAAGATTTCAACTGCTAATGGCGAATGACCTTCGGCCTTGTCTCTAGTTCGGAAGTCAGCACTGTCGTTTGGTAATATCATTTTACTAACAACAAATTTCATACTATCCGGATTAGGAGTAGCCTCAGCATATATGGTTATAAAGTCGCTCATCTTGTTCTTATTTAGAATTATTCTACAAAGGTAATAAGAAGATTTGAAACTATTTATAAATAAATACTATGGGGGGATTAAATAGAGGGGATAGGCGATAGGATATAGGAAATAGTGGGGCTGACGCAAACATTAATGTAACCTCCTATCCGCGATATAGGATATCTTTCTTGTAGGGTCGATGGGCTTTACCCGAGACAATTCAGAGAAGGGATAGGTGATAAGCGTTAATATTTAGGATTTAGTGTGGTGTCCATGCCTAAATAAGGTTGACTGTTTTTTGCGGTCTTTGCGCCTACTTCGTGAACTTAGTGGTTAAAAAATTAGCAGGCACTTATATTCAATGAGTGCAATTGCTATGCCTACACCATCGCTGAGGTGTCTGACAGATTCTCGATATCTGTCATCGCATATCGATGCAACCTTTTGCACATTACCTCGTCAAAAAGACATGAAGTACACAAATTTGATGATGGCATTAATGATGAGTTTTAATGTCAATGCCCAAAAAAATTGTAATACCAACTATACAAGTTTTATCCCTTTAAACGAGTTGGGAAGTGGCTACTTTAGAGGCTTTCAAGGAGGCTTGTATGCAAATGGCAGTAATTCTCCACAGTTTCAATATCTTCAAGATTTGAAAGATATATCGGCAAGTATTCAACCATTAGATGATAACGGAAACCCTTCAAGTAATGGAAAAATTGTGATGATTGGAGTGGGTGCATCAAATCCAAGAACAGAGTTTCAGGCTTTTCAAAACATCTTGGACACGTTTGGAAATAAAAACCCAAAACTTATTGCTGTGAATACATGTATTGGTGGTCAAGGCGTACAGAAAATGAACGCAATTTCAGACAATTACTGGAAAACTGCTGATAAAACCATGGATTCTATGGGACTATACAATCTTCAAGTTCAAGTAGCTTGGATTGAAACTGAGCACACAGCATCTGCAGATTCAGCCTTTCCTTCTGGTCCGAGATCATTGGTAAATGATATGAAGCAACTACTCATCACTTTGAAATCAAAGTACCCAAATCTTAAAATATGCTATTTAAGTGCAAGGGCCTATGCTGGGTGGGTTGATAACAGCAATGGCAGAGGTCTCGAATTTCCAAGAGATTATTACAATGGTTGGGCAATGAAATGGTTGATAGATAGCGCTTCTCAATCGGCAGCTGGTTATGAGTATAAAGGTCAGAATGCCAATATTCCAATGCCAGCCTATTCAACTTACAATTGGACAAATGGCGAACAAGTAAGACAAGATGGATTTAGCCTAGATTGTGACTTAGACATTGGTGGTGATGGTTTGCATTTAACTTCTGCAGGAGAAATGAAAATAGGACTTGAAATATTCAAATTTTTTAGTCAGAACAACATCAGTTCAACGTGGTTCCTCAAAAACAAACCATTGTCCATAAATAGCCAGAAATTGAACAACGTTCAGCTATTTCCTAATCCAGGCAATGGCACTATCACATTCAGTGGTTTTGATGAAAGTGCGCGAATTGAAGTTTATGATGCTCAAATGAAATTGATACAAGAAACCACGCTTGAAAATGGTAGCAACATTCAGTTAAATACAGAAAATCAGGGCTTGTATTATATTAGGATTACTAGTGGATTGCTTACATCAACTTTGAAATATGTGTTGGTAAACTAACGCAATCTGAAGCAAAGACCAAATTCTGTAGCTGTGCCGACAATAGTGGTAGCTGGAGCTAATTGATCACCGAAATGCAAGTCTTTTTGAGGTGTTGCAGTTCCTGAATAAGTTGAAAGCATTGCTAAAACACCTAATCTTTTCCAGAAGTAATATCTAAATTTGGTGCCAAAGCGGATGATACCCCCAGTACCTTTGTAATTGTAAGTATTTTCTCCACTTTTTGATGTAAAATCAACACCGAAAGAACCAATTGAGCCATATACTGAAACATCAGTGCGTTTGCGACTGTATAGATGGTAGTTTAAATCAAAAGTAAATTCAGAAGTTTTAACATTTAAATCTTTGCCATCATTGGTATTAAAACCATAAAAGTTTTTTGCATTGATGTTGAACAAATCATTGCCGGTACTCAATCCAATTCCCCAGCGTTTACTGATACCATATTCAATAAACAAAGGGTCTCTAACACCATCTAATTTGCTATTGCAATATTGTTTTAAAGTGTTGACATTATTGGTAGCATATTGAGCAGTTGTGCTACCTTCAGAAATGCTTATTAAGAAAGAACCTTTCTTGAAACTTTGGGCATTTAAACTTGCAGAAACTAATAAAGTTAAAAGTAAAAAATTTGTTTTCATATGGCTTGTCTGAATTCAAATTTCAGCATCTACAATGTAATTAACAAGTAAAAAAAGAAAATCTAGATTAACTCTTTCACTATGAAACAGAAAGTTTATTTACCACAACAAAGCCAAGGCTTCTTTGTGTTTTCCTTCATTAAGAAGGCGTTTAGCCACATCAAGTGCTGGTTGAGAAACATATTCAGCTTTAACAGAAGCTTTTAATTCTTCAGAAGGCAATTCTTCAACATTGCCAAGTTTGCCTAAATCATTTCCAGTTAAGGCATTGCTTAAACGGATGTGTTCAGGTAAAGCATCGACGCCAATGCCGCATGTTGTAAGAGGTTTTACCAATTCAAATAAAGCATCACCATGAGCTCGGCAATACCAGTCGCCACCCATTCTAGCTACTAAGTCAATTTTTTGTTGATCGATTAATCCATTTTCATTTAAAATTTTCTCATCGATGTGCATTTTAACCACTTTGCAAATTACTAAGTTACCAGCTCCACCATTTTCACCTAACTCTACCACTTCTTGAACTTCACATTCAAGTTGAACTGGACTTTCTTTTACTCTTGCCGGCTTAACAATATCAGAGGCAATAGGAGTGAAACCAGTTTTAACAAATTCATCAACACCTTTCGCGTAAGGAGAACTTGCCAAGCTCATTTGATTGACCATATCATAGGTAACGATATTGATAACCACTTGAGGCACTTCTTTTACGTTGTCGTGAGTATGTTTGGTTTCACCAGTTCTTCCGCTTCTAGCAGGCGAAAAAACCAGAATTGGTGGCTTAGCACTAAACACATTGAAGAAGCTGAAAGGCGCCAAATTTCTATTGCCTTGGGCATCAATAGTACTGGCAAAGCAAATTGGTCGCGGACCAACACTACCCAATAACAACTGGTGTAATTTAGGAACAGCTAATTCATCTGGAAGAAACGATATCATGTGGCAAAATTAAGATGTATTGGCGATATATCACACAATTACTATCTGCAAACCTGAAAGCAATGCTGCTTTTATTACATATAAATCCAATTTATAATCTAATCGAAGTATGCCAAAAAACCCTTCAGAAAATATGCGTTATATTTGCCGCGTAAAATGGCTAAAGTAGTCGTAGGTTTAAGTGGAGGTGTTGATTCCTCAGTTGCAGCATACTTGTTAAAAGAAGCAGGTCATGATGTGATAGGTATGTTTATGAAAAATTGGCACGATACTTCAGTAACCATCAGCGATGAATGCCCATGGATTGATGATAGCAACGACGCCATGCTGGTAGCCGAGAGTTTAGGAATTCCATTTCAAACCATTGATTTAAGTGAAGAGTACAAAAAGCGCATTGTCGATTATATGTTTGCAGAATATGAAGCTGGAAGAACCCCAAATCCAGACGTATTGTGCAACAGAGAAATCAAATTTGATGTGTTTTTAAAAGCAGCCGAAGAGTTGGGCGCCGATTTTGTAGCCACTGGTCACTATTGCAGAAAAGACACCATCGATTCGCCTCATGGTAGTTTTCACAGATTACTTGCTGGAATAGACAACAACAAAGACCAAAGTTATTTCTTATGTCAAGTAACACAGGAACAATTGGCCAAAGCCATGTTTCCTATTGGGCATTTAACCAAACCAGAAGTAAGAGAAATTGCTGCAAAAATGGGTTTGGCTACTGCAGAGAAGAAAGATTCTCAGGGCTTGTGTTTTATAGGAAAGGTAAGATTGCCTGAGTTTTTACAACAACAATTGAAACCTAAAAAAGGCAATATCATTGAGATTGATGCCAACTCATCAATTTACCAGCATGCGCCAATAGATACTGGCGATTTAAAAGCACTTACAGCTACTATCCACTACAGAGAAGCAGATGGAAAAAAAGTAGGTGAGCACAATGGCGCGCATTATTATACCATTGGTCAACGCAAAGGATTGAATGTTGGTGGAAAAGCTGAAGGAGTATATGTTTTAGCCACTGATACCAATACAAACACAATATACATAGGCATGGGTGATCATCATCCTGGATTGTTGAGAAATGGATTGTTTATTCCAGACAAAGACTTACATTGGATTAGAAAAGATAAGGCTATAAATATAGGTGAGCAAGTTGACTATTTGGTAAGAATTAGATACCGTCAAACATTGGTGAGAGCCACCTTGTACAGACGAGAGGAAGGTATGTATATAATTTTCGAGAACAAAGTGAAAGCCGTTGCTGCTGGTCAGTTTGCCGCCTGGTATGATGGCGAAGAATTGATAGGTAGTGGAGTTATAAGTTAAAAATATTTAAGCAAAAAAAAGGCGAGATAATTCTCGCCTTTTTTGTTATCATATAAATTATTCTTCACATGCTTTTCTAACAAATGCTTCCCAATCTTCATCAGGAACATATTTTAGTTTTGGAGTTTTCCAATTACCTGTAAATAAATTTGTTTTTAAATCTTTGCCTTTGCCTATCCAAGCATATCGTTTACCATCTTTAACTACATAAGCCATAAATACATCGTTTGCATGTTGTTTTTTGTCTTTCTTAGCAATGTTTGGCTCGTTGATAGAATGTTTGCCTTTGTTTTTAACAAACTTGGCTGATTTGGCAGTGTTTTCTTCTTTAGCACCATACACCAACAAAACATTGTTGAATTTTTTAGATTTAACAGTCACGTTTTTAACTGGAACTTCAGTTTCTGAATCGGCGTCTTTGCTACCACTTTTACCAGATTTTTTATCAGTAGGTGTAACTTCAAGTAAGGCGTAGAAACCAGAGAAAGGTACTTCAAAAACCCAATAGTCGCAGTTAGCCAAACCTTGACAAGCATCGTTCAAAACGATTTTGTTGGTCCAATCAAAGAAATTGTCTTTTTTAGTTTCAGCAGGCAATAAAGCATATTGTTTGCCTTCGTGAGCTGGAAATTTACTTTTCGGGATCATCACCAAAACTTTGGTCTTTTTAACCATAATTTGGTCGGCCGTATCATTCTTTCCAGAAGTCACATCAAAATCAATGAATTTTACCAATTCTCTTTCGTATTTTGGAATAGCAGGGATGTTGTCTACTCCAGGCAATAAGAATGCAGTACAGAAGTTTAAAAAGGTTTCAGGATACAAATCATCAGATACTTTAAAATAGGTTTTGGTTGCATCTAATTTTTTGAAGCAAGCATCGTTTAAAATAACGATGGATTTATCAGTGCCAAAGTTGGCATAAGGGTCAGATTTCTCTGGAACTTCTAAGCCACCAAATGGGTCAGCATTACAGTAGTTACAAGAATATTTCTGATCGATATTGTACCAAATATTGAAGTTAATACTGCTAATAAATGCTGTATAACAATTGTTGTCACCTGATTTAAAGTCTGCACGCTCATTTGGAATTTTCTTATCAGTTAATTTCCAAGTAACAGGTTTGTTCTTTTCTTCAACACCAGAATACAAATCATAATTGATTGCTTTATTTGCAATCGGAACTTGAATTTCAATTGGTAAAATGCCTTTAATAGGTTTTCCTTTGTATGTTGCTATAACTTTGAACATACCACCACTTAGCAATTTATTTCCATCTACATCAAGATTGGTAAGATTGTATTTCTTCATGTCTTCAGAATTGTCTACATAGATAAGACTAAAGGTAATTTCATCATTGTTGTAATTTTCAAATGTATTCGCTTTGATTTTAGCTGAAGCACATCCTACTTTGATGATGGTGTCTCTATCTGGTCGAGCCATATACAATACAACGTCAACACGACGCATAGCAGCTAAATCAGTCTCTTTACCAGTAACAGTTTCACCAAAGAAAGCTGAGGCAAATTTCACCTTGAATTTCATTAAGCCTTTACCGGTGATGTAATTAGAAACTGTATCTGTACGGCGGTTGGATAGTTCCATGTTGGCTTCGGCGCCACCAGTTGTATCGGCATATCCATTCACTTGGATACGTCTAACATTAGGATCAGTTTGCAACAAAGCAACAATTGAATCCAATGATTTGTATCCTTCAGGTTTGATGGTTGCTTTTCCTACGTCAAAGTACAAACTATATTTTTGAGTGATAGGAGCGGGAGGGGTAGCAGCTGTAGGTTTAGCAGCTGGTTTTTTTGTGGCCCCAGCTTGGGCAAAAGCAAATTGTGTGAAACAACATAATAATAGCCCTAATAGAAATCTTTGTAGTCGAGAATTTTTCATGCGTCGCAAAAATATTGATAAATCAACGAATTTGTATGTAAAATTATTGAGACCAACACATCATTTGTGTATAAATAATGTGCCTTTTAGTATTATTTACACGAAGTTCTTTTTCATCGTTTTTGTATGATGAAAAAACGGTCCAAATTGTAAAAATTTAATAATCACCACTCAAGTATTTTTTATTCATTTTTTAAATTTGTTAAAAGTTAATTGAAAGCTAAAGTTTTTGTTTGTTGATTTTCAAATTGAGAATGGTATAGTATCCTGAATATTGCTTTTAATAGAATATATACGATGAAAAAATGATAAAATTTGAATAAGTGTAATTACTTGTTTCAAAAAAAAATCCTGAAAAAAATTCAAAATATTTTTTCAGGATTTTAAAAATATTGGTTGAAGAACAACCAAAAGGTGATTTTATGGCAACAATCTGCCGTACATTCTAGGGAAAGGAATACTTTCTCTAACGTGTTTCAATTGACACAACCAAGTCACCAATCTTTCTAAACCTAATCCAAATCCAGCGTGAGGGACACTACCGTATTTTCTTAAATCCAAATACCATTCGAAAGCCTCCATTGGCAATTCGTGTTCGGTAATTTTTTCTCTCAACATGGCTTCATTGGTCTCTCTTTCTCCGCCACCTACAATCTCACCATATCCTTCTGGAGCTAAAACGTCAACACCTCTTGCAAATCTAGGATCAGCAGGATTGCGTTTCAAATAGAAAGCTTTCACCTCATGTGGCCAATCGTATACCATGATAGGCACATCAAACAATCTTGTAATTACTGTCTCGTCGCTACCACCTAAGTCGTTACCATATTGGAAGTTTTTAGCAGAAGCAATCCATTGAGGAATGTTTCTTTGTTGTTCTTCCAAATCTTTTAGCTCGTTTTTAAGTGTTGCGATTTTATTTTGGTTGAAATTGATTTCACCTTTTTTCATGCCTGGAACAGCAATTTTTGCTTCTCTATCGGCAATTTCAGCAGTTATTTCTTTGATTTTTGATTCAACAGAGGCCAATTCTTCTTCTAAAGATTTGATACTGTTTCTACCATTAACATCTTTCTCTCCTTTAATAATAGCAACCGCTTCGTCGTATGTAAGTCGAGGGAAAGGTTTTAAGCTAGATTCTAAGATGGTAGTATCTCTCTCAATTAGTTTCAATTCGTTTTGGCAATTTTCTAAAACATCTTTGATGACGAAATGCAAGAAAGATTCAATCAAATCCATGTTTTGGAAGATGTCATAGAAAGCCATTTCTGGTTCTATCATCCAGAATTCAGATAAATGACGTCTTGTTTTACTCTTTTCAGCTCTAAAAGTCGGTCCAAAAGTGTAAATTTTACCAAAAGCCATAGCCATTGCCTCACCGTATAATTGACCACTTTGAGAAAGATAAGCAGGGTCGCCATAAAAATCTGTTTCAAAAAGGTTGGTTGTACCTTCACAAGCGTTGCCAGTAAATAATGGGGCATCCATTTGCACGAATCCTTCTTTCTGGAAGAATTTGTGAATGCTATAAATAATGGTATTTCTGATTCTAAGGATGGCCCATTGTCTTTGACTTCTCAACCACAAATGGCGTTTGTCCATAAGAAATTCTATACCGTGTTCTTTTTTAGCAATTGGGTATTCTTCAGCAAATTGATATACTTTCAAACTTGAAACGTGCACTTCATAACCGCCAATTTGGCGTTCATCTTTCACAACTGTTCCAGTTAATTCAATAGCGCTTTCAAGACCTAGTTTTCCAGCATTATTGAAGTCCTCTTCATTGGTTTTAGTAGCATCTACAATACATTGACACACCCCGCTTCCATCGCGTAAATTTATAAAAACAAGGCCTTTACTGTCCCTCCTATTTGCAACCCATCCTTTCAGGGTCACCTCTTTTCCTTCGAAACTTGATAAATCCTTAATGTACATTTTGAATAAAAATCTTTAATAAAACTGCAAAATTAGTTTACTTTGCAGATATAATAGGCATCAAAATAAAAAATTCATGTTAAAACAAACGCTCAGTCAAAAACTTTTGCAGAAATTATCTCCACAGCAGATACAATTTATCAAGCTGTTACAGATGACTACTGCCGATTTTGAAGAGCGTGTTGAACAAGAATTATTAGACAATCCGGCTCTTGAAAAAGGTGATGATGATATGGATGCCACTACTTTCACTGCTTCAGAATCAAGAAAAGATGAGTTTAACAACGAAGATTCATTGAACGATGACTTCAATAGTGTTGAAACTTTTTCTAATGATGAATTCGATGTATCTGAATTTTTAACCGGAGACGACAATACCGCCTCTTTTAAAATGACAGATGATTATGGCGACGAAGAACAGAAGGAAATGCCAATTGCTTATCAACAAAGTTTCTATGATTTCTTAGTCGACCAAGTGCATGCTAATTTTGAAGAGGGCGATGACCTACAATTGGCTTTGCATCTGGTAGGAAATATAGAAGAAGATGGTTATCTAAGAAGAGATTTGAATGCCATAGTCAACGATTTAGCATTTACAGAAAATATTGGTACCACCGAAGATCATTTGGAAAGAATCTTAACCAAAGTTCAAAACTTCGATCCTCCAGGCATTGGTGCTAGAAATTTACAAGAATGCTTGTTGCTACAATTGTACAAAAAGGATTATGGTGGAAACAGAGCATTGGATTTGGCGGAACGCATCATTGCCGACCATATGGATGCTTTCGTTAAGAAGCATTACGACAAAATTAAGAGTGCTTTAAAAATCAATGATTCTGAACTGAAAGATGCCTTGAATGAAATCACCAAGCTCAATCCTAAACCAGGACTATCGCAATCGCAATCTGTTTCTCAATACATCATTCCAGATTTTACTGTAGTGAATGAAGATGGTGTATTAAGGGTGATTTTGAATTCTAGAAATGCGCCTGAATTAAAGCTGAGCGCTTCTTACAGCGAGACACTACAAGCATACGACAAAGACAACGGTAAGGACAAAAATCTTAAAGATGCCGTTCAATACATCAAACAAAAGTTAGATGGCGCCAAATGGTTTATTGACAGTGTAAAACAAAGACAACAAACATTGCAATTAACCATGACAGCCATTGTAAATGCTCAAAGAGAATTTTTCTTGTACGGCGACGAGACCAGTCTGAAGCCAATGATTTTAAAAGATATTGCTGATAAAATTCAGATGGATATTTCAACAATTTCGCGTGTTGCCAATAGCAAATATGTGCAAACCGATTTTGGCATTTTTCCATTGAAATATTTCTTCAGTGAAGGTATCGTAAACGAGAGTGGCGAAGAAGTGAGCAACAGAGAAGTTAAAAAAATTCTAAGCGATGCTATTGCTGGTGAAAGCAAGAAAAAACCTCTAACAGATGAAGCTCTGATGGAATTGCTAAAAGAAAAGGGTTACAACATTGCTAGAAGAACAGTGGCTAAATATCGCGAGCAGTTAAACATACCTGTCGCTCGATTAAGAAAAGAACTCTAATGAAATACATTCAAATATTCATCATCTTATTTTGTATACCAATGGTGATACAATCTTGTAAAAAGAAAGATGAAATCATTGAGAAGAAGGCATATGAGCCATCTACAATGAACAAGTTTTTTGAAGATTACATCCTTAACAAGGACATTAAAATTACTGTTGCAAAATTTGAAGGAAGAGATACCTCAGCAATGTATGCAGATTACACATTCAAATTGCTAAAGAATACCTATTACGATGGGCCCTTTGAAGCTAGGAATTCTAACGATACCTTCACGGGAACATGGCAATGCAACGATGACTATAGCAAATTAACCCTTAACATCAAAGGCAATTCAACTTTAGATTGGGTAAGTATCAATTGGAAATTTAAGAGTAAATCTTTTACAACTTTAGAGTTGATTCCATGGTTTGATACCGATGGAGATCGTTATGTTAAGTTTGTGCAGTAGACTACTAATTAATCATTAACTAATTTTCCCTCCCGCTCATGCCGCGGGAAATGGCAATTACTTTTTTTTTGGCAACTTAGCGAAGCGTTCTCATGAGTGAAACGAATAAAAAAAAGTAATCAACTTAACGAAGTGATCTCACGAGCTTGCGAGTAAAAAAAGGCCACCACGGGTCAAAATTTCAACAATGGCTTGCCCCTGCAATTCTAGTCCGACTCAGTCGGACTGCCATTATTGAAATTCTACGCACCCGTGGACTCAACCCGCACATTTCGATTCAAAAAATTCCTTATAGAGGTGAATCTAATTCTTAAAATAAGTGAACTAAAAGTTTCTATTGAAAATAGCTAATTTAATAAAAATAGTACTTTTAAATTTTCCATTTTGATTCATCCTTTTCTCAATCATTTAAAAGTTAATAACCAAGAAAAAACTTGAGATATTGTGTTATTTTTGATAAACTACTTGACTAATATCTGAGCAGTGTGATCTTTGGTATCCACTTTCTCAATAATGTCCTCAATCTTTCCCTTCTCGTTGATGATAAAAGTAGTTCTGATTATACCCATGTACTTTCTTCCATACATAGATTTCTCGCCCCAAACACCATATTTCTCAGCTATTTTGGTGTTAACGTCAGCAATCAAATCGAATGGCAATTTGTATTTAGCGATGAATTTCTGATGTTTTACTTCTGTATCTGGACTGATGCCAATAACAGCATAACCAGCTTTTAACAAACGTTTGTAGTTATCCCTTAAATCACAAGCTTGCGCTGTACAGCCTGGAGTGTCGTCTTTTGGATAAAAATATATAACCAATTTTTTACCCTCAAATTCTTTGAGCGTTCTAATATTGCCGTTTTGATCGGTGCCTTTAAAGGCTGGGGCTTTCTTTCCTATTTCTAAATGCGTCATGGTATGTCTATTGATCGAACGTATTTTCTTTCGTTCAATCTATTGTCTCTAACAATTAATTCTATATTATGTTTTCCAGAGGCCAAAGGTGTCGGTATTCTGCCGTAAATACTGCCCGATTTTGAATCGTAATTCAACAATACCCAAACTCCATTGATGTAAAAATCAAAATCTTTAACACCTGCTAAATTATCACTGACTGAAAAGGAGAAGTAGCCATTTTTGTTGACGGTATTGACTTTTATTGTTGGTTTTATGGTATCCAAAACCAATTGAAAAGTGCCGAAATCTCTAACTGGAACGTGGTATTGGTTGAGGTTTTTTAATTCACCAAAGTAGTTTCTACCATCGTTACATCTCACTAAATATTTATCATGGTGTACCATTTGAGTAAGATTCAATTTATATACCAACACCATTTTTTTATCCAGTGGAACCAATGGATTTCCTATTGTAAATGTACCATTTGAATTTTGAGTATAAGGCAAATAATAATCGTGATACAAGGTATTTGATGGGAAAGAAACAGAGAAGTGGTTATTGATATCTATTAATTGGTCTTTGCCCGATTTTACAAGTTTGACATTCTTATTGTGGGCGATGTAATCAGACACTCTTCTACCATTTTCATTTCCTACGAAAATGAGTGTTTTTTCTGAACTATTGCCATAAACATCTTTAACAACAATTTTAAATTCAACTGGTATAGAATCTTTGATGGTGAACCAACCATTGCTTGGAGAATTTTTCCAAAAATCAAGTGTGCTGCCATCATCCTTGAACAATTTATGCATTCGTATACCTTCATTTTTATGCCTTCTATAATCAACATAATTGTTGTGCATTCTTATTTGAGAAAACATAAAACGTTCAATTCTACAATCGTAGAACAGTTTTCCACCTTTGTAAATTGAAATATAATTTACGCCATTGTTATCTCCCATAGAAGTGGCGTAATCTCTAAGATTAGCACCTAATGCGTAGGTTCCATAGGCTAGAGAATGTCTTTCAATAGCTACATGCACTTTCTTTTTCTTTTTACCTTTTTTAATGGTGTGTGTGGTATACATTGGCAAATTAACAGAGGGGTAGTGACCACTATACAATTTCACCAAAGAATCTTTTCCATAGAGATAAAAATTTAGAATAGAGGGTGCCATTACATCTCTCATTTTAATGCCGCAGAGCAATGGATTAACTGGAGCTTCAGAGACGGTCTCTCTAATTTCGAAGTGCAAATGTGGTCCTTGAGAAGCGCCTGTATTACCGCTATAGGCTACCAATTGACCTTTTTTTACTTGAAGTACATCAGCTTCAGGATATAATTCTACTTCATAATTTTGGAGTAAATACTGATTTTTTTCAATGTACCATTGTATCTCTTTTGGAAACTCATGAAGATGCGCATAAACACTGGTGTAACCATTTGGATGATTGATGTATAGAGCTTTTCCATAACCAGCGTTAGAAATATTGATTCTTGCTATATAGCCATCACCAATTGATAATACTGGTCGACCGATGACACCTCCCGTTCTGATATCCAATCCACCATGGAAGTGGTTAGGTCGCAATTCGCAATAAGTTCCTATGATTTCTATTTCGCCAGCAAAAGGAGGATCAAAATCATTTTGAGGGAACGATTTTGATGTCTGAGAGAAGGCATTCAGCCCGCAGAAACCAATGACAAAATAGATGAAGACTCTAATCATTATTTGACAGCAAAATTCAAAAGTTCTTGACCTTCTAATTTGGCAATCAATTGGTCGCCTATACTAACTTTTCCAACACCTTCAGGAGTACCAGTAAATATTAGATCTCCTGTTTTAAGTGTAAAATATTGAGAAACAAAAGCAATGATTTCGTCTACTTTAAATAGCATATCAGCTGTGTGACCTTTTTGCACCATTTCAGCATTTTTTTCTAAAGTAAAATGGATATCTTGGATATTTCTATCACCTAGCTCAATGAAATTTCCAACAACAGCAGAATGATCAAAAGCTTTAGCAAGCTCCCAAGGCAGACCTTTGGTTTTCAAATCAGATTGGATATCTCTAGCTGTAAAGTCGATACCAAGGGTAATTTGAGAATAGTATTTATGAGCAAATTGGGGTGCAATAGATTTGCCGATTTTATCAATTTTTACAACCAATTCAGTTTCATAATGAACATCGTTACTAAAAGGAGGGATATAAAAATCTTCATTGTTTTTAAGCAAAGCAGTATCTGGCTTACAAAAAATAACGGGTTTATCTGGAATAGCATTTCCTAATTCCTTGGCGTGTAAACCGTAATTTCTCCCAATACAAATAATTTTCATTGACGCAAAGATACAAAAAACTGATTGATGTAACCGAACATCCGCGATGTCGGCAATCTTTGATTGATGCTCGGCAAGCCCTCATACATGCTGCGGGTTTCACCACAAAGGCGCAAAGTGCACAAAGGTTCACAAAGGTAGTATCTCGACAATTACGATTAGAGGTTACCGCGTAGGAACCTTTTGCACTAAGATTTCAACTATTATAGCAAACCTCATTCTATCAATACTTTCACATCGTATATCATTTCATCTCCAACCAAATGAATACAATATATACCAGAATTGATGGGGTTGTTTTTAAACATGATATTGAACTGTTCTAGAGAATTTGCAGTTAGGATTAGTTTACCTTTAGAATCGAACAAATGAATGGCATTTAATTCAGAGGTCAATCCATCTATTTGTATTTCGTTACCATTGTTTATTGGATTTGGGAATAATTTGATTGCGGAATTTTGAAGTCTATTGACAGACGTTTTAAAAGTGTATTTATAGAGTTCTTGACCAAGGGAGTCTTTGTCTACAGTTGCACCAAAATACAAATCATTGTTGTAGCTAAAAAGTGAATTGACATTGCTGCCTTTTTTGCCAGGGTTAATGTCTAGTGCTAGTTTGGTTCCATTGGGAGTGCCATCAGATTGCCATATTTCTGTCCCACTAGTGCTATCGACTGCATAAAAATACAAGGTATTTTTATGAATAACTTTTGAGAAAGGGTAAGATGAACCAGTGCCTGGAATAATATCTTTTAAAATAGATGTTCCAGCAGGCGTGCCATCTGTAATGTATGCCTCAGAGCCTTCATTGATAGAAAGTGCATTGAAAACAATTTTATTATTTATAAATACTGGAGAACTAGGTGTTGAGCCATTACTTCCAGGATAAATATCCATTAATTGTTTGGTGCCAGAAACAGTTCCGTCAGTAATCCAAGGTTCTAAACCATCATTGCCATTGCTTGCTCTGAAAAACATCAAATTATTGTTTGCAAATAGCAAACCTGGATTAGATGCTCCACCTAGTTTGGAATTTATGTTCATGAAAAGTTTTGTGTTTTGAGGGGTGCCATCAGTGTACCACAATTCAACACCATCAGAATCTTTACCATTTGCACCAAAAAATAATTTGTTTTTAAAGACCATCAAACTTGGGAAACCTCCAACAAAAGAACTTTCTATACCAGCTTTAATATCTTTAAAAAGCACTGTGCCAGTATCAGTACCATCACTTCTCCACAGTTCATTTCCATATGCTGAAGTATTGGTAAAAAAGTAAACATGATTTCCATAAGCTGTTATGCCACTAGGGTCGCTATTAGAAATAGAGTTTATGTCTTTTAATAAAACAGTTCCAGCAGTTGTACCATCGCTTATCCATAATTCTTTGCCTTTACCTATGGTCTGATCATCAAAAGCAAAGAAAATTTTGTTGTTGTGAACGGTTAGATACATTTGTCCATTTGGGTTTTGTATCGACAAAGAACCTAGATCTTTTACCATTTCTGTTCCAACCGTGGTCCCATTGGTTTTCCAAAGCGACCATTTAAAGCTTGCTGTTCTAGCAACGAAGTAACAGAATCCATTCATTACGACAGGTATTGTGGTTGTGGTGCCGCTCCCTGGGCCTGGATTGATATCCTTAAGTAAAATAGTGCCAGCATCGGTTCCATCACTGAACCAATATTCTGTTCCATAAGTAGCAGTACTAGCTGTTAAAATAAATCCACCATTAAAGTTGCCAACAATAAAAGGATTAGAACTCGATTTTCCCGAATTAAAATCTTTTACCAGTGTTTGTGCATGAAGATTCAATTTAAATAATGCAATTAGTGAGATAGTAATTTTCCATTTCATGGGCATAAGACACAATAAAGGTAGCAGATGTTGCCCGAGTTTAACATTGAATAAACTAAACCTGCAGCGAAGTCACATTCACCACATATATGAAACCTTATAAAACAGCCCGAGGGGCAGCCACCGAGGGAATGACCATGATGCTCGGCAAGCCTGAATGCATGCTGCGGGTTTCACCACAAAGGTGCAAAGGACGCAAAGGTTCACAGAGGAAGTAGAGGTTTCTGTTTGTTGTTATTTTATCATGTGGTATACTTTATCTTTCAACAACTAGCTTCTGCTCATACCATTGTTCGTTGCTTTTTATCCTAACAGAATATAAGCCAGAGGGAAGGTTTTCAGTATAGAGAGAAGTGATGTTTTCAGAATAATTGAACAACACTTTTTGGCCTAGAGAATTGTAAATTTCTATACCTTCAATTGTCGAATCTTTTTTATTGGAAAAATAGATGATGTCTGAACTCGGTTGAGGGTAAATGTTGAAACCTCCAGTGTTATTATCAATTTTGTTGATTGATGACCAAAGATAGGAAATATCAAAACTATCAATCATCCAACCTTCTCTATCAATTGTTGTAGTATCGGTAATATAAGTAAGACGAATTAAAATGGTATCTTTTCTTGCTAATTTTATAGGATAATTTATAAATGGATTATCCCAACCTTGTAGGTTACATTTAAATTCTTTCCAACCGTTAGAATTACCAGATAAATTAGGCTTATTACTTCCCCAATAAAGATTATACATGGTATCTTTTTTTAAAATATCAACCCAATTTAATCCTTGATTTGGAGATATTTCAACAGTTCCAATATCTTTTTTACCACCTTGAATATTATAATTGAATTTAAATGATAACTGACCATCAGATTTATGTTCTCTTATGAATTTTAAGATGCAAGAGAAAGTATCATTTTTCTTACAAGGATTAACTGAATCAGTAATTAAGACTCTTTTATAGGAATTATCTGGTTTAAAAACAATCTTATTTGGGGTGCCTATTTGCCATGGTTTAGTGTTTCTAAAAGTATCATTTTCTACATAAGCACTGTAATCAATATTTTCATCAAAATTGAGACGAAGGTTTTGAGCTTTCAGAGAACCTACACAAAGCAACAATGTAATTAGTAGTTTTAATTTCATAATCATTAATTTAAATTAGTTTTTATTTTCAAATTTACACCGTCGACTCGATAATTAAAAGATAAAATTTGGCCTTAACAATAAAAGAATGATATACTATAACTGCAGCGAAGTCACTCTCGCCTCATTTATGTAACCCTATAAAACAGCCCGAGGGATTGACTTACCTCTTTACCTTCATCAACATCTGCGCCCACCAAGGCAATCGGTTGTTGACGATCTCTAAATAGTGCTTTTTTACTGAGCCAAATTTGGCGTAGAAGTAAGCAACACTTTGTAAGTCTGAACCCTCAAAATCGAAGGTCAACAGTTGATTAGAGAACTCTTTCAAAACTTCATCAATTAAGACATGAGTGGCACCGTATTTTTTGCCTTCTTCGCTAGGTGCCGCCATAGCATAATGTATGCGGTCTTTGGCCATAAAAAAGAATCCTGAACACCACAACTGACCATCTTTGCCATATATACTTCTGGTAAATCCTTTTTTCAATTGAATGGCATCCTTTGCACATTGTGTTATTTGACTTTTTAAACGAGTAGGATTTGCGTACCATACACCGTAAGCTTTGAAAAAACAATCAGCCGCAACTTCAACTGCATCGTCGGTTTTAACAGTATAACCAGCTAATGCGGATTTTGCGAGGTTCTTTTTTGCATCAGAATTAAACTTGTCGTAAATACTTAGATAATCTTGATTCAAGTCGATGTTAAAACTTGTGCGGTTGACAAAAGTAATATGCGGACTGAAAAAATTGTTGTTATAGTTGAGATGAAAATCCCAGTACACAAACTTTCTTGGAATTTTTTTGATGAATTCGTGCATCAAATCTTCTGTGATTCTTGTTTTCGAAAACAAACCTAACTGCTGACAAAAAAATGGTTGATACAAATATTTCAAACCATATTTTGACGACCAAACCAATGGAAACACTGCTTCGTATTCACCAAGTATCAATGCATCCCAACGTTTGCCTGCCATGTTGTTGAGAAAAAATGAATACCCATACACCATGCCATTATAACAATTGTCTATAGTTTTATCCCATTTTATAGGGTCTATGTCTCGGTGTTTGATGTATTTAATCTCTTTCACTTATCCAATATTTAAAAACGCTATTCCATCCTTGCCATCCTCTATGTTGACTTAATGACTCGTTATGAAACACAAATACAAACGGTGCATTGATGCTTTGTAACCTTTCTTTAATCAACTTTGAATGTGCTATGGTCTCTTCAACATTTAACTGCATAAATTGTTTGAAAGCCACATCCATACAACAAAAAGGATGGATGGTAAATTTGCTTGACGAATTGTTTTCTAAATCAAACCATTGAAACGGAAATGCTGTACCTGCTCTAAAACCTGGTACTTTAGAATATCCCATTGAATGTTCATGTTCTATACCAGCTGCCATCAAGGCTCTGTAAGTTTTTGGCAATTCAAATTTTAAAAAGTGCTGTCTTGAATGTTTGATGCTGTCTCTTGTTACCAAGCACAATGTATGCATCTCTTTTTTTATATGTTCAGTATCGCTATTTGAGCTATAAGAAGGATGTATGCCTATTGTGTGACCGTGTATCTTGATGTTTTCAATAACTTTGGTAAAATCGCGGTTCTTCAAACTTAAATTTTTATCGTACTTTCCGTATGGTCCGCATTGTATAAAATACTGAGCTTTCTGTTTATCCAAAGTTTGAAAGTGGAACTCAAAATTGTCATTAGGATCCTGAGCTATTTTAAACATAACTTTAAATCGCATGGCTAGTTCATAAAAGTTAAATGTTATCACATCTTTTATGATGGCACCCAATTGCCTCATTAATGGTTTTCCTTTATAGGCGAAAACCGAGTCAACATCAATGGTGGTTTGAACTTTAAAAGAATCTTGTTTAAAAGCTAACTTAGGTATATTGAATTCTTGTATAAGTTTTTCTTTGAATTGAAGAACCCAAATATCGATAAAAGGCATTTCTAGAAAGCCGTTTTGAAAGATGCAAGAATTTAAATGATCGAAGCGTTGATGTTCGTCTTTTTGTTGACAGATGTATTCTTCATATCTCGAAAGGTGGAAGAAGATGGCAGAAAAAAAATCAACATTTTCTGGGAATTGGACACTTTCTGGATTTTGAGGCAGATAATCAGATTTTAAGGCCGTAATTTGAGTATTAAATAGCAGTCCATCTGGCTCGAAATTCCAAGCGTTAGCAAGTGATTTGCTGTGATAATTGATGATGCAAGTATACCCTGTGATTGGTTCGGGCAATTCAGTGCAAAAAGTGTATTCCAAACCCAATCTATCAACAAAGAGATAGTCGAGAACAAACGATAGACGAGGGCTTTTATCAGCAGAATGGAATAGAACCAAAACTTTAATTATCTTTGCTTTTTTTTTGGCAAATTAACGATAAATTTAATGAAAGTTGCACTTATTACGGGAATAACAGGACAAGACGGCGCATATTTGGCCGAGTACTTGTTGAAAAAAGGTTACATTGTACATGGATTAAAGCGCAGAAGCTCTTTGTTCAATACAGACAGAATTGACCACCTGTATCAAGACCCACATGTGCCTAACGCAAATTTAAAATTGCATTATGGTGATTTAACCGACAGCACCAATCTAATCAGAATCATTCAGGAAACCCAACCTGATGAGATATACAACTTAGCAGCTCAAAGTCACGTACACGTGAGTTTTGAAACACCTGAATATACCGCAAATGCCGATGGTATCGGTACATTGAGATTGTTAGAAGCCATTAAAATTTGTGGTTTGATCAACAAAACCAAAATTTATCAAGCGTCTACATCAGAATTGTATGGCTTGGTTCAAGAAGTGCCTCAATCAGAAAGAACTCCATTCTATCCTAGATCTCCTTATGCTGTAGCAAAAATGTATGCTTACTGGATTACGGTAAACTACAGAGAAGCTTACAACATGTTTGCATGCAATGGTATATTGTTTAACCACGAATCACCAATAAGAGGGGAGACTTTCGTTACAAGAAAGATAACTAGAGCTGCCGCTAAAATAGGTTTGGGTCTACAAGACAAATTGTTCTTAGGCAACATGAATTCTCAAAGAGACTGGGGTCATGCTAAAGATTATATCGAGGCAATGCACTTGATTTTACAACAAGACAAAGCCGAAGATTATGTTATTGCAACTGGCGTAACCACAGAAATCAGAGAATTTGCTAGAATGTCTTTCAGATATTTAGGAGTTGAATTGGCTTTCGAAGGCAAAGACGAAAAAGAAAAGGCGGTTATTGCCTCTATTGATAAAGCAAGAGCTGAAGAGTTGAAATTGAACATGAATGCCATGACCATTGGCAAAGAAGTCATAAATGTAGACCCTAAGTATTTCCGTCCAACAGAAGTAGATTTGTTGATAGGAGATGCTAAAAAAGCTCAAGAAAAATTAGGTTGGAAACCAAAACACAACTTGTCAGACTTGGTAAACGATATGATGCAAAGTGATTTGCATTTGATGAAAAAAGACGAGTACTTGAAAGAAGGTGGTTTCAGAACCATGAGCTATTTTGAGTAATCTATCATCTTAATGCAACTATAGTAGGCGATTTATCGTCCTAACTTTGATATCTATGAGAAGAATCTGTTTGTTTTTATTGTTTGCCGCATATACCGCAAGCGCTCAAGTGAGTCCGGATAAGTATTTTCCTAAAAAATTGATTTATAGCTTGAATGTTGATTCATGTACCATCCTTAAATCAGGTAGAGAGGGCAAAGCCAAATACGATTTAAAAGTGGTCTATGACCGTCTTAACAAGAAAATGTATTTTGATGATTTTTACTCCGGTATGCGCATGGAGTTTATTTACAACAAAGACACTCAACTGCTCATTCAAAACATGTCTTCTAAGAAACCTAAAAAAGTTTTAATGAGTCAAGATTCATTTATATACAACAATAAAGGACAGAAAATAAGATATAAGTCTGTTAGGTTTAATGACAAGAAGGCAAAGCCGATAGTAACTGAGTATGAGTATAGGAATGACACCTTAATCAAAGAAGTCTACAAGTATGGAACAGACATATTCAGAACGGTTTATTACACGTATGATGCAAAAAAGAGGACCAAAGAACAATTGATAATCAATACACAAGCCAAGACAGAACATTTTGTATATTCTTACAATGTTGTCAATCAATTGATTTCATATGTTTCTATTGGTGATTTTAAGGATACATTGTTTACCTATAAATACATCTACGATATGAACGGAAGAGTGACCGAGACAAGAGTGTACAATGCTTTGGGTCAACTAGAAAATTTGTATAAAACTACGTATTTGCAAAATGGTTTGATAGATTTTGAGGAGGAATTTTTGCTGATAAAAAATGGACAGTTAGAAACCTCTGTGTATCAAAAAAAGACATTTAAATACGCTTACAAAAAGCCAAAGAAGTAATCAATTTACTGCCCTTAAAAGTGGAATTGATGTTCACTTGGTGTAATATCACTTGATACAAATCTGACACTTTATTTGTAAATTTGCACATCAAAGATGATGCAAACAGCTTCTAAAATTTATGTTGCTGGTCACCGTGGAATGGTGGGCAGTGCAGTATACAGAGCTTTACAGAAAGCAGGTTTCACCAATATAGTTACCAGAACTTCTAGCGAATTGGATTTAAGAGATCAATCGGCTGTAGCTGAATTTTTTGCTTCTGAGCAACCAGAATATGTTTTTTTAGCTGCTGCGAAAGTTGGTGGAATAGTTGCAAACAACACATACAGAGCGGAGTTTATCTACGATAATTTGTGCATCCAAAACAACATCATACATCAGTCTTATGCCAACAACGTAAAAAAGTTGATGTTTTTTGGAAGTAGTTGTATATATCCAAAAATGGCGCCTCAGCCACTAAAGGAAACCTATTTATTGACTGGTTTATTAGAACATACCAACGAGCCATATGCAATTGCAAAGATTGCTGGCATTAAGATGGTAGAAGCTTATAGAGAGCAATATGGCTGCGATTTCATCAGCGTTATGCCAACCAATTTATACGGCATCAATGACAATTACCACCCACAAAACTCTCACGTTTTACCAGCATTGATAAGAAAGTTTCACGAAGCGAAGGTTAGCAATGCACCATTTGTAGAAATTTGGGGCACTGGTTCGCCAATGAGAGAATTTTTATTCGCAGACGACTTAGCTGAAGCTGCATTGTTTTTAATGCAAAACTATGATGGTCAGCAATTCGTCAATATAGGATGCAACGCAGATTTGAGCATCAAAGACCTAGCATTAAAAATCAAATCTATTATTGGTTACGAAGGCGAATTAAAATTCGATACAAGTAAACCCGATGGTACACCGAAGAAATTAATGGATTCGTCGTTTCTTAATAACTTAGGATGGAAGGCTAGAACCTCTTTAGATGATGGCATTAAACTAGCCTATCAAGACTTTCTGACAAGACATACTTCTTAGAAGAGCAATTTTTTTGCACTATTTTTGTTTCTAATTACTAAAATGAAAAAATTTTTAAAAATTTCTGGTATCAGCCTATTGGTTGTCATAATTGCGCTTGCGGCTTTGCCTTTTTTGTTTAAAGGTAAAATTATTTCATACGCCAAAGAAGCAGCGAATAAAAATCTCAATGCTAAAATTGATTTTTCAGACGATATCGGCATCAATATTTTCAGTAGCTTTCCTAAACTGACAGTAACAATGTCTAAATTGAGCATTGTAGGAAAAGATACCTTTAAACATGATACTTTAGCGTATTTGCCTGAGATATCAGTCTCGCTAAATTTGATGTCTGTAATCAAAGGCGAAAAAATGGAAATCAATAAGATTAAGTTGGTTCAACCTCAACTCAATCTATTGGTACTTGAAAATGGCAAAGCCAATTGGGACATCGCATTACCAGACTCTGCCGTTGCCGATACAACACCTTCAAAATTTAAAATGGCGCTTGAGAAATTAGAAATTCAAAAAGGTCATTTGATTTATGATGATGCGTCATTAACCTTCTTTACAGAGCTTAAGAATTTTGACCACGAGTTGAAAGGCGATTTTACATTGGACCAATTTTTATTAGAAACAAAAACCGTTGCAGAGTCATTTACTCTAGGATATGGCGGTGTTAATTATTTAAGTGATATCAAAGCAGACGTGAAAGCAAATCTGGATATGAACATGAAAGATATGATCTTTAAGTTCAAAGACAATGATATCTTCTTAAACGATTTGCAAGTTGGGGGTGAAGGCATGGTAGACATGAATGATAACGACATGGATTTTGATTTGAAGTTTGACACTAAGAAAACAGATTTCAAAACATTGTTGTCTATAGTTCCGGGTATGTATACCAACAGTTTTGATCAATTAAAATCAAGTGGTAAGATAGCATTAAATGGCTATATGAAGGGCAAAATGACTGACGATAAGATGCCTGGATTTGGATTGAAATTGGATATTGACAATGGATACTTCCAATACCCTGATATGCCTAAATCGCTTCAAAGTGTATTTGTAAATTTGGCTATTGATAATGCCACAGGATATATGGACAATACCATTATCAATTTGTCTAGGTTTGACGCTAAAATAGCTGGAGAACCTATTAATGCAAAGTTATTGGTTAAAACACCTATCTCTGATCCATATCTCGATGGAGGATTGAAAGGCGTCATCAATTTGAACGAATGGAGAACTTTTATTCCACTTGATAAAACAACTGAAATTAGCGGCGTGATTGCCAGCGATGTGAACTTTAAAGGAAAAGTATCAACTCTGCAAAGTATGGCTTTAGATAAGTTCAACGCCAATGGTAGTATCAGTGCACAAAATTTCCATTTTAAAGATCCTGAAAATTTACCAATGGGCACCAATGTCAATGCCTCAATGACTTTCAATCCAACAAGTGTTGCTTTAGAAAGCATGAAGGGAAATGTTGGTATGAGCGATTTTGATTGCAAGGGTCAAATAGACAACCTGTTTAACTATATGTTAAAAGACGAATTGCTTAAGGGCCAGTTTACCTTCAAATCAAACTACTTTAATGCCAATGAATTTTTAAGTGACGAGCCAGCAAAGAAAGAACCTACACCTGCAGATACAATGCCTTTACAAGCCTTTGAAGTACCAGGTAACATAGATTTCGTTTTCAATTCTGATATTAAGACCTTGGTATATGACAACCTAAAAATGGAGAATTTGATGGGTAGTGTCATCATGAGAAACAAAGAATTGTATTTTGATAAAGTAGGTGTCAATCTTTTTGGTGGTAGCATGGGATTAAATGGCGTTTATGATGCTAAAAATCCTAAATTTCCATTCAGTAATATCGACTTTAATATTCAATCTTTAGACATCATTCAAACATTTACAAGCTTTGAGTCGGTGAAAAAATTTGTACCAGTTGCACAGTATACGCAAGGCTTATTCGATGCAAAAATTCACTTGTCTAACAATTTCAATCCTGATTTGAGCTTGGCATATCCAACTGTTTCAGGGAATCTAGAAATGGCTTTGAATGGCGCCGCTATTAAGAACTTGCCTATCTTGAACATCATTGCAGAACAATTAAAAATTGACAGGTTAAAGAATTTGAATTTGAGCAAAGTGAATTTTAAACTCAACATTGCTCAAGGAAAAGTCATGCTAGATTCGATGATTTTACCGCTATGGACAGGTGCAAAAGCAAAAATAAGTGGTTATACGGCACTTGACCAAAGTATCAAGTACGTCGCTAAATTGTCCATTCCTAGAAAAGATTTTGGAGTAGCAAATACTGCCTTGAATAACTTAACAGCTCAAGCTCAGAAAAAAGGCATCAACGTAAATGTAAGTGAGATTGTAGATGTTGATGTAATTATTGGAGGTTTCTTCAACAAACCAGATGTAAAATTGAGTTTACACGATGCAAAGAACTCTTTAGTGAATGGTGTTGCTGATCAATTGAAAGCCCAAGCTGATAAGCAAAAGCAAGCAGCAATTGATGAAGCAAAACGCAGAGCTGATATAGCCAAACAAAAGACCTTAGATTCTATCAATAGAGTTAAAGAGCAGCTTAATGAAAAAGCTCTAGCTGAGAAAAAGGCTTTAGAAGAAAAAATTGCTGCTGAAAAGAAAGCTGCCGAAGACAAAATTGCTGCAGAAAAGCGTCGATTAGAAGAGGAGGCTAAAAAGAAAGCAGAAGAAGAAAAGAAAAAAGCGCTTGATAAATTAAAAGGTGGATTACTGAATAAAAAGTAATTTATAGACTTGGTTGTACAAGTATTGTTTTTTCGTTGCTTACTGTCACTTTTCCTTTTTCAGCACCTTTAATTTTTCTTACAAATTTTCTTTGAGTATAGGTTACTGTAACCAGCTGTTGTTTGCGGTTTTTGGAATAGTAAGCTGCAAAAGAAGCCGCCTTTTCTAATACAGAATTTGGGAGTTTTGAATTCTTATGCAGTTTGATGATAACATGACTACCAGAAACATCTTTAGCGTGCAACCACATGTCGTTTTTATCGCTGTAATAATTGAGCAGTTTTTCGTTGCTCTCGGCATGTTTTCCTACTAAGATATCAAACCCTTCACTTTCAAATTTTCTATAAGGTAATTGTTCAACTTCATTGCTCTTTTGAGCTTGTTTTACCAAAGGTTTCAATGATTTAAAATCAGTTGAAGCTTCAAGAATTTGCAGTTGATTTTTTAAGTTTTTCAAAGTCGATTCTGCCGCAGCAATTTTTGTTTCTAATTGTTTAATGGCATGAGGCAAAGCTTTTTCTTTTTTAAAATATTTTTCGGCATTTTCAACAGCATTTAAGTCTGGATCTAAAGCAACAACAATTTTGGTGTTGTTATAAATATCCAACATTTCAATGGATTTTTCACCAGGTCTGAATAGGTGCATATTGGCCAAAATAATGTTGCCATATTCTCCATCTGCTCGTTTGTTAAAAAGCGTCTCGAGGGCTTTTTGATTAGAGAGTATAAAGCTTTCTTTCTCAGCAATCGCTTTTTTGCAAGAAGTTATAAGCTCTTCCCTTTGATGTTTAAATGTAAAAGATTTTAAAAATGTGGAACTAAATACATTGATAGCATCGAGAATGGAAGAGAATGAATTATCTGGAAATAATTGGTATTGCTCATCGAACTTAACAGATGAAAGATGGCGGTATTTTGAGATTGTATCGTCAAATGTTTGAGGATTGGAATGTTTAAGTTCACCAAACAATTCAGGGGGTAAGTAAGGGTAATGATTGGCAAAAGAAGATTCGTCATTTAGGGCCTCAAGGTGGTACCGGCATTCAATGGGTCGTTGAAGGGCATCAAAATGCAATTCCAAATCTTTTTCGAGGTGGTTTCTAAACATATCAATGGCAGCATCATGATGCATTAGAATGATGTTGGATTTGCGACCATGACATTTGAATACCAATTTAAAGCTGTTTGAAATGGTAAAGTGAAAGCTACGTTCGAAAGGGTGAGCAACTACATTTTCAATGTTCAAACCGTGAATGTCAGAAAACTGAGGTTTAAACAAACGACTTTTAGAGGCGGGTTCTTGGTTAAAGAAGAAATATGCTTCCCCTTTATAAAAAATCAATTTGATGTGAAAGCTTTCAAATTCCAGTATGAATTCATCTGGACTGTTACTAAAGCAATCCTTGATGCAATGTCCTTCTATCAATGGTTGAAGGGCATTGCAAATAGATTCTAAAACTAGTCCATTAAGATGGTTCATGGTCGTGCAAATTACGCTAATTTGTGACTTAATTGATTATATTCTGTGTAAAACTTGTGCCTATAGACCAATGGTGTTTAGTAACTTTGCGGATATGAAATTCTTTATCGATACAGCCAATTTAAGTCAAATAAAAGAAGCCAAGGATTTAGGCATTTTGGACGGCGTAACTACCAACCCGTCATTAATGGCAAAAGAAGGTATTACAGGCGCAGAAAATGTGATGAAACACTACAAAGCCATTTGCGATATTGTAGGTAGTGGGGATGTAAGCGCAGAGGTTATCTCAACCGACTTTGAAGGCATGATTGAGGAAGGTAAAAGATTGGCGGCAATCGACCCAAATATTGTGGTAAAAGTGCCAATGATAAAAGATGGCGTTAAAGCTATCAGTTGGTTCACTGCAAATGGTATAAGAACCAATTGCACATTGGTGTTCTCTGCAGGTCAAGCAATTTTAGCTGCAAAAGCAGGTGCAACCTATTTGTCACCATTTATTGGTAGAGTAGATGATATTAGTTGGGATGGCATGGATTTGATTTCTCAAATCTCTCACATCTATACCATGCAAAATTTTGAAACTCAAATTCTTGCTGCATCGGTTAGAAATCCATTGCACATAGTAAAATCTGCAGAGGCTGGAGCGCATGTAGTAACATGTCCTTTAGATGCTATCTTAGGATTGTTGAATCATCCTTTAACAGATATAGGTTTAGCTAAATTCTTAGCTGACCACAAAAAAGCAAACGGTTAATCATTTAAACAATTCCTTTAGTATGAACACTCATACAACTTTTAAAAGGAACTTGTTTTTGGTTTTAGACGACCATAAAAGCAGAAAGCCATTGAATAGACTATTCCATGGCCTTCTGTTTTTTTTAATTATAGTCAGTTCTCTTATTCTGATTATAGAATCTGTAAAGTCGATTAGCACCCAATATAAAGCAATCTTGTTTGGTTTGGAGGTGATAACAATGACTTTTTTTTCTATTGAATATGTATTGCGGGTTTATACATGTACAGAAATTCACCGATATAGTCATCCAATTTTTGGTAGGTTACGTTACGTTGTTACACCATTAATGTTAATTGATATTTTATCAATTATTCCTTTTTATCTTCTTATATTTTCATCAAATTTCTCAGGTTTTTATATTTTTAGCATATTCAGAGTGCTCCGATTATTTAAGGCAATTAGATATATAGAAGCCTTCAAAATAATCGGAAGAGTTTTTTACATACAAAGAGAACAGCTTCTAATAAGTTTGGTATTTATATTATTCATTTTTGTGTTTGCTTCTAGCATTATTTACATAGAAGAGAAGGACGCTCAGCCATTAAAGTTTAAAGATATTCCATCTGCTATGTGGTATACAATATCAACTATAACAACAGTAGGATATGGAGATATTTATCCAATTACTATTATTGGAAAGATAACAGGCGGTATTATTTCTATGTCTGGATTGGTGCTTTTCGCCATACCCACATCCATTCTTACATCAGGATTTTTAAAGATTAGTCAGCAAAAAAAGCAAGTTTGCCCTCATTGTGGGAAGCTGCATGATTAATTTAATTATCTGTATATCAGATATATATAATAAATTTTCATTTTTTTTTGAGCTTATTGTAACTTTAAGTTCTTTCATAGCGACATATACCTGAAAACAAATTTTGAACACTGCAGAATACAATACAGTAGTTAGACAATGGGGTCCTCATCTTTTGAGGTTTGCGAATAAGCAACTAAGAAATATGGATGCCGCCAAAGATGCAGTGCAAGATGCTTTTGAAGTGTTGTGGAAGAACAAAGAAACTGTGGCATACGAGAAAGCGAAACAATATTTGTTTACAGTAGTTTTTAGAAAAGGTATAGATGTATTTAGAACGATGAAGAATGACATCAATATTGATGACTTGTCGACTGAATTACCTCAGCATGCAAAGTTTGATACCCAGTATTCTGATAAGGAGCTGGTAACAAAAGCACTTGATGCCTTACCGGATTTGCAAAAACAACTGGTGTTATTAAGAGATTTAGAAGGGTACGATTATAATGAAATAGGGGACATCACTGGCTTGAATTTAGCACAGGTTAAGGTCTACTTATTTAGAGCAAGAAAAGTATTAAAAGAAACCATTACAACATTGGAGGCATTATGAAAAAGGTCATTATCACAAAAGACAACTATGAAGAAGTGATGTTCAATCTCTTAGAGAATGAGTATCCAAAGGATGTCAGAGAGAATTTGTTGGATCAAATCCAAGCTGACACTTTTTTGTCTTTTGAATGGAAACAATGGAGTAAGGCTCAATACAGCGAAGGTATTGAAGCTTATAAACGAGATGAAGCCGAATTTATTGAAAGCTTAATCAAAGAAGACTCAGATCGTAAAGGATTTTGGTTCACAATGTACAAACCAATGGCAATTGCTGCGTCATTCATTATATTATTGGGAGTTTCTATAGTTATTTTCAATAACTCTAATAATGACGCAGTAAATATTAAGCTAACAGAAGTAAAAACCAAAGCGAAACCAAATGTTATTGCACCAAATTCTGATGATTCAACTGAGAGTATTGAGACTATTACTGCTCAAAATAATGAAGTATTGAAACGCAAATTTGCAGAATTCAATAAGTCGATACTTGAAACTAAATTGACACAAATTGACACAATGTTAAAGATTGATGAAACAGCAGTTAAAGAAGAACAGGTGTTGGTATCAAATGAGGTGAAAAATCAACCGGTATTAGAAACTGTAAAGAAGAGTAGATACAAGATTACTATAGCAGAAAGTGATATGACTGATGCGATGCCAAGTTTAGCCAGTGTCTCAGAGCGTAGATATACAATGGCAGATGTATTAAGTAAAAAGGACGGTATTTCACTTTCGAAATTTTTAGACAACGCAAAAACAAAAATAATAGAAGATAAAACAAATCACATTACTTACATCGAGTACATAGCTGCAGACATGTCCGTGTTGGTAGTACAACTTTCAAATTAAAAAAAACGTTTATGTTAAAACATATTTTATTAGCAAGCACCCTTTTTGTAACGGTCTTTGCACATTCGCAGAACAGTTCGGACACTGTAAAAATCCAAATCGGTCAGGATAACATTGCACTTCCTATGCCTAAAGACGGTAAAAAAGTAACAGTTAATCTCGAAGATTCAACAGGAGTTATTCAAATAAGTGTTGGAAAAATCGGTAGAAATGTTGCTGGATCTAACTTTATCAATCCACCAATCGCACCTTTAGTGCCTGAGAGAAAGAGCCGTGTATCATGGGTACGAGAAATTGAATTAGGAACAATGTTAATGCTATCTAAAGCGAAAGAAATGAGAGCAGATAGTATGATTATAATTGACTATAAGGATGTTACAGCAGGCCCAACAACAAATGGAACTACAACGTTTATCACACTAAGGCCAGAACGTATCAGAGCAGGTTTAACTTTTGGTATTAATATCAAAGAAAAAAGAAGACACATTGGAACCTCAAATTACTTTTTGCTAACTGGATTTAAGTTTAGATACACCAGCTTTGGAGCATCTGGTCAATTCGAAGAGGCAGAGTATAAGTCAAGATTGATCAATGGTGTCAACAGATATTATCTAGACAGTTTGGTAGAGTATAGATATGGCGATTATAATTCTACCACTAGAAATATTCAGATTGTGTTCCCAGTGATGGTTGAATTTCCATCAGAAAAGCAAGACTTCTCATTTGCAGCTGGACTAAACATAGCATTAGGATTAAATTCTTCAAAGATATTTAAATCTACAGGTGAAAGCATCAAAACCGCTAGCTCTATTGTCTTGTATACAGACCCACAAATACTGCAATTTCAACCAGCAGTTAGATTCAATATAAAACGCATAAGTGCTCACTTATCTGCTTCGTTAAATTCAACAAGAATTGGTTACGGAGCAACTGAACACACAAGAGGTAACATGTGGTACTTCGGATTGGGATATAAACTTTACTAAGCCACTTTAAATTTTCGGAAACATATACATATTAACTGAAGGGCGAGCAATCGCTCTTCAGATTAGGAAAAGAACATTCAAAAAAAAATAAAAATATATATGAAAAAAATCATCTTATTAAGCGCTCTAGTAGCCATGTTTACTCAGTCTTGTAAAGACAAAACAAATGATCCAGCACCAACAAAATCAAATTTATCTGCTCGTCAACAAGCCTTGATTGGCAAAGATTGGAAATTGAAATCGATGTTTGTGAATGAAGTAGATTACACTTCTTCGGTGCCAGATTGTGTTAAAGACAATGTGATGTACCATTTTACAGATGCAACCACTGGGTATATGGATGAAGGAAAAACCAAATGTGATGCCTCAGATTCACAACACATTGTTTTTGGTTGGAAATTAATAGACAATGAAAATACACTTGTCGTTCAAAGTACCGATTCTAGAGATACCTTCCAATTGGTTAGCGTTAGTGCTACAGAGTTCAAATCAAAAATGGAAATAGCTGAATTTACATTTAAAAATTAGAAGTAAATATATTTGTGTTAAAGGCTGATGTTTTAAAAAGTCGTTGCAGAAATGTAACGACTTTTTTATTTGCTTCTAATCGCTTCTACTGGAACCAATTTACTTGCTCTGATTGCAGGTATTAGTCCAGCTAGCAAACCAATCACAGAAGCAAATAAAATACCTTGAAATACATTGCCCCAAGTTAGTACCATTCTAAAACTTGATTCGCTAGTAGAAATGATGACATTTAGTAATCCAGAGACACCCCATGTGAGCAAAATACCGAAGATACCTCCTAATATACTCAATACAATTGCCTCTGTTAAGAAATGGAATAATATGAATTCATTTTTAGCACCTAGTGCTTTTTGAATACCAATAATATTGGTGCGCTCTTTAACAGATACGAACATGATATTGGCAACACCAAATCCACCAACTAAAAGTGAAAACAAACCTATGATTAATCCAAATTTATTGATGGTTTTAAACAGTTCAGTAATGGTTTCGCTTAAGAAGGAAATTTTATTGAGGGAGAAGTTATCTTCTTCTTGTGGGTTTTGTCTTCTTATTGAGCGCATAGTGCCTCTTAGCTCCTCATAAACGGCATTAACCCCTATTTTATCTTTTGCTTTTACAATGATATTAGATCCATTGTTATCATTTGTAAGGTATTGTAGAAATTTGACAGGCACTACAATGTTGTCATCAAAATCAATATTGATGATGTTGTCGCCTTGGTTTTTAAAAACACCAATAATTTCAACACGTTTACCAAACATTGTGATGGTTTTTCCAACGATGTTTTTGTTGTTATCAAACAAACCCATTGCCACATTATGCCCAATAATCGCGACATTTTTGGCATTCAAGTCTTCAAATTCATTGAAGAATCTACCTTCAACTATTTCTAAATTTTCAATTTTTGTGAAGTCGAAACTGTAACCATCAATCTTAACATTATCAAGGAATTTGTCACCTGCTCTTACCGTGGTACTCTGAGAAGACGTAAAAGCAACTGCGTCTAAAAGTCTGAATACAGGTTGTTCTTTAATGGCTTTTACTTCGTTGTATTTGGCATCTGGGCGGTTCATGTATTTCCACCACGGGTAATCGTTTCCGCCTCCAACCCATTGCCATTTGTCAATATATATAACGTTTTTACCAAGCGACTGAACGCTTTTTTTGATGTTAGATTCTAAGGAGTCTACGGCAGTAAATACAGTAATGATAGAAAATATACCTATTGAAATGCCTATTACAGATAAGATAGAACGCAATTTATTGCTGATCAACGACTGGAATGCCATTGACAAGCTTTCGAATAACAATCTGATGTAAAGGCCGGCTTTCAAAATCGAATCAATATTAGTCTAGGTACAATAATAAGACAAGTAAATTCGATAATCGCCTTTTTTAAGCCTATTAATGAGACTTTTTTGGAAAAAGTAAGCTAAGCACTATAGAACCTGCCAAAATGCTTAAAATGATCATCAAAGAAATCAAATTATTGAATCCTATTTGAACAAACCAGTGTTCGAACAGCATTTTAACACCAATGAAGGTTAAAAGAACACCTAGTCCATATTTTAAATATGAGAATAAGTGCATGATGTTGCTTAATAAGAAAAACAAACTTCTTAGACCCATAATAGCGAAGATGTTTGAAAAGAAAACAATGTATGGGTCCTTGGTTACAGAGAATATAGCAGGAACTGAGTCAACCGCAAAAACCAAATCACTAAATTCTACTACCAACAATACAATAAACAATGGAGTAAGATGTTTGACTCCATCAACTTTGTGAAAGAACTTTCCCTTGACATAATCAGGCCATGTTTTAAAGTATTTTGAAGCAAATCTGACTACAGGATGCTTTTCGATGTCCATTTTTTCATCCTCATCTTTCGACCATAAAATTTTCAATCCAGAAAAAATTAGGAACCCTCCAAAAATGTATAAAATCCAATGGAATTGAGAAATCAATAAAGAACCAGAAAAAATAAACAACATTCTTAAAACAATAGCGCCTAAGACACCCCAAAACAGTATTTTTTTGTAGTACTGACTAGGAACAGCAAAGGATGAGAATATCAATAGAATTACAAATAAATTGTCAACTGACAATGAATACTCTATGAAGTAACCAGTTAGAAAATCAATTGAGATTCTATCTTGATACACATCTAAATTGGATTGAAAATCGGAGCTACCAAATTTTAAGTCAGGCTGGTATTTCGAGGTTACTTCAATCAGTTTTTCCTGAGAATCTATGCCATGAATAAAATGTCCGGAGTTCTTTAGAAATAAAAAAAAGATGATGGCAAAAGTAATCCAAACTGAAGTCCATGCAAATGCATTTTTAAAGGACACTGCTTTATTGCCTTTCGATAATACGCCTAAATCCAAGGCTAAAACGACTAAAATAAAGCAAATAAAAAGGGAGAAAAAGATTGATTCGCTGCTCATGATTGCACCGCAAGATTAATCTAATTTCCTCAGTTTTTCACCAATTTGTAAGCAAAAAATTCTCCACGAATGGTTATATTAACAATGTAAATTCCAGATTGAATATCGGAAATATCAATGCTAGAATTTTGTTTTGATAATAAACTGAATGATTTGACAGATCTACCTTGAAGGTCTAAAATTTCAATTGATGCATTGTCTTCTTCTTGATTGTAAAAATTGAGGATATTATTGGCTGGATTAGGCGTAAATCCTATGCCTTGTTGTTTGTTATACGAATTGATTCCTGAAGTTTGTAGGGTTTTAATTAATGCGTCATAAGCATTTACCCTTCCAAATCCATAACTGTTATTTGGTATGGCACCAGTACTGTTGTCTTCGTCTGCAGTGGATTCTAAAATGTCTTTGGCCTGAGCTGCATTGAGTTTTGGATTGGCCTCAAGCATTAGTGCAACTATTCCAGTTACATGTGGGGCAGCCATAGAGGTACCGTTGAATGCGGCCCAATATTGGGTATCTTTTCTAAAGACTGATTTTAACAAAGTTTTATCCAACATCCAATCTGCCATTTGTTTGTTGTTTAATGATGAAGGTACATCATACCCAGGTGCGGAAATATTCGGTTTAATTCTGCCATCAACTGTTGGTCCTTTACTTGAAAATTTAGCTATTGAAGGAGGTATCACATAATTGCTATCGTTAACAAATTTACCCCTAACATTGGTGTATGAACTTCTTGCAGCCAAAGCACCAACAGAGATAACAGCTTTTGAAGTTCCTCCATTTTCACCAGCAGTATAGTCGCCATTCCCAGCGATGAAAGTTTGTTCGAAATTGAGCTTGTTGAGTTTGTTTCTAAAAGAGCCGCTAGTCCACTCTTTGGCTGCCCCACTGTTCCATCCATGAACATCAGAACTATCAGAAGTTATGGTCGCTATTATGGCGTATTTTCTTTGTTTTGGATGTTCTGCCCAAAAAGTGATATTTGGTTTTTGATTGTTGATGTATGAGGCTTTGACAGCATAATGAAACATGAAGTTAGATGTGTCAGCGAAAAATTTGTAAGTAATGGATGTGTCTTTATTGCTCTTGATAAATGGTGTTTCACAAATCAGATTTTCGTTGGTATCGATGATTTTCAGTTTAATTGAAAAGTGTTGTTGTTTGCTGCCCCAGAAATCACAATATACACGCTCAGGAACTCTGAACTGTCTATTGTTTTCAATTACAATGGTAGAAACAGTATCACCTTCAAACTTGTGGTTCCAATGCATGGGGTTATCACCTTCGTTGCCATTGGCACCAACTAGAATTTTGCCTTGACCAACCAATAGTTCGGTGGCTTTGTCAAACAAGCTAGTTCCGTCGTGCGGACCAGTATGCATGCCCCAACTTAGATTGATGACTGCTGGTTTTCCAACAGATTGGGCATAGTTGAATATGTAATTATATGCATCAATAATGGTTGGATTTGCAACAACGTAATCGCCCAGAGCACTACCAGGTAAAGTATCATTCGCATATTTGATGGTAACAAATACCAGTTCAGCATCAGGAGCCATTCCTCTGTATTGCAAACCAGGCGTTGAGAACCCACTGCCAGCTGCTATACCTGCCACATGTGTGCCATGGGTACCATCCATATCATTTAAAGTTTGTATCAGTGCAGTATCGGTATATTCTGTGCCGTAATTATAACCAGATGGAGCAGTTCCACTTTTATCGCCTTGATGCCAATATCTCACAATTCTTGTTTGTTTGCCATCAGAAGTATAAAAACTAGGATTGTTACATTGAAATCCAACATCAACAATACCCACTATTACACCCTTTCCAGTGTAGTTTTTTGGCAAGCTGTTTTGTAAACCATTTTGAACTTTATCGACTTTGGTAAGCTGTCTTTCAATATCATTTTTAAATCTGGTAGCATTCGAATATGTCGAAAGCTCTGCATGCTCTATCCATTTAATAGAAGAAATGTTGTTAAGAGCATTGTTCGGAATTAAAACAGACCAAATATTCCCTATCTGAGAATTGATTTTATATCCAAAAGTTTCTAAATACTCTTTCTTACAATCTGAACTTACTTGAATTAGTGCTGGAATATATTCACATGTATTGAGCAATAACTCAGGATTTTTAAGGGCTATTTTTGAGGCATTATCAAGATTTGTTTGAGCAAAAATAGGGTTAATAAACACAACTAAAACTAGGGCATAAAACAATTTCATAATACAAATTTAAGCAATAAATTGGGTACTCTAAAATCTATCGAAAAAGCAATAGGCATAGAGCTGATTTACATCATAATCAATTGTATAACAAATTTTAAATGGGAATGTTCATATAGCAAAGTGGTATTGTATATTTGTTGCATGAAAGATTTGGAAACAGAAGAAGATTTATCTATTTGGCTAGATTCTTTTTATGAGAAATTGTTAGCCGACCCAATTACTGCTCCAAAGTTTACTGATTTAAATTTAAAAGAGCACATGCCTAAACTTGTTCAATTTTGGGCCTTTGTTTTATTGGATAAAGAAGGATATAAAACCAATGTTTTTGAGAAGCATATCCATTTAAATCTTGAGAAAATCCATTTCGATTTGTGGTTGAAGTATTTTAGAGAAACAACCGATGAATTGTACCAAGGAGAGAAGGCAGATATGGCAAAACAAAGAGCTACAATGTTAGCGGGGACTTTTTTATACAAGATTACTGGAGATTTTCATGATTTTTCAGTCAATAGCCAAATGTAATTCGCTATCCAATTTAATGGAATATCAACTGAAAAAAGAGTGGTTTGAGTATTTAAAATAAGCTCAAATAAATTGTAGAATTTTCAAAAAATTTACTATCATTGCTCAATCATCATGCGCGAAAGCAAGTTCGTCGAGCAAAACAAAGACAAATGGGAACACTATGAACAATCTTTGAAGTTGGGTAAGCAAGACCCAGCTGAGTTGCGTTCGTATCTGATTCAAGTGACAGATGATTTATCTTTTTCAAGAACGTATTACAAAAACCGTTCAGTAAGAGTGTACCTTAACGGACTTGCACAGAGAATCTATCACAATATTTACAAGAACAGGAAAAACCTCTGGAAAGGCATTAAGCAATTTTATGTTGACGATGTACCTAGAATACTTTTTTTCTCAAGAAAAGAGTTACTGGTGTCATTTTTAATATTTTTGTTATCTGTTGGCATTGGCATTCTCTCATCAGCAAAAGACATTGAGTTTGCAAATTCAATATTGGGAAGTGATTATGTCGAAATGACAAAGTCCAATATTAGAGATGGCAATCCATTTGGCGTATACAAACAACAAGAATCTTTTACCATGTTTGTATCCATTGCCATCAACAACATTAGAGTTGCGTTGTTTATATTTCTTTTTGGATTATTTGCCTCATATGGAGCAATAGTATTAATGATACGCAATGGCATTATGTTAGGCGTTTTTATGTTCTTCTTTTATTCGAGGCATCTAAGTTCTGAATTCAACTACACTGTTTGGATGCATGGTTCTATAGAAATTTTGACATTGGTGATAGAGACTGTTGCAGGGATGTTATTAGGTAGAGGATTGATTTATCCTGGAACTTTAAGTAGGCCAAAAGCTTTTAGTGTTTGGGGAAGAAGAGGCGCCATGTTGTTTTTATCTACCATCCCTTTCATCATCGTGGCTGCTTTCATTGAGTCATACATTACAAGACACACAGATATTTCTAATGTTGTAAGAGGATTCTTTATTTTGGTTTCTATCGCTCTAATGGTGTTCTACTTTGTAGTATTTCCTTATTATAAATTCAGAAACAATAAAGACGCCGAACTTGGTATACCAGATATTGTAGCTGATTCGGAATTGGATTTCAACAGAGAATTTATTTATAGCTCAGGTACAATTTTGTTAAAATCCATCAACTTAATTAATAAGAACTTTTCTAAAATCATGCGATTTGCTTTCATCTCAACAGTGGTTGTTATGATAGGATTTTTGGCTACCGAACAGAAATATTTATTAACCAAGTACAAGTTGGTAAGCACAGATTTTTTAGACTTGATTCAAGGTTTTTTTAGATTAAAATTTGAGTTTATTGAAAAACTGTATGAAAATACTTCTTTATTGTTAAACTCTGGAAAAAGTCCGTGGTTGTACCTTGGCAATGCCCTTTGGTTGGCAGCTATTGCATTCTTTGTATTCAAATTGTTTAAAGACACTTTTCATAAAAGTGAGAACAATTCTAAGGAAATATTGATACATGTTATATTGTTTTCATTTTCTATAAGTGCGTTCTTATTGTTTGAAGGATTTATAGGAAAATTGTTGTTTTGGTTGTTTATCGGACCATTTACAATGGTGATGTACAGAGCGATTGTTGAAAATGAAAATAAAGGCGTATTGAGGAATTTAATGGACATTTTTAGAAATGGTTTTATCCGCGTTCTAGGTAATATGGTATTGATTCAATTGCTCAATCTGATATGCATGATTTTCATTATCACACCAATCTATTACATCTCAATTTATTTGATGGAAATGAATGTCGAGATGAGCAATGAGATGTATCAACTTTGGATGAAAACCATTTCAATGTTTGCTTTAATGTTGGTAATGTGTTTTGTTTTTATTTTTCAATTGATACAATCCATTTTTTTAAGTTACACAATTAAAGAAATTATAGAGGCAGAGGGACTAATGAAAAAGATTGCAGAGGTTGGTAAGTCCAACAAAGCTTATGGCATGGAAACCGAGTAAACATATTGTATGGTTGTGTTTGTTGTTGCTTGTGTGTTCGAACATGCAAGCCCAAGAATACTATGATACCACTGGAATAGAATCTCAAGATACTTTTACTGAATTTACCGAGGATTATAATACGTGGTACTATTCGGATAGTGACCAAATCATACAAGACAACAAGCTATTAGAACCCGGATTAAATCAGGAGTATTGGAAGGAGAAAAGTAGGAATTTAAACTACATAGAAGTTGAAGATACAGCAAACAGAAAGAAGGAAGTAGAACCAGTAAAAAACAGTAGAAGCAAATTCAAATTTCCAAAATTCAAATATGCATGGATATGGATATTGGTCGCGGCATTTGTCTTATTGATGGTCCTATTGTTTCAATACATGAAGGGTAGAAATTTGAAAAACAATTATACCTTTAAAATTACCGACGAACAGCCCGATGAAGAGGATCTAAAGAACGCTGATTTGATGTCGGATTTTGATAAAGCATACGATGGTAAAGATTATCGAAAAGCATTCAGAGTGCAATATTTGAGTGTTTTAAAATCACTTGTCAATAAAAACATCATTCAATACAAAAAAGAAAGAACAAACGGAGAATATGTAAGGCAATTAAGAAGCACAGCAGTGTATGAAGATTTTAGAATCATTACTTTGGCTTTTGACGAGGTGTGGTATGGAGAACTAGAATTGAGCAAAGGACAATTTGATGTGTTTTTGCCTATGTTTAAAAACATCAACAATAAAATACTGACAATATGAAGAGAGATGGTATTTTGATTGTAATTGTTTTGTTGCTAGTATTAGGACTGGTGACATATTTTGTTATGAGTGGCAATAAGAAAGCCATGAAATACCAATGGGACAAGACGTATCAAGAAGGGTATAAAAATCCATATGATTTTGGCTTGTTTAATGATTTGGTGAAGAAAGATTGTAAGGATTTTAAACAGGCTACAAAAGAGGTATTAAAAAGTCTAGAGGAATTATCTGGAAAACCTAATGCAAGTTATGTGTTTATTGGCAAGATTTGTTATTTAACAAAAGAGGAAATAGACTCATTGTTGAATTTTGCAAGCAGAGGAAATTCTGTTTTAATTATTGCCGAAAGCGTACCAGATACACTATTATCCTCTTTTTGGTATTCGGGATATCCAATTAGTATTGAGCGGTTCAATAAAAAAACTGTCAATGTAAAATCTGATAACTTTTTATCGGATGTCAAGAATTACGAGTTCAGTTATATGATAGGTAACGATACGTTTATAAGCGACTGGGAGTACATCAATTTTAACAATAACTCTCCTTTTGTTGCAGAAGCTGAAAATTCCTATCCACTGTTGCGATTAAGTACCATAGAGGATCTTCTAAATTATGCCAGATTTAAGGTAGGATCAGGTAGTGTTAGCATTAATACCACTCCTTTTCTTTTTACCAATTACCATTTGAGAACAGAGAACGGATTTAATTATGCGTCAGAAGTATTTAGTGAAATACCAAGAGAGCATGTTGTATATGATATTTATTCTAGAACATTAAAAGAAGAGTCAAGTTCTATTAGTAAGAACGACGATTCACCATTAAGTTATATTCTAAGACAAAGATCGCTGAAATGGGCATGGTATATATTTTTATTTACAGTAGTGCTGTTTTTCTTATTTAAAATAAAGAGGGCTCAACGCATCATTCCAGTATTAGAACAAAAACACAATACCACTTTAGATTTTGTAGATACTTTAAGTAATTTGTATTTAGGAAAAACAGACAATTCTAAAATGGCAGAATCCAAGATGAATTTGTTTCTATTTTTCATTAAACATAAATTGAAAATGTCTATACATCCGAAAGAGACCAATCATTATGATATGTTAAGTATCAGATCAGGTGTTGGCAAAGACATCATCGAAAGCATCTTTGTATACTACAGAACACTGGGCATAGAACAAGGAGAGGTTAGTGCACAAGAATTATTTGAACTAAATAATAGAATTAGTCAATTTTACAATATTTACCATAAAACAAACTAACATTAATATGTCTGAAATAGATAACGAAATAGTACAGCATGGAGCGAATTCAAATGAACTTGAACATTTGCGACTCAATGTAGAGAAAATCAGAACCGAATTACACAAAGTAATCGTTGGTCAGGATGATATGATTGATCTTGTTCTGGCAGGCTTGTTCATAGGCGGGCATGTGTTGATTGAAGGTGTGCCCGGAATAGCAAAGACATTAACGGTTAATTTACTGGCTAAGACTTTAAATTTGGATTTTAAGCGCATACAGTTTACGCCTGATTTGATGCCTGCTGATGTAACAGGAACCAACATCTATAACATGAAAAAAGCTGAGTTTGAATTCAAGCACGGTCCCGTATTTGCTAACTTAGTTTTAATTGATGAAATCAACCGCTCTCCAGCAAAGACCCAAGCTGCATTGTTTGAAGTTATGGAAGAGCAACAAATTACCATTGATGGTTACAGCCATATATTACCAAAGCCGTTTATGGTGCTAGCCACACAGAATCCTATTGAACAAGAAGGT
Organism: uncultured Chitinophaga sp.; assembly: GCA_964438995.1. GTDB lineage: Bacteria > Bacteroidota > Bacteroidia > NS11-12g > UBA955 > JABMMZ01. The sequence goes on from CAYTMQ010000001.1 coordinate 131,352, forward strand.
ACTTATAAATTGCCAGAAGCACAGCAAGACAGATTTCTGTTTAGAATTAAAATGACCTATCCAAAATTAAATGAGGAACTGGAAATTTTGAAGAGATTAGAAAGTGATTTCAATATGGAATTAACGAAGTCTGTAAATCAAGTAATGAACCACAACGATATTGTACAGTGTAGAAATATCATACAAAAAATCCATATCAAAGAAGAATTGTTGAATTACATTGCTACCATAATTGATTATACCAGAAATACTGGAGATTTGTTCTTAGGAGCATCTCCTAGGGCATCACTGGCGATAGTTAAAACAGCCAAAGCATTGGCTGCAATGCAAGGAAGAGGATTTGTTACACCGGATGATATTCAATTCGCTTTGTATCCAGTGTTAAATCACAGAATTGTTTTATCTCCAGAAAAGGAAATGGAAGGATTTGATGTGAAAGATGTATTAAACGAAATCGTTAAGAAGATAGAAGTTCCAAGGTAATGGAAGTTTTGCGCAATACATATTTGAGTTCTAGGTTTTTTGGAATAAGCACAGGCATAATCATGTCTTTGTGCATTTCATTTGCAGTACCGGTGCTTTTTTTGCCTAGTCTATATGCATTTGCAATATTATTGGTTTTTACTATATATGATTTTGTTTCTCAGTTTACATTGCCTAGAGTGATATTTGCTGAGCGTAAGACAAATAGCACTTGGTCGCTTGGAGACAACAACCATATCCGCATTACCATAATCAATAAAAGTAAGAAACATTGGGAGGTTGATATCATCGATGAAATCCCATTTCAGTTTCAGATACGCGACTTTAAGAAGACAGTAACATTAGAGCCATATAAGAATCAAGAAATTGGATACGATTTAATGCCTTTTACCAGGGGGGCTTATGAATTTGGTTGTATCAATTTGCTTGTAAAAAGTAGGATTAATTTAATAGCTAGACGTATCCAAATTGATGCGAAAGAAATAGTGAAAGTGTATCCAAGTGTGATACAAATGAAAAAGTTCGAGTTATATACCATGTCAAAAATCGCGCGTTTTCACGGTATTAAGAAAATGCGTCGATTGGGTTTGAGTTATGAATTCGAACAAATCAAATCGTATGTCATAGGAGATGACACAAGGCACATCAATTGGAAATCGACTGGCAAGCAGCAGCAACTAATGGTCAATCAGTTTGAAGATGAGAAATCTCAACCTATCTATAATGTGATTGATAAAAGTAGAATTATGATGATGCCATTTGGAGGTATGAGTTTGATGGATTATTCCATCAACACATGTTTAACCATTTCAAATGTGGCATTGCGAAAGCAAGATAAGGCTGGACTAATCACATTTTCTGATAAGTTAGGTGCATTGGTTAAGGCAGATAACAGACATGGGCAGTTAAAAGCCATATTAGAATCGCTGTACAATCAAAAAGAGAGAGAGTTAGAAGCTAACTATGAATTGTTGTATTATGGCATTAAAAATCTCATAAAGACTAGAAGTTTGATTTTTTTGTACACCAATTTTGAGAGCCAAATCGGATTAAAAAGGGTATTGCCTATTCTAAGAAAAATTAATCAACTACATTTACTAATTGTTGTTTTTTTCGAGAACAGTGAAGTTGAAAAGCTCACCTTCGAGCCTGCCAACGATTTGAGGGGCGTATATAGAAACATCATTGCAGAGCAATCTGTACAAGATAAGCAGGCAATCGCGCAAGAATTAAATGCCTTGGGTATTCAAACCATATTAACAAAGCCAGAGGATTTGAGTTTAAATACCGTCAACAAGTACTTAGAAATTAAGTCAAGAGGGTTGATTTAATCTTAAATTATCTCAGACAAAAAGCATTTAAAATGGATGTTTAAGCTATCCAATTCATGACAAATGACCCTAAAAATTAGGCTTTATTTTAACGAATTTTGCTACTATTTGGGAAATAATTGGGTAAAAAGACCCTAAATTCTGGGTGTTACTCTCTGATTTTGTTTAAGTTTAGCCTTATTAACACTTTTTAAACAATTTAAAAATCAGCAATTTGAGAAAAAATTGATTAAGTTTTTCAATTATTTAAGAAAAAAATTTAGTGAATTAGTATTAAATACTTAAAATTTTCTTCATCTTTGCAAACAGGAAGAATGCTAAAAATCGGGCCTAGATATAGAAACTTAGTTCAATCATTGAGCAATCGTCAGATCGCAACATCTGAAGATGCGTTTGGTGGAATAGAAGGAAGTTTTCTAGAAGATGTACAGTCTTTTAACGGCAGGATTGCACATTTTTTCAAGGCAAAGGCCGAATTGAAGAACAACACAAATACGCACAAATATGAAATCACAATTAAAACGCCCTACATTCCAGGACAGAGCACTGACTGAGAGAAAAGACTCATTCGTTCGCAAAATCAACTTTATTATCGTACACTTTTTAGCAAACGCATAAGCGAGTTGAGTTTTTGTTGGCTCCTGTAAACTGGTTAAAAAATGTTTAATGAGAAACTAAAAAAACAGATTATTGAAGTATGGACTCAGTATGCCCATACCATAAAATCTGAAAAGGATGATGAGGGCAATCTCATCAACAAGATTGACGACGGCAGGCTTTATGCCATTGAAGTTGTCAAGATCATTATGCAGAATTTTTTGAAAGGAGATTTTAACGTTCATGAGTTTAAAAATGCTCTAGACAGTTACAACAAACACAATAACCTTTGGGGTTTCTCTGCTAAATATGGTCAGCTCTATTTTACTCAGCTTATAAAGGCCAATGAGCAAAATATTGAGAAGCTCACTTTGATGTTGCGCGATCTCATCACTGAGCCAAAGAATCTTAGAGACGCCTTATCAAAAATAGATACTTTAGAAAAGTTTACGGTTAGTTACTATTCAAAAAGTAAAGACAAACACAATGCACCCTATCCAGGAGCAGTTGGTTATTTCTTGTCTTATTTTTGGCAGATTTACAACCATCAGAAATGGCCAATTCTATACACCACATTGTTGTCTTCTTTCAGAGAGCTAGGTGTATGGGATGATCAAAAAACACAGAAAGAAACATACGAACACTACTATAGAGTATATAATGAAATAAAAGATACCATCGAGGATGTATCAACAAAGATTATTACATTTTGGGAAGTAGAGCACGCATTTTGGAACTATAAAAACAAACCAGTTCACGAGCCATATATTGCGCCAAAAACTGAAACTGTTGCTCCTAAAGCCCAAACCAATGTATTGGTTACGCCACAACCTGTAAAGAAGGAGTTGGAACTCACAGAAATAGAAACTTTAGATATTAGAGACTATGTGATTCCAAAGCTAAGTAGATATCTGGATGCGAATAATCAGCAGGGAGAAAGCAAAACAGATGCTATTCCAGACTTTAAACAAGTGGTATCAGAGACCTTTAAGCAAATGGACTTTGAAGTGCAGTTGCAAGATCAGACCACTCAGTTCAATCCATATGCGGTTGTTAAATACAGAGAAGAGAACGTTGCATTCATTGTTGATGCAGTAGAAAACTCGGTTGACTATTTTGGTTCTGACAAACGTATGATGAAGGAATACATCAACGACCACTGTAATCAGCTGAAAAGAGAAGGATACAAAAAGGTTGCATATTTTGTAGTAAGCAACCAATTTGATAATCAATACCACGAATTGGTGTCGTATATTCAATGGAATACAGATATCAAGAAAATGACACTTATAAGTTCTGAAGCTTTATTGTATATGCTAGCATATAAGATAAAAAACAGAACAAGCTTGCTTCAATTAATTGAGAAAATCTCAGGGTTTTCAACGGTAGTCGAAGCAAATTCTATTGCTCAAGAGTTAGGAATTTGAGATAACAATAATTGTAATTTAAGTTTAAGCCACACAGAAATGTGTGGCTTTTTTTTCGATGTTGCAGCATTTTAAAATCTATAGTTGTCTAAAATTATAAAGGATGAATCATCCTTGTTAAATTAAAAGAGATAGGCAACAGCCTACCGCAGAACCTTAAAATCAGAAGCGTTATGAGTCGTGTAGAATTTAAAAACCGTTCAGTTAATTTTTATCTTAAATTTAGATTGTTAATCAGTGTGGCATTCATTGTTTTATCATGCAACAGCATCCATTCAACATCCACTTTAGTCCTAGAAAATATGAACGTTCATCAAGCCTTTAAGAATATGATGACTATAGAGCAAGTGACAAAGCACAAGTTAATAGAAGAAGCCAGAATACAACAACAAAAGGAAAAAGAAATGGCTCAGCAACAAATTGCCAAACCCATATTAACTTTTATTTGTTATGGTGGGTAGATGATTGGAATAGGGTTTCTGAAAGCCTGTGACTTCAAAGGCTATAACCACATTAGATATTTTCATAAGGACTGATGATAGATTGAATTATCCAACCTTAACCCTTTGCTTTTCAGTTTCTATTTCTTCGTTTCTTATGCGGTTCAGCGACTGACCTTTGTTGAATTTGTAACTAAATCCTAAAGTAACAACTCTAGTATCTAATATACTATTCCATGATGCTTCTGATTTGTTTAAACTAAGGATTTTACCTCCCGGACGACTGCTGTGTAAGACATCGTTTACCGAAAATCTTAATGACCCATTGGTATTAAATTGCCATGCTAGTCCAGTTCTTATACTTCCCACTGGAACCAACACAAATTGGGCAGATGCGACTTCACTTTGATACGTGCCACTAATTTCTGCATTCCATTTCGAATTGAATTTGTACTGTAAATTAGGTGCTACATACCAGTAGGTCCCAATATTTTTTAATGATTGGTTGTATAATGTACCGGTAAAAACATTATGGTTGATTTCAGCATAAAAATTCAATTTTAATTTTTTACTTAAATTGCTACTACCGCTGATATTACAACCAAAATTGACTTGTTGTCCAATATTGCCAGGCCTACTGTAGAAGATACCATTAACCTGCTCTATGGTCTCAGAAATTAAGTTATTTGTAATGCCATAAATCAAATTGAATCTGTATCTACTTTTAAACAGATAGCTTAACTCTAGTTCGTTTGAAAAAGTTGGTTTTATAAAGGGATTCCCTGCATAAAGTGTATAGCGATCTAAAGGATAAATAAATGGATTCATGTCACTGTAATTTGCCCTGTTAATACGTCGACCAAAATTGGCGCCAAAAACATGGTTAGAAAAGCTGTCTAAAGTATATGAAATAAATACGGTAGGGAACAAGGAATGATAATGTCTGTCGAAGGTAGAATCATTGCCAGAACTATTGCCTTTTTGGATACCAACCGAATTGGTATTTTCATATCTTAAACCTGATTGTAAAGACCATTTTTTAAATCTGTTGCTCCAATTGATATAAGCTGCATTGATATTTTCGGTATAATCGAAATCATTGGTATACGTATTATTGACGGTTCTTGTACCATTAACATCATCAAAGAAACCTGCGTAATTATCAGAGTTGATATACGAAATTCTGTATCCTGTTTCAATTCGTCCTATTTTCTTAGATTCTTTATGAAAGTCAGTACCAGTTGCTGAAACCCAAATGTACGAAGGTAAATCCCCTATAAGTAAAGTTTCATTTAACAGCTGCCCAATTGAATCTTTTAATTGATTAAAAGTACTTTGTGAATTCACAGATTTGTACCTTGTCACATCAGCGTAGATGGTGTATCCTGCTCTGCCAGAGTCTCGCATGATATTGTAATAGATGTTCCCACCTAAGTTTTTAAAATTGGTAGAGAGTGGAATGTCTGCAAAAACAGAATTTGTTAGATGACCATTTCCATTTCTAATTTCAGCTTGGTTGTTGGTATGTCTGTCAGCTAGTAATGAGAAGCCATTAAGACTTACGCTTAAGGTTTTATTATCGTTGATATAGATATCGGCACCAGCATTACTTTGGTATTGTAAATTGCCAATGTCTATATAGGTTTTTTGAACAAAAGTTGAATTGAGCACATTGGATTGGTCGAAGTATGCTCTGCGTATAGTTAAATCTTGGTAATTGTTGTTCCACCCAAAAGACCCATTTCCAAAGAAGTTGATTTTGTTGATGCGATAATTAAGATTGAGAGATTGGTTATGTCTAAGCAACTTGCCTGTACCGGCGTTTGTGCCGTATCGACCATTGAAACCTTTTGCCATTGATTTTTTTAATCGTATAACAATTACGCCGCCACTTCCTGCTGCTGGATATTTAGAACTTGGATTGGTTATTACAGTTATCGTTTGAATATTCTCTGCTGGTATCGACTTTAAGTATTGCATTAAATCATTGCCACCTATAGTTAAAAGTTGTTCATTGACATAGATACTAACACCAGATAGTCCTTGAATTCTTATACCATTATTGTCATCAACCAAAACACCCGGAGCTCTCTCAATAATATCAAGGGCATTTTGACCAACAGTAGAAATCAATGCATCAGGTGTAATCACTGTTTTATCTACATCCAAAACTATGAACTTTTGTTTCGTCGAAATTTTAGCAGTGTTAAATTCTTTTAAATCTGGCATCATTGTTACTACCATTGAATCTGCATTGAACATTCTATAGAGTTTTGAATATTGAGGCTTAGTTACAATAGCCAATCGATTCAAAATACCTTTAGAATCGTAAACAAATTTTCCCAAACTGTCGCTTTTACCTTCTGCAAGTATAACAGTATCAGGTAATATGAAAACCTTTACAGATGCAAGTGCTACTGCATCACCCGTAATATTATCAATTATTTGAATTACCGAACGATTCGATTGAGCGTTCGATTTGATTACAACACAAAAAACAACCAGTGCAATAAATTTCTTCATCATGTTTTAAATAGGTAAAGCAAAGTAGTATATCTGGTCTGGTGTATAGTGTCAATTTGGTTAAAAGCACAATTCTTTTAGACAGAATTAAACCTTTCATTTGATTAGATGTCAAACCCAGAGTGAAAATTATACAACATTTGTTGCCATTATTGTTTCTCCTTTCATTTCAGAATCTATTCTGTGAGGAATATGAGCGGCAAGTACCAAATAAATTTGTAAGATTGAATGATAAAACATGGTATGCCAATTACCAGTACGTTCAGAACCAAAAAAATAGTATAATGCTTGGTATAACAAATTATAGATGCTACTCCAATTCAACTAGATTTCCTAAGCCGACCAAACATCCATTTTATTTTGCTGTAATTGGCGATGCTTCTGTCGGTTTAATGTTTGATTCGGATGTAACCAGATTTATGAGTACAGTCAATTTCGAGTTGTATTTGCCAATAAAGAAGACCATTTACCATCCAATTATAGGCATTAGAACTATGCAATTATGGGAGTCTAATAAGGTGAGTCATGCCTTATATCCAGAACTTGGGTTGACCACATTCAATACCATTACCATAAAATATGGTAGAGCGTTGTATCAAACCGATGCATTGACAAGGTTTTCCAAAAATTTGATATCACTTACATTCAGACCTGGCATATTGAGAGAAAGCTTGAGCGGGAAGTGGAGTTGATTGTTCTATTCAACAACAATTTTGCGATAATACGTTCCAGTAAGTGTGATTATTTTGAGCAAGTAATAGCCTGGACTCTGAATCGAAAGCGACAATTGTGCATTGTATGAATGTTCTGGAAGTACTGATTGCACTACTTGCATCTGACTGTTCAACAATTCTATTTGAAGCATGTCGTTCTGACCTTCGATATGTAGGATATCTTTAGCAGGATTTGGGTAAACTTGAAAAGACTCAATTCCAGATGTTATGATATTTGAGTTATTCGATTTGATGACAATGCTATCGACTCCAAGTGTGAACCAATTATTGGTTGCTCGGTATCTAAAACACACATAGCCAGTATCGGCGCTAAATGGTAAAACAATGCCACTAGTGTCTCTCCAAACCAATTGATTGGATACTTTTTGAGTTAAATCTGCTATTTTTACGAATGTACCATTTTTAGGTTGTTTAGCGCTTTTGCCATACCACACGCTAAATTCATCAGATGGCGTTGCAGTGCCAGTGATGCCATACACATAATAGCGAAACGCTAGAACAGTATTACCAGTCACTTTTAAGGGTGGCGTAAACAACCAGTCGGAAACAGTATCAGATTCGTTACCACCTACAGGATAATCATGCGAAGCAAAGATAGACGAAACACTCCAATCGTAATGGGTGGTATTGCCGGTTCTAACACTTACCATTTCGCTGCGTTCAGTTGAGTTAGCGAATTGATTGGTGTAAGGCAATTGTTTTACTTGAGCAAAGGCAAATAAGCCATTAAGGGTTAATACAAGGGTAAGGATTTTTTTCATAAGCGTATTTAAAAATGATGTTTACATTGGTCGACTTTACACATTAGACCGCTAAAAATCCAATTTTGTTGTAATGGGGTAAAAATTAATTTGAGTTTTCGATGAGAGATAGGGGGAGGGGATGCTAAGGTGTGATTGAATTTAATAAAAAGTTGCATATTTAATAATATTACCTATATTTGCAGTCCCAAAAAATCGCGGGGTGGAGCAGTGGTAGCTCGTTGGGCTCATAACCCAAAGGTCGCAGGTTCGAGTCCTGTCCCCGCAACCAAGTAGATTAAAGGCTTCGCAGAAATGTGAAGCTTTTTTGTTTTATAAAATGACTGAAATTAATAAAATGCCCTAATCTCACACCCCCTACAACACCTCCACGTCCTTAAAATACTTCTGTTTCTCTGAGTATATTTGGTTGAGCTCTTGGGTGTAGCGCTCCATTTCTTCTGAAACGGTTTTGATGTGACCAATGTATTCTTTTAAATCTATGCTGTTGATGTCGATGTTTTCGTCTATCATGCCCGTAAGTCCGAGCAACGTGGTAACGGGTTTTCTCATGACATGTGAGATGTCAAATGCAATACGCTCAAGGGTTTGCTGGTATTCTTTGTGATTGGTGATGTTCTGAAATGTGCCATAGCAAACCACCTTTCCATCTTCTCCTAGTTCTGTTGTGGCTTTGCCAACATGCCATTCGGTGTTTCCATCTTTGTTCAATACTCTATATTCTACATACCAAGGCGCAAGTTTAGATAATGCATTCTTTAAGCTATGTCTAATCATATCTTGGTCGTCTGGATGGATGATACTAAATGCTATGCGTGCATCTTTTTTTATGGATTCTGCATCCAATGATGGATGTAATCTAGAGATTCCTTGGCTAATAAAAGGAAAAGACAACTGACCATCTTTGGTCATTTCCAATTGAAAAATAACTCCCGGCGCTTGGTCGCTGAGCTTTTTTAATTTTTCGATGTTGGAAGCGATGTTTTCTTTTTGCAGTAAAATGATTTTTCTGGCATTTAAGAATTTCATTACCTGTTTGGCAAGATTTTGCATGGCCAGAAGTTGGGTTTCATTCAACGAATTTGGTTTGTTGTCTAAAACACAAATGGTTCCTAAAACATTACCACTAGGAGTAACTAGAGGAGCACCTGCATAGAATCTAACCTTTGGGTCGTAAACCACAAGCGGACTATCGACGAATCTATCGTCTTTAAGAGGGTCTTCAACTATTAATAAATCATCAGGTTTTGCTAGAGTATGCTGGCAGAATGACACCTGACGAGGCATGTTTTCTATTTCGTAACCATAGGTTGATTTGAACCATTGCCTTTCTTTGTCGATGAAACTTATAAGACCAACGGGAGTGCTACAGACAGCAGAAGCTATTTGTGCAATATCGTCTAACTCTTGTTCAGGCGCTGTATCCATAATGAAGTAAGAAAGCAAATCATTGATTCTTTCTTCTTCGTTGTAAATCTTCATTTCCATCAAATTCTAACAAATATAAGTCTTTGTTGTAAAACGTTGAATAATAATACAAAAAAGTCAACAATTTTGTTTTGTGTTTTAACAAACTTGCAATACTATTCCATCAAATCAAGTTGTATTTTGAATTAAAATAACAGTAACATAAGAAAGATAAAATTCTATAACTTTGTTGAATGAAAACTTTGATGCTAGTACTTACAAGCTTAATCTTAACAGTCGGCAGTGTTGATGCTGCAATGAAACCAAAACCTTGTGGCAAGTACCAAGGACATAATTTGTACAAAGGTGAAAAAGGTGGCTGTTATTATTTAAAAACCAAAAAGAAAGTAAAGGTGTATGTCGACAAGCAACACTGCAACTGCAAATGAATTGGTTTAACAAAGCCAGAAACAGGTGGACTATCATCCTAGTCCTTTTTATTGCCTTTACTGCCTTTAAGTGGCAAGATGTGGCATTGCCATATTTTTGGGATGAGATGGCTGGATACATGAGTGGTGTTGTGTATATGGATGATCATGGTATTTCATTACTACCATCGGCTGTTCCAGCAGATTTGAGTTATGGTCACCCTCTTTTGATGCATGCTACTATGGCGTGTGTGGCCGAATTGTTTGGCAACACCCCAACTGTGATGCATTGCACTACTTTGTTGTTTACATTTTTATTGGCTCTAGGTGTGTATTTTTTGGCATTACAATTGGGTTTACGACCAATGGCTGCGGTATTTGCGTATACCATTTTTTTGTTTCAACCTATTGTGATTGCTCAATCTACTCAAGTTTTACTTGAAGTATTTTTAGCTTTGCATACCGTCTATGCCATTCTATTTTATTTAAGAAAACAATATGTTTTATCTGCAGTATTTACTGTTTTCGCAGTATTAACCAAAGAAACTGGCTTGGTATTGGCAATTGCCTTAATGGGAGCCGTAATTGTGGAGTTTATAAAAGAAAGAAATTTTAAAGAATTCACCATAAAATTCTTATTGTTTGATATGCCATTTTTAGTCTTTGCTGCTTTTTTAATCATCCAAGAAGCTACTTATGGCTGGTATTTGAACCCTACGAATGTTGGAAAAACAAATCCTGAATTGCAAAGCATGATTCAGAAATTATGGGATTACCCTTTAGAATTTGGCTTTAAAGATCAAGGTAGAATAGCATTTACATTGGTTGTTATAGTAGCAGGCATTGTAGCCATTAGAAAGCCTCAAAAATCATGGTTTACCTTAACGCCAGCTACAATCGTTATTTCGTTATTTCTTTCAGGTTTCGTGTTGTTTTCTTGTATAGCTGATGCACACGAGCGTTATATGTTGAGTTTGTTTCCATTTATCAGTATTTTATTTGCGTCGTCAATACTACATTTAACACATAGAGATTTAAAGTTTGCACCATTGATTTTGATTCTGTGTTTGAACAGCAATCTCTTAAATTTGGATAATGGCAAGCGCTACCGAGATTCTGACCTTAGTTACCGAGATATGGTAAAAACCAATGTTGATGTTTTCAATTTTGTAAATTCAGGGGCTTTTAAAGAAGACACAATCTCATGGGCTTTCCCATTGAAATTGGCTCCAACGGATAAACGCTTTGGGTATTTTGATAGCCTGAAGTTTATTGCCGATACCACTTTCAAGCCATATGCTTCTTATAAAGTGTATTGCAGTCCGGGTAATATAGACTGGAATCCACCTGATACCAATATCTATGAATTGGTTAAAGGATTTAATTCTTCCTATTCTGTTTCAGGGTTGTACAGAAAAATGGATGAATAAATGTTTTTTCTACTGACGCGTGAGGGATAGCAGCGTAAAGCCCGCAGCCGAAGAAGGGCTTGTGTTAAGGTTTGGCGAGGACTTGCAGCGAATAGCCCGACCTGAAAGGGCACGCCCAAATAAAATTATTTAATATTTCAGGCAACTAAATACATCAGTACTTTGTCTTTGTAGTATATTTGCCAAACTTTAACTTAAAACTATGGAAGTTTGAGAACACTATTAAAAATAGTATTTCTTTGTGTGTTTGCCTCTTATATCAAGGGGTATGCTAATCCAATTGCCGATTTTAATCTGTCAGTTAAGCAAGGCTGTGTGCCTCTTACGGTTAAATTTACAGACAACAGTTCTGGTTCTAATTTAACGTATCTATGGCGTTTTGGTAATGGCAATCAGTCGACTTTAAAAAATCCTTCTGCAATTTACTATCAAACGGGTAATTTTTCTGTTACCTTAACTGTGACAGATGCCTCAGGAAATAAAGCCACAAAGACGTTTACACCAATTAAAGTTTTTAAAAATCCATCTGCAAAATTTAGCGCTGACACAGTAGGTTGTATAGGTGATAATTTGAGATTTTTCGATAATTCGATTAAAGGGGATACCGACATTGTAAAATGGACTTGGGATTATGGAGATGGTAATTTGGGCAGTGGAAGTACTAGCAGACATCCTTATACTTATAGTTCTAAATTTAGTATTGGTCTTACGGTTGTTGATGGGTATGGGTGTAAATCGTTGGTGACAAAAACCAATTATATTAGAATCAAACCGTCACCAAAACCAAGTTTTAAATTAGACAAAACCTACAGTTGTTTGTTGCCAGGTAATTTTAAAGCAACCAATACAACTACCGGGAATAATACCTATAAATGGATATGTTCTGATGGCAGCACTTCTACAACAGCAGCAAGTTTTACAACCAATATACAATCTTTTGGCAAGTACAACTTAAAATTGGTTGCGACAGGTGGAGGATGCAGTGATACAGCGGTTTTTTCTCCATTGGTGATTGAAAAGTTAGTGGCAAGATTTGGCTTTGACCAGAATACTATTTGTGTTGGAGAGTCGGTAAAATTATCTGACTTAAGTACACCAGTATCTAATGAAATAAAATATTTATGGGACTTTGGCGATGGTGAAACCGATAAAACAAAATCTCCAAATCATACTTTTACGGCACCTGGTAAATATAGGGTTAAATTACAAATCACGAATGGTGTATGTACCGATTCTATGTCACAGGTAATAACTGTAAATCCAGTTCCTGACGTCAATGTTTCTATAGTAGACTCAATAGGCTGTGCCCCACCATTTAAGGCAGAGTTCAGGATTACTGGAGACTATACAGGCGGTGTTTGGGATTTTGGAGATAAGACGATACCAGTATACCATGCAAAAGGTGCAAAGATTCAACATACCTACTACAAAAAAGGCAATTTCAGAGTAAAGGTTAATGTTTCCAATTCGTATGGATGCGCAACAGAAGTTGTGATACCAGAGAAAATACAAATTGCTCAACAATGGGTGAAAATTATACCTGAAACTTTTTACGATTGTTTGCCAATTTCAAAAGTGTTTACCCATATCAAAAGCATGGCCCAGCCTGTTGAATCAATTACATGGGAATTCTCAGATTCAAACAGAACTTACAATGGCAAATCAGTTAACAAACACTTTGAGATACCTGGTAATTTTACGGCAATAATTAAGGTTAAAACGTATGTGGGTTGTGTAGTTACTGATACTGCAGAGATTTCTGTTGGGAATAAGTATGTACCAACTTTTAAATTATTGCAGTATGATGTGTGCGGTTTAGACACTTTAAAATTCATCAACACAACAGCAGATTCAATTAAGAAAAAAGTTAAATTTTCTTTTGACTTGGTGCCAAGTTTTGATGGAGATACTAATTCATATGTTAAAAACGATTCTGTTATAGTAACAAGAAGAGGGGGAAAACACAAAGTAATATTAAATGCCACACATTTTGGTTGTGTTACGCCATCAGAGATAGTTGATTCTGTTTATGCCCATGGTCCGTATGTTGGAGGGGACATCAAGATGATCAGTTGTAAAAATGACAGGATAGAATTGAAATTATCTTATTCATGGGGCAATAGGTATAGGTTGACCAAAGACGATACCATGGACTTGCCGTACGACAAAGGCAGGATCATTAGCAAGTACCAACCAAATAGATTTATTTTTAGAGGGTGGAACGATACCTTTGGATGCAAGGATACAGTTGTATTCCCAGACAGACCAATAGGTGCAATTTATTTTGCAAGTCCGAAGTATAGCCTCGACCAAGAATGTGCGCCTTCAAAAGCAAACTTAAGTGTTTACAGCAATATGAAATCATTTAAATGGATATTTCCAAATGGTGATAGTAGTAAGAAAGCCAACACTTCATATATCTTCAACAATGCCGGTACATATAAAGTTTTATTGGTAGGAACTTACGATTCTACAAATTGTCCAGATTCGAATTTTGTCAATATCACAGTTAAGGGCGTACAGTTAAAGTCTAATGTTTTAAGCAATGGTAAGTGTATGCCGATTAAGTTGAATTTAATAGATTCTGCTGTAGGCAACGATGATTATTACCATGTTTGGAACATCAATGGAAAAATAATAGAAGCAGAAAATACCATTACCAATTACGAAGTAAGTTCTATACCTGTTGGTGATTCATTTATTAGGATTTCACATACAGTTCAATCTCCGAGTGGATGTACCAGTACAAAAGACTACGAACTTCCGTTTGGGGGTCCAAAAGGCTCATATAAAATCACGCGTTTTGCAATATGTGATACACCAGTATTTTATTTTGATGCAATAATTGACAGCTCTCAATCTAAGTATCCTGTAAGTTTTAATTGGACAACTAGCAGTGGATACAGTTCAAACAAACAAAATTTTGGCAATAAATTCAAAACCATTGGGATGAATTATGTCAACTTAAACATTACAGATAAAGAAGGTTGCACCGCTTCATATATGGATAGTTTTGAAGTGTCGCCTAATATGATACAACCACAATTTAAAGCTGATCCTACTGGTAGATTCTGCCCACCATTAAAATGTCAGTTTAATGATATGTCGAAGACATTTAATGGTTCTCCTATTGTGTCATGGGAGTGGGATTTTGGAGATGGCACAGGTTCTAATTTACAGAATCCTCAAAAATTGTATTTGTTGCCAGGAAATTACGATGTTTCTTTAAAAGTTGTTAGTAGCAATGGTTGTACAGCAACCATCAAGAAACCTGGTTACGTCATTGTTAACGGTCCGAGAGGTAGCTACGATTTTGATAGAGGCAATGCTTGTTTACCGCACACTGTAGAATTTAGAGGAAAAACTTTGGATTCTGCAACTATGGAATGGGATTTAGGGGATGGAGTAGTACAAAATGGCAACAACTTTAAGCATACATATAAATTGCCAGGAAGATATATTCCAGCAATGATTTTAAGCGATACTTTAGGATGTAAATACACCTTACCTCCAATAGATACGATAGAAGTTTTCGATTATCCGAAAGCCATAGTGGATGTCAATGGATTGTGTTTCCATGAGCCAATAAACATCAAGAACAGTTCGGTGAGCAATCACGATGACCCATATTTGAAAAAGACATGGTATTACAATGGTAAAGTGAAAGAACCAGAAAATGATTCATTCTATAAGCCACAATCTAGAGGTACTCAAACCATAACACTGATAGTTGAAAACAAAGGCACATGTAAAGATACTTTCGAGAAAACGATAGAAATCTATGCCCCTGAAACCGACTTTAATATCACGGATAAATTTACCTGCTTAGGCATGCCATTGTCACTGTTTAACACCAGCAAATCTGCAATAGAAATTGTTGAGTATAGATGGATACTTGGAGATGGTACAGAGAAAAAAGGTAAAGATGTTTCACATCAATACGACAAATCTGGTATGTATACAGTTATGTTGATAGCAAAAGATGTGATGAATTGTGTTGATACCATTGTTAAGCCAAATATTGCTGTGATTGGTGATACTGCAGCACCAATGACTGTGCCAATTAGAAGGGCTTCTGTTATCAACGACCACCGAACAGAGTTGGTTTATTCTAAGATTCCTAATTTTGATTTTAACAGCTATATTGTTTACAAGTATGACAATAACAGATATTATAAGTTTGCTGAGATAAAAAATCCGAATGATACTGTGTTATTAGACAACAATGTCAATACACTAAAAAGCTCTTACTGTTACAAAGTTCAAGTTAAGAATCTGTGTTTGTTGCAATCAAATTTGGCATCTTCAGACCCACATTGTACCATTGAAACCAAGGCAGATGGCCAATTTGAAGCGAATAATGTTACTTGGTCGCCCTACATTGGATTTGACACAATTGCCAAATATGAAATTTGGAGAGCTGACGAAAAAGACAACAAAGTTTACTATTATTTAGATAGCGTAAAAGGCAATCAATTACAATACACAGATACGCAATTTACTTGTTACACTAGAAAATACTATAAGATTAAAGCCATTCAGCAAGGTGGATTCAAAGAATACTCTAACAGTGATACAGCAACGGCTAAACCATATTACATCAACACAACCAAACCGAATTTGGCTTGGAGAGTGACAGTTGAAGAAGACGATTTTGCTAGATTAGAATGGAAGAAAAATGCTTGGAGTAGAAGTGGTATAAAAGGGTTTTTGGTGACTAAAACATTGGCAAATGGGGAGTCATTTTTTAACGACATGTATCATGATTCCAGCGTGTCTATATTGATTGATAAGATGGTTAAGGTGCATGATAACAGTTATATTTATAAAATAAGGGCTGTTGATTTTTGTGATGACACCACCGATTGGAGCAATGTTTCTCAAACCGTTTTATTGGAATCTTCTTACAACAAAGAAGCAGGAAAACCTGCATTGAAATGGAATGCTTATCAGTTGTGGGAACAAGATGTTGACCATTATGATATAGAGAGAATGCAATTAGATGGAAGTTTTGCTGTGATTGGTACAGTTAAAGCGAATGTTTTAGAGTTTATTGATTACAAAGCTGAGTCATCTTGTGTGCCTCATTACGTATATCGCGTCAGAGCTGTTAGTAAATGGCATGACGATTACGATACTTTAGCTTGGAGTTTGTCTAATACCAGCAAGGTTTTGCCTCCATCAACTTTATTTGTACCTAATGCGTTTAGTCCGGATAGAAACGACATCAACGAACAGTTTGGAGCAAAGGGTACTTACATTAGCAGATATTCAATCCAGGTTTACAACAGATGGGGCGAAATGGTATTTGAATCTACAGATTGTATGGCAACTTGGGATGGTACTTACAAAGGCGAAAGATGTCCTCAGGAAGTTTATTTGTACCATATTGAAGCTTTAGGTGCAGATAATAAGTCGTACAACTTAAAAGGCACCTTCCATTTGTTGAGATAAGCATACACTCATTCTTTTTTTTAATCTAATTTGGGATAATTTCTGTGGAATTAACTTCAAAATTTTGCATATTAAAAATAAATGTTCAATTAAGGCGTTGTATTGTTTTTGAATGTGCTTATGAAAAATATACTAGCTGTGATGGTCGCAATAACATTAGCGCCATCGTTAATGGCCCAATCGGATTTTAAGCTACAAGCGTATTTGAATTGCGCACCGTATAATCCATCAAGTTATAGCAAAGCAGGAAGAATTGGTATTGAAACTTTAAGACCAAAATGGAACTATAACATAGAGTATTCTGGACATTATTTCGAAAATTATAGTCATAGTAATTATTATGTTATGGATTCTAATCTATACCATCAAGAAGACCAAGTTTACAGAAGTGCTAGAGGCATAAGTATAGGTGTTTCAAGGGCTATTCAGTTTAAAACACATAAAACTAGATTCGTCTATGGGGTACAAGTATTTGGAGGAGCCAATTATTTAACAGTATATACCAATTATTATCGATTGGATTCAAATTATTTGTCGCCCACTAACAACTCAACAATAGATGATAAAAAGTACTTAAGATGGACTGGTAATAATACGATTAATCAAAGCCGATATGAAAGACATTTAAGCGTTGGAGTTGCTCTAATGGCAAAATTGGAATTAACCATATCAAAGAGGTTTACGTTCAGTCCGACTCTTTATCTGCCCTATATGATACACAATGAAAACAGTGGCAGTTTATCTATAGTTGACCCAGGTTTGAGTTTTCTACTTGGCTACAAATTGATGAAATAATTATTTGTTTTTCAAATTCATTTCATACACCAATCCAAACATGGCAGCCATATTGATACTTGGAACTGCTGTATTGAGATCATCGGCATTCAGGGCTGTATAGGCAGCTAGCTGTAATTGAAATTTGAATTTTTCGCCACCAAACCGCATGTTAAGAGCGTGATCCACTAAGTTGTAATAAGGGCGGTAGTTGTATCTATTTATATCGTCTTGCCAGAATCCTATTGGGTTAACATCTGCATTGTAAAAACGAATGCGAGCAAGTCTAATTGAATAGCAAATCGAAAATTGGTTATCAGGTGCTGTATAACCTATATTGGGCATGACACCTAATCTTTGGTAATCACCATTGAAAAATTTATTGCTGCCTGTTACCTTGTTTTTGAAACTGCCTCTGCCATAATCTGCGTAAATTTCGAATCTGAAATTATTGGTTTGTTCTTTGTTTAAAAAGTAGCCTGCGCCAATATTTAACATACTGCCTCTATACACAAATTGCTCGTTACCTAAGGTATCGCCACCAACAGATTGTCCGGCTCCGGCATATCCAACATATGCACCAATATTGTTTGAAACTGCGGCACCTGCCGTAAAATCATACTTATTAAATAAATTTGTAGATGCATCAAAATAGACATCACCACTTTCTCTGAAAAGAGGTGTAGGATTACGATTGGCTGTATAGAATCTAGCTCTGCAAGAACTAAAAGCTAAAACAATGAGTATTAAGTAGGTTAAATGATGTTTCATAAGAAATAAGTAAGTAAAACAAAGATAAGTTGAAAATACTCATCAATTGACTATAGTGAAAATTATTCTTATATTAATAATTGTAAAATGCAGAAAAACAAATAGATATAGGAGTATTGATGATAAGTATCATTGGATAATTATGTCGTTAAAACTACACGCTCTGTATATCTCTTTTTGACATTTTGGAGTTTTTAGTTCAAATTGCAATCCTATTGAATTTCAAGCCTTGGCATTATTTTTGGAAACTACAAAATAGCATGAAGCGCATTGTACTGATTTTACTTTGTTTGTTTAACCTTCAAATGTTTGCACAGAAGGTCGATTGGCAGCAGCAAATCGATCAAGAGCAAAACAGGATAGATATTTCTGATGGGGAGCTCGACTCTAAAGTTGTGGTTGGAAATGATAAGCAATCTGCTTTGGCAACATCAATTTTCATTCAAAAAGTAGACGGTATACAAGAATCCATTAAAAAGATGGATGCCAATAAGGCGCTTCAATATAGTAGAGGGATGTTTGAGTATCTCCGTAAAATCGAGAAGCATCAAATAGTCCATTTATCTACCCAGCTTCGCAGTATGGAGTTGGCAGAAATGTTGGTGAATACCAACAATGATGCAAAAGAATTGGAGCTGTTAAAAAACGATTTAAAAACTGGATTGGCTGTATCTGATTTGATCAACTTAAAAACATACGCCAAAGAATTCTGGATATATGCTGCAAAATTCTATCCAACGGATGTCCTCAATATTTTTAGAAATTTGGCTTATACACCACTAGGCAACGATGTGATGTTAGCGCTTGCTAAGATAGATCCAGGCGCCATTAAACAGTATTTTGGCACCAATCACATCATCGACAGAGCTATGAAGAATTCTAAAGACTCCATTGCGATGTTGTTGTATAGCATATACCGTCAATATGGAGTTCAATCTAAGTCGTATGCGCTTATAGAGCTGATTACAAAAGACAAAATGAGTCTTGAAAAGGCAGAAGCAATTGCCAAAGACCCAGTTCAGTTTTACAAGACACTCATCAATCTAAGGAAGCGTCAGAACATTTTGGCGGATTATACAGTTGAGAAAGATTTGGAAACTATTTCTATGGAGAAGGTTGTAGAGATTAATCTGCGACACGAAGATAAAGATACAGTAAGATTTGAGCCTATTCAAAGCAATAATGCATACGAAATTTATACGTCGATTGTGTATTGTCAGCAAGAGATTTTTACCTCTTCGTTTTTGGGTATGTATAAAAGAATGATGGCCAAAAGAAAGGAAAAATCGGGCTACGATTTTTTAAAAACACTCAGTTTTAACAGATTTAGAATCTTTATCAAGCAGTGTGCTGGCTATAACAAATTGGATGATTTTTTTGCTACAATGAACGACTCACAGGCCAATGCTTTGATAGGATTGTTTGCAGGTGGGCTCTACAACTATGGCGGTAATTTAGGTCCGGCTGTTGATGTAGCCGATACTTACGGCAGTTTAGAGAATGAAAAAATCAAGTCAATATTCAATTCTACATTGGAAAAAGAATTTAGAAAGTGCATATTGAACAACAACGATCATGGGATTAAGATTTATGGTTTGTTGTTGAAACTTACAGGAGGCAGTCCAGAAAATTCTAAGACGCAATACGATTTCAATTTACCATCTATTGACCGAATTTCCTCTGCTGAATTGTTTCCTGACAGTGTCCATGTTCAGCAACATTTTTTCTTTGATGATGAAGATGGAGAAGCAGCATTCAACTCATGGGTAGCCTTGTATCCATCTACGATTTACAAAAAAGAGGACAAGGGTACGTATATCGTTTTCAAGACCATCAAAGGAAAGAAAATGGAGATATATGCCAACAAGCCACATGATGAAATTCAAGGAAGAAAAGATTTAACAGCCTATTTTGAAAAGGTCAATAGGTTTCCAGATTTAATTGTTCATAGAGGTCATAGTTACTATATAGAAAACACTTTAGACAACATGACCAACAGCAATAAAGTGGCTATTTTAGGGAGTTGTGGAGGATATCAGAACATCAGTAAGGCGATGGAAAACGCTTATGATGTTCAAATTATTAGTACCAAGCAAGTGGGGACGATGGCAGTTAATACGGTTTTGATTCAAGAAATTACTGAGACCATTCGTTTGGGTAAGGATTTGATTTGGCCAGATGTGTGGAAACAGATAAGCACCAAATTAAAGAACAACACGCAATTTAAAGATTACATACCACCCTATAAAAATTTAGGGGCTAGATTTATTAAGGCGTATAATGAACTTTAGAATAGTTATTTGTTAATAGTTATTTGTTGACAGGATTCCAAGCAAAGTAGTTGGCATTGAACAATTTTATATTGTTGAGATGTTTTATTCACCCAACAATTCCCAAAGAACGATGCCAGCACACACAGACACATTAAAAGAATGTTTGGTGCCATATTGAGGAATTTCAATGCAGATATCGCATAAGGCCAAGACCTCTTCGCTAACTCCGTCAACCTCGTTGCCTAAAATAAGGGCATATTTTTGATCTTTTTCAAGTTTAAATGTACCCAAAGGTGTACTATTTTCTACCTGTTCAATGGCCATTAAAATATAACCTTCTTCTTTGAGTTGTTGGCATATTTCTATAGTGGTAGGGTGGTATGACCAAGGCACTGAATTTTCGGCGCCTAAAGCTGTTTTATGAATTTCTCTGTGAGGAGGTGTTCCAGTAATCCCGCAACAGTGTAATTTTTCCACTCCAAAGCAATCTGAGCTTCTAAAAATGCTTCCAACATTGTTCATGCTTCTGACATTGTCCAATACCAGCGCTATAGGATGTTTGTATTGATAAAATGTTAATCGGTTTAGTTGATGTGTACGTAACTTGCGGAACATTTATTTGAGGGATATAGAGCGTAAATTTTCGAGTGAATATGAGTGCAAAGATAGCAGATAATCAAACACCATTGATGAAACAATACATCGGGTTTAAGCAAAAATACCCGGGAGCATTGTTGTTGTTTAGAGTTGGTGATTTTTACGAGACATTCGGAGAAGACGCAATTACAGCTTCAAAAGTTTTGGGCATAGTGCTAACAAAACGAGGAGCTGGCAGTCCGAATGAAACCGAACTAGCTGGTTTTCCTCATCATTCATTAGACACCTATTTACCAAAACTGGTTAGAGCCGGCCATAGAGTAGCAATTTGCGACCAGCTTGAAGATCCTAAAATGGCAAAAGGTATTGTGAAACGAGGGGTTACCGAATTGGTGACACCAGGTGTGGTATTTAACGACAAGGTGTTAGAATCTGGCACTAGCAATTTCCTCGCTTCAGTGTATTTTATGGATGGCCTTGCCGGATGTGCTTTCTTGGATATTTCTACTGGAGAATTTTTGGTGGCTGAAGGCACTTACGACTACATTGAAAAATTGCTAAATGGATTAAAGCCATCTGAAATCATTATCAGCAAGCCACAACTCAACACTTTTAAGCAAATGACTGGAGACAAATTCTATCAGTTTGCGTTAGAAGATTGGGTATTTCAATACGATTTTGCAGAAGAGAAACTCTTAAACCATTTTGGCACTACCACTCTCAAAGGCTTTGGCATCAGTCATCTCAAAGCAGCCATCATTGCAGCAGGTAGCTCGTTATATTACCTTGAACACAACCAACAAACCAACATCAAACACATTAATGCTATTAGTAGAATTGATGAAGAGAAATTTGTATGGTTTGATCAATTTACGATTAGAAATCTAGAGATTTTATTTCCATCTCATCCAGGAGGGAAAACCTTGTTCGATGTCTTAGACAGATCATTGACTCCAATGGGCAGCAGATTGATGAAGAAGTGGGTTGTGTTGCCTTTAAAGGAATTGCATGAAATTAATGCTAGATTGAACACCGTTGACAATTTGATTCGCCACAAAGAAGCAGCCGAAGCCATTGCTAATTATCTGTCTCAATGTGGGGATACTGAGCGCATCATCTCAAAGATTTCATTGTTGAGAGCCAATCCAAGGGAAGTTTTGCAATTGGCCAAGGCATTAGAATGTGTCAAAGGCGTTCAGGAAGTATGCAGCAATTTGCCAGGTGTCGAAATGCAGGTATACGCAAGTCAGCTTAATCCTTGTCAAGTGTTGATTGATAGAATCAACAAGGAACTAAAATCAGATGCACCTTTGCTAGTCAATAAAGGCAGTGTTATCAATGATGGTGTTGACGAAGAATTAGATGATTTAAGAACCCTTCAAACATCAGGTAAAGAGAAGTTATTAGAGATACAAAAAAGAGAAATTGAGCGCACTGGAATACCATCTTTAAAGATTGCTTTTAACAATGTGTTTGGCTATTACTTAGAAGTAACCAATACCCACAAAGACAAAGTACCAGAAGACTGGATTCGAAAGCAAACATTGACCAATGCAGAGCGTTACATCACCCAAGAATTAAAGGTGTATGAAGATAAAATTCTAAGTGCAGAAAGCCGCATTCTTGAGATTGAAACAAGGATTTACAATGCTTTGTTGCAAGACATGAGCGATTATATCACGGCTGTTCAATTGAATTCTCAATTGCTTGCCCGATTAGATTGTTTGTTGAGTTTTGCCAATATAGCTCAGCAAAATAAGTACACCCGTCCAATCATCAACGATGGATTTGATTTGATGCTTAAAGGTTGCAGGCATCCTGTAATCGAAAAACAATTAGGTATTGATAACGCATATATTCCAAACGACATAGAGCTCAATAAGGAGTCACAAAGAATCGTTATTTTAACTGGCCCGAATATGAGTGGTAAGAGCGCAGTATTGAGGCAAACAGCATTGGCGGTTCTTATGGGTCAAATTGGTTGTTTTGTCGCTGCAGAACACGCAGAATTTGGTTTGGTAGATAGGATTTATACCCGTGTAGGAGCAAGCGATAACATTTCGGGAGGTGAAAGTACTTTCATGGTAGAGATGATAGAAACAGCTGGTATCTTGAACAACATTTCTGAAAGAAGTTTGATATTGTTAGACGAGATAGGCAGAGGTACTAGTACATTTGATGGGGTTTCATTGGCTTGGGCTATTGCAGAATATTTAGGCAAACATCCAGATGGACCAAAAACCATTTTTGCAACACACTACCACGAATTAAACGAGTTAGAAAAGAACATCAATGGCATAGTCAACTACCACATTTCTGTCAAAGAGACAAAAGACAAAGTGTTGTTTTTAAGAAAATTGGTAAAAGGCGGCAGCGAACACAGTTTTGGTATCCATGTTGCCCGAATGGCTGGGGTTCCTCAGATGGTATTGCATCGCGCCGAAGAGATATTAACTGAACTTGAAAAAGACAGAGCAAGTATCAGTGGCAGAGAAACGCTTAAGCAAATAAAAGTGCCCCAATATCAGTTGACCATGTTTGGTGTCAACGACCCAAAGTTAGAGGAATTACACAGACAATTAAGGGCAATCGAAATCAATGCAATGACACCAATCGATGCCTTTATGAAACTTCAAGAATTGAAAAAACTGCTTTAATGCAATCTTTTTAAAATTATTGCTAGTCCAATTGGACAAGACATACATCTTCTATTTAGACAACTTTGTTGACGTAATTCAATTAGGGCTTGAGAGTCAAAAGCTGAGGTACATTCTACACCATATCCATTCCAATCTCTAATAATTCTGTTGTTTTCAGGCGGCAGTTTTTGTAACAAATCCAACGCTTTTACGCAATAATTTTCATCACCTGTTTGTTTGCCATAAACAAATAGGAATGGTACAAGTGCGTTGATTAACAGAGTTTGTCTAGCGCTGATAGACAACTTAGATTGATGAAAGCCTTCTTTGTCTCCAAATTGGTAGTGTTTGGTCCAATATTCGGGTAGTTCTATATCCAAAAGATTCAGCATACTTGGGATAGAAAGAGCCTGCATCAAACCATACATCACTGATTGGAAATTTTGAAGTAATGCTGACAATTGAGCCAATCGTATTCCAGGAAAATTTCCTGGTCGCATTCGCATGAATTTGAAGATGGATTTGTCGATAGAATTTAGTTGGAGCTTCTTTTTTTGATATTCCCATTCTTGAAACAAT
The DNA here is from genome assembly GCA_964438995.1 of uncultured Chitinophaga sp. Lineage (GTDB taxonomy): Bacteria > Bacteroidota > Bacteroidia > NS11-12g > UBA955 > JABMMZ01. Next base: position 156,000 of record CAYTMQ010000001.1, read on the forward strand.
TTAGCTTGTACAATATCTTTTGGGGCTTCGTCAAGAAATCCAGCTACGCCAAATACTATGGCACTAATTTTTTGAAAGTTGTTTTCAGATTTGCATATTTCTTTCATAGGCAAATTGAGAGCAAGCACTTCGAAAGCTTGGCTATTAGTACCAAATCCAAAACTTCTTGTCAATGCAGCTAGGAATACGCTATGCCAGTCGCCATTGCTGATGTTTAACCACTCGAATACCCAATCACTTTTTCGTTCTAAACGGCTTACCATTGCTTGGTCTATGGCTTGTCTAATATCAATATGTCGGATACTTGGCAGAGCATTGTGGCACGGTATAGAATCTTTGCTGAACTTGAAATACTCGTATTGCTCTGCGACACCTGGATAAATTCTATTTTTCAATTCAAGACAAGGCAATTCTGTTTGATCAGCCCTAAAACATTTGGCATTGTTGTCGAGAACAACATGAAGAATGCAAGTATTATAGGCTTTATCCAAATGGTGTTTGTGCTGTTCCCATTCAGAGGCACTCAGATGTATTTCGACATCGCCAATCCACTCTGTTCCATCAATTACAATTCTAGAATGGTTAAAATCTGGTCCGGAATGTGTGTTTAGACGGCCTCTATTTTTAATTTGAATAGACAGTCCATCGTTTGTGCTTAAAGCATCCATATTAAACAAACCATTGGCCCAAATCAACTGAAGAAGTTCTTCGTTCATCATACGAACGAATTTACTTTTGCATAAAGAAAAGCAGTGTTAGCTTAAAAAAATATTTATAGCCTTAGGTAAGAAATTATTCAGCTTTTTGGGCAAAACTGAGATCATCGATCACTTTGTTCTGCTCAACTTTGATGACTCTAGCAGGGAATTTATCCAATAAACGGTGTTCGTGGGTAGCCATTAAAACCGCAGTACCTTCTTCTTTTGCGATGGTTTGAAGTAGATTGGTGATATCGTTTGAAATTTCTGGGTCAAGATTACCAGTAGGTTCATCAGCAAGTATGATTTCAGGTTTGTTTAAAAGCGCTCTAGCAATTACCAAACGCTGCTGTTCGCCACCACTTAATTGATGTGGCATTTTATAGTCTTTGGTCTCTAAGCCTACTATGTGCAACACTTCGCCAACGCGCTTAAACATCTCCATTTTGTTGTCCCAACCTGTAGCTCTTAACACAAACAACAAATTGTCTTTGGCATTTCTGTCTGTCAGCAATTGGAAATCTTGGAAAATGATACCTAAGCGTCTTCTAAGTTTTGGTACTTGGCGTCTTTTAAGTTTAATGAGATCAAAACCAGCTACCTGACCTTTACCCAATTCTAATTTTAGTTCACCGTATAGGGTTTTTAATAAAGAGCTTTTACCACTGCCAGTTTTACCAATAAGATAAGCGAACTCACCTTTGTTTAAAGATAAATTCACCTGATGCAATACCAAGTTTTTTTCTTGGAAAATATCGGCTTGTTCTAATTGTATAACTGGTCCGGTAGACATTGTAACGACTTAGGTGGATGCAAAACTAAATGATTTACACGATTTGCCAATCAATGGGGTCTAGTCCTTTTTCAACAAGAAAAGCATTTGTTTGAGAAAAGTGTTTATTATTGAAGAATCCGTTGTAGGCAGACAATGGAGAAGGGTGAGCAGATTCAAATACTTGATGTCCATTAATCAGCGCTTTTTTACTTCTAGCAAAACTACCCCAGAGTAGAAATACCAAGTCTTTGCGCTCGGCATTTAAGTGATTAATAATGGCATCTGTAAATTGCTCCCAACCTTTGTTTTGGTGAGAGCCAGCTTGGTTAGCTCTAACGGTTAATGTGGCATTGAGCAAGAGCACGCCTTGTTTGGCCCAGTACCTCAAATCGCCATGAGTTGGCATATTAATTCCGACATCACTCACAAGTTCTTTGTAGATATTTTTGAGCGATGGAGGTATGGGAATGTTTTTGTTTACTGAGAAGCAAAGGCCGTGTGCCTGACCAGGACCATGATATGGGTCTTGACCAATGATGACAACTTTCACCTTATCGAAAGGAGTTAAATCAAGAGCTGCAAATATTTCGTTGGATGGAGGATATATCACCTGTCCGTTTTGTTTTTCTTGTAACAAAAAGGCTTTGAGTTGATGCATGTAGGGCTTTTCGAATTCTCCTCCCAGTACTTTTAACCATGAATCTTCCAGCTGAATCATGTTTCAAATTAAACTGATTTTTAATTCATAATTGAAAGAAACTTGCAAAAGAAAAAATTGTATTTTTGAGCCTCAAATCAACATGGATATCAAAGAAAAAATTGAGCAATTAAGAGCCACTCTTAGTGAACACAATTACCAATATTATGTGCTTGCAAAACCTAGCATCAGCGATTTTGGATTCGATAAGATGCTTGAGGAATTAATTGAACTCGAAAAAGCACATCCTGAGTTTGCTGACCCTGATTCTCCATCACAAAAAGTTGGAGGCGCTGTCAACAAACAATTTGAGTCTTTTCAACATCAATATCCAATGTTGAGTTTAGGTAATACATACAGCGAAGAGGAATTAAGAGATTTTGATGAAAGGGTATACAAACAATTAGGTCATAGAGATTATGAGTACGTATGTGAATTGAAGTTCGATGGATTGTCGATTAGTTTGCATTACGAACACGGAAAATTGTTGAGGGCTGTTACAAGAGGGGATGGTGTTAAAGGAGATGTGGTAACAGATAATGTTAGAACCATCAAGGCACTTAAAACAAAATTGAAAGGACATTTTCCGGAGTATTTGGAAGTAAGAGGTGAGATATTCATGCATCGTCCTGCTTTCGATAAAATCAACATGGATAGGGAAAAAGCTGGCGAAGATTTGTATGCCAATCCTAGAAACCTTGCAGCTGGTATATTAAAGCAACAAGACAGTGCTGAAGTTGCAAAGAAACCATTGGACATTTTTTTGTATCAATTAATAGAAAACAAGGGCATAGTAAAAACCCATTTCGAAAGTTTAGAATTGATACATTCTTGGGGTCTCCCTACAAGTGATTATAGCAGAAAATTCTCATCAATTGAAGGCGTTTTTGGTTTTATTAAAGAATGGGATGTAAAGCGCAAGTTGTTAAGTTACGATATTGATGGTGTAGTTATAAAAATCAACGATTACAACCAGCGTGAAGAGCTTGGATTTACTGCAAAGTCCCCTCGATGGGCTATAGCATTTAAATTTAAAACAGAAGCTGCATTAACCAAACTTTTGGAAATAACATATCAAGTTGGAAGAACAGGAGCGATAACACCAGTGGCAAATTTAGAACCTGTATTTTTATTGGGTACAACTGTTAAACGCGCTTCGTTGCACAATGCTAATGAAATTGAGCGTTTAGATGTGCGAGAGGGCGATTATGTTTTTGTTGAAAAAGGAGGTGAAATCATACCTAAAATTACTGGAGTTGATTTGTCTAAACGAGATGACATAAATTCTAAACCACATGTGTACATTAAAGCATGTCCTGATTGTGGTACAGAATTGATTCGAAAAGCTGGAGAAGCTCAACACTATTGTCCTAACGAAAGTGGATGTCCTACTCAAGTGGTTGGAAGAATACAGCATTTCATCCATAGGAAAGCTATGGACATTAATGGGATGGGAGATGAGACAGTTGAATTGTTATACAAATCGAATTTAATAAAAGACTATGCTGATTTGTATTATTTGACTTTCGAACAGGTGGTTCAATTAGAAAGAATGGCTGAAAAATCAGCTCAAAATTTGATAGATGGTATAAAAGCATCCACTGCTATTCCTTATGCTAGAGTGTTGTTTGCTTTAGGAATAAGATATGTTGGAGAAACCGTTGCTAAAAAATTATCTGTTGCGTATAAAACAATTGATCAACTGATGCAAGCCACTTATGATGACTTATTGAAAGTTGATGAAATAGGAGACAGAATTGCTATCTCTATAACAGAGTTTTTTGCAGAACCAAAACACATTGACAACATCAATAGATTAAAAGCCGCTGGATTGCAGTTCGAAAATACGGAGAAAGAAAAAGAGAAAGAATCTGATATTTTGAATGGTAAAATCGTTGTGATATCAGGCGTATTTAGCAAATTTAGTCGCGATGAAATAAAAGATATGGTGGAGGTGAATGGTGGGAAAAACGCAGGAAGCATCAGCAGCAAAACCAATTATGTAGTAGCTGGAGAAAACATGGGACCAGCAAAATTGGAAAAAGCGAAACAACTCAATATTCCAATATTAAGCGAGGATGAGTTCCTTCAAATGATAGGCAAGTAATTATAAAGCTGCTAGTATTAATGCGACCAACAAAATCGTTATTAATAGTGAAATTGCAGTCAAAATAATGATGCTTAATGATAAGCCAGCACCTCTTTTCTCAAAGCCATTTCTTCTAATATTAGAATAGGCTATGATTGCTAGAATAAAACCAATCAAAACCGCTAATGAAAGTAAAGTGGAAATTAATGGAATGTATAATGCACTGTAAGAATATAAAATATTACCAACTAATCCGCCATAGTATAGCACACCAGCAGTAGTTGCCAATGGTTCCATTTCTCTTGATGGTGTTTTAGTATTTTTTGTAGCAGAACTGGATTTTGATGAGTCAATTTTATCTTTAATTCTACTTTTAGTTGAATTTTCAACTCCTGGTAGAATTTTCAGAATGTCTGCTTCTTTTTCACTTTGAAAATGTAAGGTTTTATCTGGTGAAATTGTTGTTAGATTCTCTGAGTTGTCTTCTGTTACAGCATCTTCAGAAGCTTTTTCAATAGATGTTTGGGCAGTTTTCTGAATGGCAGTTTTCTTCTTTTCTTTGGCTACGGTTTCCGACTTGGATTTTTTAGAAAACAAGTTGCTTTCAATGTTTAGTTTTAATCCGTTGCCATAGCGCGCTTTGGTAATGACACCGCAAGAGTTTAATACAATTGCAATAAGAGCAAGTGGTAAAAGTAGATTTAATTTCATAATATATTTTGAACGAATTTAAAGGCCTTAGGTTACACTAGCAAATTTATTAATTTAAAACGCTTAGCTAAGGGTATATTAATTGTCTGTTGTCTGGTAGATTTTATTAATATTCCATTTATCTAAACACATCAATATTTGTGTGGATTTTATTCGAGTCATACAATGTAGATTGTGGCTTTGACGTTTTACATTTGCGAGACGCATATTTATGGCCGGAAAGAAAGGGAATAGTTTTAGAAATGCAGCCGACGATTTTCAAGCTGAAGAAAAAGAGAGTAAACGCTCTTCGAAAGGTGGAAAATTTGATTGGATAAAAGATGAGCGCACCAAGCGTATAGCGGGAGCTTTCTTCATTTTATTTTCTCTGTTCTTATTTCTTTCGTTTATATCCCACATCATCAACTTGTGGAGTTTTGAAACCGACCAGGATTTACTTCAAAGCAGCAGTTGGAATTGGTATCAGGCAAATAATCCAAAAGGGTCTGCCAATATGATGGGCTATTTTGGCGCGTGGTTCGGTCATCTGTTTATTCACAAATGGTTTGGCGTTTCTTCGTTTTTAATTCTCTTTACCATCTTTACTTTGGGCACCAAATTGTTGTTCAATTGGCAGATGTATCCTATTTTTAAAATCATCAGATACACGTTCTTTATTGTTGTATGGACATCCATTCTTATGGGTTTCATTTTTCACAACAACAATATTTTTATGGGAGGTGGATTTGGGTATTTTGGATTCATGTGGCTGAAAGGACTATTTGGATACATCGGGACGGTTTTATTTTTAGCCTTGTATGCTGCCATTTTCTTGATAGTGGTATACAACATAGATTTCAGATTTAACATCAAACCTTCACTTGTCGATTCTGACGATGTTAGAATTGATTTTTCTGATCATGCTAAAGAAGCAGAGGAATTTAAAGCCCATTTAAATGATTTAAACGTTGTTGATCATCCAACCGAAGCCAATATTGTGGAAGATGAACCGGAAGGGATTGATGTCATCACTCTAAATGATGAGGAAGAAATAGAAGAAGAAATCGACTCAGATATCATTGCAGAAGAGCTTGAGGAAGATGGTGAAATTGTAGAAGAAACATTAGAAGACGAAATTAGTGCACCTATCAGTTTTGAATTGCCAGTAAATGCAGGCAAAGGAAAGAACACTGCTGGTCCGGGGCAATTTGAATTGAAAATTGAAGAACATAAAGAAGAGTTAATAGAGACAACTAGTGTTCAACCAAACATCAGTGAAAAGGCTGTGGCTGCAGGGTTAGATGATTTATATGATCCAAAACTGGATTTGCCGGGTTTCCAAATGCCAACTATTGATTTGTTGCAAGACTATGAGTTTACGAAGGCTGAGATTGATAGGACAGAGTTAGAGACGAGTAAAAATCTGATTGTAGAGACACTAAAAAATTACAACATTGGCATATCTGAAATCAAGGCCAATATTGGTCCGACAGTTACATTATACGAGATAGTGCCTGCTCCAGGGGTTAAGATATCAAGGATTAAAAATTTGGAAGATGATATTGCTTTAAGTTTAGCGGCTCTTGGCATTCGTATCATTGCTCCAATTCCGGGGAGAGGTACTATTGGTATAGAGGTACCAAATAAGAAACCAGAGATGGTGCCGATGCGTCAAACCATTGGCAGTAAGAAATTCCAGGAAAGCACATTTGAATTACCAGTTATTTTAGGGAAAACGATTTCGAATGAAATTTATTTGGCCGATTTAGCTAAGATGCCTCACTTGTTGGTGGCCGGTGCTACTGGTCAAGGTAAGTCTGTTGGATTAAACACCTTGATAGTGTCGTTGTTGTATAAGAAGCATCCATCAGAATTGAAGTTTGTATTGGTCGACCCAAAAAAGGTAGAATTAACCTTATACAACAAAATAGAGCGTCATTATTTAGCGAAATTACCAGGGGATGGCGATGCCATTATCACAGATACTAAGTTGGTGTGTAACACACTCAATTCTTTGTGTATGGAGATGGATGATCGATACGAATTATTGAAGACTGCTGGTAAGAGAAACATCATAGAATACAATACAAAGTTCAAGGAGAGAAGGTTATTGCCAACCGATGGACATAGATTTTTACCATATATAGTGGTGGTGATAGACGAGGTAGCAGATTTAATGATGACAGCTGGCAGGGAAGTTGAAACACCAATAGCGCGTTTGGCACAGTTGGCAAGGGCTGTAGGTATACATGTGATTTTAGCAACTCAACGTCCATCAGTAAATATCATCACAGGTACTATCAAAGCCAATTTTCCTGCGAGATTGGCCTTTAGAGTTACTTCTAAAATAGATTCTAGAACGATATTAGATAGCAATGGTGCGGATCAGTTAATAGGTAAAGGTGATATGTTGTATAGCACTGGCAATGATTTGATTCGATTACAATGTCCGTTTGTAGATACGCCAGAAGTAGAGAAAATCACAGAATTTATTGGCAATCAAAGAGGCTATTCAGGCGCATTTGAATTGCCTGAATTTAGAGGTGAAGAAGAGTCAGGAGGAAGAGATGACTTCGATCCAAATGAGAGAGATGCTTTGTTTGAGGATGCTGCAAGATTGGTGGTTATGACTCAACAAGGAAGCACATCTTTGATACAAAGAAAATTGAAGCTAGGATACAACAGAGCTGGAAGATTGGTCGATCAATTAGAACAAGCTGGAATTGTTGGTCCATTCGAAGGCGCAAAGGCAAGAAAAGTGTTGATTCCAGACGAAGTAAGTTTGGAACAATTTTTGGGTAACCTATATAACAAATAAATGTATTAATTTTGCACCCCAAAATTTTTGTTAAAACAATCAGCAATAAATGAACAAAGCAATTATATTTTCTCTAGCACTAGTGTCTTTTGTATTATTATCATTTGTACAACAGACAGCTCCCAAGGAAAGTGAAAAGGACAAAGCAACAACAAAATTATTAAAAGAAGTTTCTAAAAAATACAAAGGCTATAAGACGTTAAAAGCAGATTTTTCAGTGCTAAACGAGCCAGCGGATGTTAAAGCTGCTAAGAAGACGGATAAAGGCACATTATGGACCAAAGGCAGCAGTTTTAAGTTGGTTTATGCTGGTCAAGAAATTTTTTGTAATGGTAAATTTATATGGACTTATACAAAGGAGTTGAATGAATGTATCAAAGAAACCTATAATGCCAATTCAGGCAGTGGAGTGAATCCTTCTAAGATTTTTACTATATGGGAAAAAGGTTTTTTATATGCTGGAGATGGCTCTTATAAGAAAGGTACAGCTGAAATTGAAAAAATCAAATTGACGCCAACAGACAAATCAAAACCGTATTTTCTGATGAATTTAGAAGTTGATAAAACAGCTAAAACGGTTCAAAATTTAAAAATATCTTTTAAAGCAGGAAATAAGCAAACGTATACGGTAACGTCTCAAACTCCAAATACAACAATAGCCGATGCAACATTCGAATTTAATGCAGCTAGCTATCCTGGTGTTGAAATGATTGACAATACAGTTAAAAAGAAGAAGTAATTGGTCTGAGTAAGCCTGATTTCAGTCAGTTTTATAAAGATTAACAATCAATAAATTTGCAAGGTGGTTTTACATAACAAAGTAAATAGGGACATTTTAAAAGAAAAGTTGGAGCATGATAACACGCCCAGAACAACTATTTCATTTTATAAGTATCATTACATCACCGATCCTCAAGCATTTAGAGATGCACTATACATCAAGTGGGATGAATTGGGTGTATTAGGACGAATTTACGTTGCTGATGAAGGTATCAATGCTCAGTTGTCTGTACCTACTGCAAATTTAGAAGCGTTTAAATCTCATTTAGAGAGCATAGATTTCTTAAAAGGCAATCGTTTAAATATTGCAGTTGATGACAATGGTAAATCTTTCTTTAAATTGAGCATCAAGGTTAGAAAGAAAATAGTTGCCGACGGTATAGAAGATCCAGAGTTTGATGTTACTAGAATTGGCAAGCATCTTAAAGCTGAAGAATTCAATGAAATTACAGAAAGAGATGATGTGGTAATTGTAGACATGCGCAACCATTACGAGAGTGAAATTGGCCATTTTGAAAATGCCATTTTACCTGATGTGTTAAGCTTTAGAGAGCAATTACCTAAAGTGGCCGAACAACTTGCAGACAAGAAAGATAAACCTGTTGTGATGTATTGTACTGGTGGTATCAGATGTGAGAAAGCCAGCGCCTACATGTTGTACAAAGGTTTTAAAGAAGTCTATCAGTTGGAGGGAGGCATTATTCATTACGCCAATCAAATAAAGGAAAAAGGACTTAAAAATAAGTTTCACGGTAAAAACTTTGTCTTTGATGAACGACTAGGAGAGCAAATATCTACTGAAATCATTTCAAAATGCCATCAATGTGGCGCACCGTGCGATACACATACAAATTGCCACAATGTTGCATGTAATTTATTGTTTATACAATGTCCGGAATGCAGAGCCAAGTATGATAATTGTTGCAGCGATGAATGCAAACATGTAGCATCTTTGCCAGAAGAAGAGCAAAAGGCATTGAGAAAAGGCAACAATTTTGGCAGATTGGTTTTCAATAAAGGTCGCAAGCTTAAAACATCTTAAGAGTTAGGCAACCTTCTTTACTAATAAAAGTCTTATTTATGTCATATTTGCTTGATGTGATTTGCAAATATGATTTTTTTTTAGTAGCTTTACATTTAAAAATCAATATGGCTATGAAAATACTTTTTACAATCATTTTATGTTTGACTTTTAACTCTATAAATGGACAAGTTCAAGCAAACGCTGGTAGTGACAGAGAAATTTGTCATGGAGATACACTCAAGGTAGTAGGTAATGGTTTGGGTGCAAATGATACTGGGAATTATGTTTGGAGAAACATTACTTCTAATTCAGTTGTTTCAACAACTTCTTCATTTAATTTAAGGGTTTTCTCTTCAAGTAATGGAAATCTATTTGAACTTAAAGTTACTAAAAATGCATACAATGGTACATTTATTAGTTATGATACATTTAAATTAACGGTTAATCCGTTGCCAACTTTTGATTACAAAGGTGTACCTCCGATTTGTTTTTCTGATTGTCCAAAATTACTATCATATAACGTTGCGATAGGTATTGCTGGATATGATCCAAGTGTTAGAGATTCTTCTTTAACGTTTTATCAAAAGAAGAGTCCAATGTGGATTTCGGGTTCAGGAACAGCATCTTCACCCAATTTCTATAATTTCTGTGGATATATAAGTAATTCGCAAGTGCCAAGTTCGGGAGCAAGGGATACCATTTGTTTCGAATACAAAGATCCAAAAGGTTGCTATGCAAATTCTTGTAAAAGTGTAAGAATTAATGCAAATCCAATAGTAGAACTTAAAGATTTTGTTGGATGCAGGAAAGCAGGTGATCCATATTTAAGCGATATGGTTGTTAAACCTTTTATAAAGACAGGCGGTATTCAGTCTTTCAGATGTTTAAGTGTACCTAATAATTTGAATGTCAATAAAGATACCATGGTAAGAACTGTTAATGGAGGCAGTGTTCAGCATTATTTAAAAATTGATAAAAACGATTCTAATTATTCTGGAGAATATGCGATTGAATATTGTTATCAAGACGCTTTAACAGGATGTAAATCTTGTGATACGGCAACTGTTACGCTTATAAAACTTCCTGTAATTAAATTTTCGAACATGCCAAAACAGTGTATCAATTTTCCATTGTTAGAGTTGGATAGTTTTGTAAAAGATGGTAATACAGGTAAACACTATAAAAATGGCACTTGGTCGACTGTTGAGTTTGGGGGATCAAGAGATATGTCAAATTCTAATATTGCCAACAAAATTAATAACTCCATTAAATCGCAGAAAAAATTTGACCCAAGTTATGGTCCGGGGCAATATTTAGTGAAATTTCAAGATGTCTCATCAGGTTGTTTGGTAGAAGATAGTGTTGAGGTTTTGGTAAATGGATTGCCAATCATTAAAATAGATTTACCTGATACTGTATGTTCGAATGCTGGTAATATTACTCTAAACAATGAAATTCCAGCGGGCAATGTTGGCAAATGGACTGGTCCAGGAGTAAGTGGCAACACATTCAATCCAAATATTAGTAATAAGCAGAAGTACATAGAAGGTCCATTTAAAATTAGATATGAATATACCAATCCATTAACAGGCTGCACTGCATCTGATTCTGAGAGTATTTTAGTGCAATCTATGCCAACCTATACTAAAGGAGTGGTTGTCGCAAGAAGAAATGGCACTTTTATAGCAAATGCAGGTTTGGTTAATTTAAATTTTATTGATACAACCATAAGCAGTGGCAATTGGAGTTTTGATAATGGTAAATCTTCAAATTACTTTAATTCGGGTTGGATATCATATGCAGATTCAGGTTGGCATAAAGCCTATATCACTTCAAAAGTGGCCAATTGCAATATTTTTGATTCTGTAGAGTTCAAATTTGATTATAAAACTTTGGGAGTACATGACATTAAATACAGATACGCCATGTACCCAAATCCAGCTAACAATGTTCTAAATGTCGTAACAGAAAAAGATGCGGAATTAGAATTGGTGGACATGAATGGAAGAAGTGTTCTAAGTTCTAGTATTTCTGCAGGAATACCACAATCCATCGACATATCAAATTTAGCAAAAGCTCAGTACATTGTTATCATTAGAAGCGAAGGTATTACGATAAGAGAGCGATTGATAAAACAATAGTTTTTTTATTCTTAATTAAGGCCTATTTGGTTATTCTTTTATAGATTACTGAATAGGCTTTTTTATTGGAAATGGTTGTATGCAATTTGTAATTTCCACTCATAACTAATTTTGTAGTATCTCTGATATTGCCAGGCTGGGTAAATACGGCATAATCGGCAGAGTCGTTTGAATTTAAACAAATGGTATAATCAGCCTTTCTTTTATATCCATTTTTATCTCCCCAATAAGCAGCAGCAAGTGGGAAATCGACTTTGACAGTTGATTTTGAGTAGTTTTTCTTATCGAGTTCGCTAAGCACATCTTGCACATTGCTAATGTGATACGTATAAGAAAAGTCGGTGTCTTTAAACTCATGATTGCCTTCGAATGATATAAATATCAGGAGAAAATAGACACCGATACACATGAAAAATACTTTAATATTCTTTTGTACTATGTATATGAATGCACCAAGACTTAGTGGCATTAAAAAGAACTGGGTATAGCGGTCTAAATAGTAGTTAAAAATGGTAAAACCAATACCTCCTAGCACTATTAGAACAAAGATGACAGAGGCATTACGAGTGTTTTGAATTCTAATCAATGGAATTAAAACAAGAAGTATCAGCAAAAAGGATGGATAGTTGAGAAACAAGTTGACAAAATCTTTCCATCTTAATTTGATGTAATATGGATCGAATTGTAATAAAGATGTATGAAGAGGATAAAAATAATAACCACGTTGAACTTTTTGAATGAGCAGAAATACAGCAAAACTAGCAATAGGAATAGCAAATAGTAGTATGAAAGGTTTTAAATGAAACGATTTTTTCTGCCATAATTCTGAAAGTAAAAATGCAAGAGGTAATACTATAGCACTTTCTTTTACCTGAAGAGCAAGAACAAGACAAATGGAAGTAAGTATTGGTTGGTTTTTGAGGTAGGAATAGAGAGCTGCCAAGGCTGTAAGCATCAACATTGACTCAGGTAAAATTAAAACAGATTGAGCTAGAAAAAATGGATTTAAAAAAAGAGAAAATGCTATTAAAGCTGCATACCAATCTTTAACATAGAGTTTTGCAATAAAAAATACCAAAGTAATACTTCCAATATATAAAAAGGCGGCGGCTAAATGACCAATGAAAGGAGAGCAATTAAACAGTTTAAACCAAAGAGCATAGTAGAAAGCACAAAGGTTAGGGTGACCACGAGATAGTTCATCGGGAATAGCGTCTGGAAATATACTAAGGGTATGTTCGTATAAATAAATGGCGGCTCTGCTATAAACGCCAAGTTCATCCCATAAGTATGCTTGATAAAAAACACCATACGTAAGATGTAAGATGACATAGCAAAAAATGCATGAAAATAGTACAACAATTAATGGTAAGTGGCGGTTTTTAACTGGCATTTAAACAAGAATACAATTATACATTTAGTTAATAATAAAAAGAAGTGACTACAAAAAAGTATCAAAATGCCCAAATTTCAATTTTTGTATTAATCTAAAAACCTGAATAACATTTTAGTAAATTTAATTGACTAAAAATTGTGACACATTCTGTTAAATATGGAAAAGTACGTTTTCAAAGTGTTGATAGCATTATTATTTAGCGCTTTATTTGTTTAAAAATTACTAGTATTAAAATACTAGAAAAATTGAAAAAATTACTCAAAGTGTTACAATATTTCGTTTGTATTAGTATTAAATACTTAGATTTTGAAAAGGTTGAGGATGTTAAAATTCTGATAGTCAAAATACTAGGCAAAAATGCATGCAAATTATCTATATAATTTCGATTTTTTGAAATAAATTATGTTACTAAAATGTATAAATAAGCTGTTTTTAAGTCTTTTAAGCAGTTTGATTTTTTTTGTTCATGACACCAATGCACAAACATGTCCAGTTGGTTCGGCAAGTGCGGTTACAGGATACGCTGTAATTGCTCAAGGAGGGAATTCAAATACAGCAAATTCAATTGGAGCAATAGTAGCTTCTGGTGCTACGTTGTCGACTGGTAATTCAACTACCTTAAGCTCAGGAACATTAACTTTAGATTTTAAAGCTTGGATAGCTCAAGGTTCAACGGTAACAATATCGTGGGCTAGAAGTGGAGGTACACCAACGGCAACGGTAGCTTATTCAAACGACAGTGTTACATTTACAACTTTAGGAGCAGGAACACTTTCGGGGTCTGGAAATACCAATGCTGTTTATACCAATTTTACGGTTCCAGCGGGAGGCTTGCGTTACATCAGGATTACAAGAACTGGAGGTACACTTTTTATAGATGGTGTGAGAAGGACACATACCTGTTATAGTCAAGTTGATGCGGTAAATGATACAAGGGTATTTTTAAGTCCGGGTACTGGAAAAGGTAATGTATTTACAAACGATTATAACCACGATTATGACACAAAAACATTTTCTGTTGCAGGAATTACAACAAGTAATGGTACCTTAACTTTTAATTCTAATGGTTATTATACTTACACACCGAATACAAATTTTGACGGAGTTGATAAATTTTCATACAGAGTTTGTGATGCTGGTCCGGATGGCAATATAGCCACAACCGGAGACAATGGATGTGACACAGCGGTAGTTACATTGCGTTCATTGTTTAATTGTGATTCTACAAAGTTCTATGTACCAATTCCTGAGAATGAAGCGATGGATTTTTTGAAAGATATTAATTCTGGCAATGGTGACAGTACAAGGGTGTATTTAGGTATTTCAGTATCAACAGATGCTATAGTAGTATACGATCATTGGGAAGATGGATATGAGACGAATATAAAAGCGCCTACTCAATCAACAACAAAAATTTGGGGAGATGGAGATTTATCGAATGGAGTAGCGCCAGGTTTTCCAACGGATATTTTGGATGCAGGTAGAGCCATCATTCTAACCAATAATGTTAATAGCGGACATAGTGGTGCAACTACATATAACCCTAATGCGGCAACTTCAGATAATACTTTGCAAGCAGTGACAGATTATGATGGTAAAGACAAAGTATTTATTGGAGGAAATGGGGCTATGACAAAGCTGGCTTGGGGTTCTGTTAGTACATTGAGTGTAAATGGAGCTGCAGTTCCAGCTGCGTCTAATTGGGGAACTAGTTATGTTTTACCAGTTGGATTAAATACGGCAAATAGAGGCAATTCTATAGATATTGCAAATTTGTCTGTTATGGCCAAAGAAAGTAACACAATTGTGCAGTTTGATTATGACCGCAATGGAGCTATAGATTTTATTGACACATTGAATGAGGGAGAGACGTTTTACAAAGATTCAAGACAAGGTACAAATACAATTACTGTTAACGAGGGTGCAACTATTAGTTCAAATAAACCCATCATGGTGTACTTGTTAACGGCGAATTACAACTCTAATTATCAAGGTAGAACTTATCCATTGATTCCTAATAGTCAGCTATCTACTTGTTATTATATGCCAGCGGTACCAAATCTCAATGTGAGAGTATTTTTATATAATAGAACGGGGTCATCTATTACAGTGACAAGAACTACAGCATCAGGACCTGCCACTACTATTTCAGTTGGTGCCAATAGTAGCAATTTCGACGATGTTAATTCATCTGGTTTAGGTTATAGATATTGCAGTTCTGTGCCTTTCTCAATGGTTGCCTTTTGTGATTTTAATTCAACATCCAGCGATTGGGGTTTCATTCCAGTCCCAACTGCAAATTTAACCAATAAAGTATTAATGAGTTTTGGTGCAGGTTGTGATCCAACCAATGCCTCTCTAGGCACAGTTAATTACACTGTAGCTCACGTCATGGTAGATAGTAATACATTTGTATATGTAGATGTTAATGGCGATGGAACGCCAGACAATGTTTCATTCAATCAAGATGTAGATGCTACAGATAATACAGTAACTATTGGAGGTGTGAATTACAATGAGACTACCAGTGCCAATGGAATAGCTTTGGCGCCATATCAAACGTTAACCATAGGTTCTACTACTGGCTCATTAAATGGGGCATTAATTTACACCAAAACTGCTGCGAATAATGGAGGTGACAATGGTAAAAATGTGATAGTTGTTTGGGGGCAAAATGGCGGTCCAGCAGGGTCGCCAAATATTGATGCTGGTTATACGGTTCCTAATATTGATCCATTTATTGGAGGCACAAGCATTATAAAAACTGCTGATAGTGTTTGTTTGGGGTCTAATTTGGATAGTATAACTGTTAAATATAGCGGTGTATCACCATATAGAATTTTTTGGTTCAACGAAACTACTGGGTCGTTTTCTACGAGTACAGTTTCGGCAGATTCGTTTGTAATAAACAATCTAGAAGCAGGTACTTATCTGGTAAAAGTTAAAGATGCTAATTGCAATATTTTCCAACAAAGAACAACTATTGGTTCTCGCACAACTGGCTGTTCGTTTACAGTAACAGGAAGATTGTTTAATGATAGTAATGGTTTGGTGAATAGTGCTGTTGATGGCAGAGGGTTTGGAAATCCAAATGGACAATCTATGTATGTGTATTTGGTTAATTCTTTGGGTGTGGTAATTGATAGTTCGGTTGTTAATCCGCTTACTGGAACCTATTCTTTAACTGGAGTTAGATTTTCAAATTATACATTAAGACTTTCAACTGTTGCGGCAGGAATTAATGCGACCGCTCCTGCATCTAGTTTGCCTAGTGGATGGGCCAATGTTGGCGAACAATATGGAACAGGAAACAATGCTGGAACAGGCGTTGAATCCGGTACGCCAAATGGTGACATACAAGTTAGAATTTTAGCTTCAAATATTACAAATGTTAATTTGGGTATTGAACGCCCACCATCTTCAACTAGCCAATCATTTACTATAACAACACCTTCATTTAGCTTACAGGATACAATGAGATTGAATAGAAATGGTGCTTCTCCAAATGGGTTAGTTGGCTCCGATCCTGAGGATGGCAATTTGAGCACCAATGGAAAAGTTAGAATTTATGCACCAGCTAACAACCAGTTGTATTACGATGCTAACAATGATGGGGTACTAGCACCAGGAGAATTGATTACAGATAGTTTAACTGTAAACAATTACAACAAAGATTTATTAATTGCAAAATACACAACAGTAGGAAGTACAAGTATGAGTTTTGGATACTCATTTATGGATAGAGCAAATAGACTTTCACCGCGTTCTACATATACTGTTTCATGGGCAATTCCTTTGCCAATTGATAAAGTTGATTTGAGTGTAAAGTGCAATGATGGATTAAACATTGTTAAATGGTATATTGATATTGATGATAGAAAAGAGTTTGTTTTAGAATCAAACTCAAATGCAACTCAATGGAATGAATTGAGACGTTTTATGAATGCCTCAAATACGGAATACTATTTTATTGATTCTAGTCACCAAAAAGATGTATTCTATCGTTTGAGATCGGTTGATAATTCAATATATACCAATGTTATAAAAGGAGATTGCAATGCTAGCAATTCATTGTCAGTGTATCCTATTCCATCAGAAAATATGGTATACATCAGTGGCGTTAGCGAGTATCAATCATTATCGGTAGTTAACGAAAGTGGATCAGCTGTTCAACCTAAAGTAAGTACTCAAGGTCAAATTATTGAATTAGGATTTGACAAATTGCCTGCTGGTATTTATTTGGTAAAAATATCGGTTACCGAGGAAGATATCAGATTCATAAAAGTTGTCATTGTTAAATAATTAGAGCCAATATTGGTTCATTGTAAATAATTGATTAACAAACTTTAATATTTTAACAGAGTTTGAATTGTTATATTTATTGTACAGTGCTGAATAATTAAAGGCTTTTAAATTTTGAAAAGGGTTGATAGCTAATTTCCTTTGTGTTGTCATTTTGCGACAAGATCAACTACTTTTTAAATGCGTTAATGTGTTACCACATGGTTAGTTTTTTTCAAAAGAAAGCCTCATACGAGGCTTTTCTTTTTTAGTAATAGTAGCAAAAAAAAACGCTGAAAATCTTTCAGCGTTTTTTCAATAATTATCAAAGTTGGTTCTTATTTTAGGAACAATAAATCGCGGTATTTAGGCAATTTCCAAGCATCGTTATCGATAAGTTCTTCAAGTTTATCAGCACTTTCTCTAATTTTTTCGAAGTAAGGTTTTACCTTATCGCAATATGCTTTAGCTTTTTTATCTGCGTGATGTAAGTTGTTTGCTTTTTTGCGCTCTTCAACCATTTTATTGTTGTTGTCCCAAATCTCGTTGATTTCGTAAGAAATTTCTTTGGCTAACTCATACAAATGTTTGTTTTGAGCCTTTGTCTGACCGATTCTACCTAATCCTTCAATGGTGTCGATTAATTTCTTTTGGTATTCTACAGCCGCTGGAACGATATAGTTTTTCACCAATTCGCCTAAGATTCTACCTTCAATTTGAACTTTTAATAAGTAATTTTCAAATTTGATTTCAGTTCTTGCTTCTAGTTCTTTTGGCGTAAAGATGTTATTTTTTACAAACAAATCGATGCTGTTTTTAGTGTTATAAGCATCTAAAGCGTAAGGAGTAGTTTTGATATTGCTTAAGCCTCTTTTAGCAGCTTCTTTTACCCATTCTTCACCGTAACCATTGCCTTCGAATAAGATTTTCTTAGATGATTTTACATACGATTTAAGCACTTGTTCGATAGCGTTTATTTTGCTTACTTTTTTCTTGATAAGCGCATCAACTTCTTTTTTGAATTTAGCCAATTGTTCGCCCACAACAGTGTTTAATACGATAATGGCATTTGCACAATGGTCGCTAGAACCAACAGCACGGAATTCAAATTTATTACCGGTAAAAGCAAAAGGAGAAGTTCTATTTCTATCGGTGTTATCTAATAAGATTTCTGGGATACGGTATACACTGATTTTCTTTTCACTTGCTTTACTGGTTTTACCTTTAGCAGATTTAGATTGTTCGAATTGGTTGATGACATCGGTTAGGGTACTACCAATAAAAACAGACATGATTGCAGGAGGAGCTTCGTTAGCGCCCAATCTGTGGTCGTTAGCTGCAGTTGCAATACTTGCTCTCATCAAATCAGCGTTGTCGTGAACAGCTTTGATGGTATTGATGAAGAATGTCAAGAATTGTAGGTTATCGCTAGGACTATGACCAGGAGATAAGAGGTTGATGCCGGTATCAGTGATGATAGACCAGTTGTTGTGTTTACCAGAACCATTTACACCTTTAAAAGGTTTCTCATGCCAAAGTACTTTTAATTTGTGTCTGCTAGCAACAGATTGCATCACATCCATCAGCAATGAGTTGTGGTCGATAGCTATATCAGCTTCTTCAAACATTGGTGCACATTCGTATTGACCAGGAGCAACCTCATTGTGTCTGGTTTTAAGAGGTATACCCAATTTCAAAGCTTCTTTTTCGAAATCGGTCATATAGTTATAGACTCTTTCTGGAATACTACCAAAATAGTGGTCTTCTAATTGTTGACCTTTAGCAGGCATGTTACCAACCAAAGTTCTTCCAGCAAATACTAAGTCAGGGCGTTGGTTGTACAATTCTTCATCCACTAAGAAATATTCTTGTTCGATACCCAAAGATACTTTAGCATTGTTAACATTGGCATCAAAGTATTTACATACTTCAACAGTGTTTTTAACTAAGAAGTTGGTTGATTTGATTAAAGGAGCTTTATAATCGAGCGCCTCACCAGTGTATGCTACGAAAATTGTAGGAATGCATAGTGTTTTACCACTCGCTTTTTCCATAATGAATGCAGGTGAAGATGGGTCCCATGCACTGTAACCTCTAGCTTCAAAAGTGTTTCTAATACCACCATTTGGAAAACTAGAAGCATCAGGTTCTTGTTGAACTAGTGCTTTACCGTTGAAAATTTCGATACCAGTGTCGATACCAGTAGGTTCGAAGAATGCATCGTGTTTTTCTGCAGTAGAACCACGCAATGGTTGAAACCAGTGGGTGTAGTGGGTAGCACCTTTTTCGATGGCCCAATTCTTCATGCCCTCAGCAATTTGGTCCGCCATTTTACGGTCCATTGGTTTGCCGGTGTTTCTAGATTCATTGACAGCCTTGATGGCTTCTTTGCTAACATACTCGGCCATTGCTTTTGGTCCGAATACGCTCTTACCGAAGTATTCTGATATTTGTTTCATTTGGTTGTTGGATGTTGTAATTTCCTGTTTTTTAGATTTAGAAGGGGCCATCTGAATGATGATTTTATTTCGATGGCAAATTTAATTTTATTATTTGAATTTGATTTTTTAAAATGGATGATTCATCCACAAAAAATCAAAAAACCGTATTATATGTATAAAAAATGTGTTAATTTCGACACAAAATGATAAATAGTCAAATTCCATACAATAAGTTACCTGAAATAGAATTCCACTTCAAGCAGGATAATTTGGATTTTCAGAGACTGTTATTTGATGCCTATAGAAGTCTCGATTATGTAAATGGATTTTTGGAAGGTTACAACGATGAGTTACTCGAATATTATTTGAATAACTTGGTGCTAGCTGATTTAAAATATTCCTTAGAATTGGAATCTTTTCCTGTTTCTATTCTTAGAGTGTTTGAAGCTGCAGCTTCTGAAAATGCGCTTAACGATGATTTTTTACAAAGTCTGATGGACTATTTCAACAAAGTTAAATGGATGAAGGTGATGTCTTTGGACAATTTGAAACCAGCAAGCTTTAAATCAAGCATAAAAAACATCGATGTTTATAGAGATAGAAAAGAATGTTTGGTTAAAAGTTATTTCACCAATCTAACTCTTTATACAGCTCCAAACCAAAGCAATACTATGACCAACTTGAGGCAGAATTTGGAACAATATATGGTTGATTTTTCTCGAAAAGAACTACTAGAATATGGTATGATTGGCCATTATCAAATTAGAGCAGTTGCGCCATTTCACGCAATGAATGGAATGGTTGGTAGAGCATTTTTTAGTATGAGTTTGAAAGATGTTGCACACAATGTTGTCTATATGCCTATTTCTCATGCCATATTACGAAACAAAGAAACATATCAAACCTTGATGCGCGATGCCATCACAGAATCTTCTATAAAGAATTGGTTACAATTTAATTCCGATATGTTGATGAATTCTTGTAGTACCTTGGTTTTTCAATTAAAGGCGTTTAGTAAGTTAAAGCGAACATTATACGAGCAGACTCAGAAATATCCTGCTTACAATTTGCCTATAGAATTGGTGGATTTGTTGATGTGTAAACCATTTCTTAAAACTCAAGATATTATTGAGAAGTTTAATTGTCATAGGCATTCGGCATACACGTATTTAAAGCATTTGGTAAAAATGGGCATTTTGGTTGAGAAAGTTTCTGGTAGAGAAAAAATGTACCTCAACAGGGCTTTACTCGATATAATTGCAGGCTAATAGACCCATTTTGGGTTAAACGCAAAAAAAGTATTTACTTTGCCGATATATGAAAGCCATGAAACGCATGTTGAAATTGCTTGTGCCATTCAAAGGATTGGCCATGTTGAACATGCTGTTTAATTTGATACAGATTCTAGCAGGTTTATTCTCATTGGCTTTAGTGATGCCTTTGCTCGACTTTATGTTCAACAACAATAAAGAAGCTTTTAAAGCTAAGGCTACTGAAGGAACAGGTGATTTTAATACAATGTACAATCAGTTCATCAATTGGATGACGGAGTTTGTTGACAACGATAAACAAGCCGCTTTGTTTTGGATATGCATTGCCTTGCTTGTAGCAACCATCATTAAGAATATTGCGCGATATTTGGCTTTGTATTATCTGGTTATACTCAGAAACAGAATCATTAGAGACATCAGAAAAGATTTGTACAACAAGATTTTGCAATTGCCATTGTCATTCTTTAGCGACGAGAGAAAGGGAGATATCATCTCTCGTATGAGCAACGACGTAAAGGAAGTAGAATGGAGTTTGATGTCAACATTAGAAGCCATTTTTAAGGAGCCTGTTACCATAGTATTTTATATTGGCTCATTGGTTTACATGAGTCCGAAATTAACATTGTACATCATCGTTTTATTGCCACTTGCTGCTGGTTCTATCGCACTTTTAGGTCGTTCACTAAGGAGAAAATCCAAACGCAATCAGGAGCAACAAAGTGCGGTATTGTCTTTTTTAGAAGAGTCGTTAGGGGGCATGCGCATCATCAAAGCGTTTGCCGTTGAAACAGTTTTTAGAACAAAGTTTTTAAAATTGAACAATGATGCAACAACAGCCAATATCAAAGTCAATCACAGAGGAGATATGGCTTCGCCAATATCAGAAACTTTAGGCATTTTGGTTGCTTGTGTTTTGCTGTGGTTTGGAGGAAATATGGTATTTAATGGTGAGTTGATAGGCTCTGCTTTCTTAGCCTATTTCGCTATATTCTCTCAAGTGATACCGCCATTTAAGCAATTGTCTCAAGCTTTTCCAATGGTACAACGTGGAGCAGCAGGAATGGACAGATATGAGGAAATTTTAAATACCGATATTAAAATTTATGAATCTGAAGAGGCTCAACCAATTTCAACTTTAACAACAGGAATCGAATATCAATCTGTGTCTTTTGCTTATAACGAAAGTGGTAAAGTTTTGAATTCTGTGAGTTTCCATATTCCTAAAAACAAAAAAGTTGCTTTAGTTGGATCTAGTGGAAGTGGTAAAAGTACCATTGCCGATTTGTTACCGAGATTTTACGATGTGTCTGAAGGTAGTATCAACATAGATGGTAAGGACATCAGGGACTATAAAATCCAAGACTTAAGGTCGATGATGGGCATTGTGACTCAAGAGGCAATACTATTCAATGACACCATTGCCAACAACATCATTTTTGGATTGGACAATGTAAGCATGGAAGAAGTAAAGGAAGCTGCAAAGTTGGCCAATGCTCTTGAGTTTATTGAGAAATCTGAAAAAGGTTTTGAAACTGTTATTGGAGAAAGAGGTAGTAAATTAAGTGGCGGTCAGAGACAACGATTAGCCATAGCTAGAGCATTATTGAGAAATCCATCTATATTAATTTTAGATGAAGCCACCAGTGCTTTAGACAATGAAAGTGAGAAATTGGTTCAACAAGCTTTGGATAATTTGAGACATGGCAGAACTACTTTGGTGATTGCGCATAGGTTAACGACCATCCAAGACTCTGATGAAATCATTGTTTTAGACAGAGGACATATAGTAGAACGTGGTACTCACAACGAACTTTTGGATAGAAAAGGCCACTATTATAAGCTTTACACCACTCACGGTAGTAGCGATTTGTAAACTGACGAAAATCATTTTACAAGTCACACAACTGAGTTGACTTCTCTAGGTAATTTTGTAGGATAATTTATAAGTATATGACAATTAATATCAAAAGAATTGATGAAGATTTTTTAATGGAAGCTACCAACGAAACAGGCAATACATTATTAATGGATGCCACTGAAAGTGTTGGCGGACATGAGAAAGGGTTTAGACCTATGCAAATGATGTTGGCAGCTGTTGGAGGTTGCAGTGCTATTGACATCATTTCTATTCTAAAAAAGCAACGTCAGGAAATTGAGGGTTTTGAAGTGGTTGTTGAGGCAGACAAACAGCATGTTGAATCTTACTCAGTTTATAAGACAATAGACATTCATTTTAAAATTAAAGGCAAAGTTGATTTAGAAAAAGCTGAGAAGGCTGCTCAATTATCGCACGACAAATATTGTTCAGTTTCAAAGGCACTAGAATATTCATCTGAAATTAGATTTAAGGTGAGTGTCAATGCAGACTAATACTATTTTTAGTATATTTGTATTGTGTTAAAATTCAGATTTATCTTTTTGTTTTTATTCTTCGGCAGTTTCAATCTATTTGCAGGAGATTCAACCGCAGTTGCAGTCCCAAGTACTTCATACCGAAACTCTGTTTTATTTTGTGTCAATTATGCACGCCATGTTCCTCTATTCACATTAAAGAACCGATTTGGGGGCAATAACTCAGTGGGTTTTTCGACGGCATATAAGTTTGGAAAGAATTTTCAGATTCAAGGTGGTATTAATACCATTTTTAGTGGGAGAGTAAAAGAGATTGGTGTATTTGATACCATGATAGGATCTAGTGGTTATTTGGTTGACATTAATGGCAATTTAGCCGAAGTAAAGCTTTACGAAAGGGGATGGAATTGCCATGTTGATTTTGGGAAAATTCTATCTGTTAATAAAAGGGATATCAATTCAGGAATATTAGTAAGTGGCGGACTAGGTTTTATGCAACATAAAATCAAATATACGTTTCAAAGAACTGTGTTGCCCCAATTAGAAGGTGAGTATGCCAAAGGATACGACAGATTAACCAATGGGTTGATGGCCAGAGGATTTGTTGGATATCAGAAAATTGATCCTGATGCTATGCTAAATTTTGTGTTTGGTGTTGAGGCCTTGTATGGATTTACAAAAAATAGAAGAAGTTATAATTACGATACACGTACTGCAGATATAGTTGCTAGAAAAGATGTTTTACTAGGATTAAAACTGGGTGTTATGGTGTCAATTAGTGGAAGAAAAGCAGGTACTTCAAAAGGAGACGAAGAAAGGTATTTCGATTAATAATGGCCATCATTTACCTAATAATTACACAAGCAGTAAGGGCATTATTAGCCTTTATTGGCATGTTTGTCAAAAAAGGTAAATTAAAATCGTTTATTGATGGCAGAAAGCAACAATCTTTTATTGGAAGTATACCTAGAAGCGGAAAACGGTATTGGTTTCATTGCGCAAGTTTAGGTGAATTTGAGCAAGCGCGTCCAGTAATTGAGCAGCTAAAGTCAATTGACAAATCAAACAGCATTGTCATCACATTTTTTTCGCCCTCTGGTTACGAACAAAGAGCCAACTATGCCTTAGCTGATAAGGTGTTATATTTACCTTTGGATACACCATCAAATGCAAATCATTTATTGAACCATTTGCATGTGGATGTAGCTGTTTTTGTGAAGTACGAAATTTGGTATTTTTATTTAAAGGCTTTACATAAGCGTAAGATTCCTACTTATTTATTATCGGCCACATTCAGAAACAACCAATTTATATTTAGAATTTGGGGCAAATGGCTGTTTTCAGTGATGCCTAAATTTAAGAAAATTTACCTTCAAGATGCTAGCAGTTATGAAGTGTTAGCAGCAAGAGGACTAACCAATATTGAAATTAGTGGAGATACCAGATTTGACAGGGTGAAACAAAATGCTCTGAAGGTAAAAACCAACGATAAAATTGCTAAGTTTAAAGGAGATGCCCCAATGTTAATTTTGGGTAGCAGTTGGCAAGCTGAAGAATCCTTGGCTTATGAATTTTTGAATGACCCAAAGTTTGTAGATTTTAAAGTTTTAGTTGTGCCTCACGATATTTCTGTCAACCATATTGACGATATTTATTTCAAAACAAAAGCTTTTGGAGTGTCAAAATATACAGAAGATTCTGAACCTAGAGGTAGAGTATTGATTTTGGATACCATTGGCCATTTATCCAGCGCATATCACTATGGAGATATGGCTTTGATTGGCGGAGCATTTGGCAAAGGATTACATAACATTTTAGAGGCTTTGTCATTTGGGGTGCCAGTGGTGTTTGGACCAAATACTCAGAAGTTTCCCGAAGCTGCTATGGCCATGCAAGCCGAAGTGGCGTTAACAATTAGCAATTATAGCGAATTTCAAAAGGCAGTTAAATATTTCTTACCTGAACAGAAATTAGACTTAAACATGAGAGCCAAATGCATTGATTTTATTAATTGGCATTCTGGAGCAACAGATAAAGTGATCAAAGAAATACAACAATCTTAGAACAACTCACCCGAGTCTTTCCTAAACTGAATTCTTCCTAAATGTTTGTAGGCATGAGCAGTAGCTTCTCTACCTCTAGCAGTGCGCATGAGATAACCTTCTTGAATTAAGAAAGGTTCGTATACTTCTTCTATGGTGCCAGCTTCTTCGCCAACAGCAGTAGCGATGGTATTGATACCAACTGGTCCGCCTTTAAATTTATCAATGATGGTACTAAGAATTCTGTTGTCCATTTCATCTAAACCATTTACATCAACATTCAATGCTTCAAGTGCGTGTTTTGCAATATCAATATCGATGGTTCCATCACCTTTGATTTGAGCAAAGTCGCGGGTACGTCTTAGCAAAGCATTTGCAATTCTTGGGGTACCTCTACTTCTTCTAGCTATTTCATAAGCTGCTTTTTCTTGAATTGGAATTTTGATGATGGCTGCAGAGCGGTTAACGATGGTTGCCAATAAATCGGTGGTATAGTATTCCAAACGGTTGGTGATACCAAAACGGGCTCTAAGTGGAGCAGTTAGTAAACCTGAACGCGTGGTTGCTCCAACCAAAGTAAATGGGGCCAGACTAATTTGTACCGAGCGAGCACTAGGACCGCTGTCAAGCATGATATCAATTTTATAGTCTTCCATAGCCGAATAAAGATACTCTTCGACAACAGGACTCAAACGGTGTATTTCGTCAATAAACAGCACATCGCCTTCTTCGAGATTGGTAAGTAAACCAGCAAGGTCGCCAGGTTTCTCAAGCACTGGTCCGCTTGTTATTTTGATATTGCTTTTTAATTCGTTGGCAATGATGTTGGCAAGAGTAGTTTTGCCTAAACCAGGAGGGCCGTGTAATAGCACATGGTCGAGCGCTTCACCTCTTTGAACGGCAGCTTTAACGAAGACACGTAGATTCTCAAGAATTTTTTCTTGACCAGTAAAATCGTCAAACTGATTCGGACGCAGGACTTTCTCAATGTCCCTATCGGTATTACTGAGATTGTCTAAATTGGGATCGAGGTTTTTATTCTGCATTCGAATGCAAATTTACTATTTAACCTTACATTTTGTTTGAAAAAAGCAACCATTTAACGTAAAAAAGTATCTTATTAAAAATTTGTATGAAATTTGTAATAGTAAATCCGATGAAAAGCTTGATTCTCATAATAAGCAGTATTCTTACGTTTAACACTGCATTTGCTCAAATGAGTGATGGGGTAAAGTTTGACAAAGTGTCACATGATTTTGGTGAAATCAAAGAAGAGATTGGCGTAGCAACTGTCACATTTAACTTTAAAAATGTCGGAAAAAAATCCATATTCATTCAAAAAGTTGAGACAAGTTGTGGTTGCACGACTCCAGAATACACCAAAGACACCATTCAACCTGGTGAATCGGGTTATGTAAAAGCCATTTATGAAACCAGAGGTAGAGGGGGTGATTTTCACAAAAATCTATTTGTGTATTTCAACGAGCAAGATTACTATCAAAGTTTGAGTATATCTGGCAAAGTCATTCCAGAAGCCAACTTAGCAAAGCGTCCACAAACATATTCTACAACGTATTCAAATCTAGCATTAACTTCTACTATTGCAGCATTTCCAAATATACACACGAACGAAGTTCAGACATATACCATTAAGGCATTCAACTATCAAGGTTATCCTATAAAGATTTGGGAAATAAATGAGTTACCAGACTATTTAAAAGTTGATATTGGAGACAGTACCATTGGTGTTTTAGATTCATTGTTTATTAAGTTCACAGTAGATGCAACAAAGATTGCGGATTTAGGTGAAATACGACAAAGAGTGGCATTTGTGACTGATGATGCAGCAGGTGAGCAAAAATTTCTTCATGTATACATTAATTTGAAAGAAGATTTTTCAAAGATGACCAAACAACAGAAAGCCAATGCACCTATTATCATTTTTGATTCAACAAGTACTTTAAATTTTGGAAAAGTAAGTGCTGGCGGAATAGTCAACAAAACAATTACTATAACGAACAAAGGCAAATCTGAATTAAAACTAAGAAATTTAAAACCTAGTTGTTCATGTGTAACGTTCAAACTAGGAAAGCAAATATTACAGCCGGGCGAATCAACAAGTTTAACTTTAATAATTGATACAGTTAATCAGACAATAGCAATCCACAACAAATATTTAACCATCTATTCAAACGACCCAAAAAAATCAGAAGTCAATCTTAAACTTATCATCAATATAACCAATTAAGACATATGAAGAAAATTGTATTAAATGCTATGTTAGCGCTGGTTTTTGGAGTATTAGGCGCATTTATTTTTACAAAATTCAATTCAAATTCAAACAGTTCGATTAGCAATGTCAACGACATTAAAGGGATGTTGACAGCTTACAATGGGAAGATGGCAGAGGGCAACATCAGTTTTGTCCTTGCTTCAAAAGTGAGTACTCCAAGTGTAGTGTTCATTAAAACTACGGCAATGGTTCAACAAAGAGATCCATTTGGATTTTTCTTTGATGGCTGGGACCCATTTGGGAGTATTGGAAAAGTTAGCAGTACTGGAAGTGGTGTGATTGTAAGAAAAGACGGTTATATCATCACCAATTTACACGTTATAAAAGATGCACAAACCATAGAAGTGGTTTTAAACAACAAGAAGAAAGCCTACACTGCCACATTAATTGGCACAGATCCTTCAACGGATTTGGCATTGATAAAAATTGATGTAGACGATTTGCCAGCGATATCAATTGCTAATTCTGACGACTTACAAATAGGCGAATGGGTAGTAGCAGTAGGCAATCCATTCAATTTGACCTCAACAGTTACAGCTGGTATAGTAAGTGCTAAGGGCAGAAACATCAATGTAGTGAACAATCAATTTCCTATTGAATCATTTATACAAACAGATGCAGCAATTAACCCTGGTAATAGTGGTGGCGCATTGGTAAATTTGAATGGAGAATTGGTTGGTATCAATACCGCAATATTCAGTCAAACCGGTAGCTATGCTGGTTATGGCTTTGCAATACCTGCCAACATTGTTGCAAAAACCATTAAAGATTTGATTGATTTTGGACAGATTCAGAGAGGATATTCGGGGATAGAAGCAGACGATGTCGATGAAGCTTCAGAGAAGTCAAATAAAATTACAGAAGGGGCATTGATAAAGAATTTATACAACGAAAGTCCAGCAGCTAAAGCAGGCTTGCAAAAGGGTGATATAATTGTTAAAATTCAAGATAGAAGTATCACTGGTAAATCAACATTTGATGAGCACATGTCGTATTACCGACCAGGAGATAAAATCAAAATTGCATATGTGAGAAATGGTTCTGAAAAGGAAACAAGTATGACATTTACCAATCAAGATGGGGAGACAAGTTTAGAGAAAAAACGCTCTATAAATTCGCAGAAATTGGGAGCTGATTTTTCAAATGCCACCAAAGTAGAATTACAAAAATATAACATCACATCAGGTGTTAAAGTATCAAATATAAAGAGCGGATTAATCGCCAACATGAACATTGAAGATGGTTTCATCTTTTTAAAGTATAATGGTAGCATTTGCAAGGATGCCAACGAATTGATTGCTCAACTTGAAAAAGCCAACGGACGAATACAAATTGAAGGTTTAAGTCCTGATGGAGGCAAGAGAATTTATAATTTCTGGTATTGAGACAACCATAAAAGTGTAAGAATTTTACTTCTGGTGTAAAAACCATTAAAAGAGAAGAATACAACGTTAAGAACATGAAAGAAAATTTGGAGATTAATTCAAATTAAGTTCATGATAATCTTGTTGTTATAAAATGGACTCAAAATAAGTAAATTAAAAGATTTTAAGATCAAATAAAAGTGTCGTTGCTTTGTATGACAAATGGGCAAGAAACGCACAAAATTGTTGTATTACATCCTAGATCAATGTGGTTTACTTATGACACGAGTTGGTGTTATAGGTTTTTTAATCATTGCTTATGTAGGGTACATTTATCTATTTGTGCCACAAAATTTGAAAAATGAATTGACGCGAAAATGGCTATTACTAGAAGGGTTAGATTTAAAAGAACACTACTTCATAGTAATACTATTTATTGTCATAATTGGCATACAGTATTTGTATTACGAGCATCATATCAAGATTAAGAATAGAAAGATTGATGAATTGATACAAGAGAATATTCGACTGCAAACCCTGCATTATCAACAATTTTAAAACCCCAAGACAATGAAAGATTATCATATTATTTTATTTTTATTAGGTGTTGTATACTGGAAAGCCAGAAATATGTATTACAACCACCTCGAGTTACAATTTAGATACAAGCTTCAAGCATTAAGAGATCAACTCAGAGAATTGGTAATAGAAAACAAAATTAAACGAGATGACATCTTGTTCGAGTACATTGATACATCTATATCCAAAGCCATGAAAAAAGTAGCTTCAATGCACCTTTTAATTGTATTGGTTCTATCTATCAAACACCAAAAAAACAAAACATTCTTATCCTTTAATAAGCGCATTCAAGAGCAATTAAAAACCAATCCAGATTCTGAGCGTATATACAAAGAATACGGTTCTATAATCTTGTGGTTTTTCTTCAAGAAGCATTTTATTGTCAAATCAATATTATTTGTATTTGGTTTGTTCTTAGCAGGTTTAGAAGCTTTTACATCTAAGAGAGCAGCCATACAAGAAGGCATAGAAAATTTCAGAGTCTACCCAGAAACTTCAACAGTTAGTAAATATTTTAAGATGGATGGATTGTCTTAATTAAAATTAATCAATCGAACTACTTAGCAGACGAAATATCTATTGAATTTTTATCAACAAACAAGATGCAATTATTTGCTTGCAGCTTGAGACATACACGAAAGTAACTGAGCTTTTACGCCTTCACTTACATCATGTAATGGCATTCTTACAGTAGTGCCACAAATGCCCATTGCTTCTAGTATTACTTTGATGCCACCTGGACTGCCATCAGCGAAGATTAAATTCATTGCGTCTAGCAATTGATTGTGCAAAGGCAATGCTGCTTTTACATCTCCGTTTAATCCAAATCTCACCATATCACTGAATGATTTTGGGTAAGCATTGGCAATAACGCTGATAACGCCATCCATACCTAATGATAGAAAGGGTAAGGTCAATGCGTCATCACCACTGATTACTGCGAAATTAGCTGGTCGATTTTTTAGAATATCCATGCATTGAGTGAAATTTCCACTTGCTTCTTTGGTACCTAAAATATTGTTATGTTCTGCCAATTTTAAAGTCGTTTCAGTGCTTACATTGCTACCGGTTCTCCCTGGTACATTGTATAAAATGATTGGCAGTGGTGATGCGTCTGCGATATGGTTGTAATGCTGAATAATGCCTTTTTGGTTTGGTTTGTTGTAATAAGGACTCACACTTAAAATGGCAGAAATGCCTTCCAAATCTTGATGTTTGATATTGTCTGCAATTTCTAATGTATGGTTACCTCCAATACCTAAAACTAGGGGCAATCTGCCATTGTTTTCGGTTCTAATAGCATCTAATATACTTTGCTTTTCTTGCTTAGAAATGGTTGGGCTTTCGCCTGTAGTGCCTAAAATTACAAGGTAATCGGTACCGTTGTCAATTTGGTGGTTGACCAACTTTTTAAGGGCGTCAAAATCGATGCTAAAGTCTTTTTTGAAAGGTGTAACCAATGCTACTCCTGTGCCTTTTAATTTCTGTGATGCAATATGTGACATATTATTGAATTTTTTTAAGTGATCTGCCTATTTCAATCAAGTAGTTTTCGCAAGGGTCAGCGCCATTTGGTTTGATGAGTAATTCGTAAAAATTGGTATCATCATTTTCTAAAAATGGTCCGACTCTAAACTTAGATTTTGAATATACAGAAATGGTTTTGATGAATTCGTTTTCTGTTAAACAACCATTGATCAATAAATCGAATGGAGTTTCAAGAAGTTTTTTTAATTCTGGAGATTTAGGCGCTGCAAAAAAATTGAAATCACCTCTACAGCACAAGCGGTACATATCATTGGGCTGAATTTCCGGTCCAAATTTCTTAATCGGGTGAAAAGTTAAGAACACCACTTCTTTGCCACTACTTCTCAATTCATGGCCAAAGGTTTTGATTTCTTCAATTTCTGCTCTAGCTTGAGTAGCATCCCACAACACCAAAACAGATTTGATGGCGCTGAACGGTAACGCTGAGCGGTTATTCTTAAGTTGTTGCGATTTTCTAATTAGAGCTTTTGTTTTCAATTTTTTACGACTTCAAAGGTAGATTGAAAAGTCAAAAGTAAAAAGTTAAATATTAATTAAGGGGTTAGGAAATAGGATTTATGGAATAGTGCGTATGTTGGTGGGCATGGCCTCGACAAATATTAAATGGGAATAGGTCATAACGCTTGCCCAGTTTCGAGTTGAGTCTTCGAGACTCTGATGCTGGGTCGGAGGTCGCAACATCGGAGGTTGTAACATCGGAGGTTGGAACGCTTGCCCAATTTCGATTTGAGTCTTCGAGACTCTGATGCTAGGTCGGAGGTTCCCTTCGGCGCTGCCTTCAGGCTACCGAACGGAGGTCACAACGTCAATATATAAAAGGAAGGATAAAGAAGCTTATCCAATGTTAAATGTAGAGCCTTCAACTGCTAATTCTGTGTGTTCAAAAACAGCTTTAGCTTCTAGTAAAAGTGGTTGTAAATTATCGTAACGAGATGAAAAATGACCAATTAATAATTTTCCTGCATTAGCCATTTTAGCGATTGTAGCAGCTTGTTCGGCAGTGCTATGAAAATATAAATTTGCTCTATCAATAAGGTTGTTCAAATAGGTAGATTCATGGTATAGCAAATCAACATCTTTGAAATAAGTAGGGAGTTCTGTATCAAAAATGGTGTCCGAACAATAAGCGTAGGTTAAGAGTTTACCATGGTCTTCAGTTAGCTCTGTGTTCAGAATTCGCTTCCCATTATCCAAAATATAATCAGCACCAGCTTTTATAGATTTATACTGTTCAACTGGTATGTTGTATTGTTGTACTTTTTCAATGATGAGTCGTCTTTGTTTTGGCGATTCTTTGAAATAAAATCCAGTGCAATGAATTCTGTGTTTTAAAGGAAAACTACTCATTTCAAAATCTTCGGTTTTAAGAATGTCTTCTGCCTTATTGCCATTGGTAGGGTAGAAAACGATTTCAAATTTTAGTTTCATTCCTCCATGTAAGATTTGTAAATCAAGAATGGTTTTAAGTTCGGGTGGACCAATAATATTGAGAGCTTGTTGTCGGCCCATTAGACTCATGGTAGAAATCAAACCTATTAATCCAAAATAATGATCACCATGTAAATGACTGATACAGATGTAATCTAGTCCGGTATGACGAACACCATATTTTAGAAGCTGCATTTGTGTGCCTTCACCACAATCGATGAGTACTTTAGTACTTCCAATTCTAAGTACTTGCGCGCTAGGGTTTCTATCCCGTGTTGGAGTGGCACTTCCCGTACCTAAGATATTTATTTCTGGATTCAAACTATTATGCTACGATATTACAAATATTTAAGCTGTTGCCCCCAAAAAGTTTTATGTATTTTTGCAGGAAATTTATGAAAGGAAAATTTGCGTTTATAACTGGGGCAACTGCGGGTATTGGCGAAGCAATTGCAAATTTATTGGCAAATCAAGGGTATAACTTGATTTTATGTGGCAGAAGAAAAGAAAGATTAGACCAATTGAAATCTGAATTAACCGCCAAGCATTCTGTTGAAATCTTCTTACTTAATTTTGATTTGAGAAAAAGAGAAGAAGTAGAAGCAGCTATTAATTCACTTCCAGAAGCATGGAGAAGCATTGATGTACTGATTAACAACGCTGGACTTGCAATGGGTTTATCGTCATTTGAAGACGGTGATTTCGGTCATTGGGACACCATGATAGACACCAATATAAAAGGTTTGTTGTATGTCAGCAGAAGCATAGTTCCATTGATGATTAAACATGGGTCAGGCCATATTGTAAATGTTGGTAGTATCGCTGGAAAAGAAGTGTATGCAAATGGCAATGTTTATTGTGCAACCAAACATGCAGTAGATGCTCTGAACAGAAGCATGCGTCTTGATTTGAGCAAATATCCAATTAAAGTTTCGGCTATACATCCTGGGGCTGTTGAGACAGAGTTTTCAATTGTGAGATTTGAAGGCGATGTAGAACGCGCAAAAAAAGTTTACGAAGGATTTGAAAATCTTGTAGCCAATGATGTTGCTGAAGCAGTCTGGTTTATGCTAAACAGACCACCGCATGTCAACATCAACGAAATGACCATTATGCCTACAGCTCAGCCAATGGCAGGTGTTATCCATAGAAAACATTAATCTAGTTACTTATTAAAAGTTTAGTTCATATAGCTCTGTTTACGGTGTCATTTATTTACGCCGTAACGTTTAGTTTGGTGAAAGATATTATGCCAGAATACATCAAAGGTTTTGGTTTTATCATTTTACGTGTTTGTGGTGCCGCTGTGTTATTTTTTATAGCATCATTGTTTGCCAAAAAAGAGAAAGTAGATTGGAAAGCACACGGACCAAGAATTCTGTTGTGCAGTGTTTTGGGTGTTATGGCCAACATGCTGATGTTTTTCAAAGGACTAGAAATTACCACACCTATCAATGGAGCAGTATTGATGCTGGCAACCCCCATTTTTGTTTTGATTCTAAATGCTTTCATCAATAAGCAAGCGATAGTTTTATCTCAAGTATTGGGTATTTTATTGGCCTGTTTAGGTTGTGTTTTCTTAATGTCAGGTAGAGCATTTTCTTTCAACACACAAACATTGCCTGGCGATATTTTAATCTTACTAAACGCAATTTCATACGCAGGTTACCTTGTTTTTGCTAAAGAATTGTTTAACCATTACCATACTTGGACAGTTTCAAAATACACATTTTTGATTGGTTCGGTATTGGTAATACCATTTGGATTTAACGAATTGAAGGCAGCCAGATTTGATGCAATGGATACCACAATAGTGCTCGAAATCTTATTTATTATTGTCTTTACAACCTTTGTAACTTATCTTTTAAATGCTTGGGCAATATTAAAAGCTGGTCCCACTTTAGTAGGCGCATATATCTACTTACAACCTATACTGGCTGCTATAATAGCCATATTGCTGAAAAAAGATAGCTTGAATATGCATAAAATATTAGCAATTATGCTCATTTTTGCAGGCGTATACATCACCTCAACCAAATTTAAATGGTACAAATCAAAAGCATGACCGGATTCGGTTCTGGAGAAGTTGACAACAACATCTGGAACATTAAATCAGAAATTAAATCTCTGAACAACAAATTTCTTGAATTGAATGTCAGGATGCCAAAGTCGTTTAAGGACAAGGAAATTGAACTTAGACAATTATTGACGTCAAAGATTCAAAGGGGGTCGGTGTCAATTTCTATAATAGCAGAGCGAAAAGACAATACCGGCATCAACGACAATCTGACGGTTAATTTAACATTGGCAAAGTCGTATTACAACAAGTTGAATCAGCTATCTCAAGACTTGGGCATGGAAACACCAAACTTGTTAAATACCATTATCGCTTTTCCGGATGTTGTAAAGTACGAAGAAAACCAAGTATCAGAAGATGATTGGCAGTTGATTTTAACCACTATAGAAAAAGCATTTGAGAAATTTGATCAGTTCAGAGCTCAAGAAGGTGTTACTATTGGCAAATATTTAATAGATTGTGTAGATAAAATAAGAGAATATTTAAAAACTGTAGAGAAGGAAGAAATTCCGCGCAGAGACAGTATCAAAGGCAAATTGTTGCAATCTCTAACAGACAATAAAGACGATGTAAAAGTAGATGAGAATAGATTAGAGCAAGAGATCATATTCTATTTAGAGAAGTATGATATTGGTGAAGAAAAAAGTCGCTTGCGTCATCATTTAGATTTCTTTATCGACTGTCTTGAGAAAGACGCAAATGGTAAGAAACTAAATTTCATTGCTCAAGAAATGGGTAGAGAAATCAACACTTTGGGCAGTAAAGCCTACTATTTTCCAATTCAACAAGCAGTAGTTTTGATGAAAGAAGAATTGGAGAAAATCAAAGAACAATTATTGAACGTTCTATAAGTCAAGATGTCTTCAGAAAACGAGATAAACAATAGCAATAGTAGGTCGCTAAGACCAATTTTCTATTCGCTTATGCTCGCTGGGGGTATAGCCATAGGCATGAATGTCAACAAAGAGAAACCAGACAAGTTTTCTCAGATTTTTGATATTATAGAACAGGATTATGTTGACAGTACAAGGATAGATAGGTTGAAAGAGAATACCATTGAATACTTGTTGTCTCAGTTAGATCCGCACAGCACCTACATACCACCAGAATTTTCAGAAGTCAACGAACAACAAATCAGAGGCAATTACGAAGGGTTGGGTATAGAATATATTTTATTCAACGATACCCCTTGTGTCTATAATGTCTTTGAAAAAAGTCCAGCGGAAAAATCGGGAATTTTACCGGGAGACAGACTGATTATGGCCAATAACACATCGTTAACGGATAGTCTAAGTACCAAAGACATCAGATTGGCAATGCAAGGAGCACCGGGAACCAGCATCAAATTAAAAATATTTAGACGCATTACGAATAAAGTTATTGAATTCAATGTTCCGAGAGAAACCATTGTAATGAACAGTAGTGAAGTATTTTACATGGTGAATCAGTCTTTGGGATACATTAAATTAGAAAGATTTAGTGGCAACACCCATCAAGAGTTTTTATTTGCATTAGAGCAATTAAAAAAGAAGGGTATGAAAGATTTGATTTTGGATTTGAGGAACAATGGCGGCGGGCTTTTATCGGAGGCTGTAGCAATAGCAAACGAGTTTTTGCAAAAGGATGAAATCATTTCATACACATTAGGGTTTAGACGTCAACGTCATGATTTTATTGCGGATGGAATGGGAACATTTAAAGAAGGCAAATTGGTTTTAATCATCAATCACAACAGTGCTTCGGCAAGTGAAATTTTAGCAGGCGCGCTTCAAGACAACGACAGAGCTGTAATTATTGGCAACCGTTCTTTTGGAAAAGGCTTGGTTCAAGAACCATTTAGGTTGTCTGATGGCTCTATGTTGCGTTTAACCATTGCAAGATATTACACTCCAAGTGGCAGAAGTATTCAGAAAAGTTACGATAAGAACTTAGAAAGCTATAGAAACGAAATCTACAACAGAGACAATTTAAAGGACACTCAAAATCCAATATTGGATTCTACCATTAAAAAAGAATTTTTCAGTAAAAATGGTCGACTTCTTACAAAAGGAGGAGGCATTCGTCCAGATGTACTTTTAAGAGACACAATTGCTGATAGCACTGAAATTGAATTGTTGATTCCAGGACTGTATTATTCGCGAATGTTTGATATATTTTTAATGGATCATATGCATGTGCAATTAGAGCAGGCAAAGAAAAAGTATACAGATATTTTTAAGTTTCAAGAAGGTTTCACCATAAGTAAGTCTGAAATATTGAATTTTATAAAAATAGCCAGCAACATTTCGTATTTAAGAAATCTCAAGTATTCTGCAAAAACCCATGACATTATTGAGAAACATCTCAAGGCATCCGCAGCGTTTAGGTTGTTTGGAGAAAAAGGTAAATCGCAAATCATCAACAGAGAGGAAGGCGTTTTCTCGAAAACTTTTGATGTTTTAAAGAATTACAATAAGATTTTAAATATTGGGGGAAATAAATCACGTAGATTTGACTATTGATTCATGTTTCAATCAGTAATTTCATTAATTCCAATGCTTTTTAGGATCATCATTTTTTGTTCGTTAATATTGTTATTTGATATTTATGCATATCAAGCAATAAGAACGGTTACCGAGGATTTAACAACTGTACCTCGAAGAATTATTAAGATTGCATATTGGGCAATCAATGTAAGTTTGTACATATTAGGATTCCTGGCTATGTCGGGCTATTTTGCTCATTCTAGTAAAGGATATATGGTATTTTTAGCCGGTGTATTTTTTGTATTCTTTGCGGCAAAGATGTTGATGATGGTGCCAATGTTTCTTGAAGACATCTATAGAATCCTCAATAAAATCTACACGTTTTTTGTACCAGAAAAGGAAGTAGTAGAATCAAGTGCTAAACTGATAGGACGTAAAAAATTTATTTCACAGATTAGTGCAGGAATAGGTGGATTAACGGTTGCGGGTATGTCATATGGCATCATCAAAGGCGCACACGACTATAAAGTACACAGAGAAAAGATTGCTTTGAAGAATTTACCCGAAAGTTTCAAAGGGATAAAAATCGGTCATTTAAGTGATATACACTCAGGAAGTTTTTGGAACAAAGAAGCAGTAAAAAAGGGTGTAGAAAAGTTAATGAAGGAAAAACCAGACATCATTTTCTTTACAGGAGATTTGGTGAACAGTTTAGCGGATGAAATGACAGAAGATTACATTGGTATTTTCAGTCAGCTAAGCGCTCCAATGGGCGTTTACAGTATATTAGGCAACCACGATTATGGCGATTATCATCAGTGGCCAGATAGAAAAGAATTCGGTCAAGGCAATAACTCGCAGGCCAACAAATCACACATGACACCAATGCAAGTTGAAAATCTTGAAAAATTAAAAGGCATTCACAAGCAAATGGGTTGGGATTTGTTGTTAAATGAAAATAGAATATTACAAAGAGGCGATGATAAAATAGCCTTGATTGGAGTTGAAAATTTTGGAGCAAGAGGCAATT
The DNA here is from genome assembly GCA_964438995.1 of uncultured Chitinophaga sp. Lineage (GTDB taxonomy): Bacteria > Bacteroidota > Bacteroidia > NS11-12g > UBA955 > JABMMZ01. The sequence continues at coordinate 194,279 of CAYTMQ010000001.1, forward strand.
TTGCAAGATACGGCAGAATGGCTGAGGCATATGCTGGCACAGAAGAGTTTCCAGTAAAAATCTTGTTATCACACGATCCAAGTCATTGGGATTATGAAGTGAGAACAAAGTACAAAGACGTGCAACTCACTTTATCTGGGCACACACATGGTGCTCAATTTGGATTAGAATCAATGGGTATCAAGTGGAGTCCAATCAAATATATGTACAAACAATGGGCAGGTTTGTACTCTTTAGAAGATCAGCACATCTATGTTAACCGTGGATTTGGATATTTGGGATACCCTGGCAGATTGGGTATCCGACCAGAAATTGGCATATTAACTTTGGTGTAATTTGTATAGGCATTTGTAAATGCCATTTGAAAACCAAAGTTTTATATTTTTACTTTTTTGTGTGTATAATTAATTTTTAAATGTCAAGAAATTGGCTTTATTTGCATTCTTTATATAATAGCAATACTATCATAAATGGAAATTAGCAAGGTCGATTTGGCTTACATAATTGATGATGACGAGGTCATAATTTACCTAACAGATATTCTGGTAAAGAACATTGATTTTTGTAATAAAATGACAAGCTTTACTGACTCAAGTTCGGCACTTGAATCACTAAAATCTGCCATAGAAAAAAAAGAAAATCTACCATCTGTGATACTAATCGACTTAAATATGCCAATCATGAATGGATGGGCGTTTTTAGATGAATTGCAGAAAATGCCTTTAGAAGAGCAAATTCCAGTATTTATATTTACTTCTTCTATTGATTCAGAAGATATGGAGAGGGCTAAGAAGTATCCAATTGTAAAAGACTATATCACCAAACCACTTACAATTCATAAAATCAATAAAATTTTAAGGTTAATCAATCAGGTTGACTAATTTTTATATTCTTTTAAAGCTTTGGACTTAAGAGACAAGCCATATAGTATCAAGTTTATTAACGAATTGTCAGAAAACCTCCAAGGCATGTTCCTTAGGTGTTATTTTGACAAGAATTATACTGCAGTGAAAGTTGATGGTGGGTGTTTTGAGTTGACTGGTTATAAAGCAGAAGAATTTATTTCGAAAGACATACACTTGATGGATATTATCCATCTCGAAGATAGAAAGTGGGTGCATGCCAAAAGAGAAGAGCAGATGGCCAACGGACTACCGATTGTCAATGAGTATAGAATCATAGGCAAACAAGGTAGAACAAAATGGGTAAAAGAAATCATGAGTTTCTATTACGATGAAGTGGTTGATAAAACCATCTTAGAAGGTTTAATACAAGATGTAACGCCTTTTAAAATCAATGCGTTTATGTCTAATGCCTTCACCTCATTTCAAAATGCAGTTAACAACGGTTCTATCGTCTCTATAACTGACAAGAATGGCAAGATTTTATTCGTGAATGAAAACTTCTGTAAAATTTCTAAATTCACAAGACAGGAGTTGGTAGGTAAAGACCATAAAATAGTCAACTCTGGATATCACAAAAAAGAATTTTTTGCCAATCTATGGACCACAATTTCCAACGGTCAGACGTGGAGAGGTCAAATGAAAAATAAGTGCAAGGACGGCAGTTTTTATTGGGTAGATACTGTTATAACACCTGTGTACAATGATAATGGAGAAATTGACCAGTATCTGTCCATCAGAAATATAATAACAGAGCAAAAGGAGAATGAGTATGCTCTATTAGAAAGTGAAGCATTAAATAGCAGCATTTTAAAATCACTGCAAACCAACACAGTTATTATTGACGAAAATGGTTTGGTTTTAAAAATCAATAACAATTGGAGTAAAAAATTAAGCCAAGATGTAATTCCAGGTATACTAAATGTCAAGTTAGGCGACAATTATTTTAAGACTCTAGATTTAGAGCTTGATAATTCTTTGGATTATGCTAAAAAATTGAACGACGGCATAAGGAAAGTACACAGAAATGAATTGGATATTTTTGAGCTTGAATATGCCCATTCCACTTCTTCGAATACAAGATGGTATTCGGTTTTTGTATCTAAGTTTGAAAATGATATCAGTAGAGTAATCATCAGCAACTTCGATATTACACAGAGAAAGCGTCAAGAAGACATACTTAGAAAAAATGAAGCAAGGCTTCGTCATGCTCAAAGAATTGCTAAAATAGGCAGTTTTGAGCTAAATGTGAAAACGGGTGAATTCATTTTATCAGAAGAAAATTACGACATTTTTGAAATAGACAAAGAATCATTTCTGCCAAGTTTTGATTTTTTACTGAGTTTAATTCATCCAGAAGATAGAGCAGAAGTAGACAAGTACCATTTACAAAGTCTAAAAAATAAAACGCCATTTGACCATGTGCATAGATTGCTTCTGCCAAATGGCACCATCAAATACGTTAACCAGCAATGGGAAGTGGTGTATGATGATAGCGGTAGACCAATTTTAGCTGCAGGAACAACGCAAGACATCACCAGACAAAAGTCATCAGACATAGCTTTAGAGAAACAACGATTAAGGTATAAGAATGTTGTTGAAAATATCAGTGATGGGCTAATCATCGATAATATTGAAGGAAAAGTGATTTTTGCCAATAAGCAATTTCAATACATGATTGGTATTGAGGAATCAGACTTAGAAAACTTTGTCTTTGTAGATTATGTTGCACCAGAGTTTAAGCAAGATATTATTGAAAGGCACAATAGGAGAATGAGTGGTGAAGATGTTTCAAATACCTTTGAGTACGCCGGAATTCGCAAAGATGGTAGTAAAAGATGGTTTGAAGCAAGAGTTACCAAAATAATGGAAAATGGTAAAATCGTTGGAACGCAATCTGCAATCAGAGACATTACTGAAGCCAAAGAAAGTTTGGACATGCTTAAAGCCTCTGAAGCAGAAAAAACAAAATTGCTTAACGAATTGACCAAACGATACAACGAATTGATGCAGTTTAACTACATTGTATCGCATAATCTTAGAGCGCCAATTGCCAATCTATTAGGTTTGTCTGAAGTGTTTGAATTAAACACCATTGATGAAGAAGAACGATTGAAAATCATCGGCCATATTAGGTATTCTATATTAAAAATCGATGAATTGATTCAGGACTTGAACATCATTTTGGCGGCGCGTTCAGACATCAATTCTAAGAAAGAGCTGGTTATATTTGAAGAAATTATTCTGAGTGTTAAGCAGACTTTAGAAAAGCAAATTCTCGAAACGAATACCCATATTTTTACCAATATTGATGAAGATGCGAAAGCCATATTTAGCATCAAGAGTTATGTAAAAAGTATTATTTATAACATCGTTAATAACTCTATTAAATACCGCTCTCCAGGCCGTATACCAGAGATTCATATAGACATCAAACGCCTAGAATCTGAATACTTAATAAAAATTTCTGACAATGGTATAGGCATCGATTTAGAACGTTATGGCAAAGAAATATTTGGCTTGTACAAACGTTTTAATTTCTCTGTAGAGGGCAAAGGACTAGGACTTAACATGACAAAGGCGCAAATTGAAGCATTGGGCGGTAATGTAGAAATAGAAAGTGAAGTTGGAAAAGGCACCAGTTTCAGTATTTTGTTACCTTTCGAACAAAGTAATTGATTGTTAGATGATCCTGTCCGCATAAGGCGGACGAGGTTACAATATCCTGCATCAGCGGATGCGAGGTTACATTATCGGGATTTTTTTTCTTAGCAGTTTCTGCGTGAACTATTCTCGCAGATTGGAATGAAATGTTGATCCCGATTTATCAAGAAGGCGCAAAGATGGGATATGTAAAGGCTGTAGAGGGTTTCATTTTGGAATTTTTCAATTTGAAAATCTTAAAATATGTCAATCTAAAAATTTCATGTCTTCTTTCTTTTTTGTTGATTTAATATGCATTGTTAAAGAGTGGAAAAATATGTATTTTTGAGTGACTTATAATGAAATCTATTTTTGTCTTTCTCTTGCTATTATTGGGTGTCTGTTCTACAGCTGATGGGTTGTCTATTAATTTTAAGCGTTTAGCAGATTCTGCAAAATTCAATGTTTTGCACTATGACATTCATATAGAGGTTGATCCTAGAACAACCAGTATCAATGGGTACAATACCATTAGCTTTAAAATGCTTAACAAAGCAAAGGCCATAGCAATTGATTTGGCTAAACATTTTGAAATTGAAAAAGTAATGTATGGCAACAAAAAAGCAACATACTTTAGGGATGGCAATAAAATACTGATACTTCCTGAAAGAAAATTTAAGAAAGATAAAATCTATAAGGTTTCAATTTATTATAGAGGTGTACCAGAAAAAGCCATTTTAGCACCATGGAAGGGAGGGTTTGATTGGAAGGAAGATAGAAACGGAAAGCCATGGGTTGGATTAGCATGTGAGAGCAAAGGGGCAGCAATTTGGATGCCTTGTAAAGACGATTGGAGCGATGAAGCCGATTCTATGGACATGCATTTAACCGTACCAGATACTTTGGTAGGTGTTTCTAATGGTCGTTTAATATCTAGCAGTAAATCGGGTAAGGGATTAGCAACCTACCATTGGAAAGTGGTCAATCCGATTAACAATTACAACATCAGCATCAATATTGGTGATTATGTGCATATACAAGATGTATACAATGGTAAAAAGACATTGACACTCGACTATTATGTATTGAAGTACAACCGCGACAAGGCTATTAAGCATTTCAAAGAAGTTGATACCATGTTGAGGGCATTCGAGCAGTATTTTGGTCCTTATCCATTTGCAGAAGACGGGTTCAAACTCGTAGAGACACCTTATTGGGGTATGGAGCATCAGAGTTGTGTGGCTTATGGTAATAAATACAAATACAACGAATTTGGATTTGATTTTATCATAGTTCACGAGAGCGGTCACGAGTGGTTTGCCAATAGCATTACAGCTGCCGATCCAGCTGACATGTGGATACACGAGAGTTTTACCACCTATTCAGAAACCTTATTTTTAGAGTATACCCAAGGCAAAGAGCGTTCATTAGAGTATCTAAACACGCAATTAAGCAAGGTAAAAGCAGAGCATTCAATGCTGGGACAAAGAGGCATTCAGTTTCATGATTGGAAAGACAATGACATCTATTACAAAGGCGCATGGATGTTACAAACTTTGAGGTATAGCCTCAACAACGACAGTTTGTTTTTAAGTACCATACGCGAAATGTGTGATACTTTTAGACATAAGTTGATAGTAACCGAAGATGTCATTAATTTTTTCAATAGAAGAATGCCAAAGACGTATTCAGGATTTTTTATGCAGTATTTAAGTCAGGCCAAAATACCAGCATTAAAAGTTGAATTTGAGAATAGAGAAGGCAAAAGAATACTGAAGTACAAATTGGAACATTGCAAAGAGGATTTTGAGTTACCAGTATTGATACCGAATACTACTCTCATCATCCATGCGACTACAATACAGAAAGAAATGGAAGTACCGAGCACTATTGAAAAAGGTGATTTGAAGAAGTTAGAAAAGTATGTGTTAGTGAAGGTGGAGTAAATTTGATTAGCCATTTAGAACTATGAGAAAAAAGACCATTGATTTATACTTCAGCTCAGAAATGTCAAAGACAATTTGTGTTTTTTTATGGATGCTTGTATTGCAAACAATGACATCATGCAATAGCGATTGTCACGACAAAGGCAATTGTGACCCCGAATATTACAGATTTGATTTAGGAGAAGCTAAAAGTTATCTTTGGGCAGATACTGGCAGTTATTGGATCTACAAAAACTCAAAAACAGGAGAATTAGATACACAAACATGTGTAGGAGCCATAACTTATTGGGTGAATACAAAGGGCACCACTAATTATGCTAAACATATAACTATAGATTATGAAGTGCTTTATAGAAAGTTATATAGTACTTATAATCAATGGGAATATGTTGATAAAACAAATAGTGTCAATCCAAATTCAGCAACTCTTGAAAATAACAAAATTGTAAATAGAACTGTAGCTGGCCAAGGGATTAATTATCCATTTTTATTTCCGGCAAGTATTAATTATAAATATGGCACTAGTAATTCGCTTACCACCTGTACCAATACAGATACCAGCATTATTGTGAATGGCAAAACTTACGACCATGTGGTTGTGTTTGAAATGAACATGGATGATATTTGGTATCCAAACGATCATCCTTTGGCTACCAGATATCCAAATGCATTTTACTATTGGGTAAAGGATATTGGATTAATAAAACGATACAACAAAGGTGAAAATTACTCATGGGACTTGATAGACTATAAAATAAAACCTTAAAAAACGTCCAAATGTTATAATTCAAATTGAATTCAATAATTTGGTTTAAAATTTCCTACAATGAATATATTCTTTATTTTTGTTTAAAACTATAATCGCATCCTACATAACTAAAAACAATCCTTAACTTTTATCATTTAAAGAAAAAACGAATATATGTTTAAATACATTCCAAAAATATTGTGTTTGTTTAGTTTGATTGTATGGTCAAGCGCATGCAAGGACAGGAATGTAGATTGCAAAAGTAATGGTACATGCCCAGAAGAATATTATAAATTCTATTTAGGTGAGGCAAAAAATTACTTATGGGCTGGCAAAGGTAGTTACTGGATTTATAAAAACTCTAAAACAGGCGAATTAGACACACAAACTGTTACATATTGTAAGACATATTGGTTAAATGCAAGAGGTACACAAAATTCAACAAGACATATCAATGTCGATTACGAGGTATTATCGAGAGGCATTTATTCAAGTTTTAATCAATGGACTTATGAGGACAGGACTGGTGGAGTTTCGCCTGACGGGATTTCATTCAATGGCACATATAGATTGATATTGGATAGATTAGTGGCTAGTCAAAGTATTAATACACCTTTTTTTATGCCATTTATAAAGGGCGCTTACAGTGGATATACTTTATGCTCTAACTCTGATACTACCATTAATATAAACTCAAAAAATTATACAAATGTGAAAGTATTTACAATTGATATGGATTTTATTTGGGAGCCTAAATTAAATTGTATTCGCCCAAATACCTATTATTATTGGGTTAAAGACATTGGATTAGTTAAAAAACTTATGAAAACTTGCAATTATTCTTGGGACTTGATAGATTATAAAATAGAACCTTAGTATCATTTGTTAATTAACAACAAAATTAAAACACAAATTTCTCTACTTCAGGAAATGGATATAGTAATTTTGGCATAGAATACATAGTGTATTAACTGCTAAATAGAAATGGAATGAGGCAGGCTAATAATTAGTTTTCTTTGAAAATCATAGCTAGGATTTTATTTTTATAAAAAATTTCAAATCGACATAGGGGTGTTTTAAAACACAGTTGTCCTATAGTCGATGAAACTCAAGAAGACATTATCGATTTTAACGCTTTTACTGGGCAGTAAGCTTTCTGCTCAAGAATTTAAGCAAACCATTAGAGGTACAATTACCGACAAGAATTTATTGCAAACCATCTCTGGCGCTCTCATCATTGTTGATGGTGATACTACCTTGTGCGACACATCTGATATCAATGGTCAGTTCGAAATTAAAAACGTAAAAGTTGGTAGACATTCTATATATGTCAACCACATCAACTACAACGATGCCAATATCAACGACATACTTTTAAGCAGTGGTAAAGAATTGGTGGTAAATGTTCAGATGGAAGAACGTATCACCAAATTCAAAGGATATGGTGTAAAAGCTAAAGCCAACAAAGCCAAACCTATCAACGATATGGCAGTAGTAAGTGCCAGAACTTTTTCGGTTGAAGAAACCCAAAAGTTTGCGGCAGCCATTAATGATCCTGCGCGTATGGCTACCTCATTTGCAGGTGTGATAGGGGCAGATGACGGCAACAATACCATTGTAATTCGTGGTAATTCACCTTCTGGAATGCTCTGGCGTATGGAAGGAATAGACATTCCTGGTCCTAACCACTTTTCTAGTTTTAATGGCAGTGGTGGAGGTATTTCTATTTTAAGTGCTCAACTATTAGGTAATTCAGATTTTATGACTGGTGCTTTTCCAGCTGAGTATGGCAATGCATTAAGTGGGGTATTCGATTTGAAGTTGAGAAAAGGCAATTCAAAAAAGAGAGAATACACCCTTCAGGCAGGTTTCTTAGGATTGGATTTGGCTACCGAAGGTCCAATGAGTAAAAAAGGCGGCAGTTACCTTGTAAACTACAGATATTCAACTTTAGGATTGATACAAAAGTTGGGTGTTAATATTACTGGCAGTGTAACACAGTTCCAAGATTTGTCTTTCAATGTGTTTTTTCCAAAGAGCAAAATTGGTCAATTCAGTGTTTTTGGGTTTGGCGGACTTAGTACTCAGTTACAAAATGCGGTAAAAGATTCTAGTAAGTGGAAAACAAGAATGGACCGCTACAACATGGTTTATAATACCAATACTGGAGCGGCTGGTGTTACGCATCAATACAGTTTAGGTAAAAACACTACACTTAGAAATGTGTTGTTGTATTCTATCAATACCATTGAAGACAGAGGCGAGTATTACGAAAACGACTACATCCATACCTATACCCACTGGAAAAACAATTTGTCGAATAAGAAATTGTCATTGCATAGTAGCATCAATCATAAATTCAATGCAGCTGTCATGTTAAGAGCAGGATTGATATTGAATCACTGGGATTACAGCGCGGGTCAGAAAGAGTTGGATACGTTGAAAACATTGGTCAACAAACTTGACAATAGTGGAACAACGCAATATGCACAAGCTTATGCTCAATTGAAAATGAAGCTGCACAAGAAACTCAATGTATTTGCGGGTTTGCACAGCATGTATATGGGATTGAACGGCAGTAAAAGTTTGGAACCAAGAGTGTCTATGAGATACGAATTAAAGCCAAAGCATACTTTCAGTTTGGGTTATGGTATGCATACACAATTGCAAATGCCAGCAGTGTATTTTGCTCAGTACAAAAACAGCAATGGCGAAGAAGTGTATCCAAATAAAAACTTGGATTTTAGCAAGGCTCACCATTATGTATTAGGCTACGAACACACCTTAAATTCATATACGAGATTGAAATTTGAAACCTATTACCAATCGTTGTTTAATATTCCTGTAAGCACCGACCCAAATAGCACATATTCGTTAATTAACGCAGGTTTCGGTCCGGTAATTACCAGCTTAGAAAATACAGGTAAAGGGAGAAATTACGGTGTAGAAGTAACTGCTGAGAGATTTTTAAACAAAGGGTTTTACTATCTGTTGTCAGCGTCATTGTATAAAAGTGAGTACCAAACCAAAACCAACAAATGGTACAACAGTCGATTCAACGGTCAGCATGCTGTAACGTTTACTGCAGGGAAAGAAATCAAGATCAAAGGCGACAAAAAATTGTTGGGCATCAACATCAAGACTATGTGGTACGGTGGTTTCAGAGAGAATCCAATCGACCTAGAAAAGTCGAGGTTGTACAAGACGGCTGTTGAAGATATGAGCCGACCATTTACCATTCAATTATCAGATTATTTCAGAACCGACTTGAAATTCAGTTACAGAATCAACCACAAAAAATACAACAGTATTTGGAGTTTGGACATCCAAAATGCTAGCAACTACAAAAACATTGGAGGCACCTACTTCGATGTAGACACTGAAACAACCAAAACATATTATCAAACACCGTTAATCCCGGTATTTAGTTACAAAATAGAATTTTAAACCATCATCAAACAGACATCATGAAACAATTCATCATCATCATCATATCGTTTATAGCAAGTACATTTTTATTGACCTCTTGCGACGACGACAATTTTTTAATCAAAGGTCAGGGTAGCAATGTTACCAATATTCGCCAGCCAGGCTCTTTCAATGGCATTTCATTGTGCATCAGTGCAACAGTTGAAATCCATCGCGACAGTACTTTTAGAGTAGAGCTCAATGGTCAGCAAAACATTTTAAACGTTATAGAAACCAGAGTTAGTGGCAACCGTTTAAACATCAGCTTAGAGCGCGGTGCTTGCATCAGAAAGCACAATCCAATTACCATCAAAGTGTATATGCCAAATTTGGACTATGTGGATGTGAGCGGAAGTGGAGATGTTACATGTGTAGATGATTTTTCATCAAGCGACATTCAAAGCAACGTAAGTGGCAGTGGAAATATCACTTTTAGAGGTACAGTGAGTAATAGTTTTAAAGCCACCATAAGCGGTTCTGGAAATATCAGACACACTGGAACTGGAACGTGCAAAAGAGCGGATTACACAGTAAGCGGTTCAGGAAATATTTATGCAGAATGGCTAAAAGCCGATGATGTGGATGCCAGAATCAGTGGTTCAGGAGACGCATGGTTGTATGCTGAGAAAACCTTAAATGCTAGTATTTCAGGCAGTGGAAGCATTATGTACCACGGGACACCAGCTATGACTGTCAATATTTCTGGTAGTGGAAAAGTGGTAAGGATTCAATAGTAAAAAGTAGAGTTTATATTTGCAGAGCATATTATTAAAAAAAAGCATGGGGAATGTGGCACTATACAAGCTAGAATCTGCCGAATACGAATTGGTATTCAAGCAGTACTACGAAGGCTTGTGTCGTTATGCAAATTTGATTTTAAAGGATATGGATGCTTCTGAAGAAGTGGTTCAGCAGACCTTTGTCAAATTGTGGGAGAAGAGAGCCAATTTATCAATAGATACCTCGCTTAAGTCGTATTTGTACAAATCTGTTTACAATGCTTCTCTTAATGAACTCAAACACCTAGCAGTAAAAGATAAATACATCAATATGCAAAATTCAGAAGAGAAAAGCAACGAGATGCAGAATGTCGCTCAAGTGAAAGAATTGGAAGAGAAAATTGAAAAAGCCATGCTGAAATTGCCTGAGCAATGTCGATTGATCTTTCAAATGAGTAGATTCAGACAACTCAAATACAGAGAAATTGCCGACATATTAAACATCTCTGTAAAAACAGTAGAAAATCAAATGGGAAAAGCACTTAAAATCATGAGAACAAATCTTGCAGATTACTTAGGATTGGTGCTGATAGTTTTAAACATTTTAATACAATTAACAACATGGTAACGGAAGAATTGATCATCAAATGTATTGCAGGTGAAGCCGAACAGCATGAGTTGTTAATGGTTGAAAATTGGCGCAAAGAAGCTACTGCTAACGAACAAATGTATCAGCAAGTGCTGAAGATTTGGGACCATAGCGCCGAGCTTGAAAGCGCTTCAAATATTGATGTTGAAGCAGCGTGGACCAAAGTTCAAACTACGATAGCCAAACCAGCAACTAAAGTATTTGCATTTAATAGAGTGTGGTTGGCCGCAGCATCTATTATTCTAATTTTAGGATTGGGCATTGTGTTTTATAGATCTAATACTGCATCAGTAGATATGGTTAGTGTTGTGACACAAAACAAGCAACAATTGACCTTGAATGATGGCTCTAAGATTACCGTTTTAAGAGGCGAGTTCGATTATCCTAAAACCTTTGAGGGTAAGAAAAGGCAAGTGGTTTTGAAGTCGGGCACTGCTTATTTCGATATAGAAAAGGACAGTTTACATCCATTTGAAATTACTTGTAGCAAGACGAATGTTACAGTACTCGGGACCGAATTTGAAATTAAGCGAGAGGACAACCATGTGAAAGTTACTGTCAATGAAGGCAAGGTAAGATTCACTACACCATCTGGTGTGAGTATTTTGACTAGAGGTATGACTGCTGATTTTAACGAGAGTACGGGAGCTTTGAACACCAATACCGGTTCAATTAAAAACGAAACAGCATACGCTACTGGTAAATTCAATTTCAATAACACCAGTATCAAACAAGTGCTAACAGAGCTAGGAGCCTATGATAAATCATACACGTTTGATGTGCCAACACCTTTGCAATCTTGTAAAATTACAGCCGAATTTGACATCAAAGAAGGCATGGGCAATGTGATGGCGGTTATAGCAGCTACACTTGGTTCAGAATTAAAAGTGGATAGAAATGGCAAACATTTTACCTTGGTAGGAGGAGGATGTATTCAATGAAACATCTATTGATATTGATTGTGTTTATAGGAATTGCATTTTCTATAGACGCACAAACCAACACCCCTATTTTAGAGCGAAAGGTGACAGTGAAAATTGTCAATCAGCCACTGGGTAAGACATTGAATATTCTTTCAGAGACTGCAAAATTTAGTTTTTCATACAGCAATCAAATCATTAAAGTAAGTAAAGTAGTTAGTGTATATGCTGACAATCGAAGTATCAAAGATATTTTAGACCAATTGTTTGGAGGCGATATCACCTATCAACAGATTGGCAATCACTTGGTGCTGCAAAAGAAAATTCAAGCCAAACAAACCAGTAAAATCAATACAGATAAAGTGCAGAGTCGATACGATTTTATTGTTTCTGGTTATATCAGAGATGTAGAAAGTGGAGATGGATTGACAGAAGTAAGTGTATACAACAAGACCAGTTTGGCCAACACATTGAGTGGGGATTTTGGGTATTATAAAATCAATTTCTCATCCAAAACACCCGAAGTAACCATCACCATAAGAAAAGAACAATATAGAGATACTAGCATACAAATTAAGTATGCTAATAATGGCGTTATAGAGTCGTTTATCAATTTAACGCCTATTGTTTCGAAGATTGACATTGAAGAAGACGAGGAGCCTGTAAAAGGGCAAATTGTAATAGTATCAGACTCAGTTCAGCCATTGGTAATAGATACCACAAAAACAATGGTATTGGATACTGCTAAACCACTATTAAAAGATAAGATAAAGCTGGTATGGTTTGATTCATTAAAAAAGATAAAAGTAGAAGACACCAAACTCGGTCAGTTGATATTAGGGGCATACAACGGCGCTATTGCAAGAAATATACGAGATTCATTTGAGCGCGACTGGCAGGTAACATTTGTACCACCACTTGGTAGCAATGGTTCTTTAAGTGGATTGGTAACCAATAAGGTGTCATTTAACACGTTGGTTGGATACAATGGTGGAGTAAATGGAGTTGAGTTTGGCGGACTGTTAAATTTTGTGCGAAGAGACGTAGAAGGTGCGCAGTTTGCGGGATTGTGCAATATAGTAGGAGGCTCTATGACTGGAGCTCAGTTTGCTGGTTTGTTCAACAACAACATCAATTATGTAAGAGGCTTTCAGGCTGCTGGAATTTATAATTACAACAATGAGGGAGCAGAAGGTGTTCAAGCAGCAGGAATTCTCAACATCAATCGCGGTACCATGGATGGTGTGCAACTTGCGGGGATTGGGAATTATGCTGGTTCAAATACCAGTGCTGTTCAAGTAGCAGGCATCATCAATCTTGCCAATGATATAGATGGTGGTCAGATAGCAGGAATTGTCAATATCGCTAGAAAAGTAAGAGGTTTTCAAATAGGATTGATCAATATTGCAGATACCTGTGATGGTGTGGCAATAGGGTTGATTAATTTCATCAAAAATGGCATTCATCAATTGGAAGTAAGCAACAACGATTTGAACCAATATGGTTTGGCTTATCGTTCTGGCTCTGGAAGATTTTACAGTTCAGTATCTGCAAATTTGCGAATGCCATACAACAGAGATTCACTAAGTCTTTTTGGCTACGGATTTGGCATTGGAGTGAGAGCAAAATTGTCAAAGGTTTTTTATTGGAATACAGAGATAGGCTCCAAGCATTTGATGGTGGATTTTAGATCGAATCACCTTAACATGCAGAACCATTTAAGTACAGGAATAGAAATTCAATTTTTCAAAGGATTTTCCATTTTTGGGAATGCCACAATCAATCATTCAATAAACGATAGCACTGATCCTAACTGGGACACTGTGTTTTCAAAATTGGTAAGCAATCCATATTGGAGTGACAATGGAAGGTATCAGCAAAAAGCGTGGTTTGGGTGGCAGGCTGGAGTTAGAATTTTTTGATGATCCTGTTTGGCTGAGGTTGCTATATCCTGTCCGCCTGAGGCGGACGAGGTTGTGTTCCTGCATCGCTGATGCGAGGTTACATTAGGCTGTTCTTTGTTGGTTGGATAACCATTCTTCGGCAAGCTGAATGACTTGGCTTTGAGGAGAAAGGTAATTGACAGAGAAATGTTCGCTATCTTCTATTAATAAACCATTTCCAAAATCATCTACTACTATTTTATTGTTGACATTTAAAGCACCAGACAATTGGTGTTTGTCTAATAAAGTTTTGATGATATTCGCTTTTTCAAACTCTGAAATGGTATTGTAAGTGTAATTGATACAGAACAATTTGTTGTCAAAAAAGTGAAGTTCAAATTTGACATCATAACCATGAATTCTGTTGGCATACATCAGAATGATAACATTGAATTCTGGATTCTCAAATGAGAACAAAGGCTGACCGATGAATCTTTTGATGAATGCAATATCACTTCCAAACCCAAAGTAATTTGAGAAGGTGATTTCTTTGTTTGAAATGACAGCTTCTTTGTCAAAGCTTTTGCCATAGAGATATGCGAATTTGTCGAAGCGTTTGTAACGCTCAGCAAATGGGTTTTCTTCTGTAGTTTTAGGGGTTGCAAGACCAACTTTTCCAAGCCAGTTGTTAACCATAGTTGTTAATGTATTGTTAATTCGTCCCATATTCCAGTAGTTGATTTTTTATTTTAGCAAAGTGACAGTACCTCTAAATCCGAATAAATCCCCGTTGTAATATTCACCATTTACGGTCCAGATATACACGTCCTGTTCGCAATATACGTTATTATACTTTCCATCCCACACACCTGTGAGGTCTTTTGTCTCAAAAAGAAGTTCACCCCATCTGTTGAAAACTTTAAAAGTGTAGTTTCTATCCTTCACATTATACAATGAAGGCATGAATCCATCGTTTTTACCATTCAGATTTGGTGAGAATGCATTAGGAACATAGACATAACCTTGACCTAATGTTCCGATATAATCTGGTTTGTATAAAGTATCTATACAACCATAAGAATTGGTGCCTATCAGTCTGACACTGTATCGTCCTAATGTATTGATATAAAAAGATGGGTCTCGCAGTTTAGATGCTTGAATACTAGCGCCTGTACTATCAAACACATCCCACGAATTGAATACACTGTTGCTGTTGTTTTGCATGTTAAATACGGCGTTTGGCAATGACATGAAACGTTTGGTGGTGTAAAAATCCAATACTGGTTTAGGGAATGTTGTAATTAAGTATTGCTTTGTTAAAGTACTAGTTCCGCCAGTGCCAGTAGCAACTAGTGTTACATCCCATTTGCCGGGCAATATAAAAACATGACTTGGTTCTTTGTCGTATGAATCAGGGCTGCCATCTCCAAAAATCCATCTGTAAGTCAAGACATTGGTAGTTGAATTCTTAAAATTCACTTTAAAAGGAACACATCCCTCTAATGTGTCTGGAGTAAAGTCAACAACTGGTTTTGGGTCTTCAACAAAGATGTATTTGGTTACAATATTTTCACAACCATTGTTTGCAACTTTAAGTGTAACAGCAATGGTTCCAGGAATGTTATAGGTGTGATCTGGGTCTTTCTGATTCTTGTTGCTAGTAGGGAAACTACCATCACCAAAATCCCATTCATAACTTAAATCATCTACATTGGCTGAAGATATGGTTGGTTTGGATTTAAAGTTAACCAAAGCATTTGGCAATTTAGGATATGCTGGCAAATACGTAAAGTCGGCAACTGGGCGTTCGAGAACTTTGTAAAATGTTTTGCCATCACTGCTATCTACACATCCATCTTTATCATATCCAAACAACATGATTTTATAGGTTCCAAACGTTGAAAAGGCATGAATAGGATTGACATCATTGCTAATAAATCCATCACCAAAATTCCATAAATACCTTACGGCATTGTTTGATGTATTGGTGAAATTAACATTGGCATTCTCACAAGCTGTTATCGGTGTGTTGACGAATTGAATCAGCATCTTAGGTTTCACTTTGATGACTTGATCAACTGTGTCAGAACAACCGTAGTTATTGCTGACAATTAATCTAGCTGAATAGAAAGTATCGTATTTATTTGATGGTTGAAGTTTCATAGAGAAACTATTGAAACCAAAAATGGTACTACTATCAACTATCCAGGTATTATTGGTATTGAACTTAGATTGATTGATAAACTGATGGGTGCCATCGTTGCATGGGTCTTGTCGTGTAACTCTAAAGTCAGCAATTGGACGTGGATACACATACGCGTAAGTTACTGCAGTGTCTTTACAGTTCAGGTATTGTCTATGCAATGAGATTTTAGGTTGGAAAGTGGCATTTCCACTGTTGTTGTAGAAAGTATGGTAAACAGTATCACCATAATCAGGTGCAGTGTTGTCTCCAAAATCCCAAAAAATAGCATTGAATTTTTTAGAGGAGTTACTAAGTTGGATACTCAAATCTGTGCAACCCAATTGCTTGTCTAGCACAATTCCTTCAGTTGAATTGGTCACCAATCGCAGAGGTTTCATTACAGTGTCTTTACAAGTGGTAGCAGAGGTAGCAATTAATGTCACATTAAAAACTGTATCCGCACCATTGCCACTATTGCTCTTATATTGGTGTTTTGGATTGATGGCAGTCGAGCTGGTATTATCACCAAAATTCCATTGGTATTTGAATCCACCTAAGGACGTATTCGACAAGAATACGGTTTCTCTAATACAACCAGAGTCTTTGCTAAATTCGAATCCAGCGTCTGGTCGACCTTGAACAAGAATTTGTTGGTAAACGGTATCACTTTTACATCCATAAGAAGACTCAACTGAATGGGCTAAGATGTATAAGGTATCATATAATTTTAAACCAGGTAGAGTAATGACTTGGTCCTTGTTATTTCCTTTAAAATTGTAGCCTTCAGCCCAGTAATAGGTATACCCATTGGATGATGAGTCACTAAGTGTAACAATTGCAGGCGAGCAAACTGTTGTGCCAGAGGGCTTAAACTTAGCAATAGGTTTTGGGTGAACAACAAAAGTCAATTCGGCTGTATCACGACAACCATACTGACTTATAGCTTGATAAGTAATTGTATATGGTTGGTCAGATTGAGTGTTGTTGTAATAAATGCTTGAATCTGTTGCAAAGCTTGACTTATAGCCATTTCCAAAATCCCAATCGTGATTAAGACCAGAAAAATCTTTTGAAACAGAATTGTTAATTGTAGATAGATTGAGAGGGGTACAGTAACCATTTGTTTGTATTGTAAAGTTGGCTACTGGGTTAGGGTGTACTGTGATTTGTTTGCTTAATGTATCAATGCAGCCATGTTCAGTTCTGCCAATTAATGTCACATTGTAAATGGTATCAGCATAAAGAGAAGCCTTGTATTGAGCATCGAAATTTTGTGTGTTTGAGGTATTCCCATTCCCTGAATTCCAATCGAAACTCATTATGTTGATGTTGCCAGTATCATTAGGTATAGAATGATTGGTAAAATTAACGTTTAACAATTCGCAACCGTCGTATTTATCAGCAGTAAAGTTTAAGGTTGGCAAAGGATATACTTTGATGGATTGAAGACTTGTGTCTTTACAACCATTTAGACTGGTAGCCGTAAGACTTATAGTGTAGATAGTATCTTTAAACTGGTTCGGAGCAAAGGTATGATTTGGGTTGGCTGAAGTGTCATTTGTGCCATCACCAAAATCCCATGAATGTTTAAGTGTACTGAAAGCAAGCGCATTATTTGTACTAGATAAATTGGTCAAGTTAGTTGACAAAGGTCCACAACCAACAGAATCAATGATTTTGAATCTAGAAGTTGGAATAGGGTATATTTTGACAATAGAAGTAGTAGAATCTATGCAACCCGACCAGTTTCTAACGATTAGTTTGACATTATAGGATGTGTCTTTAGAAAGAGCAGAAGGGTAGGTAACACTTGGATTTGTGAGAGTAGAAGTTGAGCCATTGCCAAGATTCCAGTGCGAGATAAACAATGCAGTAGACTGATTATTGAATACTACATTTAGTGGTCCGCATCCGGAATCTTTATTAGAGATAATGGCCATTGGATTTTTTGGAGTAAAGTAAACTTTCTCCAATGAGTCCAGCTGACATGAGGAAACGCTGGTTGCTATCAATTTTATTTTGATAACCGTCGAATCTGTGTAAACGAGCGAATCGGATGGTACATTAGAAGTTGAAATTAGTTTACCATTGGCAAACCAAGAATAGTCTTTACCAAACACGCTGTTGTTGGTAATTTTGAATGTTGCAGGCGCGCAGGCATAAGTCTGGTTAATAGAGAAGTCGGCCTTAGCCCCAGGTTTTATGTAAATTGAGTGGATAGCGGTGTCTTTACAACCGCTTGAAGTACCAGAAATTAATCTGATGGTATAATTTCCAGGAACAGTATACACATGTTTAATGATTCCTGTGTCTGTAGTTGTTTGAGAAGTGTTGTCTCCAAAACTCCAACTATAGGTATTTGAATTTGTTGAATTGTTTCTAAAACTTGCGGAGTCGAAGGTACAAGCCACAGTGTCACCACTAATAATCGCGGTAGGTAAGTCGTAAGCTGTAAAGGTTTGAGAAAATGAGTCGGTCCCGCACGAATCTGAAACATACAACTTAACAGTGTATGTTCCAGGAGTGTTGTACACTTTCGATGTCGGATTTTTTTGTGTGCTACTAGTTCCATCCCCAAATTTCCAAAGAAAAGTAGGGTTGTTGAAATAGGAAATAGTTGTATTTGTAAAATTGGCGGTTACTGGTATGCAATTGCTATTGATATTGGCGAAACTAGGTTTAGGTTTGTCTGTTACTACAAATGTTTTTGTGATACTAGAGGTATTACAAATGTTAGAAACAGTTAAAGTAATGCTGTTGTTGCCTGGTTTAGTAAATGTGTAATTTAGTATTGAATCGGTAAACGTTTTGATAGTTCCACCATCATTTACCCTCCATTGACGGGTTAATCCTCTTCCTTTAGAAGTATCTGTAACTTTAACTGGTAAAGGATTGCAGCCTCGGTCTTTGTCAAACATCATTCCAGCAACAGGGTTGTAATATACACTTACAACATTTTTGAAAGTATCATTTCCACAGGCTGTTTTTGCAATTAACGTTACAACATAATTGCCTTCTTTTTTGTAGTTGTGACTTTGAGCGGCCTTGCTTGTGGTCCATCCAACGGTGGTACTATCGCCAAAGTCCCAGAAGTATTCTTTGATGTCAGGGATAAGACAATAGTTATCAGAACTTAGATTGGTAAAAACAAAATTACCTGTAGGATTGCATGTTGAAGACGATGCCCATAGCGCTTTGTCTTTATCGCTGATATCGATAGGATTCCAAGTTGAGAATGAACTACCGCATACGTTGGTTGCAGTAATTTTTATGATACCAGCACAAACCCCTTTTGTATAAGTGTGAAAGAATGTGTCTTTTACAGCAGTCCATGGTTTTGTTTCGGTGTCACCGTTGCCCCAGTCGAGCCAGAAAGTTGTATTATTCGAAATGTTATAAGAATTGTTAATGATTCTTAAAGTATGAGGCACACATCCTCTGTTAGAGCCAGAAGGCGGACCAATTATACCGGCTGTTGGTTGGCGTTGATTGTATACTGTTCCATATACTGTATCGGTGCAATTGCCATTTAGTGTAATAATTTTAATGGTAAAAATACCAAGAGTGGTGTACAAATGGGTTTTTACAGTATTTGGAGAAAGATTGTTTCCTGAGTAATCAGTGCTACCATCTCCCCAGTTGATACGCAGGTTGACAAGAGTATCAGCAGATTCAAAATTTACTCTAAAAGTATCTGGATCGGTGATAAACTGAAGGCAGTTCATCCAAGAAGGTGTATAGGTATAATTGAGGTTTTGGTCGAGTATCGACTTAGCGTTCGTGAATACGGTAATTGTTGTACCAGAAGAATCTATACATCCTGCAGAGTCTTTAACAAAGAGCTTTACATAATTAATGCCGACCCTTTTAAGTAGGAAAGTTTGAGTATCTTTTCCGATGATGGTATCAGAAGCAAGAGCATAATTGACTTTCCACCAGTATTTGGCTTTGTCTTTTTGAGAACCGGTAGAGGTATTGATTGCGGTTACGATATTAGGTAGACCACAAGTATGGGTAACACTATTTGAAAAACCAGGTGTAACATTACAAGCATACCCCTTTTGGAGGTAGATACCCATAAAGAGTACTAGACTTATAATGACCTTTTTTAACATTGACGATTTATATTATTATGGTTTCCATAGTAGGAATTTACACACACCCAAAATGGAGATTATAAGCCGGAAATATGAAATGTAATAGTAATGTTTATATCGTAGTTTCTATAGTTTTGTTTTTGATTTAAAAAGTAATTTTTGTTGCTCATGATATGTAGTTGATTGCGTGTTGATTTTAAAAGCAATAATGTCACCACAGTGTAAAACACTGGTATTCAGTATACATAGGCGATATGGCGACATTGTTTTTCTCATATTGAGAAATTTATATCCATTTTGAAAAAATGTGGATATAATGTGGATAGCAAAGATAATGGCTTATTTGAAAAAAACAAATAATATTCATTTAACTCGACTTTTTAGGGCCATTCGTTGCAGACTTCAAGCCTACGAGTCAAAGTAATGTGTAAGATTTGGGACAAAAACGATTTATCGTCACCATAATGTTGATCTCTTCAATTATGCTTTGTAGGCCCAAGGGCTGCGCACGCGGGTATGATCAAACCCAACATCAAAAAAAAATCCGAACGTTTTAATGTTCGGATTTTTTGTTTTTAATGAACTGTGTCATTAAATATTCTTCAATTCACTTACCAATTCTGTAAGGGTCTTTTTAGCATCACCAAACAACATTCTGTTATTCGGACTGTAAAATAATTCGTTTTCAATTCCAGCGTAACCCGCTTTCATACTACGTTTCATAACAATCGTATTTGCAGCTTCTTCAACATTTAGAATTGGCATACCATAAATTGGAGAAGCAGGATCGTTTTTCGCAGCTGGGTTAACCACATCGTTAGCTCCAACAATTAGAACCACATCAGTAGTTTTAAATTCTGGGTTGATGTCGTCCATTTCGACTAATTTATCATAGCTAACATTGCTCTCTGCTAATAACACGTTCATGTGTCCAGGCATACGACCAGCAACAGGATGGATGGCATATTTTACTTCAACGCCTTCTTCTTCTAATACTTGTTCTAATTCGTGACAAACGTGTTGCGCTTGAGCTACTGCTAAACCGTATCCAGGAACGATGACTACTTTTTTGCTGTATTTCATTAATACAGCTGCATCGGTAACTGATACTTCTTTGATGCTTCCAGAAATGGTTTTGCCTTCACCACCAGAGGCTGACTTACTTCCACCAAAATTACCAATTAATACATTGGTTAAAGAACGGTTCATAGCTTTACACATAACAACTGTCAATAATGTACCCGCGCTACCAACTAAGATACCACCAAACAACATTACTTTGTTATCGTATAAAAATCCACCCATTGCTGCAGCTACACCAGTAAATGAATTTAACAATGAAATTACAACTGGCATATCTGCACCACCTATCGGCATAACGAATAATATACCATATACCAATGATAAACCTAACAACAAAAACAATACATTAGGGTTGTCTATCATACCAAAAGAGGCAGCAAATGCAATACCTAATATTACCAGCAATAAGCCAATATTAATGACTTGCTGTAAAGGCAAAGTCTTGTCTTTTATTTTTTCATCTAGTTTACCAAATGCAATCATTGAACCTGCAAATGATATACTACCTATAACCAATCCAAGAAAAATGATGACAAGTTTTAACGGCTCTTCATCTGTGAAATCCATTGAATGAGAGATGTGGTTGAATTCTACTAGTGAAATAAGAGCAGCACATGCACCACCCATACCATTAAAGAATGAAACCATTTGAGGCATACCAGTCATCTTTACCTTTTTAGCCATCAAAGTGCCGATAACACTACCAACAATTAAACCGCCAAAAATCCAAGCGTGGTTTCCTAAACCCTTGCCATTGCTTTCATATAAGAAAATAGTGCCTAAAATGGCTAAACCCATACCTGCTGCGGCAATTAGATTACCTTTTTTTGCAGATTCTGGTTTGCCAAGCATCTTAATACCAAATATGAAGGATATAGAACCCAACATATAAATAAGGTTCAAAATGTTTTGCTTCATGCTTATTGGATTGCTAGCAACAGCATCCAGTAATATTGTGTGATTGAATACTTCTGACATACTGTTATTTTTTCTTTTTCTTAAACATTTCCAACATTCTGTCTGTTACTACAAAGCCACCAACTACGTTTAATGTACCAAGTACAACTGCAATAAATCCCAAAATTGTTGCATACATGTTTTCAGCCTGTCCCATAATAATAATGGCACCAATGATAACAACACCGTGAATGGCATTAGCTCCACTCATTAATGGAGTATGCAATACAGAGGGAACTTTTTCAATAAGTTCGATACCCACGAAAACCATCAGAACTACTAAGTAGACCATCAATTGGTGTTCCGATATAAAATATAAAATTGAATTCATTTATGATTATTTTTAATTGTCTGATTTTTTGATTTATTGATTTTTTCTCTTAATGTGGTTTTTGAAGCTGACATAATGGATAGAATCTCATTTGCTTCTTTTAGTAAGCTGCCTGCATTCTTTTCAGATACTATTAGTGACTCAATTAATAATTCCAACCAAAGAACGCTTTCATCAGCTTCTTCTATGACTATTCCAAGTTTTGCTATAAATTCTGCCTGCGATCTTGCTCTGCATACAGCTCTATAATTTGCTGCAACGGAAGAAGATGACCTTAAAAGTTGTTTCCCTATAATTTTCGCTTCTTCTGTTTTAGGAAGGGCTTGAAAAAGTTTTATATTACGCAGTGCAAATTTCTTTGTCCTCGTTTTTAAATCCTCTGTTGTTATATTTTTATTAGACATAGACGTTTTATTTTTGGATTTTAATATTGTCTGATTTTTCAAATTTAAAATCTCACAATCATAAAATCTTCCAATCTTTCAATCATAAAATTACTACAATCTTAAGATTTCATTATAGTTCCAGCCTTACAAATTAATGTGCCTTTTGTTATTTCCTCTTCCATTTCCCATTTGAAACCATCTTTGGTTGCTAAGTGGGTTAAGAAAGACAATATGTTTTTAGAGTATGACTCACTGGCATTTTGTGCCAACTGAGAAGGTAAATTCATTTCTCCAACAATTTTAACGCCGTGCTTTACAACAATTTTACCAGCTTCACTGATTTCGCAGTTACCACCTTGTTCTACTGCCATATCAATGATAACGCTACCAAGTTTCATAGATTTTACCATGTCTTCGGTAATCAATACTGGTGCTTTTTTTCCAGGAATCAAAGCCGTTGTTATTGCAATGTCTGCTTGAGCCAAATGCTTGCTCAATATTTCTCTCTGTTTTTTAAGGGTATCTTCAGATGTTTCTTTTACGTATCCACCTTCAATTTTAACATCTCCAGTATCGAAACTGATGAATTTACCGCCCAATGATTCAACTTGTTCTTTGGTTTCAGGACGGATATCGGTTACTTCAACAACTGCTCCTAAACGTTTTGCAGTTCCAATAGCTTGTAAACCAGCCACCCCTGCACCAAAGATCAATACCTTTGCAGGCGTAATGGTACCAGCAGCAGTCATTAACATTGGAAATATGCGCGCTGAATGATGAGCACCTAAAATGACTGCTTTATATCCAGCTAAATTGGCTTGCGAACTTAAAGCATCCATGCTTTGAGCACGCGAGATACGCGGAATGGCATCCATACTGAAAACACTCAATTTACGGGCATTCAGTTGCTCTACCAACTCAGGATTACTCAAATGATAAATAAAAGATAACAGTGCCGAACCTTCCTTCATAACGCCAATTTCTTCTTTAGAAGGGGCATTCACTTTAACAATTACATCGGTAGAGTTACATACTTCAGAAGCAGAGCCAAGAATATTTGCACCTGCACTTTTATAAGCCTCATCCGAGAAGTTAGAAGCAACACCGGCGCCTGATTCTACAAAGCATTCGAAACCTTGTTTGACTAAATTTTTAACGACATCCGGACTTAAGGCTACGCGGTTTTCTCCAGCCTTACTTTCCTTTATTGTTCCAATTTTCATGCATGGCAAATGTAAACATTTTAATATAAAGTCAAAAGGAAAAGAAGGATTTAGCTTTTAGGATTCAAAATATAGGTGGAATTGGGTCGAAGGCATGCCTTCGACATACAGTGCAAACTGCAAATTATGGCTGGCGCTAGCCCACTAAATCCTATATACTATTTCCTAAATCCTTTTTTGATTGTCTCGGGCACAGCCCTTCGACCTACAAGAAAAATTGCAAATTGTTGTAAACGTTATGTAGAGGGCATGCCCAACGACCCATTATATCCTATATTCTAATTCCTAAATCCTTTTTTGACTTTTGACTTTTTCCCGTACCTTTGCACCACTTTTTAAAATAAAAGATAATATGATCATAGGCGTTCCTAAAGAAATTAAAAACAACGAGAATCGTGTAGCCGTAACACCTGCAGGTGTTGCAGAGTTTGTTAAACACGGTCACACAGTGTATGTTCAGGCTTCTGCTGGTAATGGTAGCGGTTTTCCTGATGAAGACTATATCGAAGCTGGGGCAAAATTATTACCTACAATTGAAGAAGTATATGCAATAGCTGAAATGATTGTTAAGGTAAAAGAGCCTATTGAAAGCGAATATAAATTGATTAAGAAAGATCAATTGTTGTTCACATATTTCCACTTTGCAAGTTACGAACCTCTTACAAACGCAATGATTGCAAGTGGTGCAGTTTGTTTGGCATACGAAACAGTTGAGAAAGCAGACAGATCTCTTCCATTATTGGTTCCAATGAGCGAAGTTGCTGGAAGAATGAGTATTCAAGAAGGTGCTAAATACCTTGAAAAACCTCTTGGTGGTCGCGGTATCTTATTAGGAGGCGTTCCAGGTGTTAAGCCAGCTGATGTGGTTGTTTTAGGTGGTGGTATCGTAGGAACTCAAGCCGCTAAAATGGCTGCAGGTTTAGGTGCTCATGTAACCATCATGGACATCTCTATCCCAAGATTGCGTCAATTAGATGACATCATGCCAGCAAACGTACAAACCTTGTACAGCAATGGCTATAATATTAGAGAAGCGATTAAAACTGCTGACTTAGTTATTGGTGGTGTTTTGATTCCAGGTGCTAAAGCGCCACACCTTATCACTAAAGATATGCTTAAATTGATGAAGAAAGGTTCTGTATTGGTAGACGTGGCAGTTGACCAAGGTGGATGTTTCGAAACAACTAAAGCTACTACACACGCAGATCCAACTTATGTGATTGACGATGTAATTCACTATTGTGTAGCAAACATGCCAGGTGCAGTTCCATATACTTCAACATTAGCTCTAACCAATGCAACCCTTCCTTACGCTATTCAACTAGCTAACAAAGGATGGAAAGAAGCTTGTAAAAACAATGCTGAATTGTTGTTAGGCTTAAACGTTGTTAATGGTAAAGTTGTGTATAAAGGTGTATCTGATGCCTTCAACTTACCTTATACTCCAGTTGAACAAGTTTTATAAGAATTTATCACAATATAAATTTGAAATCCTCGGTAAGCAATTACCGGGGATTTTTATTTTTAGCCTGGTTTTGTACTTTTTGTATGTAAAATCTTTGTCATAAATCAGACCAAAACACCCACTTGCTGAAATCTGTCAAATACCGTTTCAGTGTGAGGCGCGTCAGCTAATTCTGAGGTTAAATCCTGACCAGCCCAATGTTCGTAATGCAAGCCTTTACGCCATAAGCGACTATCCGAAACATCGTAAATCCTACCTTTATATGCAATCCATATTTCCGGTCGGTCGACACCATTTCTTAAAGCCAATTGTTGCTTAGTGTATTTTTCGAGCATTAAATAAAATTGTTTTAGCAGTATCTTTGAAAAACGCAAAGATAATTACATTTTGAAGTTAAGGTTGTTTTTAGTTTTAGTCATCATATATATAGTAGCTGTTTTCGGATGGTGGTTATATTCATTCATTACGTATACTGAAAAAGAGTACCAACTAGAATACACCAATCTTAAATTAAACGAATTGGTTATCAAAAATGGCGTAGTTGAATTATTGGAGTCGAAGTTGGGTAAAAATGGCAATGCGTACGAAGTATACAAAGCCAACGAAAAACTAGTGTTAGAAAAGCATCAAGATTTAAACGAAAGTTTCAAAGTGAAATCACAGTTATTGGTAATAGATTCAAATACTAATCTTCACAATTTGATTGATGTCAAAATTGATCCAACAGAATTTTCTTCAATTCATAAAAATTTCATCAAACGTCAGAGAGCATTTTATTCTGAAGTAATATTCTTTACAATTCTAGTGATTTCAGGTGTTATATGGGTGTTTGGAAAACTTGAGTCGCTTTTAAACCTAAACAAAATGCAAAACAACTTTTTGTTGTCTATTACCCACGAATTAAAAACCCCATTAACTGCTATTAAATTAAGTGCTCAAACACTTGAACATAGAAAGATGGACGATGAAATGAGAACTTCTCTAATCCACCAAATGGTCAATAATTCTGACCGCCTTAACGAGCTTTTAGATAACGTGTTATTGGCGACTAGGATTGATGGAAAGAGTTATAAGTTTGATATGCATAAACTGGATATTACTGAATTGATTGAGCATTCGGCAAATATGCAATTATGTGAACCACATTTTAAAGGCACTTTTGTATTTGAAGAAGAACCAACCATGTTGAATGGGGACGAATTGTCTTTAAAACTTGTTTTCAGCAATTTGTTTCAGAATGCCATAAAATATGCAGGAGACGATTGTAAAATAGTCGTAAAATATATCAAAGACGATGACGGTTTGAAGATTTCTATTTCTGATAACGGTCCAGGTATCAATGAGAAAGAATACAAGGCAATATTCAAAAAATTTTATAGAGTTGGCGATGAAAATACTAGAGAGACTAAAGGGACAGGTTTAGGCTTGTTTTTGGTCAAACAGATTTTGAAATCGCATCAATCAAAAATAATTGCAGAGAAGAATACACCGAAAGGTACAACATTTACTATCACCTTTAAACAAAACCTATTATGAGCAAAAGAATTTTGCTGGTTGAAGACGAGACCAGCCTACACGATTTACTAAAACTAAACTTAGAATTAGACGGCAACAAAGTAGTTGGAGTTAAGGATGGCACTAACGCTGTTCAGAAATTCAAAGACGAACAATTTGATTTGGTCATTTTGGATGTGATGATTCCTGGTATTGATGGCTTAAATGTCTGTGAAAATATACGACTTAAAAACACTGAAGTCCCAATTCTATTTTTATCTGCAAAAAACAGAGTTGAGGACAGAATTGCAGGATTGAAAAAAGGGGCAGACGATTATTTAACAAAACCTTTCAATTTGGAAGAATTGCAGCTAAGAATCAATAATTTACTTAATCGAAAGGGTTCAAATGCAACAACGGCATCTTTTGCATTGAAAGAATTCAAATTTGGCAATAATTCAATCAATTTTGAGAAACATACAGCTGTGGGTGTGACTGGAGAATTCAGTTTGACCAAGAAAGAGGTACTGTTATTAAAGTTGTTGATAGAGCATAAAAACGAAGTAGTAAGTAGGGAAAAGATACTTCAGACAGTATGGGGATATTCTGTATATCCTTCTACAAGAACGATAGATAATTTTATATTATCTTTCAGAAAATATTTTGAAACAGATCCAAAGAATCCAAAGTACTTTAACGCAATAAGGGGAGTGGGTTATATTTTTGATTTTAAAGAATAAAAATTGGATTGTAAAATTTCTGTCATAATAGATAAAAAATTTACCTTTTAGTGCCTAAAAATCAGTAATTTTGCAGCCTTATTTAAAATAATTCAAAATAATGAAAAAATTAATATTTACAATCGGTGCTTTAGTGCTTGCAAATGCAGCATTTTCACAGACTTGTTCGCCAAGTGACAGTACCATCATGGGATCAGGTGCAACCAATGATGTTTACTTTAGCATGAAGAAAAGTGCTACAACTGGCAATGGTACAGTTAAGTCAGTTTCAAATACAAACTGGCATTTGGCATTCTCTGTTCAAGCTTCGAGATTCCCTTACAATCCAGCTAACGGTGTTGCAATTAGAGTGAATTCGCCACTTGGAGAAAACCCTCAAACAGGCGCAACAGGCTGTAAATTGGTTAAAATACCTGCAGCTAATTGGAGCAACTGGCATAACTTAGATACCACTGGTATGTCAGCCTTGCCTGAGTTAATTGATTCTGATAGTACTTGGGATTTAAGTGCTTTCACATCAGGATACTCTACTAAAACCATGCAAGAGTTATTCGATTTTAAATGGGGTGCTTACAACCAAACAACACACAACGTTACTGGTACTTCAGTATTCGTATTGTACAACAAAACGCAAGGTTGGTACAAGAAAATTTTTATCAATCAAGTGACGGTAGATACTATGTGGGACTTCACCATTGCGAACATTGATAATACCGATTCTAACTTTGTACAAATTAGAAAAAAGGCTTACCCAAACAGAAACTTTGTATACTACAACGTACTAACCAATACCGTGTCAGATAGAGAACCAGACAATAGAACTTGGGATTTGTTGTGGACCAAATACAAAGGACAAGTACAACTTGGACCAAACATTGTTCCTTACACAGTTACAGGTGTATTGCATAACAATGGTGTTAAAGTTGCTCAAAATATGGGTAAAAAATGTCCAGATGTTTGGTTAAGCAACAAAACAGCTAAATCCGAGCCTAGTATTTCAACAATTGGATACGATTGGAAAACGTTTACTGGTACAGCTTATTCTGTTCCAGATACAATCGTTTACTTTGTTGATGCCAAAGATACCAACACATATAAAATGACTTTATTATCGTTTACAGGTGGTTCACAAGGAAAAACTGTTTTAGCTACATATAAAGCAACAGTAGGCATTGAAGACAACGAAATAATGGGAAGTTTGGATGTATATCCTAACCCAGCTAATAGCACAATTACAGTTAAAACAGATGATGTAGTTGAAACAGTAAAAGTATACGATGTGTTTGGCAAAAATGTTGCTAATACAAACAATGCAACGGTAAACATTTCTGATTTGAATTCAGGTGTATACATGGTAGTAATTAAAACTGACAAAGGATTGTTCCAACAAAGATTTATCAAACAATAAAAAAGAAAAAACGCACTTCCAATGTTTAAATTTGGAAAATATCTAATTTTTGGGCTGGCAATACTCACCGCGAGTATTGCCACTGCTCAAGATAATGAAAAAGACACAAACATCTTTAGTGGATATAAAGTGCGTACTGGAAATATCAAACCTACTTCGTCATCATCTTCTGTTCACAATGTGAGAATCATTGATAACAGGCAAATTACCAATATGGGTGCCGTCAATTTAAATGACGTACTCAGTAAAGAACCCAACATTCGCTTATCTAATGACAATATTTTAGGCTCAAGCCTAAGTATGCAAGGTATTAGCGGTCAAAATGTAAAGATATTACTCGATGGAATTCCTATGGTTGGAAGAGAAAATGGAAACATCGATTTGAGTCAGATCAACCTCAACAACATTGATCGAATAGAGATCATAGAAGGACCACTTTCTGTCATCTATGGAACAGATGCGCTTGGAGGCGTTATCAATTTAATTTCAAAAAACATCATGTTAGATTCTTCTAAGCCAGTTCAGGCGCATGCAAGAGGCTATTATGAATCAATAAAACAATTCAATTTTGGCGCTGGAGTCATTTTTAAAGTCAATGACGTAGATTTTGGCGCCAGTATGAATAGAAACTTTTTTGGTGGATTTAACCTAGATCCAAATTCTCGTGTCATGATTTGGAAGCCAAAACAACAGGTCTTCGGTAGTTTTAGTGTAACTAAACAAACCGGTAAATTAAAAGTAAGATTTAAGACAGATATATTCAGTGAAAAGATTGAAAATAGAGGTACTCCTGTCATCAATCATCAGGAAGCATATGCATATGACGAATATTATCTCACGAATAGAAATATCAATTCACTAAATTTAGAGTATAAAATCAACAAACACTCTTTTTGGGATGTGTTATCTTCGTTTAGTTTTTACCAAAGAGACAAAGTTACTTATAGAAAGGATTTAACATTAGAATCCAACAACATGGAGCTAGTGCCTAGTCCTGATGCCAATAGCACCAACTCATTCTTTAATGTGATGAGCAGAGGGACTTACAACAACTTTAAAATCGACAAGTTCAACTATCAAGTTGGTTACGATATCAATATTAACAGTGCCTTCGGTACAAAAATAGAGGCTGATAAAGGACACATGAACGACTATGCAATTTTTGCATGTGCAGAGTTAAAACCAGCTAAAGGTTTAAATATTAAACCAGGATTTAGAGCAACATACAACACTAGATACCCGGTACCTTTCATCCCGTCTATCCAAGCAAAATACGAAATTAAAAATGTTCAGTTTAGATATGCTTATGGTCGCGGTTTTAGAGCACCAAGTTTAAAAGAGCTTTACTTGTATTTTGTGGATTACAATCACAACATCATTGGCAATCCAGATTTAAAATCAGAAATGTCAGACAACCACAATGCTGCCATTAAAATTAAAATCAAATACAACAAGAACTTTAGCTTGTTTATTGATAACAGTTATTTCCACAATACCATTTACAACCAAATAGCTTTAGTGTCTATCAACCCAGTAGCGTTGTCTTATACTTATGCAAATATTGATAACTTTAGATCTAAAGGCTCTAGTATCAATGTTTATACGACTTATAAGAAATGGAGAGTGGTATTGGGTGGCACATACAATGGTATCAAAAACAATGCATTCGAGCAAGTTGGTAAGCACAAGTTCATGTATTCTCCTGAATTTAGAACACAATTGGCATACTCAGCTATTTCTAAAAGCAAAGTTTTTGGAGCAACCACCTTCTCAATTTTCCACAAATACAATGGCAGCACATTTGGGTATGCTTTGGATAATACCAGAAATATTATCACGACATCTACCCAAGACTACCACATGTTAGATTTTTCAATTAATCAATTGATGGTTGACAAAAAAATCAACTTCACAATAGGCATAAAAAACATACTAAACGTACAGAATATAGGGGCAACAGGCACTTCAACATCTTTCCACAGCACTGGAGCGAACACGATACCAATTTCGGTAGGACGTTCGATTTTTACACAATTAAATATTAACCTATAACTATGCTTAAACACAAAATCCTCATCTTCTTTTTACCACTTTTGGTATTGAGTTCTTGTTTTAAGAAGGAGGACCCTATTTTACTACCTACTGGTATTTCTGAAATTAAGACGATTTTTCTTGGAAATAATTATGAAAACGAGATGTATTTCGAATTAAGTTCAGGACTATATCAGCAAAAACAAAGAGAAGAATGGGATTTGCGTTTTGAAACAGATGACAATGGTTGGGGTATATTTGTAAATACAGGTAACAACGTAAAAGTTAGACAATTACAATTGCATCATTTGAATGAACCTAATAATTTTGATACAAATTTTATAAAAAGCAAAGAGGTTTTAAAAGAATCACCTGATGGTAAACCTGAAAATTCATCTTTTAAAGACTGGAGAACATATAAAACTGGATCAGGAGCTTCAACCATATTTGGTATCTATGTCATTGAATTACCCTACCTAAGTGGTACAAAGCGGTTCAAGAGATTGCAAATAGAAAATGTAGATGATACAATATTTACTTGTGTTATAACAGATTTGTTTAATGCCGCAGGAGATTCAATTTTGTTTAATAATTCTAAGACAACTATTAAGAAAAATAAAAATCAAAACTATACATATCTATCCTTTAAAGGTGGTTATACTCACATAGTTAATGATCAAGAGCCCAATAAAAATACATGGGATTTTGTCTTTACAAGATACACACATTTGTTTCCTGGTATTTTACCGAATGGCGAATTGTTCCCTTATAATGTTTCAGGGGTTTTAATCAGTAAAAACAAAGTAAAAGTAGCAAAGGATTCTTTGACACCATTTAATGAAATCAATGTCAATTCTATTGGAAAGTATACCTTTACTGATGAAGCCAACATCATAGGATATGATTGGAAATCACATTCTTTTTCAGCAACTGGAACCTATACTGTGAATTCGAATTACGTTTTCATCATCAAAGACACCAAAGGCAGAATATACAAATTGAGATTCTTGGATTTCTACAATTCTAAAGGTGAAAAGGGTTATCCTAAATTCGAATACGAGTTGATACTCTAGGATTTTTGTTGAAGTGTAAAATAGACAGAATTTGCATTTTGTCGAACATTTTGGGGTATTAAGGCGAAAACTTTTAATAGAAAATCAAGTATTTTGGTCATCTTTGTGGGCTTAAACCAATGCAAATACATTCAGCCCAAGACATTATGCAGGCGCTTCAAGCAACTGAAGCTCCTAAAATTGTCATCACCACGCATCACAAGCCCGACGCCGATGCCATGGGTTCTTCTTTGGGTCTAAAACGTTTTCTTGAAACATTTGGTTATAGAGTCAATGTTGTTTCTCCTACTGATTTTGCTACTTTTTTAAATTGGATGAAAGGATGCGATTCTGTTGTGATATTTGAACATGAGACAGAATACGCCACACAATTGGCCAACGAAGCTGATTTTATTTTCTGTTTAGATTTTAACCATCTTTCAAGAATCAACGAGTTTGGTGATGTGGTAGCAGCTTCAAAAGCAAAAAAGGTCTTAATCGACCACCATCAATTTCCTCAAGGATTTGAAGATTATACTTTCTGGGATGATTTAGCAAGTAGTACTTGCGAACTTGTGTACCGTTTCATCAGTGTCAATGGCATGGAAGATCGGATAGATGTTGATGCAGCATCTTGTTTGTATACAGGCATTGTTACCGATACAGGGTCATTCAGATTTTCAAATACTGGTAGCGAAACTCTAAGGATTGCTGCTAAGTTAATGGATAAAGGCATCAACCATGTTCAGATATTTGATTCAGTATTTGATAGCTTCACTGAAAACCGAGTAAAATTTATTGGCTATGCTATCTCTCAGAAAATGGAAGTTCTGAGAGAGTTCAATACAGCACTGATAACCATCAATTCTGAAGAATTAAAAACATATCAAATTGTCACAGGAGATACAGAGGGTTTGGTGAATTATGGATTGAGTATAGAAGGTATTAAATTTGCAGCATTGATTATTGACAGAGGAAAAATCGTTAAAATGAGTTTCAGAAGTAAAGGTAACTTTGCTTCAAATCAATTTGCGATGCAACATTTTAATGGCGGTGGTCATTTTTATGCCGCTGGCGGTAGCAGTGATGTTGGCTTAGCAGAGACAGTTGAAAAGTTTAAGAAAACCTTATTGATATATAAAGCGCAATTAAATGAAAACTAGAGAATCATTCATTATCTTATTCGTATTGGGAGTTTTTGCAGTGTCATGTAATAACTATTCGAAAACTGATTCAGGTTTGAGGTACAAATTTTTATTTAAAAGCCCGAAAAAGGAACTCCCTAAAATTGGTCAGTACCTACAGTGCTATTACAGCATTACCAACTCAGAAGATTCAGTAGTGTATTCTATTTTTGGAAAGACCCCAGATAGAATTTTGTTGTCGATGTCTACGCACAAAGGCGGTGATATTATGGATGCTTTAAGCATTATGTCAGAAGGTGATAGTGCTCAATTTTTAATCAGTGCAGATTCATTTTATTTAAAAACTAGAAGAGAGTTTGCAATTCCATCTTACATTAAAGCAGGTACCGATTTAAAATTCATCATTAAGATGGATAGGAAGCTCACAAAGTATCAAGTTGATAGTTTGATCAATGTTGAACGAATTAACAGATGGAACGAGGAAATTGACAACATCAACAAATATGTTAAAAAGAACAATTTAACGGTTACCATGGATACTGCGACTGGTATCAGATCTTTCTTCTATAAAACGATGTCTGATACAGCCAAAAAAATCACTGATGGAAGAATTGCTCAGTTTCATTTTATTGGAAAATTGATGGATGGAACAGAATTTTACAATTCTTATACTGCTGGTCAGCCTCAAGCAATTAGAGTATCGAGAGAACAATTTGAGCCAATTGGTATGTACGAAATGCTTATAAAAATGCGCGAAGGTGAGAAAGCAATCTTTATATTGCCATATGATTTGGCTTTTGGTGCGGCTGGAGTTGATGGCATGATACCGCCATATTCAACATTAATTTACGAAATCAATATATTAAAAGTTCAATAGATGAAATTTAAAATCATATTAATAATTTTAGCTGTAGGCTGTTTGTTTGCTTTACATGCAAGCGAATTCAGTATTACAAACATTGTTTCTTCAGAACAACAAGGTAAACCTAAGAAACCAGTTAAGAAAACTACCAAAGCAGCACCTAAACAAAAGGCTGCCCCTGTGAGAAAAGTTGGTGATACCATCACTACTGCTAGCGGATTGAAATATGTACTGACCAAAGTAGTAGCAGATGGCAAGTTGGTTAAAAGTGGAGATAAAGTTACAGCACATTATACTGGGACATTAACAGATGGTAAAAAATTTGACAGTTCTAGAGATGGTGGCAGACCATTTTCTTTTGTTGTAGGTGCGGGCCAAGTAATAGCGGGTTGGGACGAAGGTTTCACGTATTTAAAGAAAGGTGAGACAGCGATTTTAATTATACCTGCAAATTTGGGATATGGAGAAATGAGTAATGGAGACATCCCTGCAAATTCTACCTTAATTTTTGATGTTGAAGTTGTAGACATTCAAAGTCCGATTGAATACAAACCATTTAGTGGTGTTGGAAAAGATACAATTAAACTTAAAAGTGGATTGAAGTACATTGTCATCAACAAAGGTGACGTTAGCAAACCAGCTAAGAACTTTACAACTGGTTCAGTATATTATGCAGGATATTTAATGGATGGTACCAAATTCGATTCTAATATCGAGTCAATGCAGCCATTTGATTTGCCTATCCAAAATGCTGGCGTTATTGAAGGTTGGAAACAAATGTTGCCATTAATGAACAAAGGCATGAAGGTAAGAGCGATCATTCCTGGTGATTTGGCTTACGGTCAAAGAGGTTATCCTGGTGTTATTCCACCAAATGCCACTTTGATTTTTGATATGATCATGTTTGATGTAAAATAAGTATGAATCAGAAAAATATTGTTATAACTGGAGGGGCCGGTTTCATTGGCTCGCATGTTGTAAGACGTTTTGTAAAGAATTATCCTAATTGCACAATTTGGAATCTGGACAACTTGACTTATGCCGGTAACCTAGAAAATTTAAAAGATATTGAATCTGCTCCAAATTATAGATTTCTTAAAGCAGATATCACCGATGCTGAGAAGATTCAAGCATTGTTTACAGAGCACCAATTTGATGGTGTTATTCACTTAGCAGCAGAATCGCATGTCGATAGGTCTATAAGCAGTCCAATGGATTTTGTAATGACCAATGTGGTTGGTACAGTGAATCTATTGAATGCTGCGAGAATGTTGTGGAAAGGCGATTTTAATGACAAACTTTTCTATCATGTTAGCACTGATGAAGTTTATGGAGAGCTTGGAGATGATGGTAAGTTTTTAGAAACAACTCCTTACAGTCCAAATTCACCATATTCAGCTTCAAAAGCTTCTAGCGACCATTTTGTTAGAGCCTACCACCACACTTATGGTATGCCAATTAAAATTTCAAATTGCAGCAATAATTATGGCTCACATCATTTTCCTGAGAAGTTAATTCCGTTAATGATCAACAACATCATGAACAACAAACCTTTGCCAGTGTATGGTAAAGGTGAAAATGTAAGAGATTGGTTGTTTGTTGAAGACCATGCTGCAGCAATAGATGTGATTTATCACAACGGTAAAATCGGTGATACCTTTAATATTGGAGGTAATAACGAATGGAAAAATATTGATTTGGTCCGTTTGTTATGCAGAGTTATGGACAGAAAGTTAGGAAGAAATGAAGGCGAATCAGAGCAATTAATTACATTTGTTGGAGATAGAGCTGGACATGATTTCAGATATGCCATCGATTCTAGTAAATTGATGACAGAATTGAATTGGAAACCTTCGGTAACATTTGAACAAGGTTTAGAAAAAACTGTTGATTGGTATTTGGCCAATGAAGAGTGGTTAAACCATGTTACAAGTGGTGCATATAAGGCATACTATAGCAACATGTATTCAAATAGATAAACAATGAAAGGCATTATTTTAGCCGGTGGAAGCGGCACACGATTACATCCTTTAACATTGGCCGTTAGCAAGCAGTTAATGCCTGTATATGATAAGCCAATGATATATTATCCATTGTCGACATTGATGATGGCTGGTATTCGCGAGATTTTAATCATTTCTACCCCACACGATTTGCCTCATTTCAAGAAATTATTGGGTGATGGTAAAAATCTTGGATGTGAATTTTCATATGCTGAGCAAGCTGTTCCAAATGGTTTGGCTCAAGCTTTTGTTATTGGAGAACAGTTTATTGGGAACGACAAAGTAGCCTTGATTTTGGGTGATAACATCTTTTTTGGTGCCTCACTTCAAAAATTACTACAAGAAAATAACAACCCTGAGGGTGGTGTAATTTACGCCTATCACGTGAGTGATCCTGAAAGGTATGGAGTGGTTGAATTTGATGCCAACAACAATGCCATTACTATAGAAGAGAAACCTAGTCATCCAAAATCTAATTATGCAGTGCCAGGTTTGTACTTTTACGACAATCAGGTAGTTGACATTGCAAAGAATTTAAAACCATCTGCAAGGGGAGAATATGAGATAACAGATGTCAATAAAGTATATCTAGAAAAAGGACAATTGAAAGTTGGTATTTTGCAGAGAGGTACTGCTTGGTTGGACACTGGTACTTTTAACAGTTTGATGCAAGCTGGTCAGTTTGTTCAAGTTATTGAAGACAGACAAGGATTGAAAATCGGAAGTATAGAAGAAGTGGCCTGGAGAATGAAGTATATTAATGATGACCAATTAAGGCAATTGGCTGAACCATTGACAAAGAGTGGATACGGCAATTATTTATTAGGTTTATTAAAAAAATGAGAACAAAAAACATATTGTATCTGATTGCTTTGGTGATCGGAATTAGTGGATGTAAATCTTACACTTCAAATGTTATTTTGAAATCAGAAGCTTCTGATATCAATTGGCAAGCTGAGTCTTCGAAAGTGATAGTTGAGCACCCAATTAAAGTTGGCGATAAAATTCAGTTTTCGCTTTTCACCAATCAAGGAGAATCTATCATTGATCCAGGAGGAAATTTGGTGGCTGCACCTAATTATTCAGATGGCAATACTGTGAATACACAAAAGCCTACTTATGATGTTTTAGAGACTGGCATGTGTTTGTTTCCAGTAATTGGAAAGCTTAATGTGGTTGGATTAAAAACCTCTCAATTAGACAGTGTTCTTTCTCAAAAATTTGAATCGTATTACAATGGGGTCTATGTGATTTCTAAAGTAGTGAACAAGAAAATCATCATTTTAGGGTCGAAAGGAGGTCAATTGATTCCATATACGGCAAACATGAATCTATTGGAAGCAATAGCGGTATATGGTGGTTTGGATGATAGATCTAAAGGATATAACATTAGAATTGTGAGAGGAGATTTAAAAAACCCTCAAATAACGGTGGTGAATTTGAGTACTATAAAAGACATGAAGTCTACAATAGTTACCTTGCAACCCGATGATATAATATATATAGAACCAGTAAGACGTCCAGCGTCTGAGAGCATCAGGGATAACATTTACATCATGAACGTTATTCAGGTGATATTAACTACAGTAGTAATTTTAAGAACAATTATTTAATCAATAATGTTAGATTTTGAATCAGAAAATGTAAAGCTCGACCAGAAGGTATTCACACAAATGGATAGTTTTTCGGCAGAAAAGCTTTTACTAATTCTAAAAAAATATTGGTTTTGGATACCCATTTCAATCATAGCCTCTTTTATTAGTGGGCACTATTATTTGAAATATACCAAACCAGTATTTAAAGCCAGTTCATTGATTAGACTGGAAGTACAGAAAGAAGCGTCTAACATAGGATTGGCTACGATTCAAAACACCATGCAAACTGATAATTTGCTAAGTGAAATTGAATTGATTAGATCAAGATTGGTTGCAGAAGAACTATTGAATTTATTGGATTTAAATGTGTCTTATTATGCTGTAGGCAAAATCTTAACTACTGAGATTTACAAGGCATCTCCATTCAAAGTAGTGTATTATACAGAGCCAACATCTGCAGTAATTGACAAGGATTTTATGGTGGTATTTGTCAATCAATATGAGTTCAAATTGTTTGAAAAAAATGGTGATGAGAGTAAGGCTTCTATTCATAAAGTTGGAGACATAATCAATTATGAAGGATTTAAATTCAATTTACAATGGTCGACTGTCAAAGAACAAGATATAGAATCTAAATCGTATATTTTCAGAATAAATAGCAGAGGAGCATTGGTTGGCTATTTGTTGAGTCAGTTAGAAGTTGAGGCCTCAAATACAGAAGCCAGAACACTTACAATTGCTTTTTCAGACAACAACTTATTGAAGGCTAAGGATATTGTTAATGCTTATGATACCGTTTATCTAAAAAAATCCATTGAAAAGAAACAGAAGTCACAAGAGCAAACTTTAAAATTCATTGAAACTCAAATTGAGAGCACAGCAGGCAAACTTGAGCAATATGAAAATGATATTGAGGATTTTGTTAAACGCACCAGATCAATATCTCCAAATGCTGAATACAGTTTGGTTGGCACTCAGTTGGAAGAGTTAGAAATAAAAAGAGAAGAATACAACAAATTGACAAAAAGGTTGGATGATATGATGACTTTTATACAAAGTAATTCAAGTAAATCCAATATAGTACCTCTGGTATTTGGTATAGATAATATGCAAATTGCCAATGGTATAAGCGAATTAAATAGTTTGTATAAAGACAGAGAGATGTTAAAGATCTCAAACAAAGAGTCTACAGTTCCATTTAAGAAAATCGAATTAGAAATTTCTATTATCAAGTCGCAGTTGTTGAATTATATCAGCGAAGCAAAACGCGATTTAGCAGAAAACAAAGCATCATTAAACTCGAAAATACTACAACTATCAAGTCAGTTTGAAGGTTTGCCAAATAAGGAGACAGAACTCAACAGATTAAAGCGTTTCAATTCGCTATATGAAAAGTACTACCTGAGTTTAATTGAAAAGCAGATAGAATACCAAATTTCAAAAGCAGGAACTGTACCTGAATTTACCATTCTATCAGAAGCTTTCGCAGCTCCTACGCCAATTTATCCAAATAAGAATAAGATTTGGTTGACTTTCTTATTGGTGGGCATCATACCAATTGCGGCGTTCATTTTCATTAAATATTTATTGATGAATGTGATCTATAGTCAGCAGCAAATAGAAAACAAGTTGTTGGCTCCAATCTTAGGATCAATTCCATCATATAAGAAGAAGTTGACATCTTCTACTCTAGTAGTTGATAAGAATCCTAAATCATCTATAAGCGAAGCATTGAGGTCAATCAGAACAAATTCTGATTTTATGTTGCCTAAAAAATCCAAACAGATTCTAGGTGTAACTTCTACGATTAGTGGTGAAGGTAAAACATTCTTTGCCATCAACTATGCTGCTATTTTGGCTCTGACTGGTAAGAAAGTAGTCATATTGGATTTGGATATGCGTAAACCAAAAATTCACGTTGGTTTTAATGTAGACAATTCGGTTGGTATGAGTTCAATTTTATCGGGAATGGCCAATTGGAAAGATGCCATCAAGCATTCTACCTTGCAAAATTTGCACTTGATACCAGCTGGACCAATACCACCAAATCCAAATGAATTGTTGTTGAAAAAAGACTTCGACGATTTGATTGATCAATTGTTTACAGAATACGATATCATCATGGCAGATAACCCTCCAATCGGATTGGTTACTGATGCAAGTAACGTATTTAAAAAATGTGATCTATCTATATATGTTGTTCGCTCTGGTTATTCAAATGAAAATGTTATCAATAACATCAACAATTTGTACAAGAGTAAGAACTACACAAATCTTTCAGTTATCATCAATGATGTAAACAGCAAAAATACTTACGGCAGTAAATATGGCTACGGCTACGGCTATGGCTATGGTTATGGCTACGGTTATTACGAAGAGGATGGTGAAAGAAATAAAAAATGGTACAGAAAATTCTTTAAAAAATAAGGGTTTTGGGACTATTTAGCAATCTATTCAAGTCTAAAAAAGAGGTTTCTCAACCAATGAGTTGGGACATGCACAACCACATTCTTTTTGGCATTGATGATGGCTCAAAAAGTATAGAATATTCTCTTGAAATGGCTAAGCAATTTGTTCGAAATGGCTATTCTAAAATCATTGCAACTCCGCACATCATGAGCGATTATTACCCGAATAACAGGGC
This sequence comes from uncultured Chitinophaga sp., assembly GCA_964438995.1. Taxonomy (GTDB): domain Bacteria; phylum Bacteroidota; class Bacteroidia; order NS11-12g; family UBA955; genus JABMMZ01. The sequence goes on from CAYTMQ010000001.1 coordinate 234,858, forward strand.
AATCATCGAAGACAGAATGCAACAATTGCAACTGGCAATCAACGCATCTGAAATTCCACTACAACTTGAATGTGCGGCTGAATATTATATAGATGAATTTTTTCTTGAAAAGGTAAGGACTAAAGATGATATTTTAAGTTTCAATGGCAATCATGTGCTTGTAGAAACCTCTTTTATGAACCGCCCTGTATTTTTTAAACAGGTGTTGTTTGAAATAAGAACCTTAGGTTTTATCCCAGTTTTAGCGCATCCAGAAAGGTATATTTATATGCAGGAAAACTATGAAGAAGCCGAAGAATTGGTGCAATCAGGTGTTAAATTACAAATTAACTTGTTGTCTCTTGCAGGCTATTATTCACCAAATGCTAAGAAATTTGCGCAATGGCTGATTAAGAATGGTCATTATTCTTATTTTGGTACAGATGCTCATAGCAATGATCACCTCGATTTAATTCAAGAGGTTTACGCTTCAAAAACTTTTGAAAGTATTGACTTTACAAAGGTTGAGAATGCTAGATAATTAAGCAGATTTCTTAGACGTAAATAGAAACATTAACAAAGCAAATGGTATCAGAGGCATAAAAAACCTGCTAGTACCTATTGGTCCAGTAAACGTCAGTATGTATAATGGAAACGCTAGAATGGTCATTTTAACATACCAAGATAATTGCTTGTTAACAACGAATTTTAAGCCTATATACAGTCTAAAAACATTAAAACACATCAATAGTATCAATAAGGCACCCAAAGGGTTTAAAAACGATTTGATGATGGTATTAAACATCCCTTTTTGATTGGTTTGGTAGATGAGATTGCTTTTATGTGGAAGATGAAAAAATTGCGTAAAATCGAATCTACCTGGGTCTATCAAAGCAAATACAATTCCTCTTCCATGCAAATAACTATAGGTGCCAATATGCTGTTTGAGTAGTTTTTTACTTTCTGATTCTATGTAATTTTGTTGGTCGCTGTAAGACATTTTTCTAGTATTGATTTTTATATGGTCAATCATAGAATCTGCTTTGTGGGTCCCATAAACATTCATTAAAGTGACATAGGTATTGTAGTGTATTAAGTTGATTGTGGTAATGGAAGAATATTGAAAATGACCTGTTCTTTGTTGATTGATGTATGAAATTGAATAATAGAAAGTAAGCGGTAATAGACAGATGATGAAACCTAAAAGTTGCAATTGTTTTCTTTGAAATATCAAATAGACAATTGGCAGGAGCATACAAGCAAACAGTAAGACAGGTTTAATGGATAATCCAATAATTAAAAGGGCACTTATTTTTAAAAGAGTCTTGTTGTTGAATGGCTGCATAAGCAAGAGATATACAATGCCAAGAAGGCAAGATTGTAACCATATTTCGCTCATGATAAAATTGGCGTAAATGAATTGAGAAACAGAGAACAACAAGAACAATAGTACATGCCAGTGTTTGTATGACATTTGATACTTATATGCTATTTTAAGACACAGTCTAATGGTATTTAAACTTATAAGATTTTGTACCAAATACGTGATGAAAAAGAACAACCAAGAATTACCAAAACTCAACCATTTGAAGAAAGCTAATATAGCTGGATACAACAATGGTCGCTTTGTAAGCCAATCTGGGTTGAAAGCAAAGTTCAAATTCCAGGCGTAGAGAGTGCCTTTATTGATCAAATTATCGGCAGCAAAAATGTATTCTACACCATCTTGAATCAAGCTATTGTATATGAAGCATTGCTTAATTAAAAACAATGCGTGAACCCCTATGAGCACTATCCAAAAGGATTTTCTGTTCATGATTCAATGATACAACATTTAGTGAGGATTTCAAATCACATGAAATTATTTACACAGGTTTTGTTATGGACAAAAACCCAGACAAAATTTGTAATATTGTACAATGACTAAAGCCAACTTTAAAGAATTGTACAATCAGTTAAACGCAGGGCAGAAGCAAGCTGTAGATGCTATTGATGGTCCGGTAATGGTAGTGGCTGGTCCTGGCACAGGTAAGACTCAAATCTTAGCTGCTAGGATTGCCAATATAAGAGAATTAACAGATACAAATCCAAGTCAGATTTTGTGTTTGACCTACACAGAAGCTGGAGTGGTTGCAATGCGTGAAAGGCTGTTGAAGTTTATTGGTCCAGATGCTTATAGAGTAAACATTCACACCTTCCATTCTTTGTGCAATGAGATTATTCAATTTAACAGTGGTTATTTTGGATACAAGAATTTAAAAGCTGCAGATGATTTGGAGACTTATAAAATCATTAGAGAAATGATAGATGAGATTCCAGCAAATAGCAAGTTAAAGCGCGTTAAAGGCGAAGTGTATTATGATGCAGATAATTTCAAGTTTTTATTTGATGTTATTAAGAAAGAGCATTTAAATATTGAATCGATGAAGTTGCATGCAGACGCCTATTTGATAAACAAAGAACTAGAGGAAGCATTTGTTTACAAAAGAGCGTCAGGAAAATTCAAAAAAGGAGACAGAAAAGAGAAGGAATACAAAGATGAAGTATTAAAAATAGAACGGTTCAAAGAGGCATTAGATCAGTTCGAAGTGTTCAATAGAAAAATGGAAGAGCGTCGACTGTACGATTTTTCTGATATGATACTTTGGGTGTTAAAAGCCTTTAAAGAAGACAAAGATTTCCTTCTCGATTTTCAAGAAAAGTATTTGTATTTTCTTGTCGATGAATTTCAAGATACAAATGGTGCCCAATTAGAATTGGTGCAATATTTAACAGAGTATTGGGAGAGTCCAAATTTATTTGTGGTGGGTGATGAAGACCAGTCTATATACCGTTTTCAAGGAGCCAACATTCACAACATTCACAATTTTGAGAAATCTTTTGCTTCTAATTTAAAGACGACAGTTTTAACTGAAAATTACCGTTCATCACAACCGATTTTAGATGCTTCAGGGGCTTTAATTAAGCAGAATATCGATAGATTATCACATATCAATAAAGAACTTGTTGCAAAGCATTTAGAGTACAGTAGAGTAACAGAGGAACCTAAAATTTACAACTATTTTAATCCGATACACGAGACTGTTGCGGTGGGGAAAGCGATTCGAGAACTACATGAACAGGGCGTTGCATATAATGAAATTGCGGTTTTATATGTAAAACACAAACATGTCGACGACCTTATAAAGTATTTCGATATTTATGATGTACCTTATAACTCGAAGAAAAAAGTCAATATTTTAAAAGAACTTTTGATCAAAAAGTTCATGACAATTTTAAAGTATATCAATGCTGAAAGACTCAAACCTTATTCAGGAGAAGCTTATATTTTTGAAATTTTAAATTACGATTTTTACGATATTCATCCATTGGATTTAGCCAAAATAAGTGCTGAAATCAAGAACAAAAAGTGGAGGGATTATTTGAGTGATAAAATTGGCGGTCAACAGGATTTGTTTTCTAGTCAATCTGGCCATGGCTCTAAAGTTGAGATTAAAAGATTGTCTGCAGATTTAGAGTTTTGGATAAAAGAATCAGTCAATGTAACGGTCCCTCAATTGATAGAATTTTTGATTGCAAAAGGTGGCATTCTTTCTTATGTAATGAAGGCTGATGACAAACGTTGGCAGATGCAGATGTTGCGTACCTTCTTTGATTTTGTAAAAGATGAAGCAGCAAAGAATCCGGATATGACTCTTCAAGATTTTATTGAGGTTGTAGATACTTATAACACCTTTGAATTGTCAATAGATGCCACACAGGTATTACATGTACCAGATAGTGTTAATTTGATGACTTTACATGGCAGTAAGGGATTAGAGTTTGAGCATGTATTTATCATCAGGTGTATCGATAGTGAGTGGATGAAAAAAACCGGAGGAAGTCGAGATTTTGGATTGAGTAAATACATGAACAACGCCAAAGAAGAAATAGAAATTGAGGAGATGAGAAGATTGATGTATGTTGGTATGACAAGGGCAAAAAGGGGATTGTATTTAACTTTTTATAGGAATGATTTGAAAGGTAAAGAAGTAAGTAAATTACAGTTTATAGCAGAATTGGAATCTTTGACAGGCCTGCGTGAATCCAGTCCAGAAATTGATGAAAAGGACATATTAGAATTTGAGCAATTGTATTATAGATTTGATAGTGTTCCGGATTTCGAATTGTTAGACCATGATTATTTGGATGTATTGCTCGAAAACTACACACTGTCTGCTACGCATTTGAACAGTTATTTAAAATGTCCAATTAGTTTTTATTTTAGTCATGTCCTTAAAGTGCCAAGTGCTAAAAGTGAGAGTGCGTCATTTGGAACAGCGATTCATAAAGCCATGGAAGAATTATTTAGAAAATATACAGATACAAAAGTTTTGCCGAGTGTAGATGAGTATATAGGATTTTTTAATACTGAGATGAGAAGCAATAGGGATAGTTTTACGAAGCAAAGTTTAAAAAGGTATCAAGACCATGGCAAGGATATTCTAGAGAAATACTATAACCACTATAAAGACGAGTGGCTAAAAGAGGAAGTGTATGTGGTAGAAAAGAATATGACGCATATAGAAATAGGAGGTATTCCAGTTAAAGGTAAATTGGATAAAATACTTTTCAATGGTAATGAAGCCTATGTTATCGATTTTAAAACTGGAGACTATGAGAAAGCGCTCAAGAAATGCAAGGAACCTGGAAGTACTACAAAAATTGGTAGTTACGAAGATGAATACGGTGGTGATTATTGGAGACAGATGGTGTTTTACCATTTATTGATTGCCAATTACACCGAGAAAAAATGGGAAATGTTACGAGGTGAAATGGATTTTGTAGAACCTGATAAGCATGGGAAGTTTCACAAAGCGGAGTTCTTTATCAAACCAGAAGATGCTGAAATAGTAAAAAATCAAATTAAGGATACGTATTTAAGAATTAAAGCACATGATTTTGAAGAAGGTTGCGGTGATGAGTATTGTCACTGGTGCAATTTTGTTAAATACTATTTGAAAAAAGAGACCCATATCACTGATAACTTGCCTGGTAGCAAAGTTGATGAAGAAGAGGGAATGTTGTAAATTTGCAGATTATGATGACAGAAGAGATGCTTAAAAGCTATTTAAACACTTTGAGGTTAGACTTAAACTTCTTTAAAGATTCTATTAAAGAGGTGAGCAGCGACATCATAGCTGAGGGATATAGCAAGTATCCTGTCTTTATAGCGCATCAAGCTGAAGTAAAGCTGGGCGAAGTGATTCTCGACCGAGAGGAATTGGATACCAATTTTACGATACAGGCAACAACTTTAGAAGAATTGGTCGAAAAGCAAGTAATTTTACCAAAAAATGTAGAGAAATTTAAATCAGCTTATAAAGACCCTGAGCAACAATGTTGCATTTTTCTGGTAACAGAACATGGCGCTCAATTTGTTTTTGTGCCCTTCGAAATAAAACAAGACAATCAATCGGAGGCAGAAAAAGCATAATGGGTATAAAGGTATCAATAGTCATATTAAATTTTAATACCAGAGGTTTTTTAGAGCGCTTTCTACCTTCTGTAATTGCAACACAATACGATAATTTTGAAATAGTAGTGGCAGACAATGCTTCTACCGATGATTCTGTTGAATTCTTACAAAAGCATTATCCCAGTATTCGATTGATTCAATTGGATAAGAACTATGGTTTTACAGGTGGTTACAATAGAGCATTAAAAGAAATAGACACAGATTATTATGTGTTGTTAAATAGCGATGTTGAAGTTGATAAAAACTGGCTGCAACCCATGGTTGATTTGGTTAAAACTAATAGCAATATAGTTGCTGTTCAACCGAAATTAATAGCCGAGCACAACCGTACTCAATTTGAATATGCTGGCGCTTCTGGTGGGTATATTGACCGATACGGTTTTCCATTTTGCAGAGGTAGAATATTTGAGAGTCTTGAATCCGACAATGGTCAATACAATAACAATACAAAAGTATTTTGGGCAAGCGGAGCGGCATTGTTTATTAAAGCGGATGTTTACCATTCTGTTGGAGGCTTAGATGAAGACTTCTTTGCTCACATGGAAGAGATTGATTTGTGTTGGCGTTTACAAAATCATGGACACGAAATTTGGGTGAGTCCGGCAAGCATTATTTACCATGTAGGGGGAGGAACCTTGCAAAAATCCAATCCTAGAAAGACATATTACAATTTTAGAAATGGGTTGATTTTATTGTTAAAAAATCTTCCAAAGGGCAAAGTGTTTTGGGTAATTTGTTTCAGGTTGTTGTTGGATCATGTGGCAGCTTATAGATTTTTATTTCAGGGTAAAACTGGCGATTTTAAAGCCATAGCTGCGGCTCACAGACATTTTATTTTAAAGTTAAGCTATTGGAAATCTAAGCGTGTTGTTGTGAATGGCAACCAGGCATATTATTCTAATGAAGTATTGAAAGGTAGTATCGTATGGAAACATTTTATTGGAAAATGTCGTACATTTACTGAACTCTTTTCAAAGTAAATGCAAACAGTAGTAGTTTTAAGTGGCGCTGGAATGAGTGCCGAAAGTGGTATCAAAACCTTTAGAGATGCTGATGGTTTGTGGGAAGGTCATGATGTAATGTCTGTCGCCAGTCCTGAAGGTTGGAGAAAAGACCCAAAGCTTGTAACAGAATTTTACAATCAGCGCAGAGTGCAACTAGCCTCAGTTTATCCGAATGCTGGACATATAGCATTAAAGCATCTTGAAGAAAAGTTCAATACCATAATTATAACACAAAATGTAGATGATTTGCACGAAAGAGCGGGTAGTAAAATGATATTGCATCTTCATGGTGAATTAACAAAGATGCGCAGTACTGTTTATGAAAGTGATGTATATGAAGTAGGTTATGATGCGAAACCTTATGGAACAAAATGTCCTAAAGGGACTTTGTTAAGACCACATATAGTATGGTTTGGAGAAGCTGTTCCAATGATAGAGAAAGCTGTAGAAATTGTTTCAGAGGCCGATTACTTGATTGTAGTTGGAACATCATTAGAAGTATATCCGGCTGCTGGATTGATACATTACACCAAAGCAACATGTCAAACATTTTTAATTGATCCGAACCGTCATACAGACATGAAGATGCCGCGATTGAGGGTCATTCAAAGCACGGCAGCCAAGGCATTGCCGCAATTGGTTAATGAGCTTTTGAAGTAGAGAAAAGTCAAATGGGAGCTAAGCGAACATCCCGCACCGTTTGAGGTATCGAACAAGGGTTGTGGGAAGTCACAAAAGAGAAACAGTCAGTATCATTTAGAAATAGTTCAAACTGTACTTAGGGCATTTCCCGAGTAAAGGAATTTGTTGGCTAACGCCTGGCAAATACAAGTAAGGCACTTGAATGAATTTATTCGGGCAGCCGAGCTACAGCAATATCAGCAAACAATGATGGCTGCATCACCTGTGGCAGCGACTAACTGGATTCAATTTAAGAGATTCCTTCGTCGCTGACTTCAGGTTGCCCGCCGTCGGAGGTCGTAACATCGGAGGTCGTAACGTCGGAGGTTGGCAACCTTGTAAGGTTGAATTTTGACTTTTTCCAACCTTGTAAGGTTGAAATCTTGAAGAAATCAACCTTGTAAGGTTGGGACGATTGAAGGGTTGAATTTTAAGATATCTGATTTTTAGTTATAACTTAATAGTCTGCGCTTATATTAAATATACATTAATTTGCGTATCTTTGCGACGAATTTCAAACAATGAGTGATGCCATAAAACACGAATGCGGAGTTGCATTTATAAGGCTTCTAAAACCCCTCGAGTATTTTACTGAAAAATATGGTACGCCATTCTACGGACTAAAAAAACTGCAGCTATTAATGGCTAAGCAGATCAACCGTGGTCAGGATGGTGCAGGGATAGGAGTTATCAAATTAGACCCTCAATTTGGTCAGCGTTATCTAGCCAGAAAACGTTCAAATTCTAAAAATCCAGTTGCAGATATCTTTGAGGAAGTCAACCAAAATTTACTAGAGCTAGACCCCGACAATTTGAACAATGCACTGTATCTAAAAGAGCATTTTCCATACGCCGGCGAGTTGCTATTAGGTCACTTAAGATATGGTACACACGGAGGAAACAGTTTAGAAAATTTACATCCATTCCTGCGTCAAAACAACTGGATGTGTCGAAACTTGGTGTTAGCAGGTAACTACAATTTAACAAACGTAGATGAGCTATTTACTCAGCTAATTGAATTGGGTCAGCAACCTAAAGAAATTAGTGATAACGTGACCATGCTAGAAAAAATTGGTCACTTTTTGGATGAAGAAAACGAGAGACTTTTCAAGCAGTTCAAAAAAGAAGGGTATTCAAATTTTGAAATCACACAAAAAATCAAAGAACATCTCAATGTTGAAAGTATTCTAAAAAATGCTTTCAAACGCACTGATGGTGGTTATAATATGGTAGGTATGATTGGTCATGGTGCTTCTTTCGTAATGAGAGATCCAAATGGTATCAGACCTTCATTTTGGTATGCCAACGACGAATTGTTGGTAGTTGCTAGTGAGCGTCCAGCAATAGCAACGGCATTCAATGTGTCTTATCACCAAATCAAAGAAGTTACACCAGGTTGTGCATTGATCATTCAAAAAGATGGTTCTTATGCAGAAACAAGAATTCTTGAGCAAAAAGAAAACAAAGCTTGTTCATTTGAAAGAATTTATTTCTCAAGAGGCAATGATGCTGACATTTATGCAGAGAGAAAAACTTTGGGCAAATTATTAGCGCCTAAAGTATTAGATGCTCTAAATTATGATATAGAAAATGCAGTATTCGCTTATATCCCAAATACTGCCGCTACTTCATTTTATGGCATGATAGATGGTATCAACGACTGGCTGAAAATAAGACGTTCTGAAGTCTTGATGAAAGAGAAAGATACCTTGACAGAAGAGCGAATACAAGAGATATTAACGTATAGAATCAGAAGAGAAAAGATATTGGTGAAAGACGCTAAAATGCGCACATTTATTACCAATGACAATGACAGAGAAGACATCGTTGGTCATGCCTATGACGTTACTTATGGTGTAATCAGACCTAATCAAGATACCTTGGTTATTATCGATGATTCTATCGTTAGAGGAACAACATTGAAGACCAGTATTCTCAAAATACTTGGTAGATTGAAACCAAAGAAAATCATAGTAGTTTCAAGTGCTCCACAGATATTGTTTCCAGATTGTTACGGTATTGACATGAGCAGGTTGAAAGACTTTGTGGCATTTAGAGCATTGTTGGCTTTATTGAAAGATAGAGGCTTAGAGCACAAATTACAAGAAACTTATCAATTGTGTTTGGCTGAGATGCAAAAGCCAGTTGAAGACATGAAGAACCAAGTGATAGAGCTATATAAAAACTTCACACAAAAAGAAATTTCTGATAAGGTTGCAGAGATTGTAACACCAGAAAATTTTGAGCCTGAAGTGGAGATTATTTTCCAAACAGTAGACGATTTACATGTAGCATGTCCAAACCATACTGGGGACTGGTATTTTACAGGTGATTTTCCAACTCCAGGAGGTGTTAAAATAACCAATAGAGCTTTCATTTACTTCATGGAAGGCAACAACGCAAGAGCTTATTAATTTCACATGAAGCAATGTTATTGCTGATTGACAATTACGATTCTTTTACTTACAATCTTAGAGATTATTTTCTTAGGTTGGGAGAAGAGGTGCTGGTTTTAAAAAACGATGAGATACACCCATCGAATATTTCTACATTTCGATTTGACAAAGTGGTGATATCACCAGGACCAAATACGCCACATGCTTCAGGAAATTTAATGGAAGTGTTGCCAATGTTGATAGACAAATTCCCATTTTTAGGCATATGTTTAGGTCACCAGGCAATTGGAGAATATTTTGGTGCAAAATTGCACTTAGCTAAACGACCTATGCATGGCAAAGTATCAAATATTTCTACTGATGAGTCGGGCATCTACGAAGGAATTCCCAATCCATTCAACGTTTGCCGTTACCACAGTTTGGTTTTAGATATTAAGGGTATCAAAGAATTAGAATCTACGGCACAATCAATAGAAGGAGAGTGTATGAGTTTTAAACACGTCAATTTGCCGATTACGGGCATCCAATACCATCCAGAAGCCATACTGACAGATTACGGATTAGAACTCCTCTCAAACTGGCTAAAATCCATCAAACAAGCTTAGGTATATACAATTCGCAAGAACCATCTTCTGCAATGGTGTAAGATACATCATAGCAGAATTGGTAAAATGTATTTTCCTTCAGCTCAAACTTTGTGACATAATTGAAATCAAATCCTTTAAGTTCTAATGATTTTGCAGGTAATTTAAGTCGGCCGTAAGAAGGAGAAATGTCTTTTATTATCTTTCGATTTTTTTTCAAGATACAATTTACCCTTTTCATATTGTTGCTTCTTAAGCTATTTTGTCTGTTGTGATAGGTGTTACGGCAGCCGTCATCACAAAACTTTTTGTCGCTTCTGCCATTGATTTCTCTATGACATTCTACACATGTTTTGTATTTCATATACCAAAATTAAAAGTCGTTATCAAATGCTCAAAAAAAAAGTCACTGAAGGTGAATTATTTTGTATGAAATAGGCCAAATTTGCAATATGACATTAAAACATAAATATTTTGCGAGCTTAATGGCAGCTATCTTATTGTTTATCAATTGTAAAGGTGGTGCAAAAATTCTTGCAGAAAAATCAAAGAAGCCATTAAACATTATACTTTTGATTGGTGATGGAATGGGCTTGGCTCAGATTTCAGCTGCGTCATTTATGTTTGGAGGATTGACATTAGATGAATTTGTTGAGATAGGGTTGTTGCAAACTTCATCTGCGAACGATTATATAACCGACAGTGCTGCTGGTGCAACTGCTTATAGCACTGGTGAAAAAACATACAATGGAGCTATTGGAGTTGGAGTTGATACTTTATTAAGAGCTACAATTCTAGAATTAGCAGAAAGAAATGGTTTGTCTACCGGTCTAATTTCTACCTGCAGTATAACACATGCTACACCGGCTTCTTTCTTTGCTCATCAGAAACACAGAGAAATGCACAAAGAAATTGCAGGAGATTTATACGGCAAAGGCATTGATTTTATTGCGGGAACTGGAAAACCTTATTTTGATGTTTCAAAGTTAATGAATGACGGCTATGCTATTAGCACTGGTATGACATTGGAAAAATATGATGCTGCAAAAAAACAATGCTGGTTTTTTAACGATAGCATTCATCCGCCAAAAGTAGAAGGTAGAGGTGATTGGCTGAAAAGGGCAACTGACAAAGGCATTGAACATTTATCACAAAATAAAAAAGGGTTTTTTCTAATGGTGGAAGGTAGTCAAATTGATTGGGGCGGACATGACACAGATTTTAATTATACGGTTACCGAATTAGTCGATTTTGACAAAGCAGTGAAATCGGCTTTAGATTTTGCAAAGAAAGACGGTAACACATTGGTAATTGTAACAGCCGACCACGAAACGGGAGGACTTTCATTAGATGCAGGTGATTTAAAGAAACGCAGTATACAACACCACTACAGCAGTACACATCATTCAGGGATTATGGTGCCAGTTTATGCTTTCGGTCCGGGTGCAGAATTTTTAAAAGGCACACATCAAAACACCAAGGTGTTTAAGGTGATGAAGATGTTGTATGGTTTTTAAAAAAAGAAAAGGGGTTGACGAGACCCCTTAACTTAAACTATAAGAAAAATATACATACTATTATCCTGCGCCTAATACTGAAAGAAGTTTGTCCACTTTGTCGTGGGTTATACTTACTTCGTATTTGTCTTTTAATATCAAGTATCCGCCATCACTTTTTACATATTCATTGACATATTTTGAATTGATTAAATACGATTTATGAACTCTGATAAAGTTTTTCGAAATCGTAAGAGCATCTTCAAAATGTTTTAAGTTTTTACTCACCAATATTTTGGAATCGTCTTTTAAAACAATTTCCGAATAGGCTCCTTCAGCTTTAATAAAAACGATGTCATCAATGTCTAAGAACTTAATGGATTGCCCGATTGCTACCGCTATTTTTTTAGAGTTTTCTACCTCTAAATTTTGTTTTAAAGCAGAGTATTTCAAAATATTTTCTGCTTTGTTGTGTTTACTTATCACTCTGTTTACCGCTTCTCTGATCAATTCAGGTTGAATTGGTTTCAACAGATAGTCTATAGCAGACAACTTAAATGCTTGCAATGCAAATTCATTGTAAGCGGTTGTAAACACTATTTCAAAATCAATTTCTTCTTCATTAAAAAAATCCAAGATTTGGAGTCCACTATACCCTGGCATTTCTATGTCTAAAAATACCAAATTGGGTTTGTGCTTTTTTATGGCTTTAACACCCTCTGGTAAATCTTGACAAGTTGCCAGTACTTCGACATCTTCAGAACAAGTATCTTCTAAAATTGCCTGAAGCATTTTCACTGCTCTAATCTCATCATCAATAATGATTGCTCTTAACACCATTCAAATTTGTATTTTTATTGCCGCTATTACGTTTAAAATTTATTAATACCCTCTTCTGATTTATAAAACAGGGATATTGATTTGCACCAATGTTCCAGTAGAATTATTGAATTCGTCCATCTTGTCTGTTACTTTGATGCTAATTGGGTTGGTTCTATCACTATTCAAAATATCCAATCTTGTCTTGTTGGCTCTGGTACTGAACGATCTATGTGCAGCATTTCGCTTGGAATTGATTTCTTCAGAACGTTTCCGACCAATGCCATTGTCTTCAATATAGACTTCTAGCATTTTATCAGCTTCTATGTATTTAAACGTGATGTTTAGATGCCTATTGTTAGACTTATGCATCAATCCGTGTTTTACGGCATTTTCAACATAAGGTTGAATTAACATAGGTGGTATTTTAATTTGCTCGGTAAACCTGATGCCTTCTAATTTGATTTGATATTCTAAGGTGTTTTCGAAACGCATTTTTTCTAATTGAAGATATAGGTCAAGTGTTTCAATTTCTTCAGCAAGAGATATGGTTTCCCGGTTTGATTCTTCTAAGATTTTACGGGTAAGAACCGAAAATTTACCCAAATAATTGATGGCTTGCTTTTTGTCATTCAAATAAATGTAGCTCTGAATGGTATTTAATGCATTGAATAAGAAATGAGGATTCATTTGCGACCGAATGCTACTCAATACATTCAACTGTAAGGCTTTTTCTAACTTGAATTTTTCAATTTCTGCATTTGTTTTTGTTCTGATATTGTTGATTCTATTGATGTACAACAAAATCAAAATAAGGACAAAAACAGCTATCAATAAGGCATAAAACCACCAGTTGTCCCAAAATGGACCTTTGATTTTAAAGGTCAAGGTGTACAATTTTGGTATGCCTATTTGACGAATACTTAAAGTATATGTACCGGGTGAAAGCTGACTCAAGTATAGTTCTCTTTGATTGTTTTTGAGAGACAACCAAGCATTATTATTAATTCGATATTGGTATTCAACATTTCCTAAAACTGATGCAGCTGGACTCTCAATTCCGATTTCGAATGAGTTTTGGTTGTAGTCAAATTCCAAATCTGTTAAGTTGTAATTTTTACTTCCACCAGTAGAAATGTATTTAAAGTACATTGGTATTCTCGGTGCATTTTTTCTAATTTCTCGAATGTCTGCTTTGTAAAGTTTTTGTCCGGTAATCAAATATAAGACATCGTTGTTGATAGTAAAATCACTACAATTAAATAGGTTTACTGCTCCGATATAGGAAAATGATTGGATATTGAAGTTTTGTAAATTGATGGCGTGTAAACCACGGGTACTCAGTATCCAAATTGAATTTTTATAAAATTTAATTTTGATGATGGTATTTCCGATGGTACTGTTAAAGTTGTCAAAATGTTTAAAAATGGCACCATCTTTCAGCATATATATACCTGACTGAATGGTTCCAACTATAACAAATGGCGGATGATATTCCATAAAAGTTGAGAATATTTGATTGTTCCCATCTTTTATTTCAACTGGATTTTTCCTGTCTTTTACGCTGAATAAGCCAGGCACACCACCAAAATATAATACTTGATTGATGGTATCATATCTAACATTTGTGAACCTACCTATGATGTTAATTCTTTTGATTTCATTGTCAAGAGTATTAAACTTTAATTGACTAGCAAATTTGTTTTTAACTACCTCGTTGAATTTGTGATAGAATATATTTCCAGTAGTAGCCATGTAGAGATAGTCTTTATTGTCTATACTGGCATCTTTCATCGCCAATTCTTGAATGTATGGTTTGTATTTGTAATTTGAATCAATAAGAATGAATCGACTATTGCCTATGAGGATATATCTGTTGTTTAAATTTTTGCAGACTATTACAGGTTTATGTCCAAATTCAGCATTTAAGTCCATGATTTTTCTCATAGAATCTTGGGTTAAATCATAAAGCACATTGTCTTGAGTGATACCCAAAGCTTTGTTTCTAAATTGTACAAGTTTAATAAAGTTAGAAAATTCATTTACTTCAATACGTGTTACCTTACTTGCTGGCATAAAAATGATACCATCGTTTAAAGTAGAATACCAAGAATTGCCTAAATTGTCTTTTGCAAAATGCGTGTAGCTCCTGCCATCAAAAAGTTGCTTAATTTCAAATTTTCGATCTTGCAATGGCACCTTAAAAACACTACCTGTAGTGAAGATGTATAAGTCATTGCCAAATCTTTCAGAGTAATTGTAATTAAAATTAAAGCTGGTAACCATTGATTTTTCATAGTTTTTTCCATATCTGATAAACAACTCTTTGGCTGTGTTGTATGTCGACACAATGGTGCTATCGTCAACATATATGACTGAATAAGGCGCAAAATTATCTGTTGAGTCGAATCTACCATTGTGGAATTTGATGAGTTTTTTATTGTAATTGCCAGTAAAATATACTGTGTCTTTATTGACTGCAAAGTACTGAATGGTATTTTGTAAACTGTATTTGTGTTCTTTTTTTGTTTTTACGTCGTATTCAATTAAACCACCTTCGGCATTGAAAATCATATTACCGTTTTTCAAAAAACCAATTTTCAGAGTAGAAGGCGGAAAGTTGAGTTCAAACGATTTAAACAGAACCATCTCATCGTTTTCGATGTAAAATGCTTGAAGGCCAAGATTGGTTACCCAAATCTTTCCATCTGGACCAATAAAGATATCGGTGTAAACGTTTGATTTTTGAAGTGGACTGATGTAATTTTTAAATGTAAATCCATCGTATTTGCTGATACCATTGTCGTGAGCTATCCATAAAAAACCTTTGTTGTCGAATTTTATTTTAAAGATGTTATTGGTAGGTAGACCTTCTTTTATGGTAAAAAATTTATATACCTGTTCTTGAGCTTTGATGTTACTGAAGCAAAACACAAGAAGCGATACACAAATTAATTTAAATCTCACTAGGCAAATATGTAAAAAAAATGTCACATTTTCATCTATAAAAAATAGCCTTTTGTCTTGTCATTATTGCATTTCCATACATATTAAATAAGTTGAAATTAAACAGAACCTCTTTTTTGCATATTGAAAACCACTTTTGGTAAATTAGGGGGGTGGTAGCGGAATATTTGATACATCTTTGCATCACCAAGTCGTACGGCTTGACATTAAACACTACCATTTAAGAACTAAAGTTACATAACACTAACAAAAAAAGCCCTGAAATTCAGGGCTTTTTGTTTTATACTAGGGTAAACTTACTTTACTTCTTCAAAAGATACATCTTCAACATCGGCACCAGCGCCAGTGTTGGTATTATTACTTTGACCATCACCTGCGTTTGCTCCTTGAGCTTGTTCGTTTTGTTGAGCATTGTAGATGTCCTGACTAGCGGCCTCCCAAGCTTTGTTTAAAGCTTCAGAAGCTGTATCACAGGCAGTTACATCTTTATTTTGATGAGCAGTTTTCAATTGAGCTAAAGCATCTTCGATAGCTTGTTTCTTTTCTGCTGGGATTTTATCGCCATACTCTTTCAAGTTTTTCTCAGATGTAAACACCAAAGTATCAGCAGCATTAAGTTTTTCGATTTCTTCTTTTGCTTTCAAATCAGCTTCAGCGTTTGCTTCAGCCTCACGTTTCATTCTTTCGATTTCGTCTTTGCTTAATCCGCTTGAACTTTCGATTCTGATTTTTTGCTCTTTACCAGTGCCTTTGTCTTTAGCGCTAACGTTAAGGATACCATTGGCATCGATATCGAAAGTTACTTCAATTTGAGGTACACCTCTTTGAGCTGGTGGGATACCATCTAGGTTGAACATACCGATGGTACGGTTGTCTTTTGCCATTGGTCTTTCACCTTGTAATACGTGCAGCTGAACACTAGGTTGGTTATCGCTAGCAGTACTAAAAGTTTCGCTCTTTTTGGTTGGAATGGTTGTGTTAGCCTCGATTAATTTGGTCATAACTCCACCGTAGGTTTCGATACCCAAGCTAAGCGGAGTAACGTCTAACAACAATACATCTTTAACTTCACCAGTCAACACACCACCTTGGATAGCTGCACCAATTGCTACAACTTCATCAGGATTAACACCTTTAGAAGGCGATTTTCCGAAGAATTTTTCAACTGCAGCTTGAACAGCAGGGATACGAGTGCTACCGCCAACTAAAATAATTTCGTCAATATCTGAAGTACTGTAACCTGCATTTTTAAGAGCAGATTTACATGGTTCTATGGTTCTTTGAACTAGGTCGTCAACCAATTGTTCAAATTTAGCTCTGGTTAAACTTCTTACTAAGTGTTTAGGAATACCATCAACAGGCATAATATAAGGCAAGTTGATTTCTGAACTTGTAGTAGAAGACAATTCGATTTTAGCTTTTTCAGCTGCTTCTTTCAAACGTTGAAGAGCCATTGGGTCTTTGCTAAGATCCAAACCACTGTTTTCGTCTTTGAACTCTTGCACCAACCAATCGATGATTTTTTGGTCGAAATCGTCACCACCTAAGTGGGTATCACCATCGGTAGATTTTACTTCGAATACACCATCACCAAGTTCTAGTACCGATACGTCATGTGTTCCACCACCACAGTCGAACACTACAATTTTCATGTCGCTGTGTTTTTTATCTAAACCGTAAGCCAATGCCGCGGCAGTAGGCTCGTTGATGATTCTTCTAACATTTAAACCAGCGATTTCGCCAGCTTCTTTAGTAGCTTGTCTTTGTGCATCATTGAAGTATGCAGGCACAGTTATAACAGCTTCTTTAACTTCAGTTCCAAGATAATCTTCAGCTGTTTTCTTCATTTTTTGAAGAATCATAGCACTGATTTCTTGAGGGGTGTATAGGCGGTCATCGATTTTTACTCTTGGAGTGTTGTTGTCACCTTTAACCACTTCATAAGGAACTCTACCTGTTTCCATTGCCACTTGGTCGAAGTTGTTACCCATGAATCTTTTGATTGAAAAGATGGTGTTTCTAGGGTTGGTAATTGCCTGACGTTTTGCAGGGTCACCAATTTTGCGTTCGCCGTCTTTCATAAAGCCGACTACCGACGGAGTGGTACGTTTGCCTTCGCTGTTGGCAATTACCACAGGCTCGTTGCCTTCCATTACTGAAACGCAAGAGTTTGTTGTTCCTAAGTCTATACCTATTATTTTGCTCATATAAAATTATTTCAAATTGATATTAATGGGTTTTCAAACCTAATGCCATACGAATTTGAAATGCTTTTTTATGGCGTTTTTACACTTTTAGTAGAAAAATCGTGACAGAATGTCGGAAATATTGACAGAAATGTAGAGTTTGATCTATTTCACAAAACCCATCTTCTTGTAGTAGTCATCACTGGTGATGATGGTTTTGGTCAATTCTGAAATGGTGATTTGATCAATGTACATGCTGTTCCTTGATGCAAATAAACCAATGCCATTTTTAATGTTGGTGTAATCGCTTTGTTTTTGTACGATGCCTATTGAAGGGGTAGATGCTTGTATGTAGGTATCCAATTCTAAGTTGCCAGAAACCAATATCATTTCGCAAGTTGTAAAGCGTCTGAACACATTTGGATTTGATGGAATATTGGTCAATAACAAATCGTAAAATGATGCACCAGGAATTCTTTGAATGATGAACTCTGTGCCTTTGTCAGACAGAGATCTAACGCTTCGCATGATTTTCCAACTGATGGTCTTTGTCACTTTGATATTGGTATCAGCTTTATCAACTTCGATGTAGTTGAAATACAAATACGCATCGTATATTTTGCCTTTAACAGGTGCTTGAAACGCAATAGGCATGGTGCCTGTTGGCTGTATGGTGATGACTCTTTGAAACAAACTTACCGGTTGTTGTACAAATGGAGAACTTACAACATTGGTTTCAGAGGTAATCAAAGTATTGGTATTAGGCAATTTGATTTCTAAGCGATAGGTTTGATTGCTGTATATCCTTTCGTTTGTAACATAAAGGTAGTTAGGAGAGTTAGCAAAAGTGCCACTGTCTTTTAATAAGATATTGGCTTTGAATAGAGGAATTCTTCTGCCAGTGCCGTTTTCAATGAGTTCTGGGGCAATGGTATCAAAGTAAAGCGAATCAGCAATTTTTGCTACATCAGATGCTTTGGCATTAGAGTTAACAAAGACTTTGTTGATTTTAACAAACTGTAGTGAAGCATTTGGGTCTAGTAAAGCGTATACAGAGGCCGATTCTTTGTAATCAGCTAATACGTCCAAATCATTAGAACAAGATGTAAGGGTAAAAACACACAGTAAAGGGAATAAAAATTTAAAACAAGGGTTCATTTGGGTAAATTATATTAATTTTGCTCCATTAGGATTCAATTGCAAAGATGAAGAAATTATTTCTAATTTGGATGTGTAGCACCGGAATTTTTGCTTTTGGGCAAGAGGTTAACAAAGAATTCACTAAGCTGTTGCTTGACGAGCCGTTCAATCAGGTTGAAAAGACTTGGAACAGCACATTCAATGCAGACAATTTATTTATTGCGCAAAATGGCTATTACGAGTTATACCGAAAGTCTAAAAAGTCTGGTTACTACTTATTCTCCAACTCAACAGAAGAGTATACCGCCTTTCATTTAGAGGCTAGTATTACATTTAGCGAGCACAAAAACAAAAAGCAAAGTGCTGGTTTGGTGATGATGGCTCAGGCTGAAACCAGTGGGGGAATTTTGGTTGAAATCAATCAAAAAAGAGAATATAGAATTCTAAAAATCACAAAAGACAAACAAACGCCCCTAATTGGCAATGGAAGTGGATGGTTTAAAGCTAGCAATGTCATCACAAAACTTGATAATATTATTACAGTAAAGACTTACGACAAAGTATACGATTTATACATCAATGGTCAATACCTCAAATCTTTTACTGATATCGAACTCAACAAAGGTAAAATTGGAATCTATGTTGGAACAGATAGCAAAGTGAAATTTGATTACCTAAAAATCATGGGTGAGGAGAAAAAGGATTTGAATACATTGCCGACAAATGACCAAAAATCAATTGAAGAATCGTTTACACAAATCATAGTTAAACTCAAAGACCAAATCAATAAAAAAGACAAGGAACTTGACGAATTAAGAACCAAATTGAAGTTGTGTGAAAATGGTGGTGGTGGAGTTAAAACATCCGATACAGCTTTGCTTGGAGCGAAAGCAAGATTGATTGTACGAGTAGAGGAATTGGAAGTTGAAAACGAAGATTTGAAAACCAAGTTGGCCATCAACGAAGAAGAAATGCAAAAGCTAAAAGATTTTAAAGCTGGCATAGAGAAGGGCAATGAAGATGGTGATATCATCATCAATTTGACCAATATGGTAAGCACTCAAAAATCAAAAATTGAAACATTAGAACAGGAGAAAAAATCTTTGAACGACGAGAACAATTCTTTGTTTTTGGAGACTAAAGGATTGCAAAAAGATTTGGATGTATCAACCAATGCTTTGACAGCTGAAAAGCAAAAGAACAAAGTGTTATTGAGTGAGTCAGATAGTTTGAAATTGGTTATTACCCAACTTAAAGACAGTTTGACAAAGAAAGCTCAGGAGGCCATTAACAGTCAGAAAAAACCGGGCGAGAAAGAGATGACCGAAGAAGAGAAGTTGCAACAGATGATAGAGAAAGAGCGCGAAGAGAGACGTAAGAGAAGAGAGGAAGAAGAGCGACTTAAAAAAGAACAAGAGCAAAAACAAAACGAAGGCAACGGATAATGGTGATTGCCAGTGAAACTTTGTTGGATATTCTAACATTGCGCAACAAAAGAGTAACTGCAATGGCTTTATGGCCATTTATCATTATTAGAGATAAGTCGTATAAGGCAGATGCCAGAGTGATGAATCACGAGCGCATACACCATAGACAGCAATTAGAATTATTGATTGTACCATATTACATTTGGTATTTTATTGAATACTGGGTAGCGATGTTTGGCAATGGTTTCAAGCATCATCAGGCATATATGTCAATAAGTTTTGAGTTAGAGGCGTATGCTTACCAAAACGATTTAGCGTATTTACAAAAAAGAAAATGGCTTGGCAGTTGGTCGTTTTTTATAGCAAAATTTAAAACCAATGATAGAAGTAAAAAAGATTAAAACGGCAGAGCAGAAGCAAGCGGCATTTGATATTAGACATAGAGTGTTTGTGGTAGAACAAGTGGTTGATCCATCAGAAGAATACGACGATGACGACCATAGGTGTACGCATTTTATTGCGTATGTAGATGGCATTGTTGCGGGCACAGCAAGGTGGCGATTCAAAGACAAGGGCATTATCAAATTAGAACGATTTGCCGTAGACAAAGACCACAGAGGTAAGGGAGTAGGAGCGGCCTTAGTAAGAGCCGTATTAGAAGATTTACCATTAGCGGATAAAGTGATGATGCACGCTCAGCTACATGCTGTACCATTTTATGAAAAGCTAGGCTTTGAGACCTACGGTCCGGAGTTTGACGAAGCGGGGATAAGGCATTTTGCGATGAAATTAAAAAGGCAGATGTAAGTAGACTGCAGAATTAAAACTATAAACTATAATAAAATATATACAACGTCAGGCATTTTACACACGAGTTAAAATGAAATTCTTTAATGATAAAAAAACGCTTTTTTTATTTGTTATATTTTGGGTCTTAGACCTTGGAGCACAAAATTTAGTCGTAAATTCATCGTTTGAAGATTCATTGTATTGCCCTAAAACATTAGGACAGATAGATGCATGTATTGGTTGGAAATCGGCAATTAATACTCCAGATTATTTTTGTTGTAAAAATCCTGATTCGGGAGTACCATCAAACGATTGGGGCTATCAAAAATCTGGTTCAGGAAATGCATACGCTGGCTTGATTGTATATTCTTCATTATCAACAGATCAAAGGGAGATAATAATTTCTAAATTAAGTAACTCATTAATAAAAGGGAAAAAGTACTATGTTAGTTTTAAATATAATAGAGCAAATAATACCAGATATGCTACTAATAAGCTTGGAGTTACATTTTCAACTTTAAATATTACCCATTCGAATGATATACATAAAATAGTTTATAAAAACAGTTCCAAAGTTTACTCCAAAATAATAAACAATGATACTATAAATTGGAAAACAATTAGTGGAAGTTTTATTGCAGATTCAAGTTATGAGTACATATTGATTGGAAACTTTTTTTCAGACAGTCTCATTGAAATACAAGAGGATAACTCAAAGTTCTCAGATTGGTCTTATTATTATATTGATGATGTATGTGTATCTGAAGATTCCTCATTATGCTCAAATAATTTAAATTTTATTGCTGAAATGGATTTTGGAAAATGGATGATTTATCCAAATCCAACTGAAGAACTAATTTATATTTCAATACCAGAATTTGACATTTCAAGTAAAAATAGTATTACTTTTTCAGTTCTATCAATGGAAGGAAAGCTTCAATATGAAAGACAGTTCACAGAATTAAATAATAAAAATGTAACGTTAGATATTTCTGAATTAAATACAGGATTTTACCAGTTATTGGTATATACATCGTTTGGTTTTAAATGTTTTAAATTTCTAAAATTATAATGTTATGAAAAAATACATAGTTATATTAATTTTTAGTCATTTGAGTTGTCAGAACAAAGTGTTAAAGACAGAAACACAGCCTGGATCATTGATTTTTATTTCAAATGAAGATTTAAGTGCAATTAAAACAGTTGTTTTAGATGTTTTTAATGAAAAATATAAATTTGACAGTCTAATTAAAAGTGATACTTTTCATGTATCACCTTTCTGCTTACCAACTGATCAAGGTCCAGAATGGTGGTTAAACTTCAATTCTGAGTTTAAAAATTTAGACACTTTGACTGATTTTAACTATAAGCTTACCTTAGTTGAAGTTAAGAAAAATATGTTTTATTCAGACTTAAAATTAGATACAAACTATATTTATCAAGGATTAGATATTCATTTGGGTTCATTTAATTTAAATGGCAAAAAAGTTAAAAGTAGTAGTTTGATAATTAGGTTTGATTAGTTTAATTTGGTTATACGGATTGGCTTAACTGTTTTGGTCTGATGGTTTTCTCAAACTATTACATAATTATCCAATTTAATGTATCAAGTATTTAAAATTTATTTTAACCCATTCTAGTACCAGAAGAGAATGCAACATATTATAACTTTCAAGTCAACATATATTCTCATTATCACTTTATTCTTTGCTTGTTCTACTAAACAAAATAAGAAGGAGGAGTCATTGGTTTACAACAATACACAAGTAGAAACAATTAATGACTCAATTTCTAATCAGAATGGTAATCCAAGCATCGAGTCACGTCTATTTAGATGTATTGATTCTCTCGGTTTTCATTCAGATACATCATTAAACAGATTGGCAAAGTATGCTTACCAAGATTTAAGAACAACACACCATAGTTTTGATGGAAATAGATATTTTTATTTGATAGACCCAAAAGTTCATTCGTTTTCAAAAGATTTGAGTCAGAAAGAGATGTCTATGATAGCTGAGATAAAGTCATACTATTTTAGAAGAAAACAAGATTTGGTAACATCTGGGCCCGATTTTGTGTTGGAAATAATAAGATTTAAAGATTCGTCTATTTTTTCAAAAACTCTTATTGATTCAAAATTAGACTATCTGTATCCTTTTAATTGTAAGTATGTGCTTATTAATACAAACTTATATGTTACCCATGTAAGATCTAATACCAATACACAATTTGTAAAAGTAGTATATGCTGAACTAAATAAGTATAGGAAGTGATTTGAAATTTAATCTTATGGATTTTGGCATATCCTTTTTACTCTATTTTAGATAGGTTTTAAATCGTAAAAATCGAAGGTTTAATAATAATTTAGAGTGAATTCCACATCCCAATCGAAAAAGTTTTGATAGAATTCTCATTCTAGGTCAATTTTCTGTAATTTCGCACACAAAAAACATCTATGCTTAAAGGAAAAACAACTTTGATTACTGGTGCTAGTAGAGGCATCGGTAAAGGTATTGCTGAGCTTTTCGCTAAAAATGGTTCTAATATCGCCTTCACTTTCGCTAGTTCGGTTGAGAAAGCCAGAGCCTTCGAAAAAGAACTAAATGAAAAATACGGCGTTAAAGCCATTGGTTACCAAAGTGATGCCGCAGATTTTAATGCTGCTCAAGCGCTTGCGGACCAAGTTGTAGCCGATTTCGGAACCATAGATGTTTTAATCAATAATGCTGGTATCACACGTGATACCTTATTAATGAGAATGACCGAAGAGCAATGGGATGATGTAATAAGCACCAACCTTAAGTCAACATTCAATCTTACCAAAGCTTGTCTTAAAACCTTCCTTAAAAATAGAGCTGGAAGCATCATCAATATGTCTTCTGTAGTAGGTGTAACTGGTAATGCCGGTCAAGCCAATTACGCAGCATCTAAAGCTGGTATGATAGGTTTTACTAAGTCGATGGCCAAAGAATTGGGCAGTAGAAATGTTAGATGCAACGCCATTGCTCCAGGGTTTATAGAAACTGAAATGACTGCAACTCTTGATGAGGCTGTTAAAAAAACCTGGATTGAAACCATTCCATTAAAAAGAGGCGGTTCTACTGAAGATGTGGCAAATGCCTGTCTGTTTTTAGCAAGTGATATGAGCACATATGTTACCGGTCAAACTCTTAATGTTTGCGGTGGTATGGTGATGTAATAGAATACAATATTGGCACTAGATCAAGAATATACAGAAGAGCACAAGGTAGAGGATAAGGAGATGTCGTTTTTCGACCACATCGACGAGTTGCGAAAACACTTGTTGAGAAGTGCATACGCCATCATCATCAGTTCTATTGTGGCCTTTTATTACATGGATTTTATTTTCCATAAAGTTATTCTTGGTCCACTGAGAATAGATTTCATTACCTACACAAAATTGTGTGAAGCTTCTCATTATTTTGGTAGTGATGATGCCTTTTGTGTAAAGGAGTTAAACTTCACCCTTCAAAACACAGAAATGGCGGGTCAATTCATGATGTCGTTTAAACTGGCGTTTCTGGTAGGGATGATTTTGTCTATGCCCATCATTTTGTATCAACTATGGTTGTTTATTAAGCCGGCATTGAGTAAAAAGGAAATTAAAAACACAAGAGGTTTCGTTTTTTACACCACATTTTTATTTGCCTTAGGTGTTAGTTTTGGATACTTTGTATTGTGCCCTATCTCCATCAATTTTTTAGGGAGCTACACATTAAGTCCGTTGATAAAAAACGAAATCAACATGCAGAATGTGATATCGTTTATGTCTATGATAGTGTTGGGAACAGGATTGATTTTCGAATTGCCTATCATCATGTACTTTTTAGGCAGAATAGGCATATTAAGTTCTCAGTTTCTTGTCAAATATAGAAAACACGCTTTCTTGGTGATATTGATTGTAGCTGCAATTGCTACACCACCAGATGTTGTAAGTCAAGTGATTTTAACAATACCTTTGTACTCATTATTTGAGATTGGTATTTTTATTATAAAAAGAGTCGAAAAACAAAAAGCCGCAGAAGAAAATGGATAATACATTAAACATTCAAATAGGTTCAGACCACGCAGGGTTTGACTTAAAAGCAAAGGTTGTTGCTTTCTTAGAATCAAAAGGATTCAAAGTAAAAGACTTCGGAACATACAGTACCGATTCAATGGATTATCCAGATGTGGCACATCCAGTTGCAGAAGCTGTATTATCAGATGCGCATTCTTTAGGCATTTTAATCTGTGGTAGTGGCAATGGTGTGTGTTTAACAGCCAATAAGCACCATGGCATCAGAGCTGCTTTGTGCTGGTTGCCAGAATTGGGTGCATTGGCACGTCAACACAACAACGCTAATATTTTATGCTTGCCTGCACGTTTTATCAGCGAAGACACAGCCTTAGAAATTGTAACAGCATATTTAAGTGCCGAGTTTGAGGGTGGTAGGCATCAGAATAGAGTCAATAAAATTGACTGTTAACATTTAGAAGAAGTTTTTTCTATCAAACTTTCTTTTGTAATACACGTATAAAAATCCGGTTAGTGCACCGCCAATGTGCGCGATATGGCCTACATTGTCATTGGGATTTCTTTGAATCGCCATATAAATATCCAATGCAACGAAGAAAGGTACAAAGTACTTGGCTTTGATGGGTTGAGGAAAATAAATGAAAGCAAATTCTGTGTTTGGAAATAGAAATGCTAAAGCTGCCATTACACCATACAAAGCACCACTAGCACCTAAAGACGAACCTAAGTAAATACTTGATACAGTTTTAAATGAATCTTGGGTATACATGGGGTTAAAACTGATCATCTTATCGCCTTGTAATTGTATGTCCAAATTGCTATAACTTGGAAACCACTCTCCAATTGCTTGGTATACCAAAAATGCGTCGACTAAATAATTGATAAGAACAGAGCCAATCCCTGAGTATATAAACAACTCTAAGAATCTTTTAGAGCCTATAAACCTTTCCATAAAGCCACCAAAAATGATGAGTGCAAAAGTGTTGAAGACCAAATGGGTTAAGTCGATTGGACTGTGCATAAACATATGCGTAATAACTTGCCAAGGTTGAAAATCTGGACTTAAAAAATAGTGCAAGGAAAGCAAATGGTTCAAGTCGATGATGCCTTTAGCAGCAAGCAAAAAAGATGCAGCATAAAATACTATAAAGGCTATGGCAAGTTGTTTAACAACTGGAGTAAGTCGTATCATTTAAATAAGTCGTTTAAGTAATTTCCAGTAAATTCTATGTACACAGCCTTGCCATTTGGTCTAACAGATGGATGCTCGCATTCGAATAACTGGTTTAATAGTTCTATTATTTCTTCTTGTGTAAGGGAGCGTGTTCTAAGAATGGCTTCATTCTGAGCTAGCGAAATTGCCAAAGCTTTTCTCTTGTCATTGACATATTGAGAGGCATTGTGTTTATAGTTTTCTAACAAGCCTTCTAAAAGCTCTTTTTCGGTGCCTTTCATAGTTTCAGAAGGCACACCATTTATGATGAGGCAATTGGTGCCAAAATCGGCCACATCGAATCCAAATTCTTTGATGTCATCTATAATTTCATGCGCTAAAATATAATCTGTATTTGATAACTCTAAAGTCCTCGGAAATAGCAGTTGTTGAATAGGAGCCGAGCGTTTCGAGATGTTATGTAGGTACTTTTCGTAAAGAATACGTTCGTGAGCAGCCCTTTGGTCGACTACCACCAGTTGTTCATTTTTCTTAGCGATTAAAAAACCATCCGCAAATTGAAATGCATCCGAAATTCTATTGACAGGATGTTCAACTTTTAGTTGATGTTGAATGGGTTCATCTTGCCTGTTTTCGAGGTATTGATTTTCGAATAATTTATGCCATTGATTTGACTGCATGCCCTTCATACTGTTGTTGCTAGGGAAGGGATTGAAGCTATTTGATTTTTCTTTCTTTGGTTCTGTTTCGAAGCTTGTTTGTTGCAAAAAACTGACTGGATTGAATACGTTAGGGTCTCCAAAATCTATTTCAGGAATCACGACATAGTGTCCAAGCGATTTTTTAACAGCAGACTTCACCAAAGTATAAATGGCGCGCTCATCGTCAAACTTAATTTCAGTCTTTGTAGGATGGATGTTAACGTCAATTCTAGAAGGGTCTATTTCTAAAAACAACACATAAGAAGGGTATTGGTCCTTGGCAATTAATTGGTCAAATGCGTTGACTATTGCATGGTGTAAGTATGCATCTTTGATGAATCTGTTATTGACAAATATAAACTGTTCACCCCTTGTTTTCTTAGCGATTTCGGGTTTGCCAACAAATCCAGTCACATTTAATAAGTCGTGGGATTCTGATACAATTAAAAAGTCTTTATCGTTCTTTTTATTCATCAAATCAGCGATTCTTTGAGAAGAACCACTAGGTTTTAAATCGAATACTTCTTTGTCGTTGTGAAACAAGCTAAAAGCAATTTGATGGTGAGGCATGGCGACACGCGTAAATTCATCAATGATGTGCCTTAATTCAACGGGAATACTTTTTAAGAAGTTGCGTCGAGCAGGTACATTATAGAACAGATTTTTAATAGAAAATTGTGTGCCATTAAGACAAGCAATCTGGTCTTGTTCTATAATTTTACTGCCTTCTATTTTGATGTGTGTACCAAGTTCGTCTTCTTTTCGCTTGGTTTTCATATCGACTTGAGCAATGGCAGCAATAGAAGCCAAGGCTTCGCCTCTAAAGCCAAAGCTGGTTAATTTAAATAGGTCGTCGGCTTTAACAATTTTTGAGGTAGCGTGTCTTTCCCAGCACATACGAGCATCGGTAGGACTCATGCCCATGCCATTGTCAATCACTTGTATCAACTGTGTGCCACCTTCTTTAACAATTAGTTTTATTTCAGTTGCTTTGGCGTCTAGGGCATTTTCTAACAGTTCTTTAACTGCAGAGGCTGGTCTCTGTACAACTTCACCCGCTGCAATCTGATTGGCGATGTTATCGGGTAATAGTTTAATACAATCCATTATGGCAATATTGGGGTTCTAAATTCAACAAAATCTTTACTATATTTTTCAGAAATTTCTGAAACGTATTGTTTGAAGGACTTTTAGAGGCGTTTATCAAGTTTTAAAACCCTTGTGAACACCCCTTCCTACAAAGCACAAATATATTTTATTTTTAAGGAATAGTATCCACGATTTGACCATTTTTTACACGTTCCAGAAATTGATTAATGGATTGTTTGCGGGATGTAAATCTGCATTTTGACAGTATAGGATGCCATGTAGATTGCCCATTTATTGCGTTTTTAAGGATGTGTGTATATGAGTTAAGGCGATAAATCGCCAAATTACGTGGAAAGTTGTTTGTGTAAATGTAGCTACGCAATTTATTGCGATTTTATGGATTCGTGTAAATGAGAATGTGTATTTGTGCGGAGTTGAAATTTGCAGAATTCAAATCCGTATGATTTTCTTAATTTAATTCCAACAATTGAATAATCGTGTGAGCATTTTTATCGTTGCAAAACAAACTGTTATACAACATGTCTTTTCGAGTATCGACATCACCTTTAGTAAATTGTTTTTGCCAATAGTCTTCAATATCAGCAACCATCTTTTCAGATTTTTCTGAGATGATGCAGGCTTTTTCGAGGGTTGTATTCACAACCATGGTAGGATTGACAATACAGAATCTGCCACAGTATAAAGCATTGAGCAATTTAAGTTTGATTCCTGTGCCCTGAAAAGTCGGTAAAACATTGATGTGAGCCTTGCCAATGGCATCCATTATTTGGGCATTGGTCCAGTTGTCGACAAGCTTTATATGCTGGTGTTTCTGACAAGCTTTAATCAATTCATCACTTGGATTGTTGCCAGCAATGGTACATGGAATTCGAATTTTTGAAAATACTTCTTTTACCAAATACAATGCTGCAAAATTGTTTTCTCCAACACCTAAATTGCCATGGTATAATATGAATTTGCCTTTGCCTTCATGGATGTTGACATCATCATTAGAGTGAAAAGCAGGTACCAATACAGAATTGTGGTATTTTTTATTGAGATGCTGATGGTCGGCCGGACTGATAGACAATACTTTTGTGGCATTTTTAAGATGCTTTTCGTAATTCTTCAGTAAATCTGATTCGTTTCTAAAAAAGTACTTCTTAAAATAATTGGTTTCAACTAATTCAAGGTTCTTATAATAGTCGTGCTCGATATTGTGGTTGCGCACCAAGCGGATTCTATCTTTTATTTTCTCGTGGTTGAGATAATAGGTACAATGTATGCCTTCGAAAATGATGGGATGTTGGTCTTTTAAAAGATTCAACAACAATTGTTCATCGCTTCTGGTTGAGACAATATAAGGGGTGTCGCCAATAAAGGGATTTTTGTATTTGCTGCGTTTGTAGTAATACACTTTTTTGCAAAAAGCATCCAATTCTTCAGATTCTGGTCGCCCATATTGGAAGCAGTGTAAAATGATTTGTATGCCCGCTTTATGCAATGCTCTAATCTTATGGAAAATATCTATAACACCTCCATAATCCGCAGGAAATGGAACATCAAATGCAACAATATGAACAGTTCTTTTCAAATTAAAACAGTGCTTTCAGGGTGTTTTTTTCAGTTTCCCAATTGTAAACACCTTTGGCAATATTAGTATTTTCTATGAACTTTTGGTATATATCAGGATTTTGAATCCAATTTTTTAAGGTTTGAATCAATGCTTCTTTTGTATCATCAATACACACACCGCATCCGTTTTCGGCATTTAAAGCCATGTATTCTGGGAGATTTGATGAGACAGAAGGTATGCCTGCATGAATGTAATCAAAGTATTTATTGCTGAGTGAAAAATGATAAGACAAGCTGCCTTGAGCATCCAAAAGGTTGAAACCTGCAAAACATTTTGGTGTAATGGACTTTAGTTCATCTGGTGTCATCAAACCTTTGAAATGTATGTTGGTGACATTTTTAGCGCGATTCCTAAGCTCAACACTTAAGTCGCCTTCACCTGCAATGATGCAATCAAATTCAGGTAAAAAAGCCATGGCATCGATTAGCAATTCCAACTGTCTTCCTTCATTTAATGCCCCTTGATAAATGATGCTTGGTTGTTCGAATTTTTCGGTGATTGGATAATCGATAGAAACAGGAACATTTCTTACAACTATAAAAGGTTTGCCATAGCGTTTTTCTAGTTCTACTGCCAGCATTTTACCAACAGTTATGCAGTATTTAGCTTGTTTAACTCCAAAAGAGGTAACCCAATTCCAAATAGATTTTTTGGTTTTAGATTCTTTCAATTCAGGTACTTCACAAAAGTATTCGTGGGCATCGTAAATCAATGGAACACCTTTAATTTTACTTAGCAAAGTGAAAGCCAATAGCGTGTCTGAATCTACAGCATACAAGTAGTTATGCGACTTAAATAGCAAACGAAAAAAGAGGTAGATATTTAGGTTAATATAAAACAGCACACCAGTGTTGAACCACAGTTTCATGGCTTTTGTATCGAATGGAAAACTTAAAGAGGTGGTGATTTTTTGGTATTTGAAATACTCTCTGTAGAAAAGAGTAACATCTAAGTTTTTTTCTAGCAAAGTGTTGGCAATACGTTTCATCCTTTGGTCAGAAACCACATGCCCACTGATGGCTATTATGACTTGTTGTTTGCCCATTCCCAGCTACTTTCGTTGATTGGCTTTAAGTCGCGATTGTCTATAAGCCAACGCAATAATATCAAATATTCATCTAATTCTTTCGGTTCAATGGCATTTTTGAGGTTTTCCAGCGAAATTTGATTGTTAACAGAAAGACTTTTTAAGGTATCTAAAGTAGTTTGACTAACTTTCGAATTGGTTTGCTTAGATTTATTATTTAAACAAACATCACAAATGCCGCAATCTTTAGCATCCTGTTCTCCAAAGTAATTAACCAGTTCAACAGATCTGCACTTATTGTTGTTAAGCACGTAGGCTTTCATATGTTTCAACTGTTCTTTGTAGCTGTTTCTTAAGAAATCAAGTTTGGCATCAGAGACAGACACAGAGTTGAATCTATTTTCTAGAAACAATAGTTGTGGTTTATTATTTTGAGGGATGTAATCAATGAGCTCGAGATCATGTAATTTAGAGAGTTGAGCTTTCACCCATTTTTCGGGCTGTTTCAATCGTCTAGCAATTTCAGATTCGTATATGTTGGTATAAAAGTCAAATAGACCACCATAAGAGCGTAACATAACTTTGAACAAGGCATCTACGCTTTCGTGTCTCATTTGCCATTCGTACAATTCGGTGTAAGATACAAGAATCTTTAATCTTGAAGGCAGATACATAGATTCACCAGCTTGGAAATAACCTTCGTTTTCAAGTATTCTGAGGACATTAAAGACTTGAACTGGATTAAGTTTGTAATAGGTACAAAATTCGTTGATGTCGAAGTTGTAAGCTGTATTTTGGCCTGAACCAACTGCAACTTGTAGATAATTGCATATTAGCTCATATACTCTGGCTATTTCTTCATTTGGGGGATATTTATTGATGAGTTGTTTGTCGTCGTCTAAGAAGTCACCATCAAAATACAGAAGCACACAGTAAGCCTTTTTTCCATCTCTACCAGCTCTACCAGCTTCCTGGTAATATGCTTCCATTAAGTCAGGTTTTTGTTCATGAATAACCAAGCGAACATCTGGTTTATCAATGCCCATTCCGAAAGCATTGGTACACACAATGATTCTCGTACGACCAATTTTCCAAGCTTCTTGTTTTTGAGTTCTTATTTTAGGGTCTAATCCAGCATGGTAATAGTCGGCATCTATATTGTGATGACTGAGGTATTCTGCCAGTTCAAGAGTGCGCTTTCTACTTTTGACATATACCAGGCCGCTGCCTTTTACTTTGTTGCAAATTTGGATGATGCGTTCCCATTTGTTTTCGCTTTTTTCGACCACATAGGAGAGGTTATCACGGGTGAAACTCTTTTTAAATAGAACAGGTTTTTGTAAATCGAGTTTCTTGGCAATATCGTCAATAACTTTCGGCGTGGCTGATGCTGTAAGAGCCACAATTGAAAGTTGGTTAAAACGGTTTTTGAAATCAGTGATTTTGAGGTAAGGGGGTCTAAAATCATATCCCCATTGCGATATACAGTGGGCTTCGTCAACAGCAATGAAACTGATTTTCATGTTGACTGCGTAGTCGCAAAAGTGTTTGCTTTGTAAGCGCTCAGGAGACACATATAGAAACTTGTATTTGCCATTGATACAATTTTCAAGTTCAAATTCAATCTCTTTGCGGCTCATCCCACTAAAAAGGGCTACCGCCATTATGTCTCGGTTTTTCAAGTTTTCTACTTGATCTTTCATCAAGGCAACCAGAGGCGTTACAACCACGCAGATGCCGTCCATCATTAAAGCGGGTACTTGAAAGCACACCGACTTGCCACCACCTGTAGGTAAAAGAGCAATGGTGTCTTTTTTTTCAAGCACAGAGAGTACAATGTCCTTTTGTAAAGGTCTAAAAGTATCGTATCCAAAATACTGTTTTAATATGGCTTCAGGCTGAGTCAATCGAATCGCTAAATTACTTCAAATTTTTAATTTTCGATTGAACATAAGGGATTAAATATACACCATAAAAAAAGCCCCATTTTCAGGGGCTTTTTAGATATCTTACATCATCAGTCAATAATCAGCTTTCCGACTTCAGAATGGTTGTTAGAGCGTATGATATACAATCCTTTTGACAGATGTCTCAAATCTGCAGTTAATTCAATATTCTCCTCTAGTTTCAAAATTTCAACTAAAGCGCCAATTGCATTGTATACATATAAAGTACATGCTTCATCCGATTTGAAATTTACGACATTGTGAGCTGGATTAGGATACATCGCTAAGGCATTATGAGAGCTTAGTTCTTCAACACCTGTTGAATCACATTTTCTTAAACGGATGATAAATGGTTTATCACCAGCATTCAAATCTGGATATTGAGCCACGCAATAAATCGATTTGTTGTTCGACTTCACTTTATAGTATTGGAATAACACAATTGAGAAGAATCCAGAATCTGAGTATTTATGAGTCATTACTCGATTTGAATTGTTTAACGTGTCAAATTGATTGGCAAAGTTATTATCAGAGAATTGCCACGTCCATACAGACGAATCTTTGCGATTGTAATGGTAACTGAGGTTCGTAAAATTAACAGCTTCACCCATACAATATTGTTTTCTAATCAGTGTATCAAAATAAGGGACTGGTTTCTTAATATCTACAATTTGGCTATCAGAGCCTACGCATCCAGTTTGAGTTTCTGATGTTAATATAATTTTATACAATCCGCCTCTTAAATAATTGTGCGAAACAGCAGGGAATTTATCAAACACAGTAATACTGCTATTAATACCGATATCACCCCAATTGATGGTGGTTTTCACAATTTTATCACCAGCTTTGTTTGTTTTGTCTTTTAATGGGTCTTGTATGACTGAATTGTCAATTAAGTTGACTAAAGTACTACAGCCTTGATTAGTCTGAGATAAAGCCATTTTTGGTCGAACTGCGTTGACATAGAGGTTCAAACTAAAAGTATCTCTGCATCCGCTACTATCCATTACTGCCGTTCTAAGTGTGTACATTTTACCAGTATCTTGGTTGTAGTAAATAGTATTTACACCACCTGAAATTTGAAGTCTTTCATTGGGTAAATTATCTAAACCAGTAATTGAATATGGAAAGCCTCCAAATA
Organism: uncultured Chitinophaga sp.; assembly: GCA_964438995.1. Lineage (GTDB taxonomy): Bacteria > Bacteroidota > Bacteroidia > NS11-12g > UBA955 > JABMMZ01. Next base: position 268,597 of record CAYTMQ010000001.1, read on the forward strand.
TAGATTTTGGGTCAGTGCCGTCATCATCTTTGTTTAAATCTGTCCTAGTATATCCTTCTCTGTTGACATTTCCTGCTTCAGATATTCTTTTTCTCCAATAATCATAAGGGTCAACGTCTCTAAAATAAATTTCCGGAAAGACTTCATAGTATCTGAATTGAGGTGATAATGTTATTCTATCACCATGACAAATAATGGTATCAGAAGGATTTAAGGCTCCATAGAATCCAACAATTAGTTTTTTACCCTCATTGTTAAATGTAGGACATTGTTTAGGCGATGAAGAAGTAGCAGTTAATGACATGGTATAAAAACCATTGAATTTTGGAGTAAACTTATAAGACCTAGTATTAACACTAGTATAACTTAAATTATTGTCTAAAGGCAAAGCACTTGTATCTTTAAAATGCAATGAGGTTTTTTGGTCGGCTACCATTGTAAATCTAATTTTTGAACCAATACCAGTTGTGTCGATAATACCTCTTGAGCCGCTGTAAGCTTTGCCAATAGTACCTTTGCCGTTCCAAATCATATTGGCTATTTGTTCATCATTGAAATCAATTATATTCAAACCATGAGTAGACAGTTGTGTTTTTATTATTTGATACACCTCACTAATGTCTGCTTCTGTATGCCATTTTGTAACTCTTGCAATTGGAAGTGTTGTGGAAGAGATTAGTTTTTTAGAACCATTGAATTCTTGGTATTTTTCAACGGTTAAATAGTCCATTAAAATGCTTGGGTCATTTGGAACGATTGTAAATCTGTTATAGATTTCTTTGACACCTAAAGTGATGGTATCATCGGCATATTTTCCTACAATACTGCTAGTAATTCTCCAATCTAGAGTGCCAACATCTTTGATATTGGTAATATTGTTATCAGAGAGTGTAAGCACAACATCTCCATCTTTGCAAATTTTATAAAAATCTTGAGCGTTGTTTTGAGAAACCACTTTGATTGAGTTGTCTAGAATTGGAAATTGAGCGAAGTCTTTGTAATAAACAGTATCAACACATTCGTTAGGATAATTGTTGTTAGTATGAATGCCATTTCCAATGATCAATCCAACATCGATATAACCATTTTTTTGGTCGTACAACTCTTCAAAATTATAAATTTTAGAGAATGTTGTACCAGGTGTAGCGCCTTGTGAGAAGGTTAAGTAAGGTGGATTTACAGGGGGTAAATTGCCCATTGAAATTTGGCCACTGCTTAGGCCTTTTCCAATTGCTGGAACCCAAGCGTCAGGGTCTTTCTTGGTGTCAAAATTGATGTCAGCCCAAGTGGTACCGCAACCAGGCTTAACTTCATCTAAAATAAAGCTTATGCCATACTGATTAGAACCAGAACCTAAACATTGTATACCTCCTTTTCTTAGATATTTTGCAGACGGTGGTGATAGTGCCAAATCGACAAAAGTTTCTGAGGCACAAGACAATGGATGACTGATGTCTTTTTGATACAATTTTGCTCTGATACATTTAACCGTATTGCTTTCGAAGAAATGACGTCGATGATAATTGGCATCAAAGCTGTCTGTGGCATTAGATGCAATTTTAATGGTTCTAAATACCTTGTGCGTATTATTCACTAAATATTTAGGTATTGTATCAAAAATTTCGATTAAAGCGTAGTCAAAAAGCGCTTTATCTGTTATAGAATTTATAACCAGTGTGTTTCCGGCAGCAACGGTTATACTTCTTGGTCCAATATATCTGTTTGGAGGTAATCCATTGTTTAAGTCGATATATGCGGTATCGCCAGCCTCTAAGTAATATTTAGATATAATCGTGATATCAGTTCTACTAATACCATTAACGACGTTTCCTGTTTTGATTTTATTTGGGTAGTTGGCGAATATGCTGCTATCTTTTGATTTTTTACCTTTGTAGTTGTCGCCATAATATAAAAATGTGTCTCTCACTACAACCATAGAATCATCTGCAAATAACCTGCGTTTGATGGTATATCCAGAATCTTTGCTGTAGTAATTGATGTTTTGAAATTTGTCAGAATAAAGTTGTACATAGATGTCTTCCCAGTCTTTATATAAATGTTTAGGGTACTCATCTTTACTGTATCTGCAATTTTTATTTAAGTTAACACCCTTTTTAGTATCGGTAGTACATTTTTCACAGTAATCATCCCCAAAATCCCAAACTCTATAAATGTTGTCATTGCTGCGTTTTTGAATCAAAGATGTCAAAGAACCGTTGTTGTTGAAGGCGTGTCCTAAAGGAGCGTTAAAGCCTTTGGTAACATAATACGTACTATCATCGTCTTTAAACACTTTATCGTTGTGGTAGAATTTGGAAATGTTTTTGAAATGCACAGTATCTTTTACTACACATTGGTATAATTCGTTAGGACTGATAGCATTTGAATTGTTAGATTGAATGATGCTTTGTGGTCCGATGATCAAAACAGTATCATACACTGATTTGCCGCAACCTGGAATAGGATGGGTGAATGAGAAATTGATGCGATGTGGACCAGGAGTTGTGAAAGTGTGAGCACCCTGCCAGCTTCTATTGATATTAGTAGGAATTGGAGGGTATTCAAAAATGAACAATGGATTAGCTGCTTGGAATATAGGTCCGTCTTTTATAGAAAACGTAATAGAATTACCGACAAAACAGGTTGAATCTAGGCTACTCACTATAACTGGGTTTGAATTGATATTCATAGCGGCATTTTTGAAAGTAAATGATTCAGTACAACCATTTTTACCTTTAGCAGTTAAGATAACATCAAAGTAGCCGTTATTTGGACCTTGGGTAGTGTATTTATGGTTGACCTGCATTTTCCATAATCCGGGTGTTGTTGGATTACCAGTAGTTTTAGAGCCATCGCCCCAATCCCATTCAAATGAAGTCAAGCTGTCTAAGTCAACTAGAGAATTATTGGTAACGGTAAGTATAAGGCTATCACAACGCTTTGGAATGAGAGATGAAAAATTTAATGACATATTTGGATACACTTTCGCAACCGCATTGTAACGAACTGCTTTTTCACATCCAGAACATGAAATATATCTTATTGTTATTCCATATGTACCTCCCATAGGGTCTTGGAAAGAATGACAAAACTGAACTGGTTTTTTACCATTAAATGTATATTTAGTGCCATCATCTAAAGTAAAAATTCTTTGGCAAATTGAGTCAGATGCATAAACAGTTGAGTCTGAAAAGCAAAATTGATTGTTTTTGGGACATTGTGTTTTTGAGCTTAGAACTCTAAAATTTGGAACAATGGTAGGTTTGATGTTGATGTTTAAAGAGGTATTGCAAGTAGTACCATTTGGCAATTGCATGCTTAATGTGATCTTTTTAATACCAGTTGTTGAGAATGAAAAAACTGGATTACAAATTTTGTTGTTACTGCCTTCACCATTGAAGTCCCAGTTGTAGTTGCTGCCACCAATAGAGTTGCAGTTAAAAATTAGAGGTTCGCCAATACAAGCAGCTCCGCTGTAAGTAATGCTGCATTGTGCAAGTGCGTTATTAGCATAAAAAAGAAATATAACGACGCATAGTTTTAATAATGACTTTAGATCCATCATAGCTGTTTAATTAATTTACTATTAATAAAGATGGAATTTAGAGCAAATCGTTGCCTCAGCCAAGTTTTTTTTTGAAATTAGAAAAATTGACTGCTTTATAACGCAATCAATTCTATGCTGTTTCTATTAAGAGCAACCAATCCTCTTTGTTCCATTTTTTTGAGCAATCTTGAAATAACTTCTCGACTAGAATTAAGTTCGTTGGCAATTTCTTGATGTGATAAATGTATGAATTTGGATTGATTGTTTTCAGCGTGTCTTTTGAGATAGAATTCTAAACGCTCGTCCATACTTCTAAATGCTACTTGGTCGAGCACAGTAAGCAATTCTTCAAATCGGTTTCTATAGGTTGTTACCACAAACTCATACCAACTTTTGAATTCACCCATCCATTTCTCCATAAGGTTCAATGGCACCATCAAGACTTCAGTGTCTTCTATTACTTTTGCCATAATTTTAGATGTTTCCATTTTAGTAGCACAAATCATAGAGATGGCACAGGCTTGACCAGGCAATAGGTAGTACATAAAAAACTCATTGCCGTCGGTATCTTCGCGGTAAACTTTGATTTTACCTTTTAGCAACAGCATGGTGTTTTGAATGTACTGCCCAGTGCGGATTATAATTTCACCATTTTTAAAATGCTTAATTTCAGCTAATTCATCTATTGTCTGAATCAATCCAGGTTCAAAATTTGGATAGGATGATTGTAGCGCATTCATTGGCTTAAGCTGCTTTGTGATCTAAGTCTTCCAGTTTGCTCACTACCATATCAGAAGTAATGGTAATTTCTTTTTCATTTTTAGATGGAGCATCATACATCACATCTAGCATTAATTTTTCGCAAATGGTTCTCAAGCCTCTGGCGCCTAATTTAAATTCAACAGCCTTACTTACGATTAAATCTATGGCTTTTTTATCAAAGACCAATTTAATACCTTCCAATTCCATCAATCTGATGTATTGTTTTAGCAGGGCGTTTTTTGGTTTAACAAGGATGTTTTTGAGAGCATCTCTGTCAAGAGGTTGCAGATATGTGATCATTGGCATACGACCAATAATTTCTGGAATTAAGCCAAATGATTTCAAATCGGCAGGAGCGATTTGCTCTATCATTTCAGAATCAGAAAGTCTGTTTTGTTTAGATGAATGGAAACCAACTGCAGATGAGTTGATGCGTTTGGCAATGACTTTTTCTATACCATTAAACGCACCACCACAAATAAACAGAATGTTTCTGGTGTCTATTTTGACAAATTTTTGATCGGGGTGTTTTCTACCACCTTCAGGTGCGATATTGGCAACTGTGCCTTCAAGAAGTTTTAACAAACCTTGTTGAACACCTTCGCCACTAACATCTCTGCTAATGGAAGGATTGTCACCTTTACGTGCAATTTTGTCAATTTCGTCAATGTAAACAATACCTCGTTGGGTAGCATCCACATCGTAATCACTTGCCTGATACAATCTTGAAATAACACTTTCAACATCTTCACCAACATAACCTGCTTCAGTAAGCACAGTAGCGTCGGCAATACAGAAAGGCACTTTTAATATTTTTGCCAGAGTTCTAACAAGAAGTGTTTTACCAGTACCCGTTTCACCAACTAAAAGTACGTTAGATTTTTCAATCTCAGTATCTTCTTTTTCGGTTGGATTCATGACACGTTTGTAGTGGTTATAAATCGCAACAGATAAAACTTTTTTAGCTTGATCTTGACCAATCACATACTCATCCAAGTGCTTTTTAATTTCAATTGGTTTAAGTAAATTGATTTGTAGTTCGGTCCCATGTTTTTTTGATTTGACAGTGTTGCCAAGTTCTACTTCAACAATTTTAGAGGCTTGTTCTACGCATGCATCGCAGATATTGGCTTCAATACCTGAGATGAGCATGGTTGCTTCTTCTTTTGGTTTACCGCAAAAAGAGCAAAATGTACTGGTTTTTCTACTTGCCATTATTTCTTTTCTTTACTTCTAATCAAGACTTCATCCACCATACCGTATGCTTTAGCTTCTTCAGCTGTCATCCAGTAGTCGCGGTCGCTGTCTTTTTCAACTTTTTCGTAAGGCTGACCACTGTGGTGAGAAATGATGTCGTAAAGTTCTTTCTTCAATTTAGAAATTTCTCTGTAAGTGATTTCAATTTCAGTAGCCTGACCTTGAACACCGCCTAGAGGTTGGTGGATCATTACACGACTGTGTTTCAAAGCAGTTCTTTTACCATGAGCACCAGCACACATCAATACAGCGCCCATTGAAGCTGCCATACCTGTGCAAATAGTTGATACATCAGATGAAATAAATTGCATGGTGTCGTAAATGCCCAAACCTGCGTAAACGCTACCACCCGGACTATTGATATAGATTTGGATGTCGCGATTAGGGTTGGTGCTTTCTAAGAATAACAATTGACCCATTACAATGTTTGCTACTTCATCGTTGATAGGCACACCTAAGAAGATAATTCTGTCCATCATCAATCTAGAAAAGATATCCATTGCTGCGATGTTCAATGGTCTTTCTTCAATAATGTTAGGGGTTAAGTTGGTAATGACATTAGGAGTGGCACTGTTAATATATCTATCTACAGTTAAACTGTTTAAACCTAAATGTTTGGTTGCGTACTTTTTAAATTCGTTTTCTTGGCTCATAATATTTATGCTTCAACAATAATAATACAAATTTAGGAGAAGTGACAAAAAGGCACAAATTAATTGTTAAATCAAAAGTCAAAAGTCAAAAATCAAAAGTCAAAAATCAAAAGTCAAAAGTCAAAAATCAAAAGTCAAAAGTCAAAAGTCAAAAAAGGAAACAGGTAGGTCGAGGGCATGCCCTTGACAAAAAAAAGCCCCGAGTAATCGGGGCTTTTAAGGTGTTTTGTTTGATTAATGTTGGTGATTGTGTTCTTCAATGTTTTTGTAGAACTCCTCAATCGTTACATTGATGTCTTTATATGACACGATTTCTTTGATTTCATGGTAAACCTTACGTCTCAAAGCGATGTCGTTCATTTGCTCAACGTATTCTCTTTTCTTTAAAGAGTCGTCGCTGAATTTTTTCACGAATTCAAATTCAGGATTTTGCAAACCATAGTTTCTAAACATTGATAAAGTGTAGCCTAATGAAGCATCTTCAATGTCTTGTTGTTCAATTTTTACATTGAATTTTTGAGCAGCTTTCTCTCTAATCAAAATTTCTTTTAAAACTTTTGATTCTTGGGTGTAACGCTCATCTATGTTTTCAGCATTGTAGTTGTCTTCTTTGGTGCTTATCAACCATCTTTTCAAGAATGCATCAGGAAGAGGCACTTCGTGTTTGTCGTTCAACAAATGCGTAATCATGTGTTCAACATGGTGATCGCTTTCACTTCTATAATATGCTTCTAAATTTTCTTTGATTTTTGCTTTGAATTCCTCTTCAGTGGCAACCACACCATCACCTAACACTTGGTTAAATAATTCTTGGTTAACTTCGGCTGGCATTCTACGAGAAACTTCAGTAACGGTTAATTTAAACGTTTTATTAAGGTCGTTAACTGCTTCTTTGCTGATGCCCAATGAGCTACTGATTACGCTTAAGTTATCGCTAAACAATTTGAAAATATCTACATTGATGGTAGCATCTTTCTTAATGCCTATCAATTGGTTTTTCAAAGTTTCATCTTTCACCAATTCTGGAGTTAGAGATGTTTGTTTGTCAGCAACACCACCTTCGAATGCTTCACCGTTTTCATTTAATTCGGTTAATGTTGCATAGATGATGTCTTTTTCTTCAGCTACTTCAACATTTTCCATTTTACCATAACGGGTTGTCAAAGAATTGATTTCTTTTTCAACTTCAGCATCATCAACAGATATAACATATCTTTCAACGATATCAGAGCTGCTGATATTGAATTCAAATTTAGGTGCTAAACCCAAATCGAAAGCGAAGGTATAATCTTCTTTATTGTCGATATCTACATCAGAGGCAACAGATTCGCTTGGAAGAGGTTGAGCGATGATGTCGATGTTTTGTTCTTTTAGGTAGTCGTAAAGACCATTAGAAGCCAAACGGTTGATGGTATCTACAAGAATGCTTTTGCCATAGATGCTTTTAATCATGCCCATTGGCGCAGCACCTTGACGGAAACCTTTAACGGCTACTTGTTTTTGGTGTTTTTTTAGTTCTTTTTCAACTGATTCAGAGTAATCTGCCTTAGTAAGAGCTACAACAAGAGTAGCGTTTAAGTCGTCTATTTTATTGAAATTTAATTCCATTGGATGGTGATGTCTTGTAAATGCCCGAGATATTAGAATTGTGTCCGGAGCTTAATTTTTGCCTTTCGGCTGGTCGAGCAACCCGAACGAGTTGCTGACCAAGTTGTGCGGATGAAGGGACTCGAACCCCCACGCCTTTCGGCACCAGATCCTAAGTCTGGCACGGCTACCAATTACGCCACATCCGCAATTCCGAACTTCCGTTCTGAAAATCAGGGCTGCAAAGGTAACAAATAATATCTCAATTTCAAAAGATAATTGAAATTAATACCAATTGATGTAATTGAAAAGCTCTAATTCTTTGTTTAGTAAGAAGTTACATGTAAATCTGAGGCGTTTTGCCCCAATAATACTATTGGTCAAACCAATGACAATGTCTTTTTTATTGACATCGTATAAAAGTATGTGGTTGTAGCTCCAATTACAACCCCATTGCCATAGTAAATCTCTGTTTAAGCTGCTGTCTATGCCCATACCCAAGCCCCAATATAGTTTTTTGTATTGATGGACATTGATCATTTCACTTTCAAATTTATTCGAGAGTCCAGAATCGCGAAGGGCCTTCGCAAATCGTATCAAATCTGAGGCGCATGTATACAGAGATCCATTGGCTAAAGGCTCTTTGAACTGATACATCTTTCTATGCACCTTTTGATCTTGAAAATAGCCATCTACATAATCTGTCATATCTTTGTTCCAAACAAAAGTACTATTCGACATTTTTAATGGTTTAAACACATATTCACTAGCCAATTCGTTTAAATTTTTACCCATTACTTCCTCCATATACTGTTGTAGCAACAAATAGTTGTCTTCAGAATACCTAAATGAATCAATGATATAATTGTTGATACAAGTGGAAGAACTTCTAACAGAATGCCTTAATAAACGTTTCAATGATATGTTGGCTGTACCGCCTTTACACATTGGTAAATTCACTGGATTTAAGTGAAGTTTGTTGTGTTTTACTAAGGTCCAAAAAAGATAGGCAGTTACAGTTTTACTTAGAGATGCTCCTTCAAATATGGTGGTATCATTCACCAATCCATAGTTATTTGATTTGCCCCAATGTTTCTCGAAAACTCTGTTATTACTATCAACATAAATAATGTATGCTGCATTGACATTTTGCATGAAATACCTAGCAGAGTCTAGACGTTTTGCTACATCATTTTTAACCAAAAGATTGGAATTCGTCTTTGTTGTTGGTTGACAAGCCAACAGTGAAAAAAGCGATATATAAACAACAAATAACTTCAATCTTTATAATAACGTAAATCTATAGATGTAAGTATACAAATGTATAAAAAGAATTGACTTATGAAAGCAAAAATTTATTTTAAATTCATTTATATTTGCCAAAGCATAAGACATTAAGTCTAGGGGTATTATGGCAGTTTTCAGCACAATGATGGGATGGTATTTCAGAAAGCGTATCGCTTCTTTAGAGCATGCCATCAAATATTCAGAGGAAACTCAATCCAATGTTCTAAAAAGATTGGTCTCGGATGCTAGAGATACCGAATGGGGTAAGAAGTACGATTTTCGAAGCATTCAAACCTACAACGATTTCAGAGAACGATTTCCTATTCAAGACTATGAAACGTTAAAGCCCTTAATCGACCGGGTCATGCAAGGTGAAACAGATGTTTTATGGCCAGGTGAAATCATTTGGTTTGCAAAAAGTTCGGGCACGACCAACGATAAAAGTAAGTTCATACCAGTAAGTTATGAGACCCTTGAAGAATGCCATTTTCAAGGTGGTAAAGATGTCTTAACTTACTATTGTCTTAATACACCAGAAACAGAAATTTTTGATGGTAAAAGTTTGTTGATTGGAGGCTCTCATAAAATCAATTCGTTCAATGAAAATACATTTTACGGCGATTTAAGTGCTGTATTGATGAACAATATGCCAACTTGGGCCAATCTCTTAAAAACGCCAGATAAGTCAATTGCTTTGATGGATGATTGGGAGTTAAAGCTCGAAAAAATGGCCAATCAAGTGATTCAAGAAAATGTGACCAGTATATCTGGAGTGCCTACATGGACAATAGTTTTGCTTGAGAAATTGATGGCGATGAAAGGGGTTACAGATGTAAGTGAGGTATGGCCAAATTTACAATTGTACATTCATGGTGGCGTTAGCTTTACACCATATAGAGACGTGTTTAAAAATATGATCAGCAGCAGTAAAATGCGATATCTTGAAACCTACAATGCTAGTGAAGGTTTTTTTGGTATGCAAAACGACTTGTCTGATCATTCTATGTTGTTGATGCCAGATTATGGTATATTCTACGAATTTGTTAAGGTAACAGATTTGGAAGAATCGCACCCAAAAACATATCTTTTAGGGGAAGTTGAAAAAGATGTCAATTATGCCATTATTATCAGTAACAACAGCGGATTATGGCGTTATATGCTTGGTGATACGATTACTTTTGCATCTATTAATCCGTATAAATTTACCATCACTGGCAGAACCAAATTGTTTATTAATGCTTTTGGTGAGGAAGTAGTTATAGACAATGCAGAAAGGGCAATTGCACATGCTTGTGCAGTTACAGATAGCAAAGTAAGAGAGTACACCGCTGCACCAATTTTTCTAGATAAGGAAGATCATGCTGGTCACGAATGGTTAATAGAATTTGAAAAAGCGCCTCACAGTATCCATGATTTTACGCATGCCTTAGATTCGAAACTTAAAGAAGTTAACAGCGATTACGAAGCCAAGCGCCACAAAGACATCGCATTAAAAATGCCAAGAGTACAATCTGTCCCAGGCAATACTTTCTACAATTGGTTAAAAGTTAAAGGCAAGTTAGGGGGACAACACAAAGTGCCAAGATTGAGCAATGATAGAAAAGTAGTGGATGAGATATTGAGAATGGGCAATTAAAGTTTAATAACAATTCAATAAAGCGTTTCGTAAGTACTTCTTGGTAGTTCATAAATTGGTAATCTACTTTTATTTTTCTTGTGATTAAAAGTGTGTACATTTGTCCAATACAAACTACTATATAGATTATATGAAAAAATTATTTTATTTCTTAGCCATTGCTGTTGCTCTTTCTTCATGTGGAAGTGGCGTTAAAAACGTAAAAATTAAAAATCAATTTACTATGGATATTCCTGGTGATATGGATACATCAACTGCATTAAACGATGATGCAATTCTTCAATATGAAAAAGGTATCGATGAATTGTATGTTATTGTAATGGATGATAAAACCGATGAATTCAAAAACAGCATCATCACCAACAATTTATTGGATAAATATGATACCACACTTAATGGATTTGCTAAATTGATGTATGAGGATTTTGGAGGAAAAATGAAAATGAAAGGTAATCCAAAATTAAAAGACAGAACCATCAATGGCAGCAAAGCTAAAATGATTGAGTTTGATTGTACTACCTCGGATAAATTGGACTGTCATTTTAAAATTGCCTATTTAGAAGGTAAAAAAGACATGTATCAAATCGTTACTTGGACACTTGCAGACAAGAAAGACATGAACGATGAAAAAATGACCAAAATGATTGAAAGTTTCAAAGAACTATAAATTAATTTAGATTAATATACAAAAGCCAGCCTTTAACAGGTTGGCTTTTTTTATGAATTTGGTTTTGTAATTTGTTAAATAGTTACTAAACTTGTGTCAATCAATAAAAAATTTTAATTATGAAACAATTCATTCTAATTTTTGCTTTCGCTATTTGCAATGCTGTTTTAGCTCAAAATCCTGAGTCAGCCAAACGATTTATTGGAGAAGGCATTGTTCTGCATGATAAAGGTGATTATAAAGGCGCCGTAACTAAATACGATTTGGCCTTAAAAGCCGACACATTTAATTTAACAGCTTTGGCTGAAAGAGCAATGACTTACAATGCAATGGGAGAATATGATAAAGCGATAAAAGACTGCAAGCTCGCCATAAAGAAACATCCTGGTAAAAAGGATTTGGAAAATGTTTATGTTATCTATGGCAACACTTACGACTTAATGAAAAAACCCAATATGGCATTAGAGATTTATGGAGAAGGTATTGTGGCATTTCCTAAAGCCTATATGTTGTATTTTAATAAGGGTATAACATTCAACGGACTTGAAAAAAATGATTCTGCAATGGAGTATTTCAAAATGTCAAGTATCTTGAATCCTAATCATGCTGGTTCACAAAATGCTCTTGGTAGATTGTATTATGTATATGAGAAGAATAAGATTGCAGGTTTGTTGTCTTTGTTGCGTTTTTTAGTCATAGAACCAAAAGGCAGTAGAGCAGTTGGAAACGTAGAAATTGTAAATTCTATTTTAAATTCTGGGGCTCAAAAAACTGGAAAAAACACCTATACCATTAGTATTGATGAACTAAGTTTAGATACTACAGCAAAAGAAGATGATTTTTCATCTGAAAGTTTGATATTGACATTTGCAGCCGCATTGGATGGAGATAAACAATTCAAAAAACAAAACAGCGCACAAAAATTGCAACGCAAATTAGATGGTATATTGTCATCTGTAAGTGAGTCTAAAAAAGTGAAAGAAGGTTTTTGTTTCGATTATTACATACCATATTTTCAAGCGATGAAGAAGAAAGGATACTTAGAAACATTTTCTTATATCGCAATGGCAAGTGCTGGTGATAAAAAAGTAAATAAATGGATAAAAACACATTCCCAAGAAATTGTCGATTTCTATAAATGGGACAACGCTTATAAATTTGTTGAAGAAGATTAATTGAAGCTTAAGAAACGTGAAATAAGCAATAAAAAAGTGCTTATTTCAAGCATCTAATTTGAAAAAATGTGTTAAAAGAATCAGAATCATTCCTACCTCTGCTGATAAAGAATGAACCATAGAATTAAGATTAAAGCTGTTTGACTATTGTTAGAGTTTTAAGAGTGCCCACGACAAGATTCGAACTTGCACGACCTTTCGGTCACCACCCCCTCAAGATGGCATGTCTACCAATTTCACCACATGGGCATAAGTGAGCCGCGAAGATACTATAAAAATTAATAGAAAATACCAGAATCTCCTTCTATCCATCGCATCTAATTGCAGGATCAAAAAACTGACTATATACGTAAGGAGAAAAAATGATGATGGCAATTATACATGCTACTATCGAGAAAACCAGTACAGCAGCAGCTGCTAAATCTTTGATTTTACCGGCTTGATCTTGGCGCTCTGGACTGATAAAATTGACGATGTGTTCTATTGCCGTATTCACTATTTCTAAAGAAACAACACCACCTATACAGATTAGAATAATACACCATTCTATTGATGTAATCTGCAAGTACCAACTGGCAATAATGGTCAATGACATCGAAATGAGGTGCAATCTGAAATTGCGTTCTAAAATAGCCACTTTCAAGCCTTTATAGGCATAGACAAATGATTTGAAAAAAGCTGAGATAGACATCCTTTAGAATTTCAAAAATAATAGTTTTTAAGATTCCGACCTATTGCTTATTTTTGTATTTATGAAATATTTTTTAGCATTATTAAGTTTTGTTATATTATTTGTTGGATGCGAAGAAATTCCACCAAATATTGATTTCACGCCTGAAGAAGTTTCAAATGTCAAAACTCATATCGTGGATACTGCAGTTTTTGTGCATCACAAAGCTGTTTTAATCGAGGATTTGACAGGTGTTAGATGTACAAACTGTCCACAAGCAGCTGCTAAAGCTAAAGAAATTGTTACAGAAAAAACTGAAGATAGCGTCGTTGTAATGGCGTTATATATGAATCAACTAACAAATTTTACTATTCCTTGGGATGGATATCCTGTTCTGAATAGTGAGTTTGCAACAACAATGGTAGACTTCTATGGTGTGCCAAGTGGATTGCCAAGTGGTTATGTTGATAGAGCCGTATTTGCTCCACAAACAGTTAGATTTTATTCATTTACAGTTTGGAAAAACTTAGTCAATCAAAGATTAAAATTAACAAGTCCAGTAAATATTGGAATCTATAGAGCACTTAATGGCAGAGATTTAAATGTAAAGTTGAACATTCAATATAGTTCTGCAGTGACAGCAAAACACAAACATTCTTTGTATTTAATTGAAGATGGAATAACTAGCTATCAATTAGGGGCACCTAGTCCAACAACATATGTCCATAACCATGTTCTTAGATATGCCTTTGGTAACCCACTAGGCACGGCATTTAATGTTCCATTGGTTGCGGGAAGAACTTTCGAAATAGATTGGAACTACAGCATTCCATCCAATATTAACATTGACAATTGCCGATTGGTTTGCGTAGTTTCTGATGTGAATACTGGCGAAGTTGTCAATGTGCGTGAAGTTCATGTAAAATAAAATGGATTGGCGCAGTGCCGGCATAGGTTTTAAACAATTTCTTCTACTTGAAAAATCGCTGTCTAAAAACAGCATTTCGGCCTACATACACGATATTAAATGTTTCGAAAATTACCTCAACAATAGTGGCAATGCTATTGGTCCATTGTTGGTGACCTACAATGAACTATTGGGTTTTGTATCTTCTCTCAACGAAGCAGGTGTGGCCTCTACTAGTCAGGCTAGAATGATAAGCGGTTTGAGGGCTTTTTATAAGTATCTTTTATTAGAAGATCAGTTGCAAAACGATCCAACCATGTTTTTAGAAATGCCTAAACAGGCAAGAAAGCTTCCAGAAGTCTTGAGTTTGGATGAAATCAATACCATGATTTCTAAAATCGACTTAAGCAAGCCTATGGGTCATAGAGACAAAGCCATGCTCGAGACCTTGTTTAGTAGTGGTTTGAGGGTAAGTGAACTTATTGGTTTAAACATTTCTGAAATCTATTTTAAAGATGAGTTTATAAAAGTTAGAGGAAAAGGCAATAAAGAGAGGCTTGTACCAATTGGGTCGGCTGCTTTAAAGGCCATTGATATCTATTTAAATGAAGTAAGAGTGCATTTAAAGATGCAAAAGAAATTTACAGACACTCTATTTTTAAATCATCTTGGAGGTGGAATCAGTAGAATTTCTGTTTTTAAAATCATTAAATCACTTGCTAAAGCAGCCGGTATACACAAGAACATCAGTCCGCATACCTTTAGACATTCTTTCGCAACATGTTTGGTGGAAGGAGGAGCAGATTTAAGGGCTGTTCAACAGATGCTGGGTCATGAAAGTATCACGACAACAGAAATTTACACCCATCTCGACCGGTCATATCTAAAAGAGACAATACGTCTATACCATCCGCGCTCCACGGTAAGAGAGCGAGAGCGGTAAGCGGAGAGTGGGATTCTGAAATTTAACGCTGGAGGTCATAACGCTTGCCCAGTTTCGAGTTGAGTCTTCGAGACTCTGATGCTGGGTCGGAGGTTGTAACGTCGGAGGTCGCAACGTCGGAGGTCGCAACATCGGAGGTTGTAACGTCGGAGGTCGTAACGTTGGAGGTCGCAACGCTTGCCCAGTTTCGAGTTGAGTCTTCGAGAATATGATGCTGGGTCGGAGGTTGAAACCTTAAAAGGTTGAAGGGGATGTTTTTTAAAACATTCCAGAGAGAATTTCTTCCTCGGTTGTGTTGTTGAAGTAGCTCGGAATGTCAAATTGTTTTAAAGTGTCTTGTATTTCAAGATAGCTGTGACGTTTACCTATAATTGCTTTTTCAATGTCTTCTTTGTCGTTGATGTTAAAGAAATCACCATAGAATTTGAAATCGGTGATGATGCCTTTTTCGACGTACATATAGATTTCAATATTTCCGCCCTCAGATTTGATCATCTTTCTAAAGGTATATTTTGGAGAATAGCCAAAATTCCATTCCCAAGTGCGGTATTTCTCGTTGGCTAATGTTTCAATTGCAGCAATATCTTCATCTGAATATTCGTACAATTTGGCATTGGTATATTTTTTAGAAATATAATCAACTATCAATTCATAGAATTCAGAAACGGTTAATTCTTGTTGAAGATGACTGCTAATATTGGTTACACGAGAGCGAACAGACTTTACTGCTTTGTCTTGGAACTTTAGGGGGTTGACTTTAAGAGCTGCGGATAAATCTGCTATTTGAGAAGTAAACAGCAATGTACCATGGTGCAGAGTACGTTTCTTTTGATGGTAGATGTGTTCTGCGTTGCCACTGAATTTCATTCCATCAATTAACAGGTCGTTTCTGCCACTGAATTCGGCGTTGACACCTAATGTTTTAAGTACTTCAATGATTGGCATTGTGTAGTATTTAAAATCAATTTTAATCTCCTCTTTATTTAGAGCATTGCTAATAAAGGTGAAGTTTAAGTTACCCAAATCATGGAATACAGCACCTCCGCCAGACAGCCTTCTAACAACATTTACCTTGTTTTCCTGAACGAATTCAACATTGATTTCGGCAAGTGTGTTCTGGTGTTTACCAACGATGATGGCGTTTTCGTTGCGCCAAAGGGTAAAAATGTCATCATCAAAATTTTTCAATAAGTATTCTTCTGCTGCTAAATTGAAATACGGGTCGGTATGAGGATTTTTTATGATTAACATTTGTTTGCAAAATTAGCGAAATAGCTCAAAAAGATAGGAATAAGTTATTTAGATGATTAAAATTTCAAAAAAACCTTAATTGTTTATTTTTGTTAAAACAATAAACAACTTATTTTTGCACTCGCAATGAATTTTGAATTAACAGAAGAACAATTGGCGGTACAGCAAGCTGCAAGGGATTTCGCCCAAACAGAATTGCTACCTGGCGTTATAGAACGCGACAACAATCAAGAATTTCCAGCTGAACAGATTAAGAAACTAGGCGAACTAGGTTTCTTAGGTATGATGGTTGATCCAAAATACGGTGGCAGTGGTATGGATACAGTAAGTTACGTATTGGCAATGGAAGAATTGTCGAAAGTAGATGCTTCTGCATCTGTAGTAGTTTCTGTAAACAACTCACTTGTTTGTTGGGGACTTGAACAATTCGGATCAGAAGAACAAAAACAAAAATACTTGGTGCCACTAGCTAAAGGTGAAGTACATGGTGCATTTTGTTTGAGTGAGCCAGAAGCTGGTAGTGATGCTACTTCTCAAAGAACAACTGCTGTTGACATGGGAGATTACTATTTGTTAAATGGTACTAAGAACTGGATTACCAATGGTAAAACTGCTTCAATTTACTTAGTAATAGCTCAAACCAATGTTGAGGCTGGTCACAAAGGCATCAACGCTTTCATCATTGAAAAGGACATGGAAGGTTTTGTTGTAGGTAAAAAAGAAGACAAAATGGGTATTAGAGGTAGTGATACACACTCATTGATGTTTACAGATGTGAAAGTTCCAAAGGCAAACAGAATTGGTGAAGATGGATTTGGATTCAAATTCGCGATGAAAACTTTAACCGGTGGTAGAATTGGTATCGCTTCTCAAGCTTTAGGTATTGCAAGTGGTGCATACGAATTAGCACTTAAATATTCAAAAGAAAGAAAAGCATTTGGTACTGAAATCATGAACCATCAAGCCATTCAATTTAAATTGGCAGATATGGCTACAGAAATTGAAGCAGCAAGAATGTTGTGTTTAAAAGCAGCTTGGTTAAAAGACAACCACTTAGATTATGGTAGAGCGAGTTCAATGGCTAAATTATTTGCTTCTGAGGTTGCCATGAAGACTACAGTTGAGGCTGTGCAAATTCACGGTGGTTATGGATACGTAAAAGAGTACCATGTAGAACGTTTGATGCGTGATGCTAAAATTACTCAGATTTACGAAGGTACAAGTGAGGTACAAAGAGTAGTCATTTCAAGAGACATTCTTAAATAAGATACTTTTACAATATAAGTTTTAAAAGGGGATTGGTTGACGACTAATCCCCTTTTTTATTGTTGGGATTTGATGTTGATTTTGATGACTTCTGGTTCAACAGATTTGTTGTAGAGGAAGATGTCTAACCAAGCTTTGATAATTTCGCTGATGTTTCTTTCGAGGATTAAACGAAAAACTTCACGGTCTTCGTGATCAAGTTCTTTTTCTACATTTAAAAAGTGGATGTCATCTACCAAGCCATTCTTGAACGTTATAGACATCGAACTCTCAGCACCATTTCTACTTGCATAGACTATAATTGGCAATTCAGGATATTCTTTAAAATATACTTCAAGTCCATAATAATCATAAATCAAGTGCATTCGCGTGAGTTTTGACCTACAAAACTAAATAAAAAGAGTGATTTGAAAAGTTAAATTATTTAAAATCATCAAACTTTTTTAATTCTAACAAAAACATTTATACATCAAATAATTGTGTTCTGTTGTATACAATGTAGTCTGATACCATGGCTTTCTTGCCTTCTTGCACCAATAGTTGATTGATTTGACCACGGTGGTATGAGCTATGGTTAAACAGATGTAAGAACATTTCTAAAATGGTATTTGAAAATTTTTGTCTTTGCGTATTTATGTATTCGATGCTATCATTCAAATCTCTTGTAGTTAAAATTTGTGAAGTATTTTCTTTATTGGCTAGTACTTGAGCGATGAGATCACTGAATGGTCTTACTTCAAAAACTTTAACAGTCATACGTTCGCCTTTCATACGTTCAAGCCAAATTTGATGTGCGTTAACTATATGGGATATCAATGTAGAAATTTTTTCATTACTAGCTTGTTCAGCTTGAATATGATTGATCAAATCAATGTTCACTTTGGCATTGTATTCATTTAAATTTTCTAATAGTTGAACAGAATTGCACATGACACAAATATACAAAAGCAAATTAAAATACAGATTTAGAGGTTCTGATTGATTTCGCAAGAGACTAAAATCGAGTCACCAAAATATTAGATACAACTATCAGAAAATCAACTAAATAAACCATTGTTGAAAAATATTTTTCCACAAAGTGGAGGAAAGTGGAGAAAAGTGGATTTTTTGAATTTATCTTTACCGAATAATTTTTTAGTCCTGAATGGCACGTTTTATCGGAGAATTTGAATGCAAAATTGACAGCAAGGGAAGAATCATCTTGCCGGCGAAGCTGCGTTCACAGATTCCAGATAAAGATGCGAAGGCTATGGTTATCAATCGTGGTTTTGAAAAATGTTTGGTCTTGTATACCTCAGCTGATTGGAATATGGAAACAGAGAAACTTTCTGTGTTGAATGATTTCAATCGTGCTGCAAGAAAATTCATTCGTCAGTTTAACAACGGCGCCAACATTGTCACAATTGATACCAGTAGCAGGATCAACATTCCAAATAATTTAATCGAGTATGCCTCGCTCAAAGACGACATAATTGTTTCTTGTTACAACCACAAGATTGAAATCTGGGATAAGAAGCATTATGAAGAGGAGTTGAAATTTGATGATGAAGAATTCTCGAGAATGGCAGAAGATTTAATGGGGGGAGGCAACGGTTCGACAACAATTTTGGGCTTCGATAAAGATGGTAAAGACGACTGAAGCATATCACTTGCCGGTGATGCTTAACGAATGCATCAAGGGCCTTGATATCAAAAAGGACGGCATCTACGTCGACGTTACTTTCGGAGGAGGAGGACACTCAAAAGAAATTTTAAAGCACCTAGGAGATGAAGGCAAATTGTATGCATTCGATCAGGATATTGATGCAGCACAAAATTTACCAGATGACGAGAGGCTAGTGTTTATCAACCACAACTTTAGATACATCAAACAATTTTTAACGTATCTGAAAGCTGCTCCTGTCAATGGTATTCTGGCAGATCTCGGTATTTCATCATATCAGATCAATACCGCAGACAAAGGTTTTGCACATAGACTAAGTGGTGATTTGGATATGAGGATGGATCAAAATGCAAAGCTTAAAGCTTCTGATATCATCAATCAATACAATGAGCGCGACTTGTTAAAAATTTTCAATCAGTATGGTGAAATAAAAAATACCTACAAGCTGGTTCAAACAATTTTAGAACAGCGCAAAACTCGAAACATTGTGAGCATTGATGATTTTAAAGAGGCAATTAAGAATTGTATTCCAGGTAAAGAAGAGAGCAAATATTTGTCTCAAGTATTTCAAGCATTGCGAATAGAAGTGAATCAAGAGATGAAAGCTTTAGAATCACTTCTTGAAAATGTAACTGACTTGCTTGCACCAGGGGGTAGACTGGTTATAATGAGTTACCATTCTCTTGAAGACAGAATGGTGAAGAACTTCATTAATACTGGAAACATAGAAGGTGAATTGGTGAAAGACCTATATGGCAAAACCGATTTGAAATTTAAGGCCATAACCAAGAAACCTATCATACCAACAGACGAAGAAATAAGTATAAACAAAAGAGCACGTAGTGCCAAGTTGAGAATAGCAGAGAAAATTTGAATCAGTTTAAATCAAATAACGACAACAAAAATATTGACACAGAATCTACTGGAGTTCAAGGACCTGATGAGGTTCTAAAGAAGGCCAGTGAATTCACTTTCTTTATCAATAAAGATAGTATCAATAAGTTGGTAGCACCATTGTTTACTGGTGTGATGATTACAACTGTGTACATTTCATTGTCGCATTTTCATGTTAAAAGTTTAAAAGAGAAAGACGAATTAAAAAAGGAATTAATTGAATTAAGGTCTGAGTACATCAGTGCGAAGAGCACTTTAATGAAACAAAGCAATCAAAGCGAGGTTGCCAATAGATTACAAGAAGAAGGTGTAAAAGAGTTGCGCACTCCACCCGCTATTATAGAAGAGGAGGAAAAGAAATGAACTTGAAAAAAGCCATATTGCTGCGTTCGTGGATTGCCTTCTTATTGGTATTTGTTTTGGCTATAAGAATCATTTGGCAAATTATAGATCTTCAGTTCAATCAAAAAGAAAAGTATTTAAGTATCAGTCGCGAACAAAGTACTAAGTGGACTGCCATTCAAGCTTCAAGAGGTAATATTTATGCTGAAGATGGAAGCTTGTTAGCCACCAGTATTCCGAAGTATGAGTTGAGAATGGACACTAGAGTGGAAACCATAACCAATGAATATTTCAATAAACATGTAGATAGTTTAGCATGGTATTTTGCCAATGCATTTACGGATAAAACCCAGTCTGAATGGCGCAATTACCTTGTTGCAGCTCGCAACAGAGGAGATAGATATTTGTTGTTGAAGAAAGATGTTAGCTATCAAGATGTCAAACAAATGGCCAATTGGCCAATCTTCAATTTAGGCAAGTACAAAGGTGGATTTATCAAGATAGAGAAATTCAAGCGTGAAATTCCATTTGGATTATTAGCCGCTCGTACGATTGGTTATACCAATCAATCGGGTGTTAAAATTGGATTAGAAGGTTCGTTTGATTCTATGTTGTCTGGAACTACTGGTAAACGTTTAGAACAAAGGGGAATTGGTGGTGTTTGGCGCCCAGTAGACAATGGCGAAGAGATGGAGCCTCGAAATGGGTTTGATGTGTATACCACATTGGATGTGAACATTCAAGACGTTGCTGAGAATGCTTTGAAACAATCTTTAACCAATAACAATGCAGATCATGGTTGTGCTATATTGATGGAAGTTAAATCTGGTGCAATCAAAGCAATAGCCAATTTAAAACGCAATGCAGATAACACGTTTTATGAATCAGAAAATTATGCTGTTAATGAGTTTTCAGATCCAGGAAGTACTTTCAAACTGGTGAGTGCCCTTGCGTTGTTAGAGGACAAACACATCAAGCTAACCGACACTGTAGATATAGAATGGGGCAAAACCAATTTTGGTCCGCTAACAATGGTAGATGCCCATGAATCGCCTTATAAATTTGCAACATTTCAGTACATTTTCGAGCATTCGAGTAATGTGGGAATAGCCAAATCTGTAAACAAGTACTACAAATCAAATCCAGAAAAATTCTTGCAGTATGTAAGAAACTTAGGATTAGACAAAGGTTTTAAATTTGATATCAAAACAACTCGTCAACCTAGTTTACGAAATACCAGAGATAGAAATTGGAGTGGAACTTCATTGCCATTTATGAGTATTGGTTACGAGATGGAGCTAAGTTCGTTGCAAATACTCACTATTTACAATGCCATTGCCAATAATGGAGTAATGGTGAAACCCTATATAGTAAAGGAAGTTAAGGAGTTTGGAAAAGTGATTAAATCGCATTCTACAGAAGTGCTGAATCCAAAAATTTGTAGTCAAGAAACATTAATTCAACTCAGAAAATTGTTAGAGGGAGTAGTTGAAAATGGTACCGCTACCAATTTGAAAGGATTGAATTATAAAGTAGCAGGTAAAACAGGTACTGCGCAAATCATCGCCAATGGCAGATACGATAAAAGTTCACATAAAGCTTCATTTGTGGGGTATTTCCCTGCAGACAATCCTCAGTATACCTGTATCGTGGTGGTGAACGCACCAACCAATGGGATTTATTATGGAGGTTCTGTGGCTGGTCCGGTTTTCAAAGAAATAGCTGATAAAGTATACAGTACCAGTTTGAATTTGCATCGCCCACTTAAAAAGAGTGAGCAGCCGAGTATGCCGAAAGTTAAGAATGGCAATAGAGAAGACATTAAAATGGTATTGAACAATTTGGCCATTAGTTCACATCAGATCACTGGGAATGCAGAAACAGAGTGGGTTAAAACGGGAAGAGCAATAAGCTCAATAGATTTAAAAGAACTTGAAACCGATGCCAATAAAGTACCAGATGTAAAAGGTATGGGATTAAGGGATGCAGTGTATCTTTTAGAGAATAGAGGTTTAAAAGTTGTGGTTGAAGGGTATGGTTCAGTGGTATATCAATCCATAGTTCCTGGTACCATCATCATTCACAAAGGCAATAGTATTTACATCAAATTATCTCCATGAGCAGCTTGTTAAAGGACATATTGACATATAAAGGTATTGTATCTGTTCATGGATCGAATGAAGCAGTTGTAACTGCATTGGAGTTGGATTCACGTTTGGTTAAAGAAAATACAATGTTCTTTGCTGTGAAAGGCACCAACACAGATGCACATCAGTACATTCCTGATGTGGCAGCTAAAGGTGCATCTGTAGTGGTGTGCAGCACTTTACCAAGTGAGTTAGAATCACAAGTAACCTATGTCTTGGTAGACGATGTTCAGCAATCGGTTGGATACTTTGCCTCAGCGTTTTACAAACATCCTTCAACTAAGTTCAAACTAGTTGGAGTTACTGGTACCAACGGTAAAACGACTACAACAACCATGTTGTTCAATTTGTTTACCTCATTGGGATATCATTGCGGATTGGTCAGTACAGTTGACTATCGCATTGGTAGTAAAGTATACACCAGCTCGCATACAACACCAAATCCTATTAGATTGAACGAGCTAATGGCTGAGATGGCTGAAGATGGATGCGACTACTGTTTTATGGAAGTAAGTTCACATTCTGTAGTGCAAGGCAGAATCAATGGATTAGACTTTGATGGCGGTGTGTTTACCAATATCACCCACGACCATTTAGATTATCACGGGACTTTCGATAATTACATTAAAGCTAAAAAACTATTCTTTGATCAATTGCCAATGGAAGCATTTGCCTTGGTAAACAAAGATGATAAGAATGGAATGGTAATGGTTCAAAACACCAAAGCCACTAAGTATACATACGCATTAAAGTCGCCAGCAGATTTTCAATGTAAAATACTGGAAAGTGATTTTGAAGGATTGCTATTAAAGATGGACAACGATGAAGTATGGTTCAACTTAATAGGAAAATTTAATGCTTACAATCTCTTGGCAGTGTATTCTGTAGCATTCATACTAGAGATAGAAAGACATGAGATATTAAAGCATTTGTCAAAGCAAATTGGAGTAAACGGAAGATTTGAAGTTTACAGAAGTAGCAATGGTATTATAGGTATTGTCGATTATGCACATACGCCAGATGCTTTAGAAAATGTATTGAGTACCATTAACAACATTAGGTCAACCAACGAACAATTGATTACAGTTGTTGGATGTGGTGGCAATAGAGACAAAGAGAAGCGTCCAGTTATGGGTAAGGTAGCTGCAAGCATGAGCGATAAAGTCATATTAACTAGCGACAATCCAAGAAATGAAGACCCTAAAACCATCATCAATGAAATGATGGCAGGTATAGAGCCGACGCATTACAAGAAAGCATTGAGTATAACAGATAGAGAGGAAGCAATAAAAGCAGCCATCATGATGTGCAAACCCAAGGACATTATACTGATAGCAGGCAAAGGTCACGAAACATATCAAGAAATCAATGGTGTTAAACACCCATTTGATGATAGAGTAATACTAAATCAAATTTTTAAATCAATATAAGCAAAGATGTTATACCACTTATTTACATATCTTGATCAACATTATGACATCTGGGGCCTAGGTGTATGGCGTTTCTTGACATTCAGAATGGGTCTGGCAGTGATATTGTCGCTTACCATTTCGGCAGTGTATGGTAGAAGATTGATCAATGCCTTACATAGATTGCAAGTATCTGAGACCATCAGAGATCTAGGTCTTCAAGGTGAAGAGACCAAGAGAGGTACACCAACAATGGGTGGTTTGATTATGTTGGGAGCAATATTAATTCCAACCTTATTGCTTGCTAGATTGAACAACGTATATGTCTTGTTGATGATAGCGGTTACAGTATTAACTGGCTTGATTGGATTTGTGGATGATTATATTAAAGTCTTCAAAAAGGACAAAGAAGGATTGTCAGGTAGATTTAAAATTCTAGGACAGATTATCGTTGGATTAGTGGTTGGATGGACGCTGTATTTTAATCAAGCGGTTGTTGTTACAAAACATTATAAAGCCTCAGAAATTCAAACTTTGAATCTCGATACGACACATATGGTAGCGAAGATAGTAAAGGGAGAAAGGTTGTATTTCCAAAACGAAAAATCACTTAAAACAACCATCCCATTTTTCAAGTTTTCAGAATTCGATTACCACAGTATTCCAAAGTTTTTTGGATTAAGTGAGTCATGGGGTTGGTTGGTATTTGTTTTGGTTGTCATATTCTTGGTTACAGCAGTTTCAAATGGAGCAAATATAACAGATGGAATAGATGGGTTAGCGGCAGGTACATCGGCCATTATTGGGTCTACACTAGGGTTATTTGCATTCGTATCAGGTAACATATTATTTGCAGATTACTTAAACATCATGTACATCCCATATTTGGGTGAACTGTTTGTTTTTGCTGGAGCATTTGTAGGAGCTTGTATTGGATTTTTATGGTACAACAGTTATCCAGCTCAAGTGTTTATGGGCGATACAGGAAGCTTAATGCTAGGGGGAGTTATAGCAGTATTGGCCATCATTGTAAGAAAAGAATTATTGATACCAATTTTGTGTGGCATATTCTTAGTAGAAAATCTAAGTGTAGTTTTACAAGTAGGGTATTTCAAATACACAAAGAAGAAGTATGGTGAGGGAAGAAGAATCTTTTTGATGTCTCCTATACACCATCACTATCAGAAAAAAGGGTTTCATGAAGCCAAAATCGTTACACGTTTCTGGATTATTGGAATCATACTAGCAATATTATCATTCATTACATTAAAACTTAGATAATCCTTGAGCAAAAGAATCGTCATATTAGGAGCAGGAGAAAGCGGAACAGGTTGTGCTGTGTTGGCTTTAAAACAAGGCTATTCAGTCTTTGTTTCTGACAGTGGTAACATCAAGCAAAAATACATTGATGAGCTTGAAAGGATTAAAGTTCCTTATGAGCAAGGGAAGCATACGGACGATTTGATTCTCAATGCCAGTGAAATTATTAAAAGTCCGGGTATACCAGACAAAGCCGACATCATTGTTAAAGCAAAGAAAGCGGGAATACCTATTATTTCGGAGATAGAATTTGGTTCAAGATATACCAATGCAAGACATGTTGGAATAACAGGAACTAATGGAAAGACTACAACAACCATGTTGTGTTACCACATCTTGCAGAAAGCAGGATTTAATGTAGGTTTAGGAGGCAATGTAGGCAAGAGTTATGCTTTACAAGTTGCAGAAGGCAATTATGATTATTTTGTATTGGAGATAAGCTCATTCCAGTTGGATGATACTTATACGTTCAAGCCGCATATTGCTATATTGACCAATATCACACCTGACCATTTGGACAGATACAATTATGAATTTCAGAATTACATCGATTCAAAATTCAGAATTGCCATGAATCAAGACAAAGACGATTTTTTCATCTATTGTGCAGACGACGAAATCACGGTTAAGAATTTAAGCACACACAAAATAGACGCGGTTCAATTGCCATTTTCATATGGCACTGAATTAGACAAAGGCGCCTATGTTACAAATAAGGAATTTCATTTAATAGAAAATACATCAACAAACCCCACAAATCAATTTACTATGTTTATCAACGATTTTGCCCTGAAAGGCATTCACAACAGCTACAACAGCATGGCTGCAGCAATTGCTGCGAATGTGCTGAACATCAGAAAAGACATCATTCGCGAGAGTCTGATCGATTTTCAAAATGTTGAACACAGATTGGAGTACGTAGCCACTGTTGGAGGTGTAGAATACATCAACGACAGTAAAGCAACCAATGTAAACTCTACTTGGTATGCTTTAGAGAGTATGGACAAGCCAGTCATTTGGATAGTTGGTGGTGTCGATAAAGGCAACGATTACGAAGCTTTAATACCTTTGGTTAAAGAAAAGGTAAAAGTGATTGTATGTCTAGGAGTAGACAACCACAAAATTCACGCTGCTTTTGGTAAAGTAGTAGACATTATGCTAAATACTACCAGTGCAGAAGAAGCTGTATTGGTTGCTAAACGTTTCGCGACAAAAGGCGATGTAGTTTTGCTTTCACCAGCATGTGCTTCATTCGATTTGTTTTCGAATTACGAAGATAGAGGTTGGCAGTACAAAGCAGCAGTAAAGAATCTGTAACTGAACTTCAGTTATAGTCAATGTAATTTACTATTTGATTGAGTAAAATAAGGTAGCCGTTATGCAATTAGGACGATTAAAATTTAGAGGTGATCAGTATATCTGGTTTGCAATAATTGCATTGTCTTTATTGGGCATCATGGCTGTTTATAGTGCAACTGGTTCATTGGCTTTTAAAACCAGAGAAGGCAATACCGAGTACTTTTTATTCAAGCATTCGTTGTTCTTGTTTGGAGGTTTTTTTCTGATGTATTTTTTCCACCTCCTCGATTATAAATATTTCTCAAGAATATCTCAAATAGCGGTGATATTGGCTGTGCCTTTGTTATTGGCTACTTTGGTTTTTGGTAACGACATCAACGAAGCCAAAAGAACCATCACCATAGTGGGTATTACTTTTCAGAGTAGTGACTTTGCAAAGTTTGCCCTCATTATGTTTATTGCGCGGTATCTGTCAAAAAAGCAAGAAGAGATGAATTCTTTGAAAGGCTTTATGACAATTGTTGCATACATCTGTGTGATTTGCATTTTGATTATGCCTGAGAATTTAAGTACATCTTTGGTGTTGTTTTTTACTTGTAGTATGTTGTTGTTTATTGGCAACGCGCGTTTAAGACATTTAGCATTGTTAACAGGTGTATTTGGTTTGATTGGTATTTTAGGGGTTTTTGTTTTGTTGAAAGCGCCTGATAGTGCACTACCAGGAAGAGCTGCTACATGGAAAGCGAGGATAGAGAATTTTACAAGAACAGATACCACAGAAGTCTTTCAAACTGTTCAAGCAAAAATTGCAATTGCAGGTGGGGGCTTGACAGGCAAAGGACCAGGTAAGGGGGAACAAAGTGCCTATTTACCGCATTCTTATTCAGATTTTATTTTTGCTGTTATCATAGAAGAGTATGGATTGATTTTCGGTGGACTGACAGTGATATTTTTATATTTGTTGATATTGTATCGTTCGATACGAATAGTGATAAAAAGTCCGAAAGCCTTTGGTGCTTTATTGGCAGTTGGACTCGCATTTAGTTTGGTTTTACAAGCATTCATTCACATGGCGGTAGCTACCAATGTTTTTCCTTTGACAGGATTGACATTGCCACTAATCAGTATGGGTGGTACCAGTATCATTTTTACGAGTGCAGCTTTTGGGGTTTTATTGAGTGTAAGTAGAGCAGTTGAAGAACAATCAGAAGGATTAGCTGGAGAGCAAAAGGAAGTTGAGGTGGCAAGTGCTTAAAAAAGTTATCATATCTGGTGGCGGCACTGGAGGACATATTTTTCCGGCTATTGCAATAGCCAACGAAATTAAGCGTCGATATCCTGATTCTGAGATACTGTTTATTGGTGCTTTAGGAAGGATGGAGATGGAAAAAGTGCCGCAAGCGGGTTACAAAATTATTGGGTTGCCAATAGCAGGTATTCAAAGAAAATTAACTTTGTCTAATTTGATGGTGCCTTTTAAATTGTTAAAAAGCATTCTTCAATCCAAAAAGATTATAAAAGAATTTAAACCAGAAGTTGTTATAGGTGTTGGAGGTTATGCCAGTGCTGCAGTGTTATATGCTGCTTCTGGAGCAGGAATTCCGTGCGTTATACAAGAGCAGAATTCTTATGCTGGATTGACCAATAAATGGTTGTCTAAGCGGGTTAAGAAAATATGTGTGGCATATTCGGGAATGGAAAGATTTTTCCCAGCTGATAAAATCGTGGTTACCGGTAATCCAGTGCGAGCAGAAATATATCCAGCAGCCAACGCCGATAAGACATCTGCAAAAGAAAAACTTGGCTATGATGCTGGTTTACCTTTGGTGCTGGTGATTGGAGGAAGTTTAGGCGCTAGAACCATCAATCAAAGCATTCAAGCTAAATTGGATGAATTTGTTTCCAATAACATCCAATTGTTATGGCAAACTGGTAAGAATTTTATAGCCAATACCAACAATAAAAAAGGCATAGTTGCTGAAACTTTTATCATGGATATGTGTACAGCTTATTCAGCGGCAGATGTAGTTATATCAAGGGCTGGAGCAATAAGCGTAAGTGAATTGTGTTTGTTAGGTAAACCATGTATTTTGGTGCCATCACCTAATGTTTCAGAAGACCATCAAACAAAAAACGCGATGGCATTAGTAAAAGAAGGAGCGGCAATTTTGGTAAAGGACAGCGATGCGCAAATTGCATTGGTCAACAAAGTTGTCGAAATAGTAAAGAATTCAACCGAGCAAGAAAGACTGGGTGGGGAGATTAGAAAGCTTGCTAAACCTGAGGCTCTCTCAGATATTGTAAACGTAATTGAAACATCACTATGAATTTAAAAGACATTAAAACTGCGTATTTTCTTGGTATTGGTGGTATAGGGATGAGTGCTATTGCAAGATATTTTAAGGCAATTGGCATAGAGGTTCATGGGTATGATAAAACAAGAAATGATTTTACAAAAACATTGGAGGAAGAGGGATTCAATATCCACTATTATGAGAACATTGAAGCCATTCCAGAGGATGTAAAAAATGGTGTTAAAAGCATTGTTATTTTTACTCCAGCCATACCAAAAGACAATACAGAGTTACAGTTTTTTATTCAGAAGAGTATAAGGCTATATAAAAGAGCTGAAGTTCTTGGGATACTATCAGCTAATGCCTATACAATTGCGGTTGCAGGTACACATGGAAAGACAACAACTAGTTCATTAATTGCACATATTTTGAATGAATGTGGTATCAATTTTACAGCTTTTTTAGGCGGAGTAAGTACCAATTTCAACAGCAATTATTTCCATAAAACAGATGGAATAAGTTTGTTTGAAAAACCAATAGTTGTAGTGGAAGCAGATGAGTTTGACAGATCATTTTTGCATTTAAAGCCAAATGTAGCGATTGTAACATCTACAGATGCCGACCATTTGGACATCTACGGAGAGGCAGACGAAGTAAAACGCTCTTTTCAAGAGTTTGTTGATTGCATCAGAACGGGTGGATTGGCCATCATCAACGATTTGTTAAGCTTAACTACAAATGAAGAATTGGTAACGTATGGCAAAACAGAAGATGCTTTAGCACAGTATTCCGAAGTGAAAGTCATCAATCACCAGTTTTGTTTCAAATACAAACATCAATCGTATGCATTTGAAGTTAAGAATGCGTTACCAGGGTTTCACAATGTCGAGAATGCAACTGCTGCTATAACTGCTGCATTGCACATCAACTTGCCTTTGAAAATGGTTATCAATGCTTGTTCGACATTCAAGGGTGTTAAAAGACGTTTTGAATATGTATACAACGATGGCAATAAAGTGGTGATAGACGATTATGCGCATCATCCAACAGAATTGAAAGCATGCATCAGTTCGGTAAAAGAGTTGTATCCTAAGAAAAAATTAACTGGCATTTTCCAACCACATTTGTATAGTAGAACACGCGATTTTGCTGATGAATTTGCTGCAGCATTAGACATGTTAGATGAATGTTGGTTAATGGATATTTATCCTGCAAGAGAGTTGCCAATAGAAGGTATCAATGCTGAATTTTTAGCTATAAAAATGCAGAAAAATCCGTTGTTAATTTCAAAAGAGAATGTGCTTAAAAAATTGGAAGAAGAACAAGAAGAATTGTTGTTAATAGTAGGTGCAGGAGATATTGATCAATTGGTAAAACCAATTAAACTGATTTATGAAAAAACTCATTGATTTTTTAAAGAACAATAAGAAGTGGAATCTGGCTCTATGGGCTGGAATAGTACTCTTTTTATTGTTTGCTTTTTTAACCATCAATGGTAAAGAAAATGCGTTGCGCATCAACAAGGTTGAAGTGAAAATTGAGCCTAGAGAACTGTTGTCATTTTTAGATAGTTCAAAGGTTATGGAGGTGATAAAAGGACGCGATTCTTTTAAAATAATTTTAGGAGCTAAAAGAGATGAATTGAAGATTGATGTGATGGAAGCAGATTTGGAGCGTTATCCGTTTATTGAGAAAGCAGATGTGTCGATTGATTTGTCTGGAAAATTGATTGTAAAAGTTTTGCAAAGAAATCCAGTGTTGAGAGTCATCAATAACCGCTCTCAAAGTTACTATGTAGCAAAAAATGGATATAAGATGCCACTGCATCCGATGTTCTGTCCGAGGGTGCCAATTGCCAATGGCAACATAGCTGAAACACTAATGGATTCAAGCTTCGCCAAGACACAGTTGCTAAGAGATTTGTTAACACTTGCAAACTATTGTAATGAAGATGCATTTTGGCATTCACAAATTGAACAATTGTATGTAGATAATTATATGGACATATTATTGATTCCTAAGGTAGGAAATCATAGTATTGTATTTGGTTCCGCTGAAAATGCAGAAGAAAAATTCAAACGCTTGAAGACCTTTTATTTCAAGGGTTTGAACAATGTAGGTTGGGATTTGTACTCAGTGATAAATCTTAAATACGATTCACAAGTTGTTGCTGAGAAGCGCAATTTAGAAGGAACACCGGCAGTTCCAGCAGCACCACAAACACAAATAACACAACAAACTCAGTAAAAAAATTATGTCAAATAAACTCATAGTAGGATTAGATATCGGAACAACAAAAGTGTGCGCTATTGTTGGTCAGATGAATGAAAATGGAAAAATTAACATCCTTGGTGTTGGTTCTCAACCTTCGCTTGGTGGTGTTATGAGAGGTGAGGTGACGAACATTGCCAAAACAGTTGATGCCATCAAAGGAGCAATCGCTTTAGCATCAAAAGTGTCAAACGTAGAAATCAATGCAGTGCATGTTGGTATTGCAGGCGAACATATCAAAAGTTTCCAGCAAACAGGTGTTAAGATCAGAGAAAATTCTGAAGCAGAAATCACCAAATCTGAGCTACTTGAGTTGAACAAAGAACAATATAGATTGAGTGTTGAACCAGGTTCAAAAATTTTACATGCAATGCCTCAAGAGTATACCATCGATTCTAGGTTTACAACTAAAGAACCAGAAGGTATGCCTGGTACAAAATTGGAATGTAAATACCACATCGTGACTGGTCATATTAGTGCCGCTAAAACCATTGTTAAATGTGTTGAGAATGCTGGCTTAACTGCATCAGATGTGATAGTTGAACCAATAGCGTCAGCGCACTCAGTTTTGACAGAAGAAGAATTGCAAGCTGGTATTGCAATCATCGATATTGGTGGTGGAACAACAGATTTGGCTATCTTCCACGATGGTAAAATCAGACACACCGCTGTAATTCCATTTGGAGGTGAAGTAATAACTGCAGACATTGTAGATGCGTTTGGTATTCTTCCAAAACAAGCTGAATTGATCAAGACAAAATACGGTCACGCCATTGTTGAAGGCACTAGAAGCAATGTGATGATAACCGTTCCAGGTATAGGAGACAGAAAAGCTAAGCAAATCATGGAGCGCAATTTGGCACATGTCATTCACGCTCGTATCAAAGAAATTATCATGATGGTACAAGAAGAAATTAAGATGTCAGGTTATGCTGATAAATTGAATCTTGGTGTTGTACTAACTGGTGGTGGTGCTCAATTGAAAGATTTGGGCAATCTTGTAGAATATACCTTAGGATGCGAAGTGAAAATTGGTGTTCCAGACCCGCACCTTGGCAAAGGATTGGTAGACGAAGTTAGAAGTCCGATGTATGCAACATGTATCGGTTTGGTGTTAAAAGGATTTGAAGATATATCACCTGCAAAGAATGACAATATGAAGAAACCAGAGAAGAAATCTAAAGAAGTTTTAGAAAACAACAATGGAGGTTTTATGAAAGGTTTCTTTGGAAGTTTCAAACGTTGGATTGACGATGATCAAGCCATGGACGATTTTAAATAAACAAAACAACAACACGTAGTATGAACTATTTTAAAGTAGAATTACCCAAAGAGCAATCGTCCATAATCAAGGTTATGGGTGTTGGTGGTGGTGGCAGCAATGCTGTTAATTACATGTACCAAAAGGGGATAAGAGGTGTGGATTTCTACCTATGCAATACAGATGCACAGCACTTAGAAAAAAGTGCAGTGATGAACAAAATACAATTGGGCAGTAGCTTAACAGAAGGACTTGGCGCAGGCGGAGATCCTGAGTTTGGCAAACGCTGTGCAATGGAAAGCTTAACCCATATTGAAGAAGCATTAAAGCACAACACTAAAATGTTGTTTATTACTGCTGGTATGGGTGGTGGCACTGGAACAGGAGCTGCTCCGGTAATTGCACAAAAAGCAAAGCAAATGGGTATTCTAACCGTTGGTATAGTTACCCGCCCATTCAAAAATGAAGGTCCGATAAAGTCTGCCAAAGCCGAAAAAGGTATTGCAGATTTGAAGCCTCACGTGGATGCTTTGTTGGTTATCAACAATGAAAGAATACTTCAAATGTTCTCTAATTTGAGGATAATGGAAGCATTGGGTAAAGCAGATGATGTTTTATTTACAGCAGCAAAAGGTATTGCCGAAATTATTACCGTTGATGGGTTTATGAACGTCGATTTCAGAGATGTTAAGACAGCTTTGGAAAACAGCGGTAGAGCTTTAATGGGAACTGGTATTGCCAACGGTGATGAACGTGCACTTGTGGCATCAAAAATGGCTATTGAATCACCATTGTTAGATGAAAACAGCATCAATGGCGCTCAACATATTTTATTGAATATTTCTTTTGGTAAAGAAGATCCATACGCTAGTGAAATTGATGCAATTTTAGCCTTCTTCCAAAATGAAGCTGGGTTAAAAGCCAACTTGAAATACGGTCTAACTCAGAACGATCAATTAGAGAAAGAACTTGCCATCACTGTAGTTGCCACTGGTTTCGATAAAGTGAGAGCAGTTGAAGAAGCAGAAGAAACTGTTGTTGAATCTAACATCGCTGAATTAGAAGAGGAAGGTGTCATTGAGATAGATTTTACTTCAATTGAAAACGAGTCAGTAAAAGTTGAAGAACCAGTTAAGCCAGCTGAAAAAATCACTTTTGACGAATTTGTTATCGGTAGAAACCAACAAAATCCAACGCCTAACGAACATAGGGTATACAATCCAAGTGATTTGAATATTCCTGCTTATAAACGCAATAAAATTGTTTTTGAAGAACCTCAACCTGGTGTCGAAATATCTAAATTAACTTTAGAAGAAGACAAAGAAAAAGGTATCCGTTTCAAAGACAATGGCAACAAGTATCTGCATGACAATGTAGATTAAAAGCGGAATTAGGCGATAGTGTCTAAATCCTAGTGTTTAATTGCGTAAAGTTAATCTTTCAAATTAAACCCAGTTGATAGTTTTAATTTGAATCCTACTTAATATTTATTTCTTTGACCAATACTTGACTAGACGATTAGAGTCTAATGATAAGGTATCAATTTTAGAAGTATGAATCCTAACATGATAAAGTGTTTTTGTTTCATCAAATGTTGTGTCATTGATGTCTTCAACACTATGGTCATAGCCACTGTAATTATAAGAGTAGATTTGAAGATTTTCCTTGCCAAATAAGAAGCTACAACTTTCAAAAATGTCTCCGGCATCGCCCCAATTTTCAGCTAGTTCTAATTGATGAACAACAGTCTGTGTTAGTTTGTTGTACATGAATAAGTCGATTTTAGAGGAGACATATTCACCTGGAGTTCTGATGATGAGGGCGGTGTTTTGATGATTGATGTCAAATTTATAACACGCATAAAATTGACTGAGTAATGCATCTGAACTATCGTATTCATTGGCGTATTTGCCATAAATGGATTTTATAAATTGCCAGTCGTGGTGACTGAGACTCTGACCTTTGAATTTAAAGGTATCGTTTTCTAGATCTTCAGCTGAATATACTTTAAGCGTATCAATGCTTAAGGGTTTAAATTTCGCTAAAAATGAGTCGATGTTGTATTGAGCTGTTTCTAGCGGTGGATTGGAGACTTTTTTTGGATTATTTGAACATGCAAATAAGAAAGGAATGAGCAATAGTGATAGTTTCATTGTGCCAAATATAGGGTTGAATGATGTTACTTTTAGAACCTCTTTTGTAGTTAGATAATTAAAAAATTAGTATCTATCCTTTAAAATAGATAAATGGTGTTTGGCATGGCCTAAGATGATATATGCCAGAGCAGATGCAGTAATTGGATGTCCATTGTTATTGGCTTTAAATTTCCACTGAACATCGTTTAACGATTGAAATGTTATTTCGGTCAGTTGACGAACAACATGGAGCTCTTCTAGCATAGAAGAAATGGTTCTATTGTTGCAATTCGAATTGGCAACATATTGCATGTCTTTCATTGCTGTTAGATTGGTGAAATCATCGAGTTTAGACGCTACAAAGGCTCTATTAAGCATCACTCTCTCAACATCTATAATATGTTGAAGTACCTCTTTTCTGGTCCATTTTCCATCAGCGTAAGCATAGTTTACATCATCGCTGTTTAAGGGTGTAAAATACACACTGATTTGTTGCGAGTTGTCTTTAAGTTGTACATAGAAATTGATGTCTTCTACCAACTTGATGTAAGTTTCAAAATACGAATTGTATTCTCCTTGTATTGGAGTAGGTATGCTAGTGCTCATTGGATAATTGATTTTATAATGTAAAATAGGATGAATGCTAAAGTTCCAATTGCAGTATAGATAAATTCCTTTTTATTCTTTTTGAAATCTACTCTATAGGCAAGTATGACTGCAACTATGAAAATAACTATAAGGATGGAATAGAATGACATAAAATTATGTTAATACATGTATACATTGTTCTCTGATATTCCAGAGGTCTTCCAGTGAATAAGAGATAGTATCACGATGTTGATACAACCAATCAGACATCACTTTTTTATGCAATTCAATTTTATAGTCGGCACTTTGTTCTGGTTCTATTGCTTGTTCATGTAAATTAGTTGAATTGATGAATGCATCAAAGGCACTATTCGAACTTGTGCAATCAACTATTTCATCAGAGATTTTTAGAAAGACATGTGCTTCAGGAATGGCGTTTAAATTGTGCTGGTTCAAGACCTTTTCAACTTCAGGATGGTAATTGCCAGACATCTCGAACACCCTTGTAAATAGTAAAACATCGTGTAATTCTTGTTCATCACAAAGTCGTTTAAGTAAAGAATGTTTTGTGCTACAAGTGCCTCTGCCTTCATCTAAAACGGTCAATAAACTTGACTTGTTGACATTTCTGCCGTAAGGAAGTTGTTTTACATATTCAAATGCCTGCTGAACATCAGAGATTTGTTGAGAATGGAATCGCATTGAGATTGGTCCTAGATTTGGATTGATATGTTTGTTTAACACATCCATTATCCAAGAACCGAAACGCCGATGATTTTACCAATACCAAATGTTATAGCCGCAGCAGCCAATCCGAATATAACCTGACGCATACCAGAGAACCAAACACTTTTACCAGTAAACAATGTTATTGCAGAACCAATTACAAACAGTCCAATGGCGCTCAATCCGGCACTTATTAAGACCGCTTGAATTCCACCTATAAAAAAGAATGGTATTACAGGAATGATGGCGCCAATGGCAAATAGAAAGAAAGAAGTAAGAGCTGCTTCCATTGCAGAACCTTGAAGTTCTTCGGGGTTGATGCCCAATTCTTCTTTTATCAATATTTCATGTGCTTTAGATTTGTCGCTCATGATATCTTTGGCCATTTGTCTAGCTTGTTCGTCTGGAATTCCTTTTGAAATATAAATCAAAGCCAATTCTTTTTCCTCACCTTCTGGATTGTGCTCTAACTCTTCCATTTCTAATTCCATTTGGTTTTCATAAAGTTCTTGAGAGCTTTTAACAGAAATCCATTCACCTAATGACATAGACAAGGCTCCAGCCAATAATCCAGCCAAACCAGCTAATAGAACTTCAGACCTACCGCTACTAGCACCAGCAATACCCATAACCAAACTGAAATTGGATACAAGTCCATCATTTCCACCAAGAACTGCAGCTCTGAGAGCATTGCCACCAACTGAGCGGTGTCTTTTTTCAAAACGCGCCAAGTTAGAACCAGAAATATTGGAATCGTGGTTGAGTATATTTTTTAAAATAGTTACGTGAGCGGTATCAGAAATAGAGCTTTCTGTCTTTGTTTTTTTCCTTGCACCTATAACAGAGTATGACAAACTTTTTTCAGTATCAAGTAGCACACCTAATATGTAATCATTGCCAAATAATTTACCTATTTTTTTCAGTGTTTTAGCTCTGTTAGAAGGGCCTGGCATTTGATCTGTATCCAAACCATTTTTCTTCATAAAGATGGTGGCATGTTCCATTTCGATTTCACTCATTTGGCGAAACACTTTGGCAACATGTACATCTTCTTCCGAATCAGCTAAAACTCCATATAGGAAGCTAGCATCAATTTCGGTTTGTATGCTTTCATTTTTAATCATTTTTGGATGTTTGTACAAATGTATGTCAAAAGTCAAAAGTAAAAAATCAAATTCTCATTAGCTTTTGTATAATGTGATTTGAAAACTTTGTTCGCTAAAGGTAGACAAGTAGATTTACTTATGCGACTATTCCTCTAGTTCTTTCAATATTTTATTGACATCTTCTTCTGTATTATTCAATTTTTGTTTGCAAATTTTGATGAGAAGTGTGGCGCGTTTTACCTTTTCTGAAAGCTCGTC
Source organism: uncultured Chitinophaga sp. (assembly GCA_964438995.1). Classification (GTDB taxonomy): domain Bacteria; phylum Bacteroidota; class Bacteroidia; order NS11-12g; family UBA955; genus JABMMZ01. The sequence continues at coordinate 305,918 of CAYTMQ010000001.1, forward strand.
CACTGAAATTTCACCTTGTTCTATGTCAGAAACAATTTCTTGTAATTCTTCGTAGGCTTCTTTGTATGATGGTTGTTTGCTCATGTGTTGTTATTGTATTTCTGAAGTTGTTGTGCCGTCTGCAAACTGTGTAGTTATGACATCACCTTTATGCAAATCGTTGGCGCTTTTTATAATGGTATTATGCTTTAATGTTATGGTATATCCACGCTTTAAAAGATTGATTGGATTTAATAAATCAACAGTTTTAGTCGTTAATTCTATCAATTGTTTTTGTTTGATAATAGAATTTACAGATGCAGATTTTAAGGTCTGTTTCAATTGTTCTATCCGATGGGTTTCTTGTCGCTTGATGAGTTGCACATTGTTAAGCAAATCTTTGCTACAATGCTCTACTGTAATTTTATCTTCTTTAATGCGTTCTTTTGAGGCGCTAATCAATTCACTTGACAATTTCATCAAATGGGTTTGAAAGAATTGTAGTTTGTTTTTTGTTAGAGATTTGAAGTATTTTGAAGTGTGATTCAATTCTGCTTTTTGGTCCGTAATCAATTGCTTGGAAAACGACTTTATCAATGCTTCAGCTTCTTGAACTGGAATTGAGAAATTGTGGTATTTCTGAATGATGAATTCTGCTAGCTTTGTTGGTGTGATAGCATTATAATGAGACACCAATTCTGAAACTGTTTCATTGGTAGCATGACCAATTCCAGTTAATACTGGAATGGGAAAAGCAGCAATACAAGAGGCCAAGTCAATGTGGTTGTAACAAGATAGTCCAACATCACCGCCACCACCTCTTATTATTACCACCGCATCAAAATGCTGCTTCACTTTTTTAATTTGCAACAATTGCCAAATAATGGATTTAACTGCTGCTTCTCCTTGTAAAACTGCTGGGAATAGTATGTGAAAGAATTTGTACTGCCAAGGATTGTTGTTTATCACCTCCATAAAATCAGCATATCCTTTACTTGACTCAACAGAGATGATGGCCATTCTTTTAGGCAGTAATGGCAATTCAAGATGTTTGTTACTGTCAAAAATGCCTTGTTGTTGCAAAGATTTTATAGTTGTATTTTTCTCTTGTTCTAAATCACCTAAAGAATATGATGGGTCGATGTCGTGAATTTTTAAAGACAGTCCGTAAGAAGGGTCGAAAGCAACAGTGCAGAGCATCATCACTTTTATGCCATCTTTCAAAGGTTCTTTAAGTGTATGAATAAAAGTGGCATTCACCCGATCAAAATCAGCTCTCCACATTATTGAGCGCATTTGGGCAATGACTTTACCATCTTTTTTTTCGACCAGTTCAGGATAACAATGACCAGAGTGAGGATAATAATTCAATTTATTGATTTCAGTTTTTACCCAAAAAGTAATGGGATACGCTTCAGAAAGTGTATATTGGATGCTCTTCCCGATTTCTAAAAGGGTATAGACCTGTTTGTTTCTGAAGAGCTCTTCCATAGCTGAAATGAATATTCAAATATGCGCATTCCATTTCAGAACTGTTGCACAAAATTTTAGCATTAGAGTTTGGGCACATTATCTACCTCAAAATTCCACTCTCAGTTGAATTGCAACATTCAAAAGGTGGATAAACCAGTTTATAAGTGTCATTCATCCTTTACTTTGGTCCGTTTATAAAGTTCATTCAAAAAAAATTGTACATGATAACGTATTTTGAGTTATGGCAGAGCACAATGAATTAGGCGAGGAAGGTGAAAAAATTGCAAAGGAGCACCTTATGAGCATTGGATTTGAAATTTTGGAAACAAATTGGAGAAAGGGAAAAATGGAAGTGGATATAATAGCTCAGAAAAATGAGGTATTGATTTTGGTTGAAGTGAAGTCGAGAAGCTCTAGTCAGTTTGGGCATCCTGAAGCTTTTGTAGATGGTAAAAAACAATTGATGATGGCTGATGCTGCTGAAGCATATATTTACGACCATCAATTAAAAGACATGAGTGTTAGATACGATATAATTTCTTTGGTAATAGCTAACGAGCATTGTTCGGTATTGCATATTCAAGACGCCTTTTATCCAGACAATCTTGGTTTAAGCAAGGTATATTTTTAATGGTAGTGAATTAAAATTTTGGCTTAGACCTGCAAAGTTTAGGGGGTGGCAGGTATTTGAATTTGTGACATAAGCCATCCTCAAACTTTTGTTTTTCCTAAAAAATGATGCATATTCGCATTTGATATGAAAAAATTAGTATTATTTTCAATTTTGGCAGTGATTGCTGTTTCATGTGGTAATTCACCTAAAGAAGAAGCACAAGAAGAAAAAACTAGAGACAGCGCAATGAAATCTCAACAATATTTGGATTCTATAAGCGTAGCTAGAATGGAAGATTCTTTGGACCGTGTTGCTCAAGAAAAATTGGATTCTTCAGCTGCAACTGAAGTAAAATAATTGTTTGATATCTGACTGTCTTTCATTCAATCAAATGGAATGGATTGTTTTCTATTGACTAAAAATTCATTGTAAAATTATTACAAACCCCCTTATTTTATTGAGATTTTAGATGTTATTATATCTATAATACAATGCCTTAAAAATCGGTTGTTCGTTTGACGCTTTATTATTAGGTTTGCACTTTAATTAGTTATTGACATTATGGCTGTAGCAATCAAGATGCCCAAAATGAGTGATACCATGACCGAAGGGGTTGTGAGAAAGTGGAACTACAAAGTAGGAGATACCATCAAAAGCGGAGATATTCTGGCTGAAGTAGAGACAGATAAGGCCACTATGGATTTAGAAAATTACGAAAAAGGCACCATTCTTCACTTGGCAATCAATGAAGGTGATGCTGCTCCAGTCGATGGAATAATTGCTGTTGTTGGTAAAGAAGGTGAAGATTTTGCTGCATTGTTGAATGGAGCACCAGCTGCACCAAAAGCCACAGAACCAGCTAAGCAAGAATCAGCAACCGTTGCTTCTACTCCAGTTGCTGCAACGCCAACTGCTGTTTCTTCGGATGATTCAAGAGTCAAAGCTTCACCACTAGCTAAGAAATTGGCTGCCGAAAAAGGCATCAATATCAGTGCTGTAACAGGAAGTGGTGAAAACGGAAGAGTGGTTAAAAGCGATATAGAAAACTTTAAAGGTGGTTCTTCAACAACTACTGCAGCTCCTGCCACTTCTTATGTTGCAGGTGTTGAAAGCTACGAAGAAATCAATGTATCTCAAATGCGCAAAACCATCGCAAGCAGACTTGCTGAGAGCAAATTTACTGCTCCACATTTCTACTTGACAATGGAAATCAATATGGACAAAGCTTTAGAAGCTCGCGCTGCTATCAATGCAAGCGGAGAAGTTAAAGTGTCTGTAAACGATATGATAGTTAAAGCTAGTGCTATTGCCTTGAAAAAACACCCTTGGGTGAATGCTTCATGGTTGGGTACAAAAATCAGATTCAACCACCATATACACATTGGTGTCGCAATGGCAGTTGAAGATGGTTTATTAGTGCCAGTAGTGCGTTTTGCCGATCAAAAATCATTGTCTACTATCAGTTCTGAAGTAAAAGTATTCAATGCAAAAGCAAAAGATAAAAAACTTCAACCTGCAGATTGGTCGGGCAACACTTTTACCATTTCAAACCTTGGAATGTTTGGTATTGAAGAATTCACAGCTATCATTAACCCGCCTGATGCTTGTATCTTAGCTGTTGGTGGAGTAAAAGAAACGGTTGGCATAGTGAATGGCCAGATAGCCAAAACAAACATCATGAAGGTGACATTAAGTTGCGACCATAGAGTTGTGGATGGTGTTGTTGGTTCTAAATTCTTAAACACTTTAAAAGAGTTGTTAGAAGAGCCAGTAAAAATGCTGGTATAACTCAAATCCTGCATTTCTGATGCTAATTGACCAATAATCCTTAAATCCTAAATCCTAATTCCTAAATCCTGAAAATGTTCTCAATAGCCATACACGGAGGAGCAGGTACCATTGATAAATCATTGATGACCCCTGAGCTTGAAGCTCAATACCGCTTAGGATTGCAAATGGCACTTAATGCAGGTAAACTGGTGTTATCTGATGGCGGAGAAGCAACTCAAGCTGTTATAGCCGCAGTTGTAGAACTTGAGAATTTCCCTCTATTTAATGCAGGCAAAGGCGCTGTATTCAATCACATTGGTGGACACGAAATGGATGCCGCAATTATGCAAGGTAAAGACTTGATGGCTGGCACTGTTTGCGGTGTGAAACACGTCAAGAACCCAATTGTGTTAGCCAATGCTGTTATGACCCAATCAGAACATGTGATGATGGCAGGAGAGGGTGCTGAACAGTTTGCCAAGTCAGTAGGTATTGAATTTGCTGCTGATGATTATTTCTATACCGAACAGCGCTATCAACAATGGTTGCAAATCAGAGACACCGATAGTTTTCAGTTAGATCATTCTATCAATTCTAATAAGAAAATGGGTACTGTTGGGGCAGTAGCTATGGATAAAAATGGCAATTTAGCGGCAGCGACTAGCACTGGTGGTATGACCAATAAAAAGTTTGGCAGAATTGGAGATTCTCCTGTAATTGGATCTGGTACTTATGCTAACAATGCCACATGCGCTATTTCATGCACTGGTCATGGAGAATTGTTTCTTAGAAGTGTAGTAGCTTATGATATCAGTTGTTTAATGGAGTACAAGGGTTATTCTTTAAAAGAGGCATGTAACTTAGTTGTCATGAAAAAGCTGGTTAATATAAAAGGAGAAGGCGGACTAATAGCTGTTGATCACATGGGAAATATTGAAATGCCATTCAATAGTGATGGTATGTATAGGGCTGCAGTAGATGTAAATGGTAAAGAAGTAATAGAGATCTATAGGTAGGGGGGGATTCCACGTAGCTTCGCGGTTCATCGCGATATATCGAGAAAAATACTGCGATAAATCGCAAGACCACATTCAAAGATTTTCTTTTTCATTTTATCGCTTATTGGTCAATAAATTGATTTAACGGTATTCAACAAAATAATTCTTCCCTATATTTGCTTTTTTTAATCAACAATGAAGCATTTATTTACCTTGTTATTAAGCGTTTGTGTTTCGAGCACTTATGCGCAAACTGAAACAGAACACATACATTATTTATCAGACCCAGATGCTGCTGAGCGTCAACATAGCGTTGATATCAGTCACATGAAAGTGGATGTTTCTTTCGAACCTCAGGCTGCTAAAGTTATTGGAACTGTTACCCATGAATTTGTGACGCTTCAAAAAGGAATAGATACATTGTTTTTCGATGGTCCAGGCATTTCTATTATTAGCGCTGAAATGGATGGTGCTCCTGTGCCATTCTCTATCAATAAAGAGGGTGTTGTGTTGCGTTTTGCAAAACCTTTGGGATGGGATGAGAAACACTCAGTTGTTTTTAAATATACCGCACTTCCTAAAAAAGGGATTTACTTTATTGGTTGGAATCAGCCAGAAAATACAGGTAAACCAGATATCAATTACATAAGAAAACAAATCTGGACCCAAGGTCAAGGTATAGACAATCGATATTGGATTCCAATGTACGATTGCATGAACGATAAATTTACAACAGAAACTGTGGTTACCATGGCCAATCCTTACAAAGTATTATCCAATGGAAAAAAAATAGAAGTTAAAGACAATGGCAATGGCACTTCAACTTGGCATTATCATTTGCAAAAACCACATGCAGGTTATTTATTAATGTTAGGTATTGGCATTTATGAAGTGAAAGAAACATTGACTAAAAGAGGCACTCCTGTGCAATTCTGGTACTATCCTGAATTCAAAGACAGAGTGGAACCAACCAGCATTTACACTGAGAAAATGATTGAGATGTTAGAGGATGAAACAGGTACACCATATCCTTGGGGTTCTTATGCTCAAATTATGGTTCAAAATTTCTTATATGGAGCAATGGAGAATACTTCTGCTACCATATTTGGCGACTTCTTTACGGTTGATGCCAGAGGATTCAAAGACAGAAATTATATGGGTGTTAACTGCCATGAATTGACCCATCAATGGTTTGGAGATTTAATTACTGCGAGAAGTGGCAACGATGTATGGTTACAAGAAAGTTTCGCAACATTTTTTCCAAAACTTTTCTTTAGAAATTTAGAAGGTGAAGATGCCTATCAATGGTCGGTAAGAGGCGAATATAACGCAGCACTAGAGCAAAGTAAAAAAGACTTTTTCCCTGTAAGACATACCAAAGGAGGAACTACAAGATTATATCCTAAAGGCTCTGCTGTTCTTAGCATGTTGAGATACCAATTAGGTGAAGAAAACTTCGTAAGATTTATACAACACTACCTTGCGGTAAATGGTTATAAAAACGTTGAATCATGGGATTTTCAGAAAGCCATCAAAGATAAATTAGGGTTGAACTACGATTGGTTTTTTGATCAATGGATACACAGAGGAGGTGAGCCTCATTATGTAGTGTCATATAAAAACGATGGTAAAAATATTGCGTTTAACATTAAACAGGTGCATAAAACCAACGGTCATGTTAGATGTTTCAAAATGCCTGTCGACTTTGCAATTTATTACAAGAATGGCAATGTCGATCGCAAAAGAATTTGGGTAATGGATACCACAGATCAAACCATCAATATTCCTAATACTGGGGGTGACATAGATTTCGCTTTGTTTGATGAAGAAGATAAAGTGATGAAAAAACTTGAATTCCAAAAACCTTTGGCTGAATTAATGGCTCAAGCTACGAAAGCTAAATACATGATAGATAGATACGATGCAATTGCCGCTATGAAAGACATTCCATTGAAAGATAAAGTGGCTTTCTTACAACAACGATATACGGCAGAGAAGTTTTATGCCATAAGAGCAGAAATCGCAAAACAATTGGCCAATCAGAAATCACTGAATAAATGGTATATTAACATAGTTAAAGATGCTAAGTCGGAAGTTAAAAACGCATTCATTGCAGCTGATACAACAGTTTTAGATCAAAAAGACATCTTTGTTTTATTGTTGAAAGATAGCAGCAATGTGGTTGTTGAAAATGCCTTAGATAAACTAATGAAGTGCAAAGGGATTGATCAAAAAGAATTGGTTAAATATCTAAAATCAACAGAACATCTTCGCGGTCAAAACAACAACATCAGAACAAAATGGTTGGAGTACGCCATTATGAACATCTACGACGAAACCAACGCGTTAAATACCCAGGAATTGACCAATCTTTGCGGACCGAATTACGAATTCAGAACGCGTGTAAACGCAGCCAATGCTTTAAAACGCTTAGGATTTTTAAATGCTCAGATTGCAGCAAATCTATTGGATGCTTGTTTAACATACAATGGAAGATTGTCAGGTCCGTGCGCCGAAGTGCTCAAAGAATTGAAGAAGAACGGTCCAGAAAATGCAATCTTACAAGCTGAAATTTCAAAGTTGTCGAAAGAACAACAAGTCGTTTTAAAGGCCATGGGATTAAAAGACTAGAGCCATTTTATCAAGCTTAATAGCCTTATTTTCAATGCTATAAATTGATAAGCCATTGAAAATAAGGCATATTTTAAAAGGCGTTTCCAAAACAATATCGTATCTTTGCGGTTATATTTAAATGCTGCAAGTTAAAGTGGACAGCGAACAAACCTCGAAACGCAAACAAGATCATATAGATTTGGCATTTCTTTCTCAAACACTAGAAAGAGACGAACGCTTCTATTATGAACCATTCCTTGCCGCTCATCCCGACAATTTTACCATACCTGAAACTTTGGTTTCTGGTAAAAACTTGCAACTCCCACTATGGGTTAGCAGTATGACAGGCGGTACTGAGAAAGCTGGAATTATCAATAAAAATTTAGCAAAAGCATGTGCTGAGTTTGGAATGGGACTCGGATTAGGTAGTTGCAGAATCATACTGAAAGACGATACATATTTCGAAGATTTCAATGTGCGTTCTATCATGGGAGATAAAGTGCCCTTATACGCCAACCTTGGCATAGCACAAATCGAGGAACTGTTAGCAGACAATCAAGCTTATTTGGTGTCTGAACTGGTCAATAAACTTCAAGCTGATGGTTTGATTGTTCACGTTAATCCACTTCAAGAATGGTTGCAACCAGAAGGAGATAAAATCAAACACCATCCTGTCGAGACCATCAAACGTTTAATCGATGCGGTGAAATGTAAAATCATTGTTAAAGAGGTTGGTCAGGGTTTTGGTCCGAAATCGTTCATGGAATTATTACAGTTACCTATCGAAGCAATTGAGTTTGGTGCACATGGAGGTACTAACTTTGCTACACTTGAACTTCACAGACAAAACAAAGACGTGATGGAACAACTGTCTCCTTTAACCACGATTGGTCATAGTGCCAACGAAATGGTTGACTTTGCGAATGCCGCATTAAAACATTTAGGAGACAAAGCAGTTTGTAAAACACTTATTGTAAGTGGAGGAATAAAGAACTTCTTAGATGGTTATTACCTGATAAGAAAAGCAAATACTAATGCAGTTTATGCTCAGGCTTCTGCATTTTTAAAGCATGCTACAGGACATTACGATGCATTGCGCAACTATTGCGAATTGCAGAAAAAAGGTCTGATGACATGCTACCAATATCTGAGTATAAAATAAACTACCAAAATGCCTGCAATTAAAGGATTTTCAAAATTAAGCAAAGAAGCAAAAATTGAATGGATTGTTTCAAATTATTTGGATAATGATCCAGAATCAATCGATTTTCTAAAAAGTTACTGGCACCCAGATGCTGCTACACAAAAATTACACGATGAATTCATTGAGAATACCATTTCTAATTTTTATTTGCCATTTGGAATCGCTCCTAACTTTTTAATCAATGGTAAAACCTATTGTGTTCCTATGGCTATTGAAGAAAGTTCAGTAGTTGCTGCTGCTGCAAAATCTGCGAATTTCTGGTTAGACAAAGGAGGATTCCATGCAGAAGTTATCAGTATGGAAAAAATTGGTCATGTTCATTTCATTTGGAATGGTGAAGATGCATCAAGATTGAACGCTTTTTTTGAAAACATCAAACACAAGTTCTTTGAGCATACCAATCACATCACTAAAAATATGCAGTTGCGTGGTGGAGGTATTCTAAGTGTCGAATTGGTAGATAAAACGGCTGATGAAAAAGGGTATTTCCAAATTCAAGCCACTTTTGACACATGCGATAGTATGGGTGCGAATTTCATAAACTCAGTCTTAGAAGAGTTTTCTAAAATACTGAGAAGTGAAATTGCTCAAACAGACATGTTGAATGAGGCTGAACGTCAAGTGCAAATTGTGATGTGTATTTTAAGTAACTATACACCAAATTGTATTGTGAGAGCCGAAGTAAAAGCACCGGTTGAAATGATGAAAGAAGGCGATGATATGACAGGTGAAGAGTTTGCTGAAAAATTCTGTAGAGCAGTGAGAATTGCTGAAATTGAACCATACAGAGCAACAACTCATAACAAAGGCATCATGAATGGCATTGACAGTGTCATCATCGCAACAGGAAACGACTTTAGAGCGGTTGAAGCATGTGCTCATACCTACGCTTCAAGCAATGGTAAATACAGCAGTTTGACACATGCCGAAGTAAAGGATGGTCAATTCAGATTTTGGTTAGATATTCCTCTAGCTTTAGGAACAGTAGGAGGTTTGACCAACTTGCACCCTATGGTGAAATTTGCTTATAAAATGTTGGGCAATCCAAATGCTGAAGAATTGATGAAAATTACTGCAGTGGTAGGTTTGGCCCAGAATTTCTCAGCATTGAGAAGCTTAACCACTTCTGGAATTCAAAAGGGTCATATGAAAATGCACCTATTGAATATCCTCAACCAGTTAGAGGCAACTGAAGAAGAAAAAGTAAAGATAGTTGACTATTTCAAAGACAAGATTGTTAGTTATAGTTCAACTGTAGAAATATTTTGTAAAATTAGAGGAATAGAAGTGCCAGTAGTAAGCTCGGCAAAAATGAAATAGGAGAGTTGGAGTCTAAAACATATTACAGTCACGGAAAATTAATGATTTGCGGCGAATATGCCGTTTTAGGAGGAGCTACCGCTTTCGCTTTACCAACAAAAGCGGGTCAAACACTTACAGTAGATACACATTTGGATTTTGATGTGCCTCACATCGAATGGGTGAGTTATGATAAGCATGGCAATATTTGGTTTCAAGCCAGATTGTTATTGCCTTATTTTATTGTTGAATATGCCTCTGATTTAAGTGTTGCAACACAATTGGTGAGGTTTTTAGTCAATGCAAAAGTTCTGAATCCACTATTTCTCGCTGACAATGTAGCCTACAAAGTAGAAACAAGACTAGAGTTTGAATTGAATGAAGGCTTAGGTAGCAGTTCTACACTAACAAATAATATTGCGCAATGGGCAGGAATTAATCCTTTTTCATTGCATTTCAACGCTTTTAAAGGCAGCGGATTTGACGTTGCAGTTGCTGTAAAAGGCAAACCAATTTTGTATACCATGAATGGCAATCATCCGGTGATTGATGTGATTCGTTGGCAAAAAGGATTTACAAATAAGCTTTACTTTGTTCACCTCAACAAAAAGCAAAATAGCAGAGAACAAATAGCATCATCAAAATTTGCAATGAATCATGCTCAACTATCTCAAATATCTAGAATTAGCAGATTGTTGACAGTTAACGAAGATTATTTCGAATTTTGTTTGTTGCTAGAATTGGCAGAAACAGAAACTTCTTTGGCTTTGGGAAGACATAGCATTAAACACGAATTGTTTCCAGATTATCAAGGCACCATTAAAAGTCTTGGCGCCTGGGGAGGTGATTATGTTTTGGCAACTGGAGAAGACACCATTAACTACTTTAAATCGAAGGGATATGAATCGATTGTCCCTTTTGATGATATGATATTAACCACATGAGTTCAACCTATACCACCAAATGGACCAGTCCATCAAACATTGCTTTGGTTAAATACTGGGGCAAGAAGGGTCACCAATTACCTGCAAATCCTTCTATTAGCTTTTCATTGGACAATGCTTATACAGAAACCCAAATTGAGTTGGTGGAAAAAGCCGGTCACACTGGTGTTTCAATAGAATTGTATTTTGAAGGAGTGCGCAATGAGGCTTTTGAGCTTAAGGTAATTGGATTTTTAGAAAAAGCAGTTGCTGATTTTAGTTGGTTGAACCGATACCATCTCAATATCCAATCGAGTAATACATTCCCACACAGTAGCGGTATAGCTTCTTCTGCTTCTGCATTTAGTGCATTGTCTTTGTGTTTGTGCAGCTTACATGAGCAAATTACAGGAGAGACATTTGAACATTTTTATGAAAAAGCCAGCTACTGGTCGCGCATAGGCTCCGGAAGCGCTTGTAGAAGTGTGTATGGTGGATTCAATTTGTGGGGACAAACTCCTGCAATGATTGGTAGTAGCGATGAGTATGCCATCAATATTGACGACATCATTCATCCAATTTTTCAGGATTTTAATGACACCATATTAATCATAGAAAAAGGCAAAAAAGCAGTTTCCAGCACCACTGGCCATGCTTTATTGAATACCCATCCTTTTGCAGATTTGCGCTATAAGACAGGTTTTGATAATACAGAGAAACTATTGGAAATATTAGAGAGCGGCGATTTGGATCAATTCATTCAGATAGTAGAGTCTGAAGCCTTGATGTTACATGCTTTGATGATGACATCGCCTACGCCATTTATCCTAATGAAACCGAATACTTTGGCTGTCATAGAAAAAATATGGGATTTTAGAAACAAAACAGGCTTACACTTGTTATTTACTCTAGATGCCGGAGCTAATGTGCACTTATTGAACCCTGCAAACGAAAATGAACAAGTGCAGGAATTCGTTAAAAATGAGCTAGTAGGATATTGCCAAAATGGTTTGTATCTTTGCAACGCAGTTGGTAAAGGCCCTGTAAAATTGATTTAAAAATGAAATTGAAAAGATCTCTATACTACGCTAAGATTCTCTTATTCGGTGAATACGGAATCATAGAAGATTCAATGGGATTATCAATTCCGTTTAACAAGTTTAACGGAGCTTTAAAGATGGATGACAGAGCAGATGAGTTTTCTGTTACTTCAAATTCTGATATCAAAGCATTTGCTGATTATTTAAAGACACTGCAAACGCAAGGTGAATTGGCATGCAGCATTGATTTGGATAGATTATATGCTGATATTGATAAAGGCTTGTACTTTGACAGCAGTATCCCACAAGGATTCGGTGTAGGCAGTAGCGGGGCATTGGTTGCATCTATTTACGATACCTATTGTACAGATAAAATTGCCATTCAAGCCAATCAAACGGGCAATGAAATATTAGCACTTAAGCAAATATTTTCAAAATTAGAATCTTTCTTTCATGGCAAGAGTTCTGGTTTAGATCCACTGATTTGTTATTTGAACTTACCAGTTTTAATCAAATCAAAAACCAATTTGGATACTGTTGGCTTACCAACTCCAAACGAAACAGGTAAGGGTGCTATCTTTTTAATGGACAGCGGTATTCCTGGTCAGACGCAAAACATGGTATCTATCTTTCTTGAAAAGTGCAAGAATGAAGGCTTTAGGCACATCATTAAGCATCAGTTTAAGAAATACAACGATGAATGTATTGAAGCATTTTTAAAGAAGGATTTCAAGCCATTATTTCACTCATTGAAACAACTATCTCAGTTGGTGTACGATAATTTTAGCCCAATGATTCCAGACAACTACAAATCGCTTTGGAAAGAGGGCATTGATTCTAATAGCTATTACTTGAAATTGTGCGGAAGTGGAGGAGGAGGATTTATTCTTGGATTTACTGAAGATTTTGAAAAAGCTTCTGAGAAATTAAAGAACCAACAATTACAAGTGATATACAAATTCTAATGCTTGTATGACAGACAATAGACCCTCTGTCAGTAAGAAACGTTTAGCATTTAAAGTTATAGCCCTTTTATCGATTGTCAGATGGTACAACATTCTTTTAACCATCTTTGCTCAGTATTTGTCGGCTTTTGTTTTGATGCGTGATGAACCGCAAACTCTACACGATTTATTAATTGATTTTAAATTGCATGGTATTGTATTGGCATCTATTTTTAGTGTAGCTGGAGGATTTATCATTAATAATTTTTACGACTATGAGAAAGACTTAATCAACCGACCAAAAGCTACGTTATTCAATAAATGGGTCAGTAAAAAGAGTCTTTTAAACTTCTACATAGGTTTTAATATAATTGCTCTTGTAATTGCCTTTGCATCTTCATTCAAAATAGGATTGTTTTTTGCTTTTTTTGAAGCGGCATTGTGGTTGTACTCTCACAAACTTCAAAAGATGTCTTTCATTAAAGAATTGGCAGCCTCATTATTAAGTGTACTGTGTTTCTTTGCAGTGTTATTACACTTTAATAGATATTATCCATTTATATTCATTTATGGCGCATTTTATATGAGTTTGGTATACAGTAGAGAGATAGTGAAACAATTCATCAATTATAATGGAGATCTTGCACTTAACATCCAATCATTGCCAGTTTCAATTGGTATAGAAAAAGCCCATTCTTTTTTAAGTTTTGTACTTGTTTTATCTTTTTCAGGCGGCTTAGGCATCATCCTTCACGATGGATTGAATACCAGAAATTACTTTATACTTTTTGCCTTATTGATGATTTTGGTTTGCGGTTTATTGATGCGCAAAAACCAATACAAATTGGTCAATAGGTTGTATAAATTGACATTGGTACTTGGGATATTGAATATCCTATTGATGTAAAAATTAAGACAATTGGTTGATGACCAAGTTAGGCACTATGCTCAATGCTATTAAAGCAATTGCGCAAATCACTAATAATAGTTTCTGAAGACCACTAATCGCGATTGGTGTTTCGTCACCTTCATGACCATACATTGCTATAATCAGTTTGAAGTAGTAATACACGGCTATTAAAGAGCCAATAATACCGATGATGGCCAACCACATATAACCATTAGAAATTGCCAGAGTAAACACCAAATATTTGGCCATGAAACCAGCTAATGGAGGAATACCTGACATTGATAACAATGCGAATGCAAACACTGCTGCCATAAGAGGACTGCGTTTAACCAATCCTTTGAAAGCACTAATGTCTTCGTTGCCATTGTTAGCTTTTCTTACAGTTTCAAAAACAGTGAATGCGGCAATACTTGATATGCTATACACCAAAGTGTAATACAATAAAATACCTGATGTGCCATTGATGCACAAAATAGCAATCATCATAAAACCTGCGTGAGAGATACTCGAGAAAGCAAGCATTCTCTTAGTATTTGTTTGTACTGCAGCAGTAATGTTTGATATTAATAAAGTAAGGGCAGCGATGATGCCAAATACAATTTTGTACGATACACTCATAGAAGCAAATGTGCTTTCAAACAATCTGTAGAAAGCTGCAAATGCAACAGTTTTAACGACAGTTGCCATTAAAGCAGTGATATAACTTGGAGCTCCTTGGTAGACGTCTGGTGCCCAGAAATGGAATGGAGCTGCTGACACTTTAAATGCCATTGCAACTAACATTAATAACATACCAGCAAATGCTAATGCGTTATAACCATTGCTTCCTAATTGAGCAGCAATCTCACTGTTTTGGAATGACCCAGTAGCACCGTAAATCAGAGCGATACCAAATAGCAAGAATGCAGAAGCAAATGCGCCTAATAAGAAGTATTTGAATGCAGCCTCATTAGAAGATAATCTTGTTTTATCGCTACCAACTAAAACGAATAAAGGAATAGATAAAATTTCTATGCCTAAGAACAACATAGACATATTTGTGAAAGATACCAATACCAATCCGCCAGTTAATGAAAACAACACCAAAGCGTAGTGATCAGAGAAATTGTTGTCGTTATTGAAATAGTCAACTGCAGAAATGAACCATAAAATGGCAATTACTGAGAAAACGATATTAAACGCCAATGCAAAATTGTCTAATACCATCATGTTATAGACAACTTCATTATGGTCCCAATCGGCAATACTAAGACCTATATTGGCCAATAAGCCAATAATAACGATCAATAGAAATCCTTTTCTGAAATTTAACAATCCCGACAAAAGCGATACGACGCCTAGTCCCGATATTAATAATAACTCTTTCATTTAATGCCGTTTAATAAATTTTGAACCGATCCTTCAGTGATATCTAATATGATTTTAGGATACACACCTAAACCGATGATTAACAATACTAAAATGATCAATGTACTTTTCTCTTGAATAGTTAGTTTTGGAAGGTTAGCTGTTAAGCTATTAGTTTCTCCCAGCATCATAGCTTGGAATGATCTAAACATGTATACAACGCCTAGGATAACGCTTAATCCAGCAACAGAAGCTGCGATAGGGCTGGCCTGAAACAAGCCTAATATCAATAAAAACTCACCTACGAATCCATTTGTAAAAGGAAGTGCAACCGCACTTAAAACAATGATAAAGAACAGGAATGCGAAGCTAGAATCAATGGCTCTGATACCACCTAGTTTTTTCATTTCTGTTGTATGTGTTCTTAAGAAAATGATGTCGACCACAAAGAACAAACCAACGGTATTGATACCATGGCTCAGCATTTCCATCAAACTGCCTTGTAAGCTCTGTGAGTTGCAAGCAATGATACCAGCAGCAATTAGACCCATGTGAGCGATTGATGAGAATGCAATCAAATATTTAAAGTCTTTCTGAACAATTGAAATTAAAGACGCATAAATAATGCTGACAACAGAGATGATGATTAAAATATGTCCGTATTCGTGTAAGCCCTCTGGAACCATAGGCAATACCCAACGAATCAATCCATAAGTGGCCATTTTTGACATCACACCAGACAACATCATTACGCCAGTAGTTGGAGCAACATTATAGGTATCTGGTTGCCAAGTATGGAAAGGGAAAATTGGCATCTTGATAGCAAATGCTAAAAAGAATGCTGCCATAACCCAAGCTTGACTTGCAACTGGCAATGCTCTTCCTGCAGCGTAAAGCGCTTGAATGTCGAATGATTTATTTTCAGTATGCAAATACACATAAATCAATGCAGCTAACATAAATAAGCTACCAAACAATGTGTAGATGAAAAATTTGAATGTGATTTTTTGTCTGTTTTCGCCACCCCACATCAATATGATGAAGTAGATTGGAATCAAAGCTATTTCCCAGAACAGGTAAAATAAGAATCCATCCATTGCTACAAAAGAACCTACAATAGAACCTTGCATCAAGGTCAATAAGGCATAAAATGTATTGGCGTTGTTATTGGTTTTATTGAAAGATGCATAAATAATAATAGGCATTAACAATGTAGCCAATAACACCATGATCATACTGATGCCATCAATAGCGATGTGAAAACGGATGCCCAAAGTGTCCAACCAAGTAAGGTCCATGGTTAACATCTCGGTATGGCCAGTTTTAAGTGCGTTTAAAGCTATGAAAGCTACCACTAATTCGGCAATAGAAGCAATTAGGGCAATTGTTTTAGCAGCATTTTTGCCAGAGACAAAAAGCAAAATTGAACTAATAAATGGTACTAATATAAGAAGTAATGTCAGCATGTAATCAGAAGATAAAAATTGAGAATAATAAAATTACAGCGATGATGAAAGAGATTGCATAAATGTTGATGTTTCCATTTTGCAATAACCTAACATAAGAACCGCTTTTTACAACTATTTGACCAAATCCATTCACCAACCCATTGACAACTTTATTGTCGAAGAATTTGTGTAAGAATTCAGACAAGGCATCTACCGGTTTGGTGATGAAATTAGCGTAAAACTCATCAACAAAATACTTGTTGTATATGACTTTCTGCACTGGAGGTCTCTCTTCGTGATCTGCAAGTGGTAAAGTATTTTTTGTGATGAACAAAGATCTGGCAATTAATATAACCACTACAATCAAAATGGTTGTGATGGTCATCATCATCAATTCTGTTGACAGACTTATATGCGTATTGGTTGTTCCAAGTACTGGTTCTAAATAATGATCAAACCAGTTGTGTATACCCAAAGCTTCTCCTAATGCATGAGGGAAGCCCATGAAACCAGCGATTGCAGCAAATACTGACAATACTATCAATGGCAAAGTCATGGTAATAGGTGATTCATGTAAATGATGTTCTTGCTCGTGTGTGCCTCTAAATTTACCATGGAAGGTCAGATAGAACAATCTGAACATATAAAATGCAGTCATTAAAGACACCAACATACCCAAAGCAAAAAGTGTTGGACTATTAGCAAATGCTTCACTTAAAATTTGGTCTTTACTAAAGAAACCCGCCAAAGGAGGAATACCAGAGATGGCTATTGTACCAATCAAGAAAGTCCAATAAGTAATAGGCATATGTTTTTTCAAACCGCCCATTTTACGAATATCTTGTTCGCCTCCTACAGCATGAATAACGCTACCAGAGCCTAAGAACAATAGAGCTTTAAAGAAAGCATGTGTTACAACGTGAAATACTGCAGCAGTGTATGCTCCTAAACCTAAGGCAAGAAACATTAAACCAAGCTGACTAACAGTAGAGTATGCCAGTACTTTTTTGATATCGTTTTGAAACAAACCGATGCTAGCACCTAGCAATGCTGTAGCTGTTCCAATAATAGCAACAAACTGCATGGTTTCTGGACTCATACTAAACATCAAGTTGGTTCTAGCTACCATATAAATACCAGCTGTAACCATTGTAGCTGCGTGGATCAATGCAGAAACTGGAGTTGGTCCGGCCATTGCGTCAGGTAACCAAGTATACAAAGGAATTTGAGCACTCTTACCCATAGCACCAATGAACAAACAAACGGTGATGATGGTAATTGTTGAAGCATCTATAGACACTGAAGATAGAAACCCAGGTTGAAAGAGTTTGGTATAATTTAGTGTTCCAAAGTTGACAAATATCAAACACATGGCGATAAGGAAACCTAAATCACCCACGCGGTTCATGACGAATGCTTTCTTAGCGGCATCGTTGTTCTTTTGATCTTTGTACCAAAAGCCGATGAGCATAAACGAACAGAATCCTACACCTTCCCAACCAATAAACATAACTAAGAAATTGTTGCCTAGTACAAGCACCAACATGAAGAAGATAAACAAATTCAGGTAAGCAAAGAATCTTCTAAACCCATCGTCTTCTATCATATAACCAATAGAGAAAATATGGATTAAGAAACCAACGCCAGTAATCACCAATAAGAAAATAGAAGATAGAGGGTCTAACAAAAAGGAGAAAGCTGCGCTAAAATTACCAGCAGAAATCCAATTGAACATTTCTACTTCTACAGGGTGGAAGTGGTGTGATTGAGAAACGAATATAAGTACTGAGTCGACAAAGCTCAGAAATACACCTGTGCAAGCCAGAATTGCGGCATGCATTTTAGTAAGTCTCCTGTTTAGCAAACCAATCAGAGCGAAACTGATTAGTGGAAATAGGGGGATGAGTTTTACAAGTTGTTCCATTCTTTATATTTCTATCGACGTACTTTTAGAATTTTAATTGGTTTAAAACTTCGGTATCAGAAGTGTTGGCATTTCTATATATCATGATAAGTATGGCCAAACCAACGGCTACTTCTGCTGCGGCAACTGCCATAATGAAAAACACAAATACCTGTCCACTGTTATCTCCCAGATAGCTTGAAAATGCTACCATTAGTAAATTTACAGCATTTAGCATTAACTCAATGCACATAAACATGATGATGGCGTTTCTTCTGATCATTACACCCAATGCTCCAATGCAGAACATGGCTGCACTTAAAATGATGTAATTGATTAACGGTATTCCTGATACTAACTGCATTATTGTAAATTCTTTTTAGATAAATAAACTGAGCCTACCATTGCTGATAAGAATAATATTGACGATACTTCAAAAGGCAATAAAAATTTGTCCTGACTGAAGAGTAATTTTCCTAATTCTTCAACTTTTCCAATACCTGGATTCTGCACAACTAAAGAGGTAGCTTCTGCACCTTTTATTGCTCCAACCATTGTTACCATTAACATGCCAGCTGCGATAACAGCAATGGCACGAACATACACTTTCTTTTTAGGTTCGGTTTCGTTGTTTAAGTTCAACATCATGATCACATATAAGAAAAGCACCATGATGGCACCAGCATAAACAATGATATGCACTGCAGCTAAAAACTGAGCACTTAGTAAAAGATAGTGACCAGCAATTGCAAAAAATGTGATGATTAGAGAAAGTACACTGTACACAGGGTTCTTTGAAAACACCACATTAAGTGCGCTCATTAAAGCAACAAAGCTTAAGAACCAGAAAATATATTGTGTTAGACTCATTAATTTATTTTGACTTGTTTCGTTGTTTTTTGTGATTAGTGTTTCTTAGCTTTTGGCAATGCTTTGTCTAAGAAGGTTCTATTGTGTTTGTGTTTTTTGTCGTGTTTGAAGTCCAATACAGCTTGAGTTTGACGCTTAGTAACGTCAACTCGGTTGTCTACTGGCTCAACCAATTTGTCTTTACCATAGATGAAAGAATCTCTTTCGAAAGTGCTAGGTACAATTCTATCAGTTAAGAAAATGGCTTCTTTTGGACACGCTTCTTCGCACAAACCGCAGAAAATGCATCTCAGCATATTGATTTCATATACTGAAGCGTATTTTTCTTCTCTAAAGAGATTTTCTTCACCTGGTTTTCTCTCGGCAGCTGTCATTGTAATTGCTTCAGCTGGACAAGCTACTGCACACAATCCGCACGCTGTGCATCTTTCAGCACCTGCTTCATCTCTTTTAAGAACGTGTTGACCTCTATATACAGGAGCGAATTCACGCGTTTGCTCAGGATATTTAACTGTAGCTTTACGCATGAAAATATGTTTTAAAGTGATGGCCATTCCACTTAGAATAGCAGGTAAATAAGCTCTTTCTATCCAGCTCATTTCCCTTTTCACTACTTGTTTACTTCTGTTAGTTAACATGACTTTTTAAATGTCTTAATTCAGTTTTCAATTATTATATTTTTCCCAATAACCACATTACTATTCCAGTTCCGAAAATATTTGCCAATGATAAAGGCAACAATACTTTCCATCCTAAATTCATCAGCTGGTCGTATCTAAATCTCGGGATGGTCCATCTTACCCACATAAAGAAGAAGATAAAGAACGACACCTTACCAAAGAAGAATACGGTCTGTACTATGCTTAACACATTGTTGCTCATCCCTAACCAATTAGCAATTTCGTGCTGGAAAGGGAAGTTATATCCACCAAAGTAGAAGCAAGAAATAACTGCAGATGAAATGAACATATTGATGTATTCTGCAAACAGATAGAAACCCAATTTCATAGAAGAATATTCTGTGTGATAACCACCAATCAATTCTGTTTCACATTCTGGTAAATCGAAAGGAGCTCTATTGGTTTCTGCGAATGCACAAATGATGAATATTAAGAAGCCCAAAGGTTGGTAAACCACATTGGCAAAACCAGCATCTTGTTGTAAAACAATTTCCTTTAAACTCAAAGTTCCTGTAGTCATTACTAAAGCTACAATAGACATACCCATTGCAATTTCGTAACTGATCATTTGAGAAGAAGCTCTAATAGCACCTAATAAAGAGAACTTATTGTTAGATGCCCATCCGCCAATCATGATGCCATAAACACCTAAAGACACGACACCAAACAGATATAAAATACCAACATTTAAATCGGTTATTTGTAAATCAAAGGTAGTATCGCCAATGGTGATTGGTCCGCCCCATGGAATAACAACACCAGTCATGGTAGCAGTTAACATGGCTATACAAGGACCGGCAATGAAAAGCCATTTGTTTGAGACAGAAGGAATAATTTCCTCTTTCATAAACATTTTGACAGCATCTGCTAAAGGTTGTAAAATTCCAATTGGTCCGGCTCTATCAGGACCAACACGGTCTTGCATAATAGCCGCAATTTTTCTTTCAGCATAAGTAGAATATGTGGCAATCAATAAGGTGATACCAAAAACTACAAGTACAATTATTGCTTTAATGATCAAAGGATCCATATATCTTTATTGGTTATTTGGGTCTAATGCACCGGCTCCAAGTTCAATTTTTTCGCCATGAGGTTTAGCACCCATCATTTTTAAAGTGGTTTTTTGAATTGATTTTAAGGTATCGTAATGGTTGGCAGAAATCACTGAGTGTTTATTGATTTTTGCTGGTCCTTCGATGGTCCAATCGCTCAAATTTTTCTTTTCAAAACGGCACTCATTGCAAATCCATGCAGTTGAGCCATCTTCATTGTCCATTACTTCTCCAAACTCATCTTTTCTAGCGGTAACACGAAGGATTTCTTCACCTTGGTTCCACAATCTTACTTTACCGCAGCATTTATCACAGTTTCTATGAGCATCAACTGGGTTGGTATACCATACTCTACTTTTGAATCGGAAAGTTTTATCTGTCAAAGCACCTACTGGACATACGTCTATCATGTTACCAGAAAAATCGTTGTCAATAGCACTTTTCACATACGTAGAAATTTCGGCAGCTTCACCTCTATTGATAACGCCATGGCATCTACCATCCGTTAGTTGGTCGGCTACCTTAACACATCTGTAACACAAGATACAGCGGTTCATATGGAGTTTAATTGTATCTCCGATGTCGATTGGTTCGTATTCACGTTTATCGAATTCGTAACGGGTATCGACTTTTCCATTTTCATAGCTCAAGTCTTGTAAGTGGCATTCACCTGCTTGGTCGCATACTGGGCAATCAAGAGGGTGGTTCAATAATAAGAACTCAACAACGCCTGCTCTTGCTTCAAGATTTTCAGGAGAAGTAATGTTTCTTACCACCATGCCATCCATAACGGTAGTACGGCAACTAGCAACGGGTTTTGGCATAGGACGAGGGTCTTTAGCCGAACCTTGTTCTACTTTTACAATACAAGTTCTGCAATAGCCACCGCTGGTTTTTAGCTTACTGTAATAGCACATTGCCGGAGGCACTATGTCGCCACCAATCATTCTTGCTGCTTGAAGTATGGTTGTTCCTTCAGGTACTTCAACTGGTATATCGTCTATTGTTACTTTAACCATTTTTAATTCTTTTATATAGTTATAAATAAAAAGTCAAAAGTCAAAAGTCAAAAGTCAAAAGTCAAAAGTCAAAAGTCAAAAGTCAAAATTTTCGCTCCGATTCTTTTTTCTATTCAATTTTATCTTTCTACAAGTCTTTTTCTTTCTTACTTATTATTGTTTTTAATCTTAATTATTATTTGTGCAATTATCTTACTAATCTCATCAATTTCGTCCATTAACATTCTATAATTATTTTTATTCAATTCTAAAATTCCATTTATCAATTTCAACCAGTACTTTGTCTCATTTGCTGATTTTAAAGCGATAGTTAAGAACTTAATATAATCTCTATGAGAACTACTTGATTTACTTTCATGAACATTAGCACCAACACTAGTGCCTGATTTAACTAACTGTGTTATGACAGGTTGATAATGGTATGGATAGTTTAAAGTTGACAAAAATTTTAATAGTTCTATTGAATATTTTAATGTTCTTTCTCTTATGTCATAAATTTTATTCATCATTCAAATGAAGAAAAGAATTTAATCTTTAAGCGTTTTTAAATATTTATTTAATT
Source organism: uncultured Chitinophaga sp. (assembly GCA_964438995.1). Taxonomy (GTDB): domain Bacteria; phylum Bacteroidota; class Bacteroidia; order NS11-12g; family UBA955; genus JABMMZ01. The sequence goes on from CAYTMQ010000001.1 coordinate 328,565, forward strand.
TTAAATGTTATTTTCTTTTAATTATCAATGGGTTAAATTCTTAATATCTTTTCTTTCTCTTTTTTTACTTTTGACTTTTGACTTTTGACTTTTTACATTTTCAAACGATAATAATGCTTCACATCCTGTATGCTATTAGGATTTTTAACATACTCTTCAAATTCTGGTCTGAAATGTCTGATGGCTGCTGCAACTGGCCAAGCGGCTGCTTCACCCAGAGGACAAATAGTTTTACCTTCAATTTTACTTTGGATATCCCATAGTAAATCGATGTCTTCTAATGTTCCGTTACCGTCTAAAATCTTTTTAAGGATTCTTTCCATCCATCCTGTACCTTCACGACATGGTGAACATTGTCCACAGCTTTCGTGGTGATAGAATCTTGAGAATGTATACAGATTTTTGACGATACTTGTATCTTCATCCATCACAATAAATCCACCAGAACCTAGCATTGTTCCAGATACAAATCCACCATCACCTAAACTTTCATAACTCATCAATCTTGGTTCACCATTGGCTGTTTTCAATATCAACTCAGCAGGTAAAATTGGCACTGAAGAACCTCCAGCCACAACAGCTTTGAGTTTTCTGCCACCTTTGATACCACCACAATATTGGTCGGAGAAAATAAACTCCTCTACTGGTACACCTAATTCTATTTCGTATACACCTGGTTTGTTGATATGACCAGAAGCAGAAATTAATTTGGTACCTGTACTTTTTCCGATACCTATTTTTGCATATTCATCTCCAGTGATTTCCAAAATTGGAACCACTGCAGCAATAGTTTCTACGTTGTTTACCACAGTTGGACATCCATATAAACCAGCAATTGCAGGGAATGGAGGTTTGATTCTTGGATTGCCTCTTTTGCCTTCTAAACTTTCTAATAGTGCAGTTTCTTCACCACAGATATAAGCTCCCGCTCCAACTTGAACGTATAAGTCTAAATCGTATCCAGAACCTAAGATGTTCTTGCCTAAATATCCAGCTTGATAAGCTTCTTCAATAGCCGCTTCTAATATTCTAGCTACATAAAAATATTCGCCTCTAATATAGATGTATGAAGTGTTAGCGCCAAGAGCATAACTTGAAACGATCATTCCTTCAACCAATAGGTGAGGTATTCTCTCCATCAAGTAACGGTCTTTAAAAGTACCAGGTTCACTTTCGTCGGCATTACAAACTAAATAACGAGGCACACCTTCTGGTTTTGCAAGGAAACTCCATTTCATACCAGTAGGGAAACCAGCGCCACCACGACCTCTTAAGCCCGATTTCTTTACTTCTTCAACAACGGCATCCGGACTTAAATTCTTCAGTGTATTTGCTAAAACAGAGTATCCACCGTTTTCTTTATACACTGACAATTTGTTGATGCCAGGAATATGATCATTCTTTAATAACAGCTTTTTGCTCATGATTAACAGTATCTGCTCTTTTTGTTTTCGTTTTTAAATTGGTCAAGTAAGTTGTCTACCTTTTCGATGGTAAGGTTTTCGTGATAGTCGGCGCCAACTTGCATCATTGGAGCAGTTCCGCAACTACCAAGGCATTCAACAGCTTTTAATGTAAACATGCCATCAGGTGTTGTTTCACCTACATGAATACCAAGTTTGTGTTCAAGGTGATCGATGATGTCTTCAGCTCCGCACAACCAGCAGCTACTGGTTCTGCATACTTCTATTAAGCAATTACCTACTGGTTCTAAATTGAACATTGAGTAAAAACTTGCTACTTCATATACTTCAATTGATTGAATGTTTAAAATAGAAGCGACATAATCCATTGTTGGAGCGCTCAACCAGCCTCCGAACTCAGCTTGTGCAATATGTAAAATTGGAATAAGTGCAGATTTTTGTTTGCCAGCTGGATAACGTTGAATCATTTTTTCAACCTTCTCCATGGTTTCTTTACTGAACTTTATTTCTTCTGAATTTGTTGTCATTTGAAAATCTTATTTATGCGTCTAATTCGCCTGCAATTACATTTAAACTACTCATGGTTAAGATGGCATCACTCAACAATCCATTGGTGATCATTTCAGGATATGCCTGATAATAAATGAAACATGGACGTCTGAAATGCAATCTGTATGGGGTTCTGCCACCATCACTTACCAAATAGAAACCTAGTTCACCATTACCTCCTTCAACAGAATGGTAAACTTCACCTTTCGGTATATCTGTTTCACCCATCACTATTTTAAAGTGGTAGATTAAGGCTTCCATTTTAGAATAAACTTCTTGTTTAGGAGGCAAATAAAATTCTGGAACTTCAGCGTGGAAAGGACCGCTTGGCATTTTAGCAAGTGCTTGTTTGATGATGCTTATGCTTTCCCACATCTCTTGAATTCTCACCATAAATCTGTCATAAGTATCACCTTTCTGACCGATAGGAATTGCAAATTCAAAATCTTCGTAGCTGCTGTAAGGCATTGCTACACGAATATCGTAATCAACTCCGGCTGCTCTTAAGTTTGGACCAGTAAAACCGTATGCCAAAGCTCTCTCAGCTGAAATTGGTCCACAGTCAATTGTTCTGTCCATGAAAATTCTGTTTCTTTCAACGAGTTTTTGGAATTCTCCTAAATACTCTGGAAACTCTTTCATGAATTTATTCAATTTTTCCCATGATGCTTGAGAGAAATCTCTCTCCATACCACCAATTCTACCAATGTTGGTTGTTAAGCGTGCTCCACAGATTTCTTCAAAGATTTCATATATTTTTTCTCTCATCTGAAAGAAATATAAGAAACCAGTAGTTGCTCCGGTATCTTGACCGATGATAGTGGTACAAATGATATGGTCAGCAATACGAGAAAGTTCCATGATAATAACGCGCATGTATTGTGCACGCTTAGGAACTTCGCAACCAATAAGTTTTTCAACTGTCATATGCCAACCCATATTGTTAATTGGAGAAGAGCAATAGTTAAGACGGTCGGTTATTGGAGTGATTTGGTTATATGGTCTGTGTTCTGCTAATTTTTCGAAGGCTCTATGGATGTATCCAATAGTTGGATCAGCTTCAACGATAATTTCACCATCCATTTTTAGGACGTTTTGAAAGATACCGTGAGTAGCAGGGTGAGTTGGACCAAGGTTTAAAATGTTATAAACCTTTTCCGATTCTGATTGTGTGTTGAATTCTGCCTGTTTGTTCATCTTTAAAATTATCTACCAAACATTTTATCACTTTTATCGTCTCTAGAACCATCTTCGAGAGGGTATTCTTTTCTCATAGGATAGTAATTCATTTCGTCCATATTGAGGATTCTTCTAAGGTCGGGGTGACCAATAAACTTAAATCCAAAGAAGTCGAACTCTTGTCTTTCCATCCAATTAGCTGTTGGCCAAAGTGTGGTGATGGTTGGAGCTTTTACATCATCTTTAGACATAAAGAATTTGAATCTAATCCTTTCGTTGGTTTCAAGTTTGTGTAGTTGATACATCAAACCAAATTCTTGACCTTCATTGTCTGGGTAATGTAAACCACACATAGTGGTTAAGAAAGAAAATCCAGTTTGAGCATCATTTTTCATGAATTCCAACACTTGATATAAAGCTGATTTATCCATGGTAAATACTGGAAAATCGTAAGCCAATTCTGAGCTAATGAAAGCTTCAGGAAATTTTTCTTTAAGCAGGGTTTCAATTTTTTCCTGCAATTGTGTCACTTTATCATTCGATTCCATAGAGCGCAAGTTGGGCTTTATATTCAGGAGAATCTCTTCTTCTTAAACTTTCTGATTTACTTAATTCTTGAATTTTTAGGATACCATCCAAAACTTGTTCAGGACGAGGAGGGCAACCTGGGATGTAAACGTCAACAGGAATAATTCTGTCTATGCCTTGCAGCACGCTATAAGTGTCGAAAATACCGCCACTACTAGCGCAAGCGCCCATGCTCAAAACCCATTTTGGCTCAGCCATTTGTTCATAAACTTGTCTCAATACTGGCCCCATTTTTTTAGAAATGGTTCCCATCACCATCAACAAGTCGGCCTGACGAGGAGAGAAACTCAAACGTTCAGATCCAAATCTAGCCAAATCGTAGTGAGATGCCATGGTAGCCATGAATTCGATGCCGCAACATGAAGTTGCAAACGGCAAAGGCCATAGAGAATTTGCTCTAGCCAAACCTACAACTTTTTCTAAAGATGTTGCGAAGTAACCTGCTCCTTCGAGACCCTCAGGGCGGTGTTCTGGTTTAATGTCTATGCTCATTAAGTTTTTTTTAACTAATTAAATTAACAATACTTTAAAGATAGTGTTTGTTTTATTCCCACTTTAAAGCACCTTTTTTTACTATGTAAACCAATCCTAAAATTAAAAAGCCCATGAATAGGAACATTTCAACTAATCCAAATATCCCTAAGGTTTTAAAATTTACTGCCCAAGGATACATGAAAATGACTTCAACGTCGAATAAAACGAATAGAATTGCAACAAGAAAATACTTGATAGAAAACGGAGTTCTAGCATTTCCTTGGGTTTCAATTCCACATTCGAATGATTCGTTTTTTACAGTTGATTTTCTTTTAGGGCCAAGTTTGTGCGTAGCGAACATTGTTAAAGATACAAAGCCCATAGATGCCAAAAACATAAAAACTATTGGCAAATACGTTTGTAAACCGCTGTCAACATTAAGAAATAACATTTTTAAATGCTTAATTTATAATCGGAGCGAAAATACAATTTATTTAATAAAGAAGATGGTTAAATTGAATTTATTTTTAGATTTTTTAAGTCGGTTTTAAACAATTGAATTTCAAATTATTGATTTAACTTGAAAAATGACAAAAACATGACTTAAATCAGTCCTAATTTTTCGAGAATTAATAACGGTTCTACTGGACGGTTGTTGTGAATGCAAGCCGCAAAAATTTGAGCGTCTATCATCAATGCATCATCTCTTAAACGTTTAATCTGTTGGTGAAAAACAATTTTTAATCTGCCTTCTCTTCTCACACTTGTCCTAACAGCAAATTCGTCTCCACTGCTCAACGATTTTTTATAATCCAACTCTGCCCTTATGACGACAGCATCGTATCCATCTAAATGCAATTGATGAAAATTCACACCTGCATCATTTAAAAACTCATGTCTGGCATGCTCAAGATAATTCATGTAAACCGAATTGTTAACTATGCCCTGCAAATCGAGTTCATAGTCGCGCACTTTTAAAATGATTTCGTGTTTAAATGCCTCGTTAGCCATTGAATTTAGTCATTGCTTGTCCTATGCCTTCTAACATGAAACTTTTAATAGCTTCTACAGCTTTGTTGGTTTTTTCTTGTATAATTCCAACTTCATCTGTCTTCCATTTACCCAATACAAAATCAATTTGTCTGTGTTTGTCAAATTGATTGCCAATGCCAAAACGCATTCTTGGATATTGCTGCGAATTCAAAGTTTCTTCAATATTTCGTAAGCCATTGTGGCCGCCATGACTGCCTTTGGTGCGCAATCGAATGACACCAACATCTAGTGCTAAATCGTCTGTAACCACCAATATGTTTTCTGCCGTTACCTTGTATTGTTGCATGTAATGTTGAACGGCTTTACCACTTAAATTCATGAATGTTGTTGGCTTGACAAGCAGAAAGGTTTTGTTCTTAATGCGACCTTCAGCTATCATTGCATGTTTGTTTAGTGTAAAACCCAATTCAAATTCTTTGGCAAACGCATCTATGACATCAAATCCAATGTTATGACGTGTGTGATTGTATTGTTCACCAATATTGCCTAATCCAAATACTATGTAGTTCAATCTTCAGGTTTATTTGGAGCCAATGCTCTTCTTAAAACGAAATTTTTACCAAGATATACTTTTCTTACCAACTCGTCTTCAGCCAATTCTTCGGCAGTTCCTTGTTTCAGTAATTTACCTTCAAACAACAGATAGGCTCTATCGGTAATGCTCAAAGTTTCTTGAACATTATGGTCGGTAATGAGAATACCGATGTTTTTGCTTTTTAATTTGTAAACGATGGTTTGAATGTCTTCAACAGCAATAGGGTCGACACCAGCAAAAGGTTCATCCAATAAAATAAATTTTGGGTCAGTTGCCAAAGCTCTTGCTATTTCGGTTCTTCTTCTTTCGCCACCGCTTAACACTTTTCCTAAGTTTTTTCTTACGCGATGTAAACTAAATTCATCCAACAAACTTTCAAGTTTGGTTTCTTGATCAGCCTTTGGCATTTTGGTCATTTCCAACACTGCTCTTATATTGTCTTCAACAGATAAATCGCGGTATACAGAAGCTTCTTGTGGTAAATACCCAACACCTTTCTGGGCTCGTTTGTACATTGGTAGATGGGTGATGTCTTCGTCATCTAAAAAGATATTACCTTGGTCGGGTTTTACCAGACCAACTGTCATATAGAAAGACGTTGTTTTTCCAGCGCCATTTGGTCCAAGCAAACCAACAATTTCGCCTTGTTCGACATAAATGGATACGTCGTTTACAACAAATTTTTGTTTGTATTGTTTAACCAGTTTTTCAGCTCTTAATTTCATACCAATGAAGGACGAATGTCCCTAACTTTTAATTGTAAATTTTTAGAGCCTTTGTATTCATTGATCTCTAAAGAATAGCAAATATCGAAAGGCGTATTCTTACTGATGATTGGAAATACATCACTCATGTTAAAGGCAATTCCGTCAAATTTTGTGCCCTTTTGAGTTGCTAGTATTTTCAAATGTTTATCTTTAACAATTCTACTTCCAGCATCCATTAAATGATTGGTTCTGAAAATAGGGGTCATATTGCCTGGTCCGTGAGGTTTGAATTGCTCCAAAATATTGTAAAATTTTGGCGTGATATCGGAAAAGTTAATTTCCATATCGTATTCAATTTCTGGAGTAAGCAATTCTTCTGAGGCATTCATATTGACAATCTCTTCAAATTTTTCAGAGAATGCTTCAAATGATTCTTTTTTAATGGTTAATCCAGCAGCATATTTATGACCGCCATATTGAATCACCAAATCTCCACATGCACCAATGGCATCATGCACATCAAAATCTTTGATGCTTCTGGCAGAACCTGTCAACATACCATTTACTTCACTGAAAATAATGGTAGGTTTGTAATAGGTTTCAATCAATCTTGAAGCCACAATACCAATAACACCTTTGTGCCATTTTTCGCTATACAAGACTGTGCTTTTTCGGTTTCTATGGATTTCACTGGTTTCTAAAATATCCAATGCCTCTTTGGTGATGTCATTGTCAATATCTTTTCTTTCAGTGTTATTTTCAATCAGTGTTTTAGCAAGATTTAATGCTTGGTGAAAATCTTCTTCTATCAGTAATTTAACTGATGATTTGGCATCAGCAATTCTACCAGCTGCATTGATTTTTGGTCCTATGCCAAACACAATATCTGAAACCTCATATACCTGTTTGATTTGGTAACTTTGAAGAAGAGCTTGTAAGCCAATACAAGGATCTTCATTTAGTTTCTTTAATCCAAAGTACACCAAAATTCTGTTTTCATCTCTAATTTCAACAATGTCGCTACAAGTGCTCACAGCAACTAAGTCGAGATATTTAGCAGCTTCTTCAAATGGCATATCAGTAGCTTGCGTATAAGCTTGTAGCAATTTAAAACCAATACCACAGCCAGACAATTCTTTGTACGGGTAATCGCAGTCGGCTCTCTTAGGGTTTAGCAAAGCAACTGCTTTAGGTAATTCGTCGCCAGGTAAGTGGTGGTCGCAAACAATAAAATCTATGTTGTGTTCTTTGGCGTATTCAATGAGTTCAATAGAACGTGTGCCACAATCTAATGCTATGATGAGGTTAACGCCAGTTGAAACAGCATAGTCGATTCCAATTTTAGAAATGCCGTAGCCCTCCTTGTATCTATCTGGTATGTAATACTCGATATTAGGCGTTAGTTTTTTAAAGAAAGAATAGACAATAGATACAGAAGTTGTTCCATCAACATCGTAATCACCATACACTAAAAATCGCTCTTTATTGGCAATGGCTAGTTTGATTCTTTCAATGGCTTTTTCCATATCTTTCATCAAGAATGGATCATACAAATCTGTCAACTGTGGTCTGAAGAATTTCTTAGCTTGATCGAAGGTTTCAACGCCACGCTGAAGAAGTAGAGTGGCTATTGCAGGGGTAACATTAATGCTCTTGGCGAGTTCTTCAACCTTTTGATCATTAAGTTTTGGGTAAGCCGTCCAGCGATAAGCCATATAAGGCGCGAAGATAAAGAAAAAAAGTGTAGTAAAATCTAATAATTAATAGACAATGAATGTCACTTTGTAAGCGGCCCTTTTACTTAATAAATAGCCCTTTAGGTTTTAAAATGTTGAAAAACTCTGACTGAGATTTTCAAATTAAAGAGATTATTTTCTTTAATAATCCAAATCAATACTTGCTCAACTCTTTGAGTGCTTCTATCAATCGTTTTTTAGGAAGGAAATTGTCCTCTAAGTCTTTTGCCAATGGTACAGGAGTATCTAAGCTTGCTACACGCTTAACAGGAGCATCCAATGATGTAAAACAATGCTCGCTTATCCATGCCGCAATTTCAGCGCCAACACCACCAATCATGGTGTCCTCGTGTAATACCAGTACTTTTCCAGTTTTCTTAACTGCAGTAGCTACTGTTTCTTTGTCCCAAGGCAACAGCGTTTTCAAATCCACAATTTCAGCAGAAATGCCTAATTGTTTGCATGCTTCAACTGCCCAATGCACACCCCATCCGTAAGTGATGATAGTTAATTCATCTCCACTCTGAACTATGCCAGCCTTCCCAATTTCTAAAGTGTAATAATTATCAGGCACATCGCCTTCTAAACTTCTGTACAAAGCTTTGTGTTCAAAGAACATTACAGGGTTTGGGTCTTCAATAGAAGCACACAACAATCCTTTTGCATCAAACGGATTGCTAGGATATACGATTTTTAAACCTGGTACATGGAAAAACCATGCTTCTGTACTTTGACTGTGAAACGGTCCAGCGCCTACACCAGCACCTGTTGGCATTCTTACCACTACATCTGCTGCTTGTGCCCAGCGGTAATGAGATTTTGCAAGGTTGTTAACGATTTGATTAAATCCACAACTAACAAAATCTGAGAATTGCATTTCAACTATGGCTTTAAAACCTTTGATAGCCAAACCATATCCCGCACCAAGTATAGAAGATTCTGTGATAGGAGTGTTTCTTACACGGCCTTTCCCAAATTGTTTGTAAAAATTATCGGTAATTTTAAATACACCGCCATATTCAGCAATGTCTTGACCCATCACTACTGTATTGCTATATTTCTCCATAGACTGACGTAAACCATCTGAGATGGCGTCAACTAAGCGTTTTGGAGAGCTTGGTCCGTTAGGAGCAGTTAATTCTGCTTGATAAGGTGCATAAATATCGCGCAACTCTTCTTCTACATCGGCAACAATTTCTGGCTCTGCAAATACTTCTGCTAAGTCTTCATCCATGCCATGTTTCAATTCATCATACACCTGTTGTTTTAAGGTATCATTCAACACGCCTTCACTAAATAAGAATGTTTCATAGTTAGAAATAGGGTCTTTTTTGCCCCACTCATCAAACAATTCTTGAGGCACGTATTTGGTGCCACTGGCTTCTTCATGGCCGCGCATTCTGAAAGTCATGCATTCTAAAAGAATTGGTCGAGGTGCTTTGCGCATGCTCTCTGTTAACTCTTTCATTTTATGGTAAACTTCAAGAATGTTGTTACCATCTACTTGGTAAGCTTCCATGCCATATCCAATACCTTTGTCTATGAATTGTTTGCAACGGAACTGTTCGTTGCTAGGTGTACTCAAACCATAACCGTTGTTTTCAATAAGAAAAACAACAGGCAAGCTCCACACAGCAGCAACGTTCATTGCCTCGTGAAAATCACCTTCGCTGGTACCACCATCTCCGCTAAAAACCAAGGACACTTTTGGTGCATTGTTTAACAAATGAGCTGTCGAAATACCATTTGCAACACCAAGCATAGCTCCTAAATGTGAAATCATGCCAACAATATGGTACTCATTGGTGCCAAAATGAAAACTTCTATCTCTACCTTTCGTGAAACCAGATTTTTTACCTTGCCATTGGGCAAAAAGTTTTTTAAATGGTATTTTTCTAGATGTGAATACGCCAAGATTTCTATGTAAAGGTAAGATGTATTCATCTGAGTCAAGAGCTAAAGTAGCTCCAACAGAAATGGCTTCCTGACCAATACCGCTGAACCATTTACCAATTTTACCTTGTCTCAATAAAATCAGCATTTTTTCCTCAATGATTCTAGGGTAGAGGAGTTCTTTGTAAATAGAAAGTAATTCTTCGTTACTAAGTTGTCGGCGATTGAAATTCACGCCGCAAAAGTAATACTTTTAAAAAGAAATTAAATGTTTAATGTCTTTTATTTGGGCGCCTTTCCGTGCCCTTTGGCTGCGCTTCGCTCCGGTAGCCTAGGCTTTCGCCGGCGGCTACTTCCCGTCGGTCATCGGGGCGCAAGCTCCTACAAAACTTCTAGTAGTATCATGATTTTAGAATTTTTAGCCATTTTTTTTCTTCTTCTGTCAATTCAGAAAGATTGGCTTCGTAGTTTGGGTCTTTTCGATACCATGGCATAGCTTCAAAATACTCTTGTATGTCTTTCGACTTAAATACATAGCCTCTTCTGGCATAAGGCAGATTGCGCAATATCTTCAATGATTGTTCATCCGCCGCAAAATTGAATGGATTGGTTAATTGGAATACAAGTTTATGGGTTTTGAAATTAAAGGTATCTTGACTAAAAGCTTGGTTGTATACATAAGGCCATACTTCGTTGAAATACAATTCGCCTTTGGTTTTAAAATTCTTTTTTTGAAAAACAATGCTTCCATTTTGAATATGAAAAGCACTTACATTTTCTCTGTATGTAAATGTTTTTAGATTCTGAGATTTTCCTTTACCTATCAAATTCCACTCACTTTCAGAATGAAAAAATGTTTGATCAATATAAATCGATTTAAATTCTCCAACGTCTATGATTAATGTGAAATCATCAATTTGTTTATTTCCCCATCTCATTGCAGCACTTAAAATATAACTAAAGCTAAATTCATCCTCTACAGAATTGGAGGCTTTTACTTTATAAGTATGTATAATTTTATTGAGTCCTTTGTTGAATGTTGCTTTAAAATGGTACACATAAGTGTAATCAAAATATGATTCGTCATCTTCCCTAATTTTATCTGGAGAAACCTGTTTGTATATGCCATTCACAAAATAGACTGAATCTTCTACTATTGCGACGTCAAAATTTAAGATTGAACCATTGACTTCAGCAGTAAAATCTGTGATAAACGGATGCCTGCCATTTTTAGGTATTGCACTCGATACATCACCAGACGGATTAGGCGCTTCGAACCCAACTTCCAAGTTCTTGGCCACATCTGGATTAAACATTTCATAATAAACATTAACTAAAAAATAATCACCTTCTTTTTTAATGGTAAGTATCTCTTTTTGTATGGTAATTTTGGTTTCAATTATCGGTATCAAATGATTGCCAGAGCCATAAAACACACCATCATTGGCAATCAAATTCAGGTTTGAAAATGCAATGAATAGAAATAGAAATAGGGGCCTCATAATTTTTTGCAATTTAACAGTTTCTTCATCAAGTTTGAAACCATTATTTCACTATCTTCGCAGTCGCCAAAATTTTGAAGGTAAAAGAACTCGTTGAAGCCTTTGGCAAGCATGCTCAAATTTATGAATTTCTGGTAAACTCCGGAAATTCCAAGCAGCATATTGCCCGATTCGAAGGGCTGGCAGGTTCTGCAGCTTCGATGTCTATTGCCAGTATTTTTGCAGCTCGCGATAGAAATGTTTTGATTTTAGTGCCAGAAGAAGAAGAGGCTGAATTCTTAAGAAGCGATTTATCTCACCTTATTTCAGAGAACCATGTGCTCTTGTTGCCACCGAGTTTCAAACGACCATTTGAACTTGATGAAATTAACAACGACGCGATTCAAACGCGCGCAGAAGTGGTTACAAAACTACAACACGCCAATCATGCTCATATTCTTATTGCCACCCCAGAAAGCTTTTCTGAAAAAGTTATTAGCAACGAGCAACTTAAGAAAAACTCATTTGATATTAGATTGGGCGATACCTTAGATTTAGAATTCTTGTCCGACTTCTTAGATGAGAACGAATTTGAACGCGAAGATTTTGTTTATGAACCTAGTCAGTATGCGATTAGAGGAGGAATAATTGACATCTTTAGTTTTAGCAACGATAAACCTTACCGAATAGAACTGGATGGCGATGTCATCGAAAGCATTCGCACATTCGAAATTGATACTCAATTATCCATTGCAAAGATTGGTCTTTTAAGCATAGTGCCAAACATTCAAAGTTCTGGTATTACAGGCGAAAAAGTGTCAATGTTTAGATATCTGGGAGATGATGTGATAGTGGTATTAAAACATTTCGAAGACCAATTCCAATATCTTGTCAAACAATGGGAAACGCTAAAAGACGAAGACAAACATCCAGAAAACACTTGGTTGTCTCCAAAAGACATCAAAGACATGATTTCTGAATGCAGTGGTATAGTAGAACTTGGCGCAATGCACGCATTTAAATCACACCAGATTTACAAGTTCAATACCACACCTCAACCCCTATTTCAAAAAAACATTGAAATGTTGTTGAACCATTTGCAAGCAAACGAAATCAATGGTATCATGAACTTAGTGTTCAGTGATACTGGTAAGCAAATAGAACGTTTAATTTCCATCATTCAAGACCGTCAAAAGCAAATCAATGTTGTTCCTATTTACCATGGATTGGCAGAAGGTTTTATGGACAGCGATCTCAAGCTGGCTTGTTACACAGAGCACCAATTATTTGAACGATATTACAGATACAAAACCAATAAGAGAGGGTATACTAAAAGCACAGCTTTAACCTTAAAAGAACTTAGTGAACTGCAACCTGGTGATTTTGTAACGCACATCGACCATGGTGTAGGGAAGTTTCTTGGATTGCAAAAGACCTTGATGAATGGCGTAGTTCAAGAGGCTGTTAAGATTGCTTATCGCGATGGTGATTTACTCTTTGTAAATGTCAATTCACTGCACAAAATTTCTAAGTTTACGGGAAAAGATGGCAGCGAGCCAACCATGCACAAACTTGGCTCTGGTACTTGGGAAAAACAAAAGGCAAGCACAAAGAAAAAGGTAAAAGACATTGCTCGCGAACTGATAGGTTTGTATGCCAAACGAAAGGCTCAGCCTGGATTTGCATTTGCTGCAGATACGTATATGCAAATTGAATTGGAAGCGTCGTTTTTATATGAAGACACCCCAGATCAAGCTAAAGCTACTGAGGAAATAAAGCGCGATATGGAGAGCGAGAAGCCAATGGATAGATTGCTTTGTGGAGATGTTGGATTTGGTAAAACAGAAGTGGCCATTCGTACAGCATTTAAAGCTGTTGCAGATAGCAAACAGGTTGCTGTACTTGTACCAACAACCATTCTTGCCCATCAACATTACAGAACATTTAAAGAGCGTTTAAAAGGTTTACCAGTTAATGTTGATTACATCAACCGTTTTAAATCAACTGCAGAACAAAAGAAAACCATACAAGGTGTCAAGGAAGGTAAGGTTGATATTCTTATTGGCACACATCGCATAGTCGGGAAAGACATTAAGTTCAAAGACCTGGGTTTGTTGATCATTGATGAGGAACAAAAGTTTGGTGTTGGTGTTAAAGACAAATTGAAAGAGATTCGCGTTAATGTTGATACACTTACTTTGACTGCAACACCAATTCCTCGCACCTTGCATTTCTCATTGATGGGAGCCAGAGATTTGTCGGTTATCAATACCCCTCCACCAAACCGTTTTCCAATCAAAACAGAACTTCACACATTCAATAAAGAAATCATTTATAAAGCCCTAAGCCATGAAATTGGTCGTGGTGGACAGGCTTACTTTGTACACCATCGTGTAAAAGACATTTACGATTATCAAAATATGTTGGAGCAACTTGTACCTGGAATTAAAGTAGCAGTTGCTCATGGTCAGATGGAGGGTCACGAATTGGAAGATGTGATGGTAAAATTTATCGAAGGTGATTACGATGTGTTGATTGCTACGACCATTATTGAGGCAGGTTTGGATATTCCAAATTGCAATACCATCATCATCAACAATGCACACATGTTTGGTTTAAGTGACTTACATCAAATGCGTGGAAGGGTAGGTAGAAGCAACAGAAAAGCATACTGTTATTTATTATCACCTCCATTAAACTCATTGACTTCAGATGCCAAAAAACGCTTGAGCACTATTGAAGAGTATAGTGATTTGGGTGGAGGTTTTCATGTGGCAATGCGAGACCTAGACATCAGAGGTGCCGGAAATTTGTTAGGCGGAGAGCAAAGTGGTTTCATCAGTGAAATTGGTTTTGATACCTATCACAAAATATTGGATGAAGCCATCAGAGAGTTAAAACACGACGAGTTTGCTGATTTGTTTGCAGACATGAAAGAAGATGCCAGCAGTCGCGATTGTCAGGTTGATACAGATTTAGATATGCTTATACCTGACGCCTACGTTAGAAATATGCCTGAGCGTTTGAGTCTGTACACTGAGCTTGGAAAAATCGAAAATGAAGAAGGATTGACCGCTTTCTCAGAGCATTTGATAGATAGATTCGGTAGATACCCTAAAGAAGTTAGTACATTATTGTCTTCAGTAAGACTTAAATGGATGGGTAAACAAATGGGATTTGAAAAAATCTCTTTGGAAAAAAATATCATGAAAATATACTTCCCTGCAGATGAAAAAGCGGCCTTGTACGACAGTCCAGCTTTTATGAAAATCATGCAGCATGTGGCTTCTAATCCAAGTAAATTTGAGATGAAGCAAAGCACTAAAACAGTGATATTAATCGTCAAGTCGGTTGACAATATCAGCAGAGCTCAAGAAATTTTAGAGCAGTTGCAAGGGTTTTATCAGTTAACTTCTCTCGCTTAAAAAAAAACTTATATATTTGTCTATGCGCAAATTCGCAATAGAGGCTTTAAAATACGGACTGGCTTTAGGCTTGCTGTTGCTGTTATTGAGGTGGTTAGAATGGCATTTCTATTTTAAAACCGATGCCATGGAGGTCTTGATGGGTGCAACTGCTCTAGTGTTTACTGGATTAGGCATTTGGTTGGCTTCTCGACTTACAAAACCAAAAATTCAGGAGGTAATAGTTGAAAAAGAAATCATCGTTCATAGAAATCTCGAATTTGAATTCAATCAAAAAGCTTTTGAAACATCTGGATTAACTGAAAGAGAACTAGAAGTTTTATCGGCAATGGCATTAGGATTAAGTAATCAAGAAATAGCAGACAAGCTCTTTTTGAGTGTGCCTACGATTAAAACTCATGCATCCAATATTTTTGACAAATTGGATGTCAGGCGCAGAACTCAAGCCATTGAAAAAGGTAAATCGTTGAATATCATACCATAATTCTAAAGTATGAGCGTCTATTTGATGTATTTTCAGACTAAAGTATGATATTTACCAAGTGTAAAAAGCTCAATTTTGCACCATTAATTTTAAGAAATATGAAAAAAATAGTTATCGTTTACGGTTTAATTTCCGGTTTGATTTGTAGTATGTGGTGGTGGTTTTTCGCTGGCAACTTGTCTTTAGAAGAGTTGATGAGCGTTGGGATGATTTTGGGTTTCGGCTCCATGCTCGTCTCTTTTGCACTGTTGTTTGTAGCCATCATAAAATATAGAAACAACTACAACAATGGAGTACTTACTTTTTTAGAAGGTTTAAAAGTTGGACTTTTAATTTCCATCATCACTGCAACCATTTACGTTGTATCATGGAATTTTTATTTCAATATGAAAGCGCCAGATTTCTTTGAGAAATATGCGGCTGCTTCTATCAAACAAATGGAAAATGATGGTAAAAGCACACCAAAAGAAATTGAAGATGCCAAAGTTGAAATGCAAGAAAAAGGTGAAAAATACAAAAACAGCACAGTGTATCGCATGGGTGTTACCTACATGGAAATATTGCCAATGGGCGTAGTTGTATCCTTGATTGCGGCTTTGGTACTAAGAAGGAAAGAGAAGAAATTAACAGCGTAAGTTACGCTTACATATTTCTGCGGTACTGACCGCCAACTTCGAATAAGGCTGATGTGATTTGACCAATTGAACATACCTTACAAGCATCCATTAATGCTTCAAAAACATTGTGGTTCTTGATGGCTTCTTCTTGGATATGTCTCAACTCATGCTTAGCCTTCTCTTCATTGCGCTCATTCAACAGTTTTAACATATTGATTTGGTATTGCTTTTCTTCTTCGGTAGCTCGTATCACTTCTTTTGGCAATACTGTTGGTGAGCCTTTGCTGCTTAAGAAGGTATTTACACCAATGATTGGAAATTCGCCTGTATGTTTTAAAGTTTCGTAATACAAACTTTCTTCTTGAATTTTACTTCTTTGGTACATGGTTTCCATGGCACCTAAAACTCCACCTCTTTCGGTAATTCTATCGAACTCCATCATCACAGCCTCTTCAACCAAATCAGTTAATTCTTCTGTAATAAATGAACCTTGCATTGGGTTTTCATTTTTAGCCAATCCTAATTCACGGTTGATGATCAATTGAATGGCCATCGCTCTTCTTACAGATTCTTCAGTAGGTGTAGTAATCGCCTCATCGTAAGCGTTTGTGTGCAAACTATTGCAGTTGTCATAGATGGCATACAATGCTTGCAAAGTAGTACGAATATCGTTAAAATCGATTTCTTGAGCGTGTAAACTTCTTCCACTGGTTTGGATGTGGTACTTCAACATTTGAGAACGCTCGTTAGCACCATACTTCAATTTCATGGCTTTTGCCCAAATTCTTCTAGCCACACGACCAATAACTGCGTATTCTGGGTCAATACCATTGCTAAAAAAGAACGATAAGTTTGGACCGAATTCGTTGATGTCCATACCGCGACTTAAATAGTATTCAACGTATGTAAATCCATTGGCCAATGTAAATGCCAATTGAGTGATTGGATTGGCTCCAGCTTCTGCAATGTGATATCCACTGATAGAAACAGAATAGAAGTTTCTTACCTTATTTTTGATGAAATACTCTTGCACATCACCCATTAAACGCAATGCGAATTCTGTACTGAAAATACAAGTGTTTTGAGCTTGGTCTTCTTTTAAAATGTCCGCTTGAACTGTTCCTCTAACTTGAGAAAGTGTATAAGCTTTGATTTCGTTGTACACTTCTGCTGGCAGCACTTGGTCGCCAGTAACGCCAAGCAACATCAAACCTAAGCCATCATTACCTTCAGGCAATTCGCCTTGATAACGCGGAACAGCTTGATTTTTTTCTTTAAATATGGCTTCAATTTTGGCTTTTACTTCTTGTTCTAAACCATTTTTCTTGATGTACAATTCGCATTGTTGATCGATGGCAGCATTCATGAAGAATCCAAGTAGCATAGGCGCTGGACCATTGATGGTCATGGATACAGAAGTTTTTGGGTCTGCTAAATTGAAACCACTGTATAATTTTTTAGCATCATCTAGGCAGCAAATACTAACACCAGAGTTGCCAATTTTACCGTAAATATCTGGACGAACATGAGGGTCGTTACCATACAAAGTGACACTGTCAAAAGCAGTTGACAAACGTTTGGCAGGCATGCCCAAACTAACATAGTGAAAACGTCTGTTGGTACGCTCAGGACCGCCTTCACCGGCAAACATACGTGTTGGATCTTCACCTTCTCTTTTGAACGGATATATACCAGAAGTGTATGGGAACTCTCCAGGTACGTTTTCTTGCAATTGCCATCTCAAACGGTCGCCCCAAGATTTGAACTTTGGCATTGCTACTTTAGCAATAGGCGTATGACTTAAGCTTTCAGTATGGGTTTTAATTCTAATCTCTTTATCTCTTACCTTGAAAATGTAATCTTCGTTTTTATATTTTTCAACCAGAGCATCCCAATTAGAAACCAAATCTTTGTTCTCTGGATTGAGTTTGCGTTCCAATTTTAGAATTTCATCTTCTATTGCTGCTAGCAAATTGTTGTTAGACATATTAGCTGAAGTCATGTGTTTAAAATGCAAAAATAAGCATTTGAAAGCAATGAATTTGTATAAAAAATGTTGGCAGTATTTGAATGTTAAAATTACAGACTATCAACATCAAAATTTAAGAAAATCAGAGAGTTATATTGCTTTTACACATTTTTAACAATAAATTGTTGATAAACCCGTTTTTTTAGCGTATTTTTGCATCCCTTAAATGCGCATAACTATCACATTATCAGCTGTATTTGGTATTTTTTGCCTATTCGCGTTCACTTTTGTGGACGATGACAAAAATGCCGTAAGCAAACCTGTTGAAATTGTTGATGTAAACCTTTCTAATGATGCGTGTGAATTGCAAAGGGTTGAGTTTTTTTACACATCTTCAGAGAAATTTAAATCGTATTGTGATTCTCTATATGTCAAAATCTTTAGTATAGCCAATCGCCCGTCTCGCAAGGTGTTCGATTATGCTATGAAAGGTTATGCATACTATTCAGAGCAAGGATTGATTTTGAAGAAAAATATCCTATCATTTATTGATTATTCATTGTCATCTAATGTAAAAAGATTCTGGGTAATTGATTTAAAGAAGGAAAAATTGTTGTTTCATGAGCTTGTTGCGCATGGAAGAAATACTGGTGAAGAGTATGCAAGAAAGTTTTCTAACCTAGAAAATTCTTATCAAACCAGCTTAGGCTTTTTTGTAACTGGTGAAATCTATAATGGCAAACATGAGAAATCTATTAAGATGAATGGTCTCGAGAAAAGACACAATGGCAACGCATTTCAAAGAGGCATTGTGATACACGGTGCTGACTATGTAAGCGAGGACTATATTAGAGCTAATAAGCGCCTCGGAAGAAGTTTAGGTTGCCCAGCAGTTTCTCAGAATGTGATCGATTCGATTTCAAAAGTAATAAGCGATGGTACTTGCCTTTTCGCTTATTACCCTCAAAAATCTTATTTAAAGACATCAAAAGCTGTTAATTCTGATGTTGTTTTCGCCTCTAATTATTGAATGAGCAATCGCTCTGTATGCACCAATTCGTTTCTTGAATTGTAAATTTTAAGGAAGTAAACTCCTCTAGCTATTTCAGAAGTTTCAAGTATTGTTTTATCTTGAATTGTTCCGCTGATTAAATCTTGACCAATGGTATTGCAAAATTCAAATCTGTGTACGCCAGGCAATTCAATGTTTAATATTGATTGAGCTGGATTTGGATATACTGCTATATTGTTTTGATAAATCGAAGACACATTGCTTTTTCTTGGAGTAGAGTAAAGCCATTTAAATTCAGATGCAGTGGTATCTTTAGGTCGGTAATTGCAAGTCATTAATGGCACACCAATTCCACCACTATTGGTCATAAATTGTACTTCATAAGTAGAATCAGGACTTGGCAAAGTGATGTTAAAGAAGTTTAAAATGGCTTGATTTGCTTGAATCCAAGTACCGTTAACATTTGCAAATACCAGTTGAGATGTAACAGAAAGAGTGGTTTGTTTTAATGCGTTAAATGTACCAAGTGGAGTTTTTAGTGAACCCCATCCATTCATAGTTGCTTTTCTGTTGATGCCAGTTGAAATTTGCAATGAGTCTATTTTTGGCAATGGTCCAGTAGAATCTGGATCGATACCAACTCCTAAACTTAAACCTGGCAATATTAATGATTCAGAAAACTGATGGTTGTATGTTGAAGGGAATTCAAAAATCTTCATGTTGATTTTGAATATTTGCAACGAAGTGTCACTAGAAGAGTAGCTTCCATTGATTACCAATGAACTTGGCGTAAGCGTCGCAAATGTAATCGATGAAGTATCGCTGTTGTTGATGATACCGTAATTACTGGTAGGGAAGTTGGTGTAACCTTTGTACCAGAAAGGCATTCCAAAACGGATGCTGTCTAATGAGTTAGATTTTAGTGCAGAATAATCCCAAGTTTGGTTGGCTCCACTTGAAGGGATTGGTCTTTTAAAATTATCGCTGGCTTCAGTATATTGTCTGCCAGTCGCCATTATATGGGCATGTTCGAGAGTGATTTGAGCAAAACTTGTCAAACTACCAAAAACAAAAAGAAAGAGTAGTATTTTTTTCATATAGGTTCAAAATTACGGAAAATAGTTTTTGTAAGTAAAATAATTACTGCACAAAAAAAGCCCCTCGATTTGAGGGGCTTTTCAAATATTTGTATTTTGATTAGCCGTTCAAAGCAGCTGCGCCACCAACGATTTCTGAAATTTCGTTTGTAATGGCAGCCTGACGACCTCTGTTGTAAATCAATTTTAATTGCTTTAATATCTCACCAGCATTATCAGTTGCTTTGTCCATAGAAATCATTCTAGCACCGTGCTCACTTGCGAAAGAATCCAATAAGCTTCTGTACAATTGAGTTTTGATGGTTCTAGGAATTAATTCTTCTAGAATTTCAACTTTATTAGGTTCGAAAATGTAGTCATTTTTACTGCTAGATGTTGCATTTGCAGACATTGAAACAGGTAAAATAACATCATTGGTTACAATTTGAGTAGCAGCATTTTTGAATTTGTTGTATACCACTTCAACTCTGCTGTATTCGCCGCTTAAGAATTTTTCTAAAACGAAGTCACCAATTGCAAAACCATTCTCTGAATTTAAGTTAGCAAATGTATTGATGAACTCAGTATTGCAGTTGTAATTACCTTTTTTGAAGAACTCGTATGCTTTTTTACCAACAAACAACATATCCAATTTACCTTTAGCAGATATTTCAGCATATTCTTCGTTGATTAAAGTACGAACTCTTTTAGTAATATTAGCATTAAAACCACCACAAAGACCTCTATCGCTACTTACAACCACTAATAATACGCGATCTAAAGTTTGCTCTTGGAAGTATTTGCTCAACTTTTCGTTGTCTACAGAGTCACCTAAATTCTTTAATACACCATTTAACTTATCAGCATAAGGGCGCATTTGAAGAATAGCAGATTGAGCCTTTCTCAACTTAGTAGCAGAAACAAGCTTCATGGCTTTTGTAATCTGCTGAGTAGAGATGGTTGAACTGATTCTAATTCTTATTTCTTTTAGGTTCGCCATTTAAATGCTTAATTAAGCTTTGTAGTTATTTCCAACTTGTTTTGCCACTTCTTCTAATTTAGAAGTGATTTCGTCATCAATTTTACCAGCGGCCAAAGCGTTTAACACATCTTTGTGTTTGCTTTCTAATACTTCTAAGTATTCAGCTTCAAATTGACGAACTTTATTAACAGGGATACCATTCAAAGCACCTTTAGTACCTAGGTAAATGATAGCAACCTGTTGGTCAACTCTTTGAGGAGCGTACTGACCTTGTTTCAAAATTTCTACGTTTCTAGAACCTTTTTCCAATACTGATTTAGTTGCAGCATCTAAGTCTGAACCAAACTTAGCGAAAGCTTCTAATTCACGGTATTGAGCTTGGTCAAGTTTCAAGGTACCTGCAACTTTCTTCATAGATTTGATTTGAGCAGAACCACCCACACGAGATACAGAGATACCTACGTTGATAGCTGGACGCACACCACTATTGAACAAGTTAGATTCCAAGAAAATCTGACCATCGGTAATAGAGATTACGTTGGTTGGGATATAAGCAGATACGTCACCTGCTTGAGTTTCGATAATTGGCAATGCTGTTAACGAACCACCACCTTTAACTTTACCTTGAAGAGAAGTAGGAAGGTCGTTCATTTTTGAAGTAATCTCATCAGAAGCATTCAATTTACAAGCTCTTTCTAATAGACGGCTGTGTAAGTAGAATACGTCACCTGGATAAGCCTCACGTCCTGGTGGACGTCTTAGCAACAAAGATACTTCACGATAAGCAACCGCTTGTTTTGATAAATCGTCATAAACGATCAAAGCAGGCAAGCCTCTATCACGGAAGAATTCACCGATTGCAGCACCAGCCATTGGAGCAAAGAACTGTAATGGAGCTGGAGAAGAAGCAGGAGCAGAAACTACAACAGTGTAAGGCATAGCACCTTTTTCTTCAAGAGTTTTAACAACTTGTTTAACTGTAGATTCTTTTTGACCTACTGCAACGTAGATACAATATACTGGTTTTCCTTTTTCGAAAAATTCTTTTTGATTGATGATGGTATCAATAGCAACCGCAGTTTTACCTGTTTGACGGTCACCGATGATCAACTCACGCTGACCTCTACCAATTGGAATCATAGCATCAATCGCTTTAATACCAGTTTGAAGTGGTTCTTTAACTGGTTCACGGAACAATACACCTGGAGCTTTACGTTCCAATGGCATTTCGTATTTTTCGCCAGTCAATTCACCTTTACCGTCTACTGGTTCACCAAGTGTGTTGATTACACGACCTAGCATGCTTTCAGTCACATTAATTGAAGCGATTTTACCTGTTCTTCTAACAGTATCACCTTCTTTAATTTGAGTAGAGCTACCAAATAATACAGCACCGATATTGTCTTCTTCTAAGTTCAATACGATAGCTTTCATACCATTTTCGAACTCGATCAACTCACCAGATTGTACTTGTGTTAAACCGTGGATACGAGCGATACCGTCACCCACTTGTAAAACCGTACCTACTTGTTCAAGTTCTGATTCGGTTTTGAAGTTTGTTATTTGTTGTTTCAGAATTGCTGAAACTTCATCAGGTCTTATTTCTGCCATGATTATTGTTTTTTATGCTATGTTTAATTCTTTTTTAAGTTTTCTAAGTTTAGCTGCAATGCTAGTATCTAGCAAATTGTCGCCAAACTTAATTACCAAGCCTCCAATAATGGATGGGTTGATTTCTGTATTCAGTTCAACTGATTTTGCACCAGTCTTCTGTTGTACATAAGCTTGAATGCTTTTTTTGTCGCCGTCTGTTAATTCGGTAGCAGATTGAACCACTACTTTCTCTATACCTTGTTGTTTTCTGTATAGAGTTAGAAAAGCTTCTGCAATATCCACTAAGATACTCTCTCTACCTCTTCCAAAAACTAATCTTAAAAAATCTTGTGTCATTTTATCAGATTTTGAAAAAATAGATAAAACAGCACTAAGCTTTTGATGAGGGTTGATGATCGGATTCTTCAGGGCATTGCTTAGGTCTTTACTGCTTTGACATGTTGATATAATATCAGACATATCACTAGCAATAGCAGAAAGTTTGTTTTCTGCTGCTGCCTGTTGCATTAAAGCCTGGGCGTATCTATTCGAAATTTTTACTTCAGACATGCTTAAGCGATAGCTTGTTGGTTGTTGTTCAAATTATTAACTTGCTTAGCAATGATGGCTTGTTGCTCATCGTTATTTGATAACTGATTGTTGATCAATTTCTCAGCTATATTAACAGATAAACTTGCAACTTGACCTTTCAATTCAGCAATAGCGTTTGCTTTTTGCTTGTTGATTTCATCACTAGCTTTTTGTATCATTCGTTTGCCTTCTTCTTCAGCAGATTTTTTGGCTTCACTGATGATACTTTCTTTCATTTCACGAGCTTCTTTAAGGATTTGGTCACGCTCTTCTCTGGCTTGCTTATACAATTGCTCATTATCACTTTGCAATTTCGCCATTTGTTCACGAGCTTGCTCAGCAGATTTAAGCGCTTCCTCAATAGAATTTTCTCTTTCACTTAGGGCTGTTAAGATTGGTTTCCAGGCAAATTTCTTTAATAAGAACATTAATATGCCAAATACTAAAACCATCCAAAAGGTCAGTCCTAAGCCAGGTAATACTAAATCCATTTTGTATTTATTATGGGTTTTGTTGTTTTGTTAAAAAAGTTAAAGCAAGGGGCTTTGTCCAAACCCCTTGCCAAGTTCGTTTATTGGATATTATTATACAAACAATATCAAAAGACAAAGTACGATCGCGAAGAATACCGCACCCTCAACAAGCGCAGCAGCAACGATCATGTTTGCTCTGATGTCACCGGTTGATTCTGGTTGACGTGCAATACTTTCTAAAGCACTTTTACCAATGTTACCAATACCGATACCTGCACCAATAGCAGCAAGACCAGCACCGATGGCAGCACCTAATTTTGAAGGATCAGCAGCAGTAGCTGTTTGTAATAAAATTTCTAAAATTGACATATTATTTGGGTTTTATTTATTGTTGTTTATTTTTTTAATTAATGATGTTCTTCTGCGTGGTGGTGTTCTTCTGTTGCAGATCCAATGTACAATGACGCTAATAATGTAAATACATACGCTTGTAAAAAGGCTACTAACAATTCAAGTACACTCATGAACAATGTAAAAATAACTGAGAATACTGCTGAACCGTAACCAGCAACTACATTGGTTTGACCGAATATGAATATTAAACTGAAGAAACCTAAAATGATGATGTGACCAGCGGTGATGTTAGCGAACAAACGCAGCATCAATACAAATGGTTTTAATACAACACCTAAGATTTCAATCGGAATTAGCAATACCCACAAAGCAACCGGAACATCTGGTAAGAAAATGTGCTTCCAATAATGCTTGTTGCCTGAGAAATTTACTACTATAAATACTATAACAGCTAATACCATCGTGATTGCAATGTTACCTGTTACGTTTGCACCGAATGGGAAAATCGGAATTAGTCCCATTAAGTTGTTGATGAAAATGAAAAAGAAAATGGTTAACAACAATGGTAAGAATTTAGCATAGTGCTTACCAACTGATGGTTTGATAACCTCATCTTTCATAAACAATATCAAAGGCTCTAATAAAGATTGTAAACCTTTAGGAGCAGCAGTGCCTCTTTTCTTATACGATGAAGCAACTGAGAAGAATATCAATACTATAATGAATGCACCTAATAATAGAGCAAATACATTTTTAGTGATTGACAAATCTAAAGGCATAGTATTTGAAACCGCGCCTTTTGCATCTAATGCAATATGTCCGTCAGCTTCAGTCTTATATATTTTACCTTCGTGTAATTTGTAGAAGTTACCTTTGCTTTCAACGGTAGCATGACCATGTTCAAACTTTGAAGACATGAACATGTGTAAACCGTTGTCGTAAATGATTACTGGAAGTGGAACACTAACAGCATGACCATTATAATCTAAAATGTGCCAATCGTGCGCATCTTTAACGTGGTCTAAAATCATTTTGCCCGGATCAAATTTCTCTTCATGTGCAGTAGCGTGAGCATCATGATGTTCTGTATTTGATACAGTTAGTGAATCATGTGATTCTTCGTGAGCATTAGCAAATGCATTTTGCGAAGAAAACAGCACAAAAAATATAAAAAGAAACAAAAATTGAATTCTTCTAAATATCGAAAGTCCTTTATTATCGGGCATCATCAGTATTTTGGGATTTTTCTGAATTGGTGCGCAATTTATGAAGGATTATTCGAATTTCAAAACCCATGTAGACAAAATATGATAATATCAGAAAAATAGTCCCAAGCTTATTGACTACTTCGCTGGTATACAGATAAATAGCTATTAAAATTAATACTGTTATTAATCTCAATCCCATTGAACCAAAATATCTTGTGTTAAATTGTGATTGAGAAACATTTAATGCAGATGATAATCTTATAGCAGCTACTATAAATAACAAACAAAAAACTACTTCTATAATACTGAGCGCAAATTTGTCTTTTTGACTAACAGAAATATTTGGTACCAACCAAATTAATATAATCAACGCAAGTAAAACGTATATGAAAGATATGAATTGTTTCATTATTTAATTTGTTTAATCATATAATACATCGCGCCAAATACACCCAATATAACACCAGCAACCGTGAATGCTGGAAATTTACTGCTATGAAATGTGTCGAAGTATTTGCCAGCAAAGGTACAAATCACAATGAAAATTCCCATTTGTAATCCCAGAGCAGAATATCTGGCGTAATCTGGTAGAGGTTTTCTTTCTTTCAAAAGTTTATGATGCAACTGTTTTATGCGTCATTGTGCATGTTCCATTGAACTCAGCACCACTCTCTATAACCAATTTTGATGTCGTGATATTACCTGTAATTTTAGCAGAAGATCTTAAAAACAATGTTTCATTGATGAGAACATCACCTTCAATTTTTCCAGATAAATCTGCACTTCTAGCATTGACGTTTCCTCTTATTTCTGAACTTGCGCCCATGGCAATTTTAGATTTTGAAATCACATTACCTTCAATTTTTCCATCAATTCTCAAATCTCCATCAGACGTTAAATCACCTTTGATAATGGTGCCTAAGCCTATCATATTTAGGGCTGAGTTTTGAGGGATGTCGTTTTTTGCGCTTTTGTTCAACATGTTTGCAATAATATTAAAAAACTATATAATTCAAAGGATTAACTGCTATTCCATTGTGCCAAAGTTCAAATCTCAATTGTTTTTTAGGATTTTCTTTGTCTGTATATCCTGTAATACCAATAGTTTCACCTGCTTTTACATAAGAACCTAGTTCTTTGTAAACAGCCGCGTTGTATTTGTATATGGACAACCAGTTGTTTTGATGTTGCAATTGAATGATGTAACCAAATTCGGGTGTCCAGCCACTAAATATGACGGTTCCATCCATTGTAGCTTTTACAGATTCGTCGGTATTGGGCGCAATGTCCAAAGAAGGATGTGTTCTATTGTCGAATCCTGCAGAGACATTGCCTTTTATTGGGGTAAAAAATAGGTATTCACTACCCATTAAATCTTGACCTTCTATTTCTGCACTTCCGGCATTTACCATTGGTCTGTTATCTGTTTTTTCAGGTTGTTCTGCTTTTGCTTCGTTCTGAGTTAGTTCGTTTCCTCGGCTTTTTTCAGCTTTGTAAGGTATATCATAAGCAGTAACATCTTCACCGTTGATGATTTGTTTCATGGCCGTTTCTCTTTTTTGTGCCATACTCAATTCATTTTCCAAACGGTTAATTTTCCTTAAAACCTCGTTTTTCATTTTTCCATCAAAGGTCTGACCATAACCTGGTGCATAATCTTTAACTCCTGGAAACAATGTATAAATACCCCAACTAATCAGCGAGAACAATAACAATCCCGCAGATCCAATCAACAAAACGTTTGAAGGTGTTAGACTTAAAGAAGTCTTTTCCTGGAGATTGGTTTCATTGATTATGAGTAATCTGTACCTATTTTTTAACTTTTTTAGTAACTTTCTGCGGTTTTGTTTACGTTCCATGTAAAAAAATGGTCAGCAAATAATAAATTTGCGTTTTCAAAGTTAATAGGTTTTAACCGAAGAATAAAATTGTTTAAATTAAAAAATCTCAGTGTTTTCATATTGCTGCTGACCCAAAACTTGTCAGCACAATCCTGGTTATCCAAACAATGGCATAACACAGTGTCACACTATAACTATTACTATAATGCCTCTGTATTGGTTAGCGATGCGCGAGAAGACGCTATCATCAGTTACAAAGACAATTACAAAGACATACTTTCACTGTATCCAATTCCTGAAGCCTCAACACTTAAAGGTAATGGTGCTAAAATGGATGAAGTACTTAAAAAATGTTCTCATATCATTGACAAGCACTCAAAGGGAAAATGGGTAGATGATGCTTACCTATTGATGGGCGATGCGCATTTGTTTAAGGGTGATTTTTATTCAGCAGTTGAAGTATACGAATATGTGGCAGGTAGTTTTAAAAACACCACATCTTCTGCTCAAGCTGAAATCAATATTGTTGTCACATACATTCTTCAAGGTAAGAAAGAAGATGCTGAAGCTTTGTATCTAAAATTAAATGGCAAAAAAGATTTTCCAGCAAAACTCAAAACCCAATTGGATATTGCAGGTGCATCGGTTAACATCAAACAAGGTAAATATGCCAATGCCATTAAATTATTAGAAGCTGCAATTCCAAAAGTAAAAAACAAGAACCAAAAAATCAGATACAATTTTGTGCTCGCTCAATTGTATTCTTTGAATAAGAAAAATGCAGAAGCTTCTGCAAGATACAAGAAGGTCATCAAATTAAACCCACCATACGAGTTTGCTTTCAATGCCAAACTTAATATGGCAAAAGCAATCAACATTAAAAACAAAGCAGAGGTTAAAAATGCGAAAGTGGTGTTGAGAGATATGTTGAGAGATGATAAGAACATTGATTACTTCGATCAAATCTATTTTGAATTGGGCAATCTTGAAATTGCCGATAAAAATGAAAATGGAGCTATTGCAGAATACAGCAACTGTTTAAAAGCCAAAGGTACAGATATGGGTATTAAAAGCAGTGCATATTTAGCATTAGCAGATTTGTATTTTAAAAAGCAAGACTACGAAAATGCTCAAGTGTATTATGATAGTGCTGCAAGAACCATAGAACCAACTCATCCAAATTATAAGTTTATTCAAGATAAAAACTCAGTTTTAAACGAACTGATTAAACATCTAGTCAACATCAAAGAGAAAGACAGTTTATTAAGATTGTCTAATAATGATAAGTTGAGAGAGAAAACAATAGATAGATTAATAAAAGAAGCCAAAGAAAAAGCAGAAAGAGAAAAGCAAGAGATGGAGAACAAAAAACTCCAAATGGATAATTCCAATGCTGGTCTGGCTCAAGGCTCTACAAACTTTCCATTCTATAACATGGCAGCCAAGAACAAAGGATTGCAGGATTTTCAGCGAATTTGGGGGCAAATTGGATTAACAGATTTTTGGGCCATTGCCAGCAAAAGGCAAGAAGTATTATGGAACAAAATTGACGATGAGCAAGTAAAGAATGATAAAGGGGGAACCATCAAAGAAGATTTGATAAAGAATGCCCCAGAAGAAAGAAAGAAGTACTACGATAACATACCATTTACACTTTCTGATAAACAAAAAATGAAAGATGAGATTTCTGAATCTTATTTTCTAGGAGCGAATGTATATTATCAGAATTTGAAAGAGCTGGATAAAGCAAAGTCATTATTAGACGAGCTGAACACCAAATATCCTAAAAGTAAATACCAAATCAATTCTTGGTATTTGTTGGCAAGAATATATCAAGATCAAAAGAATGAAACCAAGGCCAATCAGTACATTCAAATGATTAAGGAACTTGATTCTAATAGCAACTTCTTAGATGTTTTGTTAAAGAAAGAATCTAAATTGGATTCTACAATTGTAAAAGCAGATAAAGCAGTTGATGAATTATACGCTAAAACTTTTGATGCTTATAAAGCAGGTAACTATGTTCAAGCACTTAGCTATAAAAAGGAAAATGATTTGAAGTATCCGGGCAATCCATTGCAAGTTAATTTTGATTACATAGAAGCATTGGTAGCAGGCAAGAATGGAGATTTGGTGTTGTTTAGAACAAAATTGCAAGCCATAGCAGACAATTATCCCAATACTGCAATTGCGCAACAATGTCTTGAAACAATAGAGTTGATTAAGATTAAGAATGGGGAAATTAAGAAAGAGACAGTATCCTCTAAATATACCTATTCTGAAACAGCTGATCAGTTTTATATGTTGATTGTGCCTAAGAACACAGATATGACACAATTGAAATTGGCTTTTTTAAATTATAACAAATCATTTTTTGCTGATGAAGGCTTGAGGGTTACGACATCATTGTTGGGCGACCAATATCAAATATTAATTGTCAATAATTTTAAAGCATTTCAAACGGCTAAAAAGTATCTGAAAGAAATGGAAACCAGCGCCAAATTCTTCAGTGATGCAAAAGTGACAGATTACAGCAAGCAATATTTGATCAGCAAAGAAAATTTCAGCGTTTTGATAACTGATAAAATGTTGAGCGAATACGAAGCGTTTTTCAAAAACAATTATACCAAATAATTATACAATTCAATGA
The DNA here is from genome assembly GCA_964438995.1 of uncultured Chitinophaga sp. GTDB lineage: Bacteria > Bacteroidota > Bacteroidia > NS11-12g > UBA955 > JABMMZ01. The sequence goes on from CAYTMQ010000001.1 coordinate 358,459, forward strand.
GCAAGAAGACTGCCGATTCATCAAGTTTTACTAAGAAATTTTGGAAGTATTTTTTATACTTTCTGTTATTTATTCCAATCTTTTTCATACTAGTAAATTTTGGTATTTTGGGCTCAATGCCTGACATTGAAGAACTCGAAAATCCTAAGAGTGCTTTAGCGAGCGAATTGTACTCTGAAGATGGTGAGATGTTGGGTCAGTATTTCATTCAGAAGCGTTCTTATTTAGGATATGACGACATACCAAAAGAAATGTTTGATGCTTTGATTTCTACAGAGGATGAGCGATTTTATGAACATTCTGGAATAGATGCCAAACGTTTGGTAGGTGCGGTACTAAGATTAGGCCGTTCTGGAGGCGCTTCTACAATAACCCAACAGTTGGCAAAAAACTTGTTTCACTATGATAATGGTATCAGGCCAAATGTATTTGTGCGACTTGCCCAAAAATTAAAAGAGTGGGTGATTGCTTTGAGGTTAGAAAGAAGATACACCAAAGAAGAAATTGCTACCATGTATTTGAATACGGTTCAATTTTCTGGTAATTCATTCGGCGTTAAATCTGCAGCTAAAGAGTTCTTTAATAAAGAACCTATAGATTTAAAGGTAGAAGAATGTGCAGTTTTGGTAGGCATGTTAAAAGCCATTACCATTTACAATCCTAAGAGAAATCCAAATAACTCAATGGCCAGAAGAAATACTGTTATTGGTCAGATGATTAGAAACTTCGATAATTTGAAGGTTAAGACTTTGAAGAAAGAAGATTTGGAGGCATTAAAAAATCAACCAATTGTTTTGGATTATCAGTATGAAGACCACAATAATGGTCCTGCAGTATACTTCAGAGAATGGCTAAAGAAAGATTTAATGAAATGGTGTAAAGAACATAAAAAACCAAATGGAGAAAATTACAATTTGTACAAAGATGGTTTAAAAATTTACACCACTATCAATTCAAGATTACAAACCTATGCAGAGGATGCAGTAAAATCACATTTAACAGATTTACAACAACAATTTGACAAATCATGGGGTACTAAAGAACCATGGAGAGATGAGAATTGGAAAGTGTTGCCAAATTATCCTATTCAAGAATTAAAGAAAACGCCGCGTTACTATGCATTAAAAGAGATGTATGGCAAGGACACAGCTAAGATCATGAAAGAGTGTCGTACGAAAGTTAAAATGACTGTTTTTTCATGGAGAGGAGACATCGATACCTTAATGAGTCCATTGGATTCTGTTAAATACATGAAGCGTTTTTTGCATACTGGATTTATTGCAATTCAACCTACTACTGGTCAAGTTAAAGCTTGGGTAGGCGGAATCAACCATCATTATTTTCAGTACGACCATGTCAACAAAAGTGCAGGCAGACAAGTAGGTTCAACATTTAAACCGTTTGTATACGCATTGGCTATAGATAACAAATTGTCACCATGTATTCAATTTCCAAATTCACCTCCACCATATCCAAATTGGAGAGTTGGTAACAGTGATGGTTCTTATGGAGGAACGATGAATATGTACAGAGGTTTGGCAACTTCAACAAACTGTATTGTAGCGCAAGTGATGTATGCTATGGGTGAGCAAGCGCCAAGAAATGTGATAGAGTTTGTAAGAAAAATGGGTATCGATTCAGCTAAAATGGATCCATATCCTTCAATTTGTCTTGGTGTTACAGATATATCTCCATTCGATATGGCTGGAGCATTTTCAACATTTGCCAACAAAGGCTATTGGATAGAACCAACCTATTTAACCAGAATAGAAGATAAGAATGGCAATATTTTGGCAGAGTTTGCGCCAACCAATATCAAACAAATCATGACAGAAGAGAAAGCTTATGTGATGTGTCAATTGTTAGAAGGGGTTGTCAATCATGGAACAGGTTCGAGATTGAGAGGCAAATATGGGGTAACTGGTTGGGTAGGTGGAAAAACCGGAACAACACAGAGTAACAGTGATGGTTGGTTTATGGGAGTAACAAGAGATTTGGTTTGCGCGACATGGGTAGGATGCGATAGTCGTAAAGTGCGTTTTAGAAACACAGCTTACGGTCAAGGAGCCCATTCTGCTTTACCAATTTTTGCCAAGTTTATCAATAAAGCGAAAGCGGACCCTAAACTTGATATTAAGTTAATGCCAATCGACCGACCACAGCAAGAATTAAGTATCGAATTTAATTGTGGAGAGTTTATAGGTGATCAAAATGTAGATGAGTTTGGGTCACCTGAAGGGAAAGATCTCGATCTCGGGATTTAGCGCCGTTACGTGCGTAAGTAAAGCAGGCAGTAATAAGTTTTCATCTTTTTTATATGAATTCTTTGTAACTTAATCGTTCAGAGAGTTTAAATTCCATTCATTTTAAAGTAATTCAATTTTAACGAGCATTCAACAGATGCTTAATTTTAGTGCGTGTTTTTTGTTTCAGAAAATTTCTAGCAAATGAAACAAAGAATAACTACAAAAATTATTGGATTGTTTGCCCTGTTTTTTATTAATAAAGCGCAGGCGCAAATAATGCAAGGGTCGGATTACTCTAATAAGTATTCGGCACGCATTGGGACCTTTCAAGGAATTAATTTCCGCGAAGGTGGGTTTTCTGGTATGTGCGTAGTACCAGGAACAAATGGCAAAGAGTATTGGATTATTTCTGACCGTGGGGTCAATGTAGATGCAGCGAATGCAAATCCATCTACTTGCCGTCCTACCTACGACAAAATTTACGCATTCCCTACTTACGCTCCTAAAATTTTTAGAGTAAGATTGAGCGGTGATTCTGTTCAAATCTTGCAAACCATTTCGATGAAGCGTCCAAATGGAACAAATGCTTCTGGTATCATCAATCCAACTGGTTTTGGCAGTACTTCAACTGAGGTAGCTTCTACCGATACTGTATTGAATTGCGCCAACTTTAATTCTAAAATTGCAGCCAAAGATATTTGGGGCATTGACGCAGAGGGATTAGCTGTAGACAAAAACGGTAACTTTTGGATTTGTGAAGAAGGCGGACCAACAATTTGGGTGCTTAATTCACAAGGTGTTGTTATTAAACGATACACACCTTATGCCAATTTAGTTGGTGCACAACCACAAGATGTTATGATTGACTCTTGTTTTAAATACCGTAAAAACAACAGAGGTTTTGAAGGTTTAAGCATTGCTCCAAACGGCAAAGTATACGCAATCATTCAAAGTCCAATTTTGTATCCAAATAAAACGATAGGAGAAGGCACTAGAGTTCACAGAATTTTAGAAATCGATCCAGTTACCAACGCTACTAAAATGTATGTGTATTTGAATGATGGCATCATTGGTGCATCAGGTTCAAATCAAATCAGATTAAGAGATTGGAAAATTGGTGATATGGCTGCCATCAACGACAGCACATTCTTAGTTTTAGAAGCTGCATTGAGAGGTACTTCTGATATTAAAAGAATGTACACCATCAACATCAATGGTGCTACCAATGTCAATTCAGGTTTATATGGCGGTGTAACTTTAGAAGCTCTTGTAGATTCTGCAGGTTTGGCTGCTCAAGGAATTAAGCCAGTTAAAAAATCATTAACTGCAGATTTCCTAGCTTTAGGATGGAATCCTCAATTAGAAAAAATCGAAGGTATTACCATCATCAACGATAGCACAATAGCTGTTTGTAACGATAACGACTATGGTCAAGTGTCATTGCCTGAAAATGGTGTTGCTACTGCGACAGGATATACAGGACATGTTGTAATTTACAATTTAAAAGGCAATAGCAAATTGAAAAATTTCGTACCATTTAAATACAACATGATAACTGGTTTAACTGGTCCTTCAACTTCTCAAACACCTTATTTAGTGCCAGTTTTAAAAGATGTTAAATTTACATCAATTATTAGTTCTGGTGATGCAGTTGGTGCATACAAAATGGCAGGTACTCCAGATGGCGCAGGTGCATACGACAATGGTGATGGAACATTCACTTTAGTAGTAAATCACGAATTTGGAAATACATCAGGTGTAGTTAGAGCACATGGTTCTGCTGGAGCATTTGTTTCAAAATGGATCATCAACAAATCTGATTTATCTGTTGTTAGTGGTTCTGATTTAATTAAAACTGTATACTTATGGAATGGTTCTTCTTATGTAAAATATGATGCATCAAACCCATCTGCATTGGCTGCGTTCAACAGATTTTGTTCTGCTGATTTGCCTGCTACAACAGCATTCTATAATCCAGCAACGGGTTTAGGTACTCAAGAGAGAATCTTTATGAATGGTGAAGAATCTGGTAGTGAAGGAAGAGGTTTTGCACACATCATTACAGGTGCTAATGCTGGTACAACATACGAATTACCTTATTTAGGTAAATTCTCTTGGGAAAACTCTGTAGCTAATCCAATGGCTTCAAATAAAACCATAGTAGTAGGAACAGATGACGCTACTCCTGGTCAAGTGTATGTGTACGTTGGTAATAAAACCAACTCTGGTAATGAAATAGAAAAAGCTGGTTTGGTTGGTGGTAAATTGTACGGTGTAACTGTAAATGGATTAACAACAGAAAGCAGTTCATCAATACCTACTCCAAATACTAGTTTCTCTTTATCAGATTTAGGAAGTATTCAAAACGCTACTGGTTCTTACATCAATTCATTAAGCAATAGCATTGGTGTAACCAATTTCTTAAGACCAGAGGATGGTTTATGGGATCCAAAAAATCCAAACGATTTTTATTTTGTTACAACCAATGCATTCACCAGTCCTAGTAGAATGTGGAGATTGAGATTCAAAGACATTTCAAATCCAGAATTAGGGGGTACAATAACAGCAGTTTTAGATGGTACTGAAGGTCCAAAAATGATGGATAACATCGGTATGGATAATTTTGGTAATATTTTAGTTCAAGAGGATGTTGGAAACAATTCACATATTGGTAAAATTTGGCAATACAATACCAATACAGACGTATTGACATTGGTTGCAGAACATGATAACAATAGATTTTTAACTGGAGCTTCAAATTACTTAACACAAGACGAAGAAGCTTCAGGAATAATAGATGCACAAGCTATACTCGGTCCTGGTATGTTCTTATTAGTAGATCAAGCACATTACAGTATACCTGGAGAACAGGTAGAAGGTGGACAGATTTTAGCTATGTTCAATCCAGAATCATTTAATGCTAATCCAGAAATTGCTGTGTTGGGTAACAATACAGAAATTGCGAGCAATGACGTAACACCTTCAACTACAGATAATACTGATTTTGGAAGTGTGCCTAGTTTCCAAACAAAATCTTTCTCTATTAAAAACACTGCAACTGGAAGTTTAATGATCAATAAAATTGAAATTAAAGGTTCTAATGCTTCTGATTTCTCAATTTTAAACATGCCGAGTTTACCGATGACCATTCCAACAAATGGAACTCAAGTTATCACTGTTAAATTTGTTCCAGGGTCAAAAGGTTTAAGAACAGCGACAATCGCAATTAACAACAATGATTTCAATGAAGGCGATTATTCATTTGCCGTTCAAGGTACAGGTATTGAAGCAGGTGTAACTGGTCCTAATAGCTCACAATCACCATACTTAACAGCTGCAGCAACAGGGGTTAAATTTACATCTGTATTAACTGCAGGAGATTACATAGGTGCTTATAGAATGTGTGGAACTCCAGATGGTATGGGTGCTTTTGATAATGGCAATGGTACATTCACTGTAGTAATCAACCATGAATTTAGTAACACTGCAGGTATCGCTAGAGCACACGGTTCAAAAGGAGCTTTTGTGTCTAAATGGGTCATCAACAAATCTGATTTATCTATTATCAGTGGTTCTGATTTAATTAAAACAGTATACTTATGGAATGGCACATCATTCGTAAAATATGATGCATCAAATCCAAATGCTTTGTCTGCTTTCAATAGATTCTGTTCAGCAGATTTGCCTGCAGTATCAGCATTCTACAATGCTTCTACAGGTTTAGGTACTCAAGAGAGAATCTTTATGAATGGAGAAGAATCTGGATCAGAAGGTCGCGGTTTCGCTCACATTGTTACTGGTCCAAATGCTGGTACATCATATGAATTACCATACTTAGGTAAATTCTCATGGGAAAATTCAATTGCCAATCCTAATGCTTCAAACAAAACCATAGTAGCTGGAACAGATGATGCTACTCCTGGTCAAGTGTATATTTATGTAGGTAGCAAGACCAATACTGGTAATGAAATTGAAAAAGCTGGATTAGTTGGTGGTAAATTATATGGAGTAGCAGTTACTGGTTTAACAACTGAAAGCAGTTCATCTATCCCAGCTGCTGGAACAGCATTCACTTTGAAAGATTTAGGTCAAGTTCAGAATTTAACTGGCGCTACTTTGAACACCAACAGTAATGCTGCAGGTGTAACCAATTTCTTACGTCCAGAAGATGGATTGTGGGATCCTAAAAATCCAAGTGATTTTTACTTTGTTACTACTAACGCATTTACCAGTCCAAGTAGAATGTGGAGATTGAGATTTACAGACATCAATAATCCAGAATTAGGTGGAACTATCACTGCAGTACTTGATGGTACAGAAGGTCCAAAAATGATGGACAATATTGGAATGGACCACTTTGGACACTTATTGATCCAAGAAGATGTTGGAGGTAACACTCACAACGGTAAAATATGGCAGTATAATGCTAAAACAGATGCATTAAAACTTGTTGCTGAGCACGATCAAACAAGATTCTTACCAGGTTCTTCTAATTTCTTAACAATAGACGAAGAGTCATCAGGAATAATCGATGTTCAAGAAATTTTAGGCCCAGGTATGTTTATGTTGGTTGACCAAGCACACTACTCTTTAGGTGGAGAATTAGTTGAAGGTGGTCAGTTATTGGCAATGTACAACCCTGACACTTACCTTGACAATCCTGAAGTTGTTGTAAGTGGAAACAACGAAGAAATCAAAAATGGAAGTACTAGTGGTAAAAACTTTGATAACACAGATTTTGGTGATTTGAAAAAAGGTGGTGAGTTGACTTTAAGTTATGAAATTGGAAACATAGCTGTTGGTTCATTAACTGTAAACAGTATCACCATCGAAGGTGCAAATGCATCTGATTTCACAATTGTTTCTGCTCCTACATTACCTGCTACAATTGCTTCAACTGCTTCACAAACTTTCACCATCAAATTTAAGCCAAGTGCTTTAGGTTTAAGAGTTGCAACAGTTAAGATTGTAAGTAACGACGTAGACGAATCTGTTTATACATTCAAAATTCAAGGTACTGGTATCTTTAATACCGATATCACAGATGAAAACATCAGCAAATTGAATGTGTATCCTAATCCAAGTAACAGTTCTGCAACCATCGATTTAGGTTTGGTAAATCAGTCTGAAGTACAAGTAAGAATGATAGATTTACAAGGTAAAGAAATGGTTGGTTCTAAATCATATAGCTTAGAAAACGGTGAGCATGCCTTAACATTAAACACGGATGAAGTTACCAATGGTATCTACATTGTTGAACTTACTGTTAATGGTGTAGTAACCCGATACAAATTGGCTGTAATGCACTAATATCTTAGGTTGTCCCAATTACATATTACAGTGTGCTTCGAAAGGAGCACACTGTTTTTTAGTTTATAAATATGAAACGAATACATACAATCCTTAATATCATTTATTTTACTGCTTTTTGCTCTGTAGTAGCATTTAGATACGCTAGTATAGACAACGCATATCCAACGGTTTATATGTCATACAGTAAAGGTTTTGAACAGTCTATCGAAGCATTGACAAACTACCAAAACAATAAGGATTTTAACAATGATACATTTAGACATTTGATTCATAATGCTAGAATTCAAGTTAAAAAACTTGATTTTTGGTGGCGCTATATCGATCCAATTCAATACAAATTAATCAATGGTCCTTTACCCGTTGAGTGGGAGACTGAGGTGTTCGAAAAATATGAAAAACCTTACAAGCGTATTGGTGGTGGCTTGACTTTATCTGAAATTGCATTGGATGACAGCAACTCATTAGAAGCGATGCAATACATCAAATCTATAGAACAAGCCTATGCGCATTTAAAGTTGGATAGCGTTAGAGCTGTTCTCTCAACCCCTGACCATTTCGCTTTCTGTAACCGCTTATTTCTATTGAATCTTGCCAGTATATATACAACAGGATTTGAATGCCCTAATTCGGATAGAATACTGCCAGAATTAGAAGACATGATGCTAGCCGTTAGTACTATTTATGATGCTTACGAAAACGACCATTCTGAGTATCAACTCGGGCAACAGTATAGACTGCTGTATCAAGAAGCCATAACATTTGTTAAAGAAACAAAAACTTACGAAGAATTTGACCATTTTAAATGGCTTTCAGAATACATCAATCCTTTGTATGCGCTAAATGCTCAATTCATTTTGCAACATCGATTTAGCTCACGAAGTATGATGGATTATACTATCAATAAACAAGCCACTTCAATTTTTCAAAAGGACTTGTATTATGGTCAGAATACAAAAGGAATTTTTCTTAGAGTAACAGATACTACCCAATTGAATATCATTTCAGATTTGGGTAAAATGCTGTTTTACGACCCAATATTATCAGGCAACAATCAAAGAAGCTGTGCCTCATGTCATTTGCCAGAACAAGGCTTTACAGACACTTCTAATGCCACAGCTCTTAAGTTCAACTACCAAGGTAGATTGAAGCGCAATGCGCCGTCTCTATTAAATGCAGAATACAACCATTTGGTGATGCAAGATGGCAATCACATTACATTACAAGGTCAGGCTTTGGCCGTTATTACCAATCCTGAAGAAATGGGATTGGAAAAGCAACTTATTCTAAAGAAAGTACTTTCAATAAAACACTATAAAAACACTTTAAAGGCCTTGGCTGAGTTGACGCCTCAAAGCAATCAACCATCAATTGATCACATTGTTTCGGCTTTGACATTTTACTATTCAAAATTCAACAACAACCGATCTCAGTTTGATTTAGCATTGGAAAAAAAATCAAGTATAAGTCAGCAAGCTTTAAATGGATTCAATTTGTTTATGTCAAAAGCACAATGTGCAACCTGTCATTTTACACCGCATTTTAATGGCGTTAAACCACCTTATGTTGGTTCTGAATTTGAAGTTTTAGGTACTCCTGACAATCTGCAATACACCGCATTCGGCAAGGATTCTGGAAGGTATTTAGTCAATCCAGCTAACGAAACCATGCATGCATTCAGAACAGGCACTTTGAAAAACATCAGTAAAACTGCTCCGTATATGCACAATGGTATTTTTAAAACACTAGAGGAGGTTATAGACTTTTACAACAAAGGTGGAGGAGCAGGAAGAGGTTTGCCAGTGCACAATCAAACACTGTCAAGCGATGAATTGCATTTAAGTCCATCTGAAGTATCAGACATCATTGTATTTCTTAAAACTTTGGATGAAGATTATATAGTAGAAAAACGACCAGCACAATTACCAAAGTCAAAGGTTGCTGAATATAACAAGAGACAAGTAGGAGGAACATATTAATGAAGTACATCATATCGGCCATAACGCTAATAATCATTTTAGAAATGTGTAGCACTAAAAAAGCTGCAACAGTTCAATACAATTTTCCACCTATGATGAATGATACGATTCGTAAAATCACGCAAGAGCAATGTGATAAGGGACTGGTATTATTTAGACTTAACTGTTCAAAGTGTCATGCAGACACAGTGAAAGGTAAGGAGGTGATACCAAATTTCTCAGCAGAGCAATTGTCCAATTACGAGTTTAGGTTTAGGAATAAGAACCATGAGGACAATTTAACGGAGAGCAAGCTAAGTCAGGATGAACTGGTAATGATCATCACATTTTTAACCTATAAAAAGTAGGGGCATAAAAAAAGCCGATCATTTGATCGGCTTTTTTTAAATATTGTTTTGATTAAGCGCCTAAAGCAATACGTTTGAAGCTAACAACTGTAAGACCAGCTTCAGCATCAGCTAACATTTTAGCGATTGTTTTAGAACTATCTTTTACGAATTCTTGGTTAAGTAGAGTGTACTCTTTGTAGAATTTGTTCAATCTACCTTGAGCAATTTTCTCAGCCATTTCAGCAGGTTTACCTTCAGCGATAGCTTGTTCTTTACCTACTTCAATTTCTCTGTTGATGGTTTCTTGAGGAACTTGAGACTCGTTAAGAGCGATAGGGTTCATAGCTGCGATTTGCATTGCAGTATCTTTACCAGCGTTGGTATTAGCTTCACTAGGGTTGTTGTTCATTTCAACAAGAACGCCCATTCTGTTACCAGCGTGAATATAAGCTACGATGTTATTACCGTTAACGATTTCGTATTTAGAAACATCCATTTTCTCACCAGTTTTACCCATTTCGTCAAGAAGACGTTGTTCAAGGGTGAGACCACCAATTGTTAAAGCTTTTAAAGCTTCAGCGTTAGCTGGTTTGTGAGTAAGAGCAAGGTTAGCGATTTCATTAGCGAATTTCACGAAGTCTTCATTTTTAGCAACGAAGTCTGTTTCGCAATTCAATTCAACTACAACACCTGTTTTTCTATCTTCAGAAGTAAGTGCAATAACTGCACCTTCTTTAGCTGCTCTATCAGCTCTATTTAAAGAGATTTTTTGACCTTTTTTTCTTAAGAAGTCGATAGCTGCTTCAAAGTCACCATTACTTTCAGTAAGGGCTTTTTTACAATCCATCATACCAGCTCCAGTCATTTGACGGAGTTTGTTTACATCTGCTGCACTAATTGTTGACATACTGCTCATTTCTATTTGGATTATGCTTCTGTTGCGCTTTCTTTTTCAGCTTTAGATTTTTCAATTTCAGCTGAGTCTTTTTCTTTCTTTCTATCTAATTGACCTTCTTCGATGGCTTTAACGATAACATCAACGATCAATTTGATTGATTTAGAAGAGTCGTCGTTACAAGGGATAGGGAAGTCGATATTAGTAGGGTCGCTGTTGGTATCAACCATAGCGATGGTTGGGATATTCAATTTAATAGCTTCAGCAACTGCTAAGTGTTCTCTCTTAACATCTACGATGAATAAAGCAGATGGTAGACGAGACATATCAGCGATACCGCCTAATACTTTAGCCAATTTAGCTTTCTCACGTTCCAACATCAATTTTTCTTTTTTGTTGATGTTAGCATAAGTACCGTCAGTAGCCATTTTGTCGATGGTTTGCATCTTTTTAATAGACTTACGAACAGTGCTAAAGTTGGTTAACATACCACCTAACCATCTTTCAGTTGCGAAAGGCATGTTAGATTGGCTAGCTACTTCTTTAATGATTTCTTTAGCTTGTTTTTTAGTTGCAACAAATAAGATTTTACGGCCAGATTTAACCATATTTCTAACAGCAGAAGCTGCTTCGTCTAATTTGATTGCAGTTTTATTTAAATCTATGATGTGAATACCATCTTGCTCCATGAAAATGTAAGGAGCCATTTTTGGATTCCATTTGCGGGTAAGGTGTCCGAAGTGACAGCCTGCTTCCAATAATTGTTCTTGTGATACTGAAGACATTTGTATGTAGTATTAGCGTTTGCTGAATTGAAATCTTTTTCTTGCTTTCTTTTGACCTGGTTTCTTTCTCTCAACCATTCTGTCGTCTCTTCTCAATAAACCGATAGGCTTCAATGTCAAACGAAACTCTGGGTTGATTTCGCAAAGTGATTTAGAAATCGCTAAACGAACTGCTTCTGCTTGACCAGTAATACCGCCACCGTCAACGTTTACTTTGATATCGTATTTACCTACGTTGTCAGTCATTTGTAATGGTTGAACCACTTTAAACTGATTTACTAATGTAGAAAAATACTGATCATATGGTTTGTTGTTGATCAGAATATCGCCATTGCCTTGTTTAATGTAAACACGAGCAATTGCTGTTTTTCTTCTTCCTGATGTGTTTGTAACTTCCATGTAACTTTATTATGGATTATTTAATCTTTAATTCTGTTGGTTGTTGTGCTTGATGTGGGTGTTGGTCGCCATCGTATACATGCAAATGACGGAACATTTCTGCACCTAATTTGTTTTTTGGCAACATACCTTTTACAGCCTCTTCAATAAGAGCAATTGGCTTCTTGTTAACTAGGTCTGATGCAGAAATTTTCTTCTGTCCTCCTGGGTAACCAGAGTAAGTGATATACTCTTTATCAGCTAATTTGCTACCTGATAATTTAACTTTACCGGCATTTAATACGATCACACAATCACCGTTGTCAGAGTGAGGTGTATAATCAGTCTTGTTTTTTCCGATTAATGCTGCAGCTATCTGCGAAGCTAAACGGCCAAGTACTTTTTCGCTAGCATCAACCACATACCATTGTTTGTTGATGGTGCCTTTTTTAGCGTAAACGGTTTTATAACTTATTGAATCCACGTCTTTGGGTGTTGATAAAAATTTGGGACGGCAAAATTAGATAAACATATTTGAAATACCAAACATACTGACAATTTTCTTTTGGTTATTCAAGAATATCTTCGTAAACCCTTGTCAGCACTGGGATTTGAGACTTCCAATCAAAATGCATTTTTACTGCCAATTTGCCCGATTTTCCCATTAGTTCACTTTTTTCGACATCAGTGTGAATTGTTACCACTGCATTTTTTAGTTCTTCTGCTTTCATTGGGTCGACACAAATTCCACATCCATTACCCTCAACCGTTTTTTCATATAATGGAAAATTTGAGGTGATTATGGGTAACCCAATACTCATATATTCGAACAATTTTGTTGGGTAACTTTCAACCGAATTTTTCATTGGCCAAATGATACACAATCCAATATCCATTGAACTCGCCATTTTGTACCCTTCTTCTAATGGTAATCTGCCGTAAAAATGTAAATGGTCTTTAATGTTTTCAAAATATGGCAATTGTTTCAGTTTGTAGTTCAAATCTGAATACAACTCTCCAACGCAATGAAAATGAGGATTGTATCCTTCGTCTTGTAACAATTTTACAGCTTGTGCTATTTGTAAAATCCCCCTATTTTCTAAAATAATACCTATATAATACAGGTGCAATTCGTGCTTATAATTGGTTTTCTCAAACGGCTTGAAAAAATCGGTATCGCAATAATTTAAAATGGTATAGCATTTTTTAGCTTTGCTCAAATAGCGTTTCTCATAACTCGTTTCAGCCAACACTATGGTGAATCGCTTGCATGCAATAGATTCAAAAAATGTAAAGATATTATATACCAATGTTTGATTTTTGATCCAAGGCTTGTCAAATAAATCCTCTGCAATGTTTTCATGGATATCTAAAATTACCTTTTTACCAAAAAGTTGTAATAAAATACCACAGGGTATAAGTTCTGGGTCGTGCATATGGTAGACTTTTGCATTCACCTTAATGGCTTTGAAAAACATCAACAACCAACCAAACAAAATTCTAAATTTCCGATTGTGATAGCGCTTAAAAGGGTGAATTGTGACACCATTTTTAACTTCCTTCTGTGGATGAACCGCTATAAGATGCACCTCATAATTTGTCGCCAAGGTGCTGCACATTCTATAAAATATGCGGGTATCTAAAGCGAAGTGAACAGAGCTTAGGTGACAGATTCTTATGTTTTTGGTCTTTGACAAAGTGGCAAAGATACGGAAAAAGGGAATAGGCAAAAGAGAATAGGAAAGAGTGGGATGATGATGGACATGTTTTGAGATTTTGGGATTTTAAGATTTTAAGATTTTTTGATTTTGGGATTTTTTGATTTTGGGATTTTTTGATTTTAACACCAGCTCAAAATTATCATATTTATTGAAGGTTAAAGATTGATGACGATTTGAAATCAAACTGCAGCGCAGTTACTTTCAGAAACATTTTGAAAAACAATAAAACAGCTCGCGGGGAGCCAACCGCGAGAATGACCAGATTTTAAGATTTTAAGATTTTTTGATTTTAAGATTTTGGGATATGGTATTCGATTAACCAATAACCAATAACCAATAACAAATAACAAATAACCAATAACAAACACCATTGCTCAATATGTTTCTAAGTATAGAAAACATTTCCTTCCTATTGCTGTTTTAATTATAATCATTTTAAATAAGGGATTAAAATTTACATATTTGAAATAATTAGATAAATTTGCGGCAAATTTAATGTAGTTCATATCCTAGTGACTTGAAAATCTTAGGATTAAGAATTGTAACAAATATTTTAGAAAATAAAATACATGAATTGGTTAACTAATTTCTTAAAATCGAGCATCGGAAAGAAGCTCCTAATGGCCTTAACCGGTCTTTTTCTTTGTACCTTCTTAGTTGTACATCTTATCGGTAACCTCCAATTATTCAAAGCTGATCAAGGCTATGCATTTAACACCTATGCTGTGTTTATGACAACCAATCCCTTAATCAAATTTGTATCTTATGGATTGTATGCCACCATTTTGTTTCACGCTTTCTGGGGTTTATACCTAGTGTATGAAAACAAAAAAGCCAGACCTGTTGCTTATGCAGTTGTGGATGGCAAAGCTAACAGTCATTGGGCTAGTCGTTGGATGGGCGTTTTAGGTACCATCATTCTTGCCTTCATCGTAACACACATGTCTGATTTCTGGGCAGAATATAAGTTTGGTGAAGTACCTTATGTGCAATATGAAAGAAGTTTGGTAGACAATTCAATTACATCTTCAGCCGCTAAAGCTATTGAAAACAAAAAAGAACAATTCATTGAAAACGGTGTTGAATATACCGTCATCAAAGATTTGTACACAGAAGTTGCTGTAGCATTCAAAAATAAATGGTTGGTATTATTATACCTAATTGCAATGGGTGCTATTTCATTCCACTTAATACACGGATTCAAAAGTGCATTTCAAACAATGGGTGTTAACCACTCAAAATACAATGGCATCATCAAATTTTTAGGCATCTGGGTTTTTGGAGTCATCATTCCAATCGCATTTGCAGCAATGCCAATTTATTTTTTCCTTTCATAATAACCTTAACTTTAGAAAGATTTTAACATGACAAATAGCAAATTAGACGCTAAAATTCCGGAAGGTGCATTAGAGACCAAATGGACCAAATACAAATCAAGTGTTTCACTTGTTAATCCGGCAAATAAAAGAAATATTGAAATTATAGTTGTAGGTACTGGTTTAGCTGGCGCATCGGCGGCATCTACTCTAGCTGAAATGGGCTATAAAGTAAAGGCTTTTTGCTTCCAAGATTCTCCTCGTCGTGCGCACTCAATTGCTGCACAAGGAGGTATCAATGCGGCTAAAAATTACCAAAACGACGGTGACAGTGTGTACCGTTTGTTTTATGATACCATCAAAGGTGGCGACTACCGTGCACGTGAAGCCAATGTTCACCGTTTGGCTGAAGTGTCTGGTAACATCATCGACCAATGTGTTGCTCAGGGTGTTCCTTTTGCTCGTGAGTACGGAGGATTGTTAAGCAATCGTTCATTTGGTGGAACCCAAGTTCAAAGAACTTTCTATGCTGCCGGTCAAACTGGTCAGCAATTGTTATTAGGAGCATATAGCTCATTACAACGTCAAGTTGGTATGGGTAATGTTGAACTTTACGCTCGTCATGAAATGATGGACGTTGTTGTTATCGATGGCAAAGCGCGTGGTATCATTGCCCGTGACTTGGTAAGCGGTAAATTAGAAAGACACTTCGGTCACGCTGTTGTATTGGCATCAGGTGGATATGGTAACGTATTCTTCTTATCAACCAATGCAATGGGAAGTAACGTAACAGCTGCTTGGAAAGCACACAAAAAAGGTGCATTCTTTGGCAATCCTTGCTTTACGCAAATTCACCCAACTTGTATTCCTGTTTCTGGCGACCACCAATCAAAATTAACTTTGATGTCTGAGTCGTTGAGAAATGATGGTAGAATATGGGTGCCAGCAAGAAAAGAAGATGCTGAAGCGGTTAGAGCTGGTAAATTAAAACCAAATGATATTGCTGAAGAAAATCGCGATTATTATTTAGAAAGAAGATATCCTGCATTTGGTAACTTAGTGCCTCGTGACGTAGCGTCTAGAGCTGCTAAAGAAAGATGTGATGCTGGATTTGGCGTTAATAAAACTGGTCAAGCCGTATACTTAGATTACGCTTCTGCAATCGAACGTTATGGTAAAATTGAGGCCAACAAACAAAACATACACAACGCTGATAAAGTTACCATCATCAAGTTAGGTAAAGCGGTTGTTAAAGAGAAATACGGTAACTTGTTCGATATGTATGAGCAAATTACTGGTGTTAATCCATACAATGAGCCAATGCAAATTTACCCTGCTGTGCACTATACAATGGGTGGACTTTGGGTGGATTACAACTTAATGACAACTGTTCCAGGTTTATATGCGATAGGTGAAGCAAACTTCAGCGACCACGGTGCTAACCGTTTGGGTGCCTCTGCTTTGATGCAAGGTTTAGCTGATGGTTATTTCGTATTGCCATACACCATCGGAGCATTTTTAAGTTCAGAAATCAGAACCAAAGCAATTCCTACAGATCACGAAGCATTTGTTGAAGCTGAAAATAAAGTAAAGCAAACCATCGATACTTTGATCAACATCAAAGGCACAAAATCTGTCGACCATTTCCACAAGCGTTTGGGCAAAATTATGTGGGACGAATGTGGTATGGCTAGAAATGCTGAAGGTTTGAAAAAAGCTATTGCAGAAATTCAAGCATTAAGAGCAGAGTTCTGGAGCAATGTTAGAGTAACTGGTGAAGCCAATGAATTGAACCAAGAACTTGAGAAAGCAACAAGAGTAGCCGACTTCTTAGAACTTGGCGAATTGATGTGTATGGATGCATTGAACAGAAATGAAAGCTGCGGCGGTCACTTCCGTGAAGAGTATCAAACCGAAGAAGGTGAAGCTCAACGTGACGATGCTAACTACAGCTATGTAGCAGCATGGGAACTAACCGGCAACAACCAATGGACACTAAACAAAGAAGAATTAAAATACGAGAATATTAAAATTGCAGCACGTAGCTATAAGTAAAGAAAAATGTTATTAGTTATTAGTTAATAGTTATTCGTTATTTGAAAAGGCACTAGGCAATAGGATTTAGGATTTAGTGATGAGAGAGGATTCCGAAAAACCCAAAATAAGCAGTTTTAAAGATTTAAAAGTTTGGCAGAAAGCAATGGATATTTCAGTTGAAGTATATCAAAATACCGCAAAATTTCCTCAACAGGAATTGTTTGGACTTACAAACCAGGTGAGAAGAGCTGCTAATTCTGTGTCTTTAAATATTGCTGAAGGTTTTGGAAGAAAATCTACTAAAGCTTATATAAATTTCCTACACATTGCTCATGGTTCATTATGTGAATTAGAATCTGGTCTAGTTTTAAGTACACGACTCGGATTCACAGATGACGAATCACTAACTAAAACATTTAAACTTATAGAAGAAGAAGGCAAAATGCTCTATTCACTTATAGAAACTTTAGAAAAAAAGAATAAACCCTAAATCCTATATCCTAAATCCTTATCCCTAAAAGAAATGAAGATTACATTAAAAGTCTGGAGACAAAAAAATACAAATACTAAAGGTCAGTTTGAAACCTACAAATTAGATCATGTTTCTGAGGATATGTCATTCCTTGAAATGTTTGATGTGTTGAACGAGCAGTTGATCAATGAAGGTAAAGAGCCTGTAGTATTCGACCACGATTGTCGTGAAGGTATTTGTGGTATGTGCAGTATGTACATCAATGGTCGTCCGCACGGACCGAAGAATGCTGTTACAACATGTCAATTGCACATGCGTTCATTCAAAGATGGCGACATCATTGTTGTAGAACCTTGGAGAGCTGCGGCATTCCCAGTGCTAAAAGATTTGTCAGTTGATAGAAGCTCTTTCGACAGAATCATGGCTGCTGGTGGATTCGTATCTGTAAATGCTGGTAATGCTCAGGATGCTAACAGCTTGCCAATTGGTAAAGAAATAGCAGATGAAGCCTTTATGAGCGCTGCTTGTATCGGATGTGGAGCCTGTGTAGCAGCTTGTAAAAATGCAAGTGCTATGTTGTTTGTTTCAGCAAAAGTATCTCAATTAGCGTTGTTGCCTCAAGGTCAGCCAGAAGCTAAGAGAAGAGCATTAGCAATGGTCAATCAAATGGATGCAGAAGGATTTGGTGCATGTACCAATACTGGAGCATGTTCAGCAGAATGTCCAAAAGAAATCAGTTTGTCAAATATTGCCCGTTTAAACAGAGAATATTTGTCAGCTGGATTTACTGCACAAGTAGACTAATCAATCATTAAAACAATATAGAGAGCCGGGATAAAAATTCCGGCTTTTTTATTTTTAACAGTAAAATAAGTATTTTCGAAGGAATGAAATTCAATGCCTTTGTCGCCGTATTTTGCTTTTGTTCTTCTCTTATTGCTCAAAACAATTATACCCAATATGTTAAACCATTTGTTGGTACTGGCGGTCATGGCCATACATTTCCAGGTGCTACATTGCCTTTTGCTATGGTGCAATTGAGTCCGGATACTAGAATTGATGGCTCATGGGATGGATGCAGTGGATACCATTATAGCGATACTGTAATCTATGGTTTCTCACACACACATTTGAGTGGCACTGGTTGTAGCGATTATGGCGATATCAATTTCATGCCTACATTCGTTTCAAAACCTATCGTTCATATCGCCTCAGAAGGGAAGTTGTTTTATACCTTCAATCACAAGTCAGAATCAGCTTCTCCAGGTTATTATACAGTGACTTTAAACAACGGTATTAAAGTAGAGTTAAGCGCTACAACCAGAGTTGGCATTCAAAAATATACTTACAAGCAAAAAGGCTATGCTTGGATCACTTTAGATTTAAACCACCGCGACCAATTAATCGAAGGTTTGATCACAGAGATAGACAAGCAAACATTTTCTGGTTATAGACGCTCAAAAGCATGGGCTGAAGATCAATTGGTATATTTCTATACCAAAGTGAATAAAATAGCCGATAAGGTGAATATCAGAAAAGATTCAACCGGTAAATATGTGATGCATCTGGGTTATTGGGTCAATGCTGGCGAAAGCATTCTTGTAAAAACATCTATTTCATCTGTTGATGAAAATGGAGCAAAAAACAATCTTGAGAGTGAACTACCTCATTGGGATTTCAATAAGGTTAAATCTGACGCCAACAAAACCTGGAACATTGAATTGAATCGCATTAAAGTATACGGAGGAACGCTTATAGAAAAACAGAATTTCTATACTGCATTATACCATTGCATGATTCATCCAAATATTATGAACGATGTAGATGGAAGATACAGAGGGCGAGATAAGCAAGTGCACAAAGCCGACGGATTCAACTATTATACAGTGTTTTCTTTATGGGATACCTATAGAGCCTTGCATCCTTTGCTCAATATCATTGATAAAAAACGTTCTCACGATTTCATTATGACCTTCAAAGCACAATACGAGCAGAGTGGAAGGATGCCTATGTGGGAGTTGTGGGGCAACGAAACCAATTGCATGATAGGTTTTCACAGTGTCAGCGTCATTTGGAATGCCTATTTACAAAACGTCATATCCAAAAAAGAATTGGAAGAAATATACCCTGCTGTGTATGCAGAAGCCATGAACAATAGAACTGGCTTGGATAAATTCAGAGAAAAAGGATTTTTGTCTATAGAAGATGAAAGTGAAAGTGTATCTAAGACTTTAGAATACGCGTTCAATATGCATTGTGTGGCAAAAATAGCAATGGAACTGATGAATGCCGAAATAGAAGGCTGTCAGAGAGCTTTACAACTAATGGATGAAGTTCAGATGTTCACTGAGTATGCCAATGCCTGGAAAAATTTAAAAGATGTGAATACAGGTTTCATGGTGCCAAGAAGCAATGGCGGTTGGATAAAAGAGTATGATCCGAGTCAAGTCAACAACCATTTTACCGAAGCCAATGCTTGGCAATATACCTTTGCAGTCCAACATGAGAGAGGCGCTATATTTGGGAATTATCGATTGCTTTCAAGATTGTTTAATACCAATCCAAAAACCAGCGGTAGAGAGCAAGCTGATATCACCGGATTAATTGGTCAGTATGCCCATGGCAACGAACCTAGCCACCATGTGGCTTATCTTTTTAACAACCTTGATTCCACTCAGAGGTATGTGAAACGCATTTGTAAAGACTTTTACAAACCAACGCCAGATGGCTTAATAGGCAACGAAGACTGCGGTCAGATGAGCGCATGGTATGTTTTTAGTGCTATGGGGTTTTATCCTGCAAATCCAGCATCTAAAGAGATGATATTTGGTAATATGTTATTTGATTCGGTAAGATTTGTGCAAGGTGACGGAACGGCAGTAATTCATAAGATATTTAAAGATCCAGATTACGCGATTAATTATGGACGCATGTCCTTGATTCGTGATTTTGGTAAGGAAAAAGAGTATCATTTTGGGTATGATTATTTGTATGATGTAGGAATGGATAATATAGGAAACAAGATCATTTCTGCTCCAATAATTCACTCCGCATCAGAAGTGTTTAAAGGCACTCAAAAAGTAGCAATTTCATCAAACACAGATTATGGGACTTCGCGCATCATGTCTAAATTTTATTATACTTTAGACGGGACTGAACCAACAGTAAATTCTATGGAATATTTTGGTGGCGATTCATTGATAATTGGTCAATCTTGTTTACTAAAAGCAATAGAAGTGGATTTTAAAGGACATGTCAGCAAGCCTGCAATTGCAAGGTTTTACCAATATTCAAACGATTATTCGGTTACATACAATTGTGTGTACAATAAGCAATATACTGCAGGTGGTAATAATGGGTTGATAGATGGTTTGAAAGGAGATGTTGATTGGAGAAAAGGCAGATGGCAAGGCTTTCAAGGACAAAATTTTGAAGTGATAATTGATTTGCAAAAAGTAACAGCAATAGATACTGTTATAATAGGGTTTTTAGAAGACAGAAGGTCGTGGATTTTTATGCCAAATGAAGTTTTGGTTTATGGGTCGAATGATGGTGTTAAGTTCGACTTTATGACCAGTACAAGTGATATCAATGACCCCAAAGACAAGGATCTGGACACTCAGAGAAAATCTTTGGAGTTTGATTTAAATGTGAAGTATCAATATCGATATATAAAAGTGAAAGCAATCAACTATGGAAAACTACCAGCTTGGCATCCGGGAGCAGGTGGGGATGCCTTTATATTTGTGGATGAGATAGAGGTAAAATAGCCATTTGTGCCATTATAAATTTCTTTAATCGATTTGATAGAAAACGTATTTTAATTCTAAATAATATTTGCAACATGATTAACGACCACGAAATAGATTACCGCATTCTTGGAGAAGAAATGCAATGTGTAGAAGTTGAACTAGATCCTCAAGAAACCGCTATTGCTGAAAGTGGCAGTTTTATGATGATGGACGAAAACATCCAAATGGAAACCATTTTTGGGGATGGCTCTAAACAACAAAGCACAGGTATTTTTGGCAAACTGATGTCGGCTGGAAAACGTATTCTTACAGGTGAAAGCTTATTTATGACAGCATACACCAATGTTGGGAACGACAAAAGAAAAGTGACTTTTGCAGCCCCTTATCCAGGTAAAATAATCCCCCTTGATTTGTATCGATTGAATGGTAAAGTCATTTGCCAGAAAGATGCGTTCTTATGTGCTGCAAAGGGTGTAAGTGTTGGTATTGAATTTCAAAGAAAACTTGGAACAGGTTTGTTTGGTGGCGAAGGTTTCATCATGCAAAAATTAGAAGGTGATGGAATGGCCTTTGTTCATGCTGGAGGCCATGTTTTAGAACGCGAATTAAAAGCTGGAGAAATGCTTAAAATTGATACTGGTTGTATCGTTGCTTTTACTCAAACAGTTTCTTACGATATCCAATTTGTTGGTGGAATTAAAAACACCATTTTTGGTGGAGAAGGCTTGTTCTTTGCTACTTTACAAGGACCAGGAAAGGTTTGGATACAAAGTTTGCCCATAAGCAGATTGGCATCAAGAATCATTTCTTATGGTTATACAGGGAATAGAAAAGAAGAAGGTTCTATTCTTGGTGGTATAGGTAATTTGTTTGATGGCGATGGTATTTAATTTTTTTAATTCAAATAACCTGCCCAGGGGTTAAATTTGCCTCATTCAATGACCAAAAAAGAAAAAGTCGAATTCATCCTCACCACTTTAGAAAATTTGTATCCAGAGGTACCCATACCTCTAGATCATAAAGATGCTTATACGCTCTTGATTGCCGTTCTATTGTCTGCTCAATGCACAGATGCTAGAGTCAATACCATTACACCTTTGTTGTTTGCTGCTGCCGACAATCCTAAGGATATGGTGAAATTGGAAATTGATCAAATTAGAGACATCATCAAACCTTGTGGCTTATCTCCAGCAAAATCCAAAGCCATTCATGGTTTGAGTGTCATACTCAACGAAAAGTATAATGGAGAAGTACCCAATACGTTTGAGGCTTTAGAGGCTCTTCCAGGTGTTGGTCATAAAACCGCCTCAGTTGTAATGTCTCAGGCATTTGGTTTTCCTGCATTTCCAGTTGATACACACATCCACAGATTGGCAGCTCGTTGGGGTTTAAGCTCTGGTAAAAACGTCGAGCAAACTGAAAAAGATTTGAAACGTTTAATTCCAGAAAACAAATGGAACAAGGTGCATTTACAAATCATTTTCTTTGGTCGAGAATACTGTCCTGCTCGTGGTCATGATCCTCATAAATGCCCCATTTGTTCTGTAGCTGGCGTCAAGTCTATGTTTTAGTCCATGTAAAAAAGATAAACGACTATAAATGTTTATCTTTTTCAATATCAGTTTTCTAATCCAAAATTGCACCTATATTTGTATTATGTTTAAGGCAGTTTTACACGATTTGGGCTTAATTGAATACGGCAACGCATGGCAAGTTCAGAAAGAACTTTTTCATCTTGCAATTCAAGAAAAGACTGAAGGTAAATTGCCAAAACACCATCTAGTAGTTTGCGAACACCCACATGTATACACTTTGGGAAAGAGCGCTAATCAATCCAATTTATTGCTTTCTCAAGCAGAACTCAAGCAAAAAGAAATTGATGTATTTGATATAGAAAGAGGCGGTGATATAACCTATCACGGTCCGGGGCAATTGGTGGTTTATCCTATTTTTGATATCGACCAAATGCACCTTGGGGTTAAGAAATTTGTTTACAACATAGAGGAAGCCATCATTAGAACCTTGGCAAAATACAACATCATTTCAGAAAGAATAGAGGGTAGAATTGGTATTTGGTTAGGCAAAGGCAGTGCAAATGAGCGTAAAATTGCAGCTATAGGAATCAAATGCAGCAGGCACATCACCATGCATGGATTGGCATTAAATGTCAATACAGATTTGGGACTATTCAATAACATCATACCATGCGGCATTCAAGACAAATCGGTGTGTAGCATGGAATCAGAGCTTGGTCGAAAAATTGACATGGCTGAACTGAAAGAAAGTATGTTGGATGAATTTAAAAGTATCTTTGAAATAAAATTACTCAGTATATGAAAAAAGGAACAATCGTTTTATTGTCTATTGTTGGTGTATTATTATTAATCGCTTTCAATGGATGCTCAGCTTACAACACCATGTTAAAGAAAGATGAGGATGTTACAGCTCAATGGAAACAAGTTGGCGTTGCCTACCAAGCACGTATGGATAAAACCAAAAATTTGTTTGAAATTGCTCAAACTGGTGCAGACTACGAAAAGAGCACTTTGAAAGAAGTGATGGAAGCCAGAAGCAGAGCCACCAGCATTCAAATCAATGCAGATAACTTAACACCAGAAAAAATTGCGGAGTTTCAGAAAGCCCAAGATGCTTTCGGTTCGTCTTTAGGTAGATTAATTGCTACTGCCGAAAATTATCCTCAATTACAAGCTGTACAAGGATTTAGAGATTTGCAAGCCCAATACGAAGGCATGGAAAACAGAATTTCTACAGAAAGAGGTCGTTTTAACGATGTCGTGAAAGAGTACAATAAGTTGATCGGTGTTTTCCCAAGAAATATCTGGGCTAAAATGTTTGGATACGAAAAACGTGGATACTTCGAAGCAGCAGCAGGTTCAGAAAATGCGCCTGACATCAAATCGATGAGACAGCAAAACTAATTGATCCATTGAACTCAAATTTTCTATTGACATTTGCAGAGCGAGATGACATTCAGAAGGCTATTGCCGAAGCTGAATTGAGAACATCTGGTGAGATTCGTGTGCACATTGAGAAAACACACGGAGGAGATGTTTTTAAGCGCGCTCTTGAAGTGTTTTCGACATTGAAAATGCATGAAACGGTACTTCATAATGGGGTATTGTTTTATCTAGCAAGTACAGATAGAAAATTTGCCATAATAGCAGACAAAGGTATCAACGACAAGGTACCCCTAGGTTTCTGGAATGCCATTTCTGAAGTGATGTCTCAAGAATTTAAATCAGGGCGTTTTGCTTCTGGTTTGATCACTGGAATCTCGATGGCTGGTGAACAATTGAGACACCATTTTCCAGTTAACCCAGATGATAAAAATGAACTAAGTAATGACATCAGTTTTGGCGAATAATCTAATTAGCTTTAAGCGAATAAAACTTGCCATTAACCGTGTGTTGATGCTGATGTTGTTGGTGTTTGTTACACCTCTATTTGCTCAAGAAGTGCCTGACAAACCCAATCCTCCAAGATTGTACAATGATTTTAGTTCAGGATCTAATTTTTTAGATGCCAGTCAGGCGCAATTAATAGAATCTAAACTGGTTGCATTTAATGACTCAACATCCAATCAAATTGTCGTCATCATAGTTGACAATTTGCAAGGCATGGACCCAAATCAATACGCCACCGAAATTGGTCATAAATGGGGCGTTGGCGACCAAAAAAAGGACAATGGAGTTATTGTACTTATTTCTTTAGGAAAGGACGGAGAAAAACGAAAAGCGTATATTGCGGTAGGGTACGGATTGGAAGGCGCCATACCTGATGCAACAGCCAATAGAATTAAAGAGGAAATTCTTGTACCATATCTAAAAGAAGGCAATTATTTCGAAGCAGTGAATGCCACAACCGATAGATTGATGGCCTTGGCAAAAGGGGAGTATTCCGACCCAATTCTAAAAAGAAAAAAATCTAAGTTGTCAGACTATCTGCCTATCATCATTATTATCATCATCATTATTGCGATTGCCAATAGAAATAAAAGAGGCGGCATGACCATCGGTCCTAGAGGCACCCATTTTGGTGGTTGGGGATGGGGTGGAGGTTCATGGGGAGGCGGCGGCTCATGGGGTGGCGGAGGAGATTCTGGCGGTGGTGGATTTGGCGGTTTTGGTGGCGGAGATTTTGGTGGTGGCGGTGCTGGAGGCGATTGGTAATGTATGTTAGATAATATCCAACTTCAAGATTTATTGGTTTTAGACATAGAAACAGTGTCTCAAAAATCCTCATTTAACGAGTTGGATGAGGAATGGCAAGAATTGTGGAAGAAGAAATCTGGAGCTATAAACAATCCTGAAATCAACGCTTCTCTTGTGTATGAAAGAGCCTCAATTTACGCTGAGTTTGGTAAAATAGTGTGTATTGGACTAGGGATTTTTCATGAAAACAATGGTCAGTGGCAATTAAGAGTAAAGGCTATTTCTGGTCATGATGAGAAAGCTCTCTTGCAAGAATTTGCAGAACTTTTAAATACGAAATTCAACAAAGAGCAACACAAGTTGGTTGCACATAACGGCAAAGAGTTCGACTTTCCTTATATCTGTAGAAGAATGCTCATCAATGGCATTAAACTTCCAGATATTTTGGACATATCAGGTAGAAAACCATGGGAAATCAAGCATATTGACACCATGGAACTATGGAAGTTTGGCGATTATAAAAACTATACCTCACTTAATGTTTTGGCAAAATGCTTTGGCATACCTTCTCCTAAAGATGACATAGATGGCAGTTTGGTTGGCCACACTTATTGGCAACTTAATGACTTAGAGAGAATTACTATATATTGCAAGAAAGATATAGTCACTACTGCTCAGGTGTTTTTAAAGTATAAAATGCTGGATATCATACCAGTCGAGAATATCATTGTAACTTGAATTTATTAAATAAATTAATTAATTTTGTATAAAAGATTATTAGTTTTTTATTAAATTTGTGGTTGCTTTGAAAAAATTCGTTTCTATCGTTGGAATTTTCATGTTTGTTGTGGGCAGTTTACATGCTGCACGCCCAACTGTACAAGCTTCAAATTTAACTTATAACAATCTTCAGTGTAATGCGGTAAATCTAAACTTTATTGCTGGCAATGGAAGTGCAAGATTGATTGTTGGTAAAGCAGGCTCTGCTCCTTCAGATTTTACACCTAGTGATGGACAAACATATGGGGGGAATTCTATCTTTGGTTCTGGCACTGGTCTAGGTTCTTCAGGCCAATGCTTTGTTGTATACAATGCAAATGGAACCAACTTTGTAAACGTAACCGGATTAGTACCTGGTCAACTCTATTATTTTCATATTTACGAGCATGATAACGATCCCAGTAATCCAGAATATTTAGTGACGAATCCTCCAGTAGAGGTAAGTTTAACAACCTACAGTCTCACATTAGATTTCAGTATACTTAACATTGATTCTTGTCAAAGATTCAATAGTTTCGAATTTACCAATAACTCAGCATCTTCTATTCCTGGTATCACATACAGATTTGAATTTCCAGAGGGTACTTCAACTAGCAATGTTGTAACCCATCATTTCTTAGGTAGTGGTTATGTTCCTGTTAAGTTAATACCAGTGACAACCATCACAGGATGTCCAAATTTATTGACCAAATCAGTTAAGATTTTTCCAAGAAGAGTAGGGGTTATTGATTCTACTTTGTTTAAAGATACGCAATGCTTAGATGACAATTATTTTGAATTTGGTTCAAAGGGATTTTTAATGCCATTTCCAATCGGTATCACTTACCATTGGGTGTATGGAGATGGAACAGAGTCATTTTTTGCCAAACCAAAAAAACGGTTTAAAGTGGCAGGAAACTATAACATCATGCTTGAGTTGGGTAGTACAAGTTATAGTAAAGCTACTGCTTGTAAAGATACTGTCTATTATCCTGTCACTATATTGCCTAGTCCAGTTGGAAATATTACCCTTAATGACACCTTCCAATGTTTGAAGCACAACAAATTTAATTTTAATAATCCAGACAACTCTTTAAGTTTTTTCAGATGGTATTTTGGGGATAACGATTCAAGTAGCACTCAAGCTGCAACACATGTTTACAAAGACACTGGAAAATATAGAGTGATGCACGTGGCATATGCCAACACAGGATGTAAAGGAAGGGATACTGTTGATATTAAAGTTTTGCCAAACCTCGATAGTCGTTATTCTGGATTGGATTCTTTCTATTGCCAATCGAATAAGGTTGTTCAATTAGTGCCAAATGTTGCCAATGGTAAGTACAATGGGTATTTGGTAAACAATGAACAGTTAATTCCTAATACTCCTGGGTCATACAAATTAGAACACATCATTTCAGATAAATATTGTTCTGATACGACAATCATCCCATTTAATATTTACAAAACACCCGTTCCAAATATCGGTCGTGATACACCATTGTGCTCTGTATTCTCTTACGTTTTAGATGCAGGGACAGTAGCACCTTCTTATTATTGGAGCACAGGTCAAACCACTCAAACAATTACCATCTACCAAGGAGGAACTTACGATGTAACCGTTACCGAGGGTAAGTGTTCTGCCAAAGATACCATCAACGTAGTGTTTGCATCAGCACCTAAAGTCAATATAGGTAGTGATACCGTATTATGTAAGGGTGGAGGTATTTGGTTGAATGCCGCATATCCTAAATCAACTTACTTATGGAATACTGGAGCAACGGATAGTATGATATATGCTTTCTCAAGTGGTAAGTATCAAGTTACTGTTACTAACCCATGTGGTGTAACTAAAGATTCTGTATTCTTGTTCTATCAGTCAGATTATTGTGATTTGTTTATGGCAAATAGCTTCACTCCTGGCAACGATCTTGTAAACAATTATTTCCGTCCAAGAGGTAGAAATATTACTACAACACTCTTCCAAATATACAACCGTTGGGGAGAATTGATTTTTGAAACCGATAAGGACATGCAGCAAGACAGCGATGGCTGGGATGGAACTTACAAAGGAGAATATGTACAAGAAGGTTTGTACTTATGGAAACTCAATTACACCACTCCTAATGGTCCTTACATTAAGAAAAGTAATGCTGCTGGGCAGATTCTTTTAATAAGATAATTAAGATTTTATTTCTTCGAGTATAGTAGATTCAATGATTTGAATGCATTGCTTTACTTGTTCTTCATTGATGGTTAAAGGCGGTGCAAAACGAATGATATGGTCATGTGTTTGTTTGGCCAATAACCCTTTTTCCATTAAAGCTAAGCAAATGTTATAAGCTGTTTTACCATCAGCATAAGGCTCTATCACAACAGCATTAAGAAGTCCTTTTCCTCTAACAGCAGTGATGTGTTTTGAAGGGATGTTTCTCAAACCTTCTCTAAACAATTCACCCATTTTTTCTGCATTTTCTGCAAGTTGCTCATCTTTTACCACTTTCAATGCCTCCATCGCAACAGCACATGCTAGAGGATTTCCTCCAAAGGTGCTGCCATGCTGACCAGGTTTTAGGGTGTCCATTACTTCGTTACTTGTTAATACTGCAGATACAGGCAATACGCCACCACTCAAAGCTTTACCTAAAATTAATATATCTGGTTTGACTTGTTCGTGATCACAAGCCAACAATTTTCCTGTTCTTGCTATACCTGTTTGAACCTCGTCTGCTATGAATAATACATTGTGTTGGCGACACAATTCTGATACTTGTTTTAAATAACCATTGTCGGGCACTACCACACCAGCTTCACCTTGAATAGGCTCAACCATAAAGCCTGCTACATTTGGATCTTGAAGTGCTTTTTCCAATGCTGGAATATCATTGTAGGGTATGATTTCAAATCCAGGAATAAAAGGACCGAAATTATTGAAACTACTTGAATCTGTACTTGAACTAACTGCTGCTAATGTTCTACCCCAAAAGTTGTTTTCAGCAAATATGATTTTAGCTTTGTTTTGTTCTACACCTTTTACTTCGTAAGCCCATTTTCTGCAAAGTTTTAAAGCTGTCTCTCCACCCTCAACACCTGTATTCATTGGCAATACTTTATCATATCCAAAATATGAAGTGATGAACTCAGCGTATTCGCCAAGTAAGTTGTTGTGAAATGCCCTTGAAGTTAAGGTCAATTTTTGAGCTTGCTCTGTTAATGCTTTGATGATGCGAGGGTGACAATGACCTTGGTTTACCGCACTATATG
Source organism: uncultured Chitinophaga sp. (assembly GCA_964438995.1). GTDB lineage: Bacteria > Bacteroidota > Bacteroidia > NS11-12g > UBA955 > JABMMZ01. Next base: position 387,874 of record CAYTMQ010000001.1, read on the forward strand.
CCGATAAACAATCGATGTATTGCTTGCCTTCAACATCCCATACATGGACACCCAATCCTCTCTCTAAAACCACTGGTAATGGGTGGTAATTGTGAGCATTGTAACGTTCTTCTAATTCAATAAATGAGTCTGTTTTTGTATGGTTGTGAACTAACATAAATGGAAGTGCAAAGGTACTAAATAAAGCTCTAATGCCCTATTTTAAAGGAAGTTTTTGCGCCAAATCTTAAATTTTAACAAAATTCACATAGCCTAATTGGCCATTAATGTCTTGAATCACAATTGTGTAAACCCCAGACGCCAAATCACTCACAATGAGTTTATGTAAATTTCCACTAGAATGTAATGGTCGTTCAATCTTCATGCCCAATGCGTTGTAAATGGCATAGCTATCAATATTTGATTCAGAGGTAAACTCAACAAAATTGTCACTAGGATTAGGATAAGCTTTAATCGTTGACATTTTAACCTTATCTATATTTTGGTATTGAACTGATATAGGTTGGGAAAATGAATCAATACCACCGCACTTTGAAAATGCTTTTAAAGTAATGGTGTAAGTGCCTTGTTTGTACAGGTGGTTTTTGGGATTTTTTTCTGAAGTTGTATAACCATCTCCCATGTTCCAAAAGAATGAATCAGCAAAATTGCTTTGGTTATTAAATTGAATGGATAAATTGGATACTTTATTGGTTGTAAAATGGGCTTTTGTGGTGAATGCATCTAAAAGCCAATTATCTTTTTGAATCAATACCACAGAATCAACGGCTCTTTTTATATGATCAGCTGTTGTGGAATCTAAATTCAAATTTTCATGAATATTTAAAGATGATTTTTGAAAAATGGATGTGTAAAAACAACATGCTGCAGCGTATGTTCCTGCATAAGTTGGATGACTTTCATCCGGTTCGTATAATTCAATTTCTGGGCGGTGTTCTCTTAAGTATTTTCTTACAGGACCGACAGCAGATATCATAGAATTGTTTTGTTGAGCAGCAATTGTATACCTCAATTTCAACATGCTATCCATGCCATTATATGTGCAAATAGGAGGGAAATTGGGGCAATTTTGAGCATCTCCATTTTTCCTTCCCCAGGTCATGTAAAACACAACCTTTACACAAGGATTTGCAGCCTTAGCCGAGCTATCTAAATAGTGTGCGTATGGATAAAAAGATTCTTGCACTTGATCTTCAGGGAAAGAAGGTAACTGACTTTGTTCTTGTAAGACAATAACATCCCATTTGCCAGAGCGAATTTCCATTAATTCGCCACCATTTGGATTGCTATGGTCTTCGAGGGTTTGCCCTCCACCAGAAAAATTGGATTCTTGAACAGAGTCGCCAGTATTATCCGCTATCTGTTTGAACATGCCAGGCAAATTATTACTACCTGTATAACTGTTTCCTATAAATAATACTTTAATTGGAGGATTTTGGGCATACAATTGACAAGCAAATACAACTACAAAAAGTGTCAGTACAAATTTTTTCACAGGCAAATATAAATTGAGTGGAGGTAAATGATGCGTTTTGTCAAAATTAATTGACATAAAAAAAGCCTTCGATTCATTCGAAGGCTTAAGTGTTATACGTTTAAATATGTTATGCTTTTGCTTTAGCGCCTAAAACTTCAACCATTTTAGCACCAATTTCAGCAGGAGATTCAACTACGTGAATACCGCATTCTCTCATGATAGCCATTTTAGCAGCGGCTGTATCATCTTTACCACCAACAATAGCGCCAGCGTGACCCATTCTACGGCCAGCAGGAGCGGTTTGACCAGCGATAAAACCAACTACTGGTTTAGTGCCATTTTCTTTGATCCATCTAGCAGCTTCGGCTTCCATTCCACCACCAATTTCACCAATCATAATGATACCATCAGTTTCAGGGTCATTCATCAACATTTCTACAGCTTGTTTAGTAGAAGTACCGATGATTGGGTCGCCGCCAATTCCAATAGCAGTACTTTGACCAAGACCAGCTTTAGTGATTTGATCAACAGCTTCGTAAGTTAAAGTACCAGATTTAGAAACGATACCAATTCTTCCTGGTTTGAAGATAAAGCCTGGCATGATACCAACTTTCGCTCCACCTGGTGTCATAACGCCTGGGCAGTTAGGACCGATAAGGGTGCAAGTTTTAGATTTCAAATATTCTTTCACTTTTACCATATCTTTAGTAGGGATGCCTTCCGTAATACATACAATAACTTGAATTCCAGCATCAGCAGCTTCTAGAATTGCGTCAGCAGCAAATGCAGGAGGTACGAAAATAATCGTAACATTAGCACCAGTTGCTTTAACAGCTTCTTGTACTGTATTAAATATTGGTTTGTTTAATTCAGGGTGATTGGTTCCACCTTTACCTGGAGTAACGCCACCTACAACGTTGGTACCATATTCTAACATTTGAGTTGCGTGAAAAGTACCTTCTTTGCCTGTAAATCCTTGTACAATTACTTTGGAATCTTTACCTACTAATACTGACATTTTATAAAAATTTGGGTGCAAAAATAAGATAAAATCTGTATAAATTTTTAAATATAATTTAATTAGTTTTGCTCCCCTTAAAAGTTGGTCAAATGAACTTCGAATCCTATTCAGAATTAATCGAGTCTACCTTTGCATTCTTAGGCTTAAACCCTGCAGAGACAAGAGGAGCCGAGCCAGGTCAATGGGTCATTTACAATGGCGATACCGAAATATATGTTGATTTATGGGAGTTGGACAAAGACAATTCTTGGTTGTATTTCGAGTCAGACGAGCCAATTTTTGCCTTTCAAACCATTTCTCCGATTTGTTTAATGCCAGAGAATAACAGAGAGCAATTGTACGAAGAGCTCCTGCACAACAATCTCAACATGTTGTATACTTCCTATACCATCAACAACGAGCAAAATATGTTGGCAGTAAGGTATAGACGACCAGCCAAAGGCATAACAAGAGAAGAAATCGTAGAAGCAGTTGAAAGCGTTGGATTTTACTCTGAAAGTACCTTTAAAGCCTTAGAGGATAGATATCAAATTCAAGCAATCAATCCAGAAGAATAAAATATTCTAAATTTTTTTCATCATCAGGCAACCATTTTTATCTAAATCACTTCTAACAATAGGTTACAACTACTAAAAAAGTGTAAATGGCGGAAAATCATACAGATAAACTAAACAATATTTTAGCCCAATGTATTGATAAACAGCCTAAAGCACAAAAGCAGTTATTTGACTTATTAGCTCCGAAGATGTATACTGTCTGCCTGCGATATGCGCAAGATTCAGATGAAGCCAAAGACATTCTTCAAGAAGGATTTATCAAAGTGTTTAATAATTTAGAGAAATTTGAACACAAAGGCTCCTTCGAAGGATGGGTAAAGCGAATCTTTATCAATACCAGCATAGAGTTTTACAGAAAAAGCCAAAGAGACAATATTCTCGACAATATCGACAATGTTGCAGAGAAACCAATTGATTCTCAAACTATTTCCATTCTAAAAGCTGCAGATCTGATGGTTCTTATCAATGGTTTACCCAAAGGTTACAAAACAGTTTTTAACCTGTTTGCAATAGAAGGGTACAAACATGATGAAATCGCCAAAATGCTGAATATTTCAGAAAACACAAGTAAAAGTCAGTTGCACAAAGCCAGATTATATCTACAAGAGTTAGTATTAAAAAAGAATTTAAAGTGAAAGACATTAACAACACAGAAGAATTATTTGACGACATTTTCAGAGAAAGTCTTGAAAATGCCGGAACATCTGTACCACCCGGAGTGTGGGAAGGTGTTTCTTCTTCAATCGGCTCAAGCTCTGCAGTTGCAGGAGTAGCTGTAAAAACCGCTTTTTGGATGAAAGCCGCAATCATCGCCGTTGCAGTTTCTGCTGGTGCATTTGCTGCTTATAATTATATAGACAAAGACGTTGTATCTAATCAACAACCAACATCACCTTCTATTATTTCTCCAACTGAAACTCCGACAGTTGAACCAATAGACGCTACCAAAAACACCAATCAAATTCCAACTAATCCAATTACTCTTAAAGATAAGGGCAACAACCCTATCAATAAACAAAGCAATGACATTCCTTCAAACAATAACAAGGAAGAGAACGTTATCAAAGTAAGTGGTCCTAACCAAGAATATGGTATCGACGCTAACTTAGTTAATCCAAACATCAAACATGAAGTAAGCAACCCTAAAACAACATCTGATGATGTTAATCCAGATGCAGAACCACAGGATGATATGGTGAAACCTTTTGATAAACCAGAGTATACCTATATCAAAGACAGTTCTTACATCTTTATTCCAAACAGTGTTACACCAAATGGTGATGGCATTAACGACACTTATCTTATCAAATTGGTAGGTGAAGAAAAAGTAGAAATAATCGTGTATTCAATCAGCAATGAAATTTTGTTCAGAACCACCAACAAATACATTGGTTGGGACTGTAAACTGAAAAATGGTGAAGATGCCCCAGAAGGCACTTACCTAGTGAAAGTTATATACAATTTTAAAGGCAAGCAAAGTGAAACAGAATTAAGAAAACTAGTGATCATTAAATAAGATTTGGAAAATTTAATAAAAGAATTTAATATGCAATCTCAAATAAATATGAATATCAAGCAAAAAATTATCCGTTTTGCAAGGGTGTTCACCGTAGTGTTGTCAACGTTCTTGGCATATTCGACGGTAAACGCTCAATGTAGCATTACCACGGGTGGAGTTGCCTGCGTAGGTGAACCTATTACATTCAATTGTAATACTGTTGGTGGATCCAATTTCAATTGGGACTTCAATGGTGAGGGTACAAACACCACTCAGTGTGACCCAATTTTTACGTTTAACACCCCTGGTAACAAAGTCATTAAATTGACTTTAAGATTATCCAATGGTCAAACTTGTAACGCACAAACGACCATCAATGTTAAACCAAAACCTATTATCAATGTAAAACGTATTGTTAACAAAACCCAGTGTTTTTCTAACAATAGTTTCTGTTTTACAGACAGTAGTAAATCTGGAGACCCTAACAGTACGATCTGTAAAGTAACCATCGTTTTTGATGATGGTACTAGATACGACTTCAATTCTGCTGGTCCTAGATCTTTCTGTCACTCTTTCCAAGATCCTGCCGGTGGAACTTATGGTATGACCATTGAAGTGACCGACTGTAATGGTTGTGTGTCTAAAATTAGACAAAATGCCGTTGCAGTAGTTCAACCTTCTTTGGGTTTGCAGTTCACATCACCACAACCAAAACGTTGTGATAGTGTGCAATTGTGTGTTACCAATAACTCTACAGTTCCGCTAGATAGTATCCAATCTTTCACATGGGATTGGGGTGATGGTAAAAAAGACAACGGTAACAAAAACACTCCATTGTTATGGCGTGCTGGTGTTAACGGTGGTGTTTGCCACTGGTTCAAATCTCAAGGACCAAACAATGGTAACTTCACCACTAAATTAACAGTAACTACTAATTTCGGTTGTACTGAAACATTTACTTTCAATGCTTCTGCTACCAACTTGGTTATCAAACCAAAAATCGTAGCCGACTTCGACTCACTTTGTGTGAACGATGCGACTTTCAGTTTCAAATTAAAAGATGGTCCTGTACCTCAAGGTGCTAACCCACTATATATATACGAACAACCTCCTATCCCTGCAAACATTACAAGACAGTGGACAGGAACCCACAAATTCGGTGGCGTTGGTCCTTATCAAGTAACATTCTCTTTCACCCACTCTATCCCTGGTTGCGGTCGTACTGTGTATGATACAATCTTGGTTATCGGGCCACAATCAGTTATTGAAGGTTCTGTTGCATCTGGTATGAGATATTTGGAAGATTTCGAAAGATTCCAATGTGTAATTAAAGATACTGTACACTTCTATAACTTCTCTAAATTCTATCACAATGACTACGATTTTACTGATGACGACTCTGTTAACTTGATTTTTGACAGTGCTATCATTTTAAAATCTACTAAAGTTATTCAACCACCTAACACTACATTTGATCCATCCATTCACGAAAAGATTTATGGTGGATTTAACAAACCTTTGGTACACGCATTTACAAATGCAGCAGGTGCTCCGGCTAACGCTGTTAAAAATGCCAACCAAAAACGAGGTAATGAATGTACCATCAGATTGTGGGATTTTGACGACGACTATTGTGAAAAATGTACAACTGATACCAAAAATGGTGTTAACGTAGGTAAAAACTGTAAATACAGCAAAGATACCTTACCTCAACACTGGTATACACCTTGGGATTCTCTATACCAAACAAGATTCGGTTTGCAAGCTGAGAAAGTACTTAGCTATAGCAAAGACTCTGGTTTGTGTTATCAAAAAAATATGTATGCTGATGATTCAGTTTACATTATTAGAGATACCATCTTATTCTATGGCAACAACACTTTAGCTAATAAGACAAAAGACTCTTCAATCTATACCAGCATTACAAGAAAAGAAAAAGTGGCAACCCAGTTAACTGGCATAGCCAAATTAGATGTAACTATTGCAACTAAGTTCTATATTCCTGCTGGTGATACTGTTTTCGTAGATGCTTATAATGGATTGCCTCCTAACAGATGGATTGGACCACGTTACCTCACCGTCCAACCTGGTCAGGCCATCATTATAAAATCTAAAACAGATAAAGCACTTTACAACGTCTGGGTGCAGTATATACAAGATACTATACCGGCCTTCATGCGCCAACCTTGGCACAAAGTATGGAAACGCGATGTTATGCCAGGTTATAAAGCTGGTGATAGTGTAAATGCTGAAGCTCACAGACAAAAATTCTATTCTGGAACAACTGTAAAATGTTTCAATGTTAGATTGAAACACAAAGATATCTGTCACCCATTGGCTTGCGAACACGAAGCAATCGCTCAGTTGTCATTGCAACCACCAAGTGCTAAAAAATTAAGAAAATTAGGTACTCTGTGTTTGGGTAGTGACCAAGATAACTATGGTATAACCTTCGTATTAGATGATACTAAACCATCTTGTACTAGAACATGGGCTGAGATTAACTTTGATACTGCCTTGAATAAAACAGGTTGGGTGCCAGCAGTTGGTAACAACTTAACTCCAGGTGGTATCTCTGCAGGTGGATTGCCTCCAGTAAACCCTCCTTACCAAGTTCCAATTCCAGGTTACCAAATCAATGGCCCTCCCGGCAACAGATTCTCTAAACAGTTTACTGTTGACGATATCAAAGATACCATCACTGGTTACATCAACGTTGGTTTAATCATTGGTAATGGTATGTGGCCTACTTCTGGTTCTGATTATCCTGCAGAATGTGTGGATACAGTTTACTACGAGAAATTTGCTAGATTCCCAATTTTAGATAACAGATTTAGAATCATTAAACCACAAGAAGGTACTGATTACACTAAAATTTGTAGAAGAGATACCATTAGTTTAACTACAAATGTTTGGAACAGAACTTACATTCCAGACGTTGAAGAAGCTACTTGGTCTTTGACTGGTGCTAACGTTGGAAAATACTACGATAAATACTATGTACTAAGCGTTAACGAGCGTTACAGCAGATTCGTTCAAGTACACAAAGATACCCCTTACTTAATCGACAAATTGCAAGTTGTAAAACGCAGTTTCTTCGATGGTAAATTGGCAACACTTGATAGTCAAAACATCAGAGTTGCAAAAGTAACCAAATGGCATACTGAAGCAGATATCACCCCAGTATTCGACATCATCAAAGTGATTTTGGAAGCCAATAAAATTGATATCTACGAATTATCACCTGCTCAATTGTCTGAATTGATTTGGAATGGTGTTGGTACATTTGGTAAACCATTCACTGGTTCTAGAGGTTGTTTGGATACCACTGGTTTCGGTAGATTCATTAGATTCTACAAAGTGGCTGATGAAAAAACATCGTTGCACTTCAGAGATACCACATTATTGCCAATTGAAAAGATTAGAGGTTATGATGGCAAATGGTATCAAGCTTACAACTTTGTTCCTCAATACTCTGGATTCTATGTTGCTAACTTCGGTTTACGTAGCCGTGCACCAGAAAATTGTACCAAGAGTACTGGTACTGCAAAACGTGTTATCGTTGGATTCTATGGTGTGATGAATTACACTGATACCATCTTATGTCACGGTCAAAAAGTGGAAGCTTCTCCACAATTTAGATACTTTAACGTTTACCCTGATATCGTGACAACACATTGTCCTGTTCAAGGTTCTGCATTGTTAGATTGTATCGACTACTGGAGACAACGTATCTCTGAAGCTGGTCAAATTAATAGAGAAGGTGTCACAAGAACTGACTTAAGTAAATCTGATGACGGTACTGACCCTAAATCTATCTATGGCGGATTCCCGTATAGTGTTTCTGGTCTAGACAACAAACCTGGTCAAATACTTCAATTGGGTGGTGGTTCAAATAGTATTTACTACAACCAAGATACTGGTAGATCATACTTAATTAGAACTGCAGCTCAAGATAGCTTCGGTTGTAAAGACACTCTACCTCAAAAGATTTATGTAACTGCTCTACGTGCTAAATTCAAATTGGCGTCTACTCGTCCAAATTGTGCTACCATCGTAGACTTGATCGACTCTTCATACTTACAAGATCCATGTATATCTGAATTAGGTTCACCTTGCGACCAAATCGTTAAATGGACTGTGTATTGGGGCGATAAGAGCATCAACTCTGTGAACTCATTCTTCAATACGCTTCCTAACAAGATTGCGCATGACTTTACTAGAAACGGATTGTACAAAATCTATTGGAAAGTAGAAACTGCACTAGGATGTATTGGATGGGATTCTGCTGAATTGTACATCCCTGGTCCTGAGCCATTCTTCGATACTGCAATTGAAAAGAAATATTGTGTAGGCGATAGAGTGAACTTCAGTAACTTGAGTAAATACATCAAACGCGACTCTAGTAAATGGATTTGGGATTTCGGTGACGGTGCATATGGTAACCAAGCTGATACAGTAACAAAAGCTGCTGATACCATGTCTCACAAATACTCAAAACCTGGCAAATACAAAGTGGTATTAAACCATTACTTCACATTTGTTGTAGGTGGCGGTTCTAGATCTTGTAGAGTACAATATCCAGATACCACATTTGGTGAAAAAGAATTCGAATTGGAAATCTTCGCTTACGATACATCAAAACTGAATCGAAGTGATACCATATGTGCTGGGGATAAGGTCGATTTCAATGGTGTAGTTAAACCTTATGGTAGATATAAAAACTACGTGTGGAACTACGGTGTCAATCCGAATGATTCACTAATCACTCCAGATACTGCAACGTCGTTCACTTACACCAAACCTGGTAGATACAAAGTAACGTTCATGGGTGATAAAACTTCAGTTAGCTCATTCGATAAAGTTTGTCCAGCAACTGATAGTGTTGTCATACTAGTGCCAGATATCATTGCCAACTTCGACATCGATTCTACTAAGAAACCAGTGTTCTGTGTGACCAACAAGTCAACCAATAGCACTAGCAATAGATGGAGCTTCTACAATCCAAAAGATTTGATGACGCTTGATACTTCTAAAAGAATATTCATAGAAGATGGTAACACCAGTGATTTCAATGATCCTTCATTGTGTAGAGATTACAGAGATTCACTAGGTTCTTACTGGATTTGTCTAGAGGCTACCAATTTCAATGGCTGTAAAGACACCATCTGTAAGAGAATGTATAACAACTTCAAAGCAACCATTCAACCACCTAACGTATTCACTCCTAACGGAACTGGTACAACAGCAGACGTTGAAGGTAAAATTGGTAATGAAGTGTTCAACATCTACATCGAAGGTGAAGAAAAGTACGAACTTGTTATCTACGACAGATGGGGTGTTAAAGTGTTCTCTTCTACTGATAAGAACAACGACTGGAACGGTAAAGTTAACAATACCGGCGCTGAGTGTCCTGATGGAACCTACTACTATATCTTAAACTACAGATATAAAGGTTTAGATAAGGATGAGCCAAGACTCAACGGTATCGTTAGAATTATAAGATAATAACCTAATCTACATAGAAAGCCCTTCAGAACTTCTGAAGGGCTTTTTTTATGTTCCAATATCGGCTGGCCTTAGTATCTTTGTGCACGAATGTATCACCAATTAGTTCATACAGAAGATACTATTGCCGCCATTGCAACAGCCCAAGGTGTGGGTGCTATCGGTATTATCAGAGTTTCAGGTTCTGAGGCATTCTCTATATGCGATAAAATATTCAAAGGAAAATCCATCAGCAATCAAACTTCACATACGGTTCAGTATGGTCATATCATCGATGGTAATGAAATAGTAGATGAAGTGATGGTAACAGTTTTTAAAGCACCTAAGAGTTTCACCACCGAAAACAGTGTCGAAATTGCCTGCCATGGTTCGACCTATATTCAATCTCAAATACTAAAATTGCTTTTGACAAATGGCGCAAGATTAGCCGCTCCTGGTGAGTTTTCTTTACGAGCCTATTTGAATGGCAGAATAGATTTGGCCCAAGCAGAAGCGGTAGGTGATATCATTGCCGCACAAAACAAATCGCAGTTGGATATAGCCATGCACCAAATGCGCGGAGGCTTGTCGCAACAGCTTAACCAACTTAGAGAAGATTTATTGAATTTCATCTCACTAGTAGAACTGGAATTGGATTTTGGGGAAGAAGATGTCGAATTCGCCGACCGCAGTGAACTCAAACAAAGAATCGACAACATGCGCAATTTTATCCAACCAATGCTCAACAGTTTTAGTTTAGGTAATGCCATAAAAAACGGTATCCCAGTAGCTATAGTTGGTCGACCAAACGCTGGGAAATCTTCCCTTTTAAATGCATTACTAGAAGAGGATAGAGCGATAGTGTCAGACATTGCAGGTACGACAAGAGATACCATAGAAGAAGAAATACACATCAATGGCATTTCATTCAGATTCATCGATACGGCAGGCATTCGTCAAACATCAGATGTCATCGAAAAAATCGGTATAGACAAAGCCATTCAATCCATCAACAAGGCTCAAATTGTTATCTGCATTTTCGACTTGAACAACACCACACAAGAGGAGTTGATCAACGACATTAAAATTATTCAAGACAACAACCAAGCAGCACATGTATTGGTTATAGGCAACAAATCTGACAAGAGCAGTGATGCTGTAATAAACGGCTTTAAAGACTATTTAGAAGCCCGTAGCTTAAAGTTTGTTCCTGTATCAATGGTCGAACAGTCTGCGCAAAATACAGAGCGCATACGCCAAATATTATACGATGTGATGCAATTGGGTAGTATCGACACTAATCAAACCATCTTAAGCAACATTCGCCATTACGAGTCATTACATCAAGCCAAAGACGCCTTAACCGACGTTCTTTCATTACTCAGTTCGGGCACCAGCGGAGACATCTTATCCTTAGAAATGAAGAGAGCAGTCAACGCCATTGGAGACATCACTGGGACAATCAGTAATGATGAGGTTTTGGGTAATATTTTTGGGAAGTTTTGTATAGGAAAGTAAGTACATCAAAATTAATCTCAATTAATCGAAATAAACTCTAGTAACATATTGTAAATGAAGTTTATATAAATTATTTTAATTTTTATCTGTTGGAGTTAAATTAGATTAATTAAGATAATATTTGTACCTTATTTGTACCTCGAGCTTTCGAGGTACAAAATTTAATTTTGGTTATTTCGCTTAATTGCACTTATTTGCACTTAAATTATCTTATTTCATTTTAAAATGACTTCCTTTATACAAGTTAAACGAATTTGTGAGCATTGTAACCAAGAGTTTATAGCCAAGACAACAGTTACGAGGTTTTGCTCGAAAACCTGTAGTTCAAGATTTATTAAAGCTAGAAAGAGAAATGAGAAAATTAGTGCGCATAATATGAAGCATGAATTATCATTAAATTCAGAAGTCGAGAAGTTAAAAACAAAGGAATTTTTAAAAGTAAAGGAGGTTGCAAGTTTGTTAGATTGTTCAAGTAGATCAGTTTATTATTATATCGATCAAGGTGTCATTGAAGTGATAAATATTGGTCAGAGAATGACACGTGTAAAAAGATCTTCAATTGATAAATTAATAGAACAAAAGTCTTCAGTTGCAAAAGAAGAAGAACAAGTAATGAAAAATTATACTATCAATGAATGTGTAAGCACATTTGAGATTCGTGAGAAGTTTGGTATATCTGAGTCAGGGCTAAGACAGATTATTATAAAAAATAACATACCGAAATATAGGAAGGGTAGTTTGGCTTATTTACCTAAGGAATTAGTTGAGAAGTATACTGGATTTAAATTTGAAAATTAGAGCATGAGTGTAAAGGTAAGATTCAAAGAAATTTCAGATGGAAGACTAAGTCTTTATCTCGACTATTATCCAGCCGTTAAGGGCAAAGATGGAAAATACACTAGAAGAGAATTTTTGAAGCGATACAACTATAAAAATCCAAAGTCGAAAGAAGAAAAACAGATAAATAAAGAGAATCTCTTGTTTGCTGAAGGCGTTAGATTACAACGAGAGAAAGAAATACTAAATGAGCAAGATGGCTTGTATAATGCCAATAATAAAAAGCTTGATTTTTTACAATTTTTTGAGAAGATGACCAGAGAAAGACAAGGGTCTTTAAATAATTATGGTAATTGGAAAAGTGCCTTGCGACATTTTAGAGAATTTACTCAGGGTCATTGTAGCATGGGAGATATCAATGAAGAGTTTTGTGAACAATTTAAAAACTACTTAAAAAATGCCAAGCAATTAAGTACAATTAACAACATAAAACTGTCACAAAATGCAGCGTCTAGCTATTTTAATAAGTTTAAATGTGTAGTAACTGAAGCCTATGAAAAAAAATTATTAACTCAAGATTTTGGCAACAGTGTAAAGCGATTAGCAACAGTTGAAAGTAAAAGAGAGTTTTTAACAGTAGAAGAACTCCAAAAATTGAGCAACACTGAGACTGATATTGGTAATTTAAAAGATGCAGCATTGTTCTCTGCTTTGACAGGACTCAGATGGTCTGATATTATTGGGTTAAAATGGAAAGACATTCAGTGTACTGAAGGTAGATACTTCATACACATAAAGCAGCAAAAAACAGCAGATGTTATAATGCATCCTATAAGTGAACAAGCAAGAAATCTTTTGGGTGATATCGAAGAGAGTCAGCAATTGGTGTTTAAAGGGCTCAAATATTCTGACCATAACAATAAAAAGTTAAAGGAGTGGTTGCAAGCAGCAGGAATTACTAAAAAGATAAGCTTTCACAATTTCAGACATACATACGCTACATTATTACTCAATAAAGGAGTTGATATTTATACAGTTTCAAAGATGCTTGGACACAAAAATATTCAAACAACTATGATTTATGCTAAGGTGTTAGATGATGCGAAAATTAAAGCGGCGAATGCAATTAATATTAAATTAGATTTATGAAAAAATTAGAAGATAAGGATAAGACAATCTCCTCACAAGTCTATGATATAAATGTTTGTGAGGTTGTCCAGACAATGAATTCTTATTTTAAAGAGAATTTTAATTTGCAAGAATTTAAAGCTCATAGAGAAGATCTTAAAATTTTATATAAATCAGTAGTTGTTAAACTTAAAAATAGTAAAACTACAGAGACTATTAATTTGAAAAGAAAACATTTAATTCTGCCGTCAACAAGCGATTCGTATCACATTTTTCTTGCATACAAGTTGTTGACATGTGACCCATATAAGATACAAGCCATCTTATCATACCATTCCGTATTATTTATAGGAAATCGTTATGCTTCAAAAGGTAATTTTGTTGGACTGGTTGAATATAGTGTATACAATCTCGTTAGGTCGACTGATAGAAAAAATGAAGTTATAAGATTAGATAAAATCGGAACATGGCTTGAAAATAACAGAAGATTTGAATTGCAAAAAGCTAATACGGCCAAAAGAGTTAGATTTGATGAAGAATTTGCAAGTATTTTGAGCGATAAGTTGAAAATTTTCGTTGTGGATGATTCGGCTATTTGGTTATTTGATAGTCTATTTAATGATAAATATAACGGCAGAAAAGTTGTTTTTAATTTTGAAGCCATAGAATTGTGTATACTTTTTAAAAAATGCATTGAAAACAATGTTCTAAACGTAAAAAGTAATGAAATTCTTGCAAAATGGATATGCGAGAGGTTTAATGTATTGAAAAATAAAAAAGAAGAATTAAATGAGGAAACGGTCTTGAATTATTTAAACAGAAATGTTGAGTTAAATTACAAGAAACCAAGGATTTATAATAAACTATTTCCAGATTGGAATTCTAAAAAGGATTAAATTAACAATACATTAAAATTTAATGCATTGTAACTGTAATGGTCTCTGATTTTCCTTTGCAGAGTATTTCAATAATATGGAAACTCCAAATCCCAAAATCAACGAACTATTAAAAGATTTCTACAGTAACTTAGAGGTAATAGTTAGGAAGGCTGTTGCCGATGAACTAAAATTCTGTCATCCAGAAAACACTCAAATTAATAAGATAGACAATGAATTTTTAACGGCAGAACAAGCTGCATTTTTTTTAGGTAGAAAACTTTCTACTTTATATAAAGATGTTCATTTAGGAAATATACCATTTCATCGCAGCGGTGCAAGAAAATTGTTATTTTCAAAGAACGAACTAGAAATTTATATTAAGCAAAGTAGTATTAAATCAACAAAAGAAATTAAGGATGATATTTCTATGTACTTAAAATCCAAAAAAGCATTTTAATTTAAAATATCTATCAATGTATTACTCTACACATCCATTTAAAAAAACATGCGAATTTTGTGGTGATGAGTTTGATTCCCATCATGGACTTCAGCGCTATTGTCCAGAAAAATTTGGCCGAAAAGATTACTGTAAGTATGCTCAAAAGAATTTAGTGAACGAACGAAAATTAGCTGAGTTAGTAAATGAAATCGCATCAGCTGTGAAGCTTCTAGAGCCAATCAAAAGCCAATTAACTAGAAATATTGAGATACTAAAAAGCCTAATTCAAGATAAAGATCAAATAGTAATTTCAAGTACTGAACTCGAACAATCGGGGTTTAAAATTGGTGTTTATAATTCGAAAATTAGAACCTCAAATAGCAAATGTCTTTTAGTAATCGGTAACTATTCTATAGATTGGATTGATTATAATGGCAAAGAATTTAAATTTATAATAAAGCAAATATGAATATATCAGAAGTACAAACTGTTTTTGAGAGAGCAACACCCGATGAGGGCAAAAAAGATTTTACATTTGCAATTTTAATTGGGACACTAATTCTAATAGGAACATTAGTTGTTATAGATCAAAGAAATAAAGCAAAAATCAGGAACGAATCTATTTAAATAATGAATTGATTTATTTATGATTTATTTTGATGCATGAATGTAACTTATGTGTCTTTTTGTATCTTTGATTTAGGGAACTGAAAGAAGATATGTCTGAAAACAATAATTTAACTAGAGAAGAGGCTAAACAAGCACTCAATGAAGGGAAGAAAGTGAAACATCTTTACTTCAAAGGTGATGAATATATTGCAAAACATTCTGATGAATTTTTAATTGATCAAAATGGTGATAAGTACAATGCTCATGATTTTTGGAAATATAGATCTAATGGCATGTTTGCTGAAGGTTGGTCGATAATTGATTAGACTCGATAAATTTCGTGTAATAGAACTTTTTAAAGCAAGTGGTGTTATGATTTCCTTTTATTATGTATCTTTGACATAGAATCTACAACTTAGGTAGCAACTTGGACTACTCTGGCTGTGTTGTGATTTGCTTTCAATTCGTATCTTTGACATAGAATAAACAGCGATGTTGCGGAGGCAATAAGCGAAATGTCGAACTTTTTAAGACAACAAATTCTCTGATTTATTTCTATTTACTTTTATGAAAAACCAAATTAAATAAATAGTTAGTGTGAGCCCGAGAGGAAATAAAAAATCACGATAAATTAACTCCGAATATAAAAACATACAAATGTATAAATAGGCTAGATTAGCCGAAATCATGAACAATACTTTTAAAAGTATAAAGTCATTTTCAAATAATCGAAATTTATTTATGCGAATAAAATAAATATTACACATTATCGGAAAAGCACTTAACAAAAATGAACCGAAATAAAAGAGAAAGAAGTAATATGTATGTGAAATTAATATAGGAAGGGATGATCTTTTGGATTCATATATTATATCATAATACATTGGCTTTTCAAACACACCCAATTTCCACCCCAAACTCCCCAATGGAGAAAGTAGTGTAAGATAAAAGATGATTGATTGAAACAAAAAATCCTTAATATATATTGATATCTTTTTGTATGAATTCATCGGGAACCCTCCCTTTTTTATAACAGGATTCAAAGATAGATTAATTATTAGATCGATATTTTGACAATTCAGTGATTTATAATAAAAATTTGGTTTTTTTATGCCAAAATGTTTATACAGTGCAAAAAAACAAGGCTTTCAAGAAATTGAAAGCCTTAAAGTGGATAACATCCACCGAAGCCCTGATACTAAGACTGGGTGGGCGAAGCCCTACTTCGCCAAGGCTACGAAGGGCGAAGGTGGAGGCAATTGGCGAAATGTCGAACTTTTGAATGACTTCTAATTTAAACATTATGACATTCTCAACTAGAATCTTTTGATGTGAAGTTGACTCTTAATCAGCGGGTCGAGAGTTCGAGCCTCTCCGGGGTCACAAATAGTAAAATCAAGGGTTTCAGTAAATGAATCCCTTTTTTATTTTGGGCTTGTTGCGTAACATTTTGCATAACAAATAAGAAAAGTTTTAAGCAGTTTCGATTTGAGCGTATTTTTCTATTTTGAATTCTAATTTGTTTTTGGTTATATGTATTTAAGTATTTGCTTAAATAAGAAAACTTATTATATTTGCCCCGATATTATGGATAAAATTACATGTTTAAGGGTGTTTGCTGACCAGGCTCAAATCATGGCTTGTAAAGACAAGATAGAAGCCAATGCGAAGTCATTTGCCTTGCTGGGGAGAGTGCTTGAACTTGCGGGAAATGAAAACAGGTTGAAGATATTGTACCTGCTAGAGGAAGAAGGTGAGCTTTGCCCTTGCGACATGAGCGATATTCTGGAGATGAGCATTCCGGCGGTGTCCCAGCATTTAAGAAAACTAAAGGACGGCAATATAATAGAAGCAAGGCGGGCAGGCCAGACTATCTACTATTCTCTTAAAGAAGAGCATATGAAAATTCTTAAGCCCTTTTTTAAGCATATCAACACGCAAAATATTACAACGAAGACGATATGAAACAGGGGAAGCTGATAGGTGCGAGTCTTTTATCTGCTGTAGCGGCATCTCTTTGCTGCATAACCCCATTGTTAGTCATTTTTGCCGGAGCAGGGGGTGCAGCATCCAACTTTTCCTGGATTGAACCTGCAAGACCTTACCTGGCAGGGTTTACATTCCTGATTTTAGGTGTAGCCTGGTATCAGAAATTCAGGCCAGCTAAAGCAAACGTCGATGAATGCGGATGCGAGATCAAAAAAACTTCATTTTGGCAATCAAAATCCTTTTTGCTTATAGTTACCGTTTTCACCATTGGAATGCTTGCTTTTCCATTATACTCACATGTCTTTTATCCAACTCAGGAAAAACAAGGAAGTATAACAGGTAGCAAGAATTTACAAACAGCAGAATTTAAGATTTCGGGAATGACTTGTGAAAGTTGTGAACAGCACATCATACATGCATTAAATAAACACTCTGAAATAATCTCTGTGAATGTTTCATACGAAAAATCAAATGCCCTTATTCAGTTTGACGAGGCAAAAATATCTATAGATAAAATCAAGGAATCCATCAATTCTACCGGATACTCAGTTAAAGAAACAATTATTAAAAAATAGTTCTATGAAAAAAGCGACCATAATTATATGTTCAATATTGGGGATATTGGCATTCCGAATTACTGCCTGGACTAATGGGATTAAAGAATCGGGAATCATTACATTTTACAAAGTGCCATTGGTGTGCGGTGCAGCACCTGAGATTGGCTGCGGGAGCCGCCTGAAACCTCTATTTATAGATACAGACAAGGAAAAACAGATCAAGGAAACATGGTCAAACAGGCAGGGAACTGTTATTGCTGTTGTCTGGAATGAAGGAACAGATGAAGACCTGATTCAATCACTTTTCAAGAAACATGATATTGAGGCTAAACTTATTTCCGAAAATTCAAAAATAAAGGAATTAAATGCCAGTATGATGGGTAAGGACAAATGGTACAAAGGCATGGAAGTGGATCAGTTGAGCATTGAGGAAGCCGGAGTTATAGCGACAGATTTAACAACATTTGCCAAAGACTCAGGATTGATCAATGAACAGGAAGCTGGCATCATAAAAAAGCAAATAGAGGATTACTTTAAAAAGGAGCTGGTTATTGTAAGAACTAATAAGGAATTGGGCAGCCAGGAAACCCAGGATCGCTGGAGGAAAGATGGGTACGAGATCTATGCTAAAAACATAGGCAAAGAAAGAGCTGACAAAGTTGCTGCACTTTTTGCAGTCTATTTTTCAGGTACTGAAGCATGTGACACGGATAAATCATGCAGTGAAAAGGAAGACGATTGTTGCAAAAAGAAATAATATGTCAGTTCAAGTGATATTGGAATCAGTAATTACCTGCCCTGAATGTGGTCATTGCAAACGGGAAACCATGCCAACAGATGCTTGCCAGTATTTTTATGAATGTGAAGGCTGTGGCAAGGTCCTTAAACCTAAGAATGGGGATTGCTGTGTTTATTGCAGTTACGGGAGCGTCAAGTGTCCGCCGATACAGAATAATAATTCATGTTGTAATTGATGATGTACTGGGTTAGGATCAGTATTGGTTTGGCAATGGTGTTGTTAGGCATCATTCATATCTGCTTTGTTTTCCCAATAGGCAAGTTCGAACAGCATCACTTGTGATTCATCGGTTCAGGGATAGCAATTATATTGAGTGGCCTATTCAATATTTTGGCTGTCTTAAGCCGCAGTATACCCTATATTAAGTGTTTAACTCTAGGTATTAACTCAGCATTCCTAATCTTGTCTTTTGTGGGTTTACTTGTTCTCTGTGGACCGCAGGTATATGTAGGAATCTCCCTGTATTTTCTTGGCACTCTGCTCCTGCTAATACAACATTATAGAAAAAAGGCAGAATCTGGTAAGTATCAGCAGCATGAAGCAGGTCCAGATATAGGAGCAATGGAAGTCTTATCTGAAATGTCTGTCACACCTATGCTTCGTATTTTCGACAGGAAAAAGGCTGAGGAATTCTACATAAATTGGCTTGGGTTTAAAATAGAATGGGAACACCGCTTTGATGAAACAGCCCCAGTTTATATGGAAGTATCAAAGGCCAGAATCAAACTGCATTTAACGGAGCATCATGGAGACTATACCCCTGGAGGCAAGTTTTACATAGTTTGCAAAGGCTTACAGGAATATCACAAGCAATTAATTGACAAGAACTATCCATACAATAGGCCGGGGCTGGATATGGCCACCTGGGGTTCCCCATGCATTACCGTAATTGATCCCTTTGGCAACCAGCTATTATTTACAGAGTCTAATGATTCCAGTAATTAAAAATTAATCGGTAAGTTATTATCAAATTTAGAAAGTCAAGTAAAGTTGGAGAATTAACAGGTTTATTTTATTTTTGTAATTCAAAATGAAGAAAGTCAAGAAAATACTAACCAATGCTCTGTGGGTTTACCTGCTGACTTTGCTTGTATTGCCTTGCAATGATAACTGTGGTAGCGAATCGCATGAACAACCTATTACAATGGAGCAAGCCCAGGATCACCATGAAGAGGAAAACGACCTCTGTACCCCTTTTTGTATCTGCTCATGTTGTGCTACTCCAGTTCTTGTAGATCAAGTATCTGATTTGGAGCTAAATATAGCAGAATTTGCTGGACACTCAGACTATTATCATTCTTCTTTCTCTAGCTATTCCCATTCTATCTGGCAACCGCCTAAGATCGTTTCTTAATTTTTTAGGTGTCGTAGTAAAGGTCTGTCCATGAGTCATGCCTTTGGTATTATTTATTACTTGCAGGTTTTAAATCAATAAGGAATTTTTGGTCGTTACCTGTATCTACGGCACATCTCCATTATTTAAAATTATTAAGAACAAAAAAGATGTTAGATAGAATCATTTCATTCAGTATAAAAAACAAAATTTTCATTGGGATAATGACATTCGTGCTCATTATCTGGGGTGTTTGGAGCGCCACAAAATTATCCATTGACGCCGTTCCTGATATTACCAATAACCAGGTACAAATCATTACAACCTGTCCTACATTGGCGGGTCAAGAGGTGGAGCAACTGGTCACCTATCCTATTGAACGCAGCATTGCCAATCTGCCGGGGCTTGAGGAGCTAAGAAGTATTTCGCGTTTTGGGTTATCAGTTATTACGGTTGTATTTAAGGATGAGGTAGACATTTATTTTGCCCGCCAGCTTATCAATGAGCGTCTCAAAGAGGCAGAAGGCATGATTCCCAAAGGGATAGGCACTCCTGAACTTGCTCCTGTAAGTACAGGACTTGGTGAAATATACCAGTATATTATTCACCCGAAAAAAGGAAGCGAGGATAAATATTCGGCTATGGACCTGAGAACAATGCAGGACTGGATAGTAGCCAGGCAACTGATAGGCACTCCTGGAATTGCTGAGGTTAACAGTTTTGGGGGTCAGATGAAGCAATATGAGGTGGCAATCAATCCTGAAAAACTTCTTGCGATGGGTGTCACTATTTCAGACATATTCACAGCACTGGAAAAAAACAATGAAAATACAGGTGGGGCCTATATTGACAAAAAGCCCAACGCCTATTTTATCAGGGGAATCGGTCTGGTGACCTCTTTTGACGATATCCGCAATATCATCGTGAAATCCAACCCCAATGGTATTCCTATACTTATAAAGGACATTGCAGAGGTGCGTTTCGGGAGTGCAGTCCGTTATGGTGCCATGACCTTTAATGGTGAAAAGGATGCTGTGGGAGGTGTTATCATGATGCTCAAAGGAGCAAATAGTGGGGATGTAGTTGCTCGTATAAAGGACAAACTACCAGTCATTCAGAAATCGCTGCCTGGTGATGTGGTCATCGAGCCATTCCTGGACCGGACGGAGCTTGTTGACCGGGCTATCTCAACAGTTGAGAAAAACCTCATAGAAGGAGCCCTTATTGTCATTTTTGTACTGGTCATTTTCCTGGGCAATTTAAGGGCGGGACTTATCGTGGCTTCTGCTATTCCGCTATCCATGCTATTTGCGCTGGGCCTGATGCGGGTTTTTGGAGTCAGTGCCAACCTTATGAGTCTGGGTGCGATTGATTTTGGACTTATTGTGGATGGAGCGGTTATTATAGTTGAGGCAACACTTCATCATCTTGGCCTGCGAAAAAGTGTCGGCAGGCTTACCCAACGGGAAATGGATGAGGAGGTATTCCTGTCAGCCAGCAAAATACGCAGTAGTGCAGCATTCGGTGAAATCATTATCCTGATAGTTTATATACCAATCCTTACACTCATTGGAATAGAGGGAAAAATGTTCAGGCCAATGGCCCAAACTGTCGGATTCGCAATTTTTGGGGCTCTCATCCTGTCTTTGACTTATATACCAATGATGTGTGCACTATTTCTGCCAAAGGATATTTCTCATAAGGTGACATTCAGCGACAGGCTCATGAATTTTTTCCAGCGTATATATTCTCCATTGCTTGAGATGGCCATAAGGTTCAGAACAGTCATAGTGATCGTTACTGTGGCAATATTTGGCTTATCCGTGTTCACTTTTTCAAGGATGGGCGGGGAATTCATACCGACGCTTGCAGAGGGCGATTTTGCATTTCACTGCATATTGCCGCAGGGTACTTCGCTCTCCCAAAGTATAGAAACTTCTATGCAGGCTTCAAGACTTGTAAAGGAATTTGATGAGGTGAAAATGGTAGTCGGTAAGACAGGCGCTGCGGAAGTCCCGACTGATCCAATGCCACCGGAGGCTACCGACATGATGATTATTTTAAAACCCCAGAAGGAATGGAAGTCGGAGAAGAGCTATGATGAACTGGCGGATGCAATGATGGAAAAACTGGAGAACATACCGGGGGTCTTTTTTGAAAAGAACCAGCCCATCCAAATGCGGTTCAATGAACTGATGACCGGAATCCGCCAGGATGTGGCTGTCAAGATATTCGGTGAGAACCTGGATACGCTTCTGTCCAACGCCAACAAGGTTGCAGGGGTTATTAGAAATATTGAAGGAGCCACTGAACCAATGGTAGAGCGTGTCGAGGGCTTGCCGCAGATCAGCATACGATATAATAGGTCGCAAATTGCTAATTACGGGTTGAATATTGAAGATATTAACCATTTGGTCAGTACGGCCTTTGCTGGAGGGAGTGCGGGAGTAGTGTTTGAAAACGAAAGAAAATTTGATCTTGTTGTCAGGCTTGACAGCTCTCACCGGAAAGATGTAGAGGATGTTGCGCACTTATTTATTCCTGTTGGGAACGGGGCGCAAATTCCCCTTTCACAGGTAGCCGAAGTCAAAATGGAACTTGGTCCTGCACAGATAAGCCGGGAGGATGGCAAACGAAGGATTGTGGTAGGCTTTAATGTCAAGGACAGGGATGTCGCCAGTGTGGTAAAGGATATTCAGGAGCAACTTGGTGCAAAGGTGAAACTACCGGAAGGATATTATTTCTCATACGGGGGCACATTCGAAAATCTTCAGGCAGCATCCAAACGCCTGATGGTTGCAGTCCCGGTTGCGCTGGCACTGATTTTTGTTTTGCTTTATTTTACATTCCATTCAGCCAAACAGGCACTACTTATTTATACAGCTATCCCGATGAGTGCCATAGGCGGGGTGTTTGCTTTAATGATACGCGATATGCCCTTTAGTATTTCAGCCGGAATAGGCTTCATAGCCCTTTTTGGAGTTGCGGTATTAAACGGCATTGTGCTTATTGGCACATTCAACCAACTTGAAAAGGAAGGGATCAGTGATGTCCTGGCCAGGATCAGGGAAGGAACAAAAATCCGGTTGCGACCTGTGCTGATGACGGCGGCTGTTGCGTCTTTAGGATTTCTGCCAATGGCTCTTTCACACGGAGCTGGTGCGGAAGTACAAAAACCACTAGCAACAGTTGTCATTGGCGGGTTATTTACTGCAACCTTCCTCACGCTGTTCGTATTACCGCTTTTATACTTAATATTTACTCGAAAAATTAAACCGAAAATGAATACATCACTCATAATATCCATTCTACTGGTGCTGACCTGTCAAAATGTATCAGCTCAAACCGCAAGGAAAATTACAGCGGATGAGGCAGTGTCAATTGCCCTGAAAAATAACCAGTCTCTCCAAGCGACAACGCTGGAGGTGCAATCTGCAAACAAGCTGACAAAATCAATTTTTGAGCTTCCCAAAACTAACCTTACGATGCAGTATGGTCAATACAACAGTATCAACCAGGATTTGGGATTCCAGGTCTCCCAAAGCATTCCTTTTCCTTCATACTTTAGTGCCAGATCAGGTTTATATAAAGCAGAACTTTTGGGCAGTCAGTTGCAGCTACAGGCAACAGCAAATGAGATCAAGGCCAGGGTTCAATTTCTTTATTACCAGTTGGTGTATCTTGAAAAAACTAAGGAAAAGCTCATTTTGCTTGACAGCATGTACATGGAATTTGTTAAGGTGGCTACTCTCCAACATAAGACTGGACAAACAACCCTTTTAAGCCAGGCAACTGCTGAAGCGCAATCCGGCAGGTTAAAGTTACTTGTGCGTCAGAATGAAAGTGATAGAACAACAGTTTATACCACCCTAAAGGCATACCTGAACTACCAAGAGGACTTTGCTGTGGCGGATACTGGAGAATTTGAGCCGTTAACGCTTGTCAATGATTTCGATACAGCTATCTTGGCCAATAATCCGGCATTGAAGCTGATGTATCAGAATGCGATTATTGCCGGACAAAATAAGAAGCTGGAAGCGGCGCAAGTCCTTCCTGACCTGACAATTGGTTATTTTAACCAGTCCCTGATTGGGACACAAACCATTGATGGCAATAGTATTTATTTTGACCGCAGCAAGAGATTTCAGGGTATCAATATTGGTATCAGTATTCCGCTGACATTCTTCAGCACTTCGACCAGGATAAAATCCATTGATATTAAGCAGCAGTCCCTGCAAAGGCAAGCTGACAATCAAAAGCTGGTCTTGCAGTCAGAGCTTCAGAATGCCTTTGAACAGTACAATCAGAACCTGGCGCAGTACCAATATTATAAAACTTCGTCCCTGTCGAACGCAGACTTGATTATCAAGGTCTCCAAAACAAGTTTTACCAGTGGTGACATTGGTTATGTAGAATATCTCCAGGCCTTGCAAACCGCTACCGATATCCAGCTTGGTTATCTGCAATCTATCCAAATGGTCAACCAGTCGGTCATCAACATCAACCTTTTAATGAGTAAATAACAAATGAAAAAAATAATCATAATAATCCAAATATTTCTGCTTGTCATTTTTGCGACAGCGTGCGGGAATAAACCAGCAACATCTGAAAAGGAAAAGGAGGAACACGCACATGAGACACATGGAAACGAGAATTCAGTGGAGCTTTCGCCTGAACAAGTCAAATCCATCAAATTAGAATTAGGGAGCATTGAGAAAAAACAATTGACAGCCTCCCTGAAGGCAAATGGCATATTGAAGGTGCCTAACCAGAACCGTGCTACTGCAACTGCCATGATGGGTGGAGTTATCAGGTCCATTCTGGTGCAGACTGGTAATGTTGTGAGGAAGGGACAGGTAATTGCTACTATTGCCAATACTTCATTCATTGCCATGCAAGAGGAATACCTGAGTGTGTCTTCCAAGCTCGCCCTGGCTGAGCTTGAATATAAGCGTCAGCAAGAATTGCAGGCCGGCAATGCCGGAACCCAAAAGGTTTTGCAACAAAGTGAGTCAGAAGTAAAGATTTTAAAGGCACGCAAATCAAGCCTGGGTAAGCAACTGGAGCTTGTTGGGATAAGTTCTTCCTCCCTGACCAGCGATAATATCCAGAAGGTTGTGAGTATTTACAGTCCCATTAGCGGTTCAGTCAGTCATATTCATGTCAATATCGGGAGCAGTGTGGATGCCAACAATCCTATAATAGAGGTCATCGACAACAGTCAGCTTCACCTGGATTTATTTGTTTATGAAAAGGATTTATACAAGCTGAAAGATGGTCAAACCATACATTTTACCTTGACAAACAATCCTGGTAAGGAGTATGATGCAAAAATCTATAGTATAAGCAACACATTTGAACAAAACACGAAGGCAATTGCCGTTCATGCTACAGTGGAAGGCGACAAAACGGGTCTGATCGACGGAATGAATATTACTGCCTTGGTAAGTCTTGAAAACGCTACTGTGAATGCTGTTCCGACAGAGGCCATTATTAGTTACCAGGGTAACGATTTTATTTTTATACAAAAGGATGGTCATTCAGAAGAGGAGCATGGACATGAACACAGCCCAGGCGAGGCAGAAGAAAAGGAAGATGCGCACGGTCACGAGCATAAAGAGGCAAAGACGGCTGAATCAACAGAATCAAGCACCTATGAAATGATTCCTGTTCGCAAGGGAACTACTGATGTTGGGTATAGTGAAATTACACTGCTGAAAGATATTCCAATGGATTCAAAGGTAGTAGTGAAGGGTGCATTTTTCTTATTGGCAAAAATGACTAATTCAGGCGAACATGAGCATTGATATGAAAACTTTTTTGCAAATCTACCTGCCCATTTTCCTGCTAATATACCTAGCAGTGACATTTGTTATTCCTTCATACAGGGTATATAAAAAGACTGGAATTAACCCAGTCACATTTGGCAAGGAGGACACAGCTCATAATTATATTGGCTTTGTCATGATAATACTGATCGGGCTGCTAATAGGTGTGGTCCTTGTCTTTTCGCTTGCCAATCCGTACTACAATATACATATTAAGGCGGAGTTTGACCACCAGGATATTGCACTTGATATAGCCGGACTGGTGATCCTGCATATTTCACTGATCTGGATTGTAATCGCCCAGTCGCAGATGCGCAACAGTTGGAGAATTGGCATTGATAAGGCGAATAATACAGACCTGGTAACCGCCGGGGTATTCCGTATTTCAAGGAACCCGATATTTTTAGGAATTATAGCCACCGTGTTCGGTATGTTCCTGATCCTGCCAAATTTCCTGACCTTCTTCTGCTTTTTTACTTCTTACTTCATTATCCAGATACAAATACGATTGGAAGAAGAGTTCCTGGAGAAAGAGCATGGAGAAAGGTATATTCATTATAAGTCAACAACTAAAAGATTAATGTGAAAATATGATAAACACAGATCCAAACCATAAACATACATACGACTCGCAGGGAAGAATGACCTGTTGCTCTCTCGAAGAAAAGGTCTATTCCAAGGCCGATGCCAAGGATTTACTCAATATCAATCAAGGGTCCATCTCAAATGATATTGAAGATGAGAATCGGAATGGAAAGGCTCAAGAGCAACCCAGTGCCTGGAGGCCGTACATACCTTCGATTATTAGTCTTGTCCTTTTGTTAACAGGGATTGCGATGGACTATTTTCCAGTTGGTTTTTTCAAGGATTACATCAGGTTATCCTGGTATCTTCTGGCATATATTCCTGTGGGATTTCCGGTCATGAAGGAAGCATGGGAAGCCTTGAAGAAGAAAGAGTTTTTTACGGAATTTACCCTTATGACCATTGCGACATTGGGTGCCTTCGCCATAGGGGAATATCCGGAAGGTGTTGCTGTAATGTTGTTTTATGCCATCGGTGAACTCTTCCAAAGTGCTGCCGTGCGAAGGGCCAAAGGAAACATAAAAGCCTTACTCGATGTCAGACCAACAGAGGTGGCTGTGCTTAGAAATGATCAATACAGGAAGGTAAAGCCGGAGCAAGTGGCTATTGGAGAGATTATACAGATTAAGGCCGGGGAAAAAGTTCCACTGGACGGAGAAATGCTGAGCGAGGGCAGCAGTTTCAATACAGCCGCCCTGACAGGAGAAAGCAAACCAAGGTCCATTTATAAATCGCAACAGGTGCTTGCAGGTATGCTGAATCTTGATAAAGTGATTGAACTCAAGGTGACAAAGTCATTTTCAAACAGTTCGCTGGCCAGGATACTGGATATGGTTCAAAATGCTACGGCGAGAAAAGCAAAGACAGAGTTGTTCATACGAAAATTTGCAAAAATCTACACACCCTTTGTATTCTTCCTGGCACTGGCAGTAGTGTTTGTGCCTTATTTCCTGGTTGACGATTATAACTTTAGCCAATGGTTGTACCGAGCCTTGATATTCCTGGTCATTTCCTGCCCCTGTGCGTTGGTGATTTCTATTCCGCTGGGATATTTTGGCGGTATTGGGGCTGCATCGCGCAATGGCATTTTGTTTAAAGGCTCGAATTATCTTGACCTGATGACTAAGATCAACACGGTCGTCATGGACAAGACAGGTACCTTGACGCAAGGGGTCTTTAAAGTTCGGGATATTATAGTTAATAATTCAGCAAGAGAGGAGTTTATGAAAATATTGGCTGCATTGGAGAGTAAATCAACTCATCCTATTGCTAAAGCCATAGTTGAACATCAAAAGGAGGAACAGATGTATGAAGCCAGGGACATCGAGGAAATTTCGGGTCATGGCTTGAAGGGCAAAGTGAACGGCGTGCAGGTTTTGGCAGGCAATACCAAACTTCTTAGAAAATTCAACATTGAATATGACAAAAAAATAGATTCTATTGTTGAAAGTATAGTTGTAGTTGCCTTTGATAATAAGTTTGCAGGCTATGTAATAATCGCTGATCAGTTAAAGCAAGATGCTCCTCAATCCATTAAAGATATGCATGATATGGGTATTACAGATATTGTAATGTTGAGCGGGGACAAAGATTCTATCACACAAAAAGTTGCTCAGTCATTAAGTATTGATAAAGCTTTTGGTGATTTGCTACCGGAAGACAAGGTTCAAAAGGTAGAAGAGTTGAAAAAGGACGCAAAAAAGGTATTGGCATTTGTCGGTGATGGCATTAATGATGCTCCGGTATTGGCATTAAGTGATGTAGGAATTGCAATGGGAGCAATGGGTAGTGATGCAGCCATTGAAACTGCTGACGTGGTGATACAGACCGATCAACCATCGAAGATTGTTACGGCCATAAAAATTGGAAAAGCAACTCGAATGATAGTGTTCCAAAATATATCCTTGGCCTTTGGAGTGAAAATCGTAGTACTTGGTTTGGGCGCAGGAGGATTGGCGACTATGTGGGAGGCAGTGTTTGCGGATGTTGGAGTGGCTTTGTTAGCCATTTTAAACGCTGTGCGAATACAGCGAATGAAATTCAATTAAACCTAAAGTGGGAAATTATTGACAAGTAGATTATTCAATAATTCCATATATAAACATCAAATTTGCGCTACTAACATACTAACAGCTCATTGGTGTGTTAGCATTGTTAGTAGTTGTTAGTATCATTTTTTCACAAAAAAAGGTAAGTGAATTATTTTCGCGCCCCCTTATGAATTTTACAGACGATAGTTTTGAAGCATTAAAAAACCGATACATCCAAAAACTTAGGTATTCTAGAAACAAATTCCTGACGGAGGCCCGTAATTCAGATAAGGCCGCTGAACTTTTTGGACTAGGATTTATCTTTACATCAGAACTGGAACTGGACGAATTTTCACAAAAGGTGGCTGACACTTTCAATTGGACTTATGATATCGGCAGGTCAATTGACGAAATTCTAAATGTACTTATTGATGAAGTCCGAGTTAATTACTTAAAGCAAGTACCTCAAAAACTATCTGAAAATATAATTAAAGTTAGAAGATCTATTTGGAAAATAAAATTACCATTTGCAAAATATTATGAAACGTATGACTATAAAGGAGAACTGACATCAAGATTCAAGATAAAACGTGATTGGAGTATAGAAAAATTTAAAAGATTTATTGAAACAGAGTCAAAGGAAGAACGAGACTTCATGCTCTGGAATGTATTCATAAAGAAAGAATATTTGTTTCAAAAAACCAGAACAATACCACTAACCAGTTTTATTATAAACCCAGAAGATACAGACAAAACAAAATGGTTTAAGGCACTGGTAAAATACAGAGCCAAAAAGGAGTTCTTTCCTGAGACGTATATTTCTGAATTACCAATGCAGGAACAGAAAGTAATTGAACAGACCAGAGAAAAACGCAAGAAGGAAGTCTCCAAAATTGTCAAATGGACTGACGGAAGAAATAAAAACAATTTTGTCAAGCTTGTATATGCATTGCATCATACCGGGCTAATTGATAAAGGGGAAGGCGAGGTCACAAATACCGTAGAAAGTCTGGCACCATTTTTTGGTATCGAACTTGGAGACTGGGAATCCAATTTTTCTAAAGGAATAACCAATCAAGGTAACTACTATGATCATGGTGGTTTTTTTGATGATTTGAAAAAATCTTACCTCCAAATGGTTGAATCCAAATTAGAAAACAAGCAAACCAAGAAAAAAATCCTTAAAGAACTGGAAAAGCAACATGCCTTAAATGATAATTAATATCTTGTAATTACTTAACATTCAATATAGTATAGTTTATAAAAACTAGTTGAAGTCGAATTCTCCTCCAAGTTGGAGCTACTTGCAGGAGTTTGTCCAGTTTTCGCCTCCTTAAAAATTTATCATCGCAAACGGGTTCGGACAGAACTAAAAACCGACCCGTTTTTACATGATAATTAATAATCTCTTTAACCTAACCAACTCAAAAACGGATTGCACTTCAGATGCAAAACGTTTACTGCAACATTTGTTGCATGTATGTTCGGGACAGCATTCGAACAGGGTTTTTCGCCCGAACACCGAACAGACCATTTATTATTCCATTCACCCTAAACCCCTTTTTAAACATTGATGAGTCACTCAAAACTTGAAAGGGTAATTTCAGTCATGTCCCTGAAACTGGAATCTTATTGCAAAAGACACGACTCTAGGCAAGAGTACATTGATCTTCAAAATAGTCTGATTTCTGACCTTGTAGACGTTCATAATTCCATGCTTGAATCCAGAAGTCATTTCCTCAGTCCTTTGGAAAAGGAGATTTTACGACTTGAGGCATTGGATACGAATCTCTCAGGCCATCATGTCACCATCAGAACTAAACCGACAGGAAACAATTTCTCATACATCAACCTGACATTAAATGAATCCACTGAACTTTACTAGACTTAAAAAAATAGAAGATCTGAAGTCGTTTTCAAAAGAAGTGGAATTTGATGAGTTTCTTAACATCCGCTCCGCAAGTGAAACTATGAGGCTTGCCAGCTTGAAACCGATTCCCAAGATGTTATTTTCAGAGCTTTGGCATGAAGGAGAAATCTGTATTTTGTTTGCGGATACCAATATTGGCAAATCCATTCTATCCGTTCAGATAGCAGATTCCATTTCAAGGGGAGAGCCGGTAAGAGGATTCCGTTTGGAAGCTTACCAACAGGTCGTGCTTTATTTTGATTTTGAAATGAGCATGAAACAATTTGAAAAGCGATACTCAGATAATTATACCCGCCACTATGATTTTGATGACCGTTTCCTTAGAATAGACATCAATCCTGACTGCACCAATTTTGACGACTTTGAAAAGACATTGTTCTCCTCCATAGAGAAGGCAGTAGGTATTTACAATGCCACTGTACTTATCATTGACAACCTGACCTGGCTAAAGACTGAAACGACAGAATCTGCAAAGGAAGCCCTTCCGCTGATGAAAAGGCTTAAAGAACTCAAAGTGAAGCATGGGCTTTCCCTGCTGATTTTGGCGCATACGCCTAAACGAAGTCCTTTCAACCCCATTGGCATCAATGATATGGCCGGAAGTAAGCATTTGGCAAATTTCGCTGACAGCATCTTTGCCATTGGCAAGAGTCATAGGGATGGGTCCTTGAGATACATCAAGCAAATCAAGGCAAGGGATACGGATGTGGTATTTGACTCGGATAATGTCATCTTGTGCGAAATAATCAAACCCTTCAATTTTCTCGGATTTGAATTCTCAGGTTTTGGTAAAGAAAGGGATCATTTGTCTTTACCAAGCAGTGATGAGACTGATCAAACGGAAATGCTCATATTGGAACTTCGAAGCTCAGAGCCATCAATATCCAAATATGAAATCGCAAAAAGACTAGGCATAAACCAGATGAAAGTCAAACGGGTTCTGGACAAACAAGCCGGAGAAAACAACTTAAAAACCAATACTAACACTACTAACAATGCTAACACCTTCTAATGGCTGTTAGTAGTGTTAGTACTAAAAACAAGCAAATTATTTAAAATGAATATCAAAATCAAAGCGTACAAGCTAAAAGAATCTGGCATGAGTTACGGTCAGATCGCCAAACAACTGGAAATAGGTAGAACAACGGCCTATGATTACATTAAAGAAGTCAGAATGAATCTTAATGGCAATCAAAACAGAATAGAACCTTCAAATAGTCCCGAACCCGCTTCGGAAAAGGTATTCAGGTTCAATTTTATGAAAGAAAAAACTGTAGGAAATACTATCGATGAATTTCAAGCTGAAAAAAAGAAGGTAAAAGAATTTACAGGTGATGAGCTGATAGAAAAGAAATTTGATTCTTTGGAATTTGAAGGCAAATTCTTGGAACTGATTGGAAAACCATCTAAACTGTTTTCTGCTATCATCTGGGGACTACCCAAAGGTGGTAAAAGCAACTTTTCAATCCGCTTTGCAGACTATTTGCAGGAGTATTTTGGGGATGTAGTTTACATTGCAGCCGAGGAGGGTGAATCGGTTACTCTACAGGAAAAGATTAAAGCCATAGGAGGTAGCAAGGTTACATTTGCAGAAAACAAGGACAGGCAATCCATCAGGGAGTATCTACCATCCAAGTCTTGCGACTTTGTATTCATTGACTCAATCAACAATGCAGGAATTGATAATGAGTTCTTGGAACTGGTAAAACAAGAAAATCCAACTAAATCTTTCATTTCCATTGTTCAGGCCACCAAGGGAGGCAATTTCAAAGGTGATCAGGCACTTACTCACAACTGCGATTTTATCATCAAGGTTGTAGCTGGAGTAGCCTACCACTCAGGAAGATTCAATACCATGACTGAAATCAACATATTTTCTGGGCCACTGTACGAAAAGAATCCTATCAGCAGAAAAAAGAACGTTACAGAAAAGAGCATTCCGACTAATGATATGCAAGGTGCAGAAGAATCATTACCAGAAGAGATAAGTTCTAAAGAAAATGAATCTATAGATACCATTGACAAAGAACAGGAGTCAGAATCAATGGACATACTAGCAACTGCTTTTGCATCACAGAAGCTGAAAGAAATAGTAACACCCCAGAAAATAAACTTGCCAAAACTAAAATTCAAAAAACCTGAACCCGTTGGTATAGTCCCAACAAAACCTATGACAAGCAAAACTCTGTTTTGGATTTTGGGAATTGCTAGTGCCGCTTCCATTATTGACAGCATGATGAAAGGTTCAAAGAAGCCAGAAACAAATACACCAACCGATAAAAAATAAGTTTGAATTTGAGAAAAGAAAATATTACACTTGAAGATCTGCGCTCTTGCCCTGAGTTTGAAGGTATGTCTGAAGAAATGGCACAAAAAATGCTAAGTTCATTAAATATGTTTTGCGATATCCTCTTGGCAAAATGTTTGGATGAATTCACTGGAAAAGAATGGTAAACAAAAACACTATAAAATACAATGACTAAAGACAATTATATACTTGATAAATTCAGCACCTTTGCCAAAGGAAACTTGGCTAAAGGGGCATCGACAAACAATTGTGTCATCTATACAAGGGTATCGACAAAAGAACAGGCAGACAACAACATGAGCCTGACGACTCAGAAAAAAGCCTGTGAATTGTACGCATTAAAACACAATTACAGTATTGTCGGTAGCTTTGGCGGAACCTATGAGAGTGCTAAGACTGATGAGAGAAAGGAGTTTAACAAGATGCTTTCTTTTGTCAAAAAGTCAAAAGAGAAAGTTTCTTTTATCATTGTCTACAGTGTTGACCGTTTTTCAAGAAGCGGAGCCAATGCCATCTATATCACTGAGCAGCTCAGGAAACAAGGGGTATTGGTTGTATCTGTCACTCAGCCGACAGATTCAACAACTCCAAGTGGTAGTTTGCAACAGAATATCCAGTATATATTCTCTGAGTATGACAATCAGTTAAGACGGGAGAAATGTATGTCAGGCGTCAAGGAAGCCATTTTAAGGGGTGAATGGTGTTATCGTGTCCCGATGGGATATGATGTTGTTGGCACTGGAAGAAATAGGCAAATGGTGCTTAACCAGACAGGAAAGCTACTAAAGAATGCTTTTTTATGGAAAGCACAAGAAAACCTGTCAATTGAAGAAATAAAAGATAGGTTAAATGCACTCGGCATAAAAATCTACCACCAGAAAATATCGGCTCTATTGAAAAATCCGTTTTATTGTGGTTTATTGACACATCCAGTACTGGAAGGCAAGGTCATAGAAGGCAAACAGGAACCTATGGTAAGCAAGGAGATTTTCTTGAAAGTCAATGATATCCTGGATGGAAACCATCATGGTTACACGGTAAAGCATGAAAATGAAGAAATCCCACTAAAGAATTTTGTCAAGTGTGACCAATGTGGGGCTTCCATGCCGGGTTATATAGTTAAGAAGAAAAACCTCTGGTATTACAAGTGCAGAACCGTAGGCTGCTGCAATAACAGGAGTGCTAAAAAGATGCACGATGATTTTGTAGGGATGCTCACCCCTTACCAGATTAGTTTTTCTCAAGAATTATCTAAATTGATGAAACGTGAGATCCTGTCTAATTTGTCCTCTCATCTTCAAACCAGACAAACCGAAGAGCAACTCATCAGAAAACAACTTTTAGAAGTCAATTCCAAGTTGGACAGACTAGAGGAAAGATTCATTTTGGAAGAAATATCAAGGGAACAGTTCGTGAAATTTTCGGATAAATTCAAAGCAGAAAGAGTTGAAATCAACAATCAATTGGAACGCTACTCAAAAAAAGTGTCGAACCTTGAAAAATCGGTTGATGAATTACTTGTCTTTTCACGAAACCTCACGTCCCTGTGGACTTCCAGTCAATACAATACGAAAGTAAGACTTCAGAATTTCATCTTTCCCGGGGGAATTACCTATAACAAGAAAAATGATGAGTGTCGAACCTCAGAAATAAATCCTTTATTTTCCTACATCGCTCATCTGAAGAGGGGTTTGGACAAAAATGAAACTGGCACAATCGAAATAAATTTCAATTGTGCCAGTTTAGTGGAGAATATCGGAGTCGAACCGATGACCTTTTGCATGCCATCAAGCTACGGGTCTCAACCTGTAGCGTAAAAACCCTGAAGTCATTGCATAAAAAAAACCTGAATATTGCTATCAGGGTTTTTTCTTCTTCAGGGTGGAGGCAATTGGCGAAATGTCGAACTTTTTGTTATAAAAGTTTGATCTGATTTTTGGGAGGGTTACACTTACCGTGAGATCTTAATTTGTTTGGATGTAATTGTGCCATTGACATTAATCCGAACCAAATAATGACCATCAGCCAAAGTTTTGATATCAAATTTCTTACTGAATTTACCCCCAGAAATCGATGCATTCATCAATGTCAATACCTGTTTACCATTCAGGTCAAACACATCGATAGAGACATTTCCAGCCACCTTCAACTCGTATTCAACTAAAATATAATCTGAAGCTGGATTTGGATATACAAATAGGCTTTGCTCTGTCGAAACTTTGTTAACTAAAGTTGAGGTATTGCGCTTTACTTTCAATTGAGATAAGAACGTTTGATCTCCTCCTTTATGACCGTCAAAATTGGAATTAAATCCACCATAGAAAACCACTTCATCGGTTTGAGGTGCCACCCATTTGAAAGTCCACGACAGAGAATCTTGACCTTCAACACCATTTTCTGTGTATGTGATGTATTTTGTTCCGCCAACAAACTTGGTTCTCACAGCATCAGTAATCACCATTGTTCCTAAAAGATTTCCTAAAGTATCTTGAGGCGATATTTCGAATCCAAATCTAGTAGCACCTGACTCTTTATTGGTGGCAGTAATAGTATAAGTCTGACCAGGCACATAACCTTCAGCCGGTATATCAGAAGTAATCCAATTGTTAACTTTAACGGCAGTACCACCATGACAAGCAGTACAATTTTTAAACGTATCACCTGGCGAACCAGTGTAACCCGGAGCAGCGCCATCCTTTTTCATCACCATAGATTGTAAGATAAAACACGCACTTAAAGCAACAAGAAAAATTACAAATTTGTTCATAATAATTTACTTAAAGAAACAAATATAATTAAATTGAATAAATAATTAGCAAAATTTTAGTATTTAAACGGGGAACTAAATTTAATTTCCTTTACTATTTTATCGTCTGTTAATGTTTCCAGAAATCTTACTAGGGCTTGAATTTCATGAGGCAACAAATTCATTCTTCTCGGATTACCTGACAAATCTTTCAGATGTGAATCGAGGTTTGGGTTAGACGCCAGCTGAGTATTGTAATGTTCAACCACATCTCTTAGAGAGTTAAAACTACCATCGTGCATAAACCGTTTTCTTAATCCTACATTCTTTAATGACGGTGCTTTAAATTTGCCTTCATCCTCAGCTTTGAGTGTGTGCACATAAATACCTTTGTCACCATTGTCAATCGTTAAGCCATTATTTCTCGGATTGTCCATGATGAACACATCGGTGGTATGACAACCAGAACAATTGATATCAGCATTGGTCATGAATATTGACTTACCCAAATTTTCATCCACTGTAAAGTTGGGAAAATCATCTTCTTTAGCATTCACTTGGGCTCTTCCGACATCATATTTAGATTGATAAGACACAATCGACCTTACAAATTGAGCCAAAGCTTTAGATATCTTATCAGAGCTTATATTTGAACTGCCAAAAGCGTATTTAAACAAGATGGGATAGTACGGAAGTCTGTTGAGTTTTCTGACAAGTGTATCCAGATTCATCCCCATTTCCACAACATCCTGAATCGGCATTAACACTTGGTCTTCTAAACTGGCAGCTCTTTCATCCCAAAAAAATCTTCCAGAAATATAATATTTAGCATTGATGAGAGACATAGAATGTCTTTTTGTTTTGCCTCCCATAAATCCTTTACTAAATTGAACAGTATCAGTAAATCCGTGTGCTTGAATATGACACGAAGCACATGAAATGGTGTTATTAATCGATAGATTTTTATCATAAAACAGCACCCTCCCGAGCGTTGCACCCCAGTCAGTGACCGCATTTCCAACAGGCGTATTGTCTTGAATTTTCACAAATTGATTATTAAAAAATTCTGGTAACACTTGTGCACTGTAATTGAAAGGTTCGTTAGGAATATTGATGTAATTGGCCAGCACTTCCATATCTGACATATCGGTAACTTTAGGGTCTTTAGAGCAAGAAACCACTATCAGCAGCAACAGCAAAGATATTATGAGAGCTAACTTTAATTTCATAAAAAGTCTATATATTCGATTTTTGTATCATTTTGAATTTCTATTATGCAATTAAATAATAAAACTTAAATAATGAAACATTGGTTTAGAATAATCTTCAACTATCTATTTCTTTATTTTAGCTTAAAATTAAGACTTTAATTTTCCAAGTAGATACGCAGAAACTGTAGCAAAAACAAATTTTACTTTTATTGCAAAATGCTAATATGTTTTTCATCAAAATACTTCTTTAATGAAATTTTTCCGAAACTGTAAAATACAACAGGCGTAACGATTATATCCAACAGTGTTGAACTAATCAGACCTCCCAGGATTACTGTAGCCACTGGATATAATATTTCCTTTCCGGGTGCTTGAGCATCTAGCGTGAGAGGTATCAATGCCAGAGCCGCAACCAAGGCTGTCATCATTACAGGTACCAGCCTTTCGAGTGAACCGCGGATAATCATTTCCTTGTTAAATTTTTCACCTTCATGTTCAACCAGGTGAATATAGTGGGAGATCATCATGATGCCGTTGCGTGATGCAATTCCTGTGAGGGTTATAAAACCAACCAGAGTGGCAATTGAGAAAACACCGCCTGTCAGCATGACCGCAATAACACTGCCGATCAATGCCAATGGGATATTCAGCATGATCTGTAGTACTATGATTGATGACTTAAAGTGCGAAAACAAGACAATAAATATTCCTGCCAGTGAGAAAAGGCTCAAGAATAATATCATTTGGGAGGCTGACTGCTGGCTTTCAAACTGTCCTCCATAGGTGATATAATAACCCTGCGGCAATTTCAAATCTGTTTTCAGCTTTTGCTGAATCTCCTTCACTGTGCTACCCAAATCCCTGTCCTGAACATTACAGCTAATGACAATCCGTCTTTGTGTATTTTCATGGTAAATGCTATTTTGGGAAGGCGTATTCTCGATTGTCGCAATCTGCTCTAAGGGAATCAGGTTGCCGTTCGGAGCATCAATAAGGGTATTACGGATATTATCCAGGTTGGATCTTCCTTCATCTGTAGTCCTTAACAGAATATCAAAATACTTCTGGTCTTCTATGATCTGCCCTTCCACTTTTCCATTGTAGAATATTTCCAGGTCCTGCGTTACTTTTCCCGCTTGCAACCCGTACCTCTTAAGTGCTTCTCGGTTGACCCTGATCTGCAACTGAGGGACCAGAACCTGCCTCTCAACTTGTGCATCAACAACGCCGGGAATATTCTTTATTAAATTATTAGCTTTTATAGCATTCATCCTTAAATCGGCCAAGTCACTGCCATAGATTTTTATTGCTACCTGCGCCCTAACTCCAGAAAGCAAATGGTCAAGACGGTGCGAAATTGGCTGGCCGATATTTATGTTTACACCCTGTAGAATGCTAAGTTCCTTTCTAATATCAGCCAGTATTTCATCGCGGCTCCGCTTGTTTCCCTGTTTCAATTCCACTTCAATTTCCGAATTGCTGACAGGTTCAACGTGCTCGTCCAACTCTGCACGTCCTGTCCTACGACTTACATATTCTACTTCAGGAACCTTCAACATGAGTTTTTCCGCCATAGCACCGATCTTGTTGCTTTCTTCAATAGATGTTCCCGCCGGAGTAGATAAGTTGATGGTAAACGAACCTTCGTTGAAAGGCGGAAGGAATTCAGTGCCAAAAAAGGGTATCATGCTTACCGAAGCCACAATGAGAATAATGGCCGTTGCAATGATTGGCTTCGTATAGCTCAGTGACCATTGTAGCAACCTAGTGTCTTTTGCCTTAAGCCATCTGACAAATTTTGTATCGTGTTCTTCAGTTGTTGTGGCTTGATCAAATTGTGGTTCTATCGGTTTTCTCCTGAACGGATTCTTGAACATTCGCCAACTAATTGCCCTATTTGCCTTTTCTGAGCCTAATAAATAACTGCATAGCGCCGGAGTGACTGACAACGAAACAACAAGGGACGCAAGGATTGATGTGATATAGGCAATGCCCAGTGGGGCAAAGATTTTACCCTCAATGCCCTGGAGATAAAACAACGGCAAAAACACGAGAACAACAATAATTGTTGCATAAACTATCGAATTACGCACCTCGCTGCTCGCTTCATAGATTACCTGCCTGGTAGGTTTAGGACTGCCGTTTCTCCTGTTTTCCTTTAAGCGCCTGAAAACATTTTCAACATCAACTATGGCATCATCCACCAACTCCCCGATGGCAATGGCCAATCCTCCCAATGTCAGGGTATTGATCGAAATGCCAAAGGCCTTGAAAATAAGTGCGGTTATAACCAGTGATAAAGGAATAGCAGTTAGTGTAATAACCGTTGTCCTGACATTGGCCAGGAAAATGATAAGAATAATGACCACAAGGAAAAACCCATCCCGGAGGGCATGTTCGACATTGGTCAAGGAATTCGTTATAAAATTCTTCTGTTGGAAAATCCTTGGATTCAATTTTATGTCCTTTGGCAGGGAAAGCTGCAATTCAGCAATAGCCTTTTCAACCTCTTTGGTCAATTCAATAGTGGAAGCCCCCGGTTGTTTTTCAACCGTCAGGATAACCGCGGGTTTGGTATTTATACTGGCATCCCCGCGCTTGATAGCTGCACCGAATTTAACCTCTGCTACATCGCTTAGTAGAACAGGTAGCCCTTCAGTATTGGCTACGACCGTATTTTTCAAATCATCAAGGCTAGCTGCCCTGCCTATGTTCCTTATCAGGACTTCGCTGCCATATTGGTTAAAAAAGCCACCTGTTGTATTTTGATTGGCAGTCAGCAAAGCCTTATCGATATCATCAACAGACAAGTTATATTGTTTTAGCTTGACGGACGAGATCAATACCTGGAATTGCTTTCTCTCGCCCCCGATTGGAATAACCTGTGAAATCCCTTTAATACTCATCAGGCGTCTGCGAATAGTGAAGTCTGCCAGTGTCCTTAACTCTGACGGGGAGGTCGTATCACTACTGACCCCCACCATCATGATCTGCCCCATAATACTGCTGATTGGACCCATCACAGGTGTGATACCATTAGGTAATTGCACCGTTTGCAGTTTTTCACTCACCAACTGCCTTGCACGATACACATCCGTGTTCCAGTCAAACTCCACAAATACCATCCCAATGCCTATTGATGATGCGCTTCTCACTCTTTCCACTCCTGGGGCACCATTTAGTGCCACTTCAACGGGAAGCGCCACCTGCATTTCAATTTCTTCAGGGGCCAAGCCGTTCGCTTCCAGGAATATGGTCACCTGAGGCCTGTTAAGATCAGGCAGCACGTCCACCGGCAGCTTTGTAAAGGTATAAGCGCCATAGATCAGCAGCATGGCGGCAAATACCACTACAAACAATCGGTTGCGAAGGGAAAATTGAATGAGTTTATTAAGCACTGGGATTTCCGAATTAATGGTTCATATGTTGTTCACCCTGATCACCATTAGCGGTGCCTTGTTCCACCTTAAAGACAAAATCGGCTGTATAAATCTTGCCGCCTGACTGGAATTGTATCCAGCCACGGTAGAATCCGGGTTTGTCGAAGGTTGTATGCAAATCGAAATTGCCGTTCTCCACCCCGGGGTGAACATGCAGATAGTTTTTATCATCAACTCCAATAACTACCATATGTGCTTTTGCACCCAGATAATCTTCCAAAGTGTTTGCATCAACAGCTTTACCTCCTTTTGTGATCACTCCCTTGATATGCTGCATGGAACCGCTTTGGATTTTTCCGTTGTTTTCTGCTGAAAGTGTCACCTCGAATTCTCCTGTCTTGGAAACCAACTGTGACTTGGTGTAAGTTTTGGCTGGCAGTGCCTTACCTTTTACCTCTACATTGATCTTTTCGAGGCTATGGTTTGATCCTGTAGGTTTATAATCCGCAAACAGGATATAATTCCCTCCATTTTTAAATGTATATGGCAGATCATAAGTGCCTGAAGCGGTATATTCGGGATGTTGGTGGTCAAACCAGCTTAAGTCATCACTGACCATGATAAAGTGGATCTTCTTCTCGTGCTCCACATCCAGCGGGACTAGCTCCTTTTCCTTACCGACAATTTGAGGGGTTAGAGAAAGTACGGTTTGTTTACCTGATTCTATAGGTGAGGGGCTGCTTGAGAAAGCCATCTTATAGGTATTTCCATTCCCTTTTCCGGCATTGTCGTTGTGAACCAGTTTCATGCCGCATTTTGGGCAATTGTCACCTTCCTTTCCGGTCACTTCCTGGTGCATCGGGCAAGCATAAATATGTTCGCCACTGTGCTGGGCATGATTTGTCGTGTCGGCGGTTTTTTGTTGTTCAATTTTTTGTGAGTTGCTGCATGATGATAATGCAATGATCAATGCGCTTAGCGCCATAAAGATGTATTTCATTCTGATATTTATATTTATTTATTGACTTTTTCCAGGTCCATTTCACAAACAGGGCATTTGCCTGGTTGATCGTAGGTCTTGCCTTTTTCGCAATCCATCGGGCATTGATAGACAACACTCTTTGTGCTATCGCTTGAAGATTGCTCCACTTTTTTGTCGGAAGATGTTGAGTTGTTGCATGAGGCTGCCAAGAACATGGCACTTATGCATAATGGGATGATCAGTTTTTTCATTTTATATTAATTATTGATTTAAGTACATCAT
This sequence comes from uncultured Chitinophaga sp., assembly GCA_964438995.1. Classification (GTDB taxonomy): domain Bacteria; phylum Bacteroidota; class Bacteroidia; order NS11-12g; family UBA955; genus JABMMZ01. Next base: position 429,223 of record CAYTMQ010000001.1, read on the forward strand.
TTTCAGTTGGTAAGCGCCATTTATGACGATTCGTTCGCTCTCTTCCACTCCTTTAAGAATGGTGGTAAATTGCCCGTTGTTTTCACCTGTAGAAACATACACCAGGCTATACTGCTCTGCTGCATCCTTTAGAAAAACAGCAGATTTACCATTGACCTCGGTGATGGCGGAATTTGGCACTGTTATGTTCTGTGAGTTGGCTTCTTTAAACACCCTGATATTTACAAATTCACCTATTTTAAAGTCCTCCTCTAAATTATCCATTTCAAACAATACCCTTTGTGACTGATTGCTGGGATTGATGCTCGGCGACATTGTCACCAATCTTACCTTTTTTGTTTTGTGCTTGTCATTGTCGGTGCATTCAACAAGGTATTCCTTACCTGATTTTACGTTATCAATATCCTTGTCAAATACCTGTGCTTCAACATAAACCATGTTGAGATTGGTTATTGCCATGATCTCCTGGCCAGCATTGACTGTTGAGCCCATACTGTAATTGAAATTCTCTACCTTGCCATCAATAGGGGCGTAGAGTGATACAAGCTTTGATCTGTTACCTTCAAAAGCCTGCAAATTTTTCCTTGAGGTATTATACCTCCTTTCAGCTTCATCAATATCGCGTTTGGCTACAATGTCTGAAATTGCAAGAAGACGGTCGTATTCCTTTTTTGCCGCTGACATTTCCGCTTCAAGAGCATTTTTCTGGGTCTGCCAGCTTACCTGGGTATTGGCATCTATGTTTTGGTCTATAGTGGCGAGTAATTGCCCTTTATTGACCATTTGACCGACTGTGACATTCAATGATCTGATGATTCCTGTCTGCGGTGTTTGTACTAAGGCTTTGCCTGCGGACGTAGGCAATACAGTTCCAAACAGGTTGACTGATGGCGAAAAACTTCTCATATCCAGCTTGCTTGTCCTGATATCGAACAAAAATTGTGTTTCCTTTGCCACAATCAATTGTGATGAACCATTCCCTGACTTTTTCTTATCCTCTTCATGGTCTTCTCCGCCATGCGCCCATAAAGGGTAATTCGCCGAAGGGGAGAAAACAAACAATGTCAACAAAAACAGACTTATAACCGATTTGCCAGCTCTGGTTTTCTTTTTCATAAACAATCCAATACCCAACCCTATGAATAAGGCAATCGCCAGGTAAAGGATATTCATAACTCCAAATGATGAGTCCTTTTCAGCCTCATCCGTATTTACTTTAGGTAATTCCTTACCTGTTTCAATATCGGAAAGCTGGATAAGGTCAGCCCCTTCCTTTGCATCTATTGAAATATTCAGTTTATTGGATTTTTTTTCAGAAAACTTTGTGTGAACCTCATAAATTCCGGGTTCTTTCATTGAAACCTCGAAAGTTTGGCTGGCGTCATCCATGTTGGAAATTTTTATTTTTGCTCCTGCAATTGGCATATTGGTATTGACATCGCTCAGAAATAACGTTAAGTGTTCATCCTTTTCAGGCACTAAAGTGCCATATTTAATAAGGACTTCATACTTCTCTGAACTATTCTCACTTGAAAAATATGCGGCTGTAGCATTTGTTTTTTGCTTCTGGCCATGATCTTCGCCTTCATGGGCCAGTATTTGTCCAATCGATGCCAGAAAACATAGGACAAGAAGCGTTAGATGGATTATTATATTTTTCATAGTGTGCCGTTCAGATATTGAATATAAATTAAGGTTTGATTATAATTTTTCAAGGTTTCCCAATAGGTTTTCTTAACCTCATTTGCGTCATTTAAATTACGTAAATAGTCTGTGTAGGAATAATTGCCTGATGTATAGAATCGATCTAAAGCATTTGTCAATGCATTTGCATTCCGAAGAATGTTAGAATTGTATAAAACGAGTGCTTCTGAATAAGCTATATATTTTACATAGGCAGCCTGCATTTCACCAGTTAGTTGCAACTTATTTGCCGCTGCATCATATTTACTGACCTCCACCTGGACTTTAGCGGCCTTAATATTGCCATTGTACTGCCAAAACCATAAGGGTATCCTGAGTCCTGCATAGAACCTGTTCTGGAAAATTGTATTTTTTTCACCTTGGTTTAAAAAGGCTACTGTAAAACCAGGCAATGCCTTTTGTTTTTCCAATTGCACCCTCTTTTCATTGATGGCAATCTGTTGCTGGTCATATAACAAGGAATAATTGTGGCTTATGCTGGTATCGGTTGTGCCGATTGCTAGGATACCTATTGAGGTGAGTGAATCAGGTGTAAAATCAACCTGTATCCCGCTCAGAGTCTTGATCTGTTGCATAGTCCCATAAAAATTGGCTTTCGAAAGGTTATAATTGGTCCTGATTTGACCGGCCTGAACATTGGCAAAACTTGACTGAATAAAATCAATTGTACCAGCCTTGAATGCCCTGTCAGCATTTTCAGATATCTTGCTATAAGAGCTGTCCTGCTTTTGCCATAATTTCATCAGTTGAAACTGGTACTGCAATTCGCTATACAAAATATGTAGTTGGTATTTAACATCCATTAATGTATACTTTGTGGCAGTTTCTGCCAGTTTAATATTTTCCTTCTGAATTTTCCTTTGCGCACCATACACGGTCGGAAAATCAAATATTTGTTGAACCCCAATGGTATAAAAATGTCCCGTTGGGTTTTGCAGCAGTATTTCAGGGCTAGGCAAGTTGATAGCAGATTTTAATAAATGCTGCTGCTGTGACACCGCAGCATTTGAGCTTTTTACAGCAGGACTGTTTCGAATGCTACTGTCAATTACAGTAGTCAGTGAGATTATATCTTGTGCAGAAGCATCAGCTCCTGCCATAAAAACAGAGAAAAGCACCATCTTGCAGCAGGACTTCCTGTGTATGAATATTGCCTTTAAGAATTTCATCGTAAATTTAAATATACCTATTCCAACGGATACCTTATGGCTGGATACTATTGATGCTGCTTTTCTTATCATTTTAAGTTTATTCTTCTTTTATTGTGAAGCCAGCCGATTTCACCGCCGCTTCTATTTCTTCCGGGCTGAAAGCTTCTGTTTTGACCGTCAGTGTTTTCTCCGGAATATTTGTATCCACTGTCCAGTTTTCTTCACCAACGACTTGGTTTATAGCATTGGCACTTTTGGTAACATTTTAATCCGTACTATTTTTGGAGAGGGTTACAACATTTGTAGATTTTCAACATTGGTTGCTTCGGGATTGTAAATAAGTATAAGAAGCACTTAATTTAGCACTTTTTTGATTAATGAAGTTTATGATGAAATATATTCAATGAATCGTGTCTGTTGTGATGTGTAATTGTGTGATGACCATTATTATGGTGGCTAGTGTCGGCATGGTGATAGACCTTATGGTGGTGATTATACAATGAGTCATTGTGATGATAAAGACTATCATGTTTCTGTTTATGATGAGGATTTAGAGGGTGAGAGAATGAATCGTGGTATATAACCATATTTGAGTATGCATTGTTCATCCCGGCCACAGCCTGCATGTCTTCCTGTCTATTGTTTACATTGCTTTGAACGTCTTGAGTGGTTTTCTTGCAAGAGACTACCCCTGTACACAAGGTAACAATTACCATAAATTGAGTTAAAATTTTCATTGGGTTTTCATTTAATTCTTAAAAACTATTCCATTGGGTTTTGAACCAACATTGATAGTCTTAATTACTGTATGATTTGACATATCAATAATAGTAACATTATCATCATCTTGGTTTGTAATATACGCTTTGGTTTCGGTGGTATTAAAGGCAATAGCATGAGCATTTGAGCCTGTTATTGTCTCCCCCGACTTTGTCCAAATATTGTTCAGCCTTTCAAAATAGACTACTTTGCCATTAGTGGCATCACTCACCCACATTTCTCCATTACTTCTATAAGCTATGTAACCTGGTTTGAATCCTAAATTGATCGTGGCGGAAATTGTATCCCCATCTAAATCAAATTCGGAAATCGTCTTGGATTCCTCATTGTCAACATAAGAATATTTAGCAGTTCCAGGCCACACTCCCACTGGCATTGAACCTGTCGGGGCAGAGCATTGTATTTTCTTTTGATCTGGATAAAACATCATAGCAGTGCCATTCATGCCTGTGTTAGCAACACAAAACCATTTTCCGTCAGCAGATAGTGTTACCTCAGATGTATTTTCACCAGATTCGATAAAAGCGATTTCATTCCAAGTTGAGGTGCTGTAAATGTGGATTTTACTGGTAGGTGTATCTGGTTGAGCTAACCAAAGCTCTTTACCATCTGGACTGAAAATAGCGTTGTGGGGCATCTTGCTCAATGGAATTTCATGTTCAACCATCCCTGTAGTACTGTTAATAATTTGAATTTTATAACCTGAAACAGTATTACCTGAATGGCCTGAATGACCCTGACTTAAATCGGTAGACGTTATGGCCACCGCCAGCCATTTTTTGTCAGGGCTCAGATAAATATGATGTGGGAATTTTGCCCCGTTAAGGTCAATGACATCCTGTACCTGATCTGTATTCAGGTTGATCACACTGATATTATTACCTTGACCATTTACGACATACGCAGCAGGATAATTAATATTGAGCATTTTATGCTCAATATTATTATGTTCCATCTTCTTTTTACAAGATATCAGTACCGCAATACTGAATAAAACTATAACAATTTGTTTCATTTTATTTACTAATTTAATTTTTTCAAAAACCATTCGCCATTTATCTTAACCCTCAACATTAGTAGTCTTTGATAACATCATTACTTAGGTTCAACTTTGATGAGTTCATTGGACACAGAATTGACAAACCAAATCCTATTATTTGTGTCAATCTTGATACCAGTAATTCCAGTCTTGCCTGTATTGATTTTATCTAGAATTTGCTTCTTGTTTACGTCGAAACAAATGATATCTCCTGTCTCATAATCGGATACAAATAGACGGTTATCTTTAATATCTATTCCACAAGGTTGTTTAAGTCCGAATGATGCTGGCACAAACTCTTCCCATGTCACGCCAGACATTTCCCAATGCTCAGCCAAGGTTTCATTGATCAGTGATAAATCTCTCAGTTTTGAACCAGAGGTAATATCCATACGTAAAATGCGTTTATTCCCTCCATCAACCACGTACAGCCATTTCTTATCCTTATCGAGCACCATATGTGAAGGAACACTCGGATTTCTTTTGATAACTACTTCTTTATACCTGTGAACCTTACCATCCGAATGATCATCATTTCCAGGGCCATGGTCATTTCCGAAATCATAACGGACGATATGCTTGTTGTACCCATCAAAAACCCAATATGTATTATGACTTTCGGCTTCAATTCCCATTGAATATGGACTGCCGTGCAGCATATCCAGATGGCTACCATTGCCTCCCGAAGGCTTGGCATATATATTCAAATCAGCAGACCAAAGACTTGGTCCCGTATAATTACCTCCATTATGGTTGGCATCTAGGACATTAGGAGAAGTGGCCCATGTGCCGTCATTTCCAAATGACAAGGCCGAAGGCAGGGACATGAAGTGCCAAGCATTTCCGTCTTTTCTATATTCAAAATCTTGGTTCGCAAGCCCTACATTAGTAAACATTACGGTTGATCCACCAGAATTTTCAGTCCCTTTGTTAATAACCCATAATTCATTAGCTCTTAAAGGATTAAAATCAAGATCTTGTGGACTGGAAATCATCTGGGCATTACTGGCCTTTACAATGAACTCTGGAAGCAGTTTGCCATAATCAGATTCTATTGCGGGTTTGTAAAATTCAGGAATCAAATTTTTTAAATCAGGTTGAGGTTCTATAACCTCCTTCTTTCTACAGGCATTAAAAGCCGTAATAATAAGAATAGAAACAATAATTTTTTTCATATTAATTTTTAATAAGTTTAAAGGTTGAATAAGTATTTTTATTTTTCAGTCTCAGGAAATAAATACCAGGCGTGTATTCGGTATTATCTATTTCCAACACAGCAGATTCAAAATTCATTGAGCCTAAAGTAATCAAACGGCCAAAAGTGTCATATACTTCAGCCTGCATTTCTTCAGTTGGGGTTGTATAAGTTATAATCCATTTTTGACTAGAAGGGTTGGGGTATATATGAATGCTGTTATTAATTGACGGATTTTTTATTCCTGTGGCATTAGTGTCCAGTACCAGAAATGAACCCATCATGCCTTCATCTTCATGGTGTAATAAGTGGCAATGAAACATATATGGGACAGTTTTGTTGGAAAAGTTGGTGAATTGAGTAACAAAGCGAACCGTATCCCCTGGTTTGACCAAAATGACGTCTTTCCAACCGCTGTATTCCAGGGTAGGCTTTGCTCTGTTAATATCCAAAACATTGAATTGAATGTCATGAATATGAAAAGGGTGTGCAACCATCGTTGAATTGGTTAAAGTCCATATCTCCTTATTCCCAAGATAAGTTATAATATTGACTGAATCAATGTTAAATGATTTTCCGTTCATTTTAAATGGACCATCAACCTTGGACTGATCTCCAAAATTGGCAGTATCCGCTGAAAAGTGTACATGCCTGTAAGCATTAATATTACTGGTATCAAAAAGTTTTAAAGTATTGAATTTAGCCGGAATTGAGGTGACGGGATTATTGGAAGCAGGGCCAATGTCAAATCTGAGCAAGTTAAAATCAAGCCCGTTTAAAGGATTGGAATAATAGCCTTCGCCAATAATTATAAAGGAAGTACCTACCGAATCAGCACCAATAATGCCTTTTGGCAGTTCAGATGCAAAGCTCTTAAGGTAGATTTGCTTTCCAAGGCTATCATTCTTAAAGTCAACTAATATCTCCACCCTTTCTCCAGGGGATATCCTTATCCTCTCAGTCTGATATGGCTCGGAAAGCAGCCCACCGTCTGTTGCAATGATATAAAAAGGCCTGTTATCACCAAGACCAACATAATAAGTTCTATCAGTACTTCCGTTTAGCAGTCGCAGGCGAACAACCTGTTTAGGCACCGTTAGGAAAGGGTTAACCGTGGCATTTACCATAACCAGTGTATCCTCATGGTTGGCTGTTGCAACCTGAGACAAAACATCAAAGGCTTTGGTTTGAAGAATCAAGGGAAAATCATCAACTCCATATCTTCTAGGCAATACATACGACTCGGCCTTATCTCGCACGATGATCATTCCTGCCAATCCTCTTGATACCTGAATTTCTGTCTTGTTCTCTCCGTGGGGATGGTACCAATAGGTTCCTGCATTATTCAGCATTCTGAAGGATGGGCTCCAGGTTGAATTATTATTGATGATCTGATGTGGGCCACCATCAAATTCGGGAGCTACATGAAACCCATGCCAATGCACCGTAGTGGAAGTGCCTATAGTATTGGTTACATTCAGAGTTATGCTGTCATTTTTATTTATAAGCAAGGTAGGTCCTAAAATATTGCCATTGTATCCAAAAGTTGGCGTATTAATACCTGTAAAGAACTGTTTGGTGCCCTTTTGCACAGTTAAATTAAAAACCTTCCCTGACAAGGTATCTGGAATAAATAGTGGGTTTTGTGAGAAAGCCATACCAGTAGTTACCAATTGCATGGCAACCACTGATACGGCATATTTTAATTTAATAAGCATTATTAGTTCAAGACAGTAAATTTAGCTTGTTGGATTGACCCATTGGATGACAATTGAATGAAATAAAGTCCCGGATCAAGCTCGCTGGTATTTATCGTATATGAGAACGTGCCCCTTACAACATTTGCCTCAGCTACCAATTGTATGACTTTGCCTGAGACATCTATTATTTCTACCTTAAGAGCACCGTCTTTTGTCAGATCAAAACTTAGATTAAGTTCAGTACCAACAGGATTAGGATAAAGCTGAAAAGACTTAATATTATTGGTAATCGGATCTACAGATAAAGTCTTAAATGATTGTTTGATGTCGGCAACCATCTGAGCCGTGTCACTGGTTGTAAACCCAATGTATGGACTGCCCAATACCTTGTGTGCTATTCCACCGCCTAATATAACGATTGTCGGCATTCCCATCCCACCATAATAAGCTACTTGAGCGGCACCGCTATCCATTGGGATTGAGGTAAAACCATTGTTGGATACCCAACTGGCATTGCTTGCGCAACTGTATGTATTATTAGATCCAATTGCATAAGCCTTAATCCTTCCTGGATATTGGGCTAATAGTTTGGCTTTCATGTCTTCAAGCTTTTTACCAGCTGTAATACAAGGACTACAATTCTGCATAAAAAACTCTAGGATAACCACTTTGCCAGAATCCAGATCCTTATAAAGGCTATGGATATTGCCTTTACAATCTTTGCGGTTGAAATCCATTGCAGTGGTTTGTGCAGTGCTACTATTAGCAAAGGCTAATAACATGCCCATAATAATCATTGAAAGTAGTTTGTTGTTCATTTTATTTTTTAAATTAATTTGTATCAAAGTGGTCTTACTCTATCTTACTTATCTCATGAGAAAGCATCTTAAAAGTTAGATTTCATATTGACATCCATAAAAAAATTAGAGATGTTGTTGAACAAATGACCGTTGTCGACATTAAAGTCAATGTTGACAGGAGTAATATACACCTTAAGCAGATTTGCTAATATGAAAATAGATAAAATTGTCTTTGATTTTATTTTTCACTTTTTTTATTGATTTAATAGAGATGTGCTATTCATTTTTATGAATAAAAATTAGCAAGCACACAACGCTATGGCTTAAAAAAAATGGAATCAAATCAAAAACACCCTATTTTCGATATAGAGTGGGTTGGACGAAATATCAGGCGGTGCCTTAATATTATAATAAGAATGAAAAAAATCCTGAATCTCAGGATAAGGAACATATTCTATATAGACACAATGAATGTACTGTTCAAAAATGGGTTTGACTTCAATACTTTCTTTCGGAGAAAAATTATCTCCTATATTCTTGATAACAATTTTCTTATCATTGCAGCATTTAGAGGAGTGCGCCTCAGTTTCATGTGTACACTTACAGATTTTATTAAAACTAACCCCAAACAATGTGCACGATGTTCTGCCCTGGCAATTATGAATAGATAAACCCGCACCAGATATAGAAACCAGGTATAAAAATAACAACGCTATCGCACTTAACTTCTTCAAAGTCGGGAGCAATTTAAGTAAAATTATTCAATAATTTATAAAAAAATGAAAATAAGTTTGAAAAAGAGAAAAAACATTCGAAGAAACTTAAAAAATTATTAATTAGATAAACTTATTCCTGTTTTGATTTTTAAGCATTTAAGTTGATTTTAAAGAATCTGTCGCTCACTTCAGATAACGATAGTAAATAATCAATAGAATCCTCAAAAACTTCTAACATACTAATTATTAAAATGGGGGATAGCAGTGTTAGAATTTGTTAGTTTTATTTTTTCTGTAAAGGGAGGGAGGGATTCTTTTTTCTACTTTATATCTGTCCAGTCTTAGAAAGAGAGATTAAGATAACAGGAAAAATAATTACTATTCAGTAAAACATAGGATGTATAAGTCTTCCAAAAGGAATGTGTTTTTCAAATTTACAGTTGATGGGTATAGATTCACTCAAAAAGTAATCATTTTATTAGGGAATTAAGAATTGAATTTACGATTTACGGATTTTTGATTCAATAAAACGGTTTGGCTTTAAGGCCATTAATGAAACAGTTTTCTTACTTGAGTTCAGCATATTTTGAATTGTATTCTAAATCCATTGTTACAAAAACTCAAAAATTGTATATTTGAATTATGAACATAAATTTAAATGAAATTCCTTGCTGGTATATAGTCATTTCAATGATATTATCTTTCTATTATTCTATCAGAGGAGGACGGGCGAATTATCTATTCAATTTAAATAGGATTAAAGAAGACGACGCAAGAATTAAAAATGATTCAGTAAGCAAAAGAGAGTGGCCTTTAAATAAATGGCAGTCATTTTGGATTTACAGTCTTCATGATTTTATTTTCCATTTAATATGTTCTTTATCTGGATTCTTCACATTATATTTATTGGGAACTAACTATCAGGTAATGAGTTCTAATGCCGCGACAACAGGAGATTCTATTCTCATTGTGTTTTTATCCTTGTATAATATAATTGGAATTACAGGAATGTTGCCCCAACTTATTCAGCAAGGTAAGTTACCTGGGATGAAATAAGAATTAACTTTTAGTTTCAAAGGTATTCGAAGGTTACTTGATCCAAATAAAAAGGACTTAGTCATTTTGTTCAGGAGCGGAGTAACCTTTATTTTTCTTTTATCAATTATAGACCAACGTAAATACTTATTACGTATAATGAAGATTACAATTAATTTGTAAATTTGTTTAATGAATAAGGAATTCAAATATGATGTAGCGTTTTCTTTCACACAGCAGGATGAACGGATTGCATATGAAATAAACGATTTGATTCAAGATCAATACAAGACGTTCATCTATTCACAACACCAAGATATATTAGCTGGCTCGGATGGAGAAACTATTTTCAGTGAAGTTTTCAGTGAACAGGCTAGAATAGTTATAGTATTGTATAGAAGTAGTTGGGGAGAATCTAAATGGACCAGAGTAGAGAAGGATGCAATCCAAAATCGAAGTAGGGACAATGGTTATGGCTTTTGTATATTTATCCCTCTTGATGATGACATGAGTATGCCACCTTGGATTCCCGCGAATTACATATACTACAATCTAAATAGATTTGGCGTTTCAGAACTCGTTCCAGTAATTAAACACAAAATTCATGAGGCTGGAGGTATTAATAAGCCTGAATCGATACAAGATGCAGCAGAACGGCTTAAAAGACACAAGAATGCGCAACTAGAGAGGCTAAAGCTATTAAATAACCCTTCATTAGCAACAGATGTTTTCAATGAAATAGAATCGATATTTAATGCTTTAAAGAGCCATAAAATTACACTTGACTATCTAGGTTTAGGGATGCAAGAGCAACTGGGTCAATACTATCATGTAGCTTACAAAGGCTATATCATTAGTGTGTCATGGACTGCTCAATTGCATTTTTCGACGGATATTAAAGAAGAAATTTTAACTTTTCAAATTTCTCAAAGGACAGGTCATGCACATTTTGATCAACATGACCATATAATAAAAAGTGGTCGATATAGTGTTGATATTGATTTGTCTGGAAAATTAGGGTGGAAAGATATTGAAAATGAAACACAATTCCGCACATCAGAAATGCTTGTTGATGAATGGGTGAAACTATTTATTAAAGGTCTGCATGCCATACAATAATTATCCATACTAGCCCTAGCCCCATCAGCAAACTACCCAGTTTGGATAAGTATGGAAATGCCAATCAAATTGACCTCCTAAAACCGATACAAACGGACCCCTGCTTGCCGATTTAAATTGCCCCTCCTTAAAATTCCTTCAAAATTCATCATAATTTTTGGTTGATATTGGAGATAAATTAAGTCTTTAAATACTTAATTTATATCTATGTCTAATAACACAATTATTATGAGTAAACTTCGCCATATACTGCGTTTACATGCGCAAAGAAAAGGAACAAAAGAGATAAGCAAACAAACAGGTGTAGCAAGAAACACTGTAAAGAAATACATTGCTAAGTATAAGTGTAAGCTCCCAAACATCTACTTTAATTCAGCCATAAATTAATTGGTTACATAATTGTGCAACTGATTAAATATGTAAAGAGTTGGTAATTAGAGAGATGATGTATAATAATTATGGTCCCCGTTTGATTGAAAGAATGGTTTAAATTCTCGCAGTTTCTCAGGATTTCACGAGAATTCACGAGAAGCAGGGTGAAATTTTTATATGGGCTTAAAAAAAAAGTATAGGTTCTGATAACTTTTTTGCTGATGATATTACAGGGTGGGTTAATTGAATTGTTGTATTAGATTATAACTAATTAAATTGAATAAATTTGATTGTTATATGACTTTTAAATATTTTACAATGTTTATCAGATTGAAATGAAGGGAAAAAATTTTAATAATGCAACCGAATGATGATTAAAAAGTATACGTTTGCATTAATTGAAACTAAGTTGAAGAATGAGGTGTTTTTTTTTACTAATATTGGGTCAATTTTTTAAAGTTGGTTGGTAACTATAATTGGTATGAGTGTATAAGAAGCTTATTTCTTTAATTTAGAAAAAGATAAAACTAAGCAATTCTTTTTACTTATTTTTGTTTTTACTGAATTAAAAGAAACAGTTTGAAGATTAAAATAAATAAAATTAGAACAAATGGAAATTGTGTCGAAAAATAGATGAAATTAGTACATGAAGAAATAGAAACACCAGTTAATAAAGGTAATTATGAATATGAATTAATTGCTAAGAAGTATAAAAATATTTCGATTATGGCAAATATTTGTCTAATTATTGGAATACTATTATCCCTAATTTTTGGTTTTTATATTTTTTTTCAAAGGTGGCATGAGGTTGTTAATCCTGTAGATTTATCAAATTTTTCGACTTTTATTTTTGGGTTGGGTGGGATTTTTTTAACTGTAGCTTCAATTCTTTATTTAATTCATAATTTAAGAATGCAAAGTGAATCATTAAGAGTTAGCATTAAAGATTTTCAAGCTAATTTAGAGGAAATAAAGGTTTCAAATTCTAATTTTTTAAATCAGAAACTTGAAAATACATTCTTTAGTTTATTGGAAAATCATTATAAATTAACCTCAAATATTGGAATTGAAGAACTAAATAGAATACTCCATTCAACTGCATATTGTTTAAATGAATATGAACGTTCAATTCAAAATCGATATTTCAATTCAGATACTTCTACAGCTTTTAATCCAAAAGAATTGTACTATCAGAATCCTAAATTGCATATTTTACTTGAGAGTGTTTCTCATATTTATCTATATGTAAATTCAAAATTAAGCGCAGATGAGTTTTATTATAGAACTTTATGGAACTCCATATCAGAATGTGAAAGATTTTTTATAGGCTTGACAAATTTGAATAAATTAGGGCCATTCAGAAATATTCAAATATTAGAAAGTTATACTAAGAAGTACTATGAATTAAGTCACTATAAGAATTTTTTAGATTCGGGTTTCGTACCTAATATTAGTATAGAATTTGCAAAAAATATAGGGGAGATAAAATTGACTAAAATGAAATCTAAGAATTTTAATTTTAATGAAATCGTGGATTTATTTAGTTTTAAAATTAAAGCCGTTTTTTACCTAAATAAAAATGAAATTACATTATTGGGACGAAAGTTGCTTTTAGATAATGAATTAATTATGGATTATTCACCTAAAGTTAGAATAATACTTAAGAATGATTTTCAAGATTCAAACTTTTTAGCATTGTCTCAAGTTGAAATAAATGAAATAGTCAATATTCAATTGGATGAAAGTTTAAGTTATTATGAACGTAGACTAAGTCTAATTTGGCAATTTGAATTTCCAATTTATAAAAGTAGTAAAATGTATATTTTTGAAATTGAGAAAGTTTATAATCTTAGGATTAGAAGCATTTCTGAGTTTTCTAGAGGTTATTCTTTAACTATTTGATTTCATCAATAAATTATATTTATAAAACATGAATATAGAAGTAGTGGTTTATAAAGCTTGATATAAAGAAAGTAAAAAATAATGGTGAAAAGTTCCCTCGTAGCATTTATGTGGCTGCATTGCATATCATATTAAGAGCAATGAAAGGTATAAGGATTTTGAGCGTTTAGGATTTAGTTGCTCCCTGAATCTTTACGGACCATGAAAAGCCAGAATGTACAAAAGTTTGATGTTTATGAATACAGCTTAAAGTATATAGATTGGGTTAATAGAGAAGGGGCTGGGTTAATTCTGGGGTATAAGCCTTCAAAATAATTGATAGGATTGGCAGAAAAATTGAATGTTATGTATTACTGAATTATATTTTTGCAATTAAATCATCAAACCAATTGTCATCAGTAAATTGAAGTTTAAAACCATCATTATATCTTTGGATTTTCCTTTAACAATGATGGTGTCAAACTCATGCTCTAAATTAATTAAATTATTTCTACTTAATGTTAAATTACCTTCAATTTCTTTTAACTACAATAAGTTTGAAATGTGATTGTACTTTGGTGTAGATTACTTCCAACTGTCGCCATCTAAGTCCAAATTATTGTAAGATTTTTTTAAATTTTAATTGGAAAGAATCTCAATAAATATTTTTTCTCAAAATTTTATTAGCTATCGTAATTTTATGTTAATATGTTGGCAAGAGCAAATAGCAAATGCGCTAATACCGATATATAAATGCTTTTACGCAATTTTATACTATTCCCATCTAACTGAACTATTTAAGGAAAAAGTATAAAAATATACAGGTTATATTTAACTGCCGTATAGTTTGTTTATTAGTTGACCTAAACTTTGAGTGATTCCAACAACTGTTACAGGCATAAACCCGGTTATGCCAATAAATGAAAAAAGCAGAGTTAGGTAATCCCCAGAAGTTAAAATTGATGTATCATGGTGTTCGATACTGTACCAAAACTTTGCTATTACAGTCCAAAGCAACACACATCCAATTAGCGCACCTAGTCCATTAAACCAATAATTGTGAATCTTTTGTGCTTCATTCGGTTTTTCTGCAGGTGCGAAAATGTCATACGCTTTGATGGCATAGAATAAAATTAAGACTAAAGAAATTGTCCAATAGACTAAACCACACCAAAACGATATAGTAGGCTCAGAAAGTGCAACTGTAAGTAACATAATTGTTGAAATTTATTGGCAATTTACAATGATTTTTATTCTTTTTGTATAAAAATTAATAAAACCATGATATTCGAATTTATTATTATTTGTGGAAACACTCTCTTAGATTTGTATTAATTGAGGCCGCTTTATGCTAACGATTTATATTAGTTTAATTGACTTAGTCAATGTTATTACAAAATCAAAAGGTTAAAATAGTTTTCCTTGTAGTTCTATTTTCGGTTGAAATGTTCCTATAATGATAAATGGATTTGGAGCTACGTTGTGAAACTGTGCAGTTGTCCCTAAGAAAAAATGAAGGTCTTTGGTTTTGGCAAAGTCGTCAAAATATTTTTTTCTAACATCTGCAATGGCTTTCTGTTCATCTCCTTCGTGTCGGGCAAGGCAATTCCAGTAAAGTTGTCCTGTTTCCCAATCTTCAATCATCATACGGCTTTCCGTGCCTTGATTGTCTTTGAAATGGAATTTGAATTTGTATGGCAGTTTCTGAACCACCTCAAATTTTCCATCTTTGTTAGTTTCAAATAGATTGAGTTGGTTGAGTTTGTCTAATTTGTCTTTGTCCCATACACGGTCAATTAACTCAGCTGTAAAATCTAATATTTTTGTCGGTTTGAATACAGCTAATGAAGTGCAGATGTCTTTGTTCTTGGCTTCTCCAATCAGTTCGGTAAGGTTGTAATAAATTTTTCCTAAACAGATTTTCTTGCGTTCTTCCCAATTGTTTGATGTGTCAATGTGTCCAATAACTTTTATTTCGCTGTCAATATTTTTTGGTCGGAAACTATCGGGTCTGAAATCGCTTGTGTTCTTAACCAAATCAACTTCTATCCAATCATATTTTTTGTATTGCTCATTATATGATTTTTTACGAAACGGAACAGGATAAAGGCGTATCCACGTGCCATCTTCTCTGAAACCTGCCGTGCAAACCAATTCATCATATTTAGCAGAAAGTGTCGGATAGGTTTTTACCGTGATTAATACTTTCGTTAGTGCCATAACTTAAATGTGTTTTACTTCATAGATAAAGTCAGGCAAAGTTTCTATTGCTTCAGCTAAATGCTTGCGGTGGCACTGGCAAATATTAGCTTCAAAACAAGTTAAAGCAATTCGTTTGTGTTGTTTTAATAAGCTTAAAATTTGCTGTTGGTGTGTAGTTGTTTTAGTCAAATTGTTTTTGCGGTAAGCAGCAAACAGTTTATCATAATCGCTTTGGTTGTTCAATTCTTGACGTTGGTCGCCTTGTATGCCTACTTCAGGAATATGCACATATTCAATGCCTAAACTGGAACAGTATTTTTTCAATTGACTTTTGCTAAAGCCAAATTTCATACTCAAAGGATTGTTGCGTACATCTACTAAAACCTTAACATCGTTTTTCAGCAAACGAACCAAATATTCCTCAAGTGAAATGCCTTCGTAACCTATGGTAAAAAGAACGGTTTTGAGGCCTATGGGTTTCGTTTTAGTTACTTTTTTTAATTCTTCTTTGCTCAAAATATTCTCGGCTACTTCACTTTTTATAGCATAAAAAGGAAAGTTGATGTAAGTGTGTTTCATCAAAGCATTAGTGCTCATTTTACCGTAATCTGTTTTTACTTCCTGCAATAGTTTTAAGTCTGAAGGTTTTAGTTGTTTTAGGTAATCGGTTGTGTCTTTTTTGGTAAAGGTTTTTTCTTCCTCGGTTAAAAAACCCCTTTTTACCATAACCGTCACATCTGCGTTAGCTGAGTATGAATAGCAACCAAATTTGTAAGGAATAAAATCATACTCCGCTTTGACTTGTTTGTTGACAAACAAGAATAACAGTTTTTGCAGGCGGATTTTATCCAATTGCCCATTAAACAGTTGCAGTAAAGCCAGTATTATTTTTCGTCTATAAAACACGAAGCGAAGGTACAATTTAAGAAGGGTATTTTAATTTTTTAGGAGGTTAAGTTTTAACTTGCTGCTGTTCATAAAGTTAAACATTGTCTATACATCTTTACTAATTCTTCCATTGAGGTTGTCCCTTTTTCAATGAGTCGGGGAGATGGAGAGTAAGGAACTAATATTTCAATCTTCCTTTTGTTATAGATAAAACTTCCCTCCAAAACTTTGTCCTTTCTTTTATAAGGATCTTCTAATTTTAATCCTTTTTGCAAAAAGTATGTTTTTAAAAGCCCTAACGCACCAAATACTTCTGTTCTGCTCGTTAACACTATTCTTTTGATCGAAGGATAATTGTCAAGTATTGCAAAAATGTCTTTCAAAATTATTGGGAACAGACTTTCGTCAGTTGAATAACCGTTTTTTCGATAACATTTTTCATGCATATCTGATATACCTATGCCCATTGATTTCAGAAAAACTTTTCTTTCTTCTACAGCTTTATCTCCTGAATTATGCTGAAACTTTTGATTGAATATTTTTTCTAAGATGTTCCAAAAAGAATTGTCTTTACTAGAATAGAAAAAATCAAATCTAAAATTTATTTTGTTTGTAGGGAAAGTGCCAATGATCAGAAACTTTGCATTATCTGGAACATAGCTTTCAAAAGGATGTTCTTCAACTTCATATTTATCATTATTAAAACTCATAATTACGATTCCTTCATATTGAATTTAAAAGAGTAACAAGGGAAAAACGAAAAAATTTGGTAGTCAATAAGTGTCGCTTTACTCGCTGACTATATATTATATTATTTCTATTTCCTTGGTTAACTTTCAAAATGGGTTACATATTTTCTTGTTTAGTCGATTTGTTATGTTGTTGAAATTATGTCGTTTTCTACACTTGCTGGTAACGGTTTTCGGCTTTATGTTCGGGCGGACTTTTTAGCACTGCACTTGATACGAAGAACCGTACTTCAATTATACTCAAAATTGTCAATAGAAGCACGTCACCCGCCTGATGCAAAACCGATGTTAGCGGTAGTGTTTTCTATTTGTTGTTTATTAGTTCTCTCCATTCGTCTGGCAATATTTCATTTTTGTAATAGCTATGTGCTAAGTATCTTATGCAAGAAAATCCCAAGTTGTCAGTTGCATATGATTTAGAACTTCTCCTTTTTTCTATAATTGATTTTTTAAATTCAATAAAGTTCGCTTCATTTTTTAGCAACTTTAGACCATCTTGAACTCTTTCAATGCAGTCCACATAATATTCTTCGTGTAAATGTTTTTCAAAGAGCATTTGTTCCACGTCATATTTTGTATCGTCTATGGATACTATTTGTAAACTTAATTGGTCGTCTATAAATGATAAAATTTCTTTGAAAAGAAATTCAGCATTAAATATTACTGTAACTTCTAACAAAATAGCAAGTAATATTGATGAAGTGTCGCAATACTCTTCAGGCTTGTCACCTATTGCTAAAAATTCAATTGTTATGTCAATTCTGTTATACAGTTCGGGAAGTCTGTTATGTCTTATTTTTTCTATTTTTAGATTTGATATTACATCACTAATGAAGCCACCTAAAAACTTAACATCTTTATGCCGCAAATATTTTTTATCTGAAAAAAATAGCAATAACTGAATAATAGGAATAGAGTGATTATCAAAAATAGGTCGAATGAAGCCACTATTGTTTTCAATAAGTTCAATTATTAAATCCTTCTGCTTGTTTTTAAGAAGTTTAGGATTTTTCGATTCAAATACTGTGCTTCTTAATCTACAGTAGTAAATAATATCGTCTAAATATTCAAAGCATCTTAGAGGGTAGCCGAATTTTTCAAAGAAAGTACCATCTTCAAAGAATAAGCCATTTTCAATTTTTGCAACATTAAATGTTTTTCGAAAATAAGCGTCAAATATTTGATACTGAACTTTAAGTAACTTTCTAAACTCTGTGACAATTGGTTTTTTGGATTGTAAGTTATTTTTCAAGATCCAATGCCAAGTTTTTAGTATTAAGAATTTAGAACACTCCTTAGCTGGGACTAAATTGTTATTTTCAGCACTATAATGAAATATCAAAGAATTTAATAAGCCTAAAGAAGCAAATAGTTTTTTCAATGTCCGACCACTTTCTCCATTGTACTTCGAGAATTGCAATGAAATTAACTCTTTCAAATGCCTAAAATCGTAATCTTCAACATCCCAAAACGCAAAGGCTTTTTTTAGTAATGTATTACTCTCTAAGTCAATAAACAAATATTCGCCAAACAAATAATAAGTGAACAAATCACTGAGTTTGTAAATATCCCAACGTTCAAATGAATAGCCTTCTAGTTCTTTTCGTATAAAACCATTGAAAGTTTGAAGGAAATTAGGTTTTATTATACCATTATGAACCAAAACAATTTTTGTCGGAAGTTCTTGTAATACGGGTAATGAAAAATCTTCATAATCAACATATTTTGCCTCTCTCAATGATTCTAGGATACCATCTTTTTTGTGAAAATTGGTTTCTGTAATATCCTTGTCTTCATATCCTTTAAGTTCAAAATACCACTTGAACATTTTTCCATTATCATCTTTCCCAATTGCAATAACATCTTTTCCATATTGACTCTGACCTTTTGATTCTTTTGGAGTTCTTATAATTTTAAACCCCATACTTCTTAAAAGTAAAGGGAATAAATAATCTAACTCAGAGTCCTCTTTCAGAGTAGAAAGATATTCTTGAACGAAAATACTATTGTTATTCATTTTCAAGAATTTTATTAATATCTATAAAGTCTTCATCTGTCCAATCTTGTCTCATCTCAAAACCTTTACTTAGTTCAAATTCGTTTGAATTAATAAAGTAACTTCTTGGCATCGAAAAGCTTGCTTCGAATTGCCCAAGTTGAGAAATTTCTTTCTTAGCTCCAATCCGCCAACCTCCACCCTTAGATAGTTGTATTGTATTTGTTCCTAAAATTGAAAGAAGACTATTTTCTCTCGCACCTTTCTCAACTGTTTTATTCATTTTTTTAGAAAATAGTTCATTATACTTTTTGATAGATTTATAATGTGTATGGTATGGATTTAGCTCCAAAATTGACCTTTTTAAATTTATATTTTTGCTAAAATAATCTTCGATATGTTTTTTCACTCTTTCAATTACAATTGAATAGTTTGGGGCGTTTTTGTCAAGATTATCTTCCAAAACTGTTGTAATATGTCCCCCGTAGTCTTCTGATATTTCTTCCAACTTAAATATAAAACTTTCTTTAACTAAGTCACTTTTTGATTCTATTAATGGAAGTAGTGCCGTAAGTCTTTTTATAGGTTCGTGGAAATCCTGAGTTAATGCAACCCACAATTTGTATTGTGTTATTGGCATTAGGTCTAAAATATTGAATGAAAAGCGGTAGGGCTGATGAAAAGATAACTCGTCAAATAGCTCAACCCCTGTATGTCGCTTATTTGCAGAATTATCTATTAAAAGTTCTATTATAAATTTATCTAATTCTACAGCATCAACTGAATGAAAATAAGATTGAAAAGCTTTAATGAATTTTTCAAAAGGCTTATTCTCTATAATGCTTAAAATAACTCTCTTAAAAGAATCAAATTCCTTTACATACCAAAAGATTTGAGAAATAGCATTAATGTATTTTTCGATTGTGAAATATTCTTGATTGACCAGTTTAATTGTAATGTTGGTTTTCTCTTGACTGTAATTTTCTAGAAAGCTTACATTGTGTAAAATGTAATAAGCTGTTTTTTCATTCTCAATCGCTGACTCTAACTCTTTAAAACAAAAATTATGATGTTGTGTAATGTTAGATTTTAAAATTGAAAAAACAATTGATAATGTTGATATTATAAAAGTTTCCCTTTTGCCATAATCATTTATCATTTTTATAAACAAATCAAAATCAGAAATTGAGATTTCTGAAACATTTGATAAACCAAATAAAATAGGGTTGAGTTTTGTTTCTTCCTCAATTAGCTGTTTTAATACAGTTTCGTAAAATTCATTTCTTTTGTTTTCATAAAGTCCCGATACTATTGCAGATATTATATTTTCCTTGTCGCCATCTAATGTCAAGGATTTATTTAGCAATTTAATACCATTCTCATAGTCAGTTTTGCATTTATTTTTAATACCGCTCAAAACGTTACTTAGTGGTGCATTATAAGTAGCATCACTTTTTGTTATTTCTGTTAGGATAATTGCATTTTCAAATATTTCGTTTTCTGTCAGATCTAATTCTGTCAATAAATTAGAATATGCATCTATAAAACCATATACTCCATCAGGTTTTTCTTCATTAAGATAATCATTAAAAGAACATTTATATTCTGTATTTGATTCTTTCACTATAGACTTCCATAATTCTTTTTCAAGGATATGGTAATCGTGAACGTAACCATTACTAGTAAAATCTTCGTTTATTGATTTTATAAAAATCGCATTAGTTTTAAAGTTTTCACTCAGTTTAAAATTAAGTTTCTCCTTATACTTTAGCACAAATTGTGTTGAAATTGACCTAAAGTCAATTATAGAAATTTCATTTGCTTCTGATTTCAGGATATTGTTAGCAAATAATTGCTCATCAAAAGCCGTTTCGCTGACTGAGAATTGAAGTTTTTTCTGTTCAATTATAAAGTCAACTAAAGAGCTTATTATTTTGTCCATTGATGTAATATTTCTCTATAATTTGGGTTTGTCTTAACATTACCGCTAACGGTTCTCGGATTGGCGATGTGGCGGATTTTTAGCACAAAAGTTCGGTAGAATTACTGCTGTTGAACCTTGCACAAATGTTTCATAGAAGCACTTCAGCCGCCATATTGCCAAACCGATGTTAGCTGATGTTTTTAGTCTATTGAGTAATAATAGTTTTTGTCACGTTGTTCAATATTAATAAGATTCTTTTTTGCCAATACTTTAGAGCCCCACAAAGAAACTTTCTGTGTGGTACAACCAACAGCATCTGCAATTTCTCTCGCATTCATCGCCTCCTCCTTTGTTAATGATGAAATTTGCCCTAAAATTTTTATTTCTACTTCAGCATAATTGCCATCAGTTTTTGGAATATCCATGTGAATTATTTCTTCTAACAATTCGTCATCATCAAAACATCTTTTGACCTTTGATTTTATTACTTCAGATTCCTCATATATTTTGCTGCATTTTGGGCAACGATAACTTTTAGATTTTTCTTTAGTAAAATATGGGTCAAAGTCTTTCAAGGTTGAATCATATATGAACCTAATTGCAGTGTAGTGATCTTTTTCTTCGGCATACTTAATATTGTATTCATTACAAATATCAAAGTCTATACTGTAAAGGTTATAACTTCCTCCGTATTTTGATGCTATATTTTCAGATAAAAAATGTAGATGAAAATTTTCACAAAGTATATTCAAGTAATCTTTTCTAATTGGGTCGATTAAAATGTGACTTGCCGGTCTGTCAGGATGCTTATTCTTTTCACTGATAGCTTTTGATATTATGGCATTCCACATATCCATATAAAAACCTGGAAGAAGTTTTCTTTTAATACTTCCTTCAAATTGCTTTTGGTAAGTTTTTCTAGCGGCCGAAATTCCATAATTAAGTTCAGATAATCCAATTTTTTTATCACTAGAATTTGTCTGGGATTGTAATAATGCTTGTTGAAGAATTATTCCAATAGTCCTAGGTACACCAATAGCTTCTCTTGTAATTCTCAAAAAAACTTGCTCTTTGGGAACTTTGAATACATCTTGAAATGTTAAACCATTTGAAAAAATTGAAATTCGAGTCAAAACAAGTGATTCAACAAACTCTTGCATTTTTTTTATAGCCGCAATTGCCCCTCCATATCTATCCACATAATCGTTGAAATTAAGAGGTATAGGAAAAATATCACGTCCTATAATTACTTTGTCTCCGAAATCATATCTGTCTGTAATAACGCCAACTTTAAAGAACATTCCCATTCTAGAACCAAGGAATGTTTTAAGTAAACTAGCAAATTTATATTGTGATTTTTCAGATAAATCAGAGTATTCATCAATAAAAACAAAGATGTTATCAAGTTTTGCTTTTTTCTTGATGTCATTAATTTTATTCAAAAAATCTTGAACATTAATCCCTCTCAACTGAGTATATGTTTGCCCCTTTTCTACTGAAGAACTCTCCGATAATTTACTTCCAACCTCTGGTTCAATTAGGCTTAATTTCGAACTTATTTCAGCTTTTTCTGACTCGCTCAATTTAGTTGAAATAGCTGTGGTGGATTCGTTTCTTAATGCAATTCCCTCCACTAAAACTCTTTCAATGTATTCAAGGTCATCGAGAGCCGGATTTTCCTTTTTGAATACTAATAAGAATTTATCATCAAACATCAGTTCCAATTGACGTTTCAACGATTCAATAATTTGACGAATGAAATGAACTTCAATTAATTGCAAGTTATCCTCACTATCAAACAAATCGTTACAGGTACTCAAGTCAATATATATGGGAAGAACCTTTTCTTTGTCAAAAACACTTGACTTGTCCTTTAATTTTGGTGATATTGTTTTCAAGCATTCAAAATATGCTCTAAGTAAATTAGTTGTTTTTCCTGTCCCTCGTCTCCCCGCAATAAAATTGTCTTGTTTTTGCAAAAGACTTTGCATAATTCCAAAAAAGTCAACAAAGTAATGTTCTAACTTATCAAGCTCATCTATTTGGTCAAGTGTTATGTAGTCAGCCCGCAAAATAGAGTCGAATGCATTTCTTAAATTCTGGATTTCTTTTGGTGTCATGTATGTTGTTTATAAAATATCAGCTAACTTAAATATACACGAAACAAAACTTCGCATATCTATTGTTTAGTTTTTAGGTAAGCGAATATATTGAAATTTTATAAAATAAAATATTCAATTGAGTTTGATCTCAATAAAACGATTTTTAAACTAAATATATCCGAACTGTGGATTTAAATTAAAAGCTTTTGATTTCAAATAAAAGAATGTTATTCAAAGAGATACTGAAAATCCTCATTTTTCGAAGATTTTGAGTCAATCCTTACCAAAAAAGTCCTCAAAAAAGATTGCTATCAAAACTTCACCGTTACTTTGTGTAGTGATTTAATCTCAAAAAATAATTACTATATTTGAAGAAATCCAATGTTGGCGAGTGATCACGAGATTTTTGAAAGTGGGTAGTTATAGTATGCGCTCAACATCAGTTGATTTTCTGACATTTGTAAGATTCAATGAAAATAAAATTTGTACCCCATTTGTACCTCAATCTCATAACTATCTAATAATCAAATTAATTCACTTTCTGTATAGGAAAGTAAGTCCATGAATTTAAAATTATAAATTAATTTTAAACAAGTTTTTTAAAAAAATTGAAATTCAAAAAGTGATAAATTTGAAAAGAGTTGCTTTAAATAAAAGTATTAAAAATGATTCGGTTGAATTGGAAATGTAGCATTCAAATGTACTTATTGGCCATATTTACTTTATGGATAAATAGTGGTGCAGCTCAAGTTATTGACACAATTGAAATTAGTGTTCAAGAAAATATTTATATTAGAAGTAATCCAGTGCTGATATATAGGAAGGACAGTGGAATGATTAAAGTAAATTCAATTTATAGTGGACGTGATTCGTTATATAAAAATTATTTTTTTATAGTTTATAAAGACACAAATAAAATAAATAATATTGATTCTATTTACTCAATTGAAAGTGATAAGAACTGGCTTATACTGCAAAAGTTATTTAGAAAGAAGTATTTTTCTTTTGTTGGATTACAATTTATTTGTGTTAAAAATAGCAATGCCAAGCTATACATAAAAAAGAGAAATGTGATTAGCTTAAACAATAAAATTAAGTTATGCTTTAGATGTTCCCCATATTGCATGTTCTCCACTAGAAAACGTCCTTAACTTAAATTCAAACATAAGTGCTAAAGTTGAAATTTGAAGACTTACATTGATATATTCTAGAAAGCTTAAAGAACAGTCCAAAATGTTATGAAAAGGTTCATAAGAGACAAGAAAGTAATTTTTTATTGCTTTTAATTGTCTGATGCAAGAGCAGTACTTATTAAAAAGACAATAGAATTGATTTTATTAAAAATGACAATTATTTTGTCAAAGTATATTTAAAACATAGATGTAAACAACTGAACCTATAAAAAAATATGAATAGAATTATAAACGTAATTGTCATAACATTTTTAGTTTATCTTATTGTTACGCTGATTGTTCATAGAGGTAGGTTGTATCAACGAAATTCATACATGCCAGTTAGAATTGAAAGTTCAAAGAAAGATGAAACCTTTATTGATTCATTTTATTTTGAAAAATTGGATGATTTTGAGATTTGGCGATCATATTTTAAAATAGTTGATTATTATGGTTTTGGGGGTTTATTTGCTCATAAATACATTCCATCTGATAGTTTTTTTTATGTTGCAATGAAATATAGAGGTAATGAAAATCGGAATTTTTGTTTTAAAATAAATAATTCGGATTATTATAGTAACACAGGAGCATGTTTTGGAAGAAGTGGAAATGGGCGGTTATTTTTAACAAAATATAATAAACATGATTCAATCAATATATATTTATACGAGCAACCTGGTGATACATCAACTGTTTATTTGATAGATAGTGTTTATTTATGTTGGTAATGCAGAGTTTTGTCCAAATGAGGAAAGCTATTTTAATTTTAATCAGAATTCTGTTTTTTCTTTTTTAACCTATTCTCTCCAAATATGACATAAAAAATCGGGTCATTTTTTGAAGTGTTGAAAATTGTATCTCCATTTTTTTTGATACCAAGTAAATTGCATAGAGGGATACCTGAATTGAATTTACAATACATTACAAGGTCGCCTTTCTCATTATAAATTTTAAAAGTGTCATGTAACAAGCTATCCTTTAGAGTATGCATAGCTTTCAGCTTGCCATTTTCAAAATAAGAAGTATGAGAATAGCCATTGGAATAAAAAACAGTCTTATCTTTTACTTGCTTATTTGGGTAATAAGATATTTTTATTTTATTACTTTCACAACTAGTAATCAAAATCAATAAAATAGATGTAAAAACATACTTTATTTTTAATTTCATAAAGAAGTAATGCAATATAGATTTTTTTTAGACTAAGAAGATGAATCTAATATAAGATATTTTATATTTGTATACAACCAATAATGAAAAAATTGTTGCTTTTTGTCGGAATTCTTCTAACCATCTTTTGTGCAGGAGTAATGTATTTAGGATATTCTATTAGTAAATCAATTGAAGGTTTAGTTAGTTCAAAAAGTTCTGTTCTTGAGGTGAAAATGCCAAATGAACATGTTTATTTCACCACCTTAGCAACTAGCAGTATAGGCATCAATCATGAGTATATTTTTCTTGCTCTTGATACTTTAAATAACAGGGAAGATTCTTGTAATTATCAATTCTATTCCTCTGATATTTTATATAGAACAAACGCAGATTCGGTTGTAATTTATAATTGTGGTTCCTTTAAGGGACCAAAATTCAATCGGTTTAAGTCCAAGATTCATATTTTAGAGGTGAAGGATTACAGTAATTATCTTTGGTATAAGAAGTATCGAAAATACTATGGATTAAGCGAGATAAGGGCTTGGTGATGTTTACCGTCAAAGAATTGAGTTTAAATGGCATTCGTTGGTATATAAATAATTCTTATATAATTGTATATTCGATTTTTTAGGTTTGCTGTAGAATTGTTCTTTTAATATATTTGAGCAGTTTAACTTAAATAGCAAATTATTAAAACACCATATGAAGCAATTGTACAGAGAAGTATTACAAACATTTTTTAAGTATATTTTTTCCACTGTATTGGTCGTTTTTTTGATGTCTTCAGAGTTGTTGGCTCAACCATCTCTTATCGGACTGGCACCTCAAGGGGGTGATGTGTTTGGTACCATTTATCGCGCTGATTTGAATGGTGGTAATGCCAAAGCTGAACATGTTTTTGAGGGTAATGCTGGCGCTTTTCCATACTACGCAAAATTGTGTGCGGCTAATAATGGCAAACTGTACGGAATTACATCTCAAGGTGGAAGGTTCAACCAAGGTGTTCTTTTTTCTATCGATTCGGCTAATAACAGCTACCAAAAAATTATAGATTTTAATGGAAGCAGTTTGGGTGCTTCTCCAAGAGGCAGTTTGATACTTTCTACTAATGGTAAATTATATGGCTTGTGCACTCAAGGCGGCAGCAATAATAATGGGACCTTGTTCGAGTTTGACCCTAGTTCGAACGATGTGGTAAAATTGTACGATTTTAATGGCACTGCAAGTGGTAGATTCCCTTATTCTAGTTTGGTAGAGGTAGGCAACGGCGATTTCTTTGGATTGTGCTATCAAGGTGGTCAGTACAATGAAGGTACCTTGTTTGAATACAAACTGAGTATGGATTCTTTGGTGAAACATGTCGATTTTGATGGAAGTGTTAAAGGAAGAAATCCTTTTGGCTCTTTGTGTTATGCTTCAAATGGCTTGCTGTATGGCATGACTTACCAAGGTGGGACCAATAATTTTGGAACTTTTTTCTCCTTCAATCCGAGTTCCAATGTCTTTAGTGTCAAATTCGATTTCAATGGCTCTGTTTTAGGCAGCAATCCTTACGGTACTCCAATTGAATTTACCAACAAACATTTGTACGCTCTTACTTATTTGGGCGGAAGTAGCAATTTTGGAACACTAATCGATTACGATCCTGCCGCTGATACATGTGTCAAACACCACGATTTTGTGAGTGGATTAGATGGTAGAAATCCTCAGGGAAATTTAACCATACACAATGGTCAACTATATGGATTAACGCCTTTTGGGGGCTCTTCGAATGCTGGAATTATCTTCACTTTTAATCCTAGTACTCTGATATATTCAAAGCAATTGGATATGCCAGGTGGAAAGAATGGATTCAATTCTTATGGCACCTTAACCTATAATGGTTCTGTGTTTTACGGATGCACCTACCAAGGTGGTAATATTTCTTCTGGCGTTGTGTTTAAATTTGCTCCATCTAACAATGCTTATACAAAAATCATTGATTTCAATTCTGCAAAGAATGGTGCTTCTCCCTTTAGTGGTCTCATCAAAGCTAAGAATGGAAAGTACTATGGTACAACTATAGACGGAGGGGAAACCCACGATGGTGTATTGTTTGAGTATGATCCAGAGCTCAATGTTTACAGTGTAAAAGCAGAATTTAGGTCGGCTACAACTGGAAAAAACCCATATGGCTCGCTGTGCGACGCAGGTAATGGAAATCTATATGGGCTCTGTTATCAAGGTGGATCAGGTAATTATGGCACAGCATATAGATATGATATATCAAATGATACACTGATATTGGTAAACTCACTTGACGATTTTACTACTGGAAGAAATCCATATGGTTCATTTGTTTTAGCCCCAAATGGCAACCTTTACGGGATAGCAGCCTTTGGAGGAGCAGGTGATTTTGGCGTGTTGCTTAAGTGCAATCCAAATACCAATGTTTTAAGTTCAGAATTTGAACTGATTGACACACTTGGAGCCTTGTCTTTTGGCAGTTTAACAGTGTTTGATAGCGTTACGCTGTTTGGCACAACGTATCAGGGTGGAGCCAACGACTTAGGGGTCATTTTCAAATACAGAACCGATCTACAACAGTATTCAGTTGTGCACACTTTTGATGGATTCAACACTGGTTCATATCCACAAGGGAGATTGGTTTTAAGCAGTCATGATTCTACACTTTATGGCACCACCACCAAAGGTGGTACTAATTTTTCTGGAGTGCTCTTCTCATATCACCCCAAATCAAATTCCTATACCAAATATAAAGACTTCAGTACTTCATTTGGCACCAATGCATCTGGCAATTTAAGCATCTTAAGCAACGGCAATGTAGTTGGCACATCGAGAAATGGAGGCAGTAACAACAAAGGTCTTTTGTTTGTGTACAATCCCAGTGAAGATTCTTTGTATTCCAATACTTCATTTATCGATTCAATTGGCACTTTTCCGTATGGTGAAGTCATAGAGTATTGTCAACCAAGCAGAGCAACTGTAGACATCCGTTCTTGTTACAGTTACACATCTCCAAGTGGCAAATATACATGGACATTCAACGGCACATATATGGATACCATCGTTGCTTCTACTGGTTGCGACAGCATCATGACCATTAATCTTTCAATATTGGATTCGTCAATAGCGCATATCAGTCGCGAAGTATGCGACAGTTTCATTGCCCCAAACAACCAAGTACTAAAAACATCTGGAAGCTATAGAATTGTTATTGCCAATTCAGTTGGATGCGATAGTATCATTTATATCCAATTGAGAAGATTAAACAGCTCATATGATACCAGCATAAATGTATGTCAAGAGTATGTTGGTCCAGATGGTAAGACCAAAGACACCACTGGAAAGTACACCTATCATCTTGTCAATTATAGAGGTTGTGATAGTGTGTTAACTGTAAATTTAAAGGTATTAAGGTCGCTTGTAAATACTACTGTGAGAGCATGTAGGAAATTTACTGCTGCAGATGAGAAAACCTATACAAAGTCGGGCAATTATTCAGCAGTATTAACCAATTATTTAGGTTGTGATAGTATCATACGATACAATTTAACAATAGATACGTTGAATACGGCTGTTGTAGCCAACGATAATGTGTTAACAGCACAATCTCCATCAGGGACATTTAGATGGTTGAATTGTTTAGATGATGCATTTGTAACAGGAGCAACCAATAAAGTGTTTACGGCCACTCAAAATGGCAATTATGCAGTTGAGGTTAGCGATAACAATTGCAAAGACACGTCGGCGTGTGTATTGGTAAGCAATTTGAACATTGAAGATGTGGCATATCGATTTGCAGAAGTGTATCCAAATCCGAGCTCAGGTAAATTTCATATTGTAATAAAAGACGGTCATACGAGTGCACATTATTCGATAACAGATGCCTTAGGTCGTAAAGTTGTTTCAGGTAGTTTAGATTGCAAGAATGTAAATACCATTTCAATTGATAACGGAGCAGGAGTTTATTTTTTAGACATTGTCATAGGAAACAGTGTGTCACATTTTAAATTGGTGGTACAATAAACTTCAATCATAGAGCGGGTATCCATTCAATAAACTACAATGAAACGCTACATCTTTTGGTATTTTAAAATTGTCTTTGTGTTGTATGGTATCATTGCACTTTATGCCTATATTTATACGAAACATTAAAAGATTTCCTACAGATTTTATGTTTGAATTGACCAGAGCGGAATACAATGTTCTAAGGACGCAATTTGCGACCTTAGAAACTGGGAAAGGTAAGTATAGTAAATTTAATCCTTTTGCGTTTACTGAACAAGGTGTAGCAATGCTCAGTTCTATATTGAATTCAGAAAAGGCAATAAATGTGAATATTGCTATAATGAGGGCATTTGTTTATACAAGGCAATATGCTCTTAGTCATAAAGATTTGACAGATAAATTGCCTGAGTTAGAAGAAAAGTACAATAAGCAATTCAAGGATGTTTATGAGGCTATCAACTATTTACTAAACAAAGATCGCCATCAGATAGAACAAAAAGAACGTAAACGCATAGGGTTTAAATAATGATTGTAGAAGTAAAAGTTAGATTTAGATACTTTTACTCCTATCCCCAACCTTTTTTTCATATCTTGCGTATATAGTAGTATGAAACAAAAATTATTACTAATTACATGCTTGATATTTGGCTTTAATGGCTTGTTTGCTCAAACAACAGTTAACACCAATATAACCAGCAATCAAACTTGGACTAAAGCCAATAGTCCGTATATTGTTGCACAGAACATTACAATTGATGCTTCTGCTAAATTAACCATCATGCCAGGCACGAGAATAAGAAATGCCAACAATTTTATTATCACTGTAAAGGGAGGAGTTGAGGCCATTGGAAAATTTGACACCTTAATTACTATTGATACCGTTAAATTTCTGTTTGATAACAGCAGTATGGGTTATAATTTCTCGACAAATACTGGCTCTCAGTTCGATTATTGCTTGTTTAGAGGAAATACTGGATATATGGCTATTCAGGTGGATCAAACCCCGCTGTTAGTAAAAAATACTACATTTTCTGGGTTTACTTATGTTGCTCGACAATTAGCATCCACTGTAAGTTCACATATTAAATTGAGATTCGAAGATTGTTGGTTCGAAAAAGGATCTTATAACAGTTATATTGTTTGGCCATTCGGTACTAAAACAGAGTTGGAAATGGAGAGATGCACAGCCATTAATCATCAAGGTGGAATTCAGCTAGCGGATAAAAATTATTTTAAAAATTGTTACTTTTTTAATTGGTACTCGTCGCTTGGTTTTGATATGTATTTCTCGAAAAGTGCTACTTTTAAATGCAATACCTTTAAGAGATTTAATAACTATATTATTCAATTTCCAATAGGAGGATATTATGAAAACACCAATTTTGTATTTGAAAACAATACTTTAGATAGTGCCAAAAACCTAATGGACTATTACGTAAACAGCAACATGTCGGGACCAGGTTCGGGTACATGGAGCGTTAAAAATAACAACTTTTTGCGATTTACCAATAAGAGCTTTTTAGCTACAGGTAAAACCAATTCGGGGTATGTTAAGACTTTGAATTTACAAAGCAATTATTGGAACACAGTTGATTCTCCAACCATTGCCAATGGAATTACTGATTATAATGATAATAATTTTA
The DNA here is from genome assembly GCA_964438995.1 of uncultured Chitinophaga sp. Classification (GTDB taxonomy): domain Bacteria; phylum Bacteroidota; class Bacteroidia; order NS11-12g; family UBA955; genus JABMMZ01. Next base: position 460,552 of record CAYTMQ010000001.1, read on the forward strand.
TTTCTGTTATTGTCGACTTTAGCAATAAACTTACTTCTAAGTCTGTTGGATGTCCAGTAGATCCTGTATGTCCAATTCCTGAATTTTATGTGTCTTATGGCGATTCAACCATGACATTTATAGATTCATCAAAAGGTAGTTCTAGTCACAAAGTGAGATGGGATTTTGGAGATGGGAATACCGATAATACCAACAACAAACGCCCTATACATCAATATAAGGATGAGGGTATGTATACAGTTTGTATGTATGTATACAACGTCAACAATGAACTGTGTGATTCTGTTTGCAAGATAGTCAATTACGTTTCCAATAAATGTAAGGCATCGTACTATTTTGGTGTAGATACTTCTGATAAAATGAACCTGTATATCTTTGAGAATAGTACAGTGAAACCTGGTCAAATCAAGTATTTCTGGAGTTTTGGAGATGGTAAAACATCCAATAGTAGATATCCAACTCATCAATATTTAAGTGCTGGAAAGTATGTTGTTTGTTTGACCATTACAGGAGAAGAATGTAACAGCACATTCTGCGATACTGTGGATGTGTTTAAAGAAGGGGTAAAATTGAATATATTACAAGACCCACAAAGCAGTATATATGCGTTAGATGCCAATAATTTCAACATATTCCCAAATCCAAGTGAAGGGATATTAAATATTCAAATAGCTGGAAACAAATCAGATGATTTAAAAATTGACATCATGGACATCAATGGTAGAACCTTAAAGTCGTTGAATTCACTTAATTTTGAAATGACAGATACAGTGAACATCGATTTAATGGAATTGCCCCTAGGTATTTATTATGTAAAAGTGAGCAGTGTTCACTTTGTAGAAACGAAAGTATTCAGTATTTCAAAATAATGACTATGTAAACATAGGCAGATTGGTTTAATGACGGAAAAAGAGCTTATACAAGGCTGCATCAAGCAGGACAGGCGTTGTCAGAATGGCCTGTATAAGCTGTATTTTCCGTTGATGAGTAGCATCGCACTTCGATATTCTAACAATGAAGAAGAAGCATTGCAACACATCAATTACGGCTTCTTGAAAGTATTGAACAACATTAAAACCTACAAACCAGAGTTTGCATTGGCCACATGGATTAGAAACATTTTAATCAACCACATCATAGATGAAAATCGCCGCAATAAAAAATATTCGGCAATGATTGATGTTGTTGAGGAAATACATGAGGAGCATGTAACAGATTCCAATCTTGGTGAACAAAAAATGGAAGCTGAAGAAATGCTTGAGATATTAAGACAATTGCCAGATACTAGTAGAAAAGTGTTTACACTATTTGCTATTGACGGCTTTAAACATACTGAAATTGCTAGTATGATGGGCATTTCAGAAGGAACAAGTAAATGGCATGTGAATGAAGCAAGAAAAAGACTTATGCAATTGCTAGAACATCAAAAAAAAACAATTAACGACAATAAGATAAGCGCATGAAAAACATTGATAAGCTTTTCGAGAATGACATAAAAAAGAACCAAATTCCATACAACGAATCTCATTGGGAAGCGATGGAAGCTTTGATTCAAAAAGAAAAGAAAAAGAAATTTTTTATCTATTTCACGTCTGCTGCCTTGGTGTTAACCTTGCTGACTATTGGTGCGTATTATGGTTTTGTGTCAAATGGTCAAACTACCCAAACAGCTTTAACTGAACAGTTAAAAAACAAAAGAATTGTCGAAAACACACAAGCTTCAAATATTGAACAAGTAGCACCAAAACATCCCAATAACGAAAAAACAACTAATTCAGCCTTTGATAAAACTGCTGATGCGGCTTTTGACAAACCTGAAACGCTTGAAAATCCAATTGTGAAACAAAGTAAAAATGGTAATCAGTTGGAAATAAAAGTTATAAAACAAAAGGATATTCATTTGCACATTTCAAACGCAGATGTATCTCAAATGAATGCGAGAGAAGAGATTCCATATCACAACTCAAATTCAGAAAATCAAGAAACTCCTATCGTTGAATCAAGTGTCAAAAAATATCTTTCTTATCCTAAAAATATACAACCTTTTGTGTTTGATTTTAATAACGGTTCTAGTTGTATTACTCGATTAAATATGTTAGACAAATTGTTGGCTTTGCATCCAAAAGATCCAAACAAACCAGCAAAAGAATGGTTCTTGTCTCCATATATCAATTACAATCTATTTAATGCTCCAGTGTATGAAGCTAAGATAGCATCTTACAAACAAGCTGAGCAGTTAAAGTCAACAATAGGATACGGACTGAATGTCAAACTTAAAATGGGGCATTGGTCGTTTGTCTCTGGCTTGCAATACAACACATTTAAAGCTGTAGCAAATTACAAAGTCAATCAAAGATATGTTAGCTATGACACAAGCTTAAAAATCATCAATTACGATTACAGCAAAACAATACTTGGCACAAGAATAGCTTTGTTGAAAAAGTTTGTTGATTCGAGCGTTACAAATTCAAGTTCTATTGTTCATCCAAATGAGAAAATTATATTTTCTTATGTCGGCTTACCTTTGAATCTGCAATACAATTTGGGGTATAAAAAATTCAGTTGTTTTGTAGAGACAGGATTGCTAACACAGTTTTTAATAGCTCAAAAAGGTCGTTATGTGCAATACAGCGGCGGTAAAATTGATTTTGAGGCATCTTCTCGCTCAAAGAGTAAAATGCTCTTAAATGCGCAATTTGGTGCAGGATTGAGTTATCCAGTTTATAAAAACATCAGCATATTTACGTCATACAGTTACATCACCAATTTGAACTCTATGGTGAATGGGTACAATCAAAAAATGGGGAACAACCGTTTCTGTTTTGGATTTGATGTTAAATTGAAGTAAGTGAGAAACTTTCTTTACATAAAAATTGGTATTGGTTTTTTTCTGCTCTCATTTACCAACTTAAGAGCACAAAAAGAATATTACAACTGGTACTTTGGTATTGGTTGTGGTATGACTTATACTGATACTGGATTTATGCCAGTACAACCTTCGAGTTCTTATAATGTAGAAGGTGCCGCAACCATCTCTGATGCGAATGGCAATCTGATGTTTTATGTTGGCGAACATGTCTTTAACAAAGAACATAAAAGAATGAAAGGCGATTCGGGAATTTTATATTCACCCGATGTGCAACAAGGTTTTTTGTTAATGCCAAAGCCTGGAACTCCTAACATCTATTACTATTTTCAAAATTATATGGATAGGCTTAGAGGTGAAGTTGGCAGAGTTTACATCCATACAATTGATATGTCGAAAGACAGTGGAAGAGGTGAGGTGATTTCAAAAAATGACACTCTTGTATTCAATAACAATGAGTATTTGACCGCGACCAAACATCGCAATGGCAAAGATGTATGGTTGGTTACCCACGATCATGCATCCAATAAATTCTATAGTTTTTTAGTCACAAAAAACGGGGTCAATAAAACGCCAATTGTTTCACCTGTTGGTTTTAATATGAATAGCAGAGTATGGGCTTTTTCTGGAGCGGCTAAAATATCTCCTAATGGATGTTGGATAGTTTCTTCAATTAGACAAAACCCTGCAATTGTACAGTTGCATCATTTCAATAATGCTACTGGTAAAGTGGTTGGTTATAACGATAATTATAGGCCTTTTAATTGGCCTTATGGTATAGAATTTTCTCCTAACTCTCGGTTTTTATACGTTGCCTCAAACGGCGTAATGCCTATCATTCAATACGACTTGACCTCAGGTAGCGATAGTTTCATCATCTCAAATGGCAAAGCATGCTCTGATACCTTTTTTGCTACTTGGGATTTTCAAATCGGTCCGGATAATAAAATTTATTTTACTGGTGTAGATAAAACTTACCCTTACCGCCGAGGTAATGACCCATTCATACATTATATCGGTGTGATGAATTTTCCAAATAAATTAGGATTCGATACAAAGGCTGAAATCGATTCTTCAATGTGGTTTCCCAATGTCAAATGCGGGATGTGCAACAATTACAACATGCATGCTATTAACATCTCTAGTTGTATAGTGTGTGATAATCCTAAAGACACAACCATTCAGTTGAACCTTTGTAAAAATGACACTGTAAAATACGCTGATAGTTTGTACAGCAAAAAAGGCACATATCCGCGATTGTTAAGAAGCAACGATGGTTGTGATAGTGTTGTATATGTTAAAGTAAATGAATTACCAGAGTCAGATTTGCAAATAAAAGATACTGTTGTATGTTTCAGTCAAACACTTAAAGTGCAAATAGACCCACTAAAATTTGAATCGGTTACTCTAAATGGGCAATCTGTCAACAATGCATTCGATGTATTTACATCTGGGCAGTATAAACTAAATGCGATTGATAGCAATGGCTGTGTAGTTCAAGATACTTTTAAACTAGATGTGATTAGATGTGATACCAACGAATTCACGATACCCAATGTGTTTACACCAGGTTTTGATTCTAAAAACGATTGCTTTGATATCAATATTACAGGAGAAACTTTGTATCATCTTACCATATTCAACCGCTGGGGTGAAAAGTTATACGAACAACAGGCAGACGATGAAATTGGCAATGTCAATAATTGGAATGGTAAGATTAACAATACTGGAGCAGAATGTCCATCAGGGACTTATTACTACATCTTCGAGTATGCTTTTGGAGATAAAAAGCAAAGGGTAGAAGGCACTATCCAATTGATCAAATAACCAGATTATTTAATCAACCATTTGTATAATTTCTTGTGAAGCAAAGGCAAACAAAACGCCATTAATGGCACTAGGATGCCTGTCAGAATGAGTGTTTTGATCAATTGGTGGTATTCTTTAATGCTTGGCCATAATACCAAAAATAAGATGTTAATCGCAGGATAAACAAATAGCCAGTTAAGCAATATTATTTTCCATTTTTTAGGTGTTGGTCCGGGTGTCATAAAACAGCAAATGTAAACAATAAACAAAAGCCGTAATAAATTGTTTATTGTATGATTTGAAAACAGCTTTTGTGATATTGCCTAACCAATTATTTGAGGATGTAAGTCCTCTAAAAGACGTCAACAAAATATTTTTGGTTGAAGAAGAGCTGTTTTTTAATCAATTTCATTTTCACAAACAGAAATTGGTGCTACATAGAGCATCTATGAAATACTATGAAGATGTATTGTCTGGGTTAAACATTCCAACTGCATACATTGAAGCAAATGACAAAAGAAGTTCTATTAAGAACCTTCTAGAATCCTTGTCTGATGAGGGTTTCGAGCAAGTTGTGATGTATCGACCAGTTGATGATTGGATAGAGAAAAGGATACAATCTAAACTAAAAACAGTCAATTTAGTTGTCAAATATTTGGACAATCCATTGTTCTTAGAAAATCACACTTCAGTTATGGAGTACTTTTCTGGTAAAACAGATTTTTTTCAGACGAATTTCTATGTACAGCAAAGGAAAAAGTACACAATTTTACTGGAAGATAATGGCAAACCTAAAGGTGGTAAGTGGAGTTTTGATGCTGACAATAGAGAAAAATACCCAGCCAATAAACAAGCACCAAAATACTTAAGATTTGAAGAGAATCCATACATACAAGAGGCTAGAGATTATGTTGTAGATCATTACAAACACTGCCCCGGCGACCTATTAGGTCCAATTACTTACCCTGTTACCCATCAAGAAGCAAAGGTTTGGTTACACGATTTTTTAAACAACAGATTTTCTGAGTTTGGACGATATGAAGATGCCATCGTGATGCAATCCCATGTTTTGAATCACAGTCTGATTACACCAGCTTTGAATATCGGATTGTTAACGCCTTTGCAAGTTTTAGAATCGGTATTAGAATATGGTGAAAAATTCGGAATTGAATTGAACAATATAGAAGGGTATGTTAGGCAAATTATAGGTTGGAGAGAGTTCATTCGTGGGGTTTATGTGGCAGAAGGTGTGAAGCAAAGGACTTTCAACTATTGGCAGTTTAAGCGCAAGATTCCTCAATCGTTTTATAACGGAACAACTGGTATTGTTCCAGTCGATGTCACCATAAAAAAACTATTAAAAACAGGCTATACGCATCATATTGAGCGATTGATGGTCTTGAGTAATTTTATGTTGTTGTGCGAGTTTGATCCCGATGAAGTTTACAAATGGTTTATGGAATTGTACATCGATTCTTATGATTGGGTAATGGTGCCCAATGTGTATGGTATGGGACAATTTGCTGATGGAGGCATGATGTGTACCAAGCCTTACATCAGTGGGAGTAATTACATTGCCAAAATGAGTAATTATACAAAAGACACCCGTTGGTCGGACATTTGGGATGCTTTGTTTTGGCGTTTCATGCATGTGCACAGGGATTTTTTCTCACAGAATCCAAGGTTGGGTATGTTGCTCAGAACCTTTGACAAGATGCCCGAGATGAAACAACAACAACATTTAGAAATAGCTGAGAAATTTTTACAACAACTTGATAAAAAAGTATGACAGAAGAAGACATTGACAGAGTAATAGAAATGGCATGGGAAGACAGAACACCTTTTGAAGCTATAAAGTTCCAATTCAATTTAAGTGAAAGTGAAGTCATACAATTGATGCGACAAACTTTAAAACGCAGTAGTTTTAATTTATGGCGTAGGCGAGTAAACAGCGGAGTATCTCAGAAACATTTGCACAAAAGGAACTCGGAGATTTCCCGTTTCAAATGCAAGTTACAACGTCAGATTACCAACAATAAAATCAGCAAACGTTGAAACAAAAAAGGAAGCGAAATAATTATTTTAACGATTTAAACCCTGCCAGGGTTTTTAAAAGTAAAATAATTAATTATTACCATCATACATGAGAAAAAAGTCTGATTTACCAACCAAAGTATGCCTTGTATGCAACAGGCCATTTACATGGAGAAAGAAATGGGAAAGAGATTGGGCAGTCGTAAAATATTGCAGCGATAGGTGCAGAATGAATAAGTCAACTATTGTTCTGTCTTAATGAATTTTCTTCTGAGGAAATGGTTCAGAGGATCTTCATAAAATTTATACAATAGAGCAGATGTAGTGAATAATATTAGGAAGTAAAAATTGTAGTGCATCTCCGTATTGATTGGTCCGATTTGACTGGTATAAAACAATTGTATAGGGTATTGAAGTATGTAAATACCGTAACTCACATTGCCTAAAAACAATAGAAATGGATGCCCCAATACTTGATGTACTTTTGAGTTGAAGTAAGTTAATGATAGGAATAAAGTAAAGTAACATCCAACCAAAACACCAGAGCGCATTAATCCATCCATCTCTAACGAAATCAAATAGTAGAAAAGACCAATGCCCATCAATGACAATATGAATATCAAAACGTGATATTTTTTGAAAATATTGGCAAAGTACTTATCTCTCCATGCTATGTAACAGCATATACCTGACAGAAAATACCCATACCTCAAAAACGGATTGTATTCAACATATCCTTTGATAAAATTAAACACGGAAGTTTTATTGGCGATTTGTTGAAGATGGAATGATTCTGGGAACATGGTCATTAAATTTACAACAGCAACTAAGCCAAAGTACACCGCTATTCCGATGATGACAGAAGTAAAATTGTTTTCAATTTTCTTGTAGAATTTTGTGATAACGAATGGGAAACTGACATAGAAAAACAATTCAACAGAGAGCGACCACGCAGGGAAATTGATAGAACCTGGATATAGCCAATTTTGAATCCCTATCAATTCGAATGGCAACTTGTAGTAAGTTGTTTTTCCAAGCTCTATATGGTAAATCAGAGATACCACCAATACCATAACCAACGAAAGAAGATACATTGGATATAGTCTCGCCACGCGGTTCATTAAAAATTTGAATGAGGTGATTTTTTTGTTGATGATTTTATCTGCGTTGGCGTATGCTAAAACCAAACCAGAGATAAAAAAGAAAATGTTGACAGCTTCGTTGGCATTTTCAAGAAACATAGCAGATATGCCTTTGCGTTCGCCTGGCCAGAAGTGGTAATATACAACCGCAACTGCTGCAATAAAACGAATTGGATATAGTCCGTTAAGTTGATTCATCGAGGCAATAATACATATAAAAAGAATTATTTTAATGATTTAACCCTGCTAGGGTTTTTAAAAGTAAAATAATTAATGCTCTTCGAAATTTAAGTCTTTTCCATAAGTCTCCCCCAGCCATAGTGCAGAACTCAATGCCAGTAACCACACCAGACCACCCGTTAACATCAAGCTGGACGTCAATGAAACCTCGAAAACCCGCTGAATAAATTGATGTAACGGAATCAACAATACTACTGCACCTCTCATAAAATTGGTGACAGTAGCTGTAATGGTTACCCTTAAGTTGGTGCCGAATTGTTCGGCTGTTGAGGTGACAAAGACCGATAAGTATCCACAACCTAATCCCATCAAATAGGCGCTAACAGTTAAGTTGCCATTGTTGTAAATATGAATGAAATGCAAAATAGTTGCTATAACACCGACACTCATAAAGCCAATTAAAGTTTTCTTTCTTGTTTTACGCCATTGCGATATGATACCACTAAGAAGATCACCGGAGGCAATACCAACTTGAAATAAGATAAAGCAGGTTGACAATTTAACTCCAACTAAGTTGTGGTCCTTAACGATTTCTGGCGTCAAAGTAATCAGTAAACCAACACTGTACCATATTGGAACACCCATTAAAATGCAAGCGATGTATTTAAGTGTTCTATGAGGAGATTTGAATATCAATAAAAATGAACCTTTGGCTACTTTTTGCTGCTTTGCCGCAATAAAGACTCCAGTTTCCATGGTTTTTAGTCGCAATGCTAATAGTACAAAACCAGCTATACCAGCTACTAAGAAGGCTTGTCTCCAAGGCAAAAAATCGCCAGCTAAGCCTGCTGCAACTGCACCTAGAGCTCCTAATGTAGCAACTAAAATTGTACCGTAACCTCTTTTTTCAACCGACATACTTTCGGCAACCAATGTAACACCAGAACCCAATTCTCCAGCCAAACCTACGCCTGCTATGAAACGTATAATGGCATATACATCAACGTCGGTAACATAAGCATTGGCAATATTTGCAATAGAATACAAAGCAATTGAGCCATACAATGCAATAGAACGGCCTTTTTTGTCTGCAATGATACCAGTGATGATGCCACCTATCATCATGCCGGCCATTTGATAACTAAGCAATTTCTCACCAACACTAGAAAGCTCGCTGCCACTTAAGCCCAAATCTGTGAGAGAAGTCACTCTATACACATTGAAGAGAAACAAATCAAAGGCATCAATAAAGAAACCCAAACCTGCCACTAAAACAGCCATGTTAAATGGAGAATTGAGCGTTTTATGATTCTGCATTGGTCGTTTATGATTAGAAACAACAAATAAAAATAAAATTCATCTAAGTTGCATGAGACAAAAAAATAATTTTATAATGACTGTTTTTAATGAATTATTTATTTATTTGCGTAAAGCATATGAAGAAATTACTACTCATCACTTTGTTTACTTTTTCCATTTTAAAAGGCTTTGGACAGACACAAACTTTAAGGGGTAAAATTGTAGATAAAGAAACCAGACAACCATTAAAGGGTGCGGTTTTAACGATTACTACAGTTGGAAAAGATAGTGGTAAATCTGTAACATCCGATTCAATGGGTGAGTACCAGATGTCAGAATTAACGGTCGGCAGACACAACATTGTAGTCACATTAGACCGCTATCAAGATCTATCATTGCAAAATGTTATCATCACCTCGGCCAAAGAAGTGGTATTAAATCTGGAAATGATAGAGGAGGTTAAATCCTTTAAAGGGGTTGGTATCAGAGCTTCTAAACGTACACCAAACAACGACAATGCCTTGGTAAGTACAAGGTTGTTTACAGTAGATGAAACAGATAGATTTGCTGGAAGTAGAGGCGACCCTGCAAGGATGGCTAGTAACTTTGCGGGCGTGCAAGGTGCAGACGATTCTAGAAACGATATTGTAGTTAGAGGTAACAGTCCGCAAGGTGTCTTATGGCGACTAGAAGGAATTGACATTCCAAATCCTAACCACTTTGCAATTCCTGGAACAACTGGTGGTCCAGTTTCCATCATCAACAATAAAATGTTAGGTAATAGCGATTTCTTTACTGGAGCATTCCCTGCTGAGTATGGCAATTCAACTGCAGGTGTTTTCGATTTGAAATTGCGTAATGGCAATAACAGAAAACATGAATTTAGTACCCAATTTGGTTTTCTAGGTTGGGATTTGTTGGCAGAGGGTCCCTTGTCTAAAAACCACAAATCTTCTTTTTTAGTGACTTACAGATATTCAACTTTGGCAATGTTCGAGAAATTGAACATCAAAATAGGAACCGATGCAGTACCGCGCTATCAAGATGCGTCTTTCAAACTAAATTTTCCATTGGGTAAGAAGAGCAACTTAAGTTTTTTTGGAATTGGAGGTAGCAGTGATATCAACATCTTAATAAGCGACCAAAAAATGAGTAGTGGTGAATTGTATGGTGATGATGACAGAGACCAAAAATTTGGCTCACAGATGGGCATAGTAGGGTCGGTTTTCAATTGGAACATCAATCAAAAAAGCTATTTCAGAGCTGTTGTTGCTAAAAGTCATCAACAAGTAAGTGCAGTGCACCATTTGGTGTTCAGACACAATGTCGATACAATAGTGGATGAAGGCAAAACCAAATACGTCTTTGCATTAGATTCTTTGGTTAAAAACATGGAGTATAGATTTAGAATCAATACCACAGGTGTAAATGCCTTTATCAACCATAAGTTCAATGCCAGAACAAGTATGAGATATGGATTGAACATCACACAATACAATTACAAATTCAGAGACAGTGCTAGAAATTTTGATTTCTTAGACTCTGCCAATTATTGGAAATGGTTTACTAGATGGAACTCAGATGGCACTGGATTATCGGTATTGCCGTATGTTCAAATGAAATGGCAAGCCACCAAAAAACTGAGTATTTCAGGAGGTTTGACAGCTCAAATTTTTCAAATTTCAGATAAAGCAAGCGGCCTTAGCAGTACGAGTGCCAATTACATCCAACCGCGATTGGGGATGAGATACAGCATCAACAAACGTCAGAATTTGAATTTTGGATTTGGCGTTCACAGTCAGTCGCAACCAGCTTATACATACTATTACATTTTACCAGGAAACAAAGACCCTCATAATATTGGCATGGGCTTGACCCAAAGTGTTCACTATGTTTTAGGCTACGATTTATCTATAGGTAGAGACAAACGATTTAAGATAGAAACATACTATCAAAATGTTTCAAATATTCCGGTAGAGATAAAAAAGAGTTCGTTTAGTTTGGCCAATACCGGCAGTGGATTCAGCAGATTCTTCCCAGATTCGCTTCAGAATACAGGTACTGCTTACAATTATGGCGTTGAGTTATCAATGGAGAAAGCATTTACCAAAGGCTATTACTATTTAGCAACAGTAAGTTTGTTTGATGCCAAATACACGGGTAGCGATGGCGTTGTAAGAAATTCTGATTTCAATACCAATTATGCCATGAATGCGTTGATTGCGAAAGAGTGGAAGGTAAGTAAAAAAGGTGTATTAAATTTTGGGGGTAAAATAACCATGGCAGGTGCGAGAAGATACTCACCAATGGATACCTTAGCCAGCAGAAGAGAAAGAGAATACATAGAACAAAGCGCTACTAAAAACACTTTAAGATTTGGCAAGAATTATATGAGATTGGATTTGAGGTTATCGTATAAAATTAATGCTAAAAAAGTGACCCATGAGTTTGCTATTGATTTGGTAAACGTAACAGGTAGAAAGAATGTATTAAAATACTCATACACCTCAGAAGCGCCGTATTACAAAGAAGAGTATCAGTTAGGATTCTTGCCTTTGTTTTACTACAAACTTGATTTTTAGACAAGTAATTTCCTATTTGCAGCGTTTAAATATTGTCTTTTGTCTAAATAAATAATAAGACAAACAGACGTATGAAAAAAACTTTACTAATTGTATTTCTAATTACATTAACCTTCGACGTTATTAAGGCTCAAAATATTCCGGGGGTAACGCAAATTGCAGCAGCCAAAAATGGAGCTTCATTTATTCATAGAGATGATCGTAATAGGCTATGGTTAGGATTTGGAGGAGGAATTGTGAACGGGTTTAGATATAGTAATGGATTGTACTATATTGATTCCAATAACAATTATGTCACTCAATTTAACAAAGGAACATTTACAGATATATTAGAATGGAAAGGTAAAACGTATATTACTGCTATTGATGGTCTTTATGAAATTGATGGAGATTCAATAACAAGAACTCCAACTATGTATAATAGTCTATGCATTACTGGTTTTAAAGATTCTCTTGTTATAGGGTCTTTAGGTTATGGATTGTATTTTTGGAAGGACAATAACTTCAGTATAATAAGAATTAAAATTAAAGGTCGCTATTTGGATTCAATTTATGATGTGGTTGATAGAGGAAATGAATTATTTATAGCCACAAATTCAGGATTGGTGAAATATGCAGATGGTCAATTTACAATCGTAGAAATTCCAATAGTATCTTTAATCGACTTGCCAAACAGAAGAAAAATTATGTCGGTTGCAAAAGATGGAAACAATAACATTTGGTTTTCTAATGCCACCGCTAGTGATACTATTTCTAATTTGTTTCGTATTGAGGATGGTGTGGTAATAGATGTAAGAAAGCGGTTTGTTGAAAATTGTTATAGAAGAGACTTTATTCCCTATCCAATTTACAAATTACATACAGCGAGAAATGGTAGTATTTTAATTGGTACTCATTATGGATTAGTTGAAGTTACTGAAGTTATCAAACAGTTTATTGTTTCAAAATTAATTGATAATTTAGAATATCTAAAATTTGAAGACAATACAAGTAATACGAGCGCACCTTTTGAAGACATTGACGGCAAGTACATTGTTTCAAATAGATTGGGTGTATTTGAAATAGATAGAACATTGTATACCTTAGAAAATTATAGAGATGCAATGTTAACAGTAAATAAGAGAAGTAATAAACAAATTAATTTGAATGACATAGACGCCAGTATATCCAATGATGGTATTTTTTTCAATGGTCCAGATGTCGTAAGGCAATGGTATAAGGAGAAGATATTAGGGTTAAGGTCGAGAAGTAATAATTGCGGTAATTTAATGTATACTTCTGGTCAATTCCTTTCTGCAATGAAACCAAACGATACTATTCCCCGTGTTTCTGCATGTTTTTATCGCACATTAGGGACTGAATTTACACCTGGTCCAATTAATTTGAATACATTGGAGCGTGATTCAATTTTGGTGAATAAATTCAATAAGATTTGGGTGGTTTACAAAAAAGATATTGATGATTTTATAAAGAATAGACTAACTGTTGGCTATTCAATCCCACAATCATTAATAGATTGGCCAGCAAATGCCATATCTAACACACACTCAGAAATGGCTCCATTTGTAGATGCAGATGCCAACGGAATATACGATCCAAGTAAAGGGGATTATCCTAAAATTAAAGGTGATGTGATGTATTGGTGGGTGTTCAATGATATAGCTGATCACAAAACTTCATATTCTAAACCATTGAAGATTCAAGTGAACGCTTCATGCTATGCTTACAATGATTTGAGAATTAATGAGACGGATCCAGATTTTATTGTTAACCGCACACTGTTGTTCGATTTTAAATACATTAACTTGAGTGGAAATGATTATAATGATTTTAATATAGGCATATTTAATGATGTTGAAATCGGTGATTATACCAATGATGCTGTAGGAAGTGATTCTAGCTTGAATTTAGGATTTGGCTATAACAACACAAATAACGATAGGGTTCTTGGAAACAATCCTCCAATAGTCGCTTGTAAATTTCTAAACCGTCCTATGAACCATTTTGTTGCTACAGCGGCATTTAATTTTGGCAGTGATACGTTTAAAAGAGTGGCACAGTACTATTATGTATCTCGTTCTAAGTCCATGGATTTTAATGGAAATGTCACAAGCAAACCTAATTTTGAATATCCGCAGTTACCTTGCCAAACAACACAAACCAACGTGTACGCGGACAAGAGATTTATTATGACAACAGACATCGGAGAACTCAAAAAAAATGCCTCTGTTAATCTCGAAATGGCCTATTTTGTTCAATACGACCCAACAAAAGATTATCTAAAAGAACATTGTGATGAGCTTAAATCCAACGCCAATAAAATTCAAAATTGGTACAATACCAATTCATTCCCATCTAAATCTTATTGGTCAACCGAGTTGACAGATATTAAAGATATTACATTGGAAGTTTACCCTAACCCAAGTACTGGTTTGTATAAGGCGGTAGCCTCTTCAGACATCCATGTTGTGAAGGTGTTTGATGTGCTGGGTAATATGATTTTTAGTCAGAATGTTGATGGAAATGAAGCCGTTATCAATTTGCAGACTTACAACTCTGGTATCTATATTTTGCATGTAGAAACTGCTGCCGGAACTTTGGTAAAGAAACTGGTTAAGAGCTAGACTTCTAATCTTTATCGATATATTTGATCAGTGGATTAATAGACATCAATTGTTGCACAAAAGCCTCTTCGTTTTTAGGTGATATGGTTAAAGTGCCTAATTTACCGCATCTCAACTCTAATCGCTCGGTAGAACCAGCAGGCGAAGAAATGATAGACCGACGTTTCTCAATGGTTTGAATGCTTATGATGTCGATGGGTTTTGTCATGTTAAATTTGAATTGTTTGACAAATAATTTGCCATCTTCTATAACATAATGGATGTTTATTATAGAAGCTATAATAAGGAGCATAAACAAGCTGATTAAAATAGAACCTAGCAATTCTTGAATTTGATAGACGATAAAACCATTTACCAGCAGAATAAAAAAAATAATGCCGATACCAATTTTTGTTTTGTAAACTGTCTTAGCCATGTAATATGTATCGTCTTCAATCTTCATCTCCTATAGAATATTCCTCAGGTTTCATGATGAACAATTTACCAATGTGACTTAGTAGATATTCTTGAAACTCGAAAGAGCCTTCTACTTCAATATCCCCCAAGAGTCCCATAATAAATCTAAGAACAGGTTCAGGGTTGTTGACATTGATGGTTAAGCGATATGTATCTTTGTTGTATTCTTGTTTGATAAAGTTGGCAGCCATCGGGTATTCTTCTTTTAATAGAATATAAGCTTTGATACTCAAACGCAAATCAATATCTACTGGTTCTATTTGTTTAGTCACAGGAGAACCAAATGCATCAGGCTGACTGTATTTATGGAGGTCTTGAAATTCGAATTGTTTGTCTAAGATGATTACTTCAGAAATTCTATCAACTTTAAAGTATTTGTTCTCCATGGTAGCAGGTTCGAAAGCACAAAGTGAAGAATAGTTTTCGGTAAATTTAACTGGCTCTACAGTTCTATCAGAAATTTGAGACGAACTAACAGAATGGTAATTTTTAAGGACAATTTGTTTGTTTTCCATGATTGCCTTTGTAATTAGGTCGATACTTTTACTTAAATGTGCATTTAATAGGTTATTGCCTTGGATAGCCACTTCAGATTGAAGGTATATTTTTTTAAGGATAGAATCTTTTAATTTGCTTTTACTAGATGAGGAAAATAACAGTTCTTTTAACAAATTGGTTTCCTCAGGCGTAAACGTATTGTCTTGGTCGGATATCTCCCCAATAATTGAAAATCTATTGTGTTGGTCTTTTTGTAAATCGAATCCAAGCTCTTTTATTAAGTCTAAATATCTGTAAACGGTTCTTTCTGTATTGTCTAAAATGTTGGCTAAATTTTTAATGGATTTAGATGGTGGTTTTTTCAATAATGAAATTAACTGTAAGACTCTGAGGATTTTAACCTGATTAAGCATAAGAAATAGTTCCGTTTACAGTGCAATAATTATAAAAAAAAATGAGAAAAAAAATATTTTTGACCCTAGTTGTCAAAAACAGTTCATTACTTTGTATCATGAAAAGGAGAAAGTAGCTGCCTTAGTTATTTAAAACTTCTTCTTTTCTTGATTAGTTTTGTCATATAACATGTTGGATTGCTACAACTACGCGCCGCATGTGAGCTAACGCTCAGTATTAAATGTATTGCAAATCTAAAGCTATGAAATTAAGCCGACTTCGTGTCGGCTTTTTTTATGGTACTGGGTCGTGACCATGGCCACCGCCGGGGCGACATCTCATAATGCGCTTGAACGTCAGAACAGAACCTTTGAATAGTCCATACTTTTTAAGCGCTTCAATACCATACTGACTGCAGGTAGGGGTGTATCGGCAAGTTGGAGGAAACATTGGAGAAATAAGCCATTGATACAGTTTGATCAAGAAAATACCTATATAACTAAGCAGTAACTTCATGTAATTTGGCCACAATTTTAGTCAAAGCCTTATCAATTTCCTTGTATTCAGGCAAAGTTTTAGATGTATATATAAATGCGCCGATCAACTTCTTATCACCCAAAGCGTGAATGTAACTAGGTTTTATTAAGCGGAATCGGTCTTTGATCAGCCTTTTGATTCTATTGCGATCTACTGCTTTTTTGAAAGAGCGTTTAGAGGCAGTAAAAACCAGTTGTAATGGAATATTACAAGGAAAATCAACTACTTGGTAAGTAAAAATAAGGGGGTAAGCTTTTAAATAATGTGTAGATTTGAAGACGTTGTCAATCAACTTGACATTGCTCAAGCGTTCAGATTTGGTCAGACGAAAATTGTCAAACTCACCCATTGGGTGGAGTAAAATTAACGTTTGTGTCTCATTTCGTCAGAAACTGTAAGTCTCTTACGACCGCGCTTTCTTCTAGCTGCTAAAACTTTACGACCGTTTGCGGTGGCCATTCTTTCTCTAAAGCCGTGCTTGTTGCGTCTTTTGCGTTGTGATGGCTGGAATGTACGTTTCATGACGTGTAATTTTTAAAAGGACTGCAAAGGTAATGGAAAAAATGAGATTTGCAAATACTTATTGTGAAAATATTGGATGTCTTCCAAATCCATTTTCCCACAAATGTAGCTTAACAGGTTCATTTACTGAAGATAAAAATGTAAGTGTCTTAAAAACAGGAACTAATGGAAATTTTTTAAATTCATTGTGCAACCATTTCAATATCTTGCAGTCTATTAATCAAAACCCTGTCAGTCTTGAGCGAACTGGAAGAAATCATATCAAACTGTAAAGCAGAAAAAGCTTGGGCCCAAGAGAAATTATTTAAACTCTTTGCCCCAAAAATGCTTGGTGTTTGCCGACGCTACCTCGTTAGCATCGACGACGCCAGAGATGCTATGCAAGATGGATTTGTGAAAGTTTTCTTAAATATCAACAAATATGAAGGCCGCAGCAGCTTTAATACCTGGATCACTAGAATTATGATGAATACTGCTATTGATATGGTGAAAAAACTCAATAAAGTGCAATTCGTTAGAGACGATTATTTCTTTAATGATGAAAATGGTCCGGCTGAAGAAGACTTCGTTGAATCTGATGGCTTAAGTCAGCAACAATTATTAAACCTAATCGACCAGTTGCCTAATGGTTATAAGTTGGTGTTTAATATGTATGCCATAGATGGATTGGGTCATAAAGATATAGGAAAAATATTAGGCATATCAGAAGGTACGAGTAAGTCTCAACTTAATAGAGCGCGTGCATTCTTAAAAACGGAAATTAAAAAACTACAAGAAGCCATTTAATAGGAACACAATTGTCACGCAAAAAAGTACATATCGATAAGCTGTTTAAGGAAGGATTGAAAGATCTGAGCTTATTTGTGTCTGACAGAGATTTTAATGCCATTGACGACAAATCCTCAGTTTTTAAGGAAGATCAATTGCCTAATACATCAACTGCTTTCTCTGATTTTGAACTTGAAATTACAGAAAATGATTGGTTAAGTACCAAATCTAAATTGGAAATCGAGAAAAATTTAATCGCTACTGATACCACCATATCCAAAGCTTTTGAAGATTTTACAGTAGAACCTAGCGAAAATGATTGGCACATCACCTACGATAAATACCGTCAATCAAAACGCCGTCGCGCAGCCTTCTGGTGGTTAAGCACTGGCATATTTGTATTGCTCTTGACTTCAATTTCAATGTATTTTATAAAAACATCTGAAAATGTCACAAATCAATCCAATGTAACGTCTATACAATCAACTAACAACGAAAACAACTATAACTATGAAACATTACCAAACACAAAAACACCAAACAATGAACAACCAAACACAAGTATCCAAGAGAAGCAAACAGTTGAAACAAATCATTCAAAGACTCATACACAGTCGCCAACTTCAAAATCAAATGTTTCCAGAAATACTGTAAACAGTAAGTATGATGTTTCAAAAACTTTCAATTCAAAGACACAAAAACATACAATGAGTAATGGTACATTGTCTTTAAGCAATGGCAAAATTGAAAGCTCTGGATTAAGTTTTAATAAAGATGATGAAAAGCCTAACAAGGCAGATAATAGACCACAAATTACACAAAAAGATGAAAAAGATATTCTTCCTAAGAATCCATTTGGTGCCTTGGAATTTTCTAAAAAAGTTCCTCCGATTTTAGCCGACTCTACTACCAAACCAGGTAGTGCAGATGTGGCAGATGCTGCAGATGAAACAGTTAAAGCAGATACTACAAAAAAGAAGGCTTCAAATTTAGGTCCTCCTCCACATTTTCCTCCAGCATTCCAATTTTATGCTGGTTTAGTCAACCAAATAGACTATACCAACAGGGTTTTGGGCAAATCCAATAACGAATTGTACAATGCCATTCGCAACAATGCAGATAAAAGTATGGTGCAATTTACAACTGGGTTTGAGTTCGGTGTAAAAACCAAGAAAACTCAAGTGTTTACTGGGGCTCAATATACCTCTCAAACTTGGAGTAGCAATTACAATTATACCTATAAAACGTATGATTCTATTCCAGTTAAAAATCCAAATGGTGAAATTATAGGTTGGTTCCAATTAAATCCGAAGGATACATCAATGAACCAATCAAGAAGTATTACAATTTCTAAAGTTCAAATACCAATTGGATTTACAACAGGCATCAACATCAATGAAAAGCTGATGTTTACTTACAGTGCTTCTGCTATTTTTGGGTTCAATGTATCAACTTCTGGTGACAGAATTATCAATCCAGTCAACAGACAATTATACGGATATGCTAGGTTGAAAGACAACGAACGCACTATGTCTTTCTCTCCAGCGATACATTTTGGATTGCAGTACCAATTGAATAAATCTTGGATGATAGGAGGCAGTTTGGGAGGAAACTATTCTTTAACATCAAGATTTAAAGAACAGTTTAACGTAAAAGATTATCCTTATAGCCTCGGACTTAACATAAAATTATTATACCTATTTAATCACTAGCAAATGAAAAAAACATACTTAATTGCTCTGTTCCTATTTCTTTTGAATCCAATCAAAAGTGAAGCACAGGTCTGGTATCCCGAAGGCGTGTATTTTGGTCCGGATCCAGTAGTAATTACAGTAGATAACCAGGTGATTACTATTGGGAGATCTTATGTTGATGCCACCAATTCATATTGGATTGTTTCAATTAATGATGGTAAAACTTGGAACAGATTACCAGTTTTAGTCTTAAATAAAACTGCTGAAGTAACAGATATTAAAAAGTATAAAGGCTTATATTTTGTTGCGGGTAACTTTACTTTCGATGCGGCAAAATTTTCTTCATTGGTAAAGTTTGATGGCACATTATGGCAGGGTTTGGCTCAATTTAAAAAGTTGAACCAAACTGTTGGCGGAATTTCATCCTTACAAACCTATAACAATCAATTGGTGTTAGGAGGATCGTTCCAACTCATCAACTCAGATACCATTCCATATTTAGCAAATTTCAATTTTGTTAAGTTTTCAAAATTCTTTGATTGTAAAAATTGCGAACCAAATAATGTGGTGAACGATTTGGATGCCAATGATTCTGTTCTTGCAATTTGCGGAGCTTATAGTTCAATGAATGGCATAAGAGGTCGCTACATCACAAGAGTGAAAAACGGTAAAATTGATACTTTTCCAGGCGCCAATAGGATCATTGATAGAGTTGCATTAAATGGTGAATCAATTTATGCTTGTGGCGGTGCTATAAAAGAAAAGAAAGTCTATCAATCTACGATTAACAATACCCTTTCTGATATTAAATTCAATTTGGACACCAATTATTTTATAACGGATATGTTGGTGTTCGACAATAAACTTGTTATTGGTGGAGGATTTGGATTGGTAGCTTCTCCGATTGTTAAAATGAGGGTTGCCAGATTGGACGGCAACGTTTGGACAGACATTACCAATAACTTTAAAGGCATTAGCAAGATAGCAACCGGAAGAGGATTGTTGTTTGGTATTGGCAATTCGCCTGTACCAATTAGTATTTGGAATCCCAATAGAAACATCATGCGTTTTTATCCAGGTGCTGCTTTGGTAAAAGCCAATGTGTTTTTAGATTCCAACAACAATTGTATCAGAGAAAAGAATGAAAAACCTGCATCCAAACAATTCATAAAATTGGCTTTTCTAAACAAAGGGGTATTCACTAACGAACAAGGCCTTACCGAGTTTTTAGTACCTAATGCCACCTCTAACACACTTAGGTTTGTTGTTAAACCATTTAGAAATTATGTCAAAAGCAATTGTGCAGATACCGCTTTAAACAAAACATTTAATCCTGGTCAGTACCTTGATAGCATTCAGTTTCCTTTGAATTTGATTCCGAATGTTAGGGACATTAAAGTGAGTATTTCCTCACAAAAAGGGAAGTACATTCAAAAAGACAAAAAAGTGGTGTACTTTATCAAGTATGAAAATGTGGGTTCTTCAGCCATTACAGGTAAAATCAGTTTAAGAAAAAGCAAGTATTTTAGTAACGATATCAGCTTGCCAGCACATACTGTTATCAACGATTCTACAGTTCAATGGAATTTCACCAACTTGAATCCTGGAGAAAGCAAAATCATCGCTTATTCAGCATTGCCAAGTGGTACTCAGTTCAATAATATATTTCAGTTTAATGCTTCGGTTTCGAGTTCGATTAGTAATGGTACTACATCATACAACGAAGACGATTATGATTCAATTCCTCAAGAAGTAAGTGGAGGATTCAATGCCTTCCACAAAGACATTTATCCTACACCAATGTTAGGAGATTCAGTAACGTATTTGGCCGCTACAGACAGAGATTTAAGGTATCACATTTCGTTTAACAATTTTAGTACTGATACAGTGTTCTATGCCGTTGTAATCGACACACTCGATTTGAATCTTGATATGGCATATATTCAAGAAACTGGCAGTAACAAATCCTATTATACAGAAGTTCAAACAGATCCGAACAATCCAAATAGAGGCATCATCATTTGGCATTTTCCTAATATCAATTTGTATCCTAATCCTACAAAAAATTACGAGAATGCGAATAGTGGTTCCTATATAGGATTTAAAGTCAATACCAAACCACTGAGTCAAGGCTATTATTTGAAAAATTCGGCTTCGGTGTTTTATGACAACAATTATGCTGGGTCGACCAATTCCGTTTATTGTACTTTAAAATTGACTTCTATTGAAGATGTCGAACAATTAAACGATTTGTTAAAAGTCTATCCAAATCCATCCAATGGTATTATCAATTTAGAATATGAATTTAAAGCCGGCGATGGAATTTCAATCTATTCTATGAATGGCCAGTTGATTCAGCATCACGTATCAGGCGAAACCAACAGTTTAAACATCGATGTTTCTGATTTACCTAAAGGTATTTATGTCATCCAAGTGATGAGCGAAGGGAAACTCTTGTCTAAAAAAATCGTTAAGGAATAACAGTTTTTTATTTATATGATGATTTAAAGTCGCCTTTTTATAGGGCGACTTTTTTAATTTTCAAGCGATTAGCGAAAGTAAAACTTTTGTTATAGATATTTGTTATAGCATATACAATAGTAATACTATTATATTTGTATACGAATTGCTTATAACATGGATAAACTACTAACAAAACTCAAAGTACAGGTTGCAGATTCTTTGTATCTTAAAGATCCTGAGTCTAGTGAATTGGGCGTTAACATCATCAAACATGGTATGTTACTCATTGACGAATTGGGCTTTGAGAATTTCACTTTTAGGAAATTAGGAATTCAGATAGGTTCTAACGAGGCATCCATTTACCGTTATTTTGAGAGTAAAGGTAAATTTTTGATGTACCTAAGTTCATGGTATTGGGCTTGGATGGAGTACAACCTTGTCATGACAATTAGCAATATAAAATCTGCAGAAACAAGGTTGGATAAAGCTTTACACTTGTTGACAGAAAACATTTCTAAAGGTGAAGAAGTTGGTCACTTCAACATTTATATTTTAAATAGAATTGTTACTTACGAATCTAGTAAAGCATTTTTAACCAAAGAGGTTGATAAAGTGAACGAAGAAGGTGCCTTTTTAGCCTATAAGCAATTTGTTGCTAGAGTTAGTACATTGATAAAAGAGATTGAACCTAAATACAGATATCCAAATATGTTGGTATCTACTGTAATAGAAGGGATACATATTCAGAAGTATTTTGGGGAGCATCTGCCGGGACTAACCAACAAACAAAGCAATCAGGATTATTTGTATAAATTTTTTCACGATTTAATTTACAGAACCATCAAATAACATGAACATTAAAACACCGATACAAAGGTTTAGGAAATTGATACAGGCCAATAGAATTGAAATTGGTCGTGTATATGTATACGCTATTTTTCAAGGGATGGTCAATTTGTCAATCCCATTGGGTATTCAAGCGATAGTCAATTTAATACAAGGTGGACAGATTTCTACCTCATGGATAGTACTTGTGATTGTAGTGGTTTTAGGTATTTTACTTACAGGCGTTTTGCAACTGGTGCAAATGCGTATCATTGAAAACATCCAACAGAAAATTTTCGCAAATGCAGCTTTCGATTTTACTTATAGAACTCCTAAAATAAAAGCTTCTGAACTTGAGAAAAACAGTGCCCCTGAATTGATGAATAGATTCTTTGATACCATTTCTGTTCAAAAAGGATTATCAAAGGTCTTAATTGATTTTTCTACTGCAACATTGCAAGTAGTATTTGGCTTGATTTTACTGGGATTTTACCACTCATTCTTCATATTGTTTGGTGTAGGCTTGTTTGCCTTGGTTTTAGCCATTTTTAAATACACCTCTATTCGCGGATTGGAAACAAGTTTGAATGAATCAAAATACAAGTACAAAGTGGTAGCTTGGTTAGAAGAATTAGCAAGAACTAGATTTTCATTCAAAATTACCGCACACAACGATTACCATTTAAAACAAACAGATAAAAATGTTAGTCACTATTTGGGCTATAGAGAAGGGCATTTTAAGGTATTAAGACAACAATACATTTTACTCATTATTTTTAAAGCTTTAGTAGCAGCGGGGTTGTTGTTAATAGGTGGTTTGTTGGTATTGAATCAACAAATGAATATTGGCCAATTTATCGCAGCTGAAATCATCATTTTATTGGTGATCAATTCGGTTGAGAAATTAATATTAAGTATAGAAAATGTCTACGATGTTGTAACTTCATTAGAAAAAATTGGTTATGTAACCGATTTGAAAATAGATGAAGATGAAGCGGGCACACAACAGCTGTCGAATGGCGGTCCGATTGCAGTTGAAATCGACCAGGTTTCATTTAACTATAGCAACTCAGATGAAAAAGTTCTAGACAATGTGTCTATCTCAATTAAAGCTGGTCAGCATACCTGTTTAACTGGTCAGAGTGGTACTGGTAAAACCACTTTATTGTATATGTTGGCAGGCGTTAATGTTCCAACATCAGGTATCGTAAGATTGAACAACTTACCATTTGGTAACTACAACAGAGAAGATTTGTATAGGCACATTGGGATTCGTTTTAATCAAGAGTTTATTTTCACAGGTACTATCTTTGATAACATCACACTTGGAAGAGAAGAACTTAAGAAAGAAGATGTCGAATGGGCTTCTGAGTTCACTTTGTTGAACAAATTTGTGTTACAACTGCCATTAGGATATGATACAAGAATTGGGTCAGAAGGTTTGAGATTGCCAAAAAGTGTGATACAAAAATTGTTGATGACACGCTCCATCGTTCACAAACCAAATTTATTGTTAATGGAAAACGGTATGGAGTTTATAGAAGAAAAAGAAAGAAAAACCATCATGAACCATTTAACTCAGCCAAATATGCCGTGGACTATCGTAACCACATCGGTATTTGATGAGGTTAAAAATTCATGTATTCAAAAAATAGAATTATAAAATTATGTTGAATATTTCGCCAAATAGTGTAGCAAAAAAAATTGGTCAAAAAGAGTATAATTCTTTTAAAATAATTGACAATCGCCCTAAAATGCGTATGTCAGCAAAGCTCTTGTTTTACTTGTTTTTGCCAGTTGTAATATTGATGATAATGCCATGGACACAGAACATCAGAGCATTGGGTAATGTAACAGCATTAAAACCAGAACAGCGTCCACAAACCATTCATACTGTTATAGCTGGAAAGATTGAGAAATGGTTTGTTCAAGAAGGTCAGTTTGTTAGTAAGGGGGACACAATATTGTTTATTTCAGAGGTAAAGGACGAGTACTTTGACCCAAATTTATTGTCTAGAACAGACGAGCAATTAAAAGCAAAAGAGCTGTCTGTTCAATCGTATATGGAAAAAGTGAGAGCCAACGACAATCAGATTGCTGCTTTAACAGAAACACTGAAATTGAAATTGGAACAAGCAAAAAACAAATTACAGCAAGCGGTATTGTATGTTAAGAGTGATAGTATGGATTTGGTGGCTGCTAAAACAAATCTTGATATTGCGAACGAGCAGTTCAATCGTATGAAAGAACTGTATGCAAAAGGCCTAAAGTCGCTTACTGAACTAGAGAATAGAAAACTAAAGTTGCAAGAAACCCAAGCAAAAATTATTTCACAAGAAAACAAATTACTAACATCTCGCAACCAATTGATCAATGCTAAAATTGAATTGGAAACCATCAATGCCGAATTCAGAGATAAAATTTCTAAATCTGAATCTGAAAAATTCTCGGCCATGTCTAATATGTACGATGCAGAAGCGGTAGTAACAAAGCTTCAAAATCAATACATGAATTATATGGTGAGAACTGGTATGTATTTCATCACGGCACCACAAGATGGTTACATCACAAAAGCCATCAAAACGGGTATTGGAGAAACCATAAAAGAAGGTTCTGAAATCGTTAGCATCATGCCAGCAAATATAGATTTAGCAGTAGAAATTTACGTTGCGCCTATTGATGTACCTTTGTTAGCAAAAGGTTCGAATGTGAGAGTGCAATTTGATGGTTGGCCGGCAATAGTGTTCTCTGGATGGCCAAGTATTTCTTATGGTACTTATGGAGGAAAAGTGATAGCCATTGACAATTTTATAAGTGAAAATGGAAAGTATAGAATTCTAGTTGTTCCTGATAAAAACGATCATCCTTGGCCTAAAGAATTGAGAGTTGGAGGAGGTGTCAACTCAATGATGTTGTTAAAAGATGTGCCAGTATGGTATGAGATATGGCGAAATATCAACGGTTTCCCACCTGAATATTATAAAAACACAGAAAATAAACCTGCTAAGAAAAAATAATATGAAGACAACTTTATGTGTTTTGTTATTGGTGTTTGGTGCAAATTTAAATGCACAAGTTGATACAACTGTGTTGACTTTAGAGAAGTTGTATAGCATCATAAAACAGTCGCATCCAATTGCATTGCAAGCTTCCATTATTCAGTCAAAGGCGCAATCTGGTCTAACGCAGGCAAGAGGCGCTTTCGACCCAAAATTAAAGTTCAATAACGAAGAGAAGTTTTATAAAAACACCACCTATTTTAATTTGATTAATTCTTCATTGGCTATTCCAACTTGGTATGGAATTGAGTTGAAATCTGGGTATGATTTAAACAGAGGGACTTACTTAGACCCAGCAGATAACACACCAAGTGAAGGGTTGTTGTACGCTGGATTGTCTGTTTCTCTAGGACAGGGTTTGTTTATTGACGAAAGAAGGGCAACTTTAAAACAAGCCAATATCATGTTACAGCAAAGTAAGTTTGAACAGTTTGCAGTACTTAACGAGTTGTTTTACAATGCTGGTAAGGCTTATTGGGATTGGTTTTCGGCTTATCATCAATATGAAGTGTTTAAACAAGCTGAAGTAGTAGCGCTTGAAAGATTCAATGGTGTAAAAACATCGGCAGTCTTTGGAGACAGACCTTCAATTGACACACTTGAAGCTTCGATACAATACCAAGAAAGGGTTATTAGTAGGTTGAGTGCCGAACTAGAATTGAAAAATAAAGCCTTGTATCTTTCTTTGTTTCTATGGGGCAAAGATCAGACGCCTTTAGAGCTTACAGACAAAATTGTTCCTCCAGCTTTTTCGCCTATTATTGATGTCATCAAATTGGAACTTAATCCAGATTCGTCATCGTATAAAAATCATCCTGAATTGCTAACGTATAAAATGAAACGCGAGCAATTGTTGATTGAGAAAAAATGGAAAAAAGAACAATTAAAACCAATAGTAAATTTGTCTTACCAACCAATTACTTCGGGTAATTTATCTCAGAGTTTTTCCAGTAATGATTATAAATTTGGGTTTAATGTGAGTATGCCCTTGTTTTTAAGAAAAGAAGTAGGTGCATTAAAACTAACCAAATTTAAAATTCAAGAAACAGAACTTGATATTCAATACAAGCAACAAGAGATATACAACAAGACGTTGATGGCATTAAACGAATATGAAACAACTTCAACACAAGTAAGTTTCTATGCTCAAACAGTAGATGCGTATTCGAAGTTGCTTGAAGCAGAGAAATCGGTTTTCAATTCAGGTGAGAGTTCATTGTTTTTGCTCAATGCAAGAGAATTGAGTTATATAGCTTCTCAAGTTAAATTGATTGAGTTGGTTTTAAAGAACAGAAAATCGTATTTGAATACAGAATATAGTTCAGGTAATTTGTTTAAATAATCATTTAAACTTGGCTTATATTTGCCAGCAATGTTTACCATTCTAATACCTACATGGAACAATTTGCCGTACTTAAAAGTATGTGTAGACAGCATCATTAAAAACTCTACTTTCAAACATCAAATCATCATTCACATCAACGAAGGCAATGATGGCACAAAGGAATGGGTAGTAGAACAAGGTTTGTCATACACCTTAAGCGATCACAATGTAGGTATTTGTAAAGCGTTGAATCAAGCATCTAGATTGGCCACCACAAAATACATTTGTTATTTTAACGATGACATGTATGCTTTGCCTGGTTGGGATTACCATTTGGTTAAAGAAATAGAAAACATCGGGCATAAAAATTTCTTTTTATCATCTACGATGATAGAGCCCAGAATAGGTAAGGATAAAAACATACTTCAGGGTCACGACTTTGGTGATTTGAACACATTCAAAGAAAAGGAGTTGATGCAATCGTATAAGGATTTGGTAATGCCTGATTGGAGTGGAGCGAGTTGGCCTCCAAATGTAGTGCCAATAGAACTATGGGATAAGGTTGGTGGTTACAGCGATGAGTTTAGTCCGGGTATGTACAGTGACCCAGATTTTACAATGAAATTATGGGATGTAGGAGTAAGATATTTCAAAGGAGTAGGAGAGAGTAAGGTCTATCATTTTATGAGCAAATCGACTGGTAAGATAGTTAGAAATGATGGCAGGAAAACCTTTATGAAAAAATGGAAAATCACACCTGGATATTTCTATAGGAACATGCTAAAAATGGGAGAACCATGGAAAGGTGAATTGAAAGAGCCATTTAAAGGGTTGTCGTTTCTGTTGTCTAAAATGAAGGTGATTTATAAATCAATATTTTAGGTTGATGGTTTGGCGCAGATGCATACAATTTCAATTAAAATAACCTTCTTCACTGACAAAACGTGTCTGCCTTAGATGTTAGGCTACCGAATTGAAATATTAAAAAGTCCCGCGTCGCTGACTACGGGCTACATTATGTGGAAATGAATGATTTCGCTTTACCTCCAGTGTATAAAAGTTAGTGCGGCGCAGCCACATTCTGTCTCAATAACAAATAACTCTGCATCAAAGTCTCGAGGACTCGACTTGATACAGAGCGAGCCAATTACTCTGCATCAAAGTCTCGGGGACTCAACTCTATACAGAGTAGACCAATTACATTTCCCCTCTTTGACTTGTAACAAATTAGATTTAACTTTGCATCAAATTAGCATACAATGTCAGAAAAAATTTTAGTAATAGGTGCTTGCGGTCAGTTAGGTACCGAATTGGTTGAATCGCTTAGAAATATTTATGGAGAAGCCAATGTTGTGGCATCTGATGTGAAGAAAAGTGATAACCCTGTTTTTCAAAATGGTCCGTTCGAAAATTTAGATATTCTAGATAAAGCAAATTTTACTCAAATATTAGAAAAATATAGACCTTCTCAAGTCTATCATTTAGCAGCATTGTTAAGCGCTACTGCCGAAGCCAAACCAAAATTGGGTTGGACTTTGAATATGGACGGACTGTTCAATGTTTTAGATGCAGCTGTAGATTTTAAAATTGGAAAAGTATATTGGCCAAGCTCTATCGCAGTTTTTGGTCCGCATACCCCTGTAAATGATACACCACAAGACTGCGTTATGGATCCTAATACCATTTATGGTATCTCAAAATTGGCTGGCGAAAGATATTGCGAATACTATTTTCAAAAACGCGGTGTAGATGTTAGAAGCTTAAGATACCCCGGTTTAATTGGTCACAAAAGTGATCCAGGTGGTGGAACTACAGATTACGCTGTAAGCATTTATCACGATGCTTTAACGACAGGCAAACACAATTGTTTCTTAGGCGACCATACCATGCTGCCAATGTTGTATATGCCAGATGCCCTTAAAGCAACTTTGGATATTATGCATGCTCCAGCTGAACAAATTAAAATCAGAAGCAGTTACAACTTAGCAGGGATGAGTTTTAATCCAGCTCAAATTACTGAGTCAATTAAAAAGTACATTCCAGATTTTACCACAGAATACAATCCAGACCACAGACAAGCCATTGCTGATAGCTGGCCAAACAGCATCGACGATTCTGAAGCAAGAAAAGATTGGGGATGGAAACCTGCATACGATTTAGATGCGATGACAAAAGATATGTTGGTGAATCTTGCACCTCGTTACGGTAAATCTTTAA
This sequence comes from uncultured Chitinophaga sp., assembly GCA_964438995.1. Classification (GTDB taxonomy): domain Bacteria; phylum Bacteroidota; class Bacteroidia; order NS11-12g; family UBA955; genus JABMMZ01. The sequence goes on from CAYTMQ010000001.1 coordinate 489,844, forward strand.
GCATTTAAAGGTGAGTAACAAACCATTAATTTTAATATCTAACGACGATGGCATTACTGCTCCCGGCATAAGAGTGCTTGTGGAAGTGATGTCTGAATTAGGCGAAGTTGTTGTTGTGGCGCCAGATAAACCTCAAAGTGCAATGGGGCATGCCATTACTGTTACCGCGCCATTGCGTTTAACTCCAAGCTACATTTTCGAAGGTATTAAAGCTTTTGAATGCAGCGGAACACCTGCAGATTGTGTAAAATTAGCACTGGATAAAGTGTGTGATAGACGACCAGATATCATGGTGTCTGGTATCAACCACGGACCAAATTACAGCATCAATGTCATCTATTCTGGAACCATGAGCGCTGCTGTTGAAGCTGCCGTTGATGGTGTTCAAGCAATTGGTTTTTCTTTGTGCGACTATAGTCTGGACGCCGATTTTAGCCATTGCCGTCAGTATGTCAAACAAATCGCTGAAACCATTTTGAAACATCCTCTGCCTTATGGGACATTGTTAAATGTCAACATGCCCAAAACAGATTCTATCAAAGGTGTTAGAGTTTGTAGACAAGCAAGTGCTAAGTACGCTGAGAATTTTGACGAACGCAAAGACCCATCTGGCAGAACCTATTATTGGATGACTGGTAAGTTCATCAATTTAGAAGCAGAAGACAACGATACCGATTTGTGGGCAATAGAAAATGGATATGTGAGTGTAGTGCCTACAAAATTCGATTTGACATCTAATGGTGTTATTCAACATTTAAAACAATTGATACAGTGAACAAACGCAAAGAACTATTGATTGGCATCGGGTCTGGCATCATGCTGACATTTATTATTTCCGTAATTGTATTTTTAAAAAGTAACCCTGGTTTTTCGTTTGGAGATTACTTTGACATTTTTGCTAATGGAAAAGTGTTGTCTCCAATTCTAAGCGTCGCTTTAGTAGGGAATTTGGGCTTGTTTTTTTTGTTTCTGAAATTGGATAAAGACAACATGAGCAGAGGTGTTTTAATGGCTACCATGCTAATTGGTTTGATCATCTTTATCATGAGAATTATTTAATTCAATAAAATCCTAATTCGGTTAAAACTATTTAGTTAAAATAGTTATGTCATGAATTTATGACACAATTATGAACAGAATGCTAAAGATTAGGTCTAATATTGCCTAAATTTTTCAATTATGAAAATCTTAAAAATGTGTCTGGCAAGCGCGGTGCTATTGTCGACAAACCTACAATCGTTTGCCCAGGTTGAATGGCAAGCTCCCCACAGAATAGATTATTTCGAACAAATTGATTACTCCAAAAACTTGGTGTACACTTTTAATCCAGCGAAGGAAGGAAAGATGTACATACTTACTTTGTTTAGTCCGAAAGGCGCATTGTTAGGAGAAATTGAAGTAGAGTACAAAACCTCTCTTAAACTTAGAAGTGTTACAGAAGTAGGAACCAACACTGTCATGTACTTCATCGATGCCAATACTGGTGTTTTGTTGAGCATTGACAAAGATGGCAAACAAATAGCTAGAACTGAATTCGAGGATAAGCAAAGTTTTAGTTACGAAACTTACCTTCAGGATTGCGATGGCTCTTCTTTCTTTTTAACTAGAAATATTAAAAATGAGAAGATGGGCCATATCACAGAAAAATTCAACTTACAATTAAAAAGTCAGTGGGATTTTACGGTTACACCAGAGAAAGGGAGAAACCAAGTGATGATGTGTACAGGCTCATCTAATGGCGTTTTCTTAATGAGTAAATACCTTAAAAATGCCTTCGCTACTGACGGTCCGATTAGTTTGATTTTTCTTGACAAAGACGGAAAAGTTACCTCTAACACACCATTGGCAACCATTCCTCCTTCATTTGCTCCATATTTTATCAAGCCACTATCTGATGGTTCTGTTTTTATAGCAGCCGATTATGGTAAGCCAATGAGCACTGTGTATCCTTTAATACCTATGGGTTTGAATTACATGAAAATTAAGAACGATGGAACCATTTCTGTGAATGTGTTTTTGGAAAACAAAAAGATTCAAGAAAAAATTGGTCCCAAAAAAGAAGATAATACTCCAAAGTATTTAGAGGCTCCGGGTGTAAGAGTTGTAGACATTAAAGAAGTAAATGGTGATGTTAATATTTACACCGAAAGTTATTTCTTGAAAGTGTTTGAAGTTACAGTGCCTGGATCAACAACTACTGTTACAACCACTTCAAATAATGCAGAATTAGTTTTAGGCGATATCTATATTTTTAAAATGAATGATATGGAAATGGCGTCTGCTAAAAGAATTTGGAAACCTAAGAAGACATATCAAATTAAAGATTTTTTTAGAGGTACATTAGAGTATATCAGTGATGAACTGAAAAGCATCCATGCATTTACTGTGCAAGGGTTTAAAGGCAACGATATAGTTATAAGAAACTTCAACAGAGGGTTTCAATACGTCAATGTCATCAAAGAAGGTGAAGCGTACGACAAAGTTGAAAAGCGAGTATATTTTGGAAAATCGATTGGCAACAGTTCGGGAGATAACAATTATGTGCCGATTTTAAGCGATTACACTGGTAAGGCAGGACAGATTTACAATGAAGGCATGATGATGACAGACCAAGGTGTCTTATTGTATCAGTACAACCATGTAACCAACAACCTAGAATTCTCTTTTATCAACATCTAAACCATCTAAAATCATGAAACAATTTATTTTAAGTACAATAGTTTTTTCAAGCACTGCCTTGTTTGTTCAAAATCAGCAAGTGCTTTCCCACATCAATACAAACGATGTTAAAGGGGTATATAAAGTTGGCAATAAAGCCATCACAATTTCATTCAGTGAATACAGAGAATACGACGACAAAAATGTGTTTGTTGTAAACATCTTAGGCGACCCAAAAGCTGGTAGACAAGAGTTAGCGGTTAGTGAAGGTACTTATTTGTTGGATGTAGCCTCTAATGCTAAAACATCCGTTGCAATATTTTCTAACACTTCAGAGGAAACAATTGAATTGGTAGCATTTGATGAAAACGCTAAAATCTCTTCAAGAAACTCTTACAAAGGAGATGTGAATGATTTAGAAAGCTATTCTGGCATTGAAAAGTGGGTGTATTCAGATAAGAATATTCTTTACCTCATCAGACGTTATAGCTTGTACGAAAAGTTAAATCCTAAAACCACTAAATTGGTCAACCAAGGTTACCAATTACTCAGCTTAGATGCCCAAGCAAAAGTATTGGGTGTTTATTCTGAAGATGGTATCAACAAGCCATTTTCAGAGGTAAAAACCATGGTGCCTAATGACGAAGGTTGTGTGCTGTTTGTGTCTCAGAATGAAAGCAAGAAGAAAACCTTTGGTGCTAGACTAGAAGTGTTTAACACCGCGGCAGCATTAACAGGTACTTATGCTTTGTCTGGTGTTGATTTTACCTATTATCCTACAGATATCATTTATAAAAATGGAGAAATTGTTGCTGCAGGTATGTACTTCAAAGGATTATGGCACAATGCTAAGACATCAGAAGGTTTGTTTTTCTTAAAAATCAATTCTAAAGGTGAAAAATTGGCATCTAATAATTTGGCTTGGGCTGATATCAAAGCAAAATTGACCAAGTCTGACAAATCAGATTTTATGTTCAATGGAAAAACCGACTTTTTAGTAGAGGCTATTGAAGTGACACCTGATGGATTTATCATTCTAGGTGAAAGTTACGCCAAATCATCTGGTGTTTCAACAGCAGAATTTTTGTTGGATACCGAAGATAATAGTGATTCAAGAATGTTAACCATATATGATTTCATTTCTATTGAAACAGATAAAAGCGGCATCATTACCTCTGTTAAAACTCTAAGCAAAGAGAAGAGCAATATTAGAATTTATGGAGGTGTTGCAATGATGCGAAATGTTGAATTGTCTTTCTTGTTAAAGAAGTACAATAAATTCCCATTCCAAGATTACAAAAACGGAGAAATACATTACATCAGTTATAAAAACAACGAAGGTTTCTATTCTATTATGGATGCGAAAACTGGTGTTGTAAAATCATCTACCCCTGTTAAATTGACTCCAGAAATTGAAGAAGAAGTGGATGTAGATGCTCAAGCAATGATTGATAAAAGTGGAACATTAACCAAATTGGATAAATTCAGCAAGAAAATGGATAACTTCGACAAGAAATTAGACAATGCTGGTAATAAGTTGGATTATGCAATGACAAAAACCGACGCTGAGTTTTATCCTGGTCAAGTAGAAAAATCAGGCATCATCATGATGGAAAATGGCAGTTCTGTTTACTACATTTTACATCCTGAAACGTCTAGTATTTACTATTTGATTTATTAATTAGAAGCAATCGATTGCACTAAAGCTGGTCCTTCGTAAATAAACCCAGAATATACCTGCACCAATCCTGCACCATTGTTCAGTTTGTTTGTAGCATCAGCTTTAGTGTGTATACCACCAACTCCGATGATTGGAATTTTACCTTGAAACTTTGAGTTAAGGTAAGACAACACTTCATCGGATTTTTCTTTTACAGGCTTTCCACTTAAGCCACCAGCACCAATTGATTCAACCACTGCCGCATCGGTTTTTAAGCCCTCTCTGCTAATGGTTGTATTGGTTGCTACCAATCCATCAATGCCTGTTTCTAATGTCAATGCGACGATATCATCCAATTGTTCGTGGTTGAGATCTGGTGCAATTTTTAATAATATTGGCAGTTGTTTCTGACCAGCTTTAACAAATTCTGCTCTTATACCCGTCAATGCATTTAGGATTTCGGTCAATGGTCCGCGGTCTTGTAAAGCGCGCAAACCTGGTGTATTCGGACTGCTTACATTGACTGTAAAGTAGTCGACATAAGGGTATAACTTTTCAAAACAGATGATGTAGTCTTTAACAGCGTCTTCATTAGCTGTTACTTTGTTTTTGCCAATATTACCACCAACAATTAGGTTGTTTGGTCGATTTTTTAAACGCTTAGCAATTTCATCAACCCCATCATTGTTAAAACCCATACGGTTGATGATGGCTTCGTCTTTTACAAGTCTGAACAATCTCGGTTTGTCGTTACCTGGTTGAGGTTTAGGCGTAACAGTGCCAATTTCTACGTGACCAAAACCCAATGCTTTCATCACTTCTAGGTATTTGGCATTTTTGTCGAATCCTGCAGCTAGACCAACTCTGTTAGGGAATTGAATGCCTACGAAATTGACACTTTGAGGGTTTTTAGCCTTATAAATGGATTTGAAAATAGAACCAATTATGGGTGTTTTAACGACAATATGTAATACGTTTAATGTAAAATGATGAGCTTGCTCAGCTGACATCAAAAACAGTATAGAACGGATGATTTTGAACATGTTAAAAGTTGCGGATTTAATTTTGCAAAGGTCATACCATCATATCTAATATTTATCAGCATTTTGTATAAAATTATACACTTATTCAGTAAAATATAACTAATTTCGCACTTTATTACTGCCATGGTAAAAATCGCTAACCTCTGGTATAAAATTTTAGCAATAGGACTTGTTGGGTATACTGTCGTATATGGTATGCTTATTGATTTGCCTACCGATGTAGGGATATTAGACGAAACCATCAGAAATTTATTTTACCACGTGCCTATGTGGTTTGGTATGATGTTGATTTTGGCAGCTGCATGGGTGAATAGCATCTTGTATTTGACCTCTCCAACAGAAAAACGCAATGTTTATGCAAGCGAATTAACCAACGTTGGCATCCTTATGGGTTTTTGTGGATTGTTTACTGGTATGTTCTGGGGTTACAATACTTGGGGATCGCCTTGGACAAGAGACCCAAAATTGTTGGGTGTTGCTGCGGGTATGACCATGTATCTTGGCTATTGGTTGATGGGTAAATCTATTAATGACCAAGAGAGAAAAGCGCGCTTACTTGCCGTGTACAACGTATTTATTTTCCCTTTATTCATCGCTTTGATTTACGTGATGCCTAAATTGGCTGATTTTAGTATTCACCCTGGAAGTGGCGAATCGGTGAATTTCAAGTCGTATAACAAAACAAATAACATGGAATATGTGTTCTATCCAGCAGTAATTGGATGGACATTGCTATTTGTGTGGATAGCTGAATTAAGAAGTCGAATCAACTTATTATCTAATAGAAAGAAAAATGAAGAAAGTTTCTCTAAGCATATTATTTCTTAGTATATTATTCAATGCCTCAGCGCAAGAAAATGAATCACTTTTCAGAAGTTCTGGAAAGATTTACGTGGTTGTTGGTATTCTAGCCATCATTTTCGCCTTGATCATCATCTATCTTATAAGATTGGATATGAAGATTAAAAAAATGGAGGATAAAAACTAATGAAACCAGTACATATTGTCATTCTTGTTGTTATCTCAGTTGGTCTAGCCATAGGCATCAGTTTTTATGGTGACACCAGCAAATACGTTTGTTTTGCTGAAGCAGATGAAATTGCAAAAGATAAACCAGATATGAAATTGCATGTGGTGACAACTTTGAGTAAAGAAAAACCTCAAATTTACGACCCGCAAACCGACCCTAACTATTTTGAATTCTATGCCAGCGACACTACAGGCATGGAGAAAAGAGTGATATACAGAAATGCAAAGCCAACCGATTTAGACAAGACGGATAAAGTTGTCTTGATAGGATACAGTAGAGGCGATCATTTTGAAGCAAAAGATATTCTTAAAAAATGTCCTAGTAAATACGAAAAAAAATAATTCTTGGAAAATATTATATTCAATAACGAACATTTGCTGATTGGCAACCTAGGGCATTTTGCTGTAGTGCTGGCATTTGTTTCGGCTATGATATCGGCAGCTTCTTACGCGCTGTCTGTCAATAAAAATATCGCCTCTTTAAAAGATCTTGGCAAATGGATGTTCTTCATCCACTCATTTGCCGTTGTGATGATTTTTTATTGCTTGTTCTACATCATTCATCAACACTACTTCGAATACCAATACGCCTATCAGCATTCATCAACAGAATTGCCGGTGTATTATATGATCTCTTGCTTTTGGGAAGGTCAGGAAGGTAGCTTTTTGTTGTGGATGTTTTGGCATGCTGTCTTAGGTATCATTTTAATATTCAGATCTGGTTCATGGCAAGCGCCTGTGCTAGCTGTTATTGCCTTAGCTCAAGTTGTGCTTGGTAGTATGTTGCTTGGTTTTAATCTTGGTGATTTCAAAATTGGAAGCAGTCCTTTCATTTTGATGCGCGAATACAATCCAGAAGCGTTGTTGATTCCTGTAATGGAAAGATTGGGTAAAGCCAATTATCTTGAAATTTATAAAGAAGGTAATGGATTGAATCCTTTGCTTCAAAACTATTGGATGGTAATTCACCCTCCGACTTTGTTCTTTGGATTTGCAGCTACTATTGTACCATTTGCTTTTGCCTTTGCTGGTCTTTGGACAGGCAGATTAAAAGAGTGGACAGTACCAGCTTTGCCTTGGGCATTGGTTGCCGTTCTAGTACTCGGTACTGGTATCATCATGGGTGGTTATTGGGCATACGAAAGTTTGAACTTTGGTGGTTATTGGGCTTGGGATCCAGTTGAAAATGCATCTTTAATGCCATGGTTGTTGATGATTACTGCAACCCACATGTTGCTCATCAACAAATCAACAGGTAAATATCCTGTGTTAACCATCATCATGACAGTATTCTCTTTCTTTATGGTGTTGTACGCAACATTCTTAACCAGAAGTGGTATCTTAGGTAATGCTAGCGTACACTCATTTACAGATTTGGGATTGTCTGGTCAATTGTTGTTGCTGTTATTCTTATTCATCTTCCTGACATTCTCTCTTAGTTTTAAAAAGTCATTACACGGCTTCATATATTTCATCATCACATTTGTTTTGATAATGGTGTTGTCTTTAGTGGAATTTAAATCCAGTATAGTTGTCATCAGCACCATTGGTACTTCAGTATTTGTATTAGCTGTTGCATTATTTATATTTAACTTGTTTAAGTTGTATGGTACCAACATTGAAACAGATAAATTGTATAGCCGTGAGTTCTGGATGTTTGTTGGTAGTATGGTTTTGTTGCTTTCAGGTTTTCAAATCATCACCATGACCAGCATTCCTGTTTTCAATAAGTTGTTTCAAACCAGTAAAGCATCTGCGGGACCAGATTATTACAACAAAGTACAGTTGTGGTTCGCAATGGGTATTGTTATATTAACAGCAATTGGTCAGTATTTCAAATACAAACAGTCTGATTTAAAAAGGGTATTTGAATCTATAGCCAATTCACTTTTAATAGCCATAGTGCTTTCAATCGGCGCTTTGTATCTCTTCAATATTTGGAAACTCGAATTCCTATTGTTTTTAATTGCAAGCATGTATGCAGTAGTGGGAAATATCCATTATTTGTGGGTTGGCTTGAAAGGCAATATCAAAGTTGCTGGAGGCAGTATTGCACACGTTGGTTTTGGATTGATGATGATAGGCGTATTGGTTTCTTCTGTCAATAAGAATGTCATCAGCATTAACACCTCAGGTTCTGGTTATTTCTCTGAAACAACAGCAGATGGGAAAGTCGATCAAGCGGCTAAGACCAATAACAAAGAAAACATCTTACTGGCTAAAAACAAACCTGTAACATTTGATAACAACAGATTAAGAGCGACCTTTAGGAAGATAACAGAAGAAAAACCCAACAAATACTTTGAAGTAAAGTATGATGTTTTGGATGAAAAGGGCAATATCACAGATTCATTTTTATTGCACCCAAACAGTCAGAACAACCCTAAAATGGGCTTGATCAGCAATCCAGATACTAGACACTTTTTAACCAAAGACATTTTCACACACATCACTTATGAGAGTGGTATGGAAGAGAAAGTTGAAAAGGAATTTGAGAATTTTAAAACCGATACTGTAAGCATCGGTCAATCATTCCCTACAGCTGATGGCAACAGACAATTGACATTGAATAAAATCAATGTAATAGAAGCTCCAAGTACGTCTAACAAGTTGCATTTGCAAGCTGAAATCATCATCAACACGATGGGTGATACGTTCATTGCTCGTCCTGAATTTGTAAGTGAAGAGAAGATTAGATTCAAAGAGTCTGTCATCAATGCAGCAGGTGTTTTGGTGTTGTTTGACAGGGTTATTCCCGATCCAAAGAATCCAAAGAACATGTTGTTTGTGGTGAGTTCTGCAACCAGAAAACCAATCATGGATTACATCATTCTTAAAGCGATTGAGTTTCCTTATATCAACTTGTTGTGGCTTGGTACCTTTGTGTTGATTTTTGGATTTGTATTGGCCATTATTCAACGTTTTAAAGAATTCAAAAGACGCGAAGCAAAGCAAGTGTCAAATGAGTAAAATTCGCCATATCACTATTGTCGGTTCTGGCTTAGCTGCAAAATATTTTTCCAGTGTATTTCATCATTATGGCTTTGTGATAGATGCCATCATCAGCAGGAATGCGATTAAAGGCAAAGCATTGGCGAAATTAGTAAATGCGGCTTATTCGGATGATTTTACTCAAATTATTTATTCAGACTTAATTTTGGTTTGCGTGAAAGACGATGCCATAAAAGATGTTGTAAAAGACCTTTCAATTGACAAAGGCATTATTGCGCATTGTGCAGGAGGAATAGATTTAGATGTGTTGAGTCAATTTGAACAAAGGGCAGTAATATACCCATTGCAAACATTGGTATTAAACGCTAACAATGCTGAGGTGCCTATCTTGCTTGAAGCCAATTCCAAATCTATAGAAGACATTCTTCTGACCATGATAAAGAAGTGTCAATTAAATGGTCATATTGTACAGTCTGACTCAAGACGTGCTTATCATTTGGCAGCAGTATTTGCCAATAATTTTACCAATGCCATCATGCATGCGACAGAAGACATTAGTCGTAATTTCAATTTAGACTTTAATGTATTAAAACCATTGTTGCAGCATACCATTCAAAATGTGATGGAAGGCAATAGTCCAAAAAACTTACAAACTGGTCCGGCGAAAAGGCATGATACCGTGACCATGAACAAACATAAAGAATTGTTAAAAAGTAGTCCAGAATTAAGACACTTATACGAAGCCATTTCTAAATTTATAGCTTCGGGTCACGACGACCTTAAGCCTTAATCCACTTTAGTACCACGTTGTTTACTTTGATAAAATAAACACCGCTTTCTAAGGCGCTGATGTTTATGTTTTCGTTGGTCATTACTTTAGCAGAGTAAACAGATTTACCAGTAATGTCAACGATTTCAACATCAGAAGATTCGTAAACGTATGGGTTAATTAATTGTATGTTGTCAGAAGCTGGGTTTGGTGCAACTTTCCATTGATTGTCAACATTAAAATTAGATGGGATGTCAACGGTATTAAGCACGCCTACAGCATACCAAGCTTCTTCTACTTCTTTATATTCTAAAGAATTTTCGCCATACAAAGCAGTACAAACATCCAAAGAGGAATAACAAGCATCGATGTATTCTGAACTTGAAACGAGATATGAACTCAAATTTGTAAAGGCAATCTCACCAGCTTTTTCAATACCTAGAGCAGTAATGTTGTATGGTTTTTTATCGTCTTCGCGCTGACCTTTACCACCTTTGCTTAAGAGGTAAAACCAGAAATTCTGTACACCTGAATTGGTATGCACTCCGCCATTATCGGCGTTGCCAGTATAATAATAAAGACCGTAATAATATCTTGGATTTGAGTAAGCATTTGGATCGCTCATATCTCTAAATGGTTTGTTGTTGTTAATAACAATTTGATCAGCAATGGTCCATTTTAAATTGTTGGTATCGGTATAATATTGGATGCATTTGGCCATGATATCAGAAAAGGATTCATTAAGAGCACCTGATTCTTTTCTGTAGACCAATTGTGCTGTATTGCCAGTAACACCGTGAGAGAGTTCGTGACCGCAAATATCCAAACTGGTTAATGGCATATATTTAATGCCATCTCCATCACCGTAATTACATACTTTGCCATCCCAATAGGCATTGTTGTAATTTTTTCTAACGTGCACCTTCGAAATCACCTTTGTTCCACTGTCGTCATAACTATTTCGGTTAAATGTTTGCTTATAGAAATCGTATGTCATTTCAGCACCCCAATGCACATCAGTAGCAAATTCATCTTTGTAGGCGTTAACATTGTTCCAAACATTGTCAGAATCGATAAAGTTTCTGAAACTATCGGTTACGCTAATAACTCTAGCATCTATGGTGATGATACCTTTTCCTCTAGTAACATCATTTAATATAAATGTATCCACACCAACACTATCGCAATTGATGCTTCTGATGCCGCTGTATTTGGTATGAGCAATGCCTACTTTATCAATGGTACAAATTTGGTCAATTCTGTCGATGACTTCACCTGTTTTTGCATCGATGTAAACAATTTCGTGAGATATTGGTGTATGTACATATACATCAATTTTATATGCTACTTTAAAATCAGAATTTTTACCTGAGTCGTTGCTGTTGTAAATCACCAATTCTGGCTTTGGCAAATATGTGGCATTGGCATTACTATATTGTAATTTCAATAACTGCTCTTCAGCTTTTACTTCCCACATAAATATAGCAGTACCGTATAGTTTCAAAGCATTTTGAAGTGCATTGTCAGCATTGATATAGATGTCTGTGTTTATATCAAGATGGGGAAAATACTTGCCATTCATAGTTAAAACATTGTTGTTGAAAGTGTGCAAGATGATTTGAGCACCTTCTACTTTCAAACCATTAAAATACTGATTGTATCTGTAATGTTTAAATCCGTGTAAATCTGTATTAGAATTGTGGTATTTTAATATGAAATTCTTATTGGCGTTTAAGTTGTTTTGAAACCAATTTGAGGTATTTTCAAGGCTTGGTCGATTGCTTGAATTTGAAGCAAATTTTATAGAACCAGGTATACCTGTCTTTGGATGAACATAGCGAATGGTGAAATCTTTGTTTTGGGCAAACAAAGAGCTTGAAAACAAGGCTATTACTAGCGTTAAATATTTAAACATATTACAGTTAATTATTAGATGAAAGTCAAAGGTAATTAAAATAAATATACCTTCAAAAACTATTTACACCAGTTCAGAAAATATCAATGGAAACTATAAGGCATTCAACTTTTTAGAGATTTTCCGATTTTAAACATCTGTTGGTCGGTTTTTTAACCCAACTCATACCAGAATCCTTATTTTTGCTTTCTTTAAAAATTATGGGCGGACCTAGAAGAGACAGAGACTTACCTAAAGTGAAACTTAGCAAAGCATCGCTGTCTGAATTGCGATTTATATTTAACTACTTAAAACCATATAGAAAGTACTTCTTAGGTGGTTTGTTATTCATTTCTTTATCAGCTATAAGTACCTTGTTATTTCCATTTTTAATGGGAAAAATGATTGGAGCTGTTAGCAATAAAGCTGTGCAAATGCCTCAAGGCATGAACAATTTGCCCATTCAATCAGGAGGTATCATGAAATTGATGCAAGAACAATGGTCTTTGAACACGACATTGTTATTGATATTTGCTCAATTGTCTATTCAAACAGTTTTCTCTTTTATGAGGGTGTACTTGTTAACTAAAGCAGGAACAGGTGCTGTTTCAGATTTGAGAAAAGATTTGTATTCTAAAATCATCACTTTGCCAATGTCGTTCTTTAGCACACAAAGAGTGGGTGATTTGAGTAGTAGAATTTCTTCTGATACTGGACAAATTCAAGATAGTTTGTCTTTTGTGTTTGCCGAATTTTTAAGAGGCTTGATTACTTTGATGGTAGGGTTGAGTTTGATTTTCTTAATCAGTGCCAAACTGGCATTTATCATGCTGGCTGTGGTGCCATTGATTGCCGTAAGTGCGGTTGTGTTTGGTGGTAAGATAAGAAAAATGAGTCGCAAAGAGACAGATATGTTGGCCGAAAGTGGCACTGTAGTTCAAGAGACATTGCAAGGCATTTCAGTTGTTAAAGCGTTTACTGGCGAATCATTAGAAAAGAAACGTTATTCAAAAAACATCAATAGTTTGATAGAATTTGCCGTTAAAAGTGGTTCTTATAGAGGCTTCTTTGTGTCCTTTATTATTTTTAGTGTATTTGGTGCAATAGGCTTTGTGGTGTGGTATGGTGCAAACATGATACAAACAGGTGCTTTGAATGTAGATCAATTGATCATGTTTGTGATATACTCAGGTTTCGTTGGCGGCACTTTAGGTGGATTTGCTGACATGTTTGGTCAGTTGCAAAAAACAATTGGGGCTACTCAAAGAGTAAGAGAATTGATGAGTATGGAAGGCGAGAAGATTGAAGAATCAACTGCTGTAAATGCAGATAGAATCAATGGCGAAATTGAATTTAAAGAGGTAGAATTTTCTTATCCATCTAGAAAAGAAATTGAAGTGTTAAAGAAGGTGTCATTTAAAGCCGAGAAAGGTCACCAAGTTGCCATTGTAGGAGGAAGCGGTGGAGGTAAAAGTACCATTGCCTCAATGGTGATGCGGTTCTATGATGCCAATGCTGGTGCTATTTTGATTGATGGTAAATCTATTTTGGATTACGACTTAAATTACTTGAGAAATCAAATAGCCTATGTGCCTCAAGATGTGATATTGTTTGGCGGTACCATTTATGAAAACATATTGTATGGTAAGCCAAATGCAACCAAAGAAGAAGTGGTCAATGCAGCTAAAAAAGCCAATGCATTACAATTTATAGAATCATTCCCAGATAAATTTGAAACAGTAGTAGGAGAGAGGGGTATACAGTTGTCTGGCGGTCAGAAGCAAAGAATAGCCATAGCAAGAGCAGTAATCAAAAATCCAGCGATTCTAGTACTAGATGAAGCAACAAGTGCATTGGATAGTGAGAGCGAATTGCTGGTGCAAGAAGCATTAGACGATTTAATGCAGAACCGCACAAGTTTAGTAATTGCTCACAGATTGAGTACCATCAGAAATGCTGATCAAATATTGGTGTTGAACAAGGGCGAAATAGTTGAAAAAGGCAAGCACGAAGAATTGATTAAAATTGATAGAGGTATTTACCGAAGTCTAACAGAATTACAAGTCGTTTAAAATTTACAGAACTTAAAACAGATATAATATGCAAAGATATTTTACACCCGTTCTTATAGTAATAGCACTATTTACCGCTTGTAAATCGAAGCCAAAAACGGATGAAGCAAAGTCTGAATCTACAATGAATCATGGCGTTTACAGAGCTTCTGTAACTAAAGTCAACGATTTGGTTCATACAAAACTAGAATTAGAACCCAATTTTTCAAAACATGAAATGAATGGAACAGCTACATTAACCATTCGACCTCATTTCTATCCCGTTGATTCGCTGTATTTGGATGCGCGTTATATGAGGATTGTTTCTGTTAATTTGATAAGTGCTAATCAAAACAACACCCAAGTGAATGCTGAAAAGCCTTTGAGTTATGGTTATGATTCTACTCAATTAAAAATTGCATTAGACAGATTGTATACATCTAAAGAAACGTATACTGTGCAAATTAAATACATAGCTCAACCTGACAAAGTAAAAGGCAAGGCTAGTAATGCAATAACCGACAACAAAGGACTGTATTTTATTGAGCCATCAGAAGCCAATCCAGAAAAACCGGTGCAAATATGGACACAAGGCGAAACTCAAGATGCCTCTTGTTGGTTTCCTACCATTGATGCACCAAATCAAAAAACCACTCAAGAATTGAGCATCACAGTGCCAAAGAAATACAAAACAGTTTCAAATGGTGCTTTTGAAGGAAGTGTTGAATTTAAAAGAGATGATGTCGACTATAAAACCGACTACTGGAAGCAAACCAAACCGCATGCCCCGTATTTGTTCGCTCTAGCAGTAGGAGAATTTGCTGAAGTAAAAGACTATTGGGGAAGTATGCCAGTGAACTATTATGTAGAACCTGCATTCGAACCATACGCAAGAACCATATTTGGCAATACGCCAGAAATGTTAACCTTTTTTAGCACAGTGTTAAAAACACCATATCCTTGGGACAAATACCATCAAATTGTGGTAAGAGATTTTGTGAGTGGAGCAATGGAAAATACTGGCTGTGTTATCCATTTTGACAAGCTACAACACAACAACCGACAACATTTGGACAATGGATATGAGGAAGTGGTATCACACGAATTGTTTCACCATTGGTTTGGCGATATGGTAACCTGCGAAAGCTGGAGCAATTTGCCATTGAATGAATCTTTCGCTACATACGGTGAGTACATTTGGGAAGAACATAAGTACGGCAGAGATGAAGCCGATGATGAATTGGATAATTTCAGATCATCCTACTTCAATGAAGCTTCATACAAACAAAAAAATTTAATACGTTACGATTACGATGAGCAGGAAGATATGTTTGATGCACATTCGTATCAAAAAGGCGGAACGGTGTTACACATGCTTAGAAAGTATGTTGGAGATGACGCATTCTATAGTTCTTTGGCATTGTATTTAAACAGATACCAATTTAGAAATGCTGAAATCGCTGATTTGAGAACCTGTTTTGAGGAAATTACTGGTCAAGATTTGAATTGGTTTTTCAATCAATGGTTTTTAAATGATGGTCATCCAAAACTCAATATTACACTAACTAGAGATGCCAATTCTGCAACATTTAAAGTTTTACAAAAAGAGAAGCGTTACATACTGCCTTTGGAAATTGAAATAGTAAAAGCAGATGGTTCGCGCATCAGAAAAAAAGTTACCGTAAACAGAGATACTCAGTCCATCGTAATCAATGATGTTAAGGCAAATGAAACCATTATTTGGGACGCCGAAAACCAATTGTTAGCCGAAGTTGAATATGACTTTAGTAAAAATGATTGGATCTTGCAATTTAAGCAGGCAAAATTGGCTCAACATAAAATTACAGCATTCGAAAAATTAATGGGTGCAGAATATGATAAAATAATCAATGAGTCAGAGAGACTATCTTTAATAAAAGAGATGATTGCCCATCCATTTCACAAATGTAGAAGCTATGCTGTTTCGTTTTTGAATTTGGATCATTTTACTGAAGCCAATATTTCTAGTTTCAAAACAAGACTTAAGGAGATATCTGCTAAAGATTCTAATGCCGCTACACGAGTATACAGTTTAAGTCCACTTTCTATTATAAAAGATACAGAAGCTTTGACTTTGGCTTTGAATGATTCTTCCTATACGGTTGTTAAAACCGCTGCGAATTATCTTGGAAGTATTGATAAAACACTGGCTTATAATTGGGCTCACAACTTAAGAAATGTGCAAGACCCAATCATGCAAGAAATTGTATTCGGAATTATAGGTAAATATTCAAGTCAGAATGAATCTGAATTTTTTCTCAATAAATTAAAGTCGTGCAAGTATGCTGAATTAACTGCTGTATCAAGGGGATTAACCAATTACGTGTCTCAAAATAAAACAGATGATTTACAATCTACCTTAGATCAAATGTTGAACATGGTTAAAGAAAACAAGGCATTAAAAAACAATGTGACCTATGCCTTGAAATCTATGAGAAACAATTTCAACTACGAGAAGTTTATGGCTAGAGTGAATGCAGAAATCAACAAAAAAGACAAAGCCTTAAAATCGAAGTATCTTCAGAACGAAGCAAAGTATACCGATTATTACAACAAGGTTGTGGCAACCATCAAACTCGTGAAATCCATCAATTAAAAATCGTTGATGGACAATTGAAATTCGATTGGCATTCTACAGATACTGCGCACACTGTTTTTCCTGATTTTTCCGGGAATCCAATTGCCACTGCTTAATTTAATTACTCGTATTGCCTCTTTCGACAATTCAGAATCACCTTTACCATCTGTTGAGATGTCTCTGATGGTGCCATCTAATTCAACTGTGAAAATCACCATGATGGTGCCTTCTGTCTTTCTAGATTTCGCATTGGCGGGATACACCATATATTTATTTAAGAAATCTCTTAAAGCTTCTGGACCGCCTTTGAAGGAGACCTTTTCATCTAAATCTTGCTCGGCATTTTGATTTTGATTGTTAGATGTGTTGTTTGAGTTATCTGTAGTACCTGTTCCAGTTGTGGTATTTGTGTTTGCGTTGTTAGTATTGTTGTTAGTATTGTTAGAATTCGAAGGTTTATCAGCTTGCATGTCTCCATTTTTAGGTGGAGGAGGGCTAGGTTTATCAGACGTATTTGGTTTGTCAGGAGCCGGTTCTGAAGCCATATCCAGAGGTGTTATTTCATATTCAGAAACCACAAATTCGTCATACGAGTTATGTGCAGAATTAAGACGTTTATAAATTCTTTGAGAAGCGTAAAATAGATAAGCAACCAATAAAAACGCGACAGTAAAAGCAATCACATAAGGGCGTTTTTTTTGTTTATGACTGACTAGAACAGTGTCTTTATCCATTAATACAAATTTAAAGTATTTTTAGTCAATACTTCTAGAGAAGAAAAGGTAAAATTATTTGTCTAAATATTTTAGATTACCGTAAACGGTATGAAACATGAGCCATCCGCTGAATGCACCAATGATATCGGCTAGAAGGTCCCAGTAGTCGCCAATTCTATCATCGGTAAGATAATGTTGAATCAATTCGATTGCTACCCCATATACTATGGCAATAACAACGGCAATGATTCTGATTTTGTTGAGGAGAAAAGAGAAGCGCCATTGTTTGATGAGGCCAAGCATGATAAAGTACACAAATACAGAAAAAATGAAAGCGTGTCCAAGTTTATCGGTTGGAATACCAAAGATGGTATGAGATTGGAAACCTCCATTGCTAGAGGTACAAAGCACCAATATGAAAATTGCCCACGCAAGCGCGGGCAATTGATGTTTCAATATTGATATTTGGATTTTCAATTGGGTAATGATTAGTGACCGATCAATGCTTTATAAGCATTAACGTCTAATAAATCATTTAATTCAGCTGGGTTAGCCAATTTGATTTTAACCATCCAACCACCAGTGTATGGATCTTGGTTAACCAATTCTGGATTTGATTCCAAAGCTGAGTTAACTTCAGTGATTTCACCAGAAACTGGCATAAACAAATCACTCACAGTTTTTACTGCTTCAACAGTACCAAAAGTTGAATCTTTAGCAAGATTTTGACCTTGAGTTTCGATTTCTACAAACACGATGTCACCTAATTCACCTTGAGCGAAATCTGTGATACCAACTGTAGCGATGTCACCTTCAACACTAATCCATTCGTGTTCTTTTGTGTACTTTAAATTTTCAGGAAAGTTCATTTTTAATATGTTTTTTAAATGTAATTTTTTAATCCCAAATCATGCTTAATAGTAAGCTGATTTTATCTTTTAAGATGTTTCTATGTACAATCATGTCAACAAAACCGTGTTCTAATAAGAACTCAGAACTTTGGAAACCTTTTGGTAAATCTTTACCTATGGTTTCTTTGATTACCCTTGGACCAGCGAAACCAATCAATGCTTCAGGTTCTGCGATATTGAAATCGCCTAACATTGCAAATGATGCGGTGATACCACCAGTTGTAGGGTCTGTTAACAATGAAATATATGGAATACCATCTTTATCAAGTAAAGCTAGTTTTGCAGAAGTCTTTGCCATTTGCATCAAAGAGAAAGCAGCTTCCATCATTCTGGCGCCACCACTCTTAGATATAATAATCAAAGGCATTTTGTTTTCTCTAGCAAAATCTATAGCTCTTGCAATTTTCTCACCTACCACACTACCCATAGAACCTCCGATGAAACCGAAGTCCATACAAGCGATGACAATTTTTCTACCGTTAGATTTGCCATGAGCGCATCTAACAGCATCTTTCAAACCACTCTTTTTAATGCTTTCACCAATTCTATCTGTATAAGGTTTGGTGTCAACAAAGTGAAGAGGATCATCAGAAATCAGATTGGCATCTAACTCTTTGTATTTGTTATCATCGAAGAATATTTCAAAATACTCTTTAGAAGAGATTTTGTAATGGTAATCGCAAGACGGGCAAACGTAGCGGGCTTCAACCAAATCTTTGTGAGGAGTAATGGTTTTGCAACGAGGGCATTTGTCCCACAATCCATCTGGAGTAGCTTTCTTTTCCTTCGTTTTAGTGGTGATACCTTCTGATACGCGTTTAAACCAACTCATAAATCAAATACAAGATTAGGATAAAGATACGAATTAAGCAATAGTTACTTCTTTTTCAAGATAAACGTCTTGGATGTGGTTCAATAAAGAAACACCTTCAGCGAAAGGCTTTTGGAAAGCTTTTCTTCCGCTGATTAAACCTTGACCACCTGCGCGTTTGTTGATTACAGCTGTTGTAACTGCTTCAGACAAATCGCTAGCACCTTTACTTTCGCCACCACTGTTAATCAAACCAGCTCTGCCCATGTAGCAGTTTGCAACTTGGTATCTGGTTAAATCAATTGGGTGATCAGTTGTTAAATCACTGTATACTTTAGCGTGGGTTTTACCGAATTTTAATGCGTTGTAACCACCGTTTAAAGTTGGTAATTTTTGTTTGATAATATCTGCTTGGATTGTAACACCTAAGTGGTTAGCTTGAGCAGTTAAGTCGGTTGATGTATGGTAATCGATACCGTCTTTTTTGAAATCGTTGTTTCTTAAGTAACACCATAAAATGGTCGCCATACCAAGTTCGTGAGCTCTTTCAAAAGCTTGAGCAACCTCTACGATTTGACGGCTAGATTCGTTAGAACCGAAATAGATGGTAGCACCTACTGCAGTAGCACCTAAGTTCCAAGCCTCTTCTACGCTACCAAACATGATTTGGTCGAATTTGTTAGGGTAAGTTAAGAACTCGTTGTGGTTCAATTTTACGATGTAAGGAATTTTGTGAGCATATTTTCTGCTGGTTGCAGCAAGAACACCATAAGTAGAAGCAACAGCATTACATCCACCTTCGATAGCCAATTTTACGATGTTTTCTGGATCGAAGAAAGCTGGGTTCGGAGCAAAAGATGCACCAGCACTGTGCTCGATACCTTGGTCAACCGGTAAAATACTAACGTAACCAGTTCCAGCTAATCTACCGTGATTGTAGATTGCGTTTAAGCTTCTTAATACTTGAGGAGAGCGGTTGGTTTGAGAGAATACTCTGTCAACGAAATCGCCGCCTGGTAAATGAAGACTGTCTTTACTAATGGTTTTTGAAGTGTGGTTTAGCAAACTATCAGCATCTGCGCCTAATAGTTCCTGTATTTTTGATATACTCATAATTTCCAAATAAGGCTGCAAAAGTAAGAAATTTTACATCAATCTAAAAGATTTTTTGATGTAGTAAAAATAAATTTCCTCAAGCCTTTAAAACTTGTAAATTATTGAAAAAGAAATGAATAGATGTTAAAAGAATGGATTTGTAAACGAGTTTGTAATATGCTTTGAATAAGCGTTATTGCTTAATTACCAAACGTTTAAGTGTAACTTCTTGTTGACTTTCAATTTTAAATAAGTAGATGCCATTCTTTAAATGCAATGGTTCAAACTCAATTCTCAATTGCTCACCAGGTTTGAAGGTAAATGTCTCAATTTTATTGCCTAAGATGTCACTGATGGTAACAGTTACTTCAGATTGAACTGTTTCAGAAAAGGCAATGTCTACGTATGATACTGCTGGGTTAGGGTATAAACTCACCTTATTTATAGGAGGATTGTCAGCTAATAAGCTGATACTCAAACCACAAAAAATAATTAGTAAAAGTCTTTTTATCATAACGTCGATTTTAGTTTCAATGTTTCAAATTTTGTGCCACAGCACAATTAATTGTAAAATTAACTAAAATATTTGATTAAAACAAGAAAGAAAATTCTAAACTGAAGTTTTTCACTTCGTGCGTACCATCCTTAAACATGGGTGTTAAGTCGCGGTAATCGACATTGGTGTTTTCTGGATCTGGGTTGGTTGCCCTTTCATAAAACGTATTGGTCCAGATATTTAACAAACCCATTTTGGCCATTATTTGCAATGACATACCACTGCCGATATCCTTTCTAAATCCTGTCATCTGCATGATGTCATAGCGTCTAAATGGTAGATTGGTTTTGACTTCGCCAAATTTACCGTATGCTTTGTCTATGCTCGACCTAAACAAAACACCACCCTGTACACCTAATAGTAAATGTAAAGGTTGTTTTTTAGGTGTATTTAAAATTTGAAAGCTGGCCATAACGGGGATTTCCATGTAAGCCAAAGAAATTTTGCTGTAAGAGGTATCGTTAAGTCTGCCAAATCTGCTGCCTCTAAAAGAAAAATCTAGTTCCCATTGAATGTTCACAGTTTTGGCTTTGTTTAAATGCACGATGTTGTATACACCTGCTCCGAAACCAAACAATTGTCTTTTGTTGTCGAAAGCATTTCCTAAAAAGGTGTTTGACCCCAAGGTAAATTTTACACCAATCTTGGTTTTGGTCGTTTCTTCGGTATTCAAATTCTGTTGTTGAAGAGGTGCTTCCACTTCTCCCTCAGGTTGTGCAAATCCTACAACTACCTGTAATAGAAAAATACTGAGTAATACTGTTTTTATTTTATAACGCATCGAGTTTTTTACCTGTTAATGCCTTTCCTATAGCTTCATCCATTAGTCGTTCAGCAAATGGTCGAGTAATACTGTTTAAACGATCCATGCCCTGATTTATTGCTTCTCTGTCATTACCTTTACAAAGTGCTGTCAATTCGTCTATTGCCTTTTGTGTGGTAGTGATTTCATCCTGACTCAGCAGGCTAGAATTGGTCTTTATCAACTTTGTACATTGATATATGATTTGCTCAGCTTCGGTAATGGTCTCTGTTAATTGGCGTTTTTGCATATCCGTTTCAGCGTTTTTCATAGCCGCCAATAACATATCTTCCACTTGTTTGTCTGTTAAACCATATTGAGGTTGAATTTCAATATGTTGTTTAACACCCGAACGCATTTCTAAAGCTTCTATATTCAATATACCATCAGCATTGAGCATAAATTTGATGTCTATTTTAGGTAAACCAGCTGGCATAGCTGGAATGCCATTTAACACAAACTCACCTAATTTTCTGTTGTCGCTTACCATTTCACGCTCTCCTTGGTATACAGAAATTCGTAAACTATGTTGACCATCTTTGGAGGTGGTGTATTGTCTGCCAGCATTGGTTGGTATTTTAGAGTTTCTTGGTATGATGGTATCCATTAAGCCACCTAAAGTTTCAATGCCAAGGCTCAGAGGCGTTACATCCAATAACAAAATGTCTTTTCTATTTCCAGCTAAAATATCGGCTTCAATGGCAGCTCCAAGTGCTACTACTTCATCTGGATTTAGACTATTATTGACCTGCTCTTTTCTAAACAAACGTTTTACACTTTCAACCACAAATGGTGTCCTTGTAGAACCACCAACCATCACCACTTCATCAATGGCTTCATAAGATAGTCCAGCATCTTTTAGCGCTTGTCTGCAACATTTTAAAGTGCGTTCTACTATGGGTTTGATAGCGGTTTCAAATTCTAATTGACTCAATTGTAAATTGTATGTCTTACCATCAATAACAATTGAACTAGAGTATTGTTCGTTAGAGCTAAGGTGCTTTTTAGCTTCTTCGGCTGTCAATCTTATAGTTTGATAAAGACCTTTGTCTGCTTCAATATCGTGTATTTGTAATTGGTGTTGAGATGCCCATGTCTGAATAATGGCTCTATCAAAGTCATCTCCTCCGGTATAGGTATCACCATTGGTTGAAAGGACTTCGAAAACACCGTTTTGTATAGACAGTATGGTGATATCAAAAGTGCCTCCACCTAAATCATACACGGCGATGGTTTTGGTTTCAGATTTGTCCATGCCAATGCCGTAAGCCAAACTAGCGGCAGTTGGTTCGTTAACAATTCTTAATACATCGAGACCAGCTAATTTACCGGCATCTCTTGTAGCTTGTCTTTGAGAATCGTTGAAATATGCAGGAACGGTGATGACTGCTTTCAAAACTGGTTCACCCAATATTTTCTCAGCTTTTTCCTTTAGAGATTTAAGGATGAAAGACGACAATTCAATTGGATTATAATGTTTACCTCTGATGTCGATGTTAACCATTGCCTTGGTATCATCTGGTAAGATGTGGTATCCAAAGCTGGCTGTGTGGTCAGCGATATCAGTGTAAGAGCGTCCTAGAAGACGTTTTACAGAATACACAGTATGTTTGGCATCGTCGGTGAGATGTTGTTTTGCCTCATTGCCAATTATGATGTCATTGTTTTGATTGATATAGATAACAGAAGGTGTAATCTTATCGCCTTCCTCACCCAAACATTTGGCTTGTCTTGATTCAGAGTCCACAAATGCAATTAAGCTGTTGGTGGTACCTAAATCAATGCCTAGCACTTTGTCAGAGCGTTTAATGGTGCCGTCTTTGATATTGATTTTAATTCTTGCCAAAGTACTGCAAAATTAGGTAAAAATTGGACTTAAATAACCGATTCTAAATTAGAATAGATAAATATTGAAATTATTTATGAGAATGCAATGCCACTTTTCATGTATATTTGTGTCTTAAGGCTATGAGCATTCGGTTACTTATTTTGTTGGTTCTATTGTCTTTCATGAATTCTGCTAAAGCAGCTTTTTTTATGGGGGCAGAAGTATCTTATAGGCACCTTAACGCATTAAGTTACGAAATTAAAGTGGTGTATTATCGCGATTGTAGAGGCATACCTTTTAATGGTCAGCCTGCAGCTTATGTTTACAACGATTCTCTCACTTACAATCTCAGTTTGACAAGAGTTAAAATAGAGGAAGTAATTTCGCCATTGTGCAAAGGCGCTTGTATCTCAAACACAACATCTGGTCAAGGCACTGAGGCACATACTTTTTTAGATACAATCGATTTTAATGTTGCTCCATATACCAATTTTGGAAGCAGTAGAAAGCCATTGGTGTATTTTGCCATCAGTCAGTGTTGCCGAAACGGTGGTATAACAACATACCCTGCTGGTAATGCATTTGTTAACTCAATGCTCAATTTGTATTATGCCAAAAATGTATCAGCAGAAATTGGGTTCAACGATTACATGTATCCAGTTGAGCCGTATATTTTCTGTGGTCAAAATTTTCATTACTCTTATAAAACACTTCCTAAAAGTATTAAAGATTCATTAGCCTATCAATTGGTTAAGCCAATGGAAGACTTTAATACATACGCCAATATGGATCCATATAAACCACTTAGGTATTATTGTGGCAATCCAAATACCACCACATGTACTGCAAATACACAATTATTTCCTGTACGTGGTTTCTATTTTGATACTCAGAATGGCAATTTACTAACTGCCCCAATTTATTGTTCAGATATGGGTACAATGGTTGGCGAAGTTGATATCTATAGAACACTAAATGGGCAAAAGGTGTTAGTTGGGTTTAAAAAAAGAGATATGCAATTTATAGTTGCAACATCTCCCGATAATACTATTCCATACATTCAAAAAAACAAAGATTACACGATTAAAGCACGCGAAGAATTTTGTGTAGATATCCCAATTAAAGATGTTAAAACATCCCTTCAAACATTGAGTGATACTGTGATTGTTCAATTGATGGAAGCGCCCAAATATGGAAGCATTAGTTTATTGGATTCAAATGCAAGAGAGAAAACGCTTCATTACTGCTGGAATCCTAAAGATAGTGATTACTTAAAACATCACAGCGATTATATCAATTTTAGAGTATTTGAGAAAAATTGCACCAGATTAAAAATCAATGCCATTGCTACTACTGTAAACTTTGTAGTTGTAGCTCCTGATTCTCTAACCACAGTATTTATTAAAACGTACAACGATTGGAATAAAAATGGTATTAGGGATAATAACGAACCATTTGTACCAGCTCAATTCTATTCAAATTCAAATAATTTGTACCAAAGGTTTACAACCGATAGTTCAGGCAAAGCTACTGTAAAAGCGTTATATGGAATTTTTGACATTGGTATCCCAGAGCAGTTGGAATATATATTTTCAGGCAACCCAGTCAAATTAACAACAAAATTTGACAGTTCATATACTGTAGAATTGGGACTTCAATATAGACATGGTGTTAAAGGTAGAGTATATGAGGATGTCAACAACAATTGCAAATTTGATAATGGAGACATTGCTTTAGGCAATCAAAAGATACTTATAGACAACCAAAACACTGTATACACAAATGCATCTGGGCTGTATTTTGCGCAAGCATCTTTTGGTACTCATACTTTGCAATTGGCAGGTTCCAATCCTTATGCTTCTAGTTGTATTGCCTCTTACAATGTGCTTTTCGAATCTGATTCACTTAAGAAAGGATACGATTTTGCAGTCAAGAAAAGACCGAATGTTAAAGATATCGGAGTAGAATTGGTAACCACAAAACATTTGACCCAAAATCAAATTATGACTCAGGATATTCAAGTTAGAAACAATGGATTTAAAACTGAGAAATTTGTTAAAGTTAATATGATGGCTAGCAGAAAACTATTGAGTTTTAATAGTCCTTCAACCTATTTTAAAGTGGTTGATACATTCACTTGGATCATTGATAGTATTCCTAAAGGAAGTATTAAGACCATTCAGTTCAAACAAACCATGACCAAAGATTCTTTCATTTCTGGTGATGCTGTATGTTATACATTGTGGTTAGACGAAGACAGTGTAAAAGACAACAATTATTTCAATGTCTGCGAAACCTATTCTGACACACTGTTTAATTACCCTATTAAAAGCAGCAGAAGCAGCAAGGAGGTAACAGAAGTTGAAGGTGTATTGAATTACAGAATTACCCATTTTCGTTCTGCCTCATCTCATAGAAGTTTGATTGTTAAAGATACACTTGATGCTATTGCACTTGACTTAAGTTCTTTTAAAGTGACCTCATCAAGTCCTTGTATGAAAGTCAACTTAATTGACAATGTTGTGTTTATAGAGTATACAAGTGATTTAACTGCATTGACTGAGTATTTTACGACATTTACAGTTAAAGTCAAACGCCCGTTGTATAACAGGATTGTTGTTGAAAATACAGCCTTTGCTCAAGTGGATTTTGAGCCTTATCAAGCTTCTCAGAAAGTGACGAATTATATTGTTCCAAATATTGTTATTGTTCCTTTAGCAGATTCTCAATATTGTGTTAAAGATGTTGTAACCCTATTATTGAACAATACCATTCCTGTCAAAAATACACTTAAATATGAAGTGTACTTATCCGATGGTAGCGGCAGTTTTTCTAACCCTTTAAAGGTTTTGGATACAAGTTCTAATAGGTCGGCGCTTAGATTCAAATTTAAACTTCCTTCTACACTTAGCGCAGGTGCAAACTATAAGTTAAGAGTGGTATGTCCTGCTTTGAATATTCAAACTTTTGATGAAGATTTCAAGCAGAGTATTGATGTGTATACACTTCCTATGCCAACGGTTACAAGCAATTTGATCAAGGGAGCATTGTGCAAAGAAGATACTTTAAAATTGCAGGCTATAACTAGTGATTCAATGTACTTTGTATACAATACGTATGCATTAACCAATTTTACCGATAAGAAGTTTGTGCGTTTTGTGCCCAGTCAGCCAGGTAATTTTGGCGTTGTAGCGAGAGATGCTAATGGTTGTATTAATGCTTCTCCACTTACAAGTTTTGTTTTGAATGAATTGCCGAAATTAAACATTAAGGCAAGTCCAGAAGTATGTTATGGCAAAACATCAGTTCTTCAGCTGCAAGGAGCAAAATCTTTTGAAGTATATCAGAATTCAATCAATTGGATGAGTAATGCAGATACTGGAACTTATACCTCAAACAATTTAACGGAATCAAGTCGATTTAGAGTTGTAGGTAGAGATACCAATGGTTGTATGTCAGAAGATTCTGTATTGACTAAAGTAAACGCATTGCCGCTAAAGCCAATCATCTATGCAGAAAAGTTGCGTATGTATTCCAGTTATCCGATACGCAATCAATGGTATATTGGTAGTAGTAAAATAGATTCAGCTATTTACCAATATTTCTATCCACCAATTTATGGCAAGTACAGTGTTGAATATACCGATACAAAAGGTTGTAAATCGATATCAGAAGCATACGATTATAAATATGTAAATTTAATTGATGTGAACGCGACGAAAGCTTTAAATGTGTATCCAAATCCAACTACAGATGTGCTTTATATGGATATTCCAAATGATGCCTCTATGGTCAGAATCGTTGCTGCTGATGGTAGGCTGGTGATGACATATGAGGCAAATCGGGGTAAACAGAAAGTGCAAATTGACTTATTGAGTAAAGGGGTGTATTCCATCATTGTTGTTGATGGAGTGAATACCTACACCAGTCAATTTGTTAAAGAGTAATGATGATTTAGAAATGATAATTTTATATTGAAACTTTAACAATGAAAAAAGCCCCAATTAGGGGCTTTTTTTTAGCTTAATGTAATTGAATTATTTTAAGCTATAGTACAAGTCTTGGGTTTTATCACCATAGTCGAATTTGATCATAACTTGATCTGGCATTACCATATTAACTAGAGCATAGTAATCTTTGATACTTGCTAAATTGAAACAAGTTTGTTTTTCGAAAACAGCTTGACAAGTGAAGCCTCTGTCAATCTCTCTAACTTTTGCTTCGAATACTGGAATTGGTCCAGAAGTTGGCAATAGACTTAACTCTAGTGCAAAGTTAACATCGTCTTGTAGGCTACAACCAGAAAAGTAGGATTTGGTTTTTAGCGTATTTCCAACAATGCTGGCTTCAGTAACAGCTTTCGAATACATGCTATTATATACGCTGTCTGGGTTGACAATGTAAGAGGTGTAGCAGTCATCTTTAGTAATCTCTTCTATGCAAATTAGTTCAATGCATATAAGTATCGGTGTACCACAACGGCCTTGTTCGTCGCCAAAACAACCTCTCTGACAGGTGCCGCAATCAACTTCTTTGAATCCAATTTTATATTGACGACCAGGAATTACTTTGCTTTCAAAATCTTTCCAGTTTCTAACAAAATAATAGGTTTGTGAAGGCGCAAAACTGCTATAAAGATTTCTGCCATTGCCAACGAAATGCCCCATATTGTGCATGTTGACGTCTGTTGCAGTAACCGAGATAGGGTGGTCGCAAGGTGTTGTAGTTTCAGGGTCTTTCTCTTTACAAGATGAGAAAACAAATAGACTTAAAATAGTCAATACAAATAGTGAATGTTTGATTAAATGTTTCATAAGAAATAAACTTTATTATCTATAAGACCGATTAAAATTTCAGTTTGTTGCAAGCCTTAAAAATAAATTTATTTAATTTTAAATTGTATGCCGAAACTCAAGCCCCAAGCACCATAGGATGTGCTGATACTGCCTTTTTCAATGGCTGATAACGACCTTTGATAAAAGGGTGCAAGAAACAACAAACTTCTATGACTTATTTTTTGGTTAAACTCTATGCCTGTTCTAATAGAAAGATGTTGCTTTGTGACGTTGTTTACTTCGCTACTGTTTGGTCTGACATAAACGCCATTCGATTGATTTAGTAAACCAGTTTGACTAATCAATCTATTGTAGTTGAGACCAAATTGCATAGCGAATTTGTTTCTTAGTTTCGTTGAATGATCAAATATGTATTTTGTATATGTAATTGGGAGGCTTAAGTATCGGTATGTGTTGGTAACTCTGCCGCCAGCATCGTCTTTAGGAGTTGTGATAAAACTATCACCAGCATAGTTAAAATTGCCAACTCTGTTAATGGTTGAAAGAGAAGGTGAGTATGTGACACTAGTAACATACATGC
Organism: uncultured Chitinophaga sp.; assembly: GCA_964438995.1. GTDB lineage: Bacteria > Bacteroidota > Bacteroidia > NS11-12g > UBA955 > JABMMZ01. The sequence continues at coordinate 518,612 of CAYTMQ010000001.1, forward strand.
TATAGGATAGTTGTGTATACTGAGCACCAATGCTGTATGCATGTTTTCTTTTCTTGTACACATAGGTCAAGCCAGTATTAAAACTAAATTTGGCCTTGTCTTCGTTTTTGCGATTGTTGTATTCAATAGCATTTGTACCAATGTTATTGGGTTGACTCAAAATGGTATTGATGTAAAGAGGTGTAAAGTTGAAGGCTAAACGATGAACATATTGTGGTAAAAGTATGCATCCTCTATTTATTTTGACACTAGAATCTTTCAATTTTTGACTTGGAATTGATTTATCAGCCAATGTTGGAGTATCGACTGTTTGTGAAAGCTGATGTCTGTCTGTATCAGAATTGTATAATCCAATGTAATGCGTTTCTCCCCCAAGCTTCAATAGATATGTACTATCTAATTTGGGTTCTTTATCAAATATGTGGTTAAAGAATGGTTTGTTGTCAAATTTGTCAACCACTAATTGTTCATTTAGACGGTCATTATGTGTTTTAGATTGACTTTTTGAAGTAGTCGCAGCGTCATTTGAAAAAGCCGAATTGAAATAAGTTTTTTTGTTAGAAGCAGATGATGCTTGGATGCTAGAGTTTGAGATAGAAGGTAAAGATGACTCAGCATCGGTGGATATAGAAGTTTGGGATTTAGAATCAGATGAAGCCACATTGTTTTGATCAACATTTTGGCGTACTGTTTTTTCAGCAACTACAGTGTTTGAAGAAGGCTTAGATACATAGATGCCATAAGATAGAGCAGCTATGCTAGCAGCAATACCAATAGGAATCCAAATCAAAAGACGTTTTTTCTTTTTTTCTGGAGGCAAAGCAGCAGCAATTTTATCCCAATTGTCAATATTGGGTTGAGGTTTGAATTCTTCTGCTTTGGATTTTAAAAAATCTTCAAATGATTTTTGAGTCATAATAAATCTGATGTTTTTCTTTTAGAGCTTGAGCGAGTTTTTGCTTGGCTCTCATGTATTGTGTTCTAACTGTAACTTCTTTTATGTCTAGCATAGCGGCTATCTCGGTATAAGAATAGCCATCTATTGCATATAGGTTTAGTATCGTTCTTGCGCCTTCAGGTAATAATCTAATTTCATCAATAATGGCTTCGCAATTCATTTTTTCAAATTGCAGAGGTAGTTCACCTATTTCAGAAATTCTATCATCTGCTACATCTTCAAATTGCAGCGAGTGGTATTTTTTAATGTAGTCGATAGACGTTCTAACCACTATTTTTTTTAGCCATCCTTCGAATGAACCTTCAAACCTGTACATATGAATATTTTTAAAAATTCTGATGAAAGCCTCTTGTAATAGGTCGTTGGCAGTATCTGAGTTGCTGGCAAAGCGGTACACGATACCCAAGAATTTACTTGAGTACAATTGATAGAATTCGAACTGAGCCTTTCTGTTATTCTCTTGACAGGCTTTGATTAAATTCTTTTCATATTGTATTGAATTTTCATCTTTTGGCATTCGGGAGCTTGCGCAAATTTCCCACTTTTATAGATAAGACTGAAAAAATTAGTGATTTGTTGCAATGGGTATGAAAATATTATAGTAATAATTCGATTAGGGCATTTTACAATATTGGTAAAAAAATGTATTTTCGTTTGTACTATGAACAAACTTTTACTATTGATATTAAGCATTTCTTTATTTTCTGCTTGTAAAAAAACAACTGAATTTACTTCAGATCCAAGTTATACCATGTTGAAAGTGGGCAATTATTGGGTGTATGCCTCATTTACACTAAATAACGGAGTCGAATTACGAGATAGTGATATCATTAGGGACAGTATACACATCGTTAAAGATACATCAATAAGAGGGAATACCTATTTTAAGCTGTGTAGATTTGAGCAAAATAAACTAAAAGAGATACAGTTTCTAAGAGATAGTGCAAATGATTTGGTCAATCATGTTGGATTGAGGATGTTTTCTTCTGAAGACTTTACGAGTATTTTTTATAGTAGAAAGGAATTAAATACTTCAATTCCATACGATGTTAATATAAAGATGGGAGAAAAGGATTTTACTACTATAACACCTAACGGACTGTTTTTAACGAGAAGTGCTATGAATCATTATAAGTTGTACATCAATAAAGATACGGTGCCAGTTTCTATGGGCAATAAATATTCTTCAGGAGTAGGACTTGTGTCTTATTCAAATCTTTTAATTTTTGATTTGAACTATTTAATTGTAACTAAGAAACTATTGAGATATCATGTACAATAGAGCTTTCATGAGGGATATTTTAATGATTTGATTGAGTAATCCTAGATTGATTTAAGTAAAATGGTTTTTATTTCTACTAAAATAGTTAACAATTCAAGGTATTCAAACATGAGAAGAGTAAGCGTTTTACAGTACTTTAATCAGATGATAGAAGTTTAACTTTTACAGATTTAAATTGGAGAGATTTTAGGAGATACTGAATGTATGCACTTTTACAAAATAGAATTTATATTTAGTCAAATTTAAAGTATTAGAATTGGAATAAAATCTATAAAAAATCAAGTTACTTGCATCTAATTTTTAATCAACCTCTCCCAAAAAATGTCACCATGTACATCAATAATATTTAGCAGATATACCCCAGAAGGTAAAAAATTTACATCCAATTCAATGCTGTGTTTTTTATCTAAATCTTGTGTTGCAACTTGTCGGCCAATTTCATTGTAAATGCTAACATTTGAAATGGACTGATTGTGTTGAATTTTGATGTAAGTTTTGCAAGGGTTAGGAGATATTAGTATCGGTGAAACATCCAGTGTTCCTATAGATGTATTAGAGGGTGAAAAGTAATAAATAGAAGAACCATTGAAATTAAAGTTATACATACCAAAAAACAATTTGTCTTTAAAATTTACAAAGCCTGAACCTGAATATAAGTCTGTATTCATTAAAAATGGCATCTGAACGCTTTTTGTGTTTTTGTTGATGATCCAAATGTTTTGAGTATTATTTGATGTAGACGCTGATAAAGCTACTAAACTGTCATTAAAATTGGTGAAATTGATAGGAAATGATGGGTTGCTGCCTGGTAATAAATCGCGGAAGAAAACCAAAGAATCTCCATTTTTAATATACAATTCTTGTCCTAAACTTGAAGAAACACTTGCAAAAATATCTGAACCTGAAACGTGGTAAGAACTGATATATTCATTTATTCTAGAGTGAATATATGGATGTGTTCCTTGAGCAGTGCCGTCTGATTTCCAAATAGCAAAATTGGTGTCATTGAATGCTAAGAACAAAAGTTCGTTGTTGATGATTGATGGCGAGTTAATTGCGGAAGCGCCATAAATATTAATGTTTTTAAACAAATAAGTGCCATTCGCTGTTGCATCAGTTATCCATAGTTCTCTATCATTGTTTGAGTCTAATGCCGTAAAAAGTATGCTGTTATTTATCTGACCAAGTGTATTGATTTGAGTTGAAGATTTTCCTGGATTAATATCTTTGATTAAAGTCGCAGAGTATTCAGACCCTTTGCTTTTCCATATTTCTACACCAGTGCTAGAATCCTCATGCAAGAACACGTATTCGTCGTTTATTTTTCCTAAAAAATAGTTCCAGCTGCCGCCTTTAAAGTTGGTAATACATTTGGTGTTCATTTCAGTCCCGTCGGTTTCCCACAATTGCGTACCATTTGAGTCGCGTAAAGCATTAAAATACAATTTGTCTTTGTGTTTAATAATTGAATTGTAGAGGTATCTTTGATGTATGGTGTCATGAAAATTCAGGAATACAAAAGTACCCGCAGAAGTGCCATCAGTAACATAAACATTGGTTTTAACAGTATCATTGGCAACAAAAAAATACTTGCCATTCAGTTCTACAAATCTTCCTGGGTTTGATCCAGATTTTCCGATAGAAAGATCTGCTAACATGAAAGTGCCATTTTGAGTGCCATCAGTCACCCAAGGTTCGCTACCCATCGAACTATTGGCGTTGAAAAATATCAGGTTTTTGAAAGCTGTTAAGTACCTCGGAGATGAGTATGCTGGTCCATTTGGAGCACTTTTTAACTCAACTTGGCAATGAAGAGAAATGTTCGATGCGTATAGTAATAAAACTGTAAGAAAAATTTTCATAGGGTATTACTCTTTAATCAATTTCTCCCATACTGCACCGCCGTTAACATCTTCTATTTTTAACATGTATACACCAGAGTTTAAGTGTTGAATGTTTAGCTCATTTGAGCTTGAATCTTCAAAAGGTCGCTTAAGGACTAACTGACCAAGATGGTTGTAAATACTAATGTTCTTGATGGGTTGAGCTGATTTAATGTTGATGCTTTTTGAAGCTGGATTTGGGTAAGCGAGTTGATTTCTTATTAGTGTTTTTGAATTTACACCTTCATGAAATGAATAGATCAATAAATTGTCAATTACCATGCCTGCTCTATCTGCATATTTTGAAGAATCACATACATAGGTTATTTTTAATTGAATGAGATTACTAGCCCAAAAGTTCTTATTGTACTTGTTGTATTTATTCATTGCCCAAGCAGTAAGATCTAAATCAACATTTTTCCATTCAGCAGAATCATTTTGTGTAAAATTGGGTTTATCGCTAAACCATTGTATGTCAAATAAGGTGTCCTCATCCATTAGATTCACCCATGATTTCCCTGAATCTACAGACAATTCAAAAATGGCTTTATCATCTATTCCTCCATACTTCTTGTAAACTAGACTTATTCCGAAAAATGTTCTAATTAATTTTCTAAAGTTAATAGTAAATGAAAATGTATCATTGGGTTGTAATGGATTGTTTAAATCTGTGCAAAATACGAATCCTTGGTTGTCTCCTGTATTAAATTGTGGCTTTGTTGGTTCGCCAATTTGCCAGAGCTTTTTTGTTGAATCTTGTTGTAAGGTATAGTAATAGGGCGTTTTGTTATTGTTAAATGCATAGGTGTAAATTTGTGCCGATACATTCTTATGAAAGAAAGAAATTACTAATAGCGTTAATAGTTTTGTTTTCATATGTTCAGTGTTTTAGAACCAATTTCTGATGATGTACATTGCCATTAATCACACTTTCTAAAATGTAGATTCCATCAGCAAATTGACTCAAATCAATGTTGCCATTAAAAGAAAATTCACCATTTAACATCAATTTTCCCTGTGTATTTAGAACCCTATATTCACAATTGTTTGCAGACGTTTCAAGTGTAAAAACACCATTGCTAGGATTTGGAAATATAGTCAATTTTGTTGACGAAGATACATCTTCGACGGTATTCAAATTGCATTTTTCGAGTTGTAATACTTTTTCAAGAGCATCGTCTTTTAATTGAATAAAGCTGTTCCAAGATTGATTGACTTCAATGTCGATAGGCAATCCGTTTCTTTGAATATTGACGCCATTCGGTGTGAATCCTGAATTTGCAGAGAAACCAAATCTAATCGAATTATAATCACCAAAAAATGAATTAGACCCAGTGTAGCCTGATGTTTTAGAACCCATAATTTTGGCACCTGGGAATGATTTTAATATCATTGCATCATATTCGCCTAAATTCTGAGTTCTTTCTGATACTAGTATGTAAACTCTTCCCTGATAGGGGTTGGTGTTAGAATTACTGCCAAAATAATTGTCTTCCCAATAAGCAGTTCCTGGATAATTGATGTCTGGGTGCTTGGTTCTGCTACAAAGGGTTTTATTTGGCAGCAAGATATTTGCAAGAGTCTGTTCAAAGATATTGGGGAAATCTCTTAGATCAAAAATGATGGCTTTCGACGACCAAATTTCTGGATCTGTAAAGTTGGGATATTTGCTCAAATTGACGTAACTTATATTGCAATTGAAATGCTTGATTGCTGTATTTCTCAAAGACTCATAAGCATAAGTTGGTGTAAAAAACTGCTCATTCGTGCGGTTGCTTCTGCTTAGTCTTTTGCTAATTGTATTGTTCTGATTGTCTCTAAATGTTACAACAACAGAGCTCTCAGGACCAGTTAACAATAGTCTACATGCCCTACTGTGAAACATCGCCTCACTATTACTTGATAGAAACAATCTTAAACTGTCTTCAATTTGTTTGATGGATTTGTTGTTGACTTGTTCTACGATAAATCCTACGTTTACTCCACTTTCGATTGATTTTACAACTCTGTATTTGCCTTCAATGTATTGTAAGCATATTTGTGGAGCATAGGGGTATAATGGCTCTGGCAGATACCTAGCCATAGTGTTTGCATCAACATTCAAGTCGTTTAAAGTAGCTCCGATTTTTTTGATATTGAAATAATAATTGGTGGCATCGGCATCGGTACACATTGGAAGAATAAATTGATTTAATATTGTATTCCAAGACACAGAATTAAATTCATTGTTGATGTTAAAGTACTTGACAATATTCCAATATTTAAAAAAGCCCATAATTCTTGTAGAATCAGGAAGTGGAGTTGATGTATTAACTGTTTTAAATGTATTGCTATCTTTAGGAAAAATTAGCACTGAAGAATAAGGAGATTGTTCTTTAACCCAACAAGAGGGATGTGGTCTGAAATTAACTCTAATAGAATCTAACCATTCAACTATGTCAGCTCTTAAAGAAGCGTCATTGAACCATTGAAAGTCAAGATTGGTTTTATTCTCTGGCGCCACTATTGGCTCAGGAGTTGTGGCTTTAAGCATGGTGCCAGCACTATTGATCCATTGCTTTAAAATAGAATTAAAACTGTCTAAGTCAATATCATCTTTAATAAGTGGTAAAATGACTTTGGTTTTAGCATCCCAGTCGACCTTGCAGGTACTGACTTCAGAATGGTAGTATTTCATAAAACCATAGATTCTACAAGTTACTATAAGTTTAGATTGATAGGATGGATTTGCTGCAAAAGCTGGAGAAAACAAACAAGAAAATAAGCAAAAAACAATGAGCGTAATAAGTTTCATAACAATGAGATTAATTTTAGTAGTTTAAACAAATTTAATACTTTACGATTAATTCTCAAGTTTTTTGTGAAGTACAAAAAAAAACGACCCCTTTTAAGAGGTCGTTTTTTTCATTGTTTTAGTGAGATAAAGTTTACTTTGAATATAAAATACTATAAAAGAATTACAGTGCAATATACAATGTAGTTATTGGGATTTAACTATGAAGTTAATAAGTGTGTATGTAAACTTAATAAGTGTGTAATAAAAAAAGGCTGAATAAGTTCAGCCTTTTAATTAATTGGTTATAAGAGTGTTAAAAAATTAGTTTTTAATGTATTTAAAGTACTTGATGTTGTCTCCTTGTATGATTTTTACAATATATACACCATTGGCATATTCACTAACATCAAACGAATTTTCTGAGTTGGTGCTAACATTCGAATGGGTTGCTATTAGTTTACCATTGATATCAGTAATAACAGCAGTGTATGTTTCATTTATATTTACAGAAGTTCCAAATTGGATTTTAAATACTCCAGTACCAGGGTTTGGATATAATTTAACATCATTTAATAAACCATTAGTTTGATTTAACCCAATTGAATTGCCATTGCTTTTTAAAGTGCCTTCTGGTGAAATCTGGTTTTCATTAGTTGGCATTGATTGATCTTCACCATTGATTTCTGGAGATTCATCGCAAATGCCTTTAATAACATTAATTGTAATTTTATGTTTGGTGCAATTTGTTTTATCGAAGAATTCAAAGCTATAGGTACCTTCATTTAAAAAGATATCTGGACATTTGTTGCCAATAGGCAGTTGGTCTGAATTAAATGGCGGCATGGTAGGGTTTAAACTGATATCGGTTAATGTATATGAAAAATCAGCAGGCAATGTAAATTGTGGAATTGCATAATAATTCTTAAATAGATTACACAAATTAACTTTTACTTGAGCAAGAGGTAAGCAAATTTTAAGTGTAAAAGGATTAGGATGTACAATAGTATTAAGATTGTCTACAATATTTACCGTGATGCTTTTGTAAGTGCAATTATTTTTATCGTAAACATTTATAGTATAAGAGCCATTTTCCATAAAATGTGCTATACAAGGTGAGCCATTGCCAGCATTTACCCAATCGTCAGAATTAAACTCTGCAGATCTTGGTGGTGTTTGGTTATCAGAAGATGTGTACATGAAATTAACAGGTAATGAGTTAGGACCGTATATATCTTCATAAATGGTACATGGATTGATCCATCTGCCGTTGCTTGTTAAGCTGCAAAAGAATTTTGTAACAGATCTTGTATCTGATAATATAGGGGAGTATCCATTTACACTGATTGTAATCCTCTTAAATGAGCAATTTGTTTTATCATAGAAATCTACCTCATAGTATCCATTTGTCATAAAGTGAGGAATACAGCCATTTCCACCATTTGCGCCAGCATAATCATCAGAATTGAAAGTGATTTGTCCATTTGGTGATTGTAAATCTTTTATTGTATATACAAAACTACTAGGGATTTGACCATAAAGAGTATTATATATATCACATGGATTAACCATCATACCAGTGACACCTGGTGTCATGCAGAAATTTTGTTGTGCTAAAAATGAGCCAGACTGAGATGGTTGATTTGGAATAATATTGAATATGAATTTTGAAATTTTACAATTTGTTTTATCAAATAATTCAACTTCATAAGAGCCATCTTCCATAAACATTGCAATGCATCCATTGCCACCATGTTGAGCAACCCAGTCTTCAGAGTTATACATCGGTCCTCTAGGTGGAATATTTAAATCTTTAGACGTAAATCTGAAGTTGTTTGGAAGTGCACCAAAATAATCGCAAGGATTTACCCAAACACCTGTTTTACCAGGTAATTTGCAATATGTAATTGGAATCATTACGGTTGGAATAATATCTGGGTTTTTTGGAGAGACGGTAATGTTTGTAATGTTTAATAAACATCCATTACTCGAATAGTATTCTATTTTATAATTTCCAGCAACTAAATGATGTGCAATAGCTCCTGTAATATGTGTTCCAATATTGTAGTATCCTGCTTCTGAATTGTAATAGTAGTTGTTGCCAACTCCTTTAAGGATATATTTATCACCACTAGGTAAACTGTTATAAGGTTGGTACCAAACGCCATTATTACCATCAATAGTGCAATATTCTAAGTTTATAAAATTTGTTATAACGTCTGGGCAATTTTCACAATAGACATAACTTGTAACTCTTGCTGGATCAAAGTCATATGTTACATTTTCGTAAGTAAGATCACTAATACTATCATTATAATCAGTATATGTTAGTGGAAAGGAAGAAACAATTGGAGTTGTCTCAGTTGGAATACAATATTCGCTCATATCTTTAATTCCTTTTGTCGAAATGAATTGGTCGTCAGTTGAAACAAAATTGAATTTATAATTTTGGGAGAATTGACCAAAGTTTAAGGGAAATTGACACATGAATTTAAACCCACCAGAATTTTCTCTTACCATTTTGTTGTAAATTGGAGTGTTAAAATCAAAATATGTTAAATATTGCTTAAAATTACTATAGGTATTACATGGCACTCCATTGCATAATTTTATATCAGCTTTTATGTTGAAAATGAACATTGATTGATATCCAGGTAAAGTACCTCCTATATAGATTTCGTTTGTATTTGCACCCTTCATGAGTGTCTTACCTATTGCGTCTCCATAATTGTGAGCCACCAAATCACACCAATTAAGAATGCCATTAGATGTTAAAGAAAGTAACATAGCTTTGCCATCCATTGAACCAGTGACCAAAATATTACCATTGGCATCTTCAATTATACTCTCACCAATACTAATAGCAGCATTCAAAGAATATCGACGAGCCCAAATAACAAGACCTGTATTTTCAGCAACTTTCATTACAAATACTTTCCCATCACTATACCCTGTCATTACGAAATTTTTATCAGAAGTTTGATAGATACAATTTGCATACTCTTCGCCATCTTGATTTGCAGGAATTAAACTATATTTCTTTTTCCAAATTGGCGTTAAATTGGTTTGAGTTTTAAATGCAATTATTTTTGTTTTAAGTATATATCCTTCAAAAGCGTTATAACTTTCTATACTCTGTCCAGCTGCTGCATAGCTTTTGATATTACTATTATCTGTTGCTTCAATTAAAGATCTTCCATCAGTAAATTTTGTCGATGCTACACCGTTATTAAAAATAAAACCATAGTTACGTTGCATTGCAGGTAATAAATTGCCATTTTTATCCATTTTGTGCAACATCATTTGTCCACCTATGAAATTTCTACCAGAACCTCGACCACTTTTATTAAATGTTCCTGTTAATGCAAGGATATGATTATCACTTGTTATAATAACTTTTTTATAGTTATTTTCACCTGTTGACTCTATTCCAATTTTCTTATTTAATTTTAGCCATAATGGATTTCCATTTAAGTCTAATTTTCCCAAATAACCAAAATGAGATGCGTAACCAGAAACTACTACATCGTTTTCTGAACTTCCAACAATATAGGTTTCTTGGGTTGATGGGTCAATAACAAAATCATTAATAGTTCCACTATGAGAGTAACTGTTGTATGTTTGGTTGTACTCTTCAAGAGTGTAAAATTTGTTGAATTTAATTTGCCCCCAACTCAACATAGGGATACTTACAATACATATGCATGCGAATTGTAAGAGTTGTTTAAGATATTTAATGTTCATAAAAATTGAATTTTAATTGGAACAAAATTCAAAATTTATGAACTTAGAATAGAGTGTCAACTAACAAACGTTTTGTATTTTTAAACCAACGTTTGTATAATTAATAAACGAGATATTTTTTTAAATGAACGATATCTTTAAGCTTTAAACCAAGCACTAAACTCTTCTTTTTTTCTTACAGAAACTGGGATTTGAGTGCCTTCTGTAAGCTGGATGTCTAAGCCTCTGCCTTTGTCGATTTTCTTAATGAAAAACCTGTTGATGATAAATGATTTATGACATCTGTTGAACAATTTATTTGGCAATATGTCTTCATATATTCCCAATGGTTTGCTTGATATCGTTTTTTTGCCATCGTGGTATATAACAGTATAAATGCCATCGGCTTCTAAATGCGAAATTGAATCGAATGGTATTTTCTCTATTGAATGTCTATTGTTAATGATGAGGTAATTGTCTAACTCAAACTTGTTCTGATTAATGAAGTTTTCTAAAACTGCAAAATCCTTTTCTTCGGTTGAAATGGCTTTGTTGACTGCATCAATAAATTCTGAAGTAACAATGGGTTTTAACAAATAATCTACTGCTGAAAACTTGATGGCTTTAATCGCGTGTTCAGAATATCCAGTAATAAAAATGAGTTTGTATTTCTTGAAATCTATTTGTTTTAAGAGCTCAAAAACTTGTCCATCCGACAATTCAATATCCAAAAAAAGCAAGTTTACTTGGCTGTTTTTAATGAACTCTACACTCTCGAGAACACTATCTGAACTGCCTATAACTTCAATTTTTGCATTGAAATACTGATTGATCAGTCCGATGATATACTCTCTATTGTGTTTTTCGTCTTCGACAATATATGCTTTAATCAAATTCATATTAATCTTTAAGTATTGGTAATTTAATGGTAATGGTTGTGCCCTTTTTCAATTCACTTGAAATGGTAAATTGTCCTTGGTCGGCCATGTCTTTATATAAAAGTTCTATTCTTTCTTTCGTAATGCCAATGCCATATTCTTTGAGTGACACATCTTTTGAATCAAAACCGCAGCCATTGTCAATTATGGTGTATTGCAAATGGTTGTCTGATGTTTTTTCAATTTTCAATTGCAAAAGTCCTTTTTGTTGCATGCCTTTAAAAGCATGTTTAATGGAGTTTTCTACCATTGGTTGTATTAGCAATGGTGGAACGTATAACGATTCTTGGGTTTTTGTATCAATCGAACATTCTAGGGTGTAATCAAATTTATCTGTAAATCTCAATTTTTCAATTTCTAAATATGAGATGGTGTATTCTATTTCTTTATCAAGAGTGATGTATTCCTTATTCGAATAGTCAAGACTCTTCCTCATGATAGAAGCTAATGTACCTATATATGTATTGGCCAAATTGTGTTCTTTTAAAAATATCAATTGTTGGATATTACTCAATGCATTGAAAACGAAATGTGGATTCATCTGAGCCCGTAAAATTCTCAATCTCATTAATATTAGGTTATTGCTCAATTTAACCTTGTCTTTCAAAAGTTGTAAATAGTATACAATGGAAGAAATGACAATAATACTACACAGTGCAATAAACCACATTTGCTTGAACCAAGGCGCATTGATTTGAATGTTTAGTACACTTAATTTTCCAGTTTTGCCTTGGGCATTTACAGCGCAAATTTCAAACGTATAATTACCAGGCTCCAATCCAAGTAAGGGCACTTGAAGATTATTGGTTTCAACCCAAGCATTGTTCAACTCTTTGACTCTATATTTGAATTTGTACTGACTGCCAGCATTGATGAATGAAGCAGAATATGAAATGATGATGTTGTTCAAATTGTATGGCAAATTGGTAAGAGTATTGCTAAAAATTTGATTGTTGATTTTAACTTCGGTGATGATGGTATTAGAAATATCTGAAATAGTATTAGGAAGAGGATTGTACAAATAAACCCCATCCGGCGTAGCTAGTAGAATTTTTTTGTCAATAAAGGCAACACTATTGACTATTTTTCCGGGAATTCCTTCAGAGAGTGAAATGTTTTGCAATTGAAAATCACTTAATAGAAGTCCATCGTTGTAGGTGATTTTGCAAATGCCGTTTTGAGTCGATAGCCAAATACTATTGTCTTCAGCTACCTGTATCTCAAAGCAAACATCAGACATAAGATTGTATTTGGAATCACTGTTTTGGGAGAAGCGTTTGATGCCGTATTTTTTAGAGTAAAAAAAGACGCCTTTTTGGTCAGTAGCAATCCAAATATTGCCTTTTTTGTCGCATTTTATGTCAACAATTCTACTTCTGTCAATAAGAGGATCCAATTGAATTGGATTATTGTTATAAACAGTATCTTTTTTTTGTACTTTTACGATACCATGAAAACCCCCTAACCAAATGTTTTGGTCATCAATTTTGCATATAGCATAAGTTCTCTTGTCGTAAATTTCTATTAGTTTATGCTCATCAAAAATATAACAATTGTTGGCAGTTGCAATTAAAACTTTATCATCAGAATATGGCTCAATGTCTTTGACAGCTTGCCGACTTATTCTAGTTGGATGTTTGAACTTTTTATCTGTTAATACAATACCTCCATCGCTTCCAATTATATAATAGTCACTAGTTGCGGCAAAGCCTCTTGTTCTTTTGTGAATTGTGTCAAGAAATTTAAGTTCGGTTTGACCATTTAATTGAAGTTCTAATAGTCCGTTGCTTTCTGTCCTTAGAGTAATGACGTTTTGTGTATTTTGAATGGCTAATATGCCTCTGTTTAATGGGTATTTCAATGCTATGTTAATAGGCGCATTATAATGGATAAAATACAAGCCGTTATCAGGGGTAGAGAACCATCGGTTTTTCTTATGGTCGGTATAAATGAAATCAAATCGAAAAGGCAAATCAACATGTTCGATGATTCGATTAAATGAATCGTTTACAATTGAGTATGAATGATCGGTTGTTAAAATAAATTCACCATTGTTGTCATAGATTCTATTGTATTTGGAATGCACTGGGAATAATGCTTTGTGTCCATTATTCATATCAAATCTTAAAACATTTGATGCATTGGTTTGGTTTAAAAGTCCGTAAATATAGTTTTTTGGAGCCTTTGAATAATTGATGGACATTCCCCATATTTTATTGTCTTCAATTTTAATTGAATCGCCTTTTTGCCATGTTAGTAGTTCAAGTCTACTAAGAGAGTGAAAACCCAAACTGTTTTCGTATAAAATATTCTGAAACAGATAGGAGCGCATTTCATCTTTAAATTTTACTTCAATGTCTTGAATGTCTTTGCCTATAATCCATCTGGTATTGTTTTGACGAATTAAGAAAGCCATTGAATTGTTTTTTTGAACAATAAAATAATAATTCCGCTCTTCGTTTTTGTAATCTTTGACCCTTTTTAGAAATGGGTCATTAGTAGAATTGTAAATTTTGCCGTTAAAATAGTATGAAGGCTCAGAGCTAAAGCTATTAAACCAAATACGCCCTTTCTGGTCCTCAAAGATGCCTAGAATCTCATTGTCAGGTAATCCTTCGTTACTTGTATAATTCACAAAGTTGACACCATCAAACTTGCTAACACCTAAGTCAGTACATACCCAAATAAAACCATTTCTATCTTCAAGAATGTTGTAGATTTTATTGGATGGCAAACCATTGTTAATGGTATAATTGCTGTAAAAAGGATATTGTCCCCACAGTGGATTTAGTAGCAGTAAGAACAATAACGTAAAATATAATTTCAGTAGATTCAATTAGTGACAAATATATAGGTATTTGATTAATTTCAATTTAATGGATATGTCATAAATGTATTTTAAATGGGTCATATTTGTAATTTTTAAGTCAAATTGCAGAACAATCAAACTATTGGTCTGATACTTAAGTTAATTTGAAATCTATTACATGACAAAACTCAAAATAATCATATTTGCTTTGATGCTTTTGGTGTCATGTCACAAGCCAGAATTGGTAGAAATTGATACACCCAAATTTGATATCATATTAATAGCTGGTCAGTCGAATACACTCAATGGTATTGGTTTGGACCCTTCTATAGATTCAGTTTCATATGGGGTATTACAATTGGGTAGATGGGATGGTAATGACTTAAACATTATTGAAGCCACTGAGCCATTAGATCATCCCGATAAACGTATAGGTAAAGTAGGTTTCGGACTTACATTCGCTAAGTTGTATAAGGATTCTTGTTTAAAAACAGGGCGCCAAGTACTGTTAGTGCCTTGCGGTAAAGGAAGTACAGGGTTTTATAGTCGCGATTGGAACAAAGGCGATGTCTATTATAATGATGCTATATTGAGGGTCAATCACATCATTCACAATTATCCTGGAAGTGAACTAAAAGTTGTGCTTTGGCAACAGGGAGAACACGATGTATTGAATGTGGATTTTGAGCATCAGTTAGATTCTATGATAGTCAATTTAAGACAAGACATTTACAAGTGGTCAGGCAATAAACTATTTATTGCAGGAGGCATGGTGCCATATTGGGTAAATCAATTTCCAAGTAGAACAGCACATCAAGCGCGAATAAAACAAGTTACACAAAGGGTGCCATATACGGCATATGTAGACCCAACATTTCCTTTTGTAATTGGAAAACCTGATGATACATCTGATGAAATTCATTACAATGCAGAAGGATTGCGTGAACTAGGTAAACGTTATTTTGCGGCGTATATGAAGCTGATGAAGTGATAAAATTCATCAATATGTCTTAAGATTTTTTAAATAAAATTCATATTAATGTCTGTTGCATACTTTTTCTATGTTTTTGTTGTTATACAACTAAAGAATTTAAAATTATGTATAAATTAACCCTAATTATTTTTGCCATAATGGTTATGGCATCTTGTAAAAAAACTGAAGACGCCGCGCCTGTAGCAGAAACGTATGATGACTATTCTGGATTAAAGGTTGGGAGCTATAGAATTTATAATACTTACCAAATTGATGAGAATGGCAAAGAAAGTTTAATTCCAAATTATTTAGATAGTATATGCATAACAGGAGATAGGGTAATAAGTGGCAACAAGTATTATGAGGAGTCTTTATTTACAAATGGTAATTTTCAGTATAAAAGATATTTCAGAGATTCTTTACATTATTTAGTAGATGCTTATGGTCAAATATATTATTCGTCTACTGACTTTCAAAACATCATAAAATCAGATTACGAAGTGTACATGGATACCTTTTGTAAATGGGAGTTTTTTATGGTTGATAAAGGTAAATTTAATACTGTGCCCGCAGGAACATTCAATACCATAACATCTAGATATAAAATCTATTGGTATCCTATGGAAAATGGAACTTATCCAATCAGAAATGCAGATAAAATTTATGCCAAAGGTATTGGCCTAATTTCAGATATCATATATAGTACATATGATAAAAACTCCTATGAAGAGCGCCGACTAATAAGATATGGAGAAAATTGAGTTGTAGTTCAATTATAAATACAAATGCTCCACCAAGTATTTGGCTATATCTTCTTCAGATTTTCCTATAGATGAATTTACGGTATGAGACGTATTGTCTTTTGCAACGATGATTTGCCAATTGTAATCTCCAATACCAGTATTTTTAGCTGTTGCAATTAATTCACCATTGGGCAAAGTGATGGTATAATGCGTAATAACGGCACCGTTTTCGGCTTTAGTTTCTTTTTTGATATTGCCAATAAGGGTGCCAGATTGATTGATGGATTCTCCAACAACATTCACTGCGCCATTTCTATTTCTATCTACCAATTTGCTTTTATCAGTTGTTGTTGCGGGAGCAGAACTGCCACCTTTTAATAGTACCAGTTTTGTGACATTGGCAACATTTAGTCCGGTGTTATTGAATAGGTCGTAATCGACAATGGTATTTTCCAGATCAATTTCTGAGATTTTGCATTTAATTTTTTGAGCTTGATTGATGAATAAGATGTTCCAATAATGGATAGCAGTTGAGCCAGAACCAACAACTTCAGATTCAATATAAATTTCCTCCGAATTCGGATTGCCCAATGGTCTGACACTATAAGCGCCAAAGCTACCAAGAATTTTTTTAGAACCTATCATCAGACAATAAGGTTTACCAGATGCAAACAACGTATCCAAGCTCACAAGATTTTTAGATTTGTCTTTGCTTTTCTTCACTTTTTCGGCATGTTTTTCAAGTTCTTTAGGAGTTCTTTCTTGCGCAGATAAAGAGAAAGGAAACAGAAGAATTAAAAAGATGATGTGTGATTTCATGAAGCGAATATAGAGGAATTTTTGTGGTTTTATGTCAATGGAATTAGTTGTGTAAAACCAAAACAACTTCGCAATTTATTGCGGTTAAATGAATAATATGTGTGTCAAATGCGATGAATCGCAGGGTTAAGAGGAAATGTTTTTAGGAAATGGGTATTTAGAGGGAGTGTCAGTTTGAGTGTGGGTGTGAAGAAAAAAAGAGAGTGATTAAGTCCGCATTCGCT
The DNA here is from genome assembly GCA_964438995.1 of uncultured Chitinophaga sp. Taxonomy (GTDB): domain Bacteria; phylum Bacteroidota; class Bacteroidia; order NS11-12g; family UBA955; genus JABMMZ01. Next base: position 535,737 of record CAYTMQ010000001.1, read on the forward strand.
TTCACACTCGCTCTCTTTTTTGTAGACCAAATAGGCGAAATGTCGAACTTTTTTGAAGGATGGAATTCTTTATCTTCGCATTGAAGATTACCGAAAGGTCGTTTATGAAGCTAGCGGGAAATACTTTCATAAATAAAAATATTTAAATTAATTTACCTCCTCCAGACATATGCGTCAATCCACATTATTAATCGCTTTAGTGTTTATTAGTCTCAGTAGCTGTTCAGACGTTATGAACAAAGAAGAAGCCTTTGCATTCATGCATGACAGCTCGGTTCAGTCATTAGATACCCTCAATTTCAAGAATTCTGAAATTTTTAGAGTTTGCCGTGACCGCGGCATCTTCAATAGCAACCATTGCCTGTTTCATAAAAAAGGAACGGATGAATATCGTGAAATGGAACATTATGAAAATGGCATCGCATGGGGTGAGTTCATTGTACTGCCCTGCCAGTCCAACCGGCAGCCAATTGACACGGGTGTGTGGATGAAACTAAACCAGAGTTTTAGACCGGAGAATGACCTTGAGTATGGGTTCCAAGTTCAGGATAGCATAAAAAAACTTTCACATAATATAGAAAAAGAGGGTCTCTACAAGTTTAAAGCCGGCAAACTTCATTGGCAAGGCAGACTTGGTCCTGGTTGCAAACTGCCAGTACTCGATTCAGGTTTGTACTACCTGACTCCACCCGGAGTTTTCTACCAGTCGAAAATCTCTATCAGTGAACTGGAAGCAATGTATGATTGAATAATTTGCTGAATACACCGATTAGTCAATTCCGTTACACACCATTCAAGGTATAAGGAACAAAAATAAAAATCCGCTTTATGGCGGATTTTTATTTTTGTGGGCCTGATAGGCGAAATACTATCTTCGGTCGTGAGAACGCTTACGCTAAGTTGTCGAACTTAATTTTTTAATAGTAGCCCCAGTAGCAGAAACTCCGCTTTGCTGCGTCACGCTACGGGGCGATAAAAACATAAAGCTCGCTTTTGGGGCGAGCTTTTGTTTTTTAATCGTAGCGGAGGGGAGAGTTGAACTCCCGGCCTTAGGGTTATGAATCCTACGCTCTAACCACCTGAGCTACCCCGCCATTTTCGTAAAACGAGGTGCAAAGGTAAGGTTTTAGTTTTTTTTAGGCAAAAAATATTTGTCTTAATTTAATGGCTATTGCATGTTTTTTATAAAAATGTATGCTGAAATCGTGAATTACCCCAATTTTTATCGGTTTTTTATTGCCAATCATCCATTAATCCCATACTGTATATAATAAGTTGGAAACCATTTTTGTTTTTCGTTTTCAAACAAGGCGACTTTTGCCTATTTTCGCTTCGATTTTAAATAAAATATGAATTATAAGATGATTAACAACCTTCTTGGTTGGTTGATGTTCCTGGTCTCTCTTACAGTCTATTCAATGACTTTGGAGCCATCTGTTAGTCTATGGGACTGCGGTGAGTTTATCTCTGCTTCCTACAAACTGCAAGTCGTTCACCCACCCGGAGCACCTTTGTTCCTGCTTTTTGGTAGATTGTTCTCTATGTTCGCCGGCGAAGCTTCTAACGTGGCTATCGCAGTGAATATGTTGAGTGCCGTAACTTCAGCTCTTACTGTACTGTTTACGTTCTGGATCACTACCCATTTCGCTAAGAAAATTGTTAAAGATGAGTCTACCAGCTCAAATAGAATTGCCATTTTTGGCGCTGGTATCGTTGCCGCATTGGCATTGACTTTCAGTGATTCATTTTGGTTCAGTGCTGTTGAAGCAGAGGTTTACGCTATGTCATCTTTCTTTACTGCTCTTACTTTCTGGGCTGCTTTGCGCTGGGAAGAAAGCGATAGTAAATACGCTGATAAATGGTTGATCATGGTGGCATACCTTGTTGGTTTGGCTGTAGGTACTCACTTATTGAGTTTACTTGTAATTCCTACTGTAGCTTATATTTATTACTTCAAACACAATGCTAAAACCACAACTTCTGGAATGGTTAAGACTGGTTTAATCGGTCTAGCCGTATTGTTTTTCGTTCAGAATGGCGTTATACCAGGTATACCAAACCTAATGGCTAAAATGGATTTGTTCTTCGTAAACAGTCTAGGTTTGCCTTTCAACTCAGGTTCAATGTTTGCCATTGTGTTGCTTATAGCAATTACTGCTTATGGTATCTATTACTTCTCTAAAGTAAAAGTCAATAGAGTGGTTAACTTAGCATTCATTTGTTTTGCTTATATACTTTTAGGTTATTCTTCATACGCTATGGTTGTAGTGCGTTCTGCAGACAATCCAGCAATTGACATGAACAATCCTGAAGAACCATTTAACTTATTGAGTTATATCAACCGTGAACAATATGGCGACCGTCCATTGTTGTATGGTCCATATTTCAACGCACCTCCAGCTGACGAAGATGGAGATGGTTACTACGACGTAAAAGTTGGTAAACCATATTACAGAAAAGACAAAACTGAATATGTAACTTGGGGTAACAAACAAGAATACAAATGGGATAAATCATATAGTACACTATTCCCTCGTATGGGTGATAAAGACAAAGAAACCAGTACCTCAGGATACCGCAGTTGGGGTGGCATGGCAGAATTGTCTGATCAAATTGATTACATGAAAAATCAATTAAGTCAAACCCAAGACCCTAAAGAAAAAGAAAAATTGCAAATGTCTATTCAAGAGTTGGAGTTACAAAAGCCATCTATGGGTAACAACCTTCAATTCTTGGTGAAATACCAATTAGGACATATGTATTTTAGATATTTGATGTGGAACTTTGTAGGCCGTCAAAACGATCAACAAGGTCATGATTTCAACAGAACATTGGATGGTAACTGGTATTCAGGCATTGGTTTCGTAGACAACATGCACCTCGGTCCGCAATCTAAATTACCAGAATATATGGCCAATAACCCTGGAAGAAATGCGTATTACTTTATTCCATTAATCCTTGGTCTTTTGGGTATTTTCTATCAGTATAAAAAAGGCAAGAACGACTTCATCAGTACTTTTGTATTGTTCGTGTTTACAGGTGCCTTGATCATCATCTTCTTAAATCAACCACCATACGAACCGCGTGAGAGAGATTACTCTTTGGTAGGTTCATTCCAAACATTCTGTATCTGGATTGGATTAGGTGTGCTGTTTATTTGGGATAAATTAAGAAATAAAATATCAGGCACTATGGCTGCTATTTTGGCATCTGTTATTGCTTTGTCTGCTCCAGTTTTAATGGGCACACAAGGTTGGGACGACCACGATAGAAGCGGCCGTTATTTGGGTATCGATTTCGCTAAAAACTACTTAAACTCTTGTCCTCCTAACGCCATATTATTCACCAATGGTGATAATGATACATATCCATTATGGTATGCTCAAAACGTTGAAGGCATTAGAAAAGACATACGCATCATCAACCAAAGTTTGTTGCCAACAGATTGGTATTCTCAAGTGTTGTTAACGAAAGTATACGACAGTGAAAGATTGCCATTGTCATTGACAAAAGAGCAATTGGCAGCTGGTGTTAACGACTACTTCCAATTCAATGATGGCAAAGACAATTCACCTAAAGAATTATCAGAGTTCATCAGTAAATTGGTGAATGGCAAAATGGAATACTACGACCACCGTATCTTCAAAGTAACTGTTGATAAAGCAGCGGCTTTAAAATCTGGAGTAGTAAGAATGGAAGACAGTGCTAAGATAGCCGACCAAATCATCATCAATTTCCCAAGTGGTAGCCTAAACAAAGGTCACTTAGTGTTATTAGATTTAATTGCACAAAATGCTGCTACAGGATGGAAGCGACCAATATGTTTCTCAACAACATCTGGAGATGAAGGCTTGTTAGGCATGCACGAATATTTTGAAAGAAAAGGATTGATTTACCAATTGGTTCCAGTAAAAACTCCAGCAACTAGAGGTAATGTTACCAATGTAAACATTGATTTGATGTACGATATGTTGATGAACAAATTCAGATATTCTGGCATCAAAGAAAAACCAAATTATTATTTGGATGATAAAGCAACCATTGTGCCTTATGCAATTCAAAACATGTTCTTATTTACAGGTTACGATATGTTGAGAAAAATTGAAGAAATCAAATTCAACGATTCAACATTGTCTAATCCTGCTAACAAAGCAAAAGTAGATGAGTATAAGACCAAGATATTGGCATTAACTAAGAAAGTGAAAGAAGAATATCCTGAGAGAGCATTGCCAGCTAAAGCTGATTTTATGTACAACTTAGCTGTTCTTGAAGAAGGTGCAGGCGATTTAAAATCTGCAGAAAAAGATTTAACGTTCATTTTCGAAAAATGTAAATCTGAAGTGATGTTCTATCTACAATATGCTAATAGTTCTAAGAAATTGTATGTGATGCGTCCATATTCAAAAGATGCATTCGATTCGATGGATAGATGTGTTAATGCCGCCAAGCAATGGGGCTTAACCGATTTAGCAGCTAAGTGGGAGAGGGTTACAAAAGAATACAGACCAGCAGTAGAGAATTTTTACAACGCTGAGTAGTAGAGTATAAATTTTATTTAAAAAAACATCGATAAAGACGCATTCAAGTGCGTCTTTATCATTTGCATAAAATGGAAAATAATCAAAAAGAAACAGGAATCATTTTCGGAACCCGACCGCTTGAAGAAGCTTTGGAAGCCGGATCTACATTCGTAAAGGTGTATGTTCAAAAAGGTGTTGGCGATAGCATCAAACGCATTAAGCAATTATTGAACAGGCATAAAGTAAACTTTACAGAAGTGCCAAAAGAGAAGTTAGATTCTCTTTCAAAATTTAAAAACCATCAAGGTGTTGTAGCGAAAATATCATCAATAGAATACCACAATGCTGAAGATTTGGTAAACGACCTTTTAGAGAAAGACAAGGCGCCTTTCTTAATCGCATTGGATAGGGTTACTGATGTCAGAAATTTTGGTGCTATAGCCAGAACCGCAATGGCAGCTGGGTTAGATGCTATCATCATTCCTGAAAAAGGCTCTGCAACGGTTACCGATGAAGCCATTAAAACATCCGCTGGAGCATTGTTGCACTTGCCAGTTTGTCGTTCTCAGAACTTGTTTCAAACCATCAAACATTTAAAAGATTCTGGACTGCAAATTATATGTGGTACCGAAAAGGCCAATAAAGAATTGTTTTATGATACCTATACCAAACCATGTGTCATCATTGTTGGCAGTGAAGAAGATGGTATTCATCCTTCTATATTAAAACTTGCAGATAAGTTGGTGAAAATTCCAATGAATTCAGAATTGGATTCACTGAATGTATCAGTAGCTGCTGGTATCATGATGTATGAAGTCATTAGACAAAATTCTTAATTATTATCATCCTATGAAATATATACTCTTATTTTTATCGTTTATATCGGTCGAACTATTCGCTCAAAACAGGTTTAGTGACGACACAGCTGTAATGAACATTTACAACCATCAATACAATAGAAATGCAAAGGCTCTATTGCCATATTTAAAATCGCCAATAGAAAGACATAGATACCATGCCTTATTGGCTTTTGCTTCCATACAAGATAAGCAATATGTTCAATACCTATTCAATGCATTAAAGTCAGATGCAACGCCTGTTATTAGAAAAGCAGCGGCCTATTCACTTGGTCAGTTGTATGATACTACCATAAATGCTGAATTGATAGGATGTTATAAAAATGAAAAAGTATCAGAAGTAAGAAACAACATTTTAGAAGCCATAGGCAAAACTGCAGATGTCAATACGTCATTGTTTTTAAAAGATATTAAACCTTCAGAATTAGATACAGCTATGCATATTGGTATTGCGAGAGCGGTTTACCATACTGCAAGAAGACGTCGCCTTAGTCCAGAAGCCAAAGAAATGACCTCTAAGTTGTTTTTAATTACTAAGAACAGCGAAGTTAGAGCGGTTTGTAATAGGGTTATGAATCCAAGTAAACCGGCTACTGATAATGCTAAGAAAACGAAAATTACTTTAAAAGAACTGGATGTTTTATTTACAAAAAAGAATGCAAGTGCATATCAGCAGTTAGACATATTGCAGACCAAATTGATGGCAGAAAACGATTGGTTTAAGTTGGCCAATTCTTCGAAGTATGTGCCTGTACAAACATACTGTATGGAGCAATATTTGGCAGAAGCAAAAAAGGTACATGATACCACTTATATAAAATTGATCAATAGTAAAAATGTGGCATTTGTTTCATTGGCATGCGAGCGTTTGAGAAAAGACAGTGTATGGTCAACTTCTGTAGAAACAGGTGTAGCCAACCTCAATGAAGCCATGCAAACATTGATTATTCCAAGAGATTACGAAGCGTGGTTGGATTTGTACAAAACAAAACAGCAATTGCTAAAAGAGCCTATGAGCTATCCCAATTTTTTTGAGTCAGGCTATCAATTTCCAATCGACTGGGAGTATGTAAAGAAGACGCCAGAAAATGTAAAAGTTAAAATCACTACCAACAAAGGCGATATTGTTATAGCATGTAAAGTAAGTGAAAGTCCAGCTTCAGTAGCCAACTTTTTGAAATGTGTTGACACAGGGTACTACAACAACAAGTCATTTCACAGATATGTTCCAGATTTTGTTATACAAGGAGGTTGTCCAAGAGGAGATGGTTGGGGTTCACTCAATTGGATGCAAAGAAGCGAGTTTAGTAGTGAGTTAAGATATCATCCAGGAAGTGTTGGGTTAGCATCAGCGGGTAAAGATTCAGAAGGTGTTCAGTTCTTTATCACGCATTCATACACAACCAATTTGGATGGCAAGTACACCATATTTGCAGAAGTTGTAAGCGGTATGGATGTGGTAAACAGTCTCAGAGTTGGAGACAAAATGATCAGTGTTGTAAGAATTGATTAATTAAAAATTAATTGTAATATGTCGAAATTATGACATTGATTTTTGATTTATTCTTGTCTTTAATGTAGATTTGAATAAACTATGTTATGAAACACTTTCTAATTGTTCTGCTGCTGTTTTTAGGACTGGATGCTTTAGCCCAAAAAGAAACCTATAATTGGTATTTTGGGCAATTTGCTGGAGTTAGATTCAATGGCAACGCTAAGCCAACAGCAGTTACTAATAGTGCTATGAGCACCTTTGAAGGATGTGCAACCATTAGTAACAAACAAGGCAGATTGTTGTTTTACACAGACGGTTTAAGGGTGTATGACAGTACCCACAACATGATGCCCAATGGCAATGGCTTGTTAGGTAACAGTTCAGCTACACAATCGGGTATTGCGATTCCAAAACCTGGATCATCTAATTTATTTTATATTTTCACTGCCGATGCACAAGAAAACGGCTGTAGAAATGGTTTAAGATATTCTGAATTGAATATGAATCTTAATAATGGTAAAGGCGATATTACCAGTACTAAGAATGTGCAATTATTGTCTTATACAACTGAAAAAGTAACGGCAACAAAGCAAGCTAATGGTGTAGATTATTGGGTATGCACCATAAAACAAAACAGTGATACATTTTATGCTTATGGAGTGACGTCATCTGGAGTTAATCATACACCTGTGCGCTCTTCATTTAAATGGCGTTTGAGTACAAACAATTTATGGGGGACATTAAAATTCAGTCCTAAAGGCGATAAAGTGGTATTTGGCAATGGGCAAGATTCTGTAATGATAGCTGATTTCAATTCCAAAACTGGTGTTATTTCCAATGCATATAGTTTAGGAAAATTTACAGCTTATGGCGTAGAGTTTTCTTTAAAAGGTAAATTCTTATACTTATCAGATTGGAATTTAGGCAATGTTTATCAAATTGATTTAAGGTCAAACAACAGAGCAACCATTATTGCTTCCAGACAAGCTGTCGTGACCAATCTGGGAGGCGGAAAAGCTGGCGCACTTCAACTTGGACCAGATAATAGAATTTATTTTGCTGTTAATGGCTCTTCGTATTTACATGCGTTTATGTATCCAGATTCATTAGGCTCTGGAAGTACATATACGTCAAATTATGTTAGTTTAAATGGAAAAACAAGTAGCATAGGGCTTCCAACTTTTATGCAATCATTTTTCATTAAAAATGAATTTGAAGCCAATAGAACATGTATAAGAGATACGACTTTTTTTACATTAACTGATCAGATAGTAGATTCAGTTAGATGGTATTTTGGCGATTCGCTATCTGGTTCCAAAAATACCTCAACTTTAAAAACAGGTATTTACCACATATATAAAAAGGTTGGGAAGTATACCGTCAAATTAATTTCTTATACAAAGTTCAAAAACGATACGATTGTAAAGAAAATATCTATCGTTGATTCAAAACCTCAATTAGGAGTTGATAAGATTATTTGTAACAATTTCAATTTTATAGAATTAAAGCCAAGTGGAAATTTCGTTTCCTATCTTTGGTCTAATGGTTCGCCAACGAAAGAAATTTATATTACGAAAAAAGGCATCTATATACTTAGAACACTTGACACTACAGGTTGTTTGGCATTTGATACAATTCAAGTATTTAACCCTAAAGTTAAAGCAAAATTTATTGGGGATACTTTGTTGTGTCCTAAAGAGTTGTTTAAGTTTAAGAATGCTTCGGTAGTTCAGGATGATACCATTCAATTTTTCAAATATGAGTTTCCTGATAAAACGGTTGTGTTTGATTCATTAAGTTCTAAGCGATTTAAAAACAACGATTCATTTTTAGTGAAATTTTATGTTAGAACAGCAAGCAACTGTATTGATTCAAGTTCAAGGTACGTTAAAACCAAGTTACAACCAATTGCCAGCTTTTCGACTTTAGGAGATACTTTATGTTGGCATAACAAACCAATTAATTTGATCAATTCAAGTACTTTTGAGCCCAACACTACTTCTCACCTTTGGGATTTTGGAGATAATACCTTCTCATCAAAAGTGCTACCCAATGATAAACATTATAATAACAGCAATCAATCGTACACCATAACTTACTATTTGAATTCGAATAATGGATGTACAGACACCTTGAAGAAAAAATTGGTTTTGAAAGAAAGACCAATTGCTGTATTTAATGTAAATGATACGCAACAATGTCAGAAGTCTAATGTATTTAAATTAGCTAATAATAGTTCATTTAGTCAGTTAAATGCTTTAAAATACAACTGGAGTTTTGGTGATGGAAATGGTTCAACTTTAAAGGTACCTTCAGATAAAGTATATAGTAATTCAGGATGGTACAGAATTCAATTAATTGTACATTCGGCAACTACATTCTGTAATGATACAGTTGCAACTGTAGTAAATGTTGCTCCTCACGCTGTCCCCGATTTTAGATTGCTTAAAGATACACAATGCATCTCTGTAAACAGTTTCAGATTCATCAACCAAAGTCAGTTAATTGCTGGAAGTATGAGTTATAAATGGGATTATGGAGATGGTAAATTTGGTTATTCAAAAGATGTACAACATTCGTATCTAGGCGTAAATGTATACAGTGTTAAACTGAAAGTCACTACCAATTTTGGTTGTACAGATTCTATTACAAAAACAGCGACAACCGTACTTTCGCCAAAAGCTATCATCGGCATAAACGACACACAACAATGCTTTAATGCCCATGCTTTCGATTTTATCAATGCTACCAGTACTCAAAATGGAAGTGTTATTGCAAATTGGAAGATAGACGATGTTGATGCAGGAGTAAGTGATATGTTCAATTCAAAGTTTTCTATTAGTGGTTTACATAAGATTCAGTTGATTGTATTCTCAAGTAATATGTGCAGTGATACTGCTATTCGCCAAGTGTATTTAGAATCTCCTGGAAAATTGAATATAAGCGTAAACCCACAAGTTGAGCAATGTTTGAGGTACAATAAATTCAATTTCAATGTCAATTCAATAGACCCAAGAGTAACTTTGCAAAACTTTATTTGGGATTTTGGTGATGCTCAATCGGCCTATTCAAAGTCGGTTTCGCATACGTATCAATCTACAGGTAAGAAAACAGTTCAGGCAATCACTCAATCAATAAATGGATGTCATGATAGCAATACTATAGAAGTTACTTTACACAGCATGCCTTTAGCAAAATTTGATTCAGATACAACATGTTTTAAAGAAGCGGCGTATCTAGTCAATCGTTCTATTTCAAATGGCAGCAATATAGTTGGTTATCAGTGGATGTTTGGAGATTTAACAAGTTCTACAGACAAAGACCCGATTAAATATTATGCAAAATCCGGAACTTATGATGTTAGATTGATTGCAATCTCAGATAAAAATTGTCGTGATACGAGTCAGAAACAAGAAGTAATAATTAGGCAATTGCCAGTATCAAAATTTGATTATGTAAGATTGGGCTCTAAAGAATTTGAGACAACCCGTGTGCAATTAATCAATCAATCGTATTCAAATATCATCAAAAATTCATGGAGTTACAATAATGGAAATGTCAGCACCGAATCTTCACCTGAAATAAGTACAAAGGATACAGGGCAACTAAAAATACAGCTAGCTGTTGAAGATATCTATGGGTGTAGGGATACCAGTGTGGTAGTAACCAAAAGATTATTTCCGGATTTTTTCTTTCATTTACCAAATGCTTTCACACCAGACCCTAATGGCTCCAGTGTCAATCAAACTTTTAAGCCATTAGCTTCAAAGTATGTAAAGTCTTATACCATGGAGATATACAATAGATGGGGAGAGAAAGTATTTGAATCAAAAGACATCAATATTGGATGGGATGGTACTTACAAAGGTGAATTATGTCAACAAGATATATATCTGTGTAGAATTTATGTCATTCCGTACTTCGGACCAATTCAAAGTCATGAAACTACCATTACTTTATTAAGGTAGAAAAATTAAACGAATATAAACGTTTATAAAACGGTTAAGAAAAAATTTATTTAGACCTTTGCATTAGAAATTTTATTAGGTGAATTTCGTAATACATATCTGCTTAATTTTCCCTGATTTAGAAGAAAACGCGAAGACCGTCTTTAATTCTAAACAGGGAGGACTAAGTGGATTTGAGATTTGGGAAAAGTGAAAAATGGAATTAGTAATTATTTGTAAATTAGATGGGTAAGATTGATATGGCACCTATTTTACTAAATTAATTAGCAATTCAATTTAACGGTTAAAAATGTAAAATAAATGGAGGTAAAACTAGTATTGATAAAGAATTTAGCAATTAAATGCTAAAAATAATAGCACACTAAAAATCTGTGAATATCTCTAGTAAAATGTGCATAATCGAATGGTCAATATAGCGTACTTCGAACAATAAAGTTATGGCAGAATCAAATGCAGAAAAATTAAAAGCGTTAAAGCTCACCATCGACAAACTCGAGAAGAGTTATGGAAAAGGTGTTGTGATGAAGATGGATGACAAGAATGTGGTGGCCGTTGATGTTGTGTCAACTGGTTCATTCAGTCTTGATATGGCATTAGGTGTAGGTGGTTTCCCTAAAGGAAGAGTAATAGAAATCTACGGTCCAGAAAGTAGTGGTAAAACTACTTTGGCCATCAGTTGTATAGCAGAAGCTCAGAAGAAGGGTGGTATCTGTGCATTTATAGATGCAGAGCACGCCTTCGATCAGTTTTATGCGCAAAAATTGGGTGTAAATACTTCTGATCTCTTAATCTCTCAGCCTGACGATGGTGAGCAAGCTTTAGAAATTGCAGATAATTTAATACGTTCTGGCGCTATCGATGTGATAGTAATCGACTCAGTTGCGGCACTTGTTCCAAGAGCTGAGATTGAAGGCGACATGGGCGACAGCAAAATGGGTCTTCAAGCCCGTTTGATGTCTCAAGCGCTTAGAAAATTAACGGGTACCATCAACAAAACTGGTTGTATCTGTATTTTCATCAACCAATTGAGAGAGAAAATCGGTGTGATGTTCGGAAATCCTGAAACAACCACTGGTGGTAATGCGCTTAAATTCTATGCTTCTATCCGTTTGGATATCCGTAGAATTGGTCAAATCAAAGATGGTGACGAAATCGTTGGTAACAGAACCAAAGTTAAAGTTGCTAAGAACAAAGTTGCTCCTCCATTTAGAGTAGTTGAATTCGATATCATGTATGGTAGAGGTATCTCTAGAGTTGGTGAAGTGTTGGATTTAGCTGTTGACAACAACATCGTTCAAAAAAGTGGCTCTTGGTTCAGCTACAATGGTACTAAGCTCGGTCAAGGTAGAGATGCTGTTAAAGAATTACTGGAAGATAACCACGAAATTTTGACAGAGATTGAAGCTAAATTAAAAGAAAAATTGATGAATGGTCAAATTCAAATCGCAGAAGATAAATCTGGCGATTAATAAAGATTTTTAGTTTATGTGTGTAAAAGGGTCAGACGAATGTCTGGCCTTTTTTTATTTCAAAGTAATTTCACCTTCGTACACCTCTGTTGCTGGTCCGCACAACCACACATCAGTTACAGTCTCTCCATAGTTGAACATTACCTGTAATTTACCTCCAGGAGTTTCTATGTCTATGCATGTTTTCCCATTCGTTAATCCAGTGTTTTTGGCAAATGCAATAGCAGAAGCCGTAACCCCTGTACCACAACTTAAAGTTTCATTTTCTACACCTCTTTCATAAGTTCTAACTTTAATAGAGCGCTCGCCAGTTACTTCAACAAAATTGACATTGATACCTTCGTTTTTGTATGTTTCATTGTATCTGATATGTCTGGCTTCTGCTAGAATATCGATGCCATTTACATTGTCAGAGAACACTACATAATGAGGCGAACCAGTATTTAAAATGTAATGGTTGTTGTGTTCATGAATAGCAGTTACATCTTGCATGTGTAATTCAACTTTCTCATGACTCCAATTGGCATCATGTGGACCATCGATGGCTTTGAAATGTGTTTTGTCTGATTGAAAAACACCTAGACGTTTAGCAAAATCTACAATGCATCTACCGCCATTTCCACACATGGTGCTGATGTTGCCATCACTGTTGTAATACACCATTTCGAAATCAAAACCTTCAATGTTTTGCAACAACATCAAACCATCGCCACCTATACCAAACTTTGGATGACATAAAAACGCCACATCTAATTGGTCGTATTGTCTGTCTCTGTTGTCTATGATGACAAAGTCGTTTCCGGTTCCTTGGTATTTCTTAAATTTAAGTTTCAAATTATTGCTTTAAAATGTAGTTGGAGATGTCTGTATCAGCTTCAGTTTTATATGGTAAAGAATCTGTAGTTGGTGTTAAAATATAGACTGTGTTATTGGTTCGTAAATACAACTTATAGTTAACCACAAACAATTTAGAGTTGTCTTTAGTCACCCCGTATAAATAAACAGTATTATTGATGAATCTGTAACCTTTAAAATTGACTGGAGATTTCCAATATTCAACCTTATATGTTTTTGTTGAAGCCTTGCTCAACTTTTTAGATACAGCATTGGTGTCAACTTTTATTTCATTTTTATTGGTTGATTCAACCCCAGCATTATAAGGATATTTTGATTTAGATTTTGTAGTCTTGTCTGTAGTTTGTGGTTGAGCATTGCTTGCATCATCATTGCTGTTATAATCTTTCTTATAAGCAGTATTATAAAACAACATTGCAAGTGTAATGGTCGTATCATTTAGTCGTTGCTCAGTAGCAATATTATTGTCTTCAATTGCAATTTCGTTGTCTACAAGAGTTCTATCTGTGTAATATTTACCTTCCGATTCATCTACAACTACTGGTTTACCTGCAGACGTTTCTTCAGTAAGACTTTCACTTAGAGGAGGGGTTGCCATGTCTGCATTTTCCTTCTTAACGGCAAGCATTTCTATAAATTCAGGGCTTGTGTCAGCACTTTCTTTAGGTTCTGATTGCACTAAAGGGGTGCTGGTATCTGAGCTAGTGATAACGTTTCTAGTAGCAAGTTCTTCGGTCGATTCGTTTGGCTTAATATAATATTGTACAATAAGAATCACGCCTAAAATCAGAACAATTGCAGCAGCAATCGACCATTGCATAGAACGCATATTGAAGAAATTAGGTTTAGAGCTGATATGAGGTAATGAAACGTTGTCTTTTAAGAACGATTTCAGTTCAGTTCGGGCGTGTTCTTTAATACCTTCAACAAGTAGACTATGAAGTTCAAATTCCTTGGCAAATTCAGGATCCGTTTTCAAACGTTGTTCGAAAGCCATGATGTCATCAGCTGAAAGTTGTCTTTTCAGATACGCATTGAATTGGTCGATATGTTGCTCATTGAAGTTCAATTGCCTAAAAAATCGCTTTTACTGTAACGGTTTAAAAATATGGTTTGCAGTTGCTTAAAGCATTGGTGTTTCTTGGCTTTGGCGGTATCTGCATTGCTGTAATCTAATGTTTCAGCGATGTCGTTCATGTCTCGGTTTTCGAAATAAAACATGGTGAGAATTTTCTGACATTTTTCACCCAGATCATTCATCAATTTACCAATGATTTTAGCATCTTGAAGGTCGATACTGTCAGTTTTTTCTGTCAAATTTTCAGCTATTCCGTCAGGCATGTTACTCATTCTGCTGTTTTTGTTCAAACGTTTCAACCATTGATTTTTGCAAATGGCAAACACCAGAGTGCTTAATTTCGCATTGAGAATCAAGCTATCAGCTTGTATTTTCTCCCAAATGGCAATAGAGGCATCCTGAAGCACATCTTCTATGTCTTCTTCTTTTCCGTTGTTTTTCAGTATGTAACTTCTAACTGCCATATAATTGTCCTTATATAATTGAATGAGCGCATTTCTGTCGCCATTTTTAATAGCGGCAACCAATTGCTCGTCATTCAGTTTTAAGGGTTTTAGCACCTTGGTGGAAGTTTAATACAATTTAATCGATAAAGGTAAATGCGTTCGTAAGAAATCTGACGAAATTGCGTTACAAAAATAGATAAAAAAGATTGGAACATCTTTTGAAAAATAAAAAGAGGAAAAAAATCAATTGTATATGAAAAAAGCATTAGGAATTTTTGCCATTGCCCTGATGGGTGGATTAGTGGCATTGGGAATTAATCAGGCTTATGATAAGATTAATCAGCCAAACAATTTCGAAGACATGCAAAAAAAGCACTCTAGATTTGCCAGCAATATTGAAGCGGGTAATTCTAATGTAGGCTTTGATTTTGTGAAAGTTTCTG
Source organism: uncultured Chitinophaga sp. (assembly GCA_964438995.1). Classification (GTDB taxonomy): domain Bacteria; phylum Bacteroidota; class Bacteroidia; order NS11-12g; family UBA955; genus JABMMZ01. The sequence goes on from CAYTMQ010000001.1 coordinate 550,868, forward strand.
AAGTTAGCACCCCAACTGTTGTGCACATCAAATCGTATTATGAAGCTCAAAAACAAACTGCTCCTCAGGGTGGTGGCCAAGGTCAAATCGACCCATTTGAGTTTTTTAAAGACCATGGCTTTGATTTTGACATGCCAAGAGGACCCGGAATGGCAACAGGTTCAGGTGTTGTTATCACACAAGATGGTTATATCGTTACAAACAACCACGTGGTAGACAATGCAACAAAATTAGAAGTTACATTAAATGATAAGCGCACCTATACTGCCGAATTGATTGGAGCAGATAAGACAACCGACTTGGCTTTAATTAAAATTGATGAAAAGAATTTGAGCTTTATGTCGTTTGGCAATAGCGATGAAGTTAAAGTTGGTCAGTGGGTTGTTGCTGTTGGTAATCCATTAAATTTAACCAGCACTGTAACAGCAGGTATTGTAAGTGCAAAAGGTAGAAGCATAGATTTGTTAAGACGTGAGGACAACCAATACGCCATTGAAAATTTTATTCAAACAGATGCTGCCATCAATCCAGGTAACAGCGGTGGAGCATTGGTAAATACCAATGGCGAATTGATTGGTATCAATACTGCTATCGCATCTCAAACTGGTTCTTATTCTGGATATGGTTTCGCAGTGCCAGTGAACTTGGTTAAAAAAGTTATGGACGATTTATTGAAGTTTGGTAAGGTTCAAAGAGCGGTATTAGGTGTTGCCATTCAAGAAATCACACAAGAACTAGCAGATAAAGAAGGCTTGAAAAACCTTGAAGGTGTATTGGTACAAGAAGTCACCAATGATGGTTCAGCTGATAAAGCAGGTGTTAAAAAAGGTGATGTGATTAAGAAGGTAAATGATGTTGCTGTCAACAGTGTGTCATCACTTCAAGAAGAAATCGGTAAATACCGACCTGGAGATAAAATCACCCTATCGGTTAACAGAAAAGGCGAAAACAAAGAAATTTCTGTTACTTTAAAAGGATTAGATGGAAAAGAAGCCACTTCTATTGCGGATAAGAGCGAGCAAAACACTGTTAAAGGTGCCACATTTGCGCCACTCACCAAAGAAGACAAAGACAAATTGAATGTTAAAAATGGTGTTAAAGTAGTAAGTGTTGGCTCTGGTCCTTTCAAGGGCAAGCTTCAACCTGGCTTTGTCATCACCAAAATAGACAAGCAAAATGTGTATTCTGTTCAAAATGTTAAAACCATTTTAGAAGCAGCAGAAGGCGCTATTTTGATAGAAGGTAAAAACGCCGATGGTACCGATAATGTTATCGGACTAAAGTTAGCTGAATAATTTCATATTTTTTGGATAATTTGGTAAAGCGCATATCTTATAGGTATGCGCTTTTTTTGTTTTCTGACATGTATTTTTGCAGTATTATTGCATTGAGAATGAGGTATCTTTTTCTGTTGATGGTATTTGTGTTTGGACTAGATGTGATGGCCCAAGATACCTCTACAACCAAATTTAAAGGATATACAGTTACCTATTACAAGGATGAGCCAGAAAAAGAATCTTCTTTAAACATCCATAAAATCAATACCGACAGTTTGAGTGGTTTTGGCAATTTCAATCTTACCGATTTATTGGCTAAAGTGCCAGGTGTTTCTGTTTTAGGCACTGGTCCGAGTATTTCAAAACCAGTCATAAGAGGATTGTATGGCAACAGAGTTTTGGTATTGTTTAATGGTTTAAAATTCGATAATCAACAATGGCAAGAAGAACACGGACTAGGATTAACCGAAGTAGGGTTGGGCGGCATTGATTTGATTAAAGGTCCAATGAGTGTGTTATACGGTTCTGAAGCCATAGGGGGAGTTATTAACCTGATTGATGAGGAGAAAGCTGCTAAGAATACTAAAGTATTAGAGGCTGGACTAAAAATGCATTCTAACACTTTAGGAGGCGCTTTCAATGCAGGATATAAATACAATACTGGTAAAAAATGGTTCAAACTTAGAATTGGCATAGACAACCAAGCTGACTATTTTGATGGGTCGCACAAAAGGGTTTTAAACAGCAGAAGCGATTGTTATATTGTCAAAGCCGCTTATGGGTACAAAAAAGGCAGATGGGTTAAAGACTATTATTTTACCTCCAGTTTCAATCGATTTGGATTTATTTTTAACGATATTTATACGTTTGTTGAGGAAGATGCAAGATACAATAGGTCTTTAAAAGTTAACCCAGCCCACATGGTTTTGCTCAACATTGCCTCCACAACACAATCTTATTATTCAAAGAAAGGCAATGTATTAACCATCAATGCTGGGATACAATCCAATAGAAGAATGGAAAACGAAGGTGGTGGAGCCATTAGTTTGGACATGCATCTTTTAACTGCCCAATACTTATTAAAATGGCAACATAGTTTGTCAAAGAAACATCAGCTGATTGTTTCAAATCTGGGAGCTTACGAAAACAACACCAATTATGGAGCTCGTAAAATAGTGCCAGATGCCATCATGTTAGAGACCAACACTTCGGCTTTTATTGAGTCTAAATTGACCAAGAAGCTGACCATAGAAAACGGATTTGGCATTGGATTTAAGCAGGTACATACTTTCTTTACGCCATCAGTCAATGGACAAGGAAAAGAAGTACAACCATTCAACAAGCAATCGCCTTATTTCAATGGGTTAACAGGTATCAATTACAACATCGATTCTGTGTTTTATGCCAAATGTAATGTATCAACGGGTGTGAGAGTTGCCAATTTAGCTGAGCTTTCATCAAATGGCTTACACGAAGGCGTTTTTACTTATGAAATAGGAAATCCTGAATTGAAAAACGAAATGGTCTACAGTGCCAATGTGGTGATAGGGATGCAAATGAAAGTATTTGAGTGGAGCATAAGTCCGTTTTATAATCTATTTAACAACTACATCTATTTGGGTCCAGCCCCCGGCGACTGGAATGGATTTCCCATCTTTAGATACTACCAAGACAATGCTTTTCAGAAAGGTTTAGAGGCACAATTAACCGTAAGACCTATACAACATACAGGCGTCAATGTGTCATTTTTTGCTATGAATGCATGGAAAGCCAATGGAGAGTCTTTGCCATACACACCTGCAAATAAATTGTCGTGCTCAGTTTATAGACGCATCAACTTCAGTCGCTCGTTTATCTTTATCAGTGCAGGTACCGATTATTACGCTACTCAAAATAAAGTGGCTTTCAACGAACTGAGAACGCCATCCTACCAACTGTTCAATTTTTCTGTAAATGGTAAATCAGGCAAATTTCAGCAACTTGAATGGAAAGCAGGAGTGAATAACTTGACCGATGTTGCCTACTATGATCACATGTCTAGATTCAAATATTTTGGATTGTTGAACATGGGAAGAAATGTAACTGTATCTTTGAACTGGAAATTTACTCAGAAAATTAAATGAGGAAGGTTATAGGTATATCATTGTTGGTATTTTGGCTGTTTCAGTGCAGCTTACCTGTAATATTATTTAAGATTGGGAAATATCAGTTGCACATTGCCCATCAAAAGAATAGCAGACGCAACAAACGCAATAGCAAAGTTTTTATTTTTGACAGCGAAGAAGACATCATTTGGGAGAAAAAAGGAAAAGAGTTGGTTATAAATGGAGGACTCTTTGATGTTACAGAGCGATACGATTCGGCTGATAAGATTGTCATCAAAGCTTTTGCAGATAAAAAGGAAGACAAGTTGATTAAAGACTTTGTCCGTCAGACAGAGAAGAGCAAAGACCTCAAGCAATTGAAGCTTAAGTCGCATGATTTAAAATTGCGGATAACACATGAGTCGAGCGGCCAACATATAGGCATTTCAAAAGAAACGATTAAAGATTATTACAAACTTCATCCATTTAAAAATTTAGACATAGAGGTATTGTCTCCTCCGCCAGATGCGGTGTTTAACTTAGCTTAACGGACTATTTAAACACATCAAATAAATTTTTAAAATATATAATCATACAATGAAACAATTTAAATCATTGCTGATAGCGGCATTGGCACTATTAGCGTTTGCATCATGCGAAAAAGACGAAGGCAACTTACCAAACATCAGTTTTAAAACTGGAGGTTCATATATCTCAAGCGACGATACTATAACTGCAGGTTCTGCAATTTTAATTGGTATCAATGCGTCAAAGAGTGAAGACAGAGACGTATTAAAGAAATTCAATATTTCTAAAAGTGTAAATGGCGGAGCTTCGGTATCTATTGAAAACAGAGATTTGGGTAAAAGTGATGAGGACAATTTCTCATTCGACTTTAATTCTACTTTGGACACAACCAATAATCAGAGCAGTAAGTACATTTTTACAGTAACCAACAGAGATGGTTTGACCAATTCTGTATCGGTAACATTGATTGGTAAGAAATAACTACTTGTATCAAATAAAAAAAGGCTCCGAAAGGGGCCTTTTTTATGGAAAAAATTTTGAGCAACAAAAAAGGCTATCGATAGGATAGCCTTTTTATATGGATTTAAATTTTAATTATTTAGAAATTCTAACCATTAGGTCAACCAAGCGGTTAGAGTAACCAGCTTCGTTATCGTACCAGCCAACCACTTTAATGGTGTTGCCGATGACCATAGTTAGATCGCTATCGAAGATACAAGAGTGTGTGTTACCAACGATATCGATAGACACGATTGGGTCGTTGGTGTATTCTAGCACACCTTTAAGGTTAGATTCAGCAGCAGCTTTGAAAGCAGCGTTGATTTCATCTTTTGTTTTAGGGTTTCTAACGTTACAAGTGAAATCGGTTACAGAACCATCAGGAATAGGCACACGCATAGCGTTACCGTTTAATTTACCTTGTAGGTGAGGCATAACTAAACCAACAGCTTTAGCAGCACCAGTGCTAGTAGGCACGATGCTATAAGCAGCAGCACGAGCTCTTCTAAGGTCTTTATGAGGAGCATCTTGCAAACTTTGGTCGGCAGTGTAAGCGTGAATGGTGGTCATGAAACCGTTCTCGATACCGCACAATTCGTCAAGGATTTTCACCATTGGCGCAAGGCAGTTAGTAGTACAAGAAGCGTTAGAAAGGATGGTTTCAGAGCCATCAAGAGTATTATCATTAACGCCCATTACGATGGTTTTCATTTCACCGGTAGCAGGAGCAGAGATAATAACTTTTTTAGCACCTGCAGTAAGGTGTTGACCAGCAGATTCTTTATCGGTAAAGCGACCAGTAGACTCAAGTACTACGTCGATGTTCATATCTTTCCAAGGCAGAGCTGTAGGATTTCTTTCAGCTAGACCAGCGATAGATTTACCGTTAACGATGATGGCAGTGTCAGTAAAATCGACAGTACCGTTAAATTTTCCGTGCACAGAGTCGTACTTAAGGAGGTGCGCCAGAGTTTTGTTGTCAGTTAAGTCGTTGATTGCAACAACTTCGATGTCATTTCTTTGGAGCATGGCTCTGAAAGCGAGTCTGCCGATTCGGCCGAAACCGTTGATTGCTACGCGTATCATGTTTATTTTAAGTTAAAATGGGTTGTATTTAGGGCTGCAAAGGTACTTTTTTATTTTTTTTAAAAGAAGTATTTGCAATTTAATTTTTTTTATTATTTTTGCAGTCCCAAAACGGAAACGTGTTGGAAAAGTAGTTTGGTCCGTTCGTCTATCGGTTAGGACTTCAGGTTTTCATCCTGGCAAGAGGGGTTCGATTCCCCTACGGACTACTAAATAACTAATCATTATTACCTAAAACCCCTGATTTTCAGGGGTTTTTCGTTTACTGACTATTTTTAAATATGCTTAATTATTCATATTTTTGATACCCATTTGATACCTTTTTATGAATATAGCAAATTTCAAACTCATCTACGACCGTAAAAAATTAGCCTCAGCTACAAAAGCAGGATTACTACAAATTGAATGTTATCGCAAAGGAGGTGACAGGATTTGGGTTTCTACAGGCATTAAAGTGTTTCCAAATCAATGGAACGAGAAAAAGAGGCTGATTACAGAGAAACATTCCAATGCATTCGAACTGAATAAGGCACTGAAGAAAATGACCGACGATTTTCTGGAGTATGAAACCAAGCAGTATCAAAAAGGTATCACAGTTCCGTTGGATTTTTATAGAACTTTTTTGGCCAGCGAGTCAGGGCACACCAGTTTTCTTGAATTCTTTGAAAACGAATTCAAAGACAATCCAAGCTTTACCCCTAACACTAAGAAAAATTACCGCTCAGCCTTGAACCATTTAATCAGTTTTAAAGGTATCAAATATTTCACCGATATAAATTATACAAACGTTGAGGCGTTGAATAGATATTTTGTACGAAATAAATTGCATCCTAATACAATAGTAAAGTATCACAAATACCTAAGAAGAACCATCAATGAAGCCATTCGCAAAGGATTAATGGAAAAGCACAGTAATCCCTATGATGATTTTAAACTGAAAGGTAAAAAGACTGAGAAACATTGTTTAACTATAGATGATATCCGAAAATTAGAAGAGTTAATGATTAAAGACGGCAATATGGGTTTGGCCAGATCCAGAGATATGTTTTTATTCTCAGTTTATACCGGATTGCGTTTCAGTGACATAATACAGATATCAGATAAGACAGTCAAATTTAAAAAGGATGGAATTTATTTAGATTTGGTTTCTCAAAAGACTAAGAAACACAAGCAAGAAAATCTGGCCTTGTTCTTTAAAAATGAAGCTGGTTTGAGCAAACCGGAAATGATTATTGCCAAATATAAAGAAGTTTTGAGTATCTGCCCTTTTAAAATGAGTTTACAGCCTTACAATAGGAACCTGAAAACACTTGCTGAAATGGCGCATATAGATGAAAAATTAACTTCACATATTGCCCGACACACTTTTATCACCTTCATGGTGGGCAAGGTAAGTATTCCAGTGCTTCAGGAAATGGCACAGCATTCAGATATCAATACGACTAGAAGTTATATCCACTTGTCTGAAAAAATGAAAGAAGCAGAGTTGAAGAAAGTAGATTGGAATTATTGAATTGATTTATTATGAAAATTGTTTTTTGGAATATAAATAAGAATACTAATGTTGATATATTAGAGCACTTGTCGGTAGAAATTGATCCCGATATAATAATTTTATGTGAAATTGAAATGCCTATTAGTATTATTTTAGAGGCTTTGAATAAGTATGAAGTTAGATACTATTATAATGAAGATCAAATCTGTAAAAAGATTTTTGTATTTTCTAAATTTACTAATAGGATTTTTAAACCAGTAATGAGTGGTCGTCGTTATACGGTTAGAAGTATTGATGTGCCGACTTATCCTAAACTTAATTTAATGGCACTTCATTATCAATCCAAAATTAATTGGTCAAATGAAGATCAGCTTGCACATTCTTATGAGATAAAGGAAATAATTAATAGATTCGAAGAAAAGACTGAATTGAAAAACACAATTGTGGTAGGAGATTTTAATATGAACCCATTTGAGGCTGGGATGGTTCAGACAACTGGTTTGCATTCTGTAATGTCTCGTGAAATTGCTTTAAAAGGTTCTCGAATAGTAGACGAAATTAATTATGATTATTTTTATAATCCAATGTGGAGTTTCTTCGGTGATCATGGTAAAGGAGATGTAAGTGGTACTATATATTCCACACTATCAAAGCCTATAAATTATTTTTGGAATATTTTTGATCAAATTTTAATAAGGCCAGAATTATTACCATATTTTCAAGATGAAGATTTAGAAATATTATGTAAATTTGGCGATAAGTTAACCTTAGTAAATGATGGCAAAATAGTCAGTTCAATTTCAGATCATTTGCCAATTATGTTTAAAATTAATAATTATTAATATGTCAGAAATAAAAAACTTATGGCCAGAAGAAATAGCTGATGAAAATTCAATTATTCTGCCTTCAACTATTTTAATTGAACAAGCGAAGTATTTCAATGAATATACTAAAAACGTTCTATCAGCGAACGTAATAACAAAAAAAATCACAATAGGTGGAAGTATTTTTGAAGATTCTAGACCTGGTATTTCACACACCTTATCTGTGAATGCTCCATCTCTAGGGAGTTTCAGTTTTGATTTGGTGAGAATTATTCAGGAAAATATTTTACCATACCCAGTAACTGTACTTTCTTTATTGTCTGAAGAAAAATTTAAAGCGGATGGTTCAAATGAAGTGGAAAATGCTTTAGAAATTATTTTTAGAAATAAAAGTGTTATACAATCAATTCAAAGTATAATTCAACAATCAAAAGGAATTATTGATGAAATTTAATTAAATGCTAAATAAGTGCTATGCAAACAGTCAATTTTAGTCTTAAATATGTAGAGAATGAGGCTATGTCTAGCTTGTTAAAAAGGGTTGAAAATTACATATTTCAAAATTATAATAAAGCAACTCTTCAATATGGAATTAGTAGTGTTAGAGTCAGTGTTTATTATTCTTTTTTTTGGTTTGTCGATAACAAAAAACAAGGAATTAAAACACTTGCGATTCAAGCAGATATTGTTTGATCTAATTTTATTCCTTTGTTTCTATTAATGTAATAAAACAATGAAATAAATTGCTCCCGATTGTCTTCATAAATGAAAATCTATATTACAATTCATATCTAATTGCATATAAAATTAACTCTCTGTTTAATTCATATGCAATAACATATAAATTTACCTCATGAAAATCCAGAGTCTCGCAGAGTTTCTCAAAGCCAAACGAAAGGATGTCGGCCTTACCCAGGAGCAATTTGCTGTTAAATCTGGTATTGCATTGACTGTAATCCGAAAGGTGGAGCAGGGTAAAACCAATCTTCAAATGGACAAGGTGAATCATTTGCTTTTAATGTTTGGACATGAATTGGCTCCGGTGAGTATTAGGGATCTTAAAAAAACTGAATTTTAGTTTACATCTGCCTCTTAAATGTAAACTAACTCACAACTTAGTTTACATTGGTCACTTGAATGTAAACTATCTTTCATTTTAGTTTACATTGAAATGCGGATATTTTCGGATAAATGCGGATAAAACTTATTTTAAAACCACACTATAATGTGATATTTTAGTTTTAAAGTGTGAAAGTAAGAGATTTATTCGTTAAAATCATATTAAAATGTGATTTGTCTTGTGTAATTGCCCCAAATGTCATAAATTTGTTTCAAAATCACATTATAATGTTAGTTGAAGAATTGGGCCTTGTTATCAAAAACAGAAGAAATGAGTTGAAAATTACTCAGCCACATTTGGCGGAATTGGCCAATATAAGTATCAATACTTTATATAAAATTGAGAGAGGACAGAGCAACCCAACTTTGGAAGTGATGATAAAAATTGCAGGAGTTTTGGGTATGGAATTAAAATTAGAAATTAACAAAAAGTAATACTTGAATGCGAGCAATGGAAATATACAGAAACGGTGATTTAGCCGGAGAACTTACCGAAGCGAATAGAAGTCATTATATCTTTACATATAATAGTGAATATTTTAAAGATATGTCTAAGCCCTCCATCAGTTTAACATTGCCCAAAAGTCAAATGACTTACGAAAGTGAATTTCTGTTTCCTTTTTTCTTCAACCTTTTGAGTGAAGGCGTAAATCGAAAATTACAATGCACACAATTGCGAATAGACGAAGAAGATGATTTCGGTTTATTAATGGCAACCGCACAATATGATACCATTGGAGCAATTACAGTAAAACCAAAAACAAAAGAATGAATTTGAAAGAGATAAAATATTGCCCCGGAACTTTGGCAGATGGATTTGATACTTACAGTCCGGTTTGCTTGAAAAACGTATTCAATAGTAAAAAGGTCAGTCACATTTTACCTTACGATCTTCCTTATAAAGATGAAGAACTGGCAGAAGAATTTCGAGACAATCGTAAACGCATTTCAATTTCAGGTGTACAGGAAAAACTAAGCTTGGTGCTGGAGAAAAACCAATTGCGCTTGACAAGGGATGGAGAGCAGGGTACATATATACTCAAGCCGATACCAAGAGATTTAAGAAAAGTAGATCAGGTTCCGGCTAATGAGCATTTGACCATGCAAATTGCAAAGCAAGTGTATGGTATTAATACAGCGGATAATGCTTTAATATTTTTCAAAGACGGAACTCCAGCATATATTACCAAGCGTTTTGATGTAAAAGAAGATGGTAGTAAATGGGGTAAAGAAGATTTTGCCAGTTTGGCCGGAAAAACTTCAGTGAATTCAGGTCCGAATTTCAAATACGAATACAGTTATGAAGAATTGGGTTTGTTAATTCAAAAATATGTTCCAGCGTGGAGGGTTGAAATAGAAAAGTATTTCTCAATAGTTGTATTTAATTATCTGTTTTCAAATGGAGATGCACATTTAAAGAACTTCGCATTACTTGAAACTGCTAGTGGGGATTATTTGTTAAGTCCTGCTTATGATCTAATCAATACAAGGATACACGTAGATGATACAGATTTTGCATTGGACAAAGAATTGTTTGCTGATGGATTCAAGAGTGCAAAGTATAAAAGTTCAATGCATGCTTGCAAAGATGATTTTAAGGAATTTGGTAAAAGAATCGGAATTTCTGAAACTAGAATTGATAAATTGTTATTACCGTTTTTAGAAAGGCAGGATCTTGTTGAAGTTTTAATTTCTCATTCGTTTTTAAGTGACCCCAATAAAAGAGGCTATTTAATGCATTATCAAACTAGAAGGAATTATCTGATTGCAGAATAAAAACTTATTATAAATTAAAATTGAGCTTTTCAAACAGATTCGGATGCTTCTTGAGAAAAAAATAATGACATTTATAATGGGTGGCTAAGAAAAAAATCAATCTCCCTACTTAACTGCTCTTTTACATCTTCTTTTTGTTTTTCACTTTTTCTTCTGCGGTGCATATCCGTATACTTATCAAGCATTGCATTTAAGTTGATATAGTACTTACTTTCAGAGTTTTCCATAAATGCAATTCGCGTCTCTTTTCGAATCAAATCCACCAAGTTTTGAAATGTATGGGGTTTGGAAATGAGGTTGTCAATGTCATGTCGAAGAGTAATAATGCGTTGTATTTTATCCATAATGAAAATAAAATACAAAATTACAACTTAATCAAATTGCTTGTTTTAAAAAGGTATGATTATCTTACGTGTTCGATATCAACCTCAATCCCACCAATCATTTCAAAAAGATCTTCGTCTTCTTCTGTTACATGTTGTTTTATCTCGTTAAAGGTATTAATCATTAACTTCTCAAGTTTGAAAATAGGCTTGGGATTTAACTTTGGTTCATTTAGTTTTTTGACTAAATGAGGGAGTAGCTCTTTGAAGATTGCTGATTTGCTTTTCTTATCTATTAAAGACTTTTCAATATAGCCATTCATTATTCTCATATATTCAAAGTAGTGTTTTTTATAATATTCCTCAAGGAATTCATTTATATCAAAAATGGTAGAAAGTGCATTAGAGAACTTCATGCCTTTCGATTTGCGATTCAAGTCAAGTGAAATGTTTATCATTTTTGTGAAAACTTCATATGAACGAAATTGATCAGGCTCTTTGGAAAAATCTATGCCTTGATCCTTTATTTCATTGAAAGGATTATTAAAATTAATAGGCTCACCAGCAAATTTGTCAGTAAAATAGGATACATTCACACCTAAAATTTGACATATTTTCACAATAGTTTCAAATTTGAAAGTATTATTTTTCAACGTAGAATGAAACCCGGTTTCAGACATGCCAATTTTCTCTGCAAGCTGCTTTATTGTTAGGTTTCTTTTCTCCAAAAGGTCTAATATTCTTTCTTTTAAGTCCATAAAAAGTATTACTTGTCCACAAAAATAATGTAATTTTACGGTTACAAAAAATAGTTATTATGATAATTTAAAATAATAACTATATTTAATTTGCAGTAACAATAATTCATTATAAATATTTAGGCAAAGTTATTAAAAATTATGGAAAATCAGGAAATCTACAATGCGCTTAAAAGAATTGAACAGAAAATCGATTCAGTGATGGCACCGGGTACAAAGGAATGGTACACAGTTAAGGAGACTGAATCTATTCTGGGAATCAGCAGAAGCACTTTCGATCGTTACCGCAACAATGGTCAGATTAAAACAACCAATGTCGGCAGGCAGATTAGAATTCACATTTCTGTTATTCAATCAATTCAGGAAAGGGGCTTTCAAGGCTAAATTGGGTTGAAAATACGTTCTGGAACGTTTCACGAAACGTTTCAGAAACGTTTTTCTTAGCGTTAATGTTAACGTTAAAACGTTTCGCAAAACGTTTGCAACGCTTAATTGAAGCCATTTTTCAAAAAATCATGTAGAATTTAATGTTGAATTCCCCAAAAACACAAATCCCTCTGGATGAACTCATGGCCGGAGTGCATGATTCATTCAAAGTTACTATGGCCAGTAATGAAAAATCAAATTCATTTGGAGCAAACGAATTGAGAATTGATGAGTCAGTTGCGTTTCCAGTTGAAATATTTCCAAATGCTTTTAGACATATCATCAAGGAAACAAATGAGAAATTATTATTCCCTGTTGATTTTATATCCAGTTCAATATTGTACGCTGTCTCTGTTGCTATTGGAAATAGTTTGTCACTGAAAGTTAAGGAAGGATGGATAGAACAATGCCCAATCTGGTTGGCTCTTGTCGGTAGACCCGGCACAAATAAATCGCATCCGTTTTCTTTTGCATTAGAACCACTGCGAATAAAGCAGAACGAATTTTTCAAAGAATATAAGAAGCTCTTGAATGAGTTTGAGCGTATCAATAACTTAAGCAAAGAAGAAAAACAAAAGGAAGGTATTGCCGACAATCCTCAACCTAAATGTAAACGTTTCATTCTTCAGGATTTTACAATTGAATCAATGGCTGAGAAACACAATGAGAATCCAAGAGGACTTGGTATTGTGGTGGATGAATTAGCAACATGGTTAGGAAACATGAATAAATACAGTGGTGGATCTGATCAGGAAGTATGGTTAAGTACCTGGAGTAGAAAATCTTTGTTGATTGACCGGAAAAGTATGAGAGAAGCAATATCCATTGAGTCGCCTTTTTTATGTGTTGGAGGAACAACTCAGGATGGAATACTGAAGAACTTGTTTTCCGGTGCAAAACAAAAGAATGGATTTATAGATCGTATACTCTTTTGCTATCCTGGTGAGATTGAATATCCCATGTGGAACAATCAGAATATAGACCCTTATCTCAAAACGGATTATCAGCAATTGATTAACCGAATATTGGAATTACCATTAGATACGGATGAATGGGGAAATCTCTTGCCGAGAGAATTGCAATTCAGTGAAAACGCGCTAAATCATATAGTGTACTGGTATAACTTGAAATCCCAGATACTGAATGATTGTCAAAATACCGATCTAGCGTCCTTATATAGCAAGCTTGAAATTTACTTGTATCGATTTGCTCTTATCATTCAGGTGATGCGATGGGCGAGTAGTGAGGGTTCACTTGAAGAAATTGAAGAAATTTCGGTTGTGCGGGCAATTGATCTGGTAGAATATTTCAAGAACCATGCTTTGAAGGTTCAAAGTTTGATGAATCCTCCGGAACTGGATGAATTGGATGATTTGAAAAAGCAATTATTTCTTTCACTGCCTGATACCTTCAGAAGAAAAGAGGGGTTGAGTATTGCATTGAAGGTTGGAGTAAAACAGACATCTTTTGATGCTTTCATTAAAAATGACAAATTGTTCATGCGACCTTCCTATGGGCAATTCAAGAAAAAGTTAAAGATATAACATAAACTCCGAAAAGTCCGAAAAGTTAGCGAGAACCATTGCAGCGCAATGAGTTTGAGAATTAAATTACCGAAAACTATCTGAAAACTATTGAAAACTCCACAGATAAGTTTTCGCAACATTTTGACGACTTTTTGAAGTATTCAATTAAGCAAACCCAATAAAATCAAGCAAACACAACGCACTTTCTGAACTTTTCGGACTTTTCGAAATACTATGACAACTTACATTTCAAAATACATATTAGACAATAGACCAGGTAAGAAGAAATATCGCTGCCCTTCATGTGGTCATACTAAAACCTTAACGCTATACATTGACAGAGAGACTCAAGATTATCTGGATGAAGCAGTAGGCATTTGCGATCGAATTAATAATTGCAATTACCATTTTAGACCAAAGGACTATTTTATTGCAAATCCTTCAAAACTATCAATGAGAAATTCTATTGTACCTTTTAAATATAGTCCGGTTGAAAAACCCACAAGTTTTATCGATCGTTCAAGTTTATCCGAATCTATGGACATGCCAAAGTTCAAAAACCACTTTTACAATTACCTGGTTAAAATTTTCAGCGTTGAATATGCAGACATACTTTTTGAACGCTACCGGATAGGGAGCTCAGATAAATGGCCGGGAGCTTGCGTTTTTTGGCAAATTGATATCGAGCAGAAAATACGCACTGGCAAGATCATGCTATACAATCCCTTCAACGGTAAACGGATTAAAGAACCCTTTAGTCATATTGCCTGGATGCATAAAGAAATAAAGCAGGAGAAGGAGTATCATCTCAAGCAATGCCTTTTTGGAGAGCATATACTCAAATATGAGCCGGGCATTCCGGTGGCCATTGTGGAGAGCGAAAAAACCGCTGTAATCTGTTATGCATTATTCCCAGAATACATTTGGTTGGCAACCGGATCGGCACAGGGATTAAATACTGAAAAGTGTAGAGTGCTTAAGGGCAGGAAAGTTATTTTATTCCCGGATCTGGGTGAAGGTTATAGAATATGGTCAGAGAAAGTCAAAAGCATTCGAATAGAACTTTCATTGAATATATGGGTAAGTGATCTAATCGAAAAAAGAACCGAAGAAGAAGTCGATAAATCTAAAGGATTCGATTTGGTAGATTTTATATTGAGAAAGTGATGAAATTAATCAGCATTTTTTCATTGAATAAAATTAACGTTTTAGGTCAAAAACGTCAAAACGTTAATATTAACGTTAATTTACGTTTTTTCTCGTTAATTGTCGTTAATTCAGCCCCATTTTTCCTACCCGTTTCCATTAAAATTGACGGTTTTATTTACGCTTTTTTTGACGCTTTCATTAACGTTTTTTGACGTTTTTATTTACGTAAATATTGACGGTTTTTTCAAATCTAAAAAACAATAAATTAAAAGTATAAAATGAAATTATTAGATGTATTTCAAATGGTGCTTAACGCCAGGCACAACAAAAGAGTTTATTCAAAAGGTGGGAGAGATTGTAAATGTCAATGGTGTGGCACTGACTTTCTCAGCCGAAACAGAACTATCCAGCGATATTGCTCTAATTCATGCCGAGTGATGGCGTACAATGACCGGAAAAGGAATTGGAGAGATTATTCGGAAAGGCAATTGGATGAGTTGAGGGATTAGTATATAGGCCCATAAATTTGGCTTATTCGTGAAAATATCACGTAAAATTTTAAAAAAATTCATTAATTCATTAATTATTGTGAATAAAATGTATATTTGCGTGAAAATATCACGTTATGTTGGTTAGATTTATTGTAAAAAACCTATTCTCATTTAAAGAGATAACTGAATTTAATATGTTGCCTGGCAGGTATAATAGATTGCAGCACCACATTGAAAGGTGTGATAACGTTAATTTATTAAGACTAAATGTTTTATATGGAGCAAATGGAGCGGGCAAAAGCAATTTAATTAATGCACTTTCTGTATTAAGGGATTTTCTGATAGATGGTGAAATGCCAATTGACTTAATAACCGAAACTTTTAAGTTTGATCCATTTAGCGCAAGTAAAGACATATATCTTGGGATTGAATTTATTAAAGATAAAGTCCCATATTATTATGGATTAACAATAAACCAAGGAATTATTATTGAAGAGGAATTGCAAATAAGTGGTCTGGGTAATAAAGATGACAAACGTCTTTTTCTAAGAACAGATAATGTTAGTGAAGGTAAATTGGAAATTGTATTTTCTGATGAAGTTCAAAATGATAAAGAAGCTTCAATGTTCCCACTATTCTTGAAGAACGAAATACTTGAACGAAATAAACCAGTATTGTTTTATATGAAGAATAGACAAAATGAAATCTTCGAACCATTTAAAAAAGCTTTAGAGTGGTTTGAGAAAAATTTTGAATTAATATCACCATTTTCACGACCAGGAGGATTGGTTTTACAATTAGAAAGAAACAAAGAATTGCTTGAATTTGCTAAGGAAACCATGCGATCTTTTAATACAGGAATTCAAGATATCCATATAGATACGATTCCCCTTGAAGAATATTTTGGAGAGGATAATAAACAAGAGTTTGAAAGAGTTTCCGCAGATTTACGCGCCAAGCCTGATAAGTTTAAATTTTTCAGAAATAGATATGAAGAAATAGCATTTGTTTTAGAAGATAATCAAGCTTATGCTAAGAGAATATTCTTTTCACATTTTGAAGATAATGGGAAAGTTAAATTTCAATTCTCGGAAGAATCAGATGGAACAAGAAGATTAATGGAGTATCTACCTGCTTTATATAATGCTGTCAATAAATGTAAAACATATTTTATTGATGAAATAGAAAGAAGTATTCATCCATTATTGATTAAAGAATTAATTAAAAAATATTCATTCGATACGGAAGCTAAAGGGCAATTGATATTCTCAACACATGAGTCCAACCTACTTGATCAAGATATATTTCGCCCTGATGAAATTTGGTTTGCTGAAAAAAACAAAGAAGGTGCAACGGAGTTGTACGCACTAAGTGAATTTAAAGAGCATCACACAATTGACATCCAAAAAGGATATTTAAATGGTAGATATGGGGGTATACCTTTTTTAGGGAATTTAAAAGATTTAAATTGGGAGAAATATGCCAAAACCAAATAAATTCTCATACGAAAAGAAAGCAGCATTTCGTGACGCTTTTTTCTTTGTTATTATTTGTGAAGGCAGTATTAGAGAACCTGAATATTTTAAGTTTTTTGTTGGATTGTCATCTAGGGTTAAAATTATACCAATTGCAAGTATTAATGGAAGTGCACCAAATACTTTGGTAGAAAATGCAATTACTATTGAAGAAAAGCTCGATTTAAAATCTGACCTTGATCAAGTTTGGTTTGTTATCGATACAGATAGGTGGAGATCACAGCTTCATGATATAAGACTAGAATGTTCTCAGCGTTTTAATTGGAATGTAGCTCAAAGTAATCCATGCTTCGAAGTCTGGCTGTATTTTCATGCTAAGAAAGGTATTCCTTCTCAAATTGATATTTCTAGTTGTAATAATTGGAAACCATATTTACCTACAGTTATACATGGTGGATTTAACAATGATTTTCATCCTGCATCGATCGAAACGGCGACAATAAATTCTAAAGAATCTTATTCCGAAGATGGATATTTTCCTAGAATTGGCTGTACTCAGGTTTGGCAACTTGCAGAAAGACTAATGCCATTGATAAAAAATGATTTGGATAAAATCAGTGGCCAATTCCCGCCTCCAATTGTTATCGGCTAATTTTATCTTTCAATAATTCAATTTTTTTTTGAATTAAATTATTTCATTTGCAATCATCTCCGCCTGCTTCAATACCGTCTCAGTCGCCAATAATTGCATATCAGGTGGATAACCGAATTGGCGTAATATTCTTTTGACTGCAACTTTCAATTTAGCTTTTACACTTTCTTTGATAGTCCAATCTATAGAGGCATTTTGTCGGATAGTTTCAGTTAGCACTACAGCAAGTTCTCTTAATTTGTCCTGCTGCATTAATTCCCTAGCACTTTCGTTGTTTGCAACCGCTGTATAGAAGGCATATTCGAAGTCTGTCAAACCCATATGTTTTGCCTCAGCGTCCATTTCAACAATGTCTTTACTCAGGTTTATTAACTCTTCGATAACTTCCGCAGCCGTCAATATTTTATTATGGTATCGTTTTAAAGAATCTTCTAACATTTCTAAAAATGTTCGGCTTTGAACAAGGTTCTTTTTAGCTCTGGCTTTAATTTCATCGTTTAACAGTTTTTTTAATACTTCCAAGGCGATGTTTTTATGCTGCATCCCTTTCAGTTCTATTAAGAAATCTTCTGAAAGTATTGATATGTCTGGTTTCTTTATGCCAGCGGCATCGAATACATCAATTACTTGTTCAGAGATTAATGCCTTGTCTATAACTTGACGAATGGTTGTTTCAATTTCTTCATCCGTTCTTCCGGAACCGGTTGAATCGAATTTTGCTAATCGGGCCTTTACAGCTTGAAAAAATGAAACCTCATCTTTTACATCCATTGCTTCGTCGTGTGGAATTGCAATTGAGAATGCTTTAGAAAGTGCAGTTACTTCATTGATGTAGCGTTTTTTCCCATCTTCGAGGCCAAGAATATGTTCTTCAGCAGCTAGGATGGTTGAAAGTTTCTTTGACGTATCAGATTCAAAATAATTTTTATAGGTGAAACCATGATACATATTGGATACCACTTCAAGTTTTTCATGCATCAATTGAACTGCTTGTTCTTGTAAAATAGTAGGATCGCCTTTCCCGCCAGCATCGGAATAGAAGGAGAGGGCTTTTTTCAAATCGGATGCAATGCCGAGATAATCTACAATTAATCCACCTGGTTTGTCTTTATATACCCTGTTCACTCTGGCAATAGCTTGCATCAGGTTATGGCCTTTCATGGGCTTGTCGATGTATAGCGTATGCATACTTGGAGCATCAAAACCTGTTAGCCACATATCACGGACGATAACTAACTTTAATTCATCGTCTGCATTCTTCATCCTTTCAGCCAAGAGTCTTCTTTGATCTTTTGATGTATGGTGCTTTGATATTTTAGGGCCGTCAGATGAAGCCGAAGTCATTACAACTTTAATCACACCTTTATTCAAATCATCTGAGTGCCATTCCGGTTTGATGGCAATTATGGCTTCATACAATTCGGCTGCAATTCGGCGACTCATGGAAACAATCATCCCTTTGCCTTCAAATACTTCTTGCCTTTGACTAAAATGTGCGACTATATCCTGAGCAATATTTTTTAAACGGTTTTTACTACCTACTAAAGCTTCTAGTTGAGTCCATTTAGCTTTTGATTTTTGAGTATTGGTTAAGTCCTCTTGATCCAGTTCTTCATCAAGTTCTTCAATTAGCTGTTTGCCCTCTTCATCCAAGTTTACTTTTGCTAAACGGCTTTCATAATAAATTCGAACGGTTGCGCCATCTTCAACTGCTTGTGCGATATCGTATATATCTACATAGTTGCCAAATACAGCGGCAGTGTTTACATCAGTACTTTCTATAGGAGTCCCCGTAAATCCTAAATATGTTGCATTAGGTAAGGCATCACGCATGTATTTAGCAAATCCATAAACAATTTTCTTACCTACTACATTGCCTTGTCCGTCTTTTGCATCTATGGTTTTTGCTTTAAAACCGTATTGGGTTCTGTGTGCCTCATCGGCAATGACCACAATGTTCTTTCTATCTGAAAGTAACTCATAAACATTACCTTCATCCGGTTGGAATTTTTGTACAGTCGCAAATACAACACCACCGGAAGCCACTTTCAATAAATCCTTTAATTGATTTCTGTCCTCGGCCTGCACTGGTTCTTGTCGAAGCAATTGCTTAGATGCTGCAAAGGTGTCAAAAAGCTGGTCGTCTAGATCATTACGATCTGTAATCACCAATATGGTTGGATTGTCTAAAGCAAGCACAATCTTTCCGGTATAGAATACCATAGACAGGGATTTTCCACTACCTTGTGTATGCCAAACCACGCCACCTTTTTTATCTCCAATAGGTTGCTTAATAACTCCTGGTAAGCCATAACTAATAGGGTCGGCATTTGCTTCACTTAATCGTTTTTCTCCTGTTTGAATTGATCTACTTGAATCATCAGAATAGCCTGTCGCCCTCAATGTAGATTCAACGGCTCTATTTACAGCATAATATTGGTGATAGGCGGCTAGTTTTTTAACCGTTGTGATGCTGGTAATTCCGGTCTCAGGATCTTCTTTTTTGGATTTTTCAAAAACAATGAAATGCCTGATTAAATCAATTAATGTTTTTTTGTTCAACATCCCTTGAATCAGAGTTTCCAACTGACTTACCAAATGCGATGCTTCGACTTTACCGTCAGCCGATTTCCAGGACATAAAGCGACTAAAACCTGAAGAAATAGAACCTGCCTTAGCTTCAAGTCCATCAGATATAACAACAAAACCATTGTAAGTAAATAGGGAAGGGATAATTGCTTTATAAGTTTCAACCTGTTTGAAAGCGGAATGTATGGTGGTATTTTCATCTGCTGCATTTTTCAGTTCAATAACCACCAAAGGAATTCCATTGACAAACAGAATAATGTCCGGACGTTTGTTGTTGCCATTTTCAATAATGGTAAATTGATTAGATACAACATATTCATTGTTCTCAGGGTTATTAAAATCAATCAGCCAAACCCTGTCTCCACGTTCATTGCCATCCACTTGTTTTGAAACAGGAATTCCTTCGGTTAATAAACGATGAAAAGTCTCATTATTAACAATTAAATCTGAGGAAGCAATACGCTGAATTTCTTTGATAGCTTCATTTTGTAGAGAAAGTGGAATACTTTGATTAATTCGTTTGACAGCATTTTGTAACCTATTCAACAATAAAATCTGCTCAAAACTATCTCTTTCAGGATTAGCTGCATCAGGAGCAATGTCCGGGGCATAGATGTATTCGTAACCTAGTTTGTTTAGCAATTCAATTGCAAAGGATTCTATGCTGTTTTCTGTGATTCGGGTCATTTACACAACGATTGGTTCATGTTTTTCTATTGCTTCTTTTACATCAATTTCAAATAATTGTCCAACTTCTTTAAAAAACCATTTCCATCGATCTGTCATTGATTCCAAATCCCATTGTTGTCCATTTTTGTTACTGTTATAATTATTGACAATTTGTTGAGTAATTGCAAAAGCGGTGATTTTTTCGTCTTTTGTGTCGTACTTGCCCTTGCCTTTGTAAACATCCATTTTTACAGAAAACGGGTTATTGCTTGCTTCAATATTCTTTGCACCACTTAGTAAAGTAATATTTCCGGCACTGTTGAGCCATTTAGCAGCAATGTCTTTTGAAATGTGATCCCATTCAGCAAACTTTTCGTATTTAACTGGGAGTATATGTTCAAGATGCAGGTCGTGAGTAAGGTCAATAAATGCATTTTTACTATCGTCAGTAGCATTATATTCCATCATCAACAAAAGTGGTTTACACCACAATTCAGATGCTATTTGTTCAGAAGTTAAGTTATAAAGTGCCATTGAGATAATGTTGTCTTTTTCAAGTTTCTCGTTGAGCTCTTTGCTGATCTCACTCATAGATTTATTCTCTTTAATCCATTTTATCAAATTGAAAGATGTTTGTTTTATTTGTGATAGGGTTTTGCCTGCAATCCAGTATAAATAATAAAATCTGCGAAGTTCTTTAATCAGGATTTCGAACTCTGAATAATTTGTATGTAGAGCTGTCAATGAAATACTTTTCCAATACATATTCCATCGAATATACCAAAGGGAGTAAATGATTGAATCTCGGCTTTCAAAAATCGATTGATAGTATGTGTTTGCGAATTTCTTTATATCGGCGATAACTTCGTTAGGATCAAGCGGGCTAAATGCATCTTGCAATTCATCGTAAAGTGATTTTTTGGGATTTTGACCTAAAATGTAATACTCATAAATAATAAATAAATCATTCAAGTTGATATCGCATGTCTTTATGGTTTGTTCCATGTCACGCCAATCAGCGATAAAACGTTCTTCTTTTATTTTGGAGGTATCAGGGTCATCCTTATATTTAGAATACAATTTTTCAAGTAGAAAACTTTTAATCAAGTCTGCTGCTGTTAAATCCATGCCCCTATCGTTGAGTACTTGAAACAACTTTATTGCAAAGTCACGGTTTTTACAATCAATACGAATTATTTTTACTTGATTAAAAAGGTAATTAATCATTTCTTCAGATGTTTCTTTACCTAAATCAGTTAATTTGTTGCGGAATATTACTGCTGTATTGATGAATTTATACTTTGGTTCTTCATCTGATTTTATTTGATATTTGTATGGCTTTTTTAGTTCATTTGTATTGCCCGAAATGATAAAATTATGAAAATCACTTTGATGCTGACTATGTGTATAAAGTTTCAACCTGTCAGCTTTACCCAAATGGCTGATAGAAGCTGAAATGGTATCAATGTCAACTGCAAATGGATTTTCCGCATTATTATCTTCATTTATGTCAGGGAATACATCTCTGATTACACAAAACAAAATCATTAAAGTCGTGAGTCGCTGTTGACCATCCACTACATCAACGTATGCTGATTTTTCATTATCTCTTGGCTTAGCAGTAATTATGGAACCCAAAAAATAATTTTCCTCATTGTTTTCAAAAGCATCATAAATATCATCCCACAATTTATATACTTGTTCGTCTTCCCATTTGTATGGTCGCTGGTATTGGGGTATTTTGTATAATGCGTCTTTGTTGCCAAACAATTCGCCGATTGATAAACTAAGTGGTTTAAATGGTTCTTCCATATATTTTTATTTAAATTCAGGTAATAGTTTCTGCAACCATTCAATTTGCTTCTGTTCATTTGGTTGATTGAAATAGTCTCCTTTATATTTCTGGATATAGTCTAATGCTTGTCTAACTCCAGCGCGATTGCCGGCCAAATCGTTCATTACACTTAGATACTTTTCGAATAGATTGTCACCATAATAAAAAGGTCTGTCTATGATCCATTTTTCCATTTCGTATGAATCAAAAACTCTACCCGAAGTAGAATTCCAATGTTTACACAACCGAATAACATTTCTAACAATATTGTTCCCATAAGCTTGATTTTTTCTGGAAAGTTCATCGTTTAAGTCATTAGGAATAGTTGTTCGCCAGCTGTCATTTGCATTCGGGATGTAGTATGTTTTACTACCCCAAAATTCATCAGTATAACAAGGAACAACATCAAACATGATATGATTTAGTTCAAGTTTAACAGTTGGGAAATCCTTTTTTACAACTGAAAGCGGATATGATTTTGCCAACGCATCAACAATGTTCTTTCGATAAGTGCCAGGAGTTTTCTTACCGTTGACAGTATTGAAAATTACAAGTAAATCAACGTCTGAATTTGAATCGTAAATTCTCGGAAGGATTGTATTACGAGTGTATGAGCCAAAAATCTTAACTTCTTTGGCTTCATTATAGAGTTTGTCATGTAACACCTTTTGAAGTTGAGTAAGTGACCCCACAATTCGTTCTCTTTCAGTGCTGGTATAGCCTAAAACAAGTTGCTGTTGGGCAAAAGTGATTAGTTTGTTATTGATACTTATTGATGCCATGTTTTAACTTCTTAAAAACCAGTTGTCTGTTTCGGGGTCATTATTCTCAATTACTTTCTTTGCCCACTTTCTTGCGTAACTTGGAATTTCAGGCTTTTCACTTTGATCAAACTGGCTTACTTTTTCACTAAGTTGTTCTACCTGTGTTTTGTCGCAATCACTTAAAAAGTAGCAGGTTCTTATTTCTTTGTGTAATGCTAAATACTTTTCGGCTGCTTCTTTTTGCTTAGCTCTGTAATTTTTACCTTCGCCTTCGTTCCAAAGCAACAACGCAATTGTTCCGAATAAGCCGACTGCTGAAAGAATTTTGTCAGCTAAAGGGTGAACGCCAATTATACATAACACATTAAGAAAAGCACAACTCCAAATAGTATAAGTAACTAATTGCCTTCTAAGATCACATGCTTTGAAATGACCTTTTGCAGAGAATATAGTTTCTTCTCCAAGTTTACGTAAAAGTTCTTTACTCATATTAGTTAGTATTCACATCCATCATGGTTAAAAGAATCAGTTATTAAACCTTCATTTATCATTTTTGAAACAAACCCTGGTGCTTCTTCTGTTAAATGACTTCCATCATTTCTTACAATTCCATCATTAGGCCTCGTATATATTGAAGATCCGGTGTATTCAGTGAAAAATTCCAATGCAGCCCTTCCAAGTCCTAAGTTTTTGAATTGCAATGGAACGTACATTCTAGCCAATAGGTAATTTTTGTAATTTTCTGTTTCATCAATAAAATTAAATTCTCCATCAAGTTTTTCTCTTTTAATATTATAGAATTTAATTTCGCTAAAATCATCTTCAAGTTTTAATATTACATGGGTATTTCCAATGACTTTATATATTCTTTCAAGTTCATTCTCATGTATTAGTTCTGCTCTTGCCATAATTATATTTCAATTTTTACTTCCCCACTCATCAACTTAGGTAGCAATGTTTCCCGAGTTTTTATAAGAGTTTTTATTTGAACGTTATTTGCAATAATTTTATCAATTATAGGTTCAACTTGTTTGGTCATAATTTTTAATTCTTCAGGGCTTGGAACTAATACAATTGCTTCGTCTAAATCTCCACGTTTTATATGTCCCATTGTGGTTGCATGACTGGAAGCAATAGAGATGAATTCAGCTAAGTGATGCTTGCACCACAAATAGTAGAACCATTTTGGGAAATCGGAAGATGTAACCTTAAACAAATGTTGGTTTAGAATGCAATCCTGTCCATCCCAGATTTTGACCATTAATGAAGCCGACCAAGCAAAAATTACATCGCCGTTTTGTACTATGTATTCGGGTTTTACATCTTTTCTTGCCCAATCTGAGTTTTCTGTAATGCCGCTACTCAATTCTTTTATTTTCAAAACAGGCAACTTGTCAATTCCATTTATAGGGGGATACTTTTGACAAGCAAGACCATTTAAGAAATTAGCTATTTTACTCAAAGTCATGGTGCACCATTCCTCCTTCGCTTCCTCCACAAACCACTGCCTAAACAGCGTTTCAGCCATTTTTTCTAAGGTGGCGTTTTGTCGGTGGAGAAGGTCTATTTTATCGTCTAAACTACTGAGGACAGAGGCAATGGCAGTTTGAGTTTCTTTTTTAGGAATTGCTAATTCTATTTGTTTAAAATCCTTTAAGACTATTCTAGGAACCCCAGAACCACCAACAAAATTAGTCAAGATTAAATCCTTGGTTGATGGTTCCTTTAAGGCATAAACTAAAAAAGTTGGGTCTACTTTTTCTTTTTTGGGTCTTACAATAGCGATGGATGATAATAAAACATAATTTGGATTTTCTTTTACCCTAAAAATGTGCTTTAAAACTGAACCATCTTTTGCAATAAGAATATCATCTATTTCAGGTTGGCAGCCTGCTTTAACAAGGTTTTGAAAGTCTTCATTTGAAATAGTTTTTGCATTTTTATAAGCAAATCCTTGTTCTTGCATATCTTTAACAGAAAACATTGGGAATCCATCTTTATATTCACTTGGACTATGGTGAGCCCCATCAGTAACTTTCGTGGTTAATTCAGACAATCTCATCGTAATCCAATCATTCATTGACTTTTATTTTTAAAAGGTTAATGGCAATAATTTCATTGAGTTTGGTTTCCTCTTTTATTTGAGCTTCAAACTCAGCTTTTAAGCTTGTAAAACGCTCTGCAAAATTGAAGTCATCTTCTTCATCCGGCAATCCAACATATCTACCTGGAGTAAGCACATAATCCAATTCTTTCACTTTGTTGATAGGGGCAGAAGCACAAAATCCGGCAATATCTTCGTATTTGCCATCAATGTTTCTCCAGTTGTGGTAAGTGTTTGCAATTTTATCGATATCTTCTTGTGAAAGTTCACGGGTTCTGCGGTTAATTAGATGTCCCAAATTACGAGCATCTATAAATAATATTTCTTTGCTGCGATCTCTAAAATTTCCATTTTTCCTATTTCGACTCATAAACCATAAAGCTGCCGGAATCTGAGTGTTTAAAAACAACTTTGCCGGAAGGTTGACAATGCAATCAATCAATCCATTTTCTACGAGTTCTTTTCTTATTTCACCTTCACCTGATGTTTTAGAAGTTAAAGCGCCTTTTGCCAATACTACGCCTGCTTGTCCGTTAGGTGCTAAGTGATAAATAAAATGTTGCATCCAGGCAAAGTTGGCATTTCCTGCCGGAGGTATGCCATATTGCCAACGTCCATCTTTTCGTAATTGCTCA
Organism: uncultured Chitinophaga sp.; assembly: GCA_964438995.1. Lineage (GTDB taxonomy): Bacteria > Bacteroidota > Bacteroidia > NS11-12g > UBA955 > JABMMZ01. The sequence goes on from CAYTMQ010000001.1 coordinate 576,950, forward strand.
CCGCTCCAATCACTTATATTGAATGGCGGATTTGCAATGATGTAATCTGCTTTGAGATCGATATGGGCATCATTCAAAAACGAACCTTCTTTATTCCATTTCACTTGTGAGCTATCAATACCTCGAATAGCCAAATTCATTTTGGCCAATCGCCATGTAGTTTGGTTACTCTCTTGTCCATAAATTGAAATGTCATTTACTTTACCTTGGTGTTCTAATACTAACTTTTCAGATTGAACAAACATCCCACCTGAACCGCAGCATGGGTCAAATACTCGACCTTTGTATGGCTCTAGCATTCTTACCAACAATTCTACAATACTTCTTGGCGTGTAAAATTGTCCGCCTTGTTTTCCTTCGGCTAAAGCAAATTCACCTAGAAAATACTCGAATACATGTCCAAGCACATCAGCACTTCTTGATTTAGCATCACCTAATGCAATATTGCCAACTAGGTCTATCAATTCTCCTAAACTAGTAGGGTCTAAATTTTGGCGAGCAAATACTTTCGGTAATACACCTTTCAAAGAAGCATTTTCTTTTTCAATGGCATCCATCGCATCATCCACAAACTTGCCAATTTCCGGCTGCTTAGCTTTTGTTAACAGATAACTCCACCGTGCTTCTTGCGGAACAAAGAATACATTTTCAGCTTTGTATTCGTCTTTGTCTTCCGGATCTGCTCCATTGGCTTCATCTTCTTTTAATTTTAGATACAATTCTTCAAAAGAATCTGATATGTATTTCAAAAAGATTAAACCTAAAACAACATGTTTGTATTCTGCTGCATCAATATTTTTGCGGAGTTTATCCGCTGCTTTCCATAATTGTTTCTCTAAAGGTTCTTCTGTCGTTGCTTTCTTGCTTTTAGCCATAGTCTATTTCTTCCAAATGGAATTCATTGTGTTGTTGTTAAATAATTGGGGTTATAAGTGTTTTCCCTATAACTCGTTTTAGTTATTTATAAATACTTATAAATGTTTGCGGGAAATACGTTAAAATCTATGATTTTTCCAAATTGCACTATGAATTAAATAAATTGTACAAGAAAACATACTTTATTGTACAAAATAAAAAATAACAACCTATTATTTGCATAGCTAAATTTGTATTTAAATGAAATCAACTATAATTGGTAACTGGGTTGATTCGGTTACAAAAGAAAAAATTCAAATTCGACGTAAATCAGGAGATACATATTGGATGTATTTTGTTAATTCTACCAAAAAACCAATTTATTTTAGTTGGTTAATAGATGGGATAAGAATTCAGCCTAGTATTGGTGGACATGTTCCGGGTGTTTTTAATGAAGATGGAACAAAAGCAATAGATTATTCAGAAGATCAATATGATTTATTGTTAAATAGCGAGACTTATTTTTTATTTTGCTTAAAAAATGGGGCGTTTTTTAAAAGATTTAATTTTCATTCTTCAGATTCTCTCCAAAACAATTTTGATTTTTCAAGGCTGATTATTCATAACGTATCATAATTATTTGCTACCAAAATGATTATTTTGACACCCGTTTGATACCGAACGGTATCAAAAAATTCGGGAGGCGTTGTGCTGCAACAGATTGAAACATAGGTGGTTTCGACCCCTACGGACTACTAGAAAAAAGCTCGAAACAACGTTTCGAGCTTTTTTTTGACCGTAAAAATCTCCGCTCACCGCACTCAAACTCGCTCTGAATATTGGAATTTATTCTTTGATTTTTATAAAGATATATTAATGATTTATTAAAAAGATCGGGACTGTCTTACTCAAAATCTTTGAGTTTGATAGTAAAAAAGCAATGTCTAAAATCATATAAATTCAAATTGTTTAAAAAGTCATAGATTATAAAATAGCAATATGCAATTTTATACGAGTGATTATGGGATGTCTATTGGTAATTTAAATTAGGTTTATAGGTAAATGAATTAAGTGTTTTAATTTTTTATAAATGCCAATTTAATTATAATTGCAAGTAATTAAAACTATAATCAACTGGAAAAACTCCCATTCATACCAAATCATATTTACAATAGACGCAGAGATATTCATGGTGTCTATAAAGGAAATTGGCAAGGAGGAATTTGTCCAAGCAGCACACATCCTTACATTTTTATTTTTACTGGTGATTCAGGTAGACAGCATGGTTATGATGATTATTGGGACAATAAGGATGTGTTTTCATATACAGGTGAAGGTCAAATTGGCGATATGCAGTTTGTAAGAGGAAATCTTGCTTTGAGACAACATGTAGAACAAGGTAAGCGTGTATTTTTATTTGAGAAAGTCGGTAATATGTCAGGCTTTGTTAGGTTCAGATGTGAACTTGAAGTTTTCGATGCCGATTATTTTGAAGCTATTGATAGGGAAGGGAATTTAAGAGTAGCAATAAAATTCTTCTTTAAAATCAAAGGACAAGCAACACCTTATTTGGTTCCTAGTTCGGAGAGGTTATTTAATACTGAAGATCCAAAGTTAATCTATGATACTATTTTGCCTAAAATAACCGAAAGAACAGGGTTAGTAACAAGTAGAGTTGGTCAAGGTGCATATAGAAAACGTGTAGTGTATCATTGGGATGGTAAATGTGCAGTTACAGGGTTCAATAAATTAGAAATCTTAATAGCTTCACATATTTTGCCATGGGCAGAAGCAGACCATCACCAACGAATGGATGTACACAATGGATTATTGCTTTCACCAACTTATGATGCATTATTTGACAAGCATTTGATAAGTTTTGAGAAGAATGGGGAAATTATTTTATCTGATAAAATTGAAACCTCAGCTTACGAAAAAATAGGCGTAAGTGGAAATGAAAAAATTAGAAATTTAACAGAACAAAATAATACTTATTTAGATTTTCATCGTTCAACTTTTAATAATAATGCTTATTAATTAATTGAATGGACATACATAGAATGATAAAATGAGTGATAATCAGGTTATGTCAATGAGTTTGGAAAAGTGTTTTTTGATTGATGGTATATAATTATCCTTAAATTTATGAAAAAAATATCGCTAATATTTATTTTGATTTGTTTAAAAATACATGCTCAGCACCTAGTCCCATACAATTCTAAAGGTAAGTGGGGTTATGCCGATTCGGCTGGAAATATGGTGATAAAGCCGTTTACGGATTATCTGCCTGGTCAATTTGAATTTGGTGGGTATGCTTTAGTGGTCGACTCGATGATGCATGGTTCGATAATCGATACTAAAGGAAATGTCATTGTCAATACACACCAGTATATTACTATTGATAATGTCGTAAAAGGTAAATTGATTATACTGAATATAGGCAATTTTCATGGTCAGGTTTATGGCGCAAGAAAGGCAATTCTTAATGTGAAAGGCAATACCTTGATAAAACACCCTTTTGAGGCTTTTAGATTGGATGTAATGGACAAAAATAGGTTGGTGGTATATAATGGTGATACTTTATATCTATATCAGTTTATTCAAGAAACAAATGCATTAAGATTGATTAAGAAACATGTTGGTTGGAATTTTAGTTATTTTTTACATAAAAATGAAAATGGCAAACAGGTATATTATGGTTATGTTATTGTAAGATATACCAACGAAGGCAATAAACCCGCGTGTTTTGATTTGAATGGAAAACCCTTGCCAACCTCTTTGGCTTATAGTGTAAGTTTACCAGAAGTTTCATCTGAACCTAGTGCACCAATGTATATTCAAACTACAGCTAGCTCTGAGCCTTACTGGGGTAAAAGAGACATTGTAGGCAGTAATAAAGAGAAGTATGAATATATTTCAAATAACTACTGGAAGCATAAGGAAGATGGGAAATATGCTATTTATATATCTAGCGATACAGGTGCTGTGGCCTTAACAGATTATATTTATGATGTTGTTGAAATCGCTAATTATAAAGATAAACATAGCACCAAATTATATGGATTAGGAGCCTTTACTTCCCTTCAATTTTTGGTAAAAAGTAATGGGAAATATGGTATTAAGAGCACGAAAGAGTTGTTTAATATTCCAACTATCTATGATACCATTATTGTTCGGAACTTCTATCATTACATTGTAAGTCAAAATGGCGAGTGGTTTGTTTTAAATGCAAATGGTAGTCAGATTTCTTCAAAAGCTAGAGGTGAGTTTGTCGAACACAGTGATATGGTTTTTGAAGTAGATACCAATATCGTCATTGCCATTTCGACGGGCACGACTTCTGCATTGTGTTCCAATTTAAAAGACATAGATCAAGCCAAAGGTGATTTAAAATCTGGTGATAACGATTTGCGTTTAAAAACAAACAATGCTTCAATCTTTTGTTTTAAATTTTATCATCTGGATAATGGGATGCAAAATAGTGACTTGTGTGTTATAAAAGGAAATTACACAGGAGTATATATAGAAAAAACACTATACATCAACCATGTAAAATATTACTATGTTGAGACAACAGATGGTAAATCAGGTTATGTCAATGAGTTTGGTAAAGTGTTTTTTGATTGATGAATTAAAGCCATTGGTGAAAACATCTATCAAAAAAATATCTTAATTTTGGAGACTTTTAAGTAACAAAAACTAAAATTCTCAATCCCAAAAGTCGACATGTCATTCAATCAAAAAAGTTTTTTTTCAATCGTATTTCTCATAGCGTTTGTGCAGTTTAGCAAAGCTACCGTTGCACAAAATTTCCCATTAAAAGACACCCTCAAAATATCATCCATTATCAATAAAGATGGCAGTGTGGATGAGTTTCAAAACAATTTAAAAATTGGTCATTATAGGTATTTAAATGGTAAAAGGCATGGAAGGGCAGAGGAGTATGGGTACAGTGCATATGGGAAGAAGTATTATAGAGCTAATGGAAATTATGTTAATGGTTTGAAAGAAGGTTTGTGGATAGCGAGGTCAACTAATCATGCGTATGAGGAGAAAATTGCTGAAGCAAGATTTGTTCAAGGTAAATTGAATGGTTATGGCATGTACTTTTATGATGGTGATACCATTGTTGAAGGTCAATTTGTAGAGGGAATGTATACTGGTAAATGTGTTTTTTATGCCCCTCAAATGAAGTATACATTAACTGGTTTTGAAGCTTTGGCAGATACATTTTACTATTGGGATAAAATAGAAGAAGTGCAAACATTACATGGTAAAAAAGAAGGTGAGTCTAAACTGTTTTATTTTGGGAAATTGTATCGTACTGGTCAATACATCAATCATCTTAAAGAAGGCAGATGGATTGAGTATGCCACAGACGGAGAACATGTTGGAGATATTTATGCCACTTGTTTTTATAAAAATGACATAATAAATGGGTTGTATAATGAGGTATTGAAGTACATCGCTGGTGATGATTCTACTGATGGGTATTATGCTGTAGTCAACGATACAAGTTATTTTGTTGATGGGGTATTAAATGGTCCATTCATTAAACGAAATGAAGATGGTGTGATAATAGGAAAAGGTCAGTATATCAACGGTGAATTTGCGAATGTTTGCGGGTTTTTAGCAAAAGGTGCTGACCACGATTTTTGGGAAGAAGGTCCGTACATCAATGGGAAAAGAAATGGTAAGTGGACTGGCAAATGTGCTGATGAAGATTGTGATTTGAATTATACCATGACCTATTTTAACGACTCATTATATGGGTATTTGAATTCGTATACTACAAATGATTTTCAGTATTCTTCTATTTTGTTTCGCAAGAATTCTCCAGTAAGTTATAGATTTGATTACATAACTGGTGATATCAAGAATTGTTATATAGTGCTTGATACTGTTGAATTGAAACGGATTTTTGTTTCATATACCATCAAAGACACAGTGTATTATGCGCACATCAAACCTAAGTATATAGATAAAATAGAAAATTTCGATTCATTGGTCAAAGTGCTTTTAAGTAACCAAAATGTTTTACTCGATTTAACGCACTTTAAGTTGGATGGGCCATTTAAGGCATATATAGGCGAAGCATTGGTTAAAGAAAGTCATTATAAAAATAACATTCTTGATGGGAAAGTAATAGAGTATTATCACGATCAAGATGTTAAGATTGAATTTGAATTTCTGTCTGGAATTCTTTTAGAAGAGCACATTTTCAATATTAAAAAGAACAAACCATTTAGTGGTAAATTTTATTTAGAAGATAAACCCACCAATCTGTATATGTACATCAAGGTTAAAAAAGGTTTAAGAAATGGCACAACGCATTACTATGATTTAACCACCAATAAAAAGATAATGTCTATCACATTCAAAGACGGTGTTGCTGTTAAGAGGATAGAGTATTGATTAATCAGAGCAACCTAAGGAACCCTTTGTCCATTTGTTGCATCAATTTTTTAGGGATGTTTAAATCGCGACCAAAATTGTGCCACATCGCTATAGCAGATTGCACTTCTTCAATGATTTTTTTAGGTTGTTTAATGGTAAATTGATCAGCGATTTTAAGTATATCACCAATCGTTATAGCGTGTCGTTTACCATTGATGGACAAGGCACGAGCAACTTTGCTGTATTGCAATTCAGGGTTTAGAGAATAGGTAAGATCATAGGCTGGAGCAAGTTTCCATCGGTCAGTCATTTCATCATACATAAAGGAATGGTTTTTTAGATGGTCATCGTGGTTACAAAACACAACATTAAAGACCATTCGTCTAAACAATTCTTGCATATCTTTGAACGAAAGTTTAAGAAATAATGCGAGTTCAAAGAGGTTTTCGTAAGAAGACACATCTGGGTTTTGGAAATCCCAACCAGATATACCGGAAGCTGTAAGTGTATGGATTTTTTTACCTTTTTGGCGGTCGAATCGGAGGGTTGCAAAATGTTTGTCTTCTATCAATTTAGAGGGCATCATATGGATACCACATTCAATTGCCGTTTGATAGTAGAGGTATTCTATCAGTTCTTTAGGATGTTTTTTATCATCATCTAAGTTTAGTTTAACAAGGTAGTGGTTGTATTCTTGAGAAGTGATGATATCGCCAGAGTGTATTTTTCCTGTACTGGTGTTTTCAGAGATAAGGATTTTTGGACGAGCCCCACCTGCTGAAGAACCAATTTTAAAGATATTTAGTAGCGATTTGGTGCTAAGGTGTAGCGCTTTTGTAGCATTTTTTTGCGCAAGGACGAGCTTTAAAATTTCAACTATTTCATCGATGTGTATTTCTGTGTTTTTTGGCAAAGATTGTATAGGGTGATATTCTAATGCACCCAAACCTCTATTGGCAACGTAGGCCAATTGTTCTAAACTTGAAATTTTGTAAATAGAAGAATTTTTGGATGTCATCCAAGTGTTATAGATGGTATTGCCAAAGGCGTCAGGCAAAGAATCTGCAATCATAGGAGGCAAACCTCTAAAGGTATTGTTGTTGAATTGCGTGAAAACTTGTGTTTGAGGGATGCGTTTAAATATGAGCGGAAATAGATGTTTCATATCTCCCGATTGAATGAATTCAGGATGGTATTGAAAGTAACATTTTTTAGCTTCTATATCCATACCAATCCTACCAATCTCTCGATTGAAACAAAATACATTGATAAGATTGTTTTTGGCCATTTTAATAAAGAGATTTTATGGATGAATTGTCGGATTGTTCTTGAATGAAATGATTAAAATCGTTGAGTAGTTCAAAGTGTTGAAATACTTTTAGCAAAGTATCTAAAGTAACATTTTTACCTGTTTCTAGATTTTGAAGTGTGATGCGCGAAATGTTTAATTCTATTGCCAAATCATTTCTAGATATGCCTTGTTGTTTCCTCTTTTTTCTCGTTAGTTCGGCAATGTTTAATTTTAGTTCTTTGATTGAAATGGTATCAATGTCCATAAAGCATAAAATAATATGCAAATATAGCAAAAATTAGTTAAAAAACATATAAAAATATGTAAAAATGAGATAATAGCAATAAAAGTATAATAAAGTATGTAAAAAATAGAAATAAGGTTAATAATGCATAAAATAATGTGCAAAAATAGAGTGGATTTAGAATATTTTAATGGGATTTGTTTGTCTAAGGAATTGGTATTAGATAATGGAGAAAGTCTAACTTTGGTTAAACCAATGCGATGGTTTAGTTCTATATAGATTAGTCAAATAGTTGTAAATGAAAGCAACCTTTTTGTTCAAAGTATTATCTTTGTATTAATTAATTGTCTATGAAACTAAAATACTATTTAACATTCATTTCCCTATTTGCTATTTCGTTTCAAGTTTATGCAGTAAAAGGCTATTGGCAATTGCGAGCTGATATGCCTCTTAAGCGCAGCGGTCATGTCGCTTTTTCATTAAACGGTTACGGTTATGTTTGTGGCGGTATCGATTCTCTAGGAAACGAGCTGCATGATTTGTGGCAATACACTGAAGCCACCAATTCTTGGTCGCAAAAGGCCAGTTTACCAGAAGGTGGACGCATAGATTTGGTCAGCTTTGTAATAGATAGCTTAGCTTACGTAGGTGGAGGAAGAAGTGATAAAGACAACAAGTGTTATAACACCTATTACGAATACAATCCCAACACGGATAGTTGGACAAGAATTAAAGATTGTCCAGTTAAGCGCTATGCTGGTGCAGGTTTTGCCATCGATACACTCGGGTATATTGCTTGTGGCAGAGACATTGGTGGTCCGCGCATGGACGACTGTTATGCCTATGATCCAAGAACCAATGAATGGACAAGAAAAGCAGATTTGGAAGGTCCCGGAGGAAGAACATATCCATTGGCCTTAACCCATGATGGCAAATGCTATATGTTTGGAGGCATCAATGGTGATGATCCATCAGGTGCAAACGTATTAACAGGTATTTGGGTATACGACCCAGCAAACAATACTTGGGACATGAAGTGGAATATGTTTTTTGGTTCAAGAGCAAGATTGATAGGCTTTAAAATGAATGGGTATTTTTATCTAGGATGTGGCGGCATGATGGGCGATCAAACCAGTTTTGTAGAATGGTTTAGAGCCGTAAAAGACACCAATTATATTAAATGGGAATATTTTGAAAGTCACCCTGCCAAAAATTATTTCGGAGAATCATTTGTCATTGGCAAGAAGGGCTATACTGTAGGCTATGGCAGCAACTTAAACAACTATCATACAACGTATAGTTTTACAGATTCGGTTTACAGCAAGGTTTCTGTAAAAATGATAGAATCAGCACAAGATGGCGTTTACTTTGATCAGACCAATCATCAATTGTGTTTGAGTTTAGACAAGTCGCAGTATCAATTGCAGGTAATAGATGTCACAGGAAAGCAGTTGGTAAACGAAACCATTCAGAAAGACGACAGAATGTTGCAATATCCATTAAAGCAATTGGGTTCGGGTGTGTATTTTGCCAGATTGGTGAATGCTGATACCTGTTATGTATTGAAGTTTGTGGTGGATTGAGAAAAAGTGAAGAAGAACTTTTTGTGATTTCAAAAAACTTACCTTATCAATAAAAAAGTTTATATTGCACTATAATTCTTCTACATTATGAAATCAAAACTAAGCCTATTAATTGTTTTATTGTTCAGTATACAAGTCTCTAAAGCTAGTTATGGCCAATGGGAAGTTAAGAACAATTTTGTCAATGAGCGTTCTACTCATGTGGCATTCTCTATCGATGGAATTGGCTATGTTTGTGCAGGAGCAGATAAGGATGGTGTCAATTTAGAAGACTTATGGGCATATGACGATCAAAAGGATACTTGGATTAGAAAAGCGGATTTTCCAGGCGGACCGAGGCAAGAGTTGTCGTGTTTTGTCATCAATGGATTGGCCTATGTAGGAAGTGGAAGAGATGTAGAAACGGGTATGTGTTATAGCTCATATTATTGTTACAATCCAAAAACCAATACGTGGTCTCAAATTGCAAATTGTCCAGTTGCTAGATATGCTGGTGTTGGATTTTCAATTGATTCAGTTGGATATTTTGCATGTGGCTTGTATTCAGGCGGACCGAGAATGGACGATTTGTATGCCTATAATCCAAGTACCAATAAATGGGTTAAAAAATCCAATGTCAATAGTGGCGGAGGCAGAGCCTTTCCAATAGCAATGTCATTCAATGGCAAAGGATATTTGTACGGCGGTTTTACAGGTTCAAGTATTTTAAATGGTATTTGGGAATACAATCCGATAAATGATCAATGGTCATACAAATCTGCGGCACCAAATGGAGATAGAAGTTATGCCTTTGGTTTTGTTATTGGAAGTAAAATGTTTCTTGGTATGGGTAGGACCTATGGGACTGAGGATAAAAAAGACTGGTACTATTTTGATTTAACAAACAATACATGGAATGAAGTTAGCGAACATCCTAGCTTAAACACAGTTGGTGGAGCTAGTTTCGTTATAGGAAATAGTGGATATACGATTGGTGGATTTGATGTACCAGGTAAAATTTATAGCAATGTCAACAAATTGGTGCTTAAAGCAGGAGATGATAACACAAGTATTGGAGCTTTAAATAATGCTAACACCACCATCAATGGATATTGCAATCAAACCAATAAAACATTGAATTTAGACGTTATGGAAGGTGATTATGAGGTTTCAATAGTTAATATTACTGGTCAAGTAGTTAAAACCTTCAATGGTAATTCTGTAGATAGTACTATGATAGAGTTTGACTTGAGTGATTTATCGTCGCAACAATACATTGCAGTTCTGAGAAAAGGACAAAATCTGTATCATTTGAAATTTGCATTGCAATAGAGGATTGATCTAATATAGACAACTAAGTTGACATAAAATATCCATAACTTATAGAATATCCTATTCTCTTATCATTGTTGTATTTCTATTCCATGTGCAATAGTTGAATGTATTTCGTTAAAAGAATTTAGATGCTTAAACGAAAAGTTGAACAAACTTATTTATTTAATTAATTCCTTCAACAATAAATATAAGACATTGAAAATCAGATAAATATTTCTTTGAGAATATCCCTTTTCTATTACCTTTGCCCCCGATTTTTTTAGATATGATGAATACATTTAAATCGGTTCTATTGCTAGCCACTATGTGGTCGTTTGCAACACATGCTCAAGATTCTAGTGCAGTAGCTTCTTTGTTTGATACGGCTAAAGTGCATGCCATCTATTCCAATAGAAGTACCATCAATACCAACACCATTGGTCACAATACCCAAATTATTACTCAAGCAGATATCAAGCAAATGCCAGTTCAAACAACGGCTGAAATACTGTCGTATGTTTTGGGGGTAGATTTAAGGCAACGCGGACCAATGGGCATTCAAGCGGATATACAAATTCAAGGCTCTACTTTTGATCAGGTGCTTGTCTTGATTGATGGTGTTAAAATGAGCGACCCTCAAACTGGTCACCACCAATTGAATTTAAGTATTTCTCCAGAAGCCATAGACCGCATCGAAATCATTAAAGGTGCAGCAGCTCGAAGATATGGATTAAATGCCTTGGCGGGTGTTGTCAATATTGTGACCAAGTTGCCAAAGAAATCAACAACAGTCGCACAGATACATGCAGGTAGTAGTGGTAAGAACAATGCACAAGGTAGTCTGTATGCCAATCAAGGTTTCAGATTGTTCAACGGATTTTCATCACAGTATTTGAAAGCTTGGTTCGATGTCAATGCTGATATGGGCAATGGTTACAGGCACAATTCAGATTTTCAATCCATACGTTCTAACTTTAGAATACAACAAATTGTAGAAACACAAAATACTGCTATAAAACCAGGTGGATTTAGACTCAATTATAGTGGCTCTGTTATTAGAAATGCCTTTGGTGCCAATGGTTTTTATGCCGCGCCTGCTGATAGCAATTCATACGAATATGTCAACACACAATGGGGAAGTATCAGTGCAGATATCGCAACCAGAGCCTTTGGCGACTTAAATATTAGATTGAATGGCAGAGCCAATAACGATCAGTATATTTTTATAAAAAACAATCCAGGATATTATAGAAACTTTCACCAAACCACAGTTTTAAATCCTGAATTCAACTACCGTTTGTCTCGAAAATATTATGAGCTAGGCGCTGGTGTAGAATACCGCAAAGAAGTCATCAACAGTACCAACTTAGGCGACCATTTGCGTGAGTTTTATGGCGCTTATGTTGATGTGACTTTAATACCTATAAAGGACTTACGCATCTCTGGTGGATTATACAATCTGAACAACAAAGTATTAGGCAACAAAATATATCCTGGAGCAGATATCAATTACAGATTGTACAAGCAGATTTATACCTTCGCTTCGTATGGTACCGGTCAGAGATTGCCAACCTTTACAGATTTGTATTACGCTGGTCCATCCAATCTTAGTAATCCTTTGTTAAAAGCTGAGAATGCCAGTTATATGGATGTTGGAGTTAAAGGCAACATCCATAACTTTACCTTTCAAATAGCGGTATTTCAAAGAGACAACAACGAGTTGATTGATAGAGTAAAAGATTCATTGAATGCGCCATGGCTGCCAGTAAACGTTCAGTCGTTTGCAATGAAAGGCTTCGAGGGTCATGTTGCATATCAATTTAAATGGTCAAATGTATTGACTAAAACAGGAGGATTGCAGTTCAGAGTGAAAACGGGCATTACAGTACTAGAAAGTTCTGCCATCAACACCGGAGCAATTTCTCAGTTTACATTGAATTATTTGCCACTGCAATCCATTTCTCAGGTGTCAATTCAGCACAAACGATTCGGACTTGGTTACAATGTTCGATACATAGAGCGATATGGCTTAAAAACCAACGAAAAGACCGATTATTTGTTGATGGATGTAAGATTGGACTACCGTCTATTGATCAATGGCAAAACGGGATTGACGACATGGATGAGTGTTCAGAACATAGGCAATACAGAATACAAAGAATTTACGGCCATTCCGCTATTGCCAAGATGGGTAAGTTTGGGTGTAACAGCTGTGTTAAGGTAATTAAAACATAGCATTAATAATGGAATGATATGAATTGTCAATAAATCTGTTATTTTTGCTATATGACACCAGAACAAGAAACAGCCTTAGCTGAGATTCGGAAAACTGTGGCAGCTGGCTCTACCACTAAGTATGTAACCCGTCCATTATTGGTTATTTTAGAAATAACAGCCTATTCAATTAGCGTTATTTTGCTTGTTATCTGCATGTGGTACTATTCAAAAATGAATTCCATTTTAGGGATATTTGATTCGGCTTCAAACATAGAAAAATTCTTTAGAGACAACGAGTTTACAAAGCCCGGTTTCTTTGATCGATTGCAGTATACCTTGTTTATTGTGTCGATAGTACCATCTTTGTTCAGTTTGCTAATAGGCAGATTGCTGACATCACTGCGCAAAAAAACCAATAAGATGTTGAAAGTAGGTAAGTTGCTTAACAACTTCAATGAAGCTTTTTGAGCACCTCTGCTAATCTTTCGATATCAGACATGTCTTGATCCAAATGGCAGACAAATCTCACCAATTGATTGCCCATAGTTGTGGCTTTAAAGCCTGCTATATCTAGCTTTTGGATGAACTGCTTAGCATCCATTTGCTCATTTAATTTAAAGATGACAATATTTGTTTCAACTGGATAAATTAGCTCAACCCAATGAAGGTCTTTCAATGCAGATGCTATCAACTTAGCTTTATCGTGGTCATCTTGTAAACGGTCAACATGGTTGTCTAATGCATATATACCAGCAGCAGCTAAAATACCCGCTTGTCGCATGCCACCTCCCATCACTTTTCTGATGCGTCTAGCCTTGTAGATGTGTTCTTTTTTACCAAGTAAAAGCGAGCCAACGGGCGCTCCTAGTCCTTTGCTTAGACAAATGGAAATGGTATCGAAAATTTGACCATATTGAAGAGGAGATTCACCCTTTGCGATTAAAGCATTAAACAATCTGGCGCCATCGAGATGCAATATTAAATTGTGTTGTTGACAGACTTGCTTAATCGACTTTAGCGACTCTATATCCCAGCAAACGCCACCACCTTTGTTAACAGTATTTTCAATGCTTACCATTTTTGATGCTGGAAAATGCACATTGTCATCGTTGATGTTTTTGATGACATCGTCGGCAGTAAATCTGCCATTATCACCATGTAACAACCTAACTGAAGCACCACTGTTAAAAGCAATTCCGCCACCTTCATACAAATAGATGTGAGATAAAGCATCACAAATCACTTCATCACCGGGCTGTGTGTGAACCTTAATGGCGATTTGATTGGTTTGAGTGCCACTGCTGCAAAAGATGGCATCTTCCATACCAAAAAGTTTGGCAGCTTTTTCTTGAAGGGCATTCACTGTAGGGTCTTCGTTGAACACATCATCACCAAGAGGGGCGTTCATCATTGCCTCTAACATTGCTTTGCTAGGCTTAGTAACGGTATCGCTTCTTAAATCAATTATCTTTTGGACCATTTCAATTTCAAACTTACTACAATTTGGATGTAATTGAAAAAAATTAAGTCTTTGAATCACAGAATTTAAATAGAATATTAAATGTTTTTTTAATTGATTGATAGGTTAAATAATGTCTAATCCTATACATTTGTTGCCAAAGTAAATCAGTATGAAAAAACTAGAATCGTATTTGGATCTCGATTTTAAAGATACCAATGTTATTTGGTTAAATAAGCAAGAGACGCTTAGAAAACTAATAGGTTACTTAGGGGTTTTTCTTCCAGTTTTGTTACCATTGGTGGTATTTATAGATATTGGAGATCCAGTGCCACAAGACTCTATAAGCCATTACTATTATACCAGAGCCAATCCAATATTGATAAGTATTGTAAGTTTATTGGCCTTTTTTCTTTTGGTATACAAAGGGTACGACAGGAGGGATTTTGTGGTATCGTCGTTGGCCGGAATTTTTGCATTGATGTTGTTGATATTCCCAACCAGCAATATCACTTTAGAGTGTCCAATGCCGGCATATCATCCATCAGTAACCAAATTAAAAGAGAGTGCATTTAGGGTAGGATTGCATTATGCTTCAGCCGCTATATTTTTATTGTCATTGGCATATATGTCCTATTTTCAATTTACTCAGACCAAGCACAAGAAACAGCGCATTTGGATATATAGAACTTGCGGGATTGTCATGGTTTTAGCCATTGCCGTAGTTGGCATAGGTTCTTTGTTGCATTGGGACAAAGCCTTTGAAGATTGGAATTTGACCTACTGGATGGAGACATTAGCCATAGAAGCATTCGGGATATCTTGGTTGGTGAAGGGTAGGAAGTAATCAATAATAAATACAATAATCGTAATGAAACATATTTCAAAAATAACAAAGCTTATTTTTTGCTTTTTAATCTTATGCAGTGGAAAATGCAATGAGACCAAGGTAAAAGCAAATGAAATTAAATTTGAATCAATAGAACTATTTTATTTAGCACCAGATAACCCAAGAGAAGAAATGCATGTCTGGAAATCTATTATTCAAATTAGCGATACATCAGGTGTTATAAAGAATTTTTTAGATCAATTTGCTACTGATGCCACTGACACACAAATTAGACGATTAAATCAATCATCCCCTTCGCCAAATTTTGATTACAAAATTCATTTCAATACTTTGAATTATCCGAGTGATTGTAATTTAAAAGATGAAAGCTACCATAGATTTTTGATTTCTGAGAACGAAAAGATTTCGGAGCTTGGTTATTTTACTGCTAAACAAAGTAGATTTCCACCTCCATTTGGCGGGAGTATCACCAATAGAAATTCTAATATGAGTCAAGAGAATTTGGCTGATTTGTACGATTTGTCAATTATTAAACTAAATAGAAAGGGACAAAACCTGGAAATCAGTTGTGAAATAAGAGAATCAAAAGGATGTAAGGAAATGAGGATAGAAAAGTTAAGTATTGGCAGCAACAGTTTTTATGCATTGCAAATCATTAAAGCAACAGATGATTTGCAAAATGTAGAAATAAAATTTACTAAAACTATAGAAAAATTCGACTCAAGTTTGCCAATAGTAATGTATTTCTTAGGAGATGAAATGTACATTGATTTTAAGAAAGAATGTATAAAGAAAGAAGCCTTTTTTTAAATACAATAACAAGCAGTTTTTAACGTAAAATTTATTTGCTTTTTAATTTTATTTATCATTTAATTTGATAAATAAATTACGCAGCTTATGAATACCAAACACTACAAATTCTATCTATTTGTCTTCTTGTTCGTTAACTACACGAACCAAGTAAAATCTCAAAACCAGTATGTGGCGTGGACCATTGGGTTAAAGGGCGGGAATATGTATTATGATCCTTTTATCTTTAGATTTACTCCAACTGCTGGACCAGGTTCTCAAATTAAATACACATCAGATGCCAATGACGAATACAACTACAAGAATATTAGAATAGCAATTGAAGCTATTACCCCAAAATTCATGTATCAAGTTGGCTCAAATCTGCCTCTCAAATGGAGCGATTTCAAAGTGAATCAATACATGAAAGGCAAAAATACTGATTATGTTGAAATGCGATTTGCTCGCGCAATTGCAGGAAAGAAAGCCTTGGTGTTTTATGTTGGAGCACAATTCGATTTATATAAATTTGAAAACATGAATACCTATGGCGCTTATCCCCGCGGAGCATATTATTCTACTGGTAGTTTAGAAGGAGAGAGTTATGTCGATAAATTTATTACTACAACAAGAGGATTGTCTGCTAGCTCTACCGTAAAAGCTGGAAAAGGTGCTTTTTTTAGATTGAGTTATTTACACAATTGGATGTCCAATAAGTCGTATAACCAAAAGGGCAGGAACAACCAATTTGAATTGTTTTATTATAAAACATTTAAAACAAAAGGAAAAGGTAATGTGGGTTTCAATCTTGGACTAGTGGCTCAGAATACCGTTATTGATGCCTTCAACATGGATCAATACATTACAACCAATTCTGGCACCAAGGCAGCTCCAGAAATTCGCTATAAGAATTTGAGTTTCGTTGCGAATATCAATATTCCATTTAAGTTTTGGGATTGAAGTTTATAACAAACAACTTCTCAATTCTTGTATGTCTGATAAGCTACTATAGCTGACTTCATCTTTAAACTTTGTATTTAAACTACCTTTATTAGAGATTGCGCTTGTCTTACACGTTGTATGAATTTCTCTGCATCCAGTGTAATCAATAATGTCATGTGCGTTTTGTGCAGTTACTCCAGCGCCTGGCATAATGATGATGTCTTTGCCATAGGTTGATTGCATGTGTTTTAAATTGTCTAATCCTTCCATGACATGTAAGGCACCACCACTGCTTAAAATGCGCTCGAAACCAAGTTCAACAATTTGTTTGGTTGAGAGCATTATGTCAGCACTTCTGTCTATAGCTCTATGAAATGTTGCTGGTCCGTTCCAAAGTTTAAGTAGCTCTTTACAAATGTCTTGATCGACTTCACCACTGCGGTTTAAGACACCAAAGACAATGCCCTGAACACCTACTGATTTGCAGTATTCTATATCAGATTGCATGATGTCTATTTCTGAAGCTGTATAACAAAAATCACCACCCCTTGGTCGTATCATAACGTAAACAGGTATAGACAACAAAGTTGACCGTTTAATCATACCTGCAGAAGGTGTGCAACCTCCATCAGCTAAGTTCTCAAAAAGCTCTATTCTATCTGCCCCGCCTAATGATGCATTCAGGCACGACTGCCACGAATTCGCGGCGATTTCTAATGTAATCATTTTCTGAAATGGTGTTCAGATTCTACTTTAATTAAACCTTCTCTGGTCGTTACTCCATAATCAAATCCTTTGTGCAAAGAATAAGAACCATACTCACCTTCTTTGTTGATGGCGATGAAACCAACTTGTAATTTTTTAATGTCTTTTGGTGATGATTCAATGATGCGTTCTACAGCTTTTTTACAGGCCTTTTCTGGACTATAACCTCTACGCATAAATTCAACGACTAAGAAACTGCCACATATTCTTATGACTTCTTCTCCCTGTCCAGTAGCAGTTGCTGCACCAACATTATTGTCTACATACAAACCAGCGCCGATAATAGGAGAGTCGCCAACACGACCGCGCATTTTAAATGCCATGCCGCTAGTTGTACATGCACCAGATAAGTTGCCTTCGCTATCCATAGCTATCATGCCAATGGTGTCGTGGTTGAATTCTCCAGATTCTAGAATTTCTGGAGGCATAGGACCACCTTTCTTTTCAATATTGATAATGGGTTGGTATTCGCTTTTTTTCAGCCACTCTTTATATGCCTTTTCAGCATGGTCGCTAAGCTTAGTTGGCATTAAGACATCACCTTGAGACAAAGCAAACGATTGTGCACCTTCGCCAACTATCATCACATGTGGCGTTTTTTCCATCACCAAACGTGCTGTGTGAATCGGACTTTTGATGCGCTCTAATGCAGCAACTGAGCCTATTTCAAACTTGTGGTTCATAATAGAAGCATCAAGTGTTACAATGCCTTCTCTATCAGGATTAGCTCCCAGTCCGACGCAACAATTGTTAACATCATTTTCAGAAACCTGAACACCTCTTTCAACTGCATCCAGAGCACTTCCATTGTTTCTTAGTATATCCCAAGCAACGGTATTAGCAGTCTGACTTTGATTGTACCAAGTACTAAGAACAATAGGTTTAACTATTTTCTCTTTTGATTTTGCATTCAGTTTCTTAGCGCTAATGGCTATAGTGCTCAATCCAAGTAAACGGAGTATTTCCCTGCGATTCATACAGCGAATATAGGGAAGTGATTGGATAATTCATTCAATTTTTAACTTGAAGAAGTCAGTTGCAATCTTGTTGAACTACTTGTTGGTAATGAAGAAAGAAAGTTAATTTTTAGCAAAGAATAAATAAGTCAACAAAATTGACTAATCTCTTCTGTAAAAAGTGTACTTGAATGTTTTATAGGAAAAAAGTCTATTTTGTTTGTATCCCATAATTTCAGTTACTAATCCTTGCTCGTTATAAGTGTATTTTGAACTGGTTATAATAGGCTTTTTACTAAAATTATTGGTATCGTTTTCTTCAATAATTTGATGCAAGGCATTGTATCTTGTGAACTTTGATGACAAGTGTTTGCCTTTTATATTCCCGTCCCAATAATATCTGCTTGCTATTTTATTGTTGATGTAAGTATACTCAATGTGGTATTTTAGTTCTTCGTCTTTGCCATGATAATAATTCGATTCCAATATCTTTAAGTTGGAGTCTTGTACTGTTACCCACTTGAATGGTTCTCCTCTGTAATCAAAACTTACTGTGCTTGAAATTATCTTGCCATCATTGGTGTATGTTTTTGATGTACAATAACTGGTGGTATCCTTAGATTTGTGTATGGTTCCGATATCATCACATTCATAATTCCAGAACCGTATTAGTTTATGCTTACGAGAATACAATGAGGTATTTTTGAGTTTTCCTTTCGAATAATCGTAAACGAAGTATTGCGTTAATCGATTTTTCTTATCAAAATAATGGCTCATGTGGATGAAGCTGTCTTTGTATGTGAAAGTATTGATAGAAGTTAATTTGCCACTCTTTTTGTAATTGTAAATACACGTTACTTGATGATGCTCATTGTAAGTTGCATACTTGCTAATGGTATTGTAACGCGGACCTTTATTTCTGAAATAAATGTCGTTGTGAGGATTCCTCAATGCATAATTAAATAGGTCAATTTTTGCTTTTGAAGAAGAATCTGAGAACCTTATGTACATATTTAATAGACCTTTTTCAGTGAATTGATAAATGGATCTATTAGAACTGGTTTTGCCTTTTGAATTGTAATATAAGGTTACAGTAGCAACTTCAGATACTTTGTTTTTGACAATGATAGAATCATCGTTGTCAAATTTATTGTACTCTACCATTTGGTTGTACTGAGCATGCAGAGAAATGGAAATAAAAAAGATAATTGGAAGCGCTAATTTTAATTTCATCTTTCAAAAATAAAGTGTTTGGTTATAAACTTATGTAGAATGTATAAAAATGTCAACTTTAAAACTTTTATTTAAAGAGATTGTTGTATCAGCATGCAAAAGAATTTCATTGTTGCTGGGGGCTCATCTGGTATCGGTAAAGAACTGGTGCTTCAACTAAAAGCAGATGGTCACCATGTCATTGTATTGTCTAGAACTAAGAAAGATTTGCCAGATGATGTGGAATTTCATTCAGTAGATTTTTCAAACGATGAATTGGAATTACCTGCCATTAGTTGCGAATTGTCAGGAATAGCTTATATGCCCGGGTCTATCAATTTAAAACCTTATAGAAGTGTTAAGAAAGATGAATTGATGAACGATTTCCGATTGAATGTTGTAGGAGCACTTGAATGCATTAAAAAGTATCAAGGCTACCTCAGCAAAGATGCTGCATCCATCGTGCTGATGAGTACAGTGGCGGTACAAACTGGAATGCCATATCACAGTATTGTTTCTGCAAGCAAAGGAGCTGTTGAAGGATTGACACGTTCGCTTGCCGCTGAAATGACACCTAAAGTAAGAGTAAACGCAATAGCACCATCTTTAACCAATACCCCATTGGCTGAGAAGTTGCTTAATACTGAAGATAAAATCCAATCTAGCAAAGACAGGCATCCATTAAAAACAATAGGTAACGCCACTCACATTGCTGAAATGGCCAAATTTTTATTGAGTGATTCTTCACAATTTATCAGTGGACAAATTATTCATATCGATGGCGGTATGAGTGCTTTAAGATAATTGAGTTTTTATATTTTTGTCGACTTTATATGCATCCCAATTTTGAAATTCTAAACAAAGAAATAGAACCACTAAAACATCAAGTTGTCAACCACAAAGTCTATTCAGCCATACAATCTGCTGAAGACTTAAAAAGGTTTATGAAGTACCACATTTTTACAGTGTGAGAATTCATGTCTTTATTAAATAATTTACAAAACCATCTAACTTGTACAGATGTACCTTGGGTGCCAAAAGGCTAATGGCAATCACATTCACCTTGCTTTTGAAATGACAGAAGACCTTCTGGGCAATGATGAGCAAAAATGGGCTGAAGCAATAGATGCTGTAAAGGCTGCTTTGCAAATGAGAATCCATCTTTGGGATGGGGTTTACAAAGACATTATGATGAAATCTGTGTTTAGTGCTTGATTCTTTTCAAGAACAAACGACCTTTTAATCTTTTAGAACTTTGGTGTAAAGCCCAAAAAAGTGGCACCAATGAGGCGATAAACAAAGTCATTTTAATCCAAAGCATGGTGCCAACTGGATCTCTTAGAGGTGTGTTTGAAAACAAAGCTTGAATATCTGAAGCCGAATTAGGCAATAGCATCATCACAAAAATAAAACTTGCAAAAAGAGCATACAAAGAAATTTCAATGATCAATGCTAATTGTTTATGAGTTGATTGGTCGAGGGTGTTCGGTCCAAAAAGTGATTGGATGTCATCGATTCTTGCCTTTGGGTCTAAAAGGAAAGGATGAGCTTTAAGTTGATGCTCGTTCTGTTGACTGATCATTTCGTGTTAACGCTTTGTTTTATTAGACATCAACTTTTCAAATGGGTTGCTTAAGCCGATGTAACTTGCCGCAAATATAAATACAAGCTAACGCTTAGGTACGCTAAGTACACTTGATTCACTGTGAATAACATCCATGAAAGTTGTAATCTATGGATATAAATGTATGTTTAATTTTAAATTAGGCTATGATAATCAATCGTATACAAAATTTTCTGTCACCTAAAAAGGTGATTTTTACTATCTTGTACACTATTAAAAAAGACTGTGAATAAGTGAGTTATAAAATAAGCTTGACAAGCGGCTTTCAAAGCTTTGTAAGGTGCTGAAAATTTTAACGATAACACCATTTTAATTGTTTGTTGAAGGGGTTATCAATAGATAAAAAAGTTTAGGAAGTAAAATTAATGACCACATTATCAATGATATACAAATCAAATGTCGACCAATTGCAGCATTTTAACGACTGGTTTTGTCGAATGTATTGAAAGCTGTTATTCATGTTAATGTTGTTTTTTACTTATACGAGTGTGTTAACAAAGTTCATTGAAGGGCGGGCAAACTGTTTTTTATTATTCATTAAAGTGTTGTTTATTTGCTCTATACTATCTGCCCGCCCCGCAATGATTAATCCTCAAACAGCCCAGGTGTTTATCATCGACGATTTTCATCCAATTTTCTTAGACAATCTATCTAAAGCCAATATCTCGTATTCTTATCAACCTGAAATCTCTAAGAACCAAGTACTAGAAAGTATTTACAATTCCCCTATTGTAGCTGTGAGAAGCAAAATCAATTTTGACAAAGAATTGATTGACGCTTTACCGAATTTGAAATGCATAGCAAGAGGTGGAGCAGGTATGGATAATATCGATGAAGCTTATGCCACTTCAAAAGGTATAGAGTTGCTGAATGCTCCAGAAGGCAATAGAGATGCGGTTGCAGAACACACGATAGGTCTCTTGTTGGGCATGAGCAAAAAAATTGTAAAGTCGCACAAAGAGGTGAGCAATTTTGAATGGAAGAGAGAGGACAACAGAGGATGGGAAATCAAAAACAAAACGGTTGGAATTATAGGTTTTGGGCATACAGGTTCTATGGTGGCTAAGAAGTTGTCAGGATTTGATTGTCAGGTAATTACATACGATAAGTACAAACAAAACATTTCATCGCCTTATGCTACTCAAGTGTCTATGGATGAATTACTTATGACATCTGATGTCATCAGTTTTCATGTGCCATTGACCACTGAAACTCAAGGACTTTTGAATGACGAATTAATTAGAAAAATGAAGGATGGCGTGGTATTGTTAAATACTTCCAGAGGCAAAGTAGCCAATAACCACGATGTGATGAATGGAATAATTAGTGGAAAAATAAAAAGCTATGCTTGTGATGTGTTGGAGAATGAAAATTTCAAAAATTTAAGTGAAGAAGAAAAATCTCTGATTACGAATTTGACGTCTGGTAATCAAGTGATTATCACGCCGCATGTAGCTGGTTGGTCAACCGAAAGTTATTATAGGATAGCTGAAGTACTTTCTGAAAAAATTAAAAGGTTTACGATAAAACCAAAATTTATTTAGATGAAAGTTGATTAATCAAAAAAAAACAGTGAAATTGCCTCACTTTTTATAGAAATTAATTAAAAGAAAAATTGTTATTGTAAAATAAATATGAATATTAAATTTACGCTTAAATCGTTACTACTGATCTTGATGAGTATCGGTTGTTTCCTCGGAGTAGAGGCTCAATCGAATTCAGGCTCGATTCGTGGTGTTGTTTACAGAGAGAAAAAGGTTAAAAAAGATGTACCTGTTATCCTCTTAAACGAGTATGGCGACTCTGTTAATGTGACAAAGTCGGAGCTCAATGGTGAGTACAACTTTAATAACGTCGTACCTGGTTCTTACTCTATCAGAGTAAACATGGTTCAGGATGTTGAAAAAGGTTACTTAGGTTTTGAAGGTTCACTATTTGAGGTGACGTCAGAAGGTAAGAAGTATGATATCGAGTTATCGGCATATAATGTAAAAGAATTTGGTGGAACCACAGTAAGTGGGACTAAAACCAAAGAAAATGCTTTAAAGAAAACCGGAACATCTTCAACTACATCTGATAAAGATTTAAAGAAAACTGGACTTAGAGGTGGTGCTTCAATCGCTGCATATCAAGGTGGAACTACTCAAACCAGAAATGGTGTTGTAGGTAGAGGTTCTAGAACAGATGGTACTGCGGTGTTTATTGATGGTGTGAGAGTTAATAACGCATCTTTAGCACAATCAATGAACGGTCAAACCGAAGTTATGCAAGCTGGTATTCCTGCTCAATTTGGTGACTTCACTGGTTTGGGTATCAATATCACCACAAAAGGTGGAACCATTTCTGCAAGAAAAGCAGCGTCATTAGAAGTAAGAAGCAGCAGTATGTTTAATCCATACCACTCTAACTTAATTGAAGGTTTCTATGCTGCTCCAATTTTATGGAAAATTAATCCAGACTACAAAAAAGGCAAAAGTTCTATTAAAAGAATTCCAGTTGCTTCAATGAATTTTGGTGCAAACTTCTCATACATCCGCGAACCTAGTCCGTCTTACATTGGATACTACGTGATTAAAGACGATGTATTAGCCAACTTAGAAAAAAATCCTTTATTAATCAATAAAGATGGTGCATTCGTAAATGCAGCTTCTTATTTAACAGAAAATGATTACGATTTGGTTAAAGTAAGACCAAATGTCTATGCATTGAGCACCAACGCCAACGCGAAATTCGATTTCAAATTATCTTCATTGGCTACATTATCAGTATTTGGTAACTTTGCTTACTCTCAAGGTGTAAATGGTGGTAACAACATCATGGCTTACAAATCAAATCCATTCTCAAGCAGTACTTATACTTTAGGTTATGTAAAATATACCCAATCATTTAAAGGTCCAGATTCTGCAGCAAGAGCTTCAAGAACGACTTTAAACAATACCACATTTACATTGCGTTTCGACTACCAGTCTACGTGGGCTAAGTCTATGGACAACGACCACAGAGACAATGTATTTGATTATGGTTATATCGGTTCATTCAAACACTATCCAACAGAATTCTATTCTTATTATGGTAATACCAACAATCCAACTGGTCAATCTAGAAAATTCATTGATCAAAATGGTGATACAGTTTACCTAAGAAACTTCTGGGAACAAACTGGTTTCAGAGATACTGCTATCAGATTCTCTCAAGCTGACATCAATACTGTTAGAGGTAACTACACTTCAGCATTGTTTGATAAATACAGAGAATTCGGTGCAAACGTAACAAGTGACGCTCAAATCTTACAAGGTTTAGGTTTGTTAAACGGTTACAGTCCTAACAACGTTTACTCTTTATGGAACACTCCAGGTACCCCATTATCTGGTTACAGCAAATCTCAAAGCGAACGTTACACATTGTTTGCTATGGGTGAAACAGAAGTAAAAGGTGCATTGAACTCATCTAAGAAGGCTGCTTCTGGTCACAAATTGCAATTTGGTATTCAGTACGAACAATCAGTAGCAAGAGGATATGGCTTAGGTGCAACTAACCTTTGGAGATTAATGTATCAATACGCTAACAGTCACATTGCAGAGTTGGATAAATCTAATCCAATTGTTTCTTATGATGCAAATGGCGTTTTCCAAGATACAATTCGTTACAACCGTTTAGTCAACACAGCTAAACAATCTAACTTCGATAAAAATTTCAGAAACAAATTGATTTCTGAAGGTGCAGTAGATGTTTATGGTAAAAAAGTGAACGACCAAACCTTTATAGATATAAATTCTTACAAACCTTCAGACTTCTCATTGAACATGTTTAGTGCTGATGAGTTGTTAAACAATGGTAGTGCGATTGTTCAATACTATGGTTACGACCATTTAGGAAATAAGTTAAGAGGCAAACCAAGTGTTAACGACTTCTTACAAGATCCTAGCAGAAAAATTGGTGCATTCATGCCTATATATACAGCAGCTTGGTTCCAAGACCAATTCAACTTCAAAGATTTGGAATTCAGATTGGGATTGCGTTTAGAAAGATACGATGCTAACCAATCAGTATTAAAAGATCCATATTCATTGTATCCAGTAAAACAGAAAGGTGAAGTAAGCGAATTAGACGGTGTTGCTGTTAAGCACCCTGACAATATTGGTGACGACTACGCTGTATACGTGGATGATGTTAAGAACCCTAGAAAGATTTTAGGTTACAGAAAAGACAACGTTTGGTACGATGAAAATGGTACTCAATTGTCTTCACCTGATTATATCGCAAACAGAACCAGCAATGGTAAAATTGCTCCTTACTTAGTAGATCCAAACAATCAAAATGTTACTGCAGAGTCTTTCAAAGACTACAAACCAAAAGTGAACATTTTACCACGTATTTTCTTCAAATTCCCTTTGAACGACAAATCATTGTTCTACGCATCTTACGACGTATTGGCACAAAGACCATCTGCTAACTTTGCTACCATCGATGATTATGTGTTCATGACACAAAAAGCAACTGATGCGATTAGCAACCCAGCATTGACTTCAAGATTGACAACTGACTACCAAATTGGTTTCAGACAACAGTTGTCACCAAGCACATTGTTAAACTTCATTTCTTACTATAGAGAAACTAGAAACGATATCAGTGCTTTCCAATACAACAACGCTTATCCTATCACGTACATTTCTTATAACAACTTAGACTTCTCTACAGTAAAAGGTTTGATTGTTGAAATGAACTACGCTAGTGAAAAGAACATCTCGTTAACAGGTAACTATACTTTGCAGTTTGCTGATGGTACAGGTTCTAACGTTAACTCTCAAAGAGCATTGATTGCATCAAACCAACCTAACTTAAGATCATTATTCCCATTGGGTGATTTGGATATCCGTCACCAATTGAAAGCTATTTTCAACTGGGAATTCTTCGATGGTAAAGGTGCAACTGCTAAATTAAAAGAGAAAAGAAAATACTATGGTCCAATCATTGGAAAAACCAAAATTTTCTCAAACACCAACTTTAACTTAATCTTCACTGCGACTTCAGGTTTGCCATATACAGCAACATCACAACCAGTGCAATTAGGTTCTGTAGACAGAGCGCCAATCAAAGGTTCACCATGGGGTTCTAGATTGCCATGGCAGTTAAACACCAACTTAAACATCCAAAAAGATGTTCCTTTGAATTGGAAAAACAAAGACGGTAAATCTAAAGGTGCATATATGCAAGTATATTTCTACTGTACCAATTTGTTCAACACAAAAATTGTATACTCTGTAAATCCATATACAGGTGCAGTTGACGACGACGGTTTCTTGAACTCACCAAAAGGTCAACAAGCTTTACAAAATCAATTGAGCGCTGACGCTTATAGCTTCTACTATAAAACAGCTGTAAACAGTCCGTTCAACTACCAAACTCCAAGAATGATGTATTTAGGAGCTAAAATTTATTTCCAATAACAACCAACTATTTAAATTAAGAGAAAGAATATGAAAAGTGTTTATCTTAGATTTGGATGGATGTCAGCCTTAGTCTTAATGACTTTGACAGCAAACGCTGCAGAGATTAAGAATCTTACTCTAAGAAAAGGCGGCTCTACCAATAATTCTAAAAACGGAGGAATGGCAGAATTTGCCAATACATGTAAATCAGCCTCTCAGAGTGCTGACTTAGATATCAATAACGTTCGTACCAGAATTTTAAATGGTGGTGACATGTGGTGGGATTTGAACAACCCTAAATATGAAATACCTAAAGTAACGGATGCAAACAGTGTTAGAAAACATTCGTTGTTCTCTGGTGCTCTTTGGATTGGTGGTCTTGGTAGAGGCGACGGTAACTTGCGTATGGCGGCTATGACTTACCGTCAACGTGGTAACGACTTCTGGCCAGGTACTTTGGATATGAACGACGTAAGTACTGATCCTTCTCGTTGCGAATCTTGGGACAAAATGTTCAAAGTAACAAGAGAAGAAATCATCAGACAACAAACTTCAGGTAATGCTGATTTGGCTAAAAACGTTTTAGAATGGCCAGCATTTGGTAATTCTTCAACCCCTTTCGCTAGCAATCAAACCAATCAATTAGCGCCGTTCTTTGATGTTGACGCTAATGGTGTATACAACCCTTACATTGGTGATTATCCGATTCTTGACCCTTCAAGAACTCCTGACAAAAATTTGCCAAAAGACCAACCTGATCAAATGATTTGGTTCGTATACAACGATAGAGGTAACGTGCACTCTGAAACAGGTGGTATTCCAATCGGTTTAGAATTGCAAACTACTGCTTTCGCTTTCGAAACAAATGATGAGGTGAACAACATGACCTTCTACAGAACGACCATCGTTAATAGAGGTTTTGAAAATTTAGATGAAACATACTTTGGTGAATGGGTAGACGCTGACTTAGGTAACTACTCTGACGACTATGTTGGTTGTGACGTAGGCAGAAGCTTAGGATACTGTTACAATGGTGATGACAACGACGAAGGTGTACTTGGTTATGGTTTAAATCCTCCAAGTGTTGGTGTTGACTTTTTCCAAGGTCCAAAAGATACTAGCGGAATTGAGTTAGGAATGGGCGCTTTCGTATACTACAATAATACAAGTGACCCAGTAAATGGTAACCCAGATAACGCTATTGACTTCTATAACCTTTTAAAAGGTAACTGGATGAATGGTGTTTGTATGAAATATGGTGGTAACGGTGTTAATGGTAGCTTATGTACTAAATACATGTTCGATGATGGTACAAACCCTGCTACTGCTAGTCAACCAAAATGGACTGAAAAATCTGCAGGTAACCAACCTGGTGACAGACGTTTCTTACAATCTGCTGGTCCTTTTACTTTAAAACCAGGTGCTGTTAACACAGTAACTGTAGGTGTTGTTTGGGCAAAAACTACTTCAGGTGGTGCAACAGGTTCTTTAGGCCTATTGAAATTAGCATCTGATAAAGCTCAAAAATTATTCAACAACAAATTCGATTTACCTGATGGTCCTGAGCCTCCAACAGTGGAAATTCAAGAGTTAGAAAACGAATTGGTTTTGAAATTCTTAAATACTGACGTTACAGAAAATTATAAAGAAGACATTAAAAACGAAGCCAATCAAACCATTGAATACAAATTCCAAGGTTACATGGTGTACCAATTGAAAGATGGTACGGTGTCTAACTCAGAATTGAATGATATTGAAAAAGCAAGATTGGTGTTGCAATGCGACGTTAAAGATGGTATATCTACCATGATTAACCAAGAGTACGATGCGGATGTATCTGCTAACGTACCGAAACTTAAAGTTAATGGAGCAAACGTAGGTATCAACCACACATTCTCTATTAAAGAAGATGCATTTGCTGCCGGTTCTAACAAATCACTTGTAAACTTCAAAACATACAATTACCTAATTATTGCATATGGTTATCCTTCAAATGACCCACAAAAATTAGAAGCAGTTCAATTCCTTGCAGGAAGAAACACTGTTAAAATTTCAGGATATCCTCACAAATCAGAACCAGAATTTGGTGGTAGTGGCATCCAAGCTGGTTATGGCGATGGTCCAATGCTTAAACAAATGTCAGGTAGAGGTAATGGTGGAATGGTATTAGAATTTACCAAAGAAACCATAGATAGAATTTTAGCCAATAATGTTGACAACGAACCTGTATATATGGGAGGTAATGGTCCAGTGAAAATTAAAGTAGTTGACCCTCTATTGGTGCCAAAAGCTGATTTTGAATTTAGATTTATAGAAAAAAATCCAGTGCCTGCTAAAGGTGGTTCTTTGAAATATCAAGATTCAATCAACGCTAAATCACATTGGGTATTAACCAACTTAACAACTGGCGAATCAGTTTATGCGGATGGTACTATTGAAAATAAAATTGAGACAGTACAAGGTAAAGTAAGCTTTGGTGGTGCAACAAAAACCATCAACAACTTAAGAGATTGGGGATTGGCAGTTGAAATTCAACAAGTGCCTTCTCCTGGTAGAAATCCTTATGGCGAACCTACAAATGGTTTCTTAGGATTCAACGTAACATTTGCTGATGACAACCAACGTTGGTTAACAGCAGTAACAGATGTTGATGCTGATTACAACCCGTTCAACTGGATTCGTTCAGGTACAAGTGGATTGTCAGCTGCTAGCTTAGATCCGTATTTACACGATTTCTATTCTGACTTCGATCCAAATCACACAGGTAACGATGCTTACGATCCATATGAAGCATTTGAGAAAATTTGGGACAGAAGAATTGCGCCATATGCTTTATGTGCAAGAACTGAAGGTCCGAATGCAAGCAACGGAGCAGTATTATACAATCCAGCTTGGAAAGGTTCTCAAGTAACAGATAATCCTATATCAGAATTGGCAAGTGTACAATTGGTCATCACTCCTGATGTTAGAAAATGGACAAGATGTGTGGTATTAGAAATGGCAGAGGACAAAGATTTAAGTGAAGGCAATATGGAGAAATTCAACATGCGTTATCACACTTCAAAACGTCCAACATATAATGCAGCTGATGGTTCATTAACTGGTTGGGTAGACGAGCCTGGTGATATGGGTAGATCATATTTCCCAGGTTATGCTATCAACTTAGAAACTGGTGAAAGATTAAATATCATGTTTGGTGAAGATTCATATTTACCAGAAACAGAAGGTGGTAAAGACATGATTTGGAATCCAACTGGTAAATATTCTGATGGTACTTACTATTACTTTGGTGGTAAACACAACATTTATATCATGGGAAGTTACGTAGGTATGTCTTCAAGAATTTATAAAGGCCCAGCTTATGACGAAGGTGCTGCTTATCAAGCATTATTGAAAACTACTGGTCCAAACTTATCTCCATCTCAAACAGACAAACGTAAAGTGATGTCTCAAGCAATGTGGGTAATTCCAGCTATGACTGCACCAAGCTTTAGCTTAACTAAAGGCAACCTTAAAGGTGTAATTCCGACAGAAGTAAAAATCACTTTGAATATGCGCAAACCATATACTAAAAATGTAGCAGGTGGTGATAGCACATATTTACCAAGATATACTTTCTCTACAGAAAGCATCTACAACAATATCAATCAAGAGACTGGTAAAGTAGCTGTAGATAAAATCAATGTTGTTCCTAATCCATATTACGCTACCAGCGGTTATGAGTCAAGTGCAATTGATTCAAGAGTAAAAATCACAAACTTGCCTCCAAAAGCTACCATTTCAATTTACACATTGAATGGTACATTGGTAAGAAGAATCCAAAAAGACGATCAAGAAACGTTTGTTGATTGGGATTTGAAAAACAACGGTAAGGTTCCTGTGGCCAGTGGTTTCTATATCATCCACGTAGATTGTGGTGATTTGGGAGAGAAGATTTTGAAATGGTATGGCGTAATGCGTCAATTAGATTTGGACACTTATTAAACTTAATTTAGAAGAATCAGTATGAGAAAGAATATAATTTTAGCAATCACCATGTTATGTGCAAGTGCAGGATACGCACAGTTATCTGCACCAGCAAGAACCGGTCAATACGGTTTCACACAACTAATGGTGAATGGATGGGCACAATCAAGTGGTATGGGTAACGCCAATTCTGCTGGTGTTTCTGGAGTGGAATCATTCCATTGGAACATTGCAGGTCTTGGTAAAGTAAACAAAACTGAGCTTGCATTTAGCAGATCAGCTTGGTTAGTTGGTACCGGTATTAGCATCAATTCGTTTGGTTTTGCTCAAGCAGTAGGAGAATCAGGAGTATTGGGAATGAGTGTTTCTTCATTCTCACTAGGTCAAATTCCTATCACCACATACGACCAACCAGATGGCGGAATTGGAACTTACAAAGCTTCAATCAGTAACATTAATTTAGGATATGCTTATAACTTCGGTGAAAAAATTTCAGCGGGCTTAAACGTTAAGTTGGCTTCTGAATCAACACCAGACGTTAGAGTGAGCGCAGTAGCTATTGACGCAGGTTTGCAATACGCTGACTTGATGTCTAAGAAAACTGAGAAATACAAAAACGCTTCAACCAATCCAGCAGCTGCAAGAGCTTCTGATATCCGTTTCGGTGTAAGTATTAAGAATTTAGGTACAGACGTAAGATACTATGGTGACGGTTTAGCTGCTAAATCAAACATCGATGGTAAATCGTATACCCAAACAACATTGCAACGTTCTGATAAAACGCCATTGCCTTCGTTCATCAACATCGGTGTAGCATACGACTTTAGATTGGATACCGAAAAAGATAAGTACTGGCACAGATTGACAACCGCTTTGAGTTTTACAAGTAACACCGCTGCTCCTAACCAAACCGCTTTTGGTTTAGAATACGCTTACAAAGAAATGTTGATGTTGAGAGCTGGTTACAACTACGAAAAAGGTATTTTGAAGTATGAAACTAGAAACAATGCCTATACAGGTATGAATATGGGTGCTACTGTTCAATTTCCAGTAAATAAAGTTGAAAAAGGTGAAACTCCAACTTACCTAGGTGTAGATTATTCATACAGAAGTACTAACCCATTTTCTGGAACACATACTTTTGGTTTAAGAATTCTAATCAACTAATTAAAATATTTTTTATTAACTTTGCGCAAGTGCTTTCATTTTGGAAGCACTTGTTTTTTTTTAAAAAGCTATATCAACCATGAGTGAAATCGTTTATTTAACCAAAGAGGGATACGACAACTTAAAAAAGGAAATCGAATACTTACAAAAGGTTCAGAGGCCTGCTATCAGTGCCCAAATCGCAGAAGCAAGAGATAAAGGTGATTTATCCGAGAATGCCGAGTATGATGCTGCAAAAGAAGCTCAAGGCTTGCTTGAAGCCAAAATTGCAAAGTTGAACGAGATGTTCGCTAACGCTAGAATCATTGATGAAAGCAAATTGGATAATTCTAAAGTCAATTTGCTTAGCAAAGTGAAAGTTAAAAACTTGAACGCTAATAGAGAAATGGAATACATGATTGTTTCTGAAAAAGAAGCAGATATGAAACTTGGTAAGATTTCTAGTAAATCAGCTATTGGTGCTGGTTTAATTGGCAAATCTAAAGGTGATGTTGTAGAAATTCATGTGCCTGCTGGCGTTGTTAAGCTAGAGATTCTTTCTATCTCTCTATAGTCTTATGTCTACCATTTTTTCAAAAATCATAGCTGGTGAAATACCTTGCTACAAACTTGCAGAAAATGATCAATTTTTGTCGTTTTTGGATGTCAATCCAGTGGCAAAAGGGCATGCTTTAGTCATTCCCAAAAATGCTGTCGATTATATTTTTGATATGGATGATGCGGTTTTAGCTCATATGCATGTTTTTGCAAAGAAAGTCGCCATTGCTGTCAAAAAAGTTGTGCCATGTAAAAAAATCGGTGTGGCTGTGGTTGGATTAGAAGTGCCTCACGCCCACATTCATCTGATTCCAATGAACACAATAGGGGATATGAATTTTACAGGAGAACGTGTAAAATTGACATCAGAAGAGTATGCTGAATTGGCTAATGCCATTTCAGAAGCATTTAATTCATAATTTGATTTCTAATTTTAAGGCTTTTATCGACATGATAGTGCCTATTTGTAACAAATTGCATAAAATTGCGTTACAGCTAAAGTGAATAGAAAACTACATGTAACATTTTTATTTTGTCTTCTTTTATGCAGTAAAAATGTATTCGCACAGTTTTACTCAGTGAAGGGAGTGGTTACTAACTCGATGTTAGAACCAATAGCCTATGTGCACGTTTCTGTAGAGGGCAATGAAACTCAAAGGACTTTTACCGACATTAAAGGCAACTACGAGTTCAAATTATCTGATGGTTCTTATGTCCTTATTTTCACTTTAAGCAA
Organism: uncultured Chitinophaga sp.; assembly: GCA_964438995.1. Lineage (GTDB taxonomy): Bacteria > Bacteroidota > Bacteroidia > NS11-12g > UBA955 > JABMMZ01. Next base: position 610,262 of record CAYTMQ010000001.1, read on the forward strand.
TTTCAAAACACTTAAAATGCCAGTAACACTTTCTGGAAAAGATGCCGAATTAAATGTCATTTTAGAAGAGAAAGTATCCGAACTTAAAGGGGCAAAAGTGTCATCAAAAAGACAAGACCGCTCTGAAGAAATCATTCGAAAGGTTATTGAGAATAAAAACAAATTCAATCAAATGGCTTCTTATTCAGTGGACGCATACATCAAGGCAACTGAAACAGAAGAATCGACCAGAAAAAAGTCGGAGAAGGATTCATTGAGAGAACTTAAACTGCAACAAAAAGACACCTCGTTGTTTAAAAAAGATACCACCAAAGCCAAGCAATTTTATGGTGGTTTAAATATAGCTGAAGTGTTTCTTACTGTACACATTTCTCCACCAGATAAAATAAAAGAAGAACGCAAAGGTGTTGATATCAGAGGGTCGAGAGCCGGACTGTTTTATTTGACACACACGGATGGCAACTTTAATTTCTATAGAAATTTGGTGGAAGTACCAGCATTAAGCGAAATGCCAATTCTATCTCCAATAAGCAATAGCGGACTGATTGCCTATAAATATCGAATGATAAAGGTGTTTGAAGAGAATGGCAAGACCTATTATCAAATTAAGGTTAGTCCTGGTTTAATGGGCAATGCCTTGGTGAGTGGTGAGTTGATTATTGAAGACAGTATTTGGTGTGTGAAATCTTTAAAATTAAGTTTCCCGAAGTACCATATGGTTGAGTACGACTTTTTTGAAGTCAAACAAGACTACCAATTGATAGATTCACATTATGTGTACAGCAAGCAAGAATTTACGTATAAGGCTAAGTATGGCAAAACAGCCAGCAGTGGTCGCACAGCGGTGTATTACACCAATTATAAATTCAACGAAAAATACAAAAAGAAGTTCTTTAACAATGAGTTAAGTTCTACCACTAAAGAAGCATATGAAAGAGATAGTAATTTCTGGAAAACAAAACGATTAGAGCCTTATACCCCTAAGGAGTTGGCTTTCATCAGACGTTCTGATAGTATGAAAGCTGTGTTTTCTCAGACAAAGTTTAGAGATTCGGCCGATAGTGTGTACAATCGAATAACCTTTAAAAAGGTTTTTTTTACTGGTCAAGGAAATTATCTGAGAAAAAAGGAGAGGTATTGGGAGTTTAAGCCATTGGCTACTATTTATACTCCAATTTATATTGCTGGACCAAGATTCAATTATTGGGTAGCTTATGAGAGAGAATTTAAAAACAAGAAATACATATCCGCAAGTGTAAGTCCATCTTTTGGTACTATCAATAAAGACTTAAAGGGCAGTGTCAGTATTTACCATCTGTATGACCCATTTAAACGGGCTTATTTTAGCATAAGTGCGGGTCAAGATTTCGGTATTATTAATCCAGTAACATCTTATTTAGCCGTCTTTAGCAGAAACAATTTTTATGTTCATGAATATGTGAATGCCTTTCACAGATTGGAAATATTCAATGGTTTTTATATAGGAACGGGAGCAGAGTATGCCAACAGACGTTCAATGGAAGGGATGAAGTTTGATTCGAGAGGCGATAGTATTTTTTATAATGCCAATGGAGTAGTGAAATTTCCATACTACAGCGCACTTTATGGCACATTAAGTTTGTACTATGTGCCTGGTCAGAAATACATTAGAGAGCCTTATAGAAAATTGATATTAGGGTCGAAATGGCCAGAGTTTAGCTTTAGATATCGCAAAGGAATTAATGAATTAGGTAGTGTAGTAGATTTTGATTACACCGAATTTGCGGTAGAACAAGAGATGAAAATTGGACTTGCGGGCATAAGTAATTACAGATTTGTTTCTGGAGAATTTTTGAATTCAAGGGATTTAAGGCTGGTAGATCAAAAATTTCATAGATGGGTAGGACCGGTTTTCTTTGCCAATCCATTGTATTCATTCCAAGGAATAGATAAGTCTTTTTCGACACTTAGAAGATTTTATGAAGGGCATTATTTCCATAGATTCAATGGTTCTGTCATCAATAAAATTCCAATTCTTAAGAAACTTAATATAGTAGAAGTAGCGGGCGGAGGATTCTTATTTACTAAGGACACTGTATCGCAATTTTCTGATCCAATTAGAAGCTTTTCTTCTCCAATGAGATACGCAGAAGTGTTTGTTGGATTTGAGAAAGTTATCAGAATATGGAAAGAGCGATTGAGGTTAGGGGTGTTTTTGGTGTACGCAGAAAGCAATAGATTTACCTACAGACCACAGATTAAGTTTACCATTGAATCTTACAGCAATCTAAGTAATAAGTGGCCGTATTAGGCAATAAAAAAGCCCCAATCGGGGCTTAGAAAAAAAAATATGAAATCAAATTTACCGGACTAGCGTTAAAATTCGAAGCATTTACGTTTTCCGTTAATGCCTCCTCTCGGGCGTCTACCAGTTCCAAAACTATAACCACCTTTTCCTGCTCCTAGAGTAATGTTGTAACTAAATGAGAAGAAGAAGAAGTTATCCATGTCTTTGGGGTCGCCACGTATAGAACCTGGACTAGAAAATCCTGGTATGTCAGATATGTTTCTGTCGGCAAGTGCAGCAGCATCAGGACCTTTTGCAGCAGTTAACAAACTTGCATCCACATATCTTGTACTAACATCGTCTATATAATCTGTTCTAGATTTGCGAGAATTCACTTCAATTGTAAGGAATTCACGTTTACTTAATTTGAATTTATAACCAAATCCCAAAGGGAAACAAATTGAATTTAAATCATAAGGAGATTTGCCTGCAATAGCAAACTGACCTTCAGTTCCATAGTCTCTTAGTTCATAAACTTTACCATTCATCCTAGTTTTCGGATTGAAATGGAAATATCCTACACCTCCAAATACGTACAAAATCTTCTTTTTATCAGGCGATCTGTATATGTTAACTTCTAACACTGCATCAGCTTCGTAGATGCTGCTAAAGAAACTTAAATTTCTACCATGTCTTTCTCTGTTTTTTGTGTACTTATCATTACCGGCTACACGCGCATACCATAAATTTGTTCTTAACGCAAAGGTTCTACCAAGATTGAATCTCAATCCGGTAGTAATTGCATAACGTGTCGATGGCAAGTCTAAGTCGGAAATGTCATTGGTACCTAATGAGAATTTTCCTCCCAAATCACCTAAAAAATGACTTGTGGAGGCTCCTGCAATGAAATCAATAGATTGCGCTTTGAGGTTACTGAAACCAAGCAGCAGGATGAGGGTTAATAATTTGTACTTTTTGCACAACATTGTTCGATTCATTTGGTTGATTTTTTAGGGCTAATTATCTAGGTTTTTTTACTCATTAAGTATTTAAACTTATTAATAATCAGCGCGTTATACACAAATATACGAAACGGAAATTTGAAAAAACAGTCTTAATGTAAAAAGATTGTTATTTTTTTTAGACTTTTGATTTTCAGTGCTATAAATTTTAATACAATATCAAAATTTATGCTTTCAAGGAGAAAATTTCAAGTTTGTGATCATATTCTACCTTCACTAGGTCGAAATGGATCAACTTTGCTAGACTATAGATTACCCGATTCCTTTTTATTTTTATAACATTCAACAAATCTGTTAAAGAAATGCCTTTTTCAGGTTGTAAAGTATTTAGAATTTCAGATTCTAAATAACTGTAGGTAATCAGTTCATCTTGATGCCTGTTCTGCTTTTTAAGCACTTGATACATCACTGGACTGGCTTGTAAACTTTCGTCTTTTACTCTGTGATACACCCACCAGCTGCCATCTTCTGCTTTTGCATAATAAGGTTTTTCTTTGCCTTCTGGGATTCTTGCTTCAATAACAATTTTCCTATCTATCTCGTGTTCTGTAATATTTATGTCAATTTTGGGGGTACAATAAAAAGTAGCTGCCAGTTCTAACATATACTTTTCATCTTCTGATTTGATTCCGGCAATGCTACCGTTGTCTCTAACACCAATTAATAAAGTACCTCCTTTATTATTGGCAAATGATACAATTGTTCTGGCAATCTTTGAAGCATCAGATATTGTTTGTTTAAAATCTAATGATTCATTTTCTCCTGCCGCTATCATCCTGACGATCTTGTGTAACATTTTCATAACTCGGATCCTAATCAGATATGTATGCAAGATAGCTCATCTTTTCAATATCAAAAATTTCATTGGCTAAATCGCTCAATTGAGTTGACGAAATGTTGTTGATTTTGTTTATAACTTCTTGTAATGATTCAATCGAATAATCTTGAGCAATGTTTTTACCCAGCATCAACATGATGTTCATTCGATTTTCTTCTGCTAATGCAATCTGACCGTTGAACTGCATCTTTGCATGTTTCAATTGGGTATTTGTAAGAGGTGTATCTCTCAATTTCTTCAATTCTTTTTTGACTAGATCTACTGCTTTATTCAAGTTCTTTTTATCAGTCGATAAATAACAATGAAACAATCCGGTGTCTCTAAATGCTGTGTATCCACTTTCGATGTTGTACGTGTAACCATACTTCTCTCTCACACTTAAATTCAACCTCGAGTTCATGCCTGGTCCACCCAAAATATTATTGAGTAAAAGCATAGGCAATCTGTTTTTATGTAAATGCGGATAACAAGTATTGCCTAATATGGCATGACATTGCACGTGCTCTGTACTTTTAGTAATGTTTTTTGGTGTGTACAATTTAAACGACGGTCGCTCAATTTTTGTGAATGACTTCCTATCGATTGAAATGTGCTTTTCAGACCATTTGATGAATTGTTTTAAAGGCAACGATGAACTGATACTCAAAACCACATTTTTAGGATGGTAGTATCTGTTATAGAATTGTAATAAATGTGTTGCCTGAATCTTATTTAAACTTTCTGGTGTGCCTAAAATATTAGGTGCTAAAGAATGACCTTCAAAAATCATTTCCTGAAATTCATCATAGATGTTTTCTTCAGGTGTATCCAAATACATATTGATTTCTTCGGCTATAACCTTTCTTTCTTTGTCTAATTCTTTTTGAGGAAATGTAGAATTAAAAGTTAAATCTGATAGCAATTCAAGAGCCCTCTCAGCATAGTCATTGATTATTGAAGCGTAAAGAACTGTAATTTCTTTGGTAGTAAAGGCGTTCATTTCACCACCAACTACTTCTAGTCTGTTGATGATGTTGTAGGCATTGCGCTTTCCAGTGCCTTTAAACAACATGTGTTCGAAACAATGCGCCGTGCCTGGTAGTTTGCCATCGTCTCTAGACCCAGCATCAATAGTAAATCCGATATGTGTAACTGCTGTTGATGCAACATGTTTATAGGCTATTCTCAAGCCATTGTTTAAAGTATGTAACGAAAAATCTTCCAAGTTTAAAATGGTTTGAATTGAGCAATGGCTTTGTTATACCCTTCTATCAAATTGTTCATGATAACAGATGCAGGTTGTATAGAATGAATGGTAGAAGAAATCTGACCAATTTCTAACTCACCTTCAACCATATCACCTTCAAACATGCCTTTTTTAGCTCTGCCTTTTCCTAACAATTCAGATAGTTCTTCTGAACTAGCACATCTGTTTTCTGCAATTTTAATGGTTTGATAAAATTCGTTTTTAATCAATCTTACTGGGGTAAGTTGTTTAAGAGATAATTCAGTATCACCATCTTTTAAAGATGTGATTTTTTGTTTAAAATTTTGATGGGCACTGCTTTCTTCGGCGGCGGCGAACAAACTTCCAATCTGTGCACCTTCAGCACCAAGTGCCATCACAGCGGCAATGGCTTCTCCACTGCCAATACCTCCTGCAGCAATCAATGGCAGATTGCAAACTTCTTTGATGGTTGGTATCAAACAAAGTGTTGTTGTTTCTTCTCTGCCGTTATGACCACCAGCTTCGAATCCTTCAGCTACAATGGCATCTACCCCACAATCTTCACATTTTTTAGCGAATTTGGAATTGGCAATAACATGTACAACAGTGATGCCGTGGTCTTTGAGATGTTTGGTCCATGTAGCGGGATTTCCAGCACTGGTAAATACTATTTTAACACCTTCCTCAATGATGATGGCTATATGTTTTTCGATATCAGGATACAACAGTGGCACATTGACAGCGAATGGTTTAGTAGTTGCCGCTTTGCATTTTTGAATGTGCTCGCGCAGAATATCAGGATACATACTCCCTGAACCAATGATACCTAGTCCGCCTGCATTACTTACTGCAGCTGCTAATTTCCAGCCACTGCACCATATCATACCAGCTTGAATGATGGGATATTGGATATTAAAAAGTCGAGTGATTCTGTTCAATTGATAAAAAAATTAGTGTGATGCGAAGGTAGTAAGAAAAAAAAGAAAATGAAATTGAAGTGATTTCAATTGTTTTATTCTTTGAATCATTGCAGTGGTAATGCAGTTAGATGAATTATTTATCGAATAAAATCAACACTTTCCCTATTATTTTCTATTTCTGATTGTCGATACTTTGTTTAATTCAAAAATCACTTAATTTCGCATTCTTTAATACCTCAAAAATATCATGAGCCATATTCAATACATAGAGTCTAATAAAGACAGATTTTTAAAAGAATTACTTGATTTGTTAAGAATTCCTTCAGTTAGTGCGGATAGTAAATTTGCTGCTGACGTTAAAAGAACCGCAGAGTTTGTTGCTGAACAATTAAAGTCGGCAGGAGCTGATAACGTTGAAATTTGTCCAACAGCAGGACACCCAATTGTATACGGAGAAAAATTTGTATCGCCTGAATTACCAACCATTTTGGTTTATGGACACTACGATGTTCAGCCTGCAGATCCAGTTGAATTGTGGCATTCTCCGCCATTCGAACCAGTTATAAAAAATACTGAAGAGCATCCAGAAGGTGCTATTTATGCTAGAGGTGCTTGTGATGATAAAGGTCAGATGTACATGCACGTTAAAGCCTTCGAAAGTATGGTTAATACTGGCACATTGACTTGCAATGTCAAGTTTATGATTGAAGGTGAAGAAGAAGTTGGCTCAGCTAACCTTGGTACATTTATCAAAGCCAATAAAGAACGTCTTAAAGCCGATGTGGTTTTAGTAAGTGATACAAGTATGATTGCTAATGATACCCCGAGCATCGATGTAGGATTAAGAGGTTTAGCATACATGGAAGTGGAAGTTGTTGGTCCGAACCGCGATTTGCACTCTGGTGTATACGGTGGAGCAGTAGCAAATCCTGCAACGATTCTTTGTCAAATGATCGCTTCATTACATGATGAAAACAACCACATCACCATTCCTGGATTTTACGATGATGTTATCGTTGTAAGTGAAGAGGATAGAGCAGAAATGGCAAAAGCGCCTTTTAGTTTAGATGCCTACAAAAAAGATTTGGCCATCAACGATGTATGGGGTGAAAAAGGATATTCAACAGTTGAAAGAACCAGCATCCGTCCAACTTTAGAAGTGAATGGCATTTGGGGTGGTTACATTGGAGAAGGTTCTAAAACAGTATTGCCAAGTAAAGCCAATGCTAAAATTAGCATGCGTTTAGTGCCTGGTCAAAATTCACATAAAATTTCTCAATTGTTTAAGAAGCATTTCGAATCTATCGCTCCAGCAAGTGTTAAAGTTACTGTTACTGAACATCACGGTGGTGAACCAGTTTTAACACCAACTGATAGTTTAGAATTTTTAGCAGCTTCTAAAGCAATGGAAACAACATTTGGCAAAAAACCAATTCCAACCAGAGGTGGAGGAAGTATTCCAATCATCGCATTGTTTGAAGCTGAATTGGGTATCAAATCTATGCTTATGGGCTTTGGATTAGACAGTGATGCTTTGCATTCACCAAATGAAAAATACGGATTATTCAATTTCTATAAAGGGATTGAAACCATTCCATATTTCTATCAATACTACGCAGAATTGAAGAAATAGTTGTCAGTTTGATGTATTTGTTTTATTTTGCGTTTAAATATTAATGTTTTAATTTTATGAAAAATTACTTTTTACTAAGTGTATTAGCTGTCTCTTCTGTGTTCATTGGTTGCAAAGAAGAAGAGACCCCTACAACAGACAAATGCGCAAACAAAAACATCACGATTGTTTTAGAATCTACTAAAACTCCAGAATGTTCAAATCTTGGTCAAATTACGGTTACTGCAAGTGGTTCTACCGGATTTACTTATCAGTTGAATAATGGAGCCTTCCAATCAAGTCCAACTTTTAGTAATTTATCTGGCGGTACTTACACCGTTACAGTAAAGGATGTTGACGGATGTACTAAATCTATTACAGATGCAGTAACAACAGATATGACTAAAGGGTCATTATATACAGCAGTGAAAAATTTAATAGTTTCAAAGTGCAACAATGCATGTCATACTGCAGGTACAGATGGAGCGCCTAAAGACATCTTCTCGACAGATTGCAAAATCATTGAAAGAAAATCATTGATTGTGTCTAAATCAGTAGATGAAAGTATGGGTAGCTTGACCACAAACGAAAAAAAGGTGATTACTGACTGGATAGCAGCAGGAGGAACAATTAATCAATAAGCTTCTGGCATTCATACAAAAATACCTAAGACTCAATATATTTGCAGGTAGCTAAAAGGCTACCTGTTTTTATTTATGCGATATTTATTGGAATTATCTTACGATGGTGGGAACTATCAAGGCTGGCAGGTACAACCAAATGGATTAACCGTTCAGGAAGTGCTTAACAATGCCATCTCTGTTATTACCCGTCAAAACATCGAAACAGTCGGCTGTGGCCGAACAGATACAGGTGTTCACGCGAGACAGTATTTTGCTCACTTTGATGTTGAACTAGAATTGCCAAACAATTTCTTAAGAAGTTTGAATGGTATTTTGCCAATTGATATTGCTGTGCATGATTGTCAAATGGTAAGCAGTGAGTTCAGTGCTAGATTTGATGCCATCTCTAGAACCTATGAATATCAAATCATTTTCGAAAAAGACCCATTTCTTCACAAACATGCTGTGAGATGGTACACAGATTTAAACATTGATGACATGAATAAAGCTTGCAACTCTATTATAGGAACCCATGATTTTGCCTGCTTTAGTAAGGTCAATACCGATGTTAAAAATTACAATTGCAATTTGATGTCAGCTCAATGGTTTTATAGAGATAATATATTGATATTCGAAGTAAAAGCCAACAGGTTTTTAAGAAACATGGTTAGGGCTATGGTTGGCACTCTAACTCAAGTTGGTGAGGGGAGAATAGACATCAAAAAATTTCATGAAATTATAGAGAGCAAGGACAGAAGAAATGCTGGTACCTCAGTGCCTGCTCATGGTTTGTATCTTGTTGGAATCGAATATTAATGTAGTTTGAATAGAATAATGAAGTTTCTTCTACTGCCTTTTTCTTGGTTATTTGGTGTGTTAACCTACATCAGAAATTGGTTGTATAACAGAGGCTATATTAAGTCATATAAATCATCCATTAAATCTATTGTTATTGGCAATTTACAAGTAGGTGGAGCAGGTAAAACGCCAATGACTGCTTACCTTTTTGATGAATTGAAATCGCATTTTAAAATTGCTATTTTATCAAGAGGTTATGGCAGAAAATCCAAAGGTTTACTTGTTGCCAATGCCACTTCAAGCTCGGCAGATATTGGAGATGAGCCGAAATGGTACTTTGATCATTTGGTTGGTAGTACGGTTGTCGTTGCAGAAAAACGTCAACAAGGTTTACAATATTTAGAGACTACAGACAACAACCTTGTATTGTTGGATGACGCCTATCAGCACAGAGCAATCACAGCTGATTGTTACCTGTTGTTGAGCGAATATTCAAATCCATATTTTAAAGATTATCCAATGCCTTATGGCAGAATGAGAGAGTATAGAACTGGTGACAAGCGTGCAGATGCCATCATCATTACAAAATGTCCAGCAAACTTAAGTATACAAGAGAAAATTGATTGTATAAAAAAAGTCAATCCATTGGATGGTCAGGAAGTATATTTTACCTCTCTCAAAGCATTTAAACCAGTGGCTCTAAAGGGCAATAAAGAGTTTAATGCAAACGACTATCACAGCATCATTGCATTGAGTGGAATAGCCAATCCATCTTCATTTATAGACATGTGTAGTAGTTTTGGTAAAGCGGTTGTAGAGAAAAGTTTCAAAGACCATCATGCTTATACAAGTCAAGACATTGCCTCGATAGAATCAATGATTGGTCAGGGTGTTTGCGTGATATGCACAGAGAAGGACGCTGTTAAACTCAAAGAGAAGGAATTGTTTAACGACTTGTCTGAAAACGTCTATTTTTCATTGCCAGTGCGACCATACTTTTTATTTGATGAAGCAAATAAATTCAAGCAATGTATTATGAGAACAATTTCTCATTAGTATTTCTTCTATCTATAATCTAATTTTAAATTCAGCAACATATCATTTATTCTGATATTTTTGCATCGTGTTTATTGTGCATCTAATGTTGTTCAATTGACATTCATAAAGACTTTTTGAAAGTGTCAGAAAATAGTAAACCTATATGGAAAAGAGTACAAGCAGTTTATGTCTTGTTTGCCATTTATGGTTTATGGCTGTTATCGCTTAAGAGTCGTGATTATGGGGGTTTCGACGATTTTGACGTGTTCTTCAATGCTGGGAAAAGGTTGTTGCTAGGTGAAAATATCTATGGTGAACCCCACATTCAGAATTTAAAGTATTTTTACAGTGTTTTCTTCGCTGGAATTCTTAGTTTGCTTCAAGGAAGTGGCGTTGTTGTCGCCAAATGGCTTTGGTTTTTAATCAATTTTACTGCCCTCTTTAGAATATTATTTTTATTCAAACAATGGATTCCTCAGGACGTAAAATGGAAAGCAGCCATCATTTTTCTGATGCTGTTGTTGTGTTCTAAAATCATCTTAATCAATTTTGTATCCAATCAAATGACCATATTTATACTATGGACGGTCATTGAATCATACGTACAACTTAAGAAAGATAGATTGGTTTTAGCGGCCATAATTCTATGCCTTGGTATCAATGTTAAAATTTTGCCAATAGTTGTCGTGCCATACTTTATTTACATAGCCTCCAATAGATTCAGATTCTTTATGTATGGGTTGTTGGGATTGATGTTTTATACGTTTATTCCAGCGCTGTTTATCGGGTGGGATTACAATTGGATGTTGATAGGCGAATGGTTGAAAACACTAAATCCTGTAAGTAAAATCCATGTCATGCAAACTTATGAGTATGGTATATTGGATATTTCTTCTTTGATAACCAAGTATTTGTCTGATGAGCCAGTGTATCTTGAACCCAAACTAAATGTGGCCTCATGGTCGATGGGACAGTTGTTTGTGCTAACCAATTTTTTAAGGATTAGTTTATTGTCTGGTGCAGTTTTTCTAGCTTTTAAAATTAAACAACCTATAAAAGGCTTGTCAAATGAATTGTTGATTTTGTCCGCATTTTTGGCGCTCGCACCTCTGTGTTTTCCGCATCAAAGAGAATACAGTTTCTTCTTTTATTCGCCTATGTGGTTGTGTTTATTGGTTATGACAATCAAATCCAATTCAATCAAAGATTATATTGTTTTTGGATGTCTAGTGTTGTTATCAGGATTACTCACATGGGTAGATTTTGTCGGCAAAGATATGGTAGATATTTTCAACTTTTATAGAATAACAACCGTTGGGATGTTCTGTATGTTTGTCTACTATGTTTACTATGTAAATAGCTTGAATAAAGATTAATATTTCAATACTTTGCCACTACCTTTGGCTTCTATGGTAACAGATGCAGAAATATCTGTGCGGTAATACACATTGCCAGTTCCATAACATTTTATGTCCATAATGGATTTGCTGTCAACATAACTATCGTCTTTGCTAAAGCTAGTTAAATAACATTTATCTGCTATTAGGTTTAATGAATTGACAAAGCTTATATCATCAACAGAAGCCGACAATAAAAAGCAAGAACCATTGATTTTAACACCACCAGTATTGGTGCAATCAACAAAGATATAATCGCCTTTAATGGTTAATTCGGCATCCTCAAGGCCACCATGTTTGATAACCACCTTCGAAGGACTTACTATAGTGTCTTGATTGCTAAATTTGGCAGAACCATTGATGTGAATTTCTTCGAGTGATTTAAAATACACGACAACTTTTTGTCTAATCTGTAATTTTCTTACCCAATTAAATTTGTTGTCGTTGAAAATGTTCAGCTCTCCATTTTTGACTTCAGTTTTGTATCCATCAATAACGTTTTTTCCAGCAGTAACGTGTATTTCACCTGCTTTGGCCGAATCTTGGATCAACAGCACATCGAATTTTTCAGAGGCTCTAATGCTATTGAAATTGTCTACATATCTGATGACAGTGGTTTCTTCGCCATAAGATTTGAATAAATCATCAGCGTGTTTGCATCCAGAAAAGGCAAAAGCAAGCATCAATACTATGTATAACAAGCGTTTCATTTTCTTAAAAAATTATCACTGAATCTATATCCACCACTCCAATAAAAATAGTCAGCTACAGCCATGTGCGACTTCAATCTTGTTTGAGCTACCAATCCTTTTCCAAAGCTGTAATTAAAACCAATAGCAAAATAGACCCTTTTCTTGTAATCGTTTGGTCGGTATACATAAGTACCTAGGTCGGTTACAATAGAAACCCTACCGAATTGGAATTCATGACCAATTTTTGCCGCAACTTCGGTAACATCTTTTGCTTTTAAATGTTTCAAAGATGCTTCATTGAATAGGGTATAAGGGTAGGTTCGGTCTATGAAAGTTTCAATGCCTGCTCTCCAAAATCTAAATTTTTCTTTGTGTTTAAAATAGTATATTAAACTTCCTGAGTAGATATTAAAGAAACGGGTATCAGCTACAGCTATTTGTTTTCTGGCATAGCCAACATTGAATTCAAAACCATTATCTGGGAAGAGTTTCCCAAGGTTTCTGGTTTTAGGCGCTTCAATAATTTGTACTTTTTGCAGCCAGCCTAAATTAAGGTGTATCATGTTAATGCCTAAGTTAGGGCGTCTAAAATTTCCATTGCTATAATGTGTAATGCCCAGACCTAGAACTAGAGAGCCTTTTTTACTTACATCGATGTATTTCTTATACATCACCTGCATATTGCCATTGAGGTTAGAGCCGATGGCTTTGTTTTTTTTGTTGGTGTAAAGGTTATAAGGTCGGTCGAGGAAACCGATGCCAGAGCCAAATCTTAGGGAGCTTTGGTGTCTAGCGCGTTTTTTAAGATTGGCTTCAACATGTATGTGCCAAGCATACACATTGCCATTGAGTTCGCGGTTACCCATATTGAAATAGGTTAAGCCAGTGCCCCATCTTAAATGTTTGTAAGAGTTGTCCATAGATTTCCAACCAGAGAAGTCGCTGCTGTATATGATTTCGAAACCATAAGTATGGGCTTCCATATTGGCCATATACTCTCTATGAGCGATTAAAAATCCGGGAAAAAGGTTGACTTGAAACCCTTTGTAATTCTGAGCTTTAGCTAAAGAGCACAACAATAAAGACACTATGAGAAAAGCCTTTTTCAATTTCTGCAAAGTTATTGAAAGTCATAGAATTTGTAATTTTAAAGTCATAAAAAAATTTTTTCAGCAATTTTTTTAGGCCAAAGTCGTTATATTCGCAGTTTATAACCCCCCAATTGCCTATAGAAAATAAGCCTACAAGACAAACAATCGGAAGATTATTTTATTTGAAAATTAGTTAGTGAAGACATTGCATTCGGATAAAAGGCTATGGTCAAGGGGCATTGTATGGTTAATCGGATTAGCCATCAGCATTCCTGTATTTAGTTCATCCACAAAATTAAGAAACCTGGTTGGGATACCAATTTTGGCAGAACTCATTTCAGAGAGTTTTGAAGAGGAAGTTAAAGGCAGTAAGTCGGTAACTTTGCTCAAGGATAATGACAATCCTGCAGATACTAGCAAAACGACCACATCTGATAGTGGTAAATCCAAATTATTATACCCAATAAAAGACAATGCTGCAGGTGAAAAACCTGGATATAAGAACAATATAGACCTTTACGACCCATCTGTTAAAACCATAGTTGAGTACAATCCAACTACTGGCAAATACGAAGAATACAAAGAGATTGCTGGCAGAAAAATACTTCAACGCAGCATGGATAGAGACGAATACATGGAGTATTCGGCCAAAGAAGAGCGCAAACGCTATTTCGAACAACGCGCAAAAAGTAATGCCGGTGAAGCAGGTTACAACACCAATAAAAAAATCAACTTAGTAAAATCTCCTCCAATTCTAGACAAAGTGTTTAGAGGTGGATTGGTGGATATTCAACCTTCTGGTTCAGCAGAATTGACTTTCGGTGGTATTTTCAATACCGTTAGAAATCCTCAGTTTAGTGCACGTCAACAAAAAACTGGTCAGTTCGACTTCGACCAAAAAATACAGTTGAATGTCAATGGTAAAATTGGTAATGCTTTAAATCTAGGTATCAAATACGATACTGATGCAACATTTGATTTTGATAATCAAACCAAGCTAAATTGGATGGGTAAGGATGATCAAATTGTAAAATCTATAGAACTTGGTAATGTGAGTTTACCATTAAACGGCAGTTTGATTCAAGCTGGTCAGTCGCTTTTTGGTATTAAAGCAGCACTTCAATTTGGTAAATTAAAAATGACCATGATTGCCACCCAAAACAAAGGTCAAAGAACAGAAACCACTGTAAATGGCGGCGCTCAGATTACCAACTTTAACATCCAAGCTCACAATTACGATCAAAACAGACACTATTTCTTATCTCAATTCTTCAAAGACCAATTTGACAATTCAATGTCTACATTGCCATTGTTAAGTTCTGGAGTTATGATCAACAGGGTAGAAGTTTGGGTAACCAACAGAAGTGGCAATTACGAAAATACAAGAGACGTTTTAGCTATGATGGATCTAGGTGAAACTAATCCATACAATAACACCCTAAAATCCACCAATTCTCCTTACGCTAGCAATGAGCATAATACATTATATAATAGCTTAGTTAATAGTCCTAACAAAGACCTAATACGTCAGTCAAAAACATGTTTAGATCAGATTAACAAAGAATTCCCTAATTTAAAACAAGGTTTAGACCACGAGTTGTTAACTTACGCTAGACAATTGAATGAAAATGAATTTACTGTCAACCAAAGATTGGGATATATTTCATTGACAACAGCTCTAAACAATGATGAAATTCTAGCAGTTGCATTTGAGTATACATACAATGGTGTACCTTTTAAAGTGGGTGAATTTACTTCTGAAATAGCTAGTACCAGGGATGACAGCAAAGTGATATATGTAAAAATGTTGAAGAACAACATCATCAGAACACGTTTGCCAATGTGGGAATTGATGATGAAAAATATTTATTCTTTAGGTTCTTTCAACATCAATCCTAGTGATTTAAATTTTAACATCATATACAACGACGACCCATCAGGTGCAGATTTGAACTATATGCCGGTAAACAACTATCCTGCTTTAAGTGGCGGTACTCCGTTAATTAGAGTGATGAACATGGATAAGATTAATCGACAAGGTGAAAGCAAACCTGACGGTGTGTTCGATGCTATAGAAGATGTGACATTCCAACCAAAAAACGGTAGAATCATCTTTCCTGTTAGAGAACCTTTTGGTAATTATCTAAGATCCAAATTTAATGGTGATTCACTGGTCGCCAATAAATATGTTTTCGATGCCTTATACGATAGTACCAAATGGCTAGCCGAACAAGATGTAGCCCATAATAAGTTCTTCTTAAAGGGAAGTTATAAAGGTAGCAGTAGCAATGAGATTTCTCTAAATGCATTGAATGTGCCTCAAGGTTCTGTTGTCGTAACAGCCAATGGTACAAAGCTTACAGAGAATGTCGATTTCATTGTCGATTACAATGCTGGTAAGGTAACCATAATCAATCAAGGCATATTGCAATCAGGCGCAGTTATTAAAGTATCTGCTGAGAGCAACAGCATGTTTAACATACAGCAAAAAACTTTGTTAGGGGCGAGATTTGATTATGCCGCTAATAAAAAATTGTTGCTCGGTGGTACAATACTGCACATGTACGAACGTGCGCTAACACCTAAAACCAACATAGGTGATGAGCCGTTGTTAAACACCATTATTGGTGTTGATGCGAGTTATGCGACACCTTCTTTGTTATTGACAAAATTGGTTGATAAACTTCCATTCATTCAAACCAAAGCTGAAAGTAGATTGACTGCACAAGGCGAATATGCGCGTATTTTCCCAGGAATGGCTAGAGGTCAGAACGACACCAGAGGAGTAAGTTATTTAGATGATTTTGAAGGTGCAGAAACAACTTTTGATTTGAGATTGGTATCAAGTTGGAAGTTGGCGAGTATTCCTCAAAATCAACCAACGATATTTCCTGAATGGAGTTTGTTGGCGACAGATAAAAGAACTTGGGGTTATCAGAGAGCAAAATTGGCTTGGTACAACATCGATCCAACATTCTATAGAAAAGATAAATTTACACCAGAGCACATTGCTAATGACGTGGAGATGCAAAGTAATCACTACATGCGTGAGGTTTCTGTTAATGAGGTATTCCCGAACAAAAACATTGCACAAGGTGCTCCAAATATTTTGCCAACCCTTGATTTAGCATTCTTCCCGAGAGAAAGAGGTCAGTACAACTACAACGCTACCAACGATTTTACAGCAGATGGATTCTTTAAAGCGCCAGTAAAAACTTGGGGTGGTATTATGAGAAGAATTGAAAGCAACGACTTTGAAGCTGCTAACATCGATTACATAGAAATATGGATGATGGATCCTTTCATATACAATTCAACTGGTTCTAATAAAGGTAAATTGTATATTGATTTGGGTAACGTGAGTGAAGACATTTTGCCAGATAGAAGAAAATCGTTTGAGAATGGATATAATCCAAAAGGGGTTGTTCAAGATGTTGATACTTCTGTTTATGGTCGCATACCTATTCTACCTCAGATCAACAATGCATTTGATAATGAACCAGATTCGCGCCAATATCAAGACCTTGGTTTGGATGGTATAAATGATGGAGATGAACGCTCTTTTGATACTGCATATTTAAACGCATTAAAAGCACAATTTGGAGAGAATTCAAAGATTTATCAAGAGGCTTTAAGCGATCCATCAACTGACAATTACAAACACAACAGAGATCCTGATTATACATCAACCGAAACGTCTGTTATTGGTAGATACAAAAAATACAACCATGTTCAAGGTAACTCAACCTTAGACAAATTAGACGACGGAACACCAAAAAGTGCTACCACTATTCCGGATAACGAAGACATCAACAACGACTTTACCATGAATCAGACTGAGGACTATTTCAGTTATGAAATTGCGCTTAGTCCGGAAGATTTAGAAATAGGCAAAGGTTTTGTTACCGATGTGTCATCCGTTGTAAAAACCTTGAAAAATGGTACCAAAGACACCATTAAATGGATACAAATTAAAGTACCAATCAGAGAATATACCCGTTCTGTTGGTAATATTTCTGATTTCAAATCCATCCGTTTCATGCGTATGTACATGAAAGGATTTACAGATTCTACCATCTTGAGATTCGCTCAAATGCAATTGGTAAGAGCCGATTGGAGAAGATATTTAAATTCGTTGAACAAGCCAGGTGCAATAGTGCCACTTGATCCAACAGACAATACAACCTTTGTAGTGTCAACTGTTAACATTGAAGAAAACGGAAAAAGACAACCTATAAGATACGTAGAACCTCCGGGTATCAGTCGTGTCCGCGACCCAGCATCTCAAAATTTTGTTCAGCAAAACGAACAGTCATTGTCCTTGAGAGTTTGTAACTTAAAAGGCGGTGATTCTAGAGCTGCATACAAAACAACCAATTTTGATATCAGAAACTATAAGAACTTCAAAATGTTTGTGCATGCTGAAGGAACAGATTTAAAAGATGGCGATATATCTGCATTCGTTAGAATTGGTACCGACTTGGTAGGTAATTATTACGAGTACGAGATACCATTAAAAATCACACCTGATGGCACCTATGCAGCTACATCTATTTGGAAAGCTGAAAATGAATTTGATTTTGAATTGGCAGATTTGTTCAATGCAAAAATATTGAGAAGTGAAGCCAATGTTCAGTTGACTCGACCATATTTCTATTTCAACAATAAAGGTCATAAAGTAACTGTTTTAGGTTTACCTGATTTGAGTAACATACGTGTTATTATGCTAGGCGTTAGAAACAATACTGATAACCCTAAATGTGGTGAAGTTTGGTTCAATGAATTAAGGGTAACAGATATTACGAATAAAGGAGGATGGGCTGCTACTGGTAGAGTTGTTGCTCAAATGGCAGACTTTGCCACATTATCAGCATCTGGTAATATTTCAACTATCGGATTTGGTGGTATAGACAAACGTTTGAATGAAAGAAATTTGAGCGATAACTATCAATTTGATTTGTCATCAAGCTTTGAATTAGGCAAATTCTTCCCTCAAAAAGCTGGCGTTAACATCCCAATGTTCGTTGGTTATAGTGGTACCATTATCCGTCCAAAATTCAATCCTTTAAATCCAGATATTGAATTGGCAAAAGCTGTCGAGAGGATGCCTGATGATCAGAAAAGGGATTTCCTCAAAGCTGCTGAAGATTACAACTCAAGATACAGTGTTAACTTCACGAACGTTAGAAAAAATCAAGTTGGAAGCGGTAAGATTATGCCTTGGAGTTTGTCCAACTTTAACTTGACATACTCATATATCTTATTGCAAAAACGCAATATTCAAGTAGAAGATGCCTTTAGTAAAACCTATCATGGAAGCTTAGGCTATTCATACTCTCCTAAGGGTAAAGTATGGGAACCATTTAAAAAAATAAAGAGCAAGCATTTAAGATTGCTCAGAGATTTCAACTTGCGTTCTGCTCCTCAAAATATTTTGGTAAGATTGGATGTGGATAGATACTATTCTGAAATGTTGGCAAGAAATAATGACTTGTTCAAACAGATAACGCCAAGATTGTACGATAAAAATTTCACCATGCAAAGGGTGTACAATTTCAACTATCCTATTACCAAGAGTTTAAAACTTGACTATTCTGCTACTGTAAATGCTAGGATTGAAGAACCATTTGGTGAATTGAATACTGAAGAGAAAAAAGACTCTGTAAGAAAAGACTTCTGGGCATTGGGAAGAATGAGAGACTTTAATCAGATTGCCAATTTTAACTATACTGTACCATTCGAAAAGATAGGCTTCTTAAATTGGATCACTACTTCTGTTAGGTACAGTGCAAACTATGGTTGGATGCAAGCTCCACCAGCATATAACACTTTGGGTAATACCATTCAAAATAGTAGAGAGTTGAACATTAATTCTCAGTTCAATTTGGTGAATTTGTACAACAAAGTGCCGTTCTTGAAACGCATCAACAATGGTACAACTAAGAAGAAAAGCAATGTTGCAAACAATGATGATAAAGGAAGTGCAGCAACTAGCAAAAACAAAAAAGAAAAGCAATCATTTGGAACGGGATTGATACGAGGTATCATGATGCTTAGAAATGTTAGCATCAATTACACTGAAAGAAATGGTGTGATGTTGCCAGGGTTTAAGCACACCATCGATTACTTTGGTCAGAACTTTACACACAATGCGCCTGGTATTCCATTCATCTTAGGTAGTCAGAAGTCAGACATCAGATACGAATTAGCAAAATTGGGTTCTTTAAGCAATGACCCAAGATTGAATAACTTCTACACTGAGAATTATAGCAGGACAATTGGTGGAAATGCATCAATTGAGCCAATGAAGGATTTTAGAATTCAAGTGAATTTTAATCTAAGTAGAACCAATAATTTGCAATCGTTGTTTAGATACGATGATACATTGAAAGATTGGAAAGACTTCTCAATAAGAGAAACAGGTAATTTCAATATGACTGGTATTTTCTTAAGAACTTATGGAGAAAACATCAGCGCTAAAAATGGTTGGGTGAGCGAGAACTACAACAACTTTGAAAATGCTAGATTCATCATCTCTCAAAGACAAGCAATGAACGATGATAGAGTAGCCATTAAAACGGTTGATCCAGATGATAAGAAATTCTATTATGGATATGGCGCTAAAGCTCAGAACACTCTAATACCTGCATTTATATCTGCTTACACTGGAGTAAATCAGTCTAAAGTGTCATTGAGTCCATTTAGAAATATTCCATTGCCAAACTGGACATTAAACTACAATGGATTGAGCAAGAACAAAAAATTAAGTAAAATCTTTACGAATATCACCATTCAGCACAAATATGTAGGTAACTACTCTATTGGTGGATACACAACCAATTTGTATTACAATCCTAAAGATTCTGCAATTTCTGGTAAAGATTTGGTGAGCCAATACAACATCAACAACATCAACATAAGAGAGCAATTTAACCCTTTAATTGGTGTCGATGTAACAACTAAATCTGGTATTACTGGAGGATTCAAAATCAACCGTACTAGAAACATCACTTTGTTTGTGCCTAATGCCAACTTAACTGAGATGAACGACAAGAACTTCTCTATGAATTTGGGTTATAGAACCAATGGTATGAAGATACCAATTAAGTTCAATGGCAAACGCATTAAGCTAGAGAATGATTTGTTGTTTGATATGAACATCACCATTGGTAACGTATTTACTATAGTAAGATTGGTTGACCAAAATACCAATACAGTAGCAAGCGGACAAAGAGTCGTATCGATTAAGCCTACACTTAATTATATGATCAATTCGAATATTAACTTGACAATTTTCTACGATAGAAGAGCATCTACACCACATGCTTCTAATACCTTCCCAACAGCATTGACAACATTTGGAGCTAAGTTGAGGTATACTATCCAATAAAAAGATTTTAAAATTGGTTAAAACCCGACTTGTCAATGGCAGGTCGGGTTTTTTTATTAATTGAAAGTCACGGTTTAAAAAATTATACATGGTTTTGGTAAAACAAATGCAAAGTGGAGTTTTTTTAACTATATTTGTGTCAACAATATAATTTCCGTATGAAACTGCTTTCCGCTCATGTATGCAGAATTAATTTTATTTTTTGCATTTTATTTTTGGTATTGTCGATTGGCAATCAATTCTCTCTACATTCTCAAACTAAAACTTATGGATTATTAAAAAAGGTGTCAGGAAATGATGAAAATGGTTATGTCTTATTTTCACCATTAAATTGCGACACAACATACCTCATTAATAAATGCGGGCAATCTGTTCATCAATGGACCAGTGATTTTGCCCCAGGCATGTCTCTTTATTTACAACCCAATGGTCACCTCATCAAAGCTGGTACATTTACCGATACATTCTTCGGCGTCGCTGGTGGTAAGGGAGGTATTATTGAGGAGTTTGATTGGGACAACCAATTGATTTGGCGTTACAAAATTTTTAATGATTCTTTGTGTCAACACCACGACATCAAACCTCTGCCTAATGGTAATATTTTGGTTTTGACATGGCATGCCATCAGCAAACAAAAGGCATTAGCACTAGGTAGACGTAGCTCTAATTTTGGGGTCAATCAAAACGATTTGTGGGGAGAAAGATTGATAGAGTTAAGACCTATAGGAAAAGACAGTGCAGAAATAGTTTGGCAATGGGATTTGTTCGATCACATCATTCAAGAAGATGATACAACACTTCCAAATTACGGTATCATTCAAAACCATCCAGAAAAAGTCAACATCAATTATGCGTTGAATTTAACCACCAACGATTGGATTCACGCCAACGGTATCGATTACAATTCAGACTTAGATCAAGTGGTTATCAGTTGTCACAATTTTTCAGAATTCTGGATTATCGATCACAGCACAACGACTGCTCAAGCAAAGACTAGTAGCGGAGGAAATCAAGGCAAGGGCGGTGATTTGTTGTACAGATGGGGAAATCCACAAGCATACAATATGGGCACATCTAACGATAGAAAATTGTTTAGACAGCATCACGCTTATTGGATACCTAATGGCATGAAAGACTCAGGGTGTATCATGTTGTTTAATAATGGACTTGATAGAGATACTGCCTATTCGAGTGTCGAAGTGATTAAAACCCCAGTGCAATCCAATGGTTCTTATCAATCAAGTTTACCGTATTTGCCTGCTAATCCAATTTGGAAATACAAAGATTCAATACCTAAAAATTTCTATTCTTCTATAATTTCAGGTGCCGAGAGAATGCCTAATGGCAACACACTAATATGCAGTGGCGTTCAGGGTTTGTTCTTTGAAGTTACTCCTTCAGGTAAAACAGTTTGGAAATATAAGAATCCTTTACTTGGTAACACTGTAAGAACTGATGGTGTTGCTGCAAACAATGCCGTTTTCAGATGTACATTTTATCCTTCAAGTTTCCCAGCATTTAAAAATAGAAACTTGTCGTCTGGCAGAGTTTTAGAGAAAGCCTCAATGACATATTCTTGCAACTACGAATATTTAGCACCTGCAATAGTCTCGCTTAAACCTAGCACAAAAAGCGTTGCAATCAATCCAGATACTGTTTTACAAATTGCATTTAGCGAAACCATCTTAAAGTCAATTGGAACTATTAACGTATATGCTAATAATACTCTATTCGAAACCATAGCTGTTTCAAGTGATTTGGTAGATGTCAATAACAATGTGATGACGATTAGACATTTGAAACAGTTTCCATTCAATACCAGAATAAGTATAGGTATGACTTCTAAAATTATTAGAGATTCATCTTTTAATTTTTTGATTTCACCATTGGATTCTTCAAAATGGAATTTTACCATTAGAAATTCATTTCCAAAATTGTTGACTTTGTTGCCAGATAGTGGCTTGTTGAATGTGAAAACAGATGTTGTACCTAGTATGTTTTTTGATGAAAAAATTGGTAAATCAAGTTCAGGGAATTTTAAAATTTATGAAAATGGCGTGCTGAAAGAAGTGATATCCGTTAATAGCAATAAGATTTCTACAGCAGGTAATTTGGTGACCATTCAACCAACAAATAAATTTGCTTACAATGCCATCATCGAAATAGAAGTTGATTCATGTTTAAGCAATAAGTATGGGTATAAGAACAAACCAGTAAAGTCGGGTAAATGGGTGTTCAGAACGGTCTCACGAGCGTCCATTGTAAAATTGATACCATCGTCTATGTCGACTGAAGTTGATGTTGCTCAAAAGCTAACAATGCAATTTGATAGAACTTTGACTTTAGATTCTATAAAACCAATCAGAATTTTTGAGAATGGCGTTTTGAAGCATCAATTTAATACAGATGCAGCAGCCGTAACATACAGTGGAAGCTACTTAAGCATTCAAACCAATACAGAATTCAAATCCAATTCTAGAATTGCGGTTGAGTTTCCAGTTGGGGCTTTAGTAGATCAAAATGGTACAAGTTTTAGTGGTATAGATACTTCAAATTGGTGGTTTACTACCACATCAAATTCATCCATTGCTTCAATAGAATCAGCTAGATTTAAATTGTATCCAATGCCAGTTTCAGATAAATTTAGAATAGAATCTGAGATAGATATTGATAAGTTAGAGTTGGTGGATATAAATGGAAAAGTAATTAAAATAGAAGCCATTAAAAATGATGGTTATTGGGAGCTTAATTTGGAAGGATTGGTAAGTGGTTACTACATTCTAAGAATCAATGCTCAATATTCAATGAAAATATCGAAAACATAGTGCTATAAAAATCGGTATTTAAAGTCGGCCTCTCGTAGGTCGACTTTTTTTATTTAATGATGCAATTCAAACACTTTGATTTTACCCTGTGATGTAACAAATGTCATTGAATCAATCATGTTTCCTATACGTACTTCAAGAAGAGAATCGTTGCTGATTAAGTATTTAGGATGAGCTCCGTTGATGATATGGTCCATACGCGAGCTGTCGTGATCTGGTGAATATCTATGACCTCTAAGGTGTAAAAAATACAGCATGTTGTTTGGTGCTGGGTCTATACCAGCAACAACACATTGGTTTCTATTGATGCCTAATTCTTGCAGTTTGACTTTTAAAGAATCGTAAGTTTCTGCTTTTAAATGCGATTGTTCCCAGTAATTGCCTGGCGTATACCTTTCACTTAAATTGGTCGTTCCGCCATTGTATTGAATAGAAAACATCCAAACTACAGCAGACAAAATTGCAACTTTGATGTACCACATTTTTGATGGTAATTTTTGAATGGCTTCAGATAAGGCTAACCAGTTTAAGACAAAAGTTGGCATTAGGCAAATGATGTAATAATCGTGGTATTTGAATTGGTCTATCATTAAAAACAGAAAGGCAACTGAGCCAATCAAATTGATGATAGACAAATAGAACAGTTCATTAGAGATGAAACGTTTTAAGAGCAATGGCAGTAAAAGAGCGCCAGAAAAAACGTAAATAAGAGGTTCTGAGAAGGTTTGTTGAGGCCAGTTGGCAAGGTATATCAACCAAGCAGTTTTATAGTCTTCAAGTTTGTCAGGAAGCGGAATGCGCATCATGAAATACTGACTGTTGTGCGTAGCAGCTAAGTGCTTGCTCCAAAAATACCATAATAGTGGGATGATACAAGACAACAACAAAACAGTGATAGCGCGTTTTCTGTTAACAATTCGTATGTTTAATGGGTTTATAAAAGACAAAGTGACTAATCCCATTAAACTAAGTAAGTGGATGGCTGTAGTTGTTTTAGATGCCACAGCAAGAGAGAGGCAAACAATCAATAGTATTTCCATCCATTTGCTTTTAAAGTTTGGCAAATAAGGATGAAGAAAATACAATCTACTAAAGAGATACAATGCCATTAATGTGAGTCCTAATGCAGCAATATCTGGCAAGAAATTGGCCGAATAAAACATGAGTATTGGAGAGCATTGTAGAAGGCAAACCAAAAGAAATGAAATGATGGAATTCATTTTGG
The DNA here is from genome assembly GCA_964438995.1 of uncultured Chitinophaga sp. Lineage (GTDB taxonomy): Bacteria > Bacteroidota > Bacteroidia > NS11-12g > UBA955 > JABMMZ01. The sequence goes on from CAYTMQ010000001.1 coordinate 635,206, forward strand.
TTTTAAACAATAGAAACAGTCCAAACATGCCAAAACTGAAGAACACAAAACTGATCAATCTAAACCAGAATTCGTCGTAAGAGAACAATTTGTAGAACAAAGCCGACAGGTAGGGAGTAAGAGGCAATTCGCAAGACACTATGCCGTCAATACATCTGTTTTCATTGACTTGCGGATATAAAAAGTTTAGGCCATCATAATAATAATTCTGAGCCAGAGAAGCTCTATCGCATTGAGCGCTTTGATGCACACCACAAGGCAATGCATTAAGGTGAGATAGAACACCTGTGATATTAGCAAACCATATCCAAGCGGCAAAGAAGCTAATGGTGATATAGATTTGCTTTTTTTTCAAATTATTTTTTAGTTGACTTAGTTGGAACTACAGGTACGCGTGTTTCAGAGATTTTTTTAATACCTCCATAGACATTTTTCACCAATTGAAAACCATTTTTCTTTAAGATACTGGATGCTATCATGCTGCTATAACCACCTCCGCAATAGACATAAACGACCTTTTCTTTATCTAGGTCTTTAAGTGAATCTTGTAGTTCGGTAACGGGATAGTTTTTAGAATCTATAACATGCCCTTCATTGTATTTATCAGAGGTTCTCACATCGATGATCAGCTCTTCTCTAAAGTTGATGTCCAATTCAAATTCTTCAGGAGAAATACTAATGACCATATCGATTGGTAATCCTAAATCTTTGTAGCCTTTGTAGCCATTTTCTATGAAGTGAAGGTTAGGGTATCCCATGACATTGAGTGTTTTTTCGGCTTCTTGATTGTTGTCGGCAACGATAATAAACTGTTGTTTGGTATCAGGAAATAGTCCTCTAAATCTCTCAGAGAACGGGCCATTTGTGCCGACATTGATGCTTGAGGGGATGAAGCCACGTTCAAAAATATCGGGCACACGCAAGTCCACTATAGTATAATTTGGAAGATTTTTTGGGTCTACAAAATTCATGGCTGCAAATATAGCAAGATAAATTTGTAGAATTGGCGAAATGCGGATTGTCAATGTGCAAAAAGGTTGTAAATTTGCACCCTTACACGGAGAGTTGTCCGAGTGGTCGAAGGAGCACGCCTGGAAAGTGTGTATAGGTCACAAGCTTATCTAGGGTTCGAATCCCTAACTCTCCGCAATAAATGCACAGGTAATCCTGTGCATTTTTGCGTTAGAGAGTTAGAGGATGAGAACCCTAAAGGGTTCGAGCCGAAGCGAAGCGAAGACCGGCGAAGCCAATCCCTAACTCTCCGCAACAAATGCACAGGTAACCCTGTGCATTTTTGCGTAAGAGAGTTAGAGGATGAGAACCCTAAAGGGTTCGAGCCGTAGCGAAGCGAAGACCGGCGAAGCCAATCCCTAACTCTCCGCAATAAGATTGAAAGTTCAAGCGATAGCTTGGACTTTTTTAATGCCTCAAGCTTGAGTCTGAATCCACTGAGGTGGTTCAAGCGAAAAGCTAGAGGTATTAAAAAATAAAACGTTAAGACGTTTTAGATTCAATCCTATTAAGCCCTCCCTAACGGGATCATAAAATAATCTCTCACTCTCCGCAATAAACGTTCAGTTGGGACAGGGCATGCCCTGTCCCAACTGTCACCCCGCAATCCAATGCCTAAATCTAGAGGCATTTTCCTGACTGATGATGATATCATCGTTGGTTTTTGGAACGACATCTAAGAGTATTTTTCCTTTCGTGTGTGGCTTGAATCTGTCAATGGCCTTTATGTGGATGATGAATTGTCTATTAACTCTGAAAAATATTTTTTTGTCTAACATGTCCTCTAATTCACTTAAATTATAATCAGCTAAATATCGAGTACCATCATTTGTTACAATAAATGAATGCTTATTTTCAGATTGTATAAATGCAATTGTATTGGCATCTAAGGCCATGTTGTATTGACCCTTATGAACAATTATTCTGTTCTTGATTTTATTGACAAATCCAGAGTAATCTGAAGAAATAGAATTGCTGTTAAAGTGGTCCTTGAAATGATGGTATTTATTTAGTGCATTTTTTAAATGGTCAATGTTAAGGGGTTTAACAATATAATCAATGCCATAGTGTTTAAACGCTTTCATCAAATACTCGTCAAAGGCAGTTACAAACACAATGGGGCAATTCATATTACAATGATCAAAGATATCAAATGAAATACCATCGTTTAATTGGATGTCAAAAAATGCTAGATCTGCTGTATTACCTTGATTGATCCATTCGATGGTCTCGCTTGTGCTTCCAAATTCACCCACTATCGTATATTGAAAGTCGCACTTTCTAAGCAGACTTTTAAGGTGCTCACGTGCTATTTTTTCGTCCTCAACTATTAATATATTCATGATTATTGGATATTAATAATGGTATTTTCACATAAAACCAGCCATCAACTACTTCATATACTATGCGTTTTTGGGATAGCAAAGAATAGCGTTTAATCAAATTTTCAAGTCCGATGCCTGTTGTTGTTCTTTGATTCGCAATTTCATTGATTTTATTGGATACTACCAGTTCATCATTAGAGACACGAATATGGATGATTAAGTTGTCCTCAGAATTAAATTTATTGTGTTTTATGGCATTTTCAATGAGTATTTGTAATGAAATTGAAGGGATGATATAATTGTAATAGTCTATCACATTTGGATGGATGTTTAAAATAATATCATCACCAAATCTTAAACGCATCAAATGGAAGTATTTTTGAGCAATTTCAATTTCTTGTTTCAAGAAGGCAAGTCCTTTGTTTCTGCTACTTAACACGTATTGGTACAATTCAGCTAAATTATGATTAAAGGTAGACGCTTTGTCTTTGTCTGTCTCAATTAGAAATCCAAGTGTATTTAACGAATTGAAGATAAAATGAGGATCTATTTGTGATTTTAAATTGTTCAATTCATTTTTAACCATAGTAAATTCAATCTCATCTGTATGTCGTTTTTCTTTGATGGTATTGACGATTAGCTCTTTTGTTTCGTGTACATGAGAAATGAATAAAACTGTAATTATCATAATCAAAATAAAATTGATAACGTAAGGCCAGCTGATATCTATTTGAACAATAAATTTATACCAAGAAACAGTAAATATAAGTGTCATTATACCAGTAAAAAGCATATATGACAATAAAAGAGTAGAGAGTTTTCTGATAGGTTGTTCGGTCCAATTGAATTTATTGCCAACATGTTGCAATATCTTACTATTGCCAATCAAAAGTATTAAGTTTAAAACCGAGTAATAGAAGTATGAAATGAATAAGTATTTGTTGGGAGTCATCTCCATACAAAGCAATCCTGCCGTATGTGGAATAAAAACTCCACCTAACAGAATTAACAAAGTCAGAAGTAAATACTTGTTTAGCATAAAAAAAGAGTTATTCTAGCTAGGTACTAGAATAACTCAATAATAGATAATTTGATTAAATTTAGCAATTATCTTTTTACATAATACAAGGTTAATTGGTAGCCTGAGCCAGACAGCATAATGGTAAGTTTACTGTCAGTGAGTTCTTCAATTTGATAATCGTAACTGCCTATCGTTAATCTTGTTTCGCTGCTGTTAAATTTCCAATTGCCGCTCCCCGGACTGATTTGAGGGTCATTAGGGTTGCATTTAACTGCACCCATATCATATTCATAAGCACCACCTACTTTAAAAATTGTATAGTCGTCTTTTGAACATTCTTTTACTTGGTCCCAAACGCTTCCGTTAGGATCTCTAGCATCAATTTCTAGCCATTTACCAGTGGTAAGCATTTCGGTTAATGTTTTAGGTTTGTTGTTGGTGGTTGGGGTAACATTGTTGTCCTCTTTTTTGCAAGAAGTGATAGCGCTTAATAATGTGAAACACAGCAATGACATTAAGGTCATTTTTTTGATGTAATTTTTTTGAATCATAAATCGTTATATTTTATTTGATAGCAAGACATTTCTATTGTTAGCTGCGATGCCTAAGAATTCTTGTTATTTAACTCAGTTGGGAATTTTTAGTACTGAAACCTGTTTATATGAACTTAAAGTTAACTAATCTTAGTATGCTTTTAATGCCCAAGTAGCATTACCTCCTGTAAACGGACTTTTAAATGTTACATTCATGGTTTTACTTGTCAAGTTTACGATGGCCCATGTGGTTTTATAACTAGGTGTATTTTTGTCTAATAGTACTTTTGTTTTTTGATCTATAAACTCCCATGTTCCTTTATAGCCTGTTGTCACAAGAAGATAAGAGCCATCTTTGCTAATGTTTAGTTTCAATCCAACTGAACTTGGGTCGTTTGCCCCATTGTGAGTAGCCGCAACTACCTCCCAATTTCTAGATAAAGTGTCCTCTAAGGATACAACTGTAGTGTTTGGTTTAGTGTTGTTTGTGTTGGTGTTGGTACTTGGCTCCTCTTTTTTACAAGAGCTAATAGAAGAAAGAATGATGAAGAAAAATAGAGTCAATTCTGCGGTTTTTTTAATGTAATGTTTTTGTTTCATAAATGATATTATTTTAAAATAGACTTCTTAATAGGTTTTTAAGGTGTCTTTAAATTCGTGTTTGGTGACTCAAGCAAGGAAATTCCATTCCGAACTGGAATATTTCACAACTGAAAAAATCTTTATATAAAAAAAAGCCCCCAATTTCTTGGAGGCATATGAATATTTTATGACTATTTTATCGTTTGAATGTGAGTAGTTGAGCCTACCGCCGACCAACCACTGGGCAAAAAAGTTGTCGTTTCAAAACTTTTTAAATTAGTGACTTGGGCAGAGGCATTACTGCTAAATAAGATACAAGTGAGTGTTAAGTTAGTTAGGTTTAAATAGCGAGTAATTCTTGTATTATTAAAAGCGAATTTAACAAGATACTGGATATGTTGAATAAAATTTTTATTTATACTGTTGAATAGGCTAAAAATGAGCTAAGTGTGCTTAAAAAATACACTATCTAGAAGACTCTTAAACACAAAGGTTTTGCAATAATAAAAATTTAATAGATACATTTGCCAGTACTAAAACCAATTAAAAATGAAAATTACAAAGTTTTTATTTGTTGTTGTTTTTCTAAATGTCAATTTAAGTTTTGCTGTCAATATTGATAGCCTTAAATTATCTGGAAACAAACTAAAAGATACCGTACTAGTTGATCATTATTTCGATTTGGTAAAGTACTATTATCAAATGGAACCGCAACCCGATTCTATGCTGAAATATGCTTTACTTTCTATCAATGCAGCCGAAAAAACCCAAAGTAAATCGAGGATATTAAAAGCCAGAAGAATTACCGGAATTAGCTATACAACCAAGAAAGATATGGACATGGCTTTGAAGTATTACCTTGAGGTTTTAAACTTATCTAAACAATTTAAAATTAAAACAGAAACTGCAAGTGCTCTCAATAATTTAGGTGGTTTTTATGGCAATCTCAATCAATATGATGAAGCGGCAAAGTACTTTATAGAAGCGGCAAAACTGCAAACAGAGTTGAAAGATTATGAAAGTGTTGTGAATTGTTACAACAATTTAAATGTTATTTTCTATAGTCAGAGGCAGTTTGATAAAGTGTTAGAGTACAATAAAAAAATAGTATCATTTATTCCAAAGCTGAGACAAGATAATAAAGTTGCTGCTTTAAGTGGATTGTATATCAACTTGTCAGAGTATTACATTGCAATAGGCAAAGAGCTAAAGCGGACATCCATGATAGACAGTGGTTTTATGCTGGCAAAAGAATCAATTCAATACAGCAATGCCATCAATGCGCTCATCAATATTCAGAGCGCTTACTATGTGTATAGCGAGTATTATAATATTCAAGGTAATATTGATTCTTGTATTTATTATGCCAAAAAATCACTCTCTGAAAAGAAGTTTTTAAGTCAGGATAAAATCTTAAAACACTACCATCCACTTATTGAATCGTATATCAAGTTAAAACAATTTGATGTTGCAAAAAGGATTTTAGATACCTGCAATATGTATCCAGCTAGCAAAACGCTTTCGAATCAATTTTTCTTATTAGAGCGTCAATGTTTGGTGGATGAGGGCTTAGGCGATTTCAAGTCGGCATATTTGAGTCATGTTAAGCTTATGGACTTGAAAGATTCTATGCGGAATCTTGAAGTCAATAAAAGGGTTAACGAACTTGAGACTAAGTATCAAACTGAAATAAAGGATGCTAAAATCAAAGAGCTTGCACAAATTACAACCATTGATGCTTTGCAAATTCGTTTTCTGGTCATCAGTATCATTGCAATAGCCATAGTATTGCTTATTCTAATCGTGTTGTTTAGGCAAAGACAATTGAAAAGCAAACATCAAATTATGGAAACGGAGCTGAGGTTAAACAGGGCGAGAATGGACCCACATTTTTTCTTCAACACACTGACTTCTCTTCAAACTTTGTCGATAGAAAATGATAGCAATACGCCAATTATGATCTCAAAATTTTCTAAGATGATGCGCAGAACATTAGAAAGTACATATGCAGATTTAATTTCTATTGAAGATGAAACGGAATACATTGTTCAATATTTACAACTGCAACAAATGAGGTATCCCAATAAATTTGAATATGATGTGCAGGTAGATGAAACAATTGATTCTACTAGTGTTTTGATGCCTAGTATGGTATTACAGCCATTTGTAGAGAATTCAATTGAACATGGTTTCAAAGCGATATCTTACAAAGGGAAAATCAGAATTTCTATTTCAAACAATCATCAGAATTTACACATCATTGTGGCAGATAACGGTCAATTTACAAATTCTGAAAAAGATGGTAAGTATCCATCTAGAGCGACACAGATTGTAAAAGACAGATTGTTTTTATTGGAAAAACAGAGAAAGAGTAAAGCCTTTTTTGAAGTGATGCAAGATGAAGAATTAAAAGGTTATAAAATTTCTATAATATTGCCCTTGATTCAACAATGAAAATTTTAGTAGTAGATAACGAACCCAATATTTTGAAAGGCATAGTGAGTATGCTGGAGAAGTATTGTGAAGGTATCACCTCAATACATACTGCTACAAACATACCAGAAAGCATCAAAGCCATAAAAGAGATTCAACCTGAAATTGTGTTCATGGATGTAGAGTTAGACGACGGACTAGGATTTGATATTATACATCAACTTGGAGAGATAAAGTTTCAGTTGATTTTTGTTACGGCATTCGATAAATATGCCATCAATGCTTTCAAGTTAAGTGCCATTGATTTTTTATTAAAGCCCGTAGATGTTGATGATTTGAAACTGGCATTTGATAAAGCCAAGACAGCCATTGAGTCAAAGAGTTTTCTCAATCAATTTGAAGTGTTGAAGCAATCATTAAATAAGTTGAATAAGCACGATCAAAAAATTGTGTTGAAAGACAATAAGTCGCTGTATTTTGTAATGGTAGACGATATTTACCACTGTGAGGCAGATGGGTCATATACCGTTTTTCATTTAAAGGACAATCAGACCATAACGGTGAGCAAACCCATCAAAGAGTATGAGTTGTTGTTAGAGCCTTTTGGATTTATAAGAACACACAATTCTCATCTTGTAAATACCGATAAAATAAGTCGCTTAGATAAAGCTGATGGGGGATTGTTGATATTAGATAATCAACTAACTGTGCCAATTTCTCAGCGCAAATGGGAGCATATATTGTCGATATTGGACAAACAGTAAAATCACTTATAAAAGAAGTGGTATCATTTATGAATAAAATGGTATCACTTATATAAAATCATCATATTGAAGTATAGTGCCATGTAGTTTTGTGAGTAGTTAAACTGCACAAAATCATGAGATATACACTTTACTTACTTCTATTTTTTAGTTGTTTTCTAGCCAACACATTACAAGCTCAGCAGAAATTATCTGGAGAAGGAGCAACCAATAAAAAGTATTTAGATACTTACATGCGGAAACTTAAAACTCTGGATGCAACTAAGTACCCTGCACAATTTCAAACAGCATTAGACAACGCAAAACAGTATTTAGAAAAGTTAAAGAAATCAGATCCGACTTATGATGTATCAGACATCGAAAAAGAAATACAATCTTATACCAGTTCATCGTTAACTACAGCACCACAAGAAGGTAGTTATGATTATTTATTGGTAAAGATAAATGCCTATAAGAAATTGTATGAATCGGAATATGATTTTATCCATTCTGCAAGGGGTGATCAGAATCCAGTACCAGTATCAGGAGCTCAATATTTGCAGATAGCTCAAGGTTTTGAAAAAATAAAAGTTGAGAAGGCTACATCAGATTATTTGTTAGCCAATCCAAACAAAAATAACGTTGAGTTATTTAAAAAAGATTTAGCGAATTACGAATCGTATATTAAGTATTCTGGGATATTGAAACATGCCACAAAATTGGCTCAAAATGCATACGAATTAAATGCCCAAAAGAACAATGTAAAAGCAATAGAAAGTGCTGAGAATGCACTTGGATATGTGAAAGGTGTTCTACTTTTATCGCCTGAGAATGCTGATGCTAAACAAACTTTAATAGTAGTTCAGAAGGCTTATGATGCGGTAGCATCAGAGTTAGGTAAGAACTTGTCAAGTAATTATCATAAATCTCACATCAATAGAATCGTATTTAGCAAAAAACCTTTGGTAATTGGCTCAGAATCGGATGCGGATGTGTCAAGTTCTTTTAAATCTGATGAAACCATTTATGGTACAATTTATTTTAGCGATAAATTGATAAACTTGTTGAGTACAGAAAATCAAGCAAAGTTTTTTATTGCTTTCTCAATCAATGGAGATGCCTGTCATTTCTACGAATCTCATGTTACTGTAAACGAGGCTGACAAACAAAAATCCTATTTGCAATTTGCTATTGTGCCTGATGAGATGTATGATTTTGGGAAAGATGTATCAAATAAAAACAACACCATTCGAGATTTTAATCAAACCATTGCTAAAAAAGCACCAATGACATTTAGGATAGGAATCAATGGGTCTTTGAGTAAGACCTCAGAAAACTTATATGGTGAATTTACATACGATTTAAGTTCTGGCCATTCGATGAGTGATAAGATAGTCAACAAGATTGACGAAATACAAACAGAGCAAGCAAGATTACCAAAGGCAAGAATGACAGACGCCAGTTTGTTGAGCAAAATGACGAGCTTGCTCAACGACAACACAACTGGTGCAAAATACAGCTTGGGTAGAATAGTTTCTACAGGGTGGAACATCAATAAAAACAGCTTAGGCGTAATAATTGATCGCTCTGTATCAGCATACTTTCTTGTAACATATCCTGACGGGCATTGCGAATATGCAGCCCATACTTTCTCTCAGGAATATTCGGGAGGTGGAACTTATTCGACCAAGCTGACTGTCATTATTTCGCCATTTGATCATGGAAAAATGAAATGTGAGAACGCTAACAAATAATACAATATACAATATACAATATACAACATGAAAAAATTACAATTACTTCTTGTTTGCATGCTCTTTTATAAAGGGTATGCAGTAAACAAAGCTTTAGATTTAACCGCAAGTGGATTGAAGTATGCTAAATCTTCAGCAGCACCGCTTACAGGCAATTCAAAGTACACCATCGAGGCTTGGTTTAATTCAGCATCAACAACGAATACCAATTACGCTAGAATATTTGGATTCGATGGATATCAATGTGAAATAGGATGCCTATCAGATAAGATTGTGTTTTATGATGGGGCTTGGCGTACAACAACATCTCCCACAATAAGTTCAGGATGGCACCATGTGGCTGTGACGAATGATAATTCCAATATTTATGTGTATTTGGATGGTTCTCAGATATACACAAAAGTGAGTGGTACGTATAATTTTACCAATAAATTGATGTATGTCGGCGTTGCTAATACAACAGATGTTCCGTCTAATTATAAAGGATACATTGATGAAGTAAGGGTATGGAATGTGGCGAAAACACTTTCACAAATCAATGCGGATAAAGTAAAGCAAATGTTTGGTAATGAATCTGGCCTAACAGCATATTTCAGATTTACCAATTTGAATGACATGACAAGTAATGCCAATAATTTAACAGCTACTGGTAGTCCGGGATTTAAAGAATTTAAGTTTGGAGCATATCTTCATGATTTTAGTTTAAGTTTTGATGAGTATGATGATAAAGCAGAATTGGTTGGTTCGACTGTTACTGGTACTGGAAATTTTACCATTGAAATGCAGTTTAAAACTGTAGCGCCAGCTTCGTTTGCATATAGAAGATTGTTTTCAAGAAATGGATTTTATGTAGCAATGCCTTCTGGAGGTAAAATTAGCCATTATCAAACAACATGGAACAATACTGCAGCATCTGGGTTGAATGACGGGACATGGCATCACTTGGCATTGGTTAGGGTAACTACAAATTTATTTATATATATTGATGGTGCGCGAGTTGGTGTTAAAAATATAGGAGCCAATTATTCTTTTAACAACAATACCTATTTTGGAGGTTTAGATAGTCCGACCGGATTGTTTGAGAATTTTAATGGTGAATTGGATGAAATTAAAATCTGGAGTGTAGCTAAATCTCAAGCGGATATCTATGCAATGATGGATAGCTCACTTGTTGGAAATGAAGCCAACCTATTGTCGTATTTTGATTGCAATACACCTTCAAATTCTAATGTATCTGTATTGAATTTGGTGAGCGGAGCAAATAACTTAAGTAGATTGGGTGTGAGTGGAAACAACAATTTACCTCAGTACATTGGATACAATAGTGCTAAACTTTTTAAACCTGCAATCATTTCAGCTACTGGTACTACTATTTGTGGCAAAGAGAGAGCCGTTATTTCAACAACCAATACCAAAGGTACAACCAAATGGTACGACAATGTTACAGGAGGCAATCTGTTGTTTACTGGATTGAATTTTACGACACCAGTGCTTACAGATACTGTGATTTATTATGCAGAAGCAACAGACAATGGGAACAATAGTACATTTAGATTGCCTGTAACAGTGAATGTTAAAATGACTCCTACAACTTCTGTTACAGTTAATCCGAATGTGTTATGTCCAGGAGATTTTGCAACCTTAACTCCTACTGGTGCAGATGCCTACACGTGGTTTCCAAATACAAATATTACATTGGGAACTATAATTACGGCTAAACCATCTATCACCACTAATTACAATGCAGTAGGAATCAATTTAACAACTGGATGTTCAGATACATTTAAATTTACAATCAACGTTTATCCTCAAACAGATGTTACCGTAACTAAAAATGGAAACACACTAACAGTTACTGAAGATAGTGCAAGTTACCAATGGATAGATTGTAAAACTGGTCAGCCAATTAATGGCGCTACACAACAAAATTATACAGCTACAGTAAGCAGTGACTATAAAGTAGTTGTTACCAAAAATGGCTGTCAGGATACATCCATTTGCACCACTGTTACAGCAACATCCATTGATGAACTCAAGCAACAACTTCAAGCAGAAATTAGACAGATACAAAGCACAAATCAAATTGAAATAACTACTCTTTATGAGTTGGATCTAGAAATATATTCTATTAATGGGGCATTGATTTCTTCACATAGATTGGACAGAGGCATCAACACAATTTCATCTGTGAATGTGACAAATGGTATTTACATTTTTGTATTAAAGAAAGATGGTTTGAAAACATCAAAAAAAATCTACTTGCATTAAAAGACTAGAGAATTTCATTATAAAATCAAAAAAAACCTGAACTTAAGTTCAGGTTTTTTTTATAGCAAATCTATTCTTTTAATATCTTCCTCGTTAGTATGCCCTCATGATTCATTATGGTTAATATATAGATGCCATTCGACCAGTCTGATACGTTGATTTGGTTGTCTCCAATGCTAATTGTGCCTTTCCATACCACCTTGCCATTGATGTCATAAACAACAGCGTTACTTCTTTCTATTTCTGATTCTATTGTAACACTTTGTTGCGCTGGAATTGGATGAATTTGAATCAATTTTTCTATTTCAGCACTGTTAACACTCAGACTTCTGCAATTAAATGTTCTTGTGAAACATATTGTCGTATCGCATTTGGTGCAAGTATCTATCATGGTAACACAATAATTGTGCGTACCGTTTTTCTTAATGAAGGTTCTAAAATAGTAAGTGTTTGAAACAACAACATTGTCTATTTTCCAAGTGTATTTGACACATGTATTGTTCATGTTTGGATTTAACATGATATAGCCAGTGCTCGAGTTTTCATTCTTGTTGTTGCGACAGGTATCTGTTACATTGATGGTGTACAGTCGTTTTTTCCAATTACAAGAAGGGAAACAAGAAATGTTCTTTGTGACGCAAATAACTGTATCGCAATTACTGCAAGTATCTATCACTTTCACACAAATGTTGTAAGTGCCATTTTTGTTGATTGGATAATGCAAGATGTTAGAGTTAGTGCCAGAAACCGCATTTCCATTGACTGTCCAAGAATATCTGAAACAACTTTGTTTGCTGTAATTAAAACTAATATAAGCATTCACACTGTTTCTATAACCTGGTCCTTTGCATGTGTCCCAACCATACATATATGGACTTCTACCTTTCCAATTGCAAGAAGGGAAACATGTTACTGTCTTAGTGAAACAGAAGCTAGTATCACACTTGTTACATGTATCTGTTACTTTAACACAGTAATTGTATGTGCCATTTTTAGTTACGGTATAACTAAAGAAGTAATTGTTAGTGCCAGGAATGCTTGTGCCATTTACCGACCAGCTATATTTAAAACATCCTTTGTTGTTGTAATTGAAACTAATATATCCATTCACACTGTTTCTGTAATTGGTACCTCTGCAAGTATCCCAACCATAAGCATAAGGGGATCTTGATTTCCAATTGCATTTGTTAAAGCAATTACTTGTTATGGTTTTGGTATAAGTTGTGTCGCAATTGTTGCAAGTATCATATACCGTTACACTTACAGTATAGGTGCCACTTTGATAAATGGATTGTTTAATGTATCTATAAAAGTTCTTGTGGTAAATTAAGGTGTTGTTGATTTTCCAAGTGTATTTCAAACAATTGGTAGGGTTTGAGCCAACACTTAATTCGGCTTGAATACTACTTGCATTAGATTTGCAACTGTCCCAAACGTAGAATCCAAAGTTTTTCGATTTCCAATTGCATTTTGAATTGGAAACGCAAGTAAATGTTCTAGTGCTGCAAATGGTAGTATCACACTTTCGGCATGTATCAATGATTTTCAAACAAACGCTATATGTTCCATTTGATTTTACAGGATAGTATAAATTGTTGTTTGAGCCATAAATTCTAGCACTATTTACATACCATTCGAATTTATTGCATTTATTTGATGTGCTAGCATAACCTCCTATCGCATATTTATTTGGTCCGTATCCATTGCATGTGTCGGTAATTAGATATCCAACATTGCTCCAACCAAAAATACAATTTTTAAAGCATGATACATTTTTAGTTGTGCAATATGTGGTATCACATTTCTTACACGAATCGTATACTGTTACACAGATGGTATAAGTGCCATTTTGATTTACAATTTTCTTGATGGTATTTGGATTAGAATATGCTCCAATGCTACTTCCATTGACTTTCCAAGTATATTTAAAACAGTTAGAATTGCTGTTGTTGAAATTGAAACTAGTAATGAAATGGGCATAATTTGCATTTCTATTGCAAGAGTCGTACGAAATAAAATTCCCTGCTTTCGATTTCCAATTGCATGCAGATGGTATACAGCTAACATTAAATGTTTTACAAATAGTGGTATCACATTTATCACAAGTATCTGAAATTTTAACACAGAGTGAATATGTGCCATTGGCTGATAAAGCTTGAAGAACTTTATTGTTGGTAGACAATGCTTGATTGTTGAAAGACCATTGGTATTTGTAACACCCACTGCCGTTATTGACAGTTCCGCCAATGCTATACGGCGTAAAAATACCTTTACAGCTATCAACCCATGACACTGAAACCGAGCGTTTGTACCATGCACAAGTATTTCTTAAGCAGGTAATAGTTTTTGATGCACAATATGTTGTATCACAATTGTTACATGTATCTCTTACCGTCACACAAATATTGTAAGTGCCATTTTGAGTAGATGTGTAACTAAATGATGAACCATAGCCAATAACGGTATTGTTCACTTTCCAAGTGTACCTCAAGCAACCTTGATTGGAGTTGTTAAAAGCTATGTAACCAACAAATTTTACTTGGTTGATATTAGACTTACATGAATCAACAGCTGCGAAACTTGCATTTCTTGATTTCCAATTGCAAACGGCATTTAAGTTAGAGGTATAGCCAATACTTAAAAGTGTTAAAATGCAGAAAATAAATAGTTTAGGTATTTTTATATTCATAGAAGGGTTGATTTAATCTCAGTTAGACTTCAATAATTTGAAAAGGTTGCGTTAGTTAAAATAAATTTTTTAAAATGGTGTAGTTTTTAAGATTAAATCGTTAAAACTGTGGATTGTTTCAGAACTGCGTCAAGTATCTTCGCAATATGATTTTGCCTCCCTATCTCAAACAAGGAGATTGTATTGCCCTCACAGCTACGGCCAGAAGTATAACCAGAGAACAAATTGCTCCGGCAGTTAAGTTTATGGAAAACAAAGGTCTTAAAGTATTGGTCGACGATGAATTGTTTAGAGTGGACAATCAATTTGGTGGAACAGATACTCAAAGGGCTGACTTCTTTAATAAGATGCTATCTAAGCCTGAGGTTAAGGCACTATGGAATGTGAGGGGAGGTTATGGCACTGGCAGAATGATAGATGGTATCGACTTCAATCTTTTGTTTAAGCATCCCAAGTGGTTGATTGGCTTTAGCGATTATACCGTTATACATTGTCACGTACAGAAACAATGTAATATGGCCACCATACATGGTACTATGCCGATATTTATGTGGGAAAAAACGGGTACAGACCTACAAGATGTTGAAAGTGCAATGGAAAGTCTTTATTTGACATTGATTGGTTGTGCACCTGACCATAAAGTAACGGGACCAATATACAACGAAGCTGATTTTGAAGGCGAGATAATAGGCGGTAATTTGTCGGTTTTGTTGAGCGTTATGGGTACAGCATCTGAACCGGATTTAGATGGTAAAATTCTGTTTATAGAAGATTTGGATGAATATCTTTACCATATTGATAGACTATTTCAGACCATGCATCGTTCAGGTAAATTGTCAAAATTAATAGCCATATTGGTTGGAAGTTTTATTCAGATTCACGATCATCAAGTACCCTTCGGCTATACAGTAGAAGATATAGTATTGCATCATTGTAAGAAGTACGGTTATCCCATTGTTTTTGGCGTTAATTCTGGTCACCATCTTCAAAATATGGCAATTCCATTTGGAGTGAATGCGAAATTTCAAAATGGATTGCTTACCTTTGCCCGCTCGTGAAAGTCGTCGTTAAGCAAATAACCAAATTTTTTATCATAGGTGTATCTGCCGTATTGGTAGATTTCGTTATTTATTATTTATTTTCTGATTTAATGGGCGTAAACACTGATGTCTCTAAGGGATTAGGGTTTATGGTGGGTACCGTTTACACCTATTTTCTTAACAAGCGTTGGACATGGAGATATACCGAAAAGTCTAATAAAGGTATGTTGCTGAAGTTTGGAGTCATCTATGCCATCTCATTTATTTTCAATGTGGCCATTAATAAATATGGTTTAGAATTGATCGACGATTTTACCATCAATTTCAGATTGATTTTTTCGGATCAAAATACTATGGATTTGATAGTGTTAAAAGGTGATAAGTTTTTAGCGTTCTTTTTTGCAACACTTGTAAGTGCTGTCATCAATTTCATTGGTCAAAAATTCTTTGTATTCAATCAGGTTCAGGCAGACCCTAAAGACGATACTAATATTGAGGTCTTTTAAGGATTTCTGAAAACAAAACTGCTTTTTTAATGTCAAAATCAATATAGACGCCATTCTCAAGGTCACTTTCCTGAGTGATGTTTTCCTTCATAACAGTGTTTTGTTTCAGCTTTGAAGGTTGAAGTCGTTTCAATAATGGTTTTCTTGCGGATTCAGCAAACGCTTCAGATTTCATTATCTCTCTTTCTAATGTCAATCGCTTTCCAGCATTTTTAGATTTTGCTTTAATCGGTTCTGACTTAGGTGGGAGTGTTGTTTTTTGAATATGTGGCTTAGGTTTGCTCTCAGTAACTGGTTTTGATGGGGCATCCGACCTGGCATCTCTCAATGCTTTCTGTAACTCTTTGAAAATTTCTTCGGATGTTTTGCTGCTGACAGGTTTCTTATTGATTTGTTTCTCCTTTTGTTTGCGCAATTCTCTCTTGTACAACGTTGATAAAACGTAACCAATAATCATCAATATGAAAAATAATGGCTTAATTTCGCAGATATTTTATTACTCAATATTAGATATTAATTTTGAAAGCACAAAAGGTTATTTTACTAATGGGCGGAAATCAAGGACGAGTGGATGAAACCATGCGTCAAGCCACTAAAATGATTGAAGCAACATTGGGTCGTGTGGTACAACAATCATCGATATATGCTACCAAAGCATGGGGACCAATTCCTCAGCCTGATTTCCTTAATCAAGCAATCGAAGTGCAAACAGTTTTCCCTCCTGAATTTGTGTTGAATAGTATCCTCAAAATTGAGAAGTATTTTGGTCGTAAAAGAGACGTTAAATATGGTCCGCGTACCTTAGATATTGACATACTGTTTTATGGTAATTGTATTGTCAATAGAACACATTTGTCAATCCCACATCCAGAAATTCAAAATAGGAAGTTTGCCTTAATTCCATTGAATGAAATGCGAGCCAATTTTGTACATCCAATCTTAAAAAAAACGATGTCACAATTGCTCAAAGAATGCAAAGATGAATTAGACGTAATACAACTAAGTGTATGAACATTGAACTACCATTGTATTGCTTGCCAGAATTGAACTGGTATAGAACACTAGCACAAAAAGAGGTGTTAGAAATACCAAACTATGCCGCATTCCCTGAGCAAATAGCACAATTTAAGAAAATTGATTTTGCAGGTATTAATGGGAAACAAAGTGTCATTATTCCTTTAATTGGAGTCACTAAAAAAGGGGATTATAAATCTGTAAAATTAACGTATCAAACCAATTGGCACCACCAACTTTTTAATGCACTTAAAACGGCCTATGGCAAAAGTCCATTCTTTGAGTATTACGATTATAAGTTAGAACCTATCATCAAAAAAGGTCATACATTTTTATATGATTTGAATATGGAGTTGTTGTTGTTCACATTGCAAGCACTAAAAGTGGATATTGCGATTAAGGAGGTAGAAAAAGAAAGATTTGAAGAACCGAAATTGATAATCGACAATGTACGATATTATCAAGTTTTTGAGGATAAAAATGGCTTTATTTCGAATGTTTCCATCATTGATTATTTGTTTAATATGTCTTGGTTAGACTATCATTCTACAGATTTAAATAACAGATAATTAGTGTTTTAAGAAATAATATCAAGTTTTTTTACTTTTTTTTGGGGGTAAAGGGCTAAAAAATTGTAATACAGGCATGAAAGAACAATTGCAAGCCAATCTATTTACCAAATACTTGGCAGGTATGTGCTCAACCGAAGAAGAAATTTTTCTTAAAGAATGGTTGAAAAGCAATCCCGCAAATCAATTATTTTTGGGCTTTGTTCAAAAGAACATCCCACAATCCATCCGTTTTAACAAGTAATCGTACCTCATGAAAAACAACAAGATGATTGAAATTCCTGATTTTGTACTTCAAAATTTAAACGAAGGCAAACCTGTTTCTGAAACCGATCAGAACACAGTAAGGGATATCTTATCTTCTGTTGATTCTTTCAAATACGACACGGCAGGTACTGAAGCTCAATGGTTGAAGTTTAAAGCTCAGATTACAGATGCTCAAACCACTGTAGTTGAAATGCCAAAAACCAACAAGCGTCAATTTGCCATGTTTAGATGGGTGGCTGCTGCTGTTATCGTGTTAGTGGCTGGATTGGCTATTAAACAATTTAGTTCTGGTTCGGATCTAGATTATATAGCCAGTTATTCAACAGAGGCGCAACACAAAACCATTAAACTGAGCGACGGTACTGAAATCATTTTAAATGCCAACACTGAAATTCATGTTAAAAACATGAACAGTTTCAGCAGAGAATTAGAAATGGTAAAAGGTGAGGCATTTTTTAAAGTGGTTCACAACAATTCTCCATTTTTTGTTACCACTCCTAAAGGCACTATCAAAGTATTAGGTACCGAATTCAATGTCAATGCCTATAGCAATCAAAAATTCTCAGTTTTCCTTAAGAAGGGTAAAATCGAAATGACCATTAAAAAGGAAAAAATAGTACTTAAGCCTGGTCAATGTCTCGAAGAGCAAGCGAACAACAATTTTGCATTGGTTAGTCTTAGCGACAACCGCAATTATGCATGGATAGACAACAAATTGATGTTTGAAAATACAAGTTTGTCTGAGGTCGTGTCTGTTTTAGAAGATACCTATAAGGTTAAATTTGTTTATGACACTCAGATGAAAGACGAAAAAATCAGTTTGTCTATTGATGGTTTAACAGCCAATCAGGTTGCAGAAATTTTATCGAAAACATTGAACTCTAAAGTGAGTGTTCAATAATCATTTATCTTTTTGAAAGTCAAATACAGCCATTCATTAAATGGTTGTTTTCTTTTTTTGATATTCAGTCAAACCCATTCTTTGGTCTAATATTTTAGTAAAAATCATATTATCTGCCTTAAATTCGTATTTTGGCGTAATTTCGTACATCGTTTATGTGTAGGTTTTTATTGATTTTTACCATTCTGTTTTCTGCGATTTCAGTCACGGCTCAAACAGATATTCTCAATAAAAAAATCACTTTAAAAGTCAGAAAACAAGCTTTACCAGAGATATTAAAAGCCATTGAGAAGGAAGCTGGTGTATCGTTTAATTTCAATCAAAAAATCATTCCAAATGGCAAATACAATTTACAAGCCAATGCTGAAGAGTTGAGCGTTGTTTTAGTGGATTTGTTAACGCCTCATAATTTAACTTTTTCATTGCTTTATGGCCATCACATTGTCATCACAAAAGTAGAAAAGAAGGTCGCAAAACATATAGTTACTGGTTATGTAACAGATGAGTTGAGTGGAGAGAAATTAATAGGTGTAACGATTTATAATCAAACTACATTGACCAATTCAAACACCAATCAAGATGGCTACTATGCATTGTCTTTGAAAGAGGATAGTGTAACACTTGTGTTTTCAAAATTTCCATATAAAAAACAAGCCATTAAAATATACTTAAGAAAAGACACTTCCATTAATATAGTGCTGAAGGATGAGCAAGAATTTCCAAATTTTACGCTCACATCAAAACCAGACAACCAACTCAACTATAAACCTGATGAAATCAATTTGGGGCAGAGAGCAATCAAAAAATTTCCAGTTTTGTTTGGAGAAACAGATGTTTTAAAAGGACTTCAATTGTTGCCTGGCGTGAGTTCGGGAAGTGATGGTACCATTGGGTTGAACATTAGAGGAGGGGGAGCAGATCAGAATTTAATTCTATTAGACGATGTGCCAATTTACAATCCTTCTCATATTTTTGGATTTTTTAGCGTGTTCAATTCAGACATTGTAAAAGATGTTAAATTGATTAAAGGTGGAATGCCTGCAAGGTATTCAGGACGCGTTAGCAGTGTTATAGACGTACGTTCTTTAGATGGCAATACTAAGAAAATAAAAGCGCAAGTCTCATTAGGCACTTTGTCATCTAAATTGACCATCGATGGTCCGATTGGTAAGAACAAGAAAACCACATTTATCGTAGGTGCTCGACGTTCTTATTTCGATTTATTTAATACTGCGGCTATAGCCTCACTCATCTCAGCAGATTTTTCACAATTGAAAACAGGGTATTATTTTTACGATGCCAATGGAAAAATCAACCACCAATTTAGCGATAAACACCAATTGTCATTCTCGTTTTATACTGGATTAGACAACTTGTTCATCAAGAATTCATTTTCATTAAAAGACCCAGAGAAATTGATTTCTGAACGTGATAAACAAACCATCTTTTGGGGGAATAGACTATATAGCTTAAGAGACCACCATGTATGGTCGCCAAAGGTATCTGCTTGGGCAAATCTATCACATTCTAGCTATGGTTTTGGAAATGAATCATCCTACGAGTACAGTGAAAACACGGATACTGTGCAGT
Source organism: uncultured Chitinophaga sp. (assembly GCA_964438995.1). GTDB lineage: Bacteria > Bacteroidota > Bacteroidia > NS11-12g > UBA955 > JABMMZ01. Next base: position 655,452 of record CAYTMQ010000001.1, read on the forward strand.
ATTCGAACGCCTATTTATATAAGTTTAAAACCAGTATACAAACCACCAATTTGTCTTATAACATCGAATACAAAACGTCAGATTGGTTGACTATTATAACTGGTATTGGTAGTTCTTTACACGATTTTAAAAGAGATATAACTTCATCTGATAATATTACCAACACGAACATCAGAGAAAATAGCAGCAATAAAGTAACAGAATCTAACGGTTATGTAGAAGGCATTTGGAAAGTTAGAAGAAGGTTGATAGTTAACACTGGTGTACATCAAGTGATGTATGCCTTGACAAATAAAACGTATTACGGCACTCAGCCAAGACTGTCTGTCAATTATAAGTTTAAGAAAAATTGGTTGTTACATGGAGGTTATCAAAGTACCATGCAATTTTTACATTTATTAACAGGTATAACAGGTGGTATACCAATCGATTTATGGCTGCCTTCAACAACCAATATCAAACCAGAAACTGGTAAGTTAATTAGTGGAGGCATCTCTTATGCTAAGGGTGATTTTGTTGTAAATCTCGAAGGGTTTAACAAAAGAATGTCAAATTTGATTGACTACAAAGACCAAGCAAATTATGTTGGAGTGGATAACAATTGGGAACAAAAAATTACATCAGGTAAAGGCTTAGCTTATGGATATGAATTGCTGTTAGAAAAAAGAAATGGCAAGACCAAAGGTTGGATCAGTTATACTTTGAGTTGGAATAACAGACAATTTGATTTGATCAATCAAGGTAGAGTGTTTCCTTACAGATATGATAGAAGACATAATGTGGCGGTGTTTCTAGGACACGACTTCAATAAGAAAGTAGATATGGGTGTGAGTTGGGTGTATACTTCTGGAGCTAATTATACGGTACCAGAGCAGGTGTATTTCTTGCATTCAGGATTAGCGCCAAACAACATCATTTATTTGTATGGTGATAGAAACAACTATCAGTTTCCAAATTATCACAGATTGGACTTTGGATTCAATTTTAAGAAGCAGAAAAAACATTATCACAGATTGTTGAGTATTGGCGCATATAATGTATACAATAGATTGAATCCATTTTACATCATGCCTGCCTATAATGCCTCAGGGAATAGAGTGTTTGAAGCAGTAAGTTTGTTTCCTTTTTTGCCTAGTATCAATTATAAATTAGTATTTTGAAACGCTCAGTTACATATTGCCTTTGCTTGTTTTTGCTTTTTTCTTGCAAGAGAGAAATCAGCATCAACATTCCAGATAAAGCTTCAGTATTGGTTGTAGATGCAGCGTTGTATAGTGATAGCTTTATATCGGTAAGTTTGTCAAGAACACAAAACATCACAGATAATTCAAAAAAGAGGTATGTAGACAATGCTACAATTGAAGTTTTTAATAAGGATTCAATCATATTAGATGTTCTTTCACATATATCCAATGGGTTGTATTTGTCTTCATCTTTAAAAGCAAAATCAAAAGATGTATACATATTTAAAATCAGTTATGAAGGCAATACATATTGGTCTAACGACAGAGTACCCGACTCGATAAAATGTATTGTGCAAGATACAGCACGCGTAATTTTTTCAGGCAAACCCAATTTTTTTCAATTCAATATAAAAATCGATGATTTAGGTTCACAAAAGAACTTTTATGGCTTAAAAGTAAAACGTTATTATAAAGAAATTGATGGCACAGATACTTTAAGTTTGGACGAATGGTGCACCATTCAATCGGTTGATTTGATATTGACAGAAGACCCACAAACCAAGTTCTCAAATAAACATGTGTTGTTTAAAGATGCATTTTTTAATGGCACACAGCAATTCATTAAATTCGGTATTCCCGATTTATTTGTCAAGCAAAATCAAATAACAACTTCATTAGAATTGTTTGTCTCTTCATATTCTGAAAATGCTTTCAACTATTACAATTCAGTCAACGAACATTTATTTTATCAAAACGACCCATTCTCTCAGCCCACCCTTATTAAGGGCAATATTCAGGGTGCATTTGGAGGTATAGTTGCAGAATACACCCAGAAGTTTGCCTTTAGTTTTAAATGATCATTCGCTAGGGTTGGCTTGCCACTTATACATGTTTGGCAGCGTAAAGAAGAAGAATGTTACAACTAATAAAACGATGTTTAGACAATTAATGGTATTCCAATTTGAGCTTATCCAATGGTGAATAGGCAATGCTGGTCTGGTTATTACCCAATAGTTGTTTATACACTCAGTTATATCACCTGTTAGAGAATAAATTTGTTGAAATATGACAGGCAAGCAACCTGCTAGTCCTATTGAAAACCAAATCAACCAAATGGCAGATTGTAGTTTCTGTTGTTTTCGCTTTATAAGTACAAATCCTAAAATGCCACATGTTAAAATAAATGTCACATAGAATGCCGACATAAAAAAGTCTGATTTGCTGATATTGCCAATGATTACAAACACTATTGTTACCACACCTGTTCCAATGATGGAAGAAATCCATGGTTTGAATCTTGTGAATCTGAAACTCAACAAAATAAAACTTAAACCTAATGTAATATATAGCCATACGATGAATTGACCAGAAGACATCAAACTATTTTCTTTTATTCTTCTAATAGTAGATGGTACATCGTTCATAGTATAGAGATTTGTGGTGCCGCACATTTCAGAGAAATTTACTGCTATTTTATAATCGACAGTATAATTGGAATCACTGAAACACAGTTGGGCTATTTTATTGCTTCTAAGTGAAGTTGGAATTTGTACCTGTCCACCAATTAGGTTATAGGCATCTAAAACATATATGATAGAATCTGTTTGCTTGTTGAGCAGCCATCTCTTAGCGATATCAGAGTAGTTGCCTTTGAACAATTTATTCGCTGGTATTTTATTGCAATAATTCAAGTAGCTGTATTCCATAGTTCTGACATTGGGTATCTGAACCGCCACTGTTGTATCTGGAGCAGGATATGGAAATTCAGAACTATATTCCTCTACGCATTTTTGACGTGTATCAATTTTAATTGTCGTATCAATTGGCCTGTAAATTGAATCACAACAGCTGGCTTTTTCAAATTTCTCAATGTTTTCGGGGATAAAACAAGCAGCCATATTGACAATGTCTTCAATGCCGGATTCATCTAACGTTTCTACCAAATGTTTTTTCTTCAAATCTTTCCCTATTTGATAACTCAAATACACAAAAGAGAGAGTAGCAAATATGGATAAGACGATCAGAGTTTCTTTTACAAGATAGGATTTGGAAACAGGGTAAAAGCTTTTAAATGCGTTGTTTCTCAAATATTGAAATAGCCATATAATTAAGGTTATGAAAAGAACAAGAGTGGCAAACATATAGACACCAAATTCATCAATAATTATGGCACCAAAATAGTCGTCGTTCATAAAGACACTAGATCTTCCTTTAACAGACAAATAGCCCATAATGAAATACAAGAAATTCATAAAAATTAAGAACAACCACATTTGAGGTGCTCTTGTATTCCATAAAAGGGGGAATCTAAAAATAAGGTTTTTGAATTTCATAAGGTTATTGGATGAAGAATCTTCTAGATGAATGTGTAATGTTTCTGATGTATCTTATCGGTAAGTTGTTTGCTCCGATGGTGCTGTAAATTTGATTGGATTGTGTGTCCGACTTGAAGTGCAAGACATACACACCTCCATTGTATTGTATGCTCTCTAATCCAATGCCATTGAATACATTGAATAAGGTATCTCTGTCGGTATCGGTCTCTATTTCAAAAATCAATTGACTTGCTGCCGATTCAGAATTGTCGTTGTTTACTTTGCCTTGATATTGTGCCACTCCTTGACGCAAGAACACCACCAAATCAGAGATTTTTTCTACTTCATACAATTGCTGAGAACTTAGTACAATACCAAAAGGTTGAGTAATAGACATACTCATGTGTTTTAGATCTTGTAAGATGGTTTGCTGAGAAATGATGTCAAGATTGGACAAGGGTTCATCTAGCAACATTAGTTCTGGCTGTCTTAAAAGGGCTTTAGCCAATTCGAATCGGGTTCTATAACCAGATGAAATTCTATTCCACCCCAGGTTTTTGTAAGGTCTTAATCCAAGTCTAGCGATTATCAATTCGGCTTTCAATTTGTTTTCTCTATTGTAGATGCCATGCGAAGACAAGGTAAAATACAAATTGTCCATCAAAGAACCGTACCATCTTGGAACCCTTTGAGGAATGTAAATAAGCTTGGTTCTTAATTCAAACAGCGACTTTGATTCTGATTCAGCTTTGTAAGAAATGTTGCCTTTGTCTTGAATCAAATCCTTTGCTAATAGTCTTAGAAGTGTTGTTTTTCCATTGCCATTTTCGCCCACCAAACCAACCACTTCACCGTATTTGACTGAAAAACTTAAAGGGGATATTTTAAAATTCCCATTGGCGTATTTTTTTTCAATGGCATCAACTTCTAGCAATGGCCTGCTAATATCTTTATTAGTCAATGATATTTTTGACATGTCATCAATCAACTGCATGGTTGCAGGAGATGTAGCGATGTCATTATCGGATGAATTGTTTTCAAGAATGTCTACCATTTTGGCATAGATATCAGTGTTTTGAGTGTCCATCACACAATCAATCATTCTTCTAATACCAAGCGAGTGGTCGCCATTGTTGAAGTATGTTTTTACCTCGTTGAGGTGTTTATTGAAACTAGACATATTGAGGCAATTAACTCAAAAATTCCATTCTTTATTACAAAGAATTATCAGAATTCTGTCAAATTAAGATTTTGAAGGATAAAATCTTAGTAAGATAAATTGGGGTATAATTTTTTTAATTTATAAAATACCCTCATTTTTGCAGAATATTTATGAGTTTATTGGTAACAGGAACAGTAGCATTCGACGCTATTGAGACTCCATTTGGAAAAACAGACAAAATCATTGGTGGTGCTGCAACATACGTAAGTTTGGCTGCATCTTATTTTGCTAATAATGTTGGATTAATAGCTGTTGTGGGCGACGATTTCCCTCAGTCATACATTGATTTCTTAAAGTCGAAAGGCATTAATATCGATGGTTTACAAGTGAAAAATGGTGAGAAATCATTTTTCTGGAGTGGTCGCTATTTCAACGATATGAACAGTCGCGAGACACTGATTACCGAATTAAACGTATTAGCCAATTTCGACCCAATTGTGCCTGCTGGTCAAGATGCACCTGACTATTTGATGTTGGGCAATCTAGCGCCAATAGTACAAAGTACATTGATCAAACGTTTGAGCAAACGACCTAAATTGATTGTGATGGACACCATGAACTTTTGGATGGATGTGGCCATGGACGATTTGAAAGAAACCTTGAAAATGGTAGATGTGTTAACCATCAACGATGAGGAAGCTCGTCAGTTGTCTGGTGAATACAGTTTAATTAAAGCCTCAAGAAAAATCAGAGAAATGGGTCCGAAGTACTTGATCATCAAAAAAGGTGAGCACGGCGCTTTGTTGTTTTACAACGACCAAGTATTTTTTGCTCCAGCAATGTTGCTAGAAGAAGTCTTCGACCCAACTGGAGCTGGTGATACATTTGCTGGTGGGTTCATTGGATGGCTAGCAAAAACAGACGATATCAGTTTTGAAAATATGAAGAGAGCCATCATTTATGGTTCTGCAATGGCAAGTTTCTGTGTTGAAAAATTTGGAACAGATAACATTGTCAATATTGATGAGAAAGCCTTACAAGATAGAGTTCAAGCATTCAGAGAACTCAGTTATGTTGAAATGATGCAATAATTATGCTTACGGCACATCAGGTGTTGCACGGTTATACCCAAGGTATATTTCCCATGGCTGATCCAGATGAGAATGATGCCATATTCTGGTACGAGCCAGAAATGCGTGGTGTCATATTGCCTGAAGAGTTTCACATCCCAAAGAATTTAAGAAGACTGTACAACAAGCAGCCATTTGAGTTGCACATCAACAAAGATTTTAGAACCTGTATTGAAATGTGCTCTCACCGCGAGGAGACTTGGATTTCTGATGAAATCATCGATGTGTATTGCGGTCTCAATAAAATGGGGTATGGCATGAGTTTCGAAGTTTGGTTAAACGGCGAAATGGTTGGTGGTTTGTATGGAGTAGTAATGGGAAAAATATTCTTTGGAGAAAGCATGTTTCATACTGTCACCAATGCCAGTAAAATAGCCCTTGTGTACTTGATGGAGTGGGTTAGGGATAAAGACATTCAGGTAGTCGACTGCCAATTTATCAACGAACATTTACTTCAATTTGGAGCTAAAGAGATTCCTCAGGAAGAATTTCTAGAATTATTGAATAAGGCTTTGAATTAAAAACTATAAATTTGCAATTTATCATGAGAAAAATACAAAAACTTCTTGTTGCTAATAGAGGTGAAATCGCCATCAGAGTAATGCGTACTTGCAGAGAGATGGGCATTCGCACAGTGGCAGTATACAGTGATGCTGACAGAAATGCATTGCATGTTAGGTATGCAGACGAAGCCTATCGCTTAGGTCCGCCACCTTCAAGAGAGTCGTATTTGTTGGCAGATAAAATCATTGATATTTGCAAAGAGCACAATGTGGATGCCGTACACCCAGGATATGGGTTTTTATCTGAGCGTTCAGAATTTGCAACCAAGTTAGAAGAGGCTGGTATTATTTTCGTGGGACCAAGTGCTGAGAGTATGGATTTGATGGGCAGTAAAATTGCCAGCAAGCAAGCGGTTGCCAATTTTGGTGTTCCACTAGTTCCAGGATTAAAAGATGCCATTACAGACATAGAAGCAGCTAAAAAAGTTGCTACAGAAATAGGATTTCCTGTCTTGATTAAAGCCAGTGCAGGTGGAGGAGGAAAAGGTATGAGAATTGTCAACAATGTTGACGAATTTGAATCTCAGATGCACATGGCACAAAGTGAAGCTTTGAGTTCTTTTGGCGATGGTGCTGTATTCATTGAAAAGTATGTTGCTGCTCCCCGTCACATTGAAATACAATTAATGGCCGATAACCATGGCAACGTGTGTTACTTATTTGAGCGCGATTGCAGCATACAAAGAAGACATCAGAAATTGGTAGAGGAAGCACCAAGTGCGGTATTAACGCCTGAGTTAAGAAAGCAAATGGGTGAAGCAGCTGTTAATGTTGCAAAGGCTGCTAAATACAGTGGTGCAGGAACAGTAGAGTTTTTATTAGATGAAAAATTAAACTTCTACTTCTTAGAAATGAATACCCGATTGCAAGTAGAGCATCCAGTAACAGAATTGATAACTGGACTTGATTTAGTGAAAGAGCAAATTCGAGTTGCAGAGGGTCATACATTGAGCTTTACACAAGAAGATTTGAGCATCAACGGTCATGCGATGGAGTTGAGGATTTGCGCCGAAGACCCAACCAACAATTTCTTACCAGACATTGGCACATTGAGTACTTATAAAGTGCCACAGGGACCAGGCATAAGGGTAGACGATTGTATGGAAGAGGGCATGGAAATACCCATCCATTACGACAACATGATAGCTAAATTGATTGTTTGGGCAGATACGAGAGAAAATGCCATAGAGAAGATGAAGAGGGCCATTTCAGAATACCGAGTATCGGGAGTAGCAAACACATTGCAGTTCGGTCATTGGGTAATGGAGAACGAGCATTTCATAAAAGGTAATTTCGACACCAAATTCATAGACAATTATTTCAAGCCAGAGTATTTGGCACAAGGCTATGACACCCATTTAGAGGAGGCACTAGGCTTAGTAGCATCCTATGTTTTCGCCAATCAAAAAGCAGAAACGGCAACGGCCCAAAACAACGCCAACCAAGATTCTGAGTGGTACAGAAAGCGCAGAAGTTTGAGGTAGGGGGAGAAGATTTAGGGAAGAGGCGTTAGGGTATAGTGGGCTCGCGCCTGAAGAATTAAATGAAAGGGTTTATAATGTATCTTGAGTTTTTATAGATGCAAATAATAGTTTAAGTTTTATACTAAAAGATGAAAGTAAATCGATAGCATAAAGTGGACTGAAGTAAATCAAAAAGAAGTTATTCAATTCTAGTTATAGTTATAAGAGCTATTGAAGATTCTTTAGATGAAATGACTTAATATTACCGAGTAACGGATGCGATTTATTAAAATAAACAATGGATAGAATTAAACAATTTTATGGTGTTGAAAATTTTAAATCAATTAAAACTATATTCAAGGTAAACCTTATTATCTATGTTCCAGTATTGGTTGTAACTGCATTTTATGAAGATTTGCCTTTCTATGGTAGGAATACTATTTATTCTAATTTTTATTATTTAATACGTTTTATCGCTACTCTTATTTTGGTAATTTCATTATTTATAATAGGAATAATAACAGTTAGAGCTATTTTTAGATATTTTAATTCTCTATAATTGTAAATCCTCAGCATAAATTGGGATAAATAAAACAAAAATAAGTGAGAGCTTTTTACGTATATCATAAAGAATAGAACTGTTGCAGATTCTAGAGAAGAATTGACAGAAGTTTAAGGGTATTTGACAATAACGAAACATCCAAATGATTATATTGTATTTCTGATAGGTAAATTATAATTTTGTTTATGACTAAGACTTATTTTTTATAATATCAGCTAAACGGAATTACAATCAAAATTATAGGTAAATAACTATTAATAATTGGCTGAAATAACAAGAATAGGAGATTCAATTTCAAGAAGAATGAAAAAATTAACTAAACAATATAAAAGACTTTTAGAAAAATAAAGTTGGAGTAAGAACATGAAAAGGAGGTAAGGTAATTATGAATATAAATTCAGAATTAAATGAAATTTTATAAAAGAACATTGAATTAAAGGAATCAATAACAAAAATAGAATCTATTGAATCTAATGAAGTTTATTTTTCAGAGATTTTTAAGTTGATTAAGAGATTTGGTATTCACCCCAAATTGATAACATTGCTTTTAATTAAATTACAATTATCAGAAGAAAAATTTTCATTTAAAATGCTTGAAAATATGGTTTATACAAGTTTATATAATTCCACCGATAGTAAACTTTTATTAGAGTTTTATTTTTTAGTTGAAAATGTTCTTCAAGAAAGTGCAGATAAGAAAAGTCATTCCCTCATTACATTTAAAACTTTAGAGATAGAAAAAAATTTGGATGAAAGAAAAGGTAAAATTGTCACTTAAATAAAAACAGCAAAACATATGAAAACAAATTTAAATCCTTAGTTGAACGTAAAGTGGAAGGAAAAATTACAAATATAAAAATTGGTTCTAGAGTGACAAGTTGGATTGAAGTTGACAGTTTCAATAAAATTGATGTTTATTTGTCAATTACTTTTGAAATAGAGAAATATAAAATCAAAGTTGGAGATAGTTTGAGCAAAGATTCGAATAGTAAAATTATCAGTTTTTATTCTAAAACAAATTTAGGATACGTTAAGTACTTGGATTTCGAAATGTATTAGTTGCAAACTTTGTCTCAAACATTTTTTAATAAATAATTTAAATTGATTATAACGAAAATTATGAACTACTTAAGTATAACTCTAACGGCATTTTTATTATTGTCAATAGGTTGTGGCAATAGTAACAAAATGGTAGAATTAAAGTTCTATGAATTTTACCCTGATGCTTATATTGGTTCTAGAACGATTCAAAAAGAAGAATATAAGAATTTGACAAGTGTTTTAGTGTACTATGGGTTTAATTTTTGTTACAAGGAAGGTAAAATATACATCAATGAAAAGGATACATTTGATAAAGAGTACTTAGCAAATGTATGCCAGAAAAGCAAAGATTCAATATGGATGAAAGCTCATCTTAAATAACTTTTTTATCCTATATTCGTTTCAAATTAATCTACCAAATGTCAAAAATAAAACTAATTGTATTGTTGCTTTTTGCTGGAACAAGTGTTCAGTTGATGGCGTCTAAAATAGTAACTACTATTTCAGGAAAAATTACCAATCCTACAAGTGATTCTGTCTTTCTGTATGATAAGAATGATGCATTGGTCAAAGGCGTTAAACTTGGAAAGAAAAATACTTTCAAAATTGAAGTTGAAATAGAGGAAGGCTATTACGATTTAAGTGATGGTAATGAACAAACAAAATTGTTCTTGAGTCCGGGTTTTAATATCAACATCTCGCTAAACACCAAAGAGTTTGACGAATCTATAAATTATACTGGTAAAGGTGCTGCCGAAAACAATTATCTAGCTCAAAGTTATCTCTTGGATGAGCGTTTGGATAAATTAAAATCTTACTCCTATTATGCTAAACTCAATGAAACGGCATTTTTAAGTTTGAGTGATTCTGTTTTGCAACTAGAATTGGCCCTATTAAATCAATACAAGAACGAACAATTGCTAAGTTTTTATGAGACTGAGAAAATGAAGTTGGAATACACCTATTACTTAAAATTGTACAACTATAGAAGTATGCACAGCATGATTACAAGTACGCCCAATTTTAAAACATCTGATCAGTTTCCTAATCCGTTTAAAAACATTGTTCTTGATAAGGCAGAATGGGTCAAATATTACGAATATACCAACGTGGTTGAGTCGTATTTGGAACATCTTGCAAGTATCGATATCGAGCAAAAAGTTGATTCTGATTATTATTTGTCATTCTTTAAACATCTAGAGAATCAAATTAAATTGCCTGAATTAAGAGAGAAGTTTGCGTATAGTTTTGGCAAGTATAGATTGAATTATGTTGTGCAACTTGATGAGGTATATGCGAAGATCAAAACTAACTTGAGGTCGGAAGAAAAAATTCAAGAGGTTGAAAAAGTCTATTTAAAAATGAAGGCTTTAAAATCGAAAACGCTGTTGCCTAAATTCCAATTCAAAGACATTAACAACCGACAAGTGAATCTCGAGGATTTTAAAGGTAAATTTGTGTACATAGATGTTTGGGCTACTTGGTGCGGACCGTGTGTTTACGAGATCCCTCATTTAAAGAAATTGCAAGATACACTAGAGGGCAAGAACATCGTCCTTATCAGCATTTGTAAAAGTGATTATGAACAAAACTGGAGAAGCTTTGTGGCTAAAAAAGATTTGAAGGGTGTTCAGTTATTTGCCGAAGAGAGTCAGACACAATTTTTTGATGATTTCATCGTAAGTGGTATTCCGCGATTTATCTTATTAGATAAAGAAGGTAAAATCATCGAGTACGATGCAAAACGACCATCTGACCCAAAGCTGTTAGAGCAGTTGCTGAAATTGTTGAATTAAATTTATCGTCTTATCCGTCTGTTTTTTTAACATCAGATACCTTGGCAAGGGTCTAAAGTTAAAATAATTCAAAACCCTCTATTTCTCTCAAAAAATCATTAATTTTGCGCTTTATGTCGAAAGTTAGAGTAAGATTTGCACCTAGTCCTACAGGACCATTGCACATTGGTGGTGTTCGTACGGCTTTATTCAATTATTTGTTTGCTAAACAACAGGGCGGCGATATGATTCTTAGAATCGAAGACACAGACCAGCAGCGTTTTGTGCCTGGTGCCGAACAGTACATTATAGATTCTTTGACTTGGGCAGGTATCAAATTCGATGAGGGTACTCATGTCGGTGGTCCATGTGAGCCATACAGACAAAGCGATAGAAAAGGTATGTATAGACAGTATGCTGACCAACTCCTAGAAGCTGGACATGCCTATTATGCTTTCGATACGGCCGAAGAACTTGAGGCTATGAGAGAAAAGTTGAAAGCTGGTGGCATGGCCGCACAATACGATGCCGTTAGCAGAATGAGTATGATAAACTCATTGACTCTACCTGAAGATGAAGTAAAAAGAAGATTAGACGCTGGCGACCCTTATGTCATCAGAATAAAATTACCTCGCAAAGAGGAAGTGCGTTTCCACGATTTGATAAGAGGATGGGTAGTGGTGCAAACCTCTGCTATGGATGACAAAGTGTTGTTCAAAAGCGACGGAATGCCAACCTATCACTTAGCAAACGTTGTCGACGATTATACCATGAAAATTACCCATGTAATTAGAGGTGAAGAATGGTTGCCATCTGCACCTTTGCATGTGATGCTTTATAAGTTTTTCGGATGGGAAGATGTGATGCCTAAATTTGCACATTTGCCTTTGATTTTAAAACCGGATGGCAATGGTAAATTGAGCAAGAGAGATGGTGATAGATTGGGTTTCCCAGTGTTTCCTATGGATTGGAAAGACCCAGCTTCGGGCGAGGTAAGCAGTGGTTACAAAGACAAAGGTTATGAACCAGAAGCTGTAGTGAATATGCTGGCACTGCTTGGATGGCATACTTCTGACAATAGAGAAATTTTCTCAATGGATGAGTTGATTCAATTGTTCAGCATTGAGAAAATATCAAAGAATGGTGCGAAGTTCGACCCTGAAAAAGCAAAGTGGTTCAATCATCAGCATTTGATGTTGAAAGACAATTCAGAAATAGCAAGTTCAATAATAGATTCAGTGAAATCAAAAGGGTATGATACCAATGTTGAATTTCTAACTAAGGTTGTAGGATTGATAAAAGAGAAGGTTAATTTTAAGAACGAAATAGCAGAACGTTGTGGTTACTTCTTCGAAGCTCCAAAAGCTTATGATGAGCAAGTAATTGCTAAAAAGTGGAACACACAAGTTGCCACGTATTTGGCAAGCTTTGCTGATGAGTTGGCATCAATGGAAATGTTGTCATCACACGATATAGAACACAAATTTAAAGAAGGAGCAAATGCTCAAGGCATCAATCCTGGCAGTTTAATGCAACCCTTAAGGGTGTGTTTAAGTGGCGAAGCTGGCGGTCCACCTTTGTTTGAGTTGCTATCTTTGTTAGGAGTTAACGAATCTGCTAACAGAATTAAAACAGCTATATCAAAAATTTCTAATACCGCATCTTAATGCAGAAGTACACCATCCTTATATTGCTGGTTTTTTTGAGTGCTTGTCATTACGCAAGTTTTACAGACAGACCAGGTGTAATAGTGCCAAAGTTTCCAGATGCCATGTGTGGTAAGTATCAGAATGTAACCAAAAGCAAAGGTGTATATGATACCACTTTCATCACTGTGAATTCTAATGGCATTGTCTATTCTGATGGCAGTGTCAACAAAGCAATTTCTTTAAATGATTCTATGTATTCATTGAGTCATTTAGGTGATTACTATTACATGAATGTCAAAGAATCTGACAGTACTGGCAAAAACACCTATTTTGTTTATCCTTTCGAGTTCAACGAAAAAAGTGTTTATGTGTACATCTTGCCATACAACAACACGACCATCAAACAAATGAAGAAAGCGGGATTGGGGATTTCTACAAGAATGACTGGAGAATATGTGATGGATAACAAAGCCTTTAAAAACTATGTAGAAAAGCGACTAAAAAGAAAAAAAGCATTTAAATTTAACAAGATTAAATAATGAGTTCATTAAATCGTCCAATAAGAGTGTTAATAGCGAAAGTCGGACTAGACGGTCACGATCGAGGCGCTAAAGTGATTGCAACGGCATTGAGAGATGCGGGGATGGAAGTGATATACACAGGGCTGCGTCAAACACCAGAAATGGTTGTAAATGCTGCTTTACAAGAAGATGTTGACGTAATAGGCGTTAGCATTTTATCAGGAGCGCACAACACTGTTTTTCCAAAGATTATAGATACAATGAAAGCCAAGCAATTAGATGATGTGTTGTTAATTGGAGGAGGTATTATTCCAGACGACGACATGAAAACCTTGAACGAACAAGGCGTAGCGAGGTTATTTCCTCCTGGCACATCTACCACAGATATTGTCTCATATATCACCGAATGGGTATCTGAGAAAAGAGCATAAAAAAAGCCGACTTTAAGAAGTCGGCTTTTTTGTTAATTTCCCAAAACAGCTCTATACCAAAGTTCAGGTACTTCTCCTTGTTTGGCGATTTCGTAATCCATTTCTTTGCAGCCTATGAATTTGGGTGCAATTTTCTTTTTCTTATTCATATTTGGAATTTGCATCCACCATCTTCCAGTTAATTCGCTGTATAAAAACAACATGTCTTCCCCACTGTGTGCATGACATTTGTATACCGTAAAGTTTCTGTTGTTTAACTGAGGATGGTCATTGAATCGATTGTCTATTCCATCAATAGTATACCATACCATTTGCGCAATTTGCATGGCATCCGTTTCGTGGTTGTTCAGTGTAAAATGGTTGAATAAAAATGTGCTTATTTTATTAGAAACACCTGCATATCTGCAAATGCCACAAGCTTCTTGATTCAATAAACCACTTGGTAAATGTTTGTTTGATGAGACAAAATCAGAATGCTTGATACTATCCAAACTGAATTCGAAAATATCTGCTTGACGTAACACTGGTTCTATGTTTTGTATGTTGTTTCTCAGATCACCTAATCGTATTTGTTCGCTAAAAAATTCAGAAACCATTTGCAAACTTGCATGTGTGTTCAAGAAATTTTGAATGCCAATAAACGACGCGTGAAACAATTTGTTTTTTTGTCTGAGTTTCCAAATGATATCATCTGGATTGTATGCAATTTCTGGTGAAACCAATGCATAGTCAACGTCATTGAAAGGTGTGCTTTTTAGAATGGCATCGCTGTAATTATCGTTTTCTCCAATAATGATAGGAATGATGTTTTCTGATTTTAAGGCAATAAGACATTCTCTCAGTCCAGCAATTGCATTTTTAGGTGTTCCATCGTGGTTGATGTTTCCAAAGTCGGCAACACTAGTGCCTGTAAAATTGAAACTGTAGCCATATAAATGTTTGCGCATTTTATCGGCATTGTCTCCAAGTCCAATAATAGCAACATCTATATTAGAGTAATCAGGAAATTTACCAGTATTTACTTTCATCTCACAGCCCATAGTGCCAACCATTTTAGCGAATGGTTTGTGAATGGCCTTGCTAACCGGATTAAAAAATGCTTCTAACATGATGTTTCAATATTGAGATAAAAAACCGAATATTGCCCTATAAATCTTTCAACATGTTGGTAGTAACGGGAGCAACTGGTTTTTTAGGCGCGCATCTTACAATGACTTTACTCTTAAAAGGTCATACAGTGAAAGCCATTAAACGTCCTAGCTCTAATCTATCTGAATTTAACTCTATTGCTTTATGGCGACTAAAAGGTCATCAACATCTTTTGGCAAATTTCACTTGGTGTGATGCCGATGTTACAGATGTGTTGTCTCTTGACGAAGCTTTTGCAGGTGCTGAATACGTTTTTCATTGTGCTGCCATAGTGGCGTTTAAAGGTCACAGTAGCGAAATGACAAAAGTAAATGTCGAAGGTACAGCCAATGTTGTGAATGCCTGTATAAAAGCCAATGTTAAAAAGTTGCTTTACGTAAGTAGCACCGCTGCTTTAGGAAGGACAGACAATCAACAAGAAATTACAGAAGAAACACAATGGGTTGATGATTCAAACAACACCGAATATGCCATTTCTAAACACTTAGCAGAGTTGGAGGTATGGAGAGGGATGGAAGAGGGCTTAAATGTGTTTGTCGTTAATCCAGGTATTATTCTGGGTCCGGGACAATGGGATAAAGGCGCTTCTCGTTTATTCAGCAATATCAAAAAAGGCTTTAAGTTCTATACCAATGGCATCAATGGATTTGTAGGAGTTGAAGACGTTGCTGAAGTGCTTGCAACTGTCGGCTTAAGTGAGATTAAAAACAAGAGATTCTTAATGGTGGCTGAAAATCTCTCTTATAAAACCTTGTTTGATTGGATGGCCAAAGCATTAAAGGTTAATCCTCCAACCATTGAATTGAAAGCATCTTACTTGCCTTGGTTAAAATGGCCTATCAAATTGTATTCGGCATTAGTGCCCAAAACCAACATTAGCTATGAAACATTAAAAACGTCTGTCAAACAGCACCGATACAACAATTCATCTATTCAAGCTATAGGGTTTAAATTTACGCCAATTGAAGTGGTGGTGAACCAAACATCGCAACTTCTTTAATTTGTTTACTTTTTAGCCTTAAAAGGTATTAAACATCATGAAACAACTTGTATTGATTATTTGTCTGATTCAATTTTGTTCGACACATGCTCAAGAAAGCTATATGCAATGGCTGAATGGCAAAAATCATAGCAAAGGATTGTATGAATTTCAGAGGATGGAAGAAACTACTGAGGTTAAAAAGCCTGGAACATTACCCAGATTTAAAAGAGTATTTATAATCGATACGTTTTGGTTTTTAAATTATGGAAAAGATACCATAACCATTAATAAAATTCATACTGCTGATACATCTGGAATAACATATTCAAAAAAGACTGCTCCAAATCAAAAAGGCTTTATTGCAGTAAACAGATTGAAGGTTTTTTATGGGTCTCAATTGTTGGTCCACGAGAATCACTATTTCAATGTCATGACCAACTATTCACCTTGGGAATTTTGTACTTTAGATTATGTGTTGGTAACACCATATTATCCAATTGTGATATGGAATCCCAAAGAAAGAAGCTATGCTCAAAAATTGGATTCATTTAAGTCTTTAAAAGTGTATTTAGATAAAGATCATTTTCCGATATGTATGGGCATAGAACATTCAAAAAGCAAAGAGAAGCTTTTAACCTGGAAGTATTGGAAAAATACGACCTTTATTGGAGATTCTATTCATTTAAAGAAAGTTAGTTTTTATCTGTCTTTGGTAAAAAATGCTAAAGACATTCCTATTAAAATACAAGTATTGAAAAACCAACAATGGGAGAAAGCTTTGTTAGATTGCAATGGGTTAAATTTTGAAATATATGTTGATAGGTATTGTGACAGCATAAAAGTTTATAACGATTCTGAGTTTGTTGTTTTGCCATTGGGGTATCAAAAATTATCAGAAATAACTTACTATAACCATTTGGATTTGGTAAAGAATGGAGATGGTTATTATACCAACGGTTTTAATGTATATCCTGTAAGATATATTAAAAACACCTATGCTATAAAGTTGAGCAATAATTGCAACTTAGAAAACACCATAATCGAAATGCAAACCATGTTTTCTGAAGCCGAATTTTCGAAATTTTCTGAAAATGTTATTATAGTTGTCTTGCCTGATCAAAATGCGATTTTAAATTCAAAACTATTGGAATCTATTTCACAAGTGCCATGTGTTGAGTATGTCTCTCAAATGCTTTGGTTAAAGTATCAAACTAAGAGTTTTTTTGTGAATGAATTTTATTCGACAGGCAGTCAGATTCAAGATTCTGAGATGAAAAAGTATGTCGAGAAATGTCAGTTTATTTCAGACCCAGAAAAAAGTGTATTTATTTATAACAAGAACATATTAGGTGAAAATTTTTTAAAGGATTTCAATTTGCTCAATCAAAATGAACGTTTAAAATGGATACAGCCTAGAGTGTATTTAGATGCTACTAAAAATATCAGTCCATTAGACTAACTAAATAGGAAAGCCGGAGACAATATGGATGGGTATTGCTCCGGCTTAATAACTACTTGCACTCTCAAAACAAGTAATTAATGATTATGAATTTTACCACTTTGCTGTTGGATATGCCCTTTGAAGGTATTGCATATCCGCAAGAATATAACCCAAATGTTCGGTGTGAATGCCTTGTCTGCTGCCAGTTTGCATGTAGTCGTCATTGGGTACTGTTAGTTTTGATTCTGTCAAAACATCAATAATATACGTTTTCCATTTGCCTTTTAGTTCTGTCGTATCTGGTGCGATATTACTGTCTTTTAAAAGTTCATCTACTTCATCCATTTCAAATAATTCACCAGTATACATCCACAAATCATCGATGGCTTTTTGCATTCTGTTATGGCTTTCTTCTGTTCCATCTCCAAGTCGCTTGGTCCAGTCGCTGGCATGTTTTAAATGGTATTTGATTTCTTTGATGGATTTTGAAGCTATTGCAGATAAAGTGCTGTCGCTGCTATTCATCAATGCAGTATAATAGTAGAATTCAAAAGATGAGTTCAACAATTGACGGGCAATGGTATAAGCAAAATCGCCATTAGGTTGTTCTATTAGCAGATGGTTATAGAATTTGCGTTCAGCTCTTTTATAAGCTAAGTCGTCTTCAGTTCTGCCTTTGCCTTCAAGTTGTGCAGAATATCTTAAGATTGATTCGGCTCTGCCAATCATATCCAAAGCCATATTGGTGATGGCCAGATCTTCTTCTAAAATTGGCGCTTTGCTACACCATTCACCAAGCCTATGGCCTAGAATAAGTGCATTGTCTGCCAATCTTAATGTATACGTTAAAAGTGCTTCTTGATGTGTCATAATTAAATGTTCAATGCGCCTTCAGGCATGGTGTAAAAAGTAGGGTGTCTATAGGCCTTATCATTTGATGGGTCGAAGAACATGTCTGCCTCATCTGGATTCGATGCAACTATTGCTTCAGTTGGAACTATCCAAATACTGGTGCCTTCGTTTCTTCTGAAATACGTGTCTCTTGCGTTTTGCATGGCTATTACCTTGTCTGGTCCGTGCACACTACCTGCGTGTTTGTATGGTGTGCCTGGCTGAGATTGAATAAATACTTCCCAGATTGGCCATTGGGTGTCTTGTATATTTTCCATTTTAATAATTGACTAATTGTTTGTTTTTGTTTGCGTAAGCTGCAGCGGCTTTTCTAACCCATTCACCTTCTTCGTGAGCTTTGATATGATTGGCCATTCTTTGTTTGTTGCATGGTCCGTTGCCATTAATAACCGAATGGAATTCATCCCAGTTGATTTTGCCAATATCATAGCATTTTTTAGCTTCATTCCATCTAAGGTCAGGATCGGGAATTGTTAGACCAATTACTTCAGCTTGTTGAACGGTTTTGTCTATGAATTTTTGTCTCAATACATCATTGCTTTGACGTTTGATTTTCCATTTCATAGCATTGCCAGTATGCGGAGAATCGGAGTCATGTGGACCAAACATCATCAAGGCTGGCCACCACCATCTATTCATAGCGTCTTGTGCCATTTCCTTTTGGTCGTCTGTACCATTCATCATATTGGCCATAATTTCATAGCCTTGTCTTTGGTGAAAACTCTCTTCTTTACAGATTCTAACCATGGCTCTTGAGTATGGTCCGTAACTTGTTCTTTGAAGGGAAACTTGGTTGACTATCGCAGCGCCATCTACTAACCATCCAATAGCGCCAATATCTGCCCATGTTAAAGCAGGATAATTAAAAATACTAGAGTATTTGGCTTTGCCTTCGTGTAGTTGTTGAATCAACTCATCTCTGCTAATACCAAGCGTCTCGGCAGCTGAGTATAGATATAATCCATGCCCGCCTTCATCTTGTATTTTAGCAAGAAGTATTTTTTTAGCTCTAAGACTTGGAGCTCTAGAAATCCAGTTGCCCTCAGGTTGCATACCTATGACTTCTGAGTGTGCATGTTGAGATATCTGACGAATAAGGTGTTTTCTATATTCATCCGGCATCCAATCTTTTGGTTCTATGTTGACGTCATTTTCAATTTTGTCGTCAAACTTGTGCATCATTGTAGTTTGTTCCATAACGATGCTACAATGCTAGTTCAAGAAACAGCATAAAAAAATGACCTTGGTCAATAAAGGGTGACTGATATTAGTCAGTTATAAATTGAAACGGTTGATTATTTGCGCTTTGCTTTAAAGAATGATTGCATCAAAGATTTGCATTCAGTTTCTAAAACACCAAATTTAACTTCTGTTTGGGTATTGAAATCTTCATTGATATACTTGCTGAAACCCATTTTAGGTTCGGTAGCACCTATTACTATTCTACCAAATCTGGCATGTTTGATTGCGCCAGCACACATCACGCATGGTTCGATGGTAACATACAAGGTACACTCATCCATATATTTCCCACCAATATGAGAACATGCTGCGGTAATGGCAAGCATTTCTGCATGCGCAGTGACATCTTGTAGTTGTTCAGTTTGATTATAGCCTTTGCCAATAATTTTATTGTTACATACAACAATAGCACCTATAGGCACTTCATCGGCGTCATATGCCATTTTAGCCTGCTCAATGGCTTTTTGCATAAACACTTGGTCAATGTCTGGCATTTCCATTCTGCAAGTTTACAGAAAAGTAAAGACTTTAAATAGATAAAAAGGTGTTGAACCAGCCTTTTTTAATGGCAATTTTAACCGCATCAACTTTGCTGCAAACATGTAGTTTTTCGTAAATGTTGGCGATGTGTTTTCTAACGGTATGCGGACTGATATTGAGTTTTTCGGCCACTACTTTGTAGTCGTAACCATCTACCATTAGTCGCAGTATATCCATTTCGCGAGTGCTAAGATTGTTTTCTTCATCTACTGTAGTATCAGTTTTACTGATGTTAGCATTCATCAATAAATTAAGGGCTTTTCGGGCAATTCTAGGTGACATTGGTGCGCCTCCAAATTCAATAGCTTCTTTTATGGCATCTGATATCACTAAGCCTGTCTCGTCTTTCAACAAATAGCCACTTGCACCTGCCTTAATCGCTTCAAAGATTTTATCATCATCGTCAAAAACTGTGACCATTAAAAATTTGATTTCAGGGTATAACTGACTGGCTCTTTTAACTGTTTCAATGCCATCTAAAACAGGCATATCAATATCCATTAAAACGGCTTGAGGTCTATTGTTTGGTGGACATGTTTTCATTTTATCTAAAAAATCGTCGCCATTTACAGCCATAAAAACAATCTCATAGGTATGAGCCGCATTCAAGCGCTCACTCAAAGACACCCTATTAGGTTGTTTATCATCGACTATGGCCACTCTGATAAAATTCAACATCAATACAAATTAAACCAAATGGATTGGATTAGACAATCACTCATATGTAGTATTTTGAAAAGGGGTTAGGCAACAGGATTTAGGGAATAGGGGGCTAACGCGAGGCAAAAAAGTCAAAAGTCAAAAGTCAAAAGTCAAAAGTCAAAAGTCAAATGGGAGCGAAGCGGACATCCCGCGCCGTTGTGAGTTATCGAACAAGGGTTGCGGGAAGTCAAAAAAGGGAATAGTGGGTCCATGGGCATGCCCTGGACAACAACAATCTTCGCCACGCCCACACAATCATCATCTCACTGTTATTTCTTTAATTCGAAAGACACTTTAGTGCCTTCGCCTTTGACGCTATTGATATAGAAGTGAGCACCCAGTTCTTGCGCTCTTGTGCGCATTGAAATCAATCCATAATGACCTTTTAATTCTGCTTCTGATTGGTCGAAACCAATGCCGTTGTCTGCTATCGAAACAATAAATGCTCTGTCATCTGTATTTGAAAATTGTATGCGAATTTCATTGGCTTTTGAATGATGGATTGCATTGCTAAATGCTTCTTGACAAATTCTAAAAAGATTCAAAGCTTGTATGGGTTGTAATATGATGTTCTCTTTGAAATTTTCATCAAAATGACAATGTATATTCGGATTAAAATTGAGAATTTTTGAGGTGTATTGTTTGAATTTATCAGCAAAATCAATCACACTTATACTCTCATTGTTCAGTGCCCAAACAGTTTCTCTCAAAGTAATAATCGCTTGTTTACTCATATCAGAGAGCGATTGAATCCTTTTATCGTCAGGGTTGCTATTTTGTAAGACTTCTAGATTGCTTACAATGTAACTCAACTGAGCGCCAACATTGTCGTGTAGTTCATGAGAAATTAAAACTCTTTGCGCCTGCTGCTCTGATTTACTCTTGGCTTCATCCAACAGTTTTTGCGCAATTAAGCGTCTTCTGAGGTACAAAACTAAAAGTAAAATGATGAGAATTGAAAGAATGATAACAACAATATTAAACGTCTTTCTTAATTCGATTTCATTCGACGTATTGCGCAGTTCCAATTGTTGAATTCTATTTTGAGCTTGAAGCTGTTTGTTTTCATTTTCTTTGCGCTCAAGACCAAATTTTATTTCAGATTTGGTTAACAAATCAGCGATTTCACTTTTAAAAATCGAGTCCTTTAGGTTTCGAGAAATGACTAAATAATTGGCTGCTACCTTGTAGTCGCCCTTTCGCATGGAGATTTTAGCAGAAAGGAAGTATAAGTCAGATTTGACTTTTTTAGATTTGATATAAGGAAATAATTCTGAGGCCTTGTCTACATAGAAGTCGCTTTCTTTTTGCTTGTCAATCTTTGAATACATAGTGGCTAGATTAACATAAGTGTCTGCCAATCCCGATTTTGAATTGCACTTTAAGGCATATTGTATGGACAATAATAAATATTTAATTGATTCATCGTATTGCTTTAGTTTGGCGTAATCTATACCAATGTTGTTGTAACTTTTGGCTAAATTATAATAATCACTGTCTTGCTCAAAGTATTTAATGGCTTTTAATTCGCACATAATTGCAGAATCAAGTTGATCCATTTCAGAAAGTACCATTGCTTGGTTGCTAATAACATAAGCCATTTGAGAGGTGTTGTTGGCAATGAAGTATTCCTTTTGTGCCAATTTGAAATTTTCTGTTGCCCTACTATAATTATCCAAATCAAGGTATAGAAGTCCAATATTGTTATAACAATTGCCTAAAAATTCATGTTCTTTGGCTTCCTCTAAAGGTTTTATTGCTGCTCTCAAATTGACTATAGCATTGCTGTAGTCGTTCATGTTGAACTGAACCAATCCAATATTACAATAAGCAGCACCAATGCCTTTTTTGTTGCCTATTTTTTTGTTTATGTTTAAACTTAAATTGTAATAATAAATAGCAGAATCGTAATTCCCTTCGACATCGTAAACTATGCCTAGACGACTATAAGCTGATGCTTCACCTTTTTTAAATCCAATTTTTTTAGCCAATTGCATGGATTGAAAGGCAAGCGCTTTGCCTTCATTTGGATTGGAATAGACGATGTTCATCACCCTTTTATTTAAATCCAATACAATGGTACTGTCCTTTAAATTTTGAGCATGAATAAGGTTGACTACTAAAAGTAATGATATGGATAGAAAAGTTTTCAAATTGATTTCAAAAATAGTTGTGTAAAAATATACAAACGAATTAAATAATTGTTGACCAATTTGAAAAATCAAATAATTGATTTAGATAAATTCGTAAACAATTGTAAATCAGTATTTTATAGTTTTACAAATAGTAAACATTGTTGAAGTTATGATTCTGATCCTCAATAATGTTGATTAAAATTAGGAAAAAAAAAGCGAATAACTCATATGAAGTATTTTTTTAATTGCCGAAGGTTTATATGTTTGTGCCATCCAAACATTTAATTAACATGAAAAATTTAAAACTCAGCACGATTTTGGTGGCAGCAATTTTATTCCTGTCATCTTGTAATCAATTCATCCAATTGATCGAAACCGAATCAGTAGGAAAAGATGTGGTTACTAAAGAAGGCGTATGTCAAAACGAAGACCTTAGAATATCTTACGATATGTGGTCAGAAGACGGTATCACCTATTTCTCAATCTACAACAAAACAGACAAGCCGATGTACATCGACTGGAAGCGTTCAGTATTCATCTTCAACGATTGGAAGTACGACTACTGGGTAGAGAAAAGCACAACTGAATCTTATGTAGTTCCTTCTGGTTACGGCAACAACGTAACTTTCGAAAGAAAAACTTCTACAGTGGTAGCTGAGCGTTACACTTTCGTTCCTCCACACACAAACGTTTCAGTTCCTATGACCTACACCATCATGAGTGGTTTTACAACTTCTACCAGCACTACTGCTAGTGGTAAAACAACCATTACTGTTGCTCAAGGTTTGAAATACGAAGATAAAACACTTAAGAAAGTGAGTATCCCTGCATCAAGCGGAAAAGGTACTACTAAAGCTTATGTGAAAGAGTACTCTAAAGACAATTCTCCTGCTCGTTTCAGAAACTTCTTAACCTATTCTTTTGATGAAAAATTCGTTAACGAAAAATTCATCCAAAACGAATTCTATGTAAGCAAGAAAACTGAGATGACTAAAAAGAACTTCGATGGTCCTTACAAAAAAGCCAACATCGCAGTTAAAGTTGGTGGTGTTAAAACCAAAAACAAAGTTAAAATTTACCAGTCTCCATACAGAGCTGGAACTAGCTGGTACAATACCATCATCAAATAAAAAAAATATTCTTAAATTAAAAGACCCGCCAATATAGCGGGTCTTTTTTTGTGCTTAAGGTTTTCATTTTTTATCTCTATTTTCGCCCTATTCATGCAGGCCGACCTTAAGAAAGCATACCTTCAGCTGCACCTTGCAGTCTTTATTTTCGGATTTACAGCCATCATTGGTAAATGTATTGAAGCCGATCATTTTACCTTGGTTTGGCATAGGATGTGGATTGCCGCTGTAGGTTTTTTGTTTGTCCCTGGTTTTATCTCAGCCCTTAAAACGACTTCTCTTAAAAATTTAGGGATGTTGGCTGGAATCGGCGCCATAGTAGCTCTGCATTGGTTGACATTTTATGGCTCAGTTAAAATTGGCGGTAGCGCCTCTATCACCCTAGGTTGCTTCGGATTGACAAGCACTTTTACATCTCTTTTAGAACCTCTTATTTATAGAAAGAAATTTATTGTCAGTGAAATTCTGTTAGGACTAATGGCTGTGCTCGGAATCATTGTGATTGCCTATTCTACAGACGGTGAAAACGCTGCTCATGGCAATTATACTCTAGCAATTGTTGTTGGTGTCGTTTCTTCTTTTTTAGCCGCATTGTTCTCTACCATCAACTCTACCATTGCCAATAAGATTGACACCAAAGTGATTTCATTTGGAGAATTAAGTGGCGGTTTCTTATTCTTATGTCTGATTCTGTTTTCGGGAATTTCTTTTGAAGATGTATTGCCTGTGAAGCAATTTCAATTGATACCTATTTCAAACACTGGAACCCATGCATGGTCGGCTTATACCGATATCTTTTGGATTTTAATATTGGCAGTGATATGCACCAATATTGCCTTTGTCTTATCTTTGAATTCAATGAAGAAAGTGAGTGCGTTTACGGCAAATTTGTCTTTGAATCTAGAACCAGTTTATGGGTTTGTTTTGGCGGCTATTTTTTTCAAAGAATATGAATTTTTAAACCTTCAATTTTATATAGGCACTCTGATCATTTTATCAAGTGTTATCATCCATTCAATCTTAAAATCACGTGCTAGACATTAATCAAATCATACGAGAAAGAAGAAGTATTTATCCAAAAGAATTTACTGGAAAAATATTGGATTCAAGCATCATTCAAACCCTTCTAGAAAATGCCAATTTTGCGCCCAATCACTTGAGTAATTACCCTTGGCGCTTTGTAGTAATTGAAGCTGATGCATTGCAAAACTTTTTAGATAAAGCTGCTGATATTTATAAAGAGGAAACTCCAATTGAGAAATTTAAGCAAGAGAAATTGGATAAATTTACCATGTACAAAGAGCAGATTTCTCATATTATAGCCATCGTTTTGCATAGAGAACCTGATGGTAAAAGTGTTGAAATAGAAGACATCAGTGCCGTTGCCTGTGCTGTTCAGAACATGTATTTGAGTTTGTCTCAATTCGAAGAAGCTGGAGGGTATTGGAGTACTGGTATGGGCACATATTCTAAATCAATGTCTACTTTTTTAAGATTGGAATCCAATGATACATTGATGGGTTACTTCGTATTGGGCCACGTTTTCAATAAACGAAAATCTTCAAACAGAAAAAACGTTGAACATTTTACTAGATATTTGTAATCAAGCATGATATTTAATTCCATACCATTTTTGTTTTTTATCCTGTTGTTCTTTGGCTTCTGGCCATTGGTAAAACAATCGGATACTAAACGTTGGATATGGATTTGCGCTATGTCGTTTGTGTTTTATGGGTGGTGGGACTGGCGTTTCCTATTGCTTTTAATTGGTACAGGAAGTATAGATTATTTCTGTGGTAAAGGGATAGTGAATACCCGTTACAAGAAATGGTATTTGTGGTTGTCAGTAGTTACAAATGTGTTGTCATTGTTCATTTTCAAGTACAGTGGATTTGTTGCAGACAGCTTAGATCAATTGTGTGCAAGCGCTGGTTATACCAGTCACTTTAAAACTTCGATACCAGAATTCACATTGATTTTGCCAGTGGGTATTAGTTTTTATACCTTCAATTCTTTGAGCTATACCATAGATTTATACAGAGGCAAAGCCAAATCAGCCGATTCGTGGTTGCATTTTATGGCCTTTATATCTTTCTTTCCTCATTTGGTTGCTGGTCCGATAATTAGAGCAAGAGACATATTATCACAATTGAAAGTTGAGAAACACATCAGTTCTTTTGAACTTTTAAATGGTATAAAAACGTGTATCTATGGTTTTGCAATGAAAATGCTTATTGCAGATAATTTGGCAGTATTTGTAAATGCCAATTTTTCTAATGCCACATCACACTCAGGTACTATAACTTGGTGGATGTGTATACTGGCTTTTACTTTTCAGATTTACTTTGACTTTAATGTATATAGAACCATAGCAAGAGGTATTGCAAAATTATGCGGCATCCATTTCAAACTAAATTTTAATCATCCATACAAATCTAGTTCCTTTCAGGATTTTTGGAGAAGATGGCACATCTCGTTGTCGTCTTTTTTTAGAGATTATGTCTATATACCACTTGGTGGAAACAAAGGTGGTTGGCTTAAAGCAAGCATCAATCAATGGTTGACCATGTTGATTTCTGGCCTATGGCATGGTGCCTCATGGCTGTTTGTTTTTTGGGGTGCAATGCACGCATTGTTTTTGAGTGTTGAAAGGCTATTTAAAAACCATTTGCCAGTATTGGTTAAAGGTAAGGTTTGGCATCTAGTCGTATTCATTTGCGTGATGTTTGCTTGGGTTGTCTTTAGAGCAGATAGTGTTAACACTGGTATTCATATTTACAAGCAAATGCTGAGCTGGCATTCGGGTCAGAGTTTTATAGAGTTGCTTAAAAGCAATGTAACGATTTGGTTGATGATAGCAGTGCTGGTTGAATATTCAGTTTTGAGAAACACCATCAAAAAATTGTATAAGATACCGTATGCTGAAGCATTTGTTTTGGCCTTTTTAGTGGCAACTATTCTTTTATTTAGAGGTCCTGAAGAACAATTTATTTATTTTCAGTTTTAACTATGGAACAACAATTACCAAGAAATACCAACGCATCAAAACAAATGAAGGCCTTGCTGGTACTAGTTCCATCTGTGTTTTTATTGATGTTTGCTTTGCTGCCAAAATTACCATCATCGCCTATGATGAGGGATGCTTTCTGGGCAAATAAGGTAAACAAAGTTGACCAATATGATATTGTGTACGTTGGCGATTCAAGAGTGTACAGAGGGATTGATCCTGCGGTTGTTGAATCTATCAGTCAATTAAAAGGGTTCAATTTGGGTTTTAGTAGCGCTGATATAGATGGTTTACTAATCAGTATGGCAAAAGAAAAGCTCAACGCAAATGGAGCGAAAATTATTGTAATTGGGGTGTCTGTCAACGGGCTTTTAGATAGACCAAAAGAGCTCAGCAACGAACATCTTAAATCTGTGCTAAAATGGACTGAAAAAGATAAGTTGATCAAGCAGTATGCATACCCACATTTAACCATGTTCGACCAAAGAGCTGTTTCTGATTTGTATAAATACATCAAAGGGGAGCAGTATTTTGAAAACTACAACATCCACAATGGATTTGCGGAGTCTAATAAGGTGCCAGTAGATTCAAACGAAGCATTGCCTTTATATGTAGAAGAATTTAAAACTGCTGTTTCTACTCAAAAACTGCATGATTTAAACAAACAATTACAATCGTTGGTAAAAGAAGGTTATAGAGTGGTTTTGTTAAGAATGCCAATTTCTAATGAAATGTATCAACTAGAAGAAAGTAAAACACAACTATTAAGCGCCTTTTTAGATTCGTGTAAATCGAAAAGTATAGAAGTGATAACACCTTATGGTCATTTTAGTACCTATGATGGCTCGCATTTGCAAGCAGAATCAGCCGAGGAATTAAGTCGTCAAATCGGCTTGCATTTTTTAACGTATTTTAGATTTTAATCAAATTGCATTGATGGAGTTGAATAAGATGGTGTGGGGAAATGCCTCAAATGCTGTATATTTGTTATAAGGTTATGAAAGTAATTTTTACCATCATTTTCTGCGGCATAGTAATGTCCTTAAATGCTCAGTTGAATGTTGGGTCTAAATGGTGCTTTGGATACAATGCTGGGTTAGATTTCTCAAAAGTGAATCCAGATACTTTCACATCTTCTGTATACACAGGTGAAGGCTCTGCTGGCGTAACAGATGAGACGGGGAATTTGATTTTTTATACCGATGGCTTTTCTGTTTTTACAAAGAACCACACAATAATGACTAATGGCAGTGGCTTAACTGGCAGTTCAAGTTCTTCACAAGCAGCAATAGTTTTGCAACATCCATCTCAGGTTGCCAACAATCAATATTATATATTTACAGTACCAGAATATGCTGGAACAGCTGGTTTTTGTTATTCAATTGTCGATATGGATGAAAATGGCGGTTTGGGTAAAGTCATCATAAAAAATGTGAAACTTGCGCCGAATCTGATGTCCGAGCAGATGCAGTCAGCCCTGCATAGCAACGGTAAAGATTATTGGATAGTGATCAAATCTTGGAGAGAT
Organism: uncultured Chitinophaga sp.; assembly: GCA_964438995.1. Taxonomy (GTDB): domain Bacteria; phylum Bacteroidota; class Bacteroidia; order NS11-12g; family UBA955; genus JABMMZ01. The sequence continues at coordinate 684,016 of CAYTMQ010000001.1, forward strand.
GACAGTCTACATTCTTATTTAATCAATCAAAATGGCGTAAAGAAAGTCAGTTCAATTGGAGAAAGTAGAAGCGTTGATAATACCATTGGTACCATGCGTTTCAACATTGATTACTCCAAACTTGCTTATACATGTTACGATTACACTGGATATATCGAATTGTTTGACTTCAATAGAACTACAGGAGAACTTAGCAATATGCTAGTGATAGACAATCAATATGACCCTTATGGTCTTGAGTTCTCGCCTGATGGAAGCAAATTATATGTTGGTCATCTTTTGACTAGAAAGTTGTATCAATACGACCTTAGTACTTATACTACCAATGCCATTCTTGCTTCTAAAGTTGAGATAGCAAGTGGTTATCCTTACGGTCAGATGAGGAAGGCATATGATTCAAAATACTATTTAGCAATTTCTGGACAAAAAGCCATCTCCTTAATAGCCAATCCCAATGCCAAAGGAACTGCATGTGATTTTAGGTTTAATTATCTGTCTTTAGGTCAACATATTTGTGGTTATGGATTGCCTTTGTTCTACCTTTATCCTTTAAAGAAAGCAGAGTTTGAAGTTCAAAATATTTGTGTCCAAGATTCATTGTTGATCAATTTAAACAAGAATGCTTCTACTGGACCATTTAAGTGGTACATCAACGATGGCAATGGTTATCAGTATTTGAGCGAGAACAGCGAAAGCATAAAAATAAAGCTCAATAAAGAAGGTGTATATCAAATAAAAATGACATTTGGCAACGATTCTGTAGAGCATTCTTTCAATGTGGATGCTTGTTCAAACAATTGTAAAATATCAGTTCCAAATGCTTTTACGCCCAACAACGATACTCAAAATGATGTGTTTAAATTCAACGCAGAGTGTTACATGGATAAAGTTGAATTTACTGTATTCAATAGGTGGGGAGAAATTCTATATAAATCCAATGGTTCAAGCCCCGGCTGGGATGGCAAGTACAAAAATACCATTTGCCCAGATGGAACCTATTTTTACATCATCAGTTATAATGATATTGCAGGAGAGAGGAAGCAGTTAAATGGCGTAATTACGCTTATTCGATAATTGAATTAAGCTTTGTAAATCTCTATCAATGGTCGTAAAATAAGTTGACTATCTAGTTCGCTCAAGATGTCTTTTGAAATGGTATCTGAATTGAATGTGTTGTTAAGTGTTAGCTGAATGGCGTTACACAATTCATAAGGGTGTTCAGCCAAAAAACCATTGACACCATTCTTTACCATCTCTTTAATGCCTCCAATTTTCAAACCTACAACAGGGGTGCCGCATAGTAACGATTCTGATACTGTATTGGGTAAGTTGTCTTCAATAGATGGAATGATAAACACATCTGAAGCATTGTACAACTCAACCATTTTCTGTTCGTCGCTGATGCTACCAAAGAAATGGGCATTAGGCAAGTTGGTATTGATGTGAGAGGCATTGCCTATAACCGCTAACTCAACAGAGGAGTTGTCTAATTTCGCTATAGCATCCATCAACAATTGAAATCCTTTGCGTTCGTCATGTGGATTCTCTGCAACAAATAACAAGGTCTTTTTATTGCGGTCAAGTCCGTATTTGGACTTCAATCCAACTTTGTCAATTGGTCTAAATACCTCAATGTCTATTGGGTTTCGCACAGTTGATACGGAACAATGATTAAACACCTCGGATGATTGAGCCAATTCTGACAACCACAAACTCGGACAGACAACGTGTATTTTAGAGGACTTAATAGCAGCTTTTTTAAAAGCGATATTGTCTTTTGATACCTTCGAGAATTCGTTGTTGTAACCTGTTTTGTAATGTTCTCCTCCAGTAAATGGATTCATGTCGTGGAAGGTCCACACAAACGACTTGTCTTTATGGGCAAAAACTTTTTTCCAATCTAACATTTTTACCACCCAATGCAAATGAACGACATCAGCCCAACTAAAAAGCGGGTGTGTAGATATATCGAATAAACTATCTGGACCGTTGAAATAAACTGATGGTTTGTTTAATGTGTGTCTCCTATTGTAAAGTGCATTCAGCTTTTCTTTCACTTTAAACACCAATGAAGGATATTGGTCTTCTATGTAATAGGCTTCAGGAATAGGCGTTTTGCTTTGTCGTTTAAGAAACAACATTTTTGATTCAATGCCCATGTCAAGCAAAAGCAAATGCAACCGCCTTGCCGCTATTGCAGCACCTCCAGTATCGTTGGTATTGACATGTAAAACTCTCACTGTTTATAAGCAAAGATATTCAGTTGTAAATCCATTCCGTATTTGCCTTTTTGATTGAGGTAAGGTGCGGTTTTGAAATTCACATTGTCGATGTAAATTCTATGACCGGCAGAACTCATGGCATCAATCACCTCTGACAAATGTTGTGTTTGATTGTTATACGAGTGGAATTCTACAAATAGGTTTTTAACTTTAGGCAATTGATTTTTGATGTGTGGCAAAAGTTGAACTTCAGCGCCTTCAATATCAATCTTTAAAAAGTCAATGCTGTCAAATCGTTGTAGAAATCTTTCTAAATCAATTCCTTCGACAGTTTTAGTGCCTTCATTGTTTTCGGTAATTTGACCTCCATCTGCTCCTTCAGAAGCAAACTGTAAAGCTTCGTCTTTTATCCAAACAGCTTGATTGTGAATATGAACATTGCTTAGGCCATTGGTTGTAACATTGTGTTGCAAGATATCGCAAATCATTGCATCTGCTTCAAAAGCGTGTATTTCAGCATTTGGGTATTGCTTACTGAAATGCAAAATACTTAGTCCGATGTTCGACCCACAGTCTATGATAACAGGTTTTGTATTTGAAGTTTGGAAGGTATAATAGCGTTTAAAAAATATTTCATAGTACTGCCACACAAAGGATTTGGCATCCGCAACTTTCATTTTAGCGCCTTTGATACCAATGGTTTTTGTAACATATCGTTTAGATGAACCATAAAGGATGGACAAACGTACAAAGGTTCTGAAAGTGCTGTCAGTTAAAAAGTAATACAGGCCTTTGAAAAACGTTTGTAAAATAAACTTCATGCACGCAAAAATACCGTATTAATAGAAAGATTTGCAATTTGTGTGATTTTTTTAGGGAATTTCTCATAGCTTTGAGCATATATTTGCAAATATGAATTTCGATAAACTGATAAAGGATGTTAAACCTCATGCCATTGCTATTTTGGCATTTTTCATGATTAGTTTTGTGTATTATTCTAAGACATTTAGTGGATACACCCATCAAGAAAGTGACGTTGTTCAAGGCTTACTTAAAGGCACTGAGATAACAAAATATACAGACAAAGACGGGAATTTTCCGGGCTGGACCAACAGTATTTTTGGTGGAATGCCTTCTACTTTGGTAAAAGGTAAACCAAGTGGCAACGTTGTAAAATCATACAACTACCTTACCCCTGTTGGTACTACAGCATATCCATTTCAGATCATGTTGTTGTCATTCATTGGTTTTTACATGTTGATGAATGCCTTTAAAGTGAAACCCAATTGGGGTTTGCTTGCTGCATTGGTTTATGGTTTTGCCACATTCAGTATTTCGTCTGTAGAAGCAGCCCATTACACTAAGGTGCTGGCTATGGCGCTTATGCCTGCCATTATTGCTTCTATGCAATGGCTCTTTGGCGGTCGGTATGTTCTTGGAGGCACAACCTTAGCCTTTAACATGGCGCTTCAGATTTATTATTTTCACTATCAGATAACTTTCTACACCATCATTTGTATGTTGGTTTTGGGAATATATTACATAGTACAATTGGTTAAAGAAAGTAAAGTAAAGCAATTGATGATTGCCACTGCAATTTCAATAGTTGCTGTGGGAGCAGGTGTTATTTCGAATGCTTCAAAAATAGCTTCAACTTCAAAATTTGCTGAAAGCACCATGCGTGGTGGTAACGATTTGGCAATGGACGACCCAAACAACAAAACCAAGACGGGAGAAAAAGGACTGGAAAGAACGTATGCCTTTAATTGGAGCTATGGTATTTCTGAAACATTCACATTGCTAATTCCAGGCATGTATGGTGGAAGTACAGGGGAGAAAGTGCCTGAAGATTCTGAATTTGCTCAAACAACTGGTTCTACTTCTGCACCATTGTATTTTGGTGATATGAATTCAACTTCTGGCCCAATATACATGGGTGCAATCATTTGTTTCTTGTTTGTATTAGGTATGGTTGTGGTTAAAAACCCAATTAAATGGCCATTGCTGATATTGACTTTGATTTCTTTCATGTTAGGTTGGGGTGGAAACTTCGGTATACTCAACGATTTCTTATTCGATAATTTGAAGTTCTTCAATAAATTTAGAACTCCAATGATGGCGTTCTGTATTGCTCAAGTTACAATGCCATTGATTGGTTTCCTTGGTTTGAAACAATTGCTAGAAACATGGATGCTTCAAAAGGAACAAAAGAAAGCTGGTATTGCTACAACTGATGACGATATTTGGAAAAAGGTTCAATACACCTTTTACGGTGTTGGAGGATTTTGTTTAATAGTGGCACTTTTAGGAACTACCCTTATTGATTTATCTGGAGCGGTAGACAGTGAACTTAAAAAAGGTCAGAATGCCAATTTAATCCCAATGTTAAAGGATTTAAGAGGTAGTTTATTGATGAAAGATGCGTTTCGCTCTTTGGTTTATGTAAGTATCGCATTTGGTTTGTTATGGTCGTGGTACACCAAAAAACTTAAAGGTCAAACAGCAGTATTGTTGATTTGTGCAGCGGCAGCTGTAGATTTAGTAGGCATTGATTGGAGATACTTAAGTTGGGAAGAATTCCAGTACAAAAAAGGCTCAATCACAGATGTTGTAGAAGATCAAGCTGACAAGCAAATATTGGCTGATCCAGACCTGCATTACAGAGTGTTGGATTTAACAAAAGATCCATTCAACGATAATACTGGTGCAGCTTTCCATAAAATGATTGGCGGATATGACCCTGCTAAATTGAGTAGATTCCAGAATTTAATTTCTGAAATGATAAGCGACAGACAACAACAAGACAAAGCGCTTGATATGTTGAATTGTAAATATTTAATAGGTAGCGATGATAAAGGCAACAGAGGTGTTGTGCCTCGTCAAACTGCATTGGGAAATGCTTGGTTTGTTGGAGAACTTATTGGTGTTGCCAAGCCAATTGATGATTTGAACCGTTTGAAAAACGATTCTGATTTGAGAGCAAGAGCTGGATTTGTTACAAATTTTGAAGCCAATAAAACGTTGACTTCAAAGAAATTTGTTGTTGATAGTTCGGCTACTGTTAGATTAACATATTACCACCCTGATACCATGAATTATGTGTCAAACAACAGTCAAGATGGTTATTTGGTGTTTTCAGAAATGTACTACGAAAATTGGATGGCTACTATAGATGGAAAACCAGCAACCATCAATAAAGTGGATTATACATTGCGCGGTTTATCTGTGCCTGCTGGTCAACATAAAATTCAAATGTATTTCCAAAAGGATCCAAACACTACTGATGGATACGAACGTATTGCCTCTTATGCAATATTGTTGGGTATGTTAGTAATGATTGGATTATGGATAAAATCGTATTTCAATACTGCTAAGGCATGATCTTGTCGGTCATATCAATAGCTTATAACAATTTAAACGGCTTGAAAAGAACTATGGAGGTTTTTTCAAGCCGTTCTTTTAATGATATAGATTTGGTTATTGTTGATGGCAATTCGACTGATGGAACCAAAGCCTATCTAGAAGAACAAGATTTCTGTAACAATTGGGTATCTGAGCGTGACAATGGCATTTACAATGCAATGAACAAAGGCTTAAAGATGGCTAAGGGCGACTATGTGTGGTTTTTGAATTCTGGGGATTATGCTTATGATGAGGCTACAATACATCAATTGCTGGAAATACTTAAAACCGATGTAGATGCTGTATATGCAGAAACCATGATGGTGGAAGAACATGGAAAGCATCTTGGCAGCCGTTCTCATTTAACCACGCGTCAATTGCCTGATAAACTGGACTGGAAGTCTTTCCAATGGGGAATGAATGTAGGTCATCAAAGTTTTGTAGTAAAGCGTACTCTAGCGGCCGAATACAATGAAAACTATAGGTATGTTGCAGACATAGATTGGATGATATCGACGCTTAAAAACTGCAAAAAGGTTGTTAAAATGCCAGGCTATTTGGCTTGCTTTACTCTGGATGGATTTTCATCTAAACATAGAAAAGCAAGTAATAATGAACGTTTTAAAGTGTTGGAAAAGCATTATGGTGTTTTAAACAACTATCTCAACCACACAAAAATTATTCTTAGAAAAATATTCTCAAGAAGCAAATTGTAACCGCTTTTTAAGAATTCTGTAAATTTTATGTAATTTCGAAACCGAATGAAAAGATTATTGACTGTAGTAGCATTAGGCGTTTCTTCAATGGGATTGAACGCTCAAGACAACGATAAAGGTACTTTTTCTGGAAATTTTATGAGCAATACTCAGTTGTACGACAGAGATGCTAAAATTGGTGCAACAACCGAAGTGTATAATAAATATAAAAGCAGTACCGATGCTTGGCTGTTTTTAAATTATAACATCAAAGGTTATAGTTTCTCTCTGAGATATGATATGTTTAATAACTCTCCTTTGTTGAATCCCCAAACAGTATACAACAAACAAGGAGTTGGATTTTGGCAAGCTTCAAAAGACATTGGAAATTTGAATCTAACTGCTGGTTATTTCTATGATCAATTTGGCTCAGGTATGATTTTTAGAGCATACGAGGAGCGTCTATTGGGATTAGACTATGCCATTCAAGGTGTAAGAGCAAAATACCATTATAAAGACATTGCAATCAAAGCGTTTGCTGGACAACAAAAAGGCAATTATCCAAATGATAAGTTTGGCGTTTTCCCAGAAGCCATAAAAGGTTTGAATGTAGAATACAGCCACATGTTCAATAAACTGAATTCTATGTTTGGCGCTTCAACTGTCAACAGGGCCCTCGACCAAGACAACATGAATAAAATCGTTGACGAAATCAATGGTCAACCTCTTGTAACCCGTTTTATTCCAAAGTACAATACGTATGCGTTCAATGGTTATGCTCGACTTGGATACAAGAACATCAATTACTACGGAGAATTCAATTATAAAACAGCAGAAGCTATAAGAAATCAAGATGGTAGTAGTTTGTTGAACAAAGATGGTAACATTATTTTTAGTACTTTGTCGTATTCTCAAGCCAATAAAGGAAAGAAAAATAGATTGTCTTATGGTTTAAATCTTCAATACAAACGCATCGAGAATTTTGTATTTAGAACCAGTCCAAACGAACAATTGAACAATGGTTTGATTGGTTATATCCCATCTATTACCCGTCAGAACACCTACAGATTATTGGCTAGATACAATGCAGTATCTCAATTCTTGGGTGAAGAGTCAATGCAAGGTGAATTGATCGTAACACCTAAAAGAGGTACCACATTTACATTCAATGTTTCTAATGTGAATTCGTTGAAATCGAATGGTGATAGCAGCGGTAATGCAAAACATTTGTTCAGCGAATATTACGCAGAAGTACAGCATAAAGTCAATAAGAAATTAAAAGTTAAATTAGGTGTTCAAAGTATTTTCTATGATCAAAGTAGATTTGAGCAAAAGGTGAGAGACTCTACATATCACGATGTAAAAACCATCACACCATTTGTGGAATTGGTATATAAAATTACACCAAGAACTTCGTTTAGATTTGAATCACAGTATTTAGAAACCAAACAAGATTTGGGTAGTTTTATGAACGTAGTTGCTGAGTTGAACTATGCGCCACATTGGAGTTTCTCTGTGGGTGATATGGTCAATACAGTGCCACACAGATCTTCATTTTCTCAAGGTGTCATTTCAGATGAAATCATTCATTACTACAGTGGTTACATTGGTTATACATCAGGACCAACAGTTGTATCACTTGCGTACATCAAACAAGTACAAGGGGTAAACTGCACCGGTGGTATTTGTAGGGTAGAGCCTGCATTTAGTGGCGTAAGATTGAGTTTGAGTACAAGTTTTTAAATCCTAATTAGGTGGTGAATCAAGTTAAACCGCCAATTGCTGTTTTTTTACTTATACTTGCATATTATAGTCTATGAATAGTGTCAAACAATCATATTGGATAGTTGTAATAGCAGCATTGGGTTACTTTGTTGATATTTATGATTTGATCTTATTTAACGTGGTAAAAGAAGCCAGTCTTACCGCTATAGGAATCACTGGAGAAGCATACAATACGTATGAGATAAGCTTGTTTAATTGGCAGATGTTTGGCATGCTGCTAGGTGGATTGATTTGGGGCATATTGGGCGATAAAAAAGGAAGAATTTCTGTTTTGTTTGGTTCTATATTGATGTATTCGTTGGCCAATATTGCCAATGGGTTAGTCAATACAATTGACCAATATATCATTTGTAGATTTATTGCTGGTGTTGGATTGGCAGGTGAGTTGGGAGCAGGTATAACATTGGTAAGTGAAACAATGCCTAAAGAAAAACGAGGCATTGGAACAATGATAATAGTGTCATTTGGCGCATTGGGAGCAGTAGCAGCTGCATTTATTGGCAAACAGTTTACGTGGAATACATCGTATTTTATAGGCGGCGGACTAGGGTTGGCCTTATTGGCATTAAGAGCAGGAGCCTTAGAGTCGGGCATGTACAATGCAGTTAAAGAAGCACACCATGTTCAAAAAGGCAATTTCTTGATGTTGTTCAAAAATTGGGATAGAGCAATGTTGTACATACAATGTATTTTAATTGGAGTGCCAATTTGGTTTATGATTGGTGTTTTGATTAATCTTTCACCAAGATTTGTATCTATAGCAGGTGTGCCTACCAAAGTAATGTTAGGACAGGCCGTTATGTTTACTTATATAGGTTTAAGTTTGGGTGATGTTGTGAGTGGATTGTTAAGTCAGTGGCTCAAGAGCAGACGAAAAGTCATCTATTTGTATCTGTTTTTATCTGTTGGTATCATTTCGTATTATCTAATGGATACCAATCCAAGTTTGAATGGATTTAGATTGAATTGTTTGTTGTTAGGAATGGGAACAGGATACTGGGCATTGTTTGTTCAGGTGGCATCTGAAAATTTTGGCACCAACATCAGAAGTACTGTAACCAATACAGTTCCAAATTTTGTAAGAGGAGCTGTTGTGCCTATTACATTGAGTTTTAAATATCTTGCAGAGCGAACAACTGTTCAGAATGCTGCAATTATAGTTGGAGGTGTTTGCTTGGCTTTGGCCATCATCGCTCTAACCTATATGAAGGAAACCTTCAGTAAGGATTTGAATTATCACGAATTAGATTGATGTCTGAATTACAAAAAACAAAGTTAGGCCTTGTAATGGCTACTGATCCACGTTGGGTGAACATTGCAGAAATGCAGATAGGAGAGATTTTGAGCGATCATGCTTGGTGCGAACAAAAGGCGGCTACTACTTGTATTTCTTTGATTGTTAAATATGCCCATTACGAACAGATTGTTGAAGAAGTAACGCCAATTGTGGCAGAAGAGTGGGGACATTTTAGGAGGGTTTTAAAAGAGCTCAAAAAGAGGAATTTGAAATTTGAACCTCCTAGAAAAGACGAGTATGTCAATCAATTGTTTGCATTAGAAAAAAGAGGCATTAAGCCAGAACAAGTTGTTGTAGAGAAATTGCTCATCAGTGCAATGATAGAAGCGAGGAGTTGTGAGCGTTTTAGATTGCTTAGTTTGTATATTCAAGACGATGAGTTGAAATCGTTTTATAGAGAATTTATGGAAAGTGAAGCTGGGCATTACCATACGTTTATTCACTTGGCCAAAAGTATCATGCCATCTGATTATGTTATGGAAAGATGGAATGAATACTTGATATCAGAAGCCAATATCATGAAGAATTTGGAATTGAGAGGAGATAGAATGCATTAGAATGACAATAGGATCTGACATATTGGACATTGTGATTAGAACAACTGTAGTGTATCTATTAATCGTAATAGGTATTCTATTATTGGGTAAAAAAGAATTGTCTCAGATTAGTGTAACAGATTTGGTGTTCATCTTATTAATAAGCAATGCTGTTCAGAATGCAATGGTAGGCGATAATACGAGCTTGGAAGGCGGATTAATTGCTGCATTGGTGCTATTAGTTGTAAATTATGGTATGCGCAGGTTGATATATAGGTCAAAGTCGGCTAGAAATATTTTAGAAGGAGAGCCAGTTTTGTTGATATACGAAGGTAAACTCAACAGAAAAAATCTTGAAAGAGAGAGTATTACTGAAGAAGAATTAATGTCAGCATTAAGAGAACACGGCGTAGAATTTATCTCAGAAGTTAAATTAGCGATGTTAGAGATTGATGGCAATATCAGTGTGGTGAGCAAAGATTTTGTGAATAAGACCAGTCACAAACACAAAAAACATCTTAAAGGATTCTTTAAAAATTAATAATCATAAAAAAAGCGATGCATTAAACATCGCTTTTTAATTTAAGTTAAAATCTTTTTACAAGTGGATACACTCGTTGTAAGCTTGCGCAACGGCTTCCATGATGGCTTCACTCATTGTAGGGTGAGGGTGAACCGATTTGATGATTTCGTGTCCAGTAGTTTCAAGGTTTCTAGCTACAACTGCTTCAGCAATCATATCTGTAACACCTTCACCTACCATGTGACAACCCAACCATTCGCCATATTTAGCATCGAAAATTACTTTTACAAAACCATCTTTGTGACCACCTGCACTAGCTTTACCACTGGCAGAGAATGGGAATTTACCTACTTTGATGTCGTAACCTTTTTCTTTTGCTTGAGCTTCAGTTAAACCAACAGACGCGATTTCAGGATGGCAATATGTACAACCAGGGATGTTGTTGTAATTTAAAGCATGTGGGTGTAAACCAGCGATTGCTTCAACACAAATAATACCTTCGGCACTAGCAACGTGGGCAAGCGCTGGACCGTGAACGATGTCACCGATAGCGTATACACCTGGGATATTGGTTTTGTAGAAATCATCTACCAATACTTTGCCTTTATCGGTTTTAACACCAACAGTTTCTAATCCTAAGTTTTCTAAGTTTGTAACAACACCAGCAGCAGACAATACCACATCGCATTCGATGGTTTGATTGCCAGTTTTGGTTTTAATGTTCACTTTGCAACCTTTACCTGAAGTGTCAACGTTTTCAACTGCAGATTCTACCATGATGTCAACGCCGTTTTTCTTGTACAATTTTTCCATTGTTTTAGAAACTTCTTCGTCTTCGATAGGAAGAATTCTTGGCATAAATTCAACAATGGTAACTTTGGTACCTAATGCATTGTAGAAGTATGCGAACTCCATGCCAATAGCACCAGAACCTATAACGACCATGCTTTTTGGTTGTTCAGGCAATACCATAGCTTCACGGTAACCGATTACTTTTTTACCATCTTGTTTCACACCTGGTAATTCTCTACTTCTAGCACCAGTTGCTAAGATGATATGATCAGCTTCGTGAATTTCTTTTTTACCTTCGTTTTCAACTTCTACTTTTTTAGCAGCAGCAAGTTTAGCATAACCTTTAATAACGGTGATTTTATTCTTTTTCATCAAGAATTCGATACCTTTACTCATGTTGTTAGCAACACCTCTACTTCTTTTAACGATAGCGTCAAAATCAGCTTTTGCATCTGCAACAGTGATACCGTAATCGGCACTGTGTTTTAAATATTCATATACTTGAGCAGATTTTAGTAAAGCTTTAGTAGGGATACAACCCCAGTTTAAGCAGATACCACCTAGTTCAGCTTTTTCAACAATGGCAACAGATTTGCCCAATTGAGAAGCGCGAATGGCTGCAACATAACCACCAGGGCCGCTGCCAATAACGATAATATCAAATTTCATGATTGATTAAAAAATTTATTTCGGATGCGAAATTAAAGGAATTCGACAAACTGAACAAAAAATAAAGCCTTTTTGTTAATCTATTGTCTTTCGTTTATTGCAGGGACAGGGCATGCCCTTCGACCTACAAATCCTAAATCCTTTTGCCTATTCCCTTTTTTTAACTTCCCGCAACCCTTGTTCGATAACTCACAACGGCGCGGGATGTCCGCTTCGCT
>CAYTMQ010000002.1:0-367514 GCA_964438995.1 uncultured Chitinophaga sp.
TTAACCATTTTTTTTCCTTTTTATGGTCAACCTATTTCAGGCATTGACAGGCTAAAGCAATACAAAAAGTCAAAAGTCAAAAGTCAAAAAAAAGAAATAGGAAATAGAATTTAGGGAAAAGGATTTAGTGGAAGGGCAAGCCCTCGACATAATGACGGCATTAATTTGCAATTATTCTTGTAGGTCGAGGGCATGCCCTCGACATTTCAAAAATCAACCATCATCACCACGAGCTACAGAGTAGCGTCTTGTCAGAGACAAGATATTAGCCCAGGTTGCAGATTTTCATAGAAAATCAAGGCCTGGGTTTTTTATAAAAAACAATTTGTTCCCCATATGTTGAATATTTTCTAAGAAAATATGAGGCCTGGGTTTAAAATGTTCAAATATTTTTAAAAAATATGAGGTCTGGGTTTAAAAATGTCGAATATTTTTGAAAAAAAAATAAATCCAATTACAAGGCATCCGTTGTTAATAGAACATCACACGATTATTTATAAAGTGTAAGAAAAATATATAAAATAATAAGCTATATTATGATAAAACATTTTTGCAAATTGATAACAACAAATTGTTTGTTTCAACCTTTTTAAAAGTTAGTTTTTGAAATAAAATTGGGATTAATAGTATAAATTAATTCAACCTATTATAATAATTTACAAACAATTAACTGGGTAACTATTACTTTATTTTGTTATTATAAATTAAATAATTTACATTCGTTAAAAAAATAAAATTTATTATGGCTAAAGCAGTAGGAACACGTTACAAAGTACAATATGCAATTCGATTTGAATGTACTTATTTTGCAGGATCAACCTCTTTTCCTCACATTGGTGGGCATACCACCACCGAAGTAAGCATTCACAACTTTAATAATGAAAGTGTAAAAATTAGAAAAAAAATTGCTGCACCTGAAGCTATATCTCCATTTATAAATTCTGGTTTAAAGCCAGATGCAGTAGATAGAATTGAATTTGAAAATTTAAGTGAATTTAATTTTCCATTTCCAGAATCTGGATACTTTGATGGTTTTTTGGTTATAGAAAGTCAGCGTCATTTAGATGTTTACGTCACTTACAAATTTAATTCAGAAAAGAAAAGATTTAAATTAGAAGGTCGAGAAGGTACTTGGATATAAATGATCAACCAATCTACTATATTTTTACTGTCTTCATTAATTGAAAACAGCACAAAAATAATATTAGTTTAGATTATTGGTTTACAATCAGAAAATTTAAGCAAAAGTAAAACCCAATTACCCAACAGCGTCAATCACATCGTATTTGGTAATGATATGTGTGTTACCGCCTCTATCAGTCACGAGAACTGCCTGATTGTTTTTGTTGATCAATTTAGAAACAGCTTCAATTGTTGTATCCTCTTTCACAACAGGAAAAGGTTTCTGCATAACTTTATTGATTGGTGACTGCTTTAAATCTGGATGTTCTATTAACGACTCGAACAAATCAGAATCGTTCAAAGACCCTACAAATTCTCCTGACTGATTGACAACTGGAATCTGAGACACATCGTATTTTTTCATGATATCGTAAGCTTGGTTGACCAAATCTGTGTCTTTTATGGTTAACAATTTTAGGTCCTTATGGTTCTTAATCAAATCGATGGCTATAGTAGGTTTCTTAGTTTCCAAAAACCCTCTGTCGCGCATCCAGTCTTCGTTGTACATCTTACCCATGTATCTTGTACCATGGTCGTGGAATATTACCACAACAACATCGTCTTTCTTAAACATGTGTTTCATTTGCAGCATTCCAGCAACTGCAGAGCCTGCGCTATTACCAACAAAAATACCTTCCATTCTTGGAATCAATCTCGTATAAATCGCTGCATCTTTATCGGTTACTTTTTCGAAATGGTCTATAATGCTGAAATCAACGTTGGCTGGTAAAAAATCTTCACCAATACCTTCTGTGATATAAGGATAAATTTCATTCTTATCAAAGATACCTGTCTCTTTGTATTTTTTAAATACTGACCCATAGGTATCTATTCCCAACACTTTGATGTTTGGATTTTTTTCTTTTAAATATTTACCAGTGCCACAAATGGTTCCACCTGTTCCAACTCCCACTACCAAATGTGTGATTTTGCCTTCTGTTTGTTCCCATATTTCTGGTCCAGTAGATTCGTAATGAGCCAATGAATTAGATGGGTTGTCGTATTGATTGGGTTTCCAGCTATTAGGTACTTCTTGAACAAGTCTAGAAGACACTGAATAATATGAGCGAGGGTCTTCGGGTTCTACATCAGTTGGACAAACTATTACTTCGGCACCAAATGCTTTTAACGCATCAACTTTTTCTTTGCTTTGCTTATCTGTAGTAGTAAAAATACACTTGTAACCTTTTATAACAGCTGCAATAGCCAAACCCATTCCAGTATTGCCACTTGTTCCTTCAATAATAGTTCCACCAGGTTTAAGCGCACCAGACTTTTCAGCATCCTCAATCATTTTCAACGCCATCCTGTCTTTAATGCTATTGCCAGGATTTGTAGTTTCAATTTTTGCTAATACAGTACATGGCAAATCAGCTACAATTTTATTGAGCTTAACCATTGGAGTGTTGCCTATTGTCTCAAGGACGTTATTAAAATATGCCAAACTATGAAGTGTTATTTGTTACTTAAAATGTCTTTTGTGCCGTTTAATTGGTATAATTTTTCGGCTATATCAGATTGTTCTTGGGTCCAGTTGTTGTATTTCCTTACGGTTTCACTGATTTCACTTAAGTATCTGTTTCTTGAAGGAGGAATGATAAATACTTTTTCACTCATTTCATCAGAAGCATGGAAATCTGATTTAAAACTTGAACCAGTTTTCGCATCCATTAAATCCAATATGTTTCTATAAAGGGTATTCATACCTGGATCATTAAACTGAGACGCTATAGTGCCAAAAACTGGCATTGATTCTGGATCTTTGTCAAATAGTTTATGGTTGCGTTGGTATTGTTTTTTAACATCTCTTAAAGCATCCGCAGCTCCTTTTTTATCAAACTTATTAACGGCAATGATGTCAGCGAAATCGAGCATATCAATTTTTTCTAACTGAGTTGCTGCACCATATTCAGGTGTCATCACATACATTGCCACATTGCTGTGTTCTGTAATTTCTGTATCGCTTTGACCGATACCACTGGTTTCAAGAATGATCAAATCAAAATTGGCCGCTTTTAAAATCAAAATAGCATCGTCAACGTGTTTGCTCAAGGCCAAATTACTTTGACGCGTAGCCAACGAACGCATATATACTCGGCTATTCTTGATGCTATTCATTCTTATTCTATCCCCTAACAAGGCTCCTCCTGTTTTACGCTTACTTGGGTCGACAGATACTATGGCAATGTTTTTATCTTTTAAATCGAATAAAAAACGTCTCACAAACTCGTCTACCAAACTACTTTTACCAGCACCTCCAGTACCAGTAATACCAAGTACAGGAATCGTTTTGTTATTTGAAGAAACTGCTTTTTCTAAAACATCCCTATATTGAGTAAATTCTTCAGGATAGTTCTCTGCACATGAGATGGTTTGAGCGATTGAAGTTGGATTTTTCGCTTGAATTTGAGCTAGGTCGAACACAATATTATGTCCTGTAGCAAAATCTGATTTTTTAACCAAGTCGTTGATCATACCTTGCAATCCAAGAGCTCTTCCATCATCAGGATGATACAATTTGGTAATGCCATAGGCTTCTAAATCTTGTATTTCTTCAGGAAGAATGGTTCCACCACCTCCACCAAAAATCTTAATTTGTCCTGCACCTTTATCTTTTAAAAGGTCGTACATGTATTTAAAATACTCATTGTGTCCACCTTGATAGCTCGTCATTGCAATAGCATTTGCGTCCTCTTGAATGGCGGTATCTACAACTTCTTCGGCACTTCTATCGTGACCGAGATGTATCACTTCGCAACCAGTTGATTGGATGATACGTCGCATCACATTAATGGCGGCATCATGACCGTCAAAAAGAGAAGCAGCAGTCACAATTCTAACTTTATGTTGTGGTTGATAAACAGATTCTTGCATGAATATCTATGAATTTCTTGCAAAAGTACTAAAAATTGGCAAAAGACAGATAATAAATCAGCCTTTAATATGCACAGAATCCTTAGAAAGCAGCGTTGTATGCGATAGAAGGTAAAATAGGCAACTGGTCGACTCTGGTGTAATTTACTCTATCAAAATAGAAGATATTTTTTCTATTGTATATATTCGTTACAGATAGCACTATCCAGCTTTTAAAGTTATTTTTTTGTTTGAAGTTGTATTTTACTGAAGCATCTAAACGGTGATAAGAAGGCAATCTTCCTTGATTAAATCCAGCATATAAAATTCCTAGCTGTCCATTGTTTTGAGCATAATTGGTGCTTGGTCCGCCTTGGAAATCAAATTTTTCATAAAACCCTTGGGTTTGGGTGAAAGGAAATCCAGAACCAAAATTCCATCTAGCATTGGCTGACCATCTATTCTTTTTATCTAAAGCATAATCTAAAACCAAATTGACGTTGTGTCTTCTATCCCAATGCGGACTGTAAGTGTTAATGCCATCAAAGCGATTTACATACGTAAGTGAATAAACAGCCCAAACATACCAACGCTTTTGATCATCGTATTTGAATCTAAAATCTCCACCATAAGCGTTTCCTCGCTCAACAACATAGTCTTTTTTCAAACGCTCTGAGTAAACTGAGTAATCACCATCATCATCGAACAATTTTTCTCTGTTGATGTTGGTGATTTGATCAAAGCTTTTGTAAAAGCCTTCCATTCCGAAATCACAAAATTTATTGATTTCATATTCGTAACCTAAAACGGCATGTCTAGCCAATTGCAGTCTTGATGTTACTGGTTGTCCATCAAAATTCTTTTGCAAATTGTCTGGTCCAGATAAGAACCCATAAAACAGATTCACAACATCTCTATCAGAGAATGCAGACAAAAGGTTTTGAGAATATCTTCCGAAACCGCCTTTAATCATCAGTTTTTTTGTCAAAGCATATTTACCATTGACACGTGGTTCAAGAGAAGTGTTGCTTAAAGACGCATAGTACTGCACCCTCAAACCTGTTTCCAATGAAAATCTTTTTCTTACCCATTTATACAAACCAAATCCACAAATTTCAGTCGTAAATTCTTCTTGTGTAATTTGTCTATTGTTGGAATTGAATATTTGAAAGTCGGTACTGAAGGCGTTGATTTCGAAACCGTATTTAATTTCATCTTTTCTGTTGTATGAATTTGCAACAACACCCATATTTAATCCACTAATTGAACTTTTTCTTGGTTTTAAATCGATTTCTTTTTGTTCAATTTGGTAATCCGAATACGTTACGAATCCGTCAATCTTCGATTGTTTTCCTTCTGGAATAAGTGAAAATCTAGTACCGAAACCTGATTGATTCCAAGCATATTTGGTAGAACCAGGAAAGTTTACATTGTCTCTAAAATTGAATCCAAACAGTTTTATACTTGAGCCATTGGTAGAGTTGAAAGTGAACTTGGTGTAAACATCATTGAAATTGTATGGCAGTTTATCTGGGTCGGCATATTGATAAAACAGTTTTGAACTTCTATCTAAATAAGAGTTTTTAATCGATACGATAAAGCTACTGCTACCTCTTCCAGGTATAAATTTCTTTAAAGGACCTTCAACAGATAACTTACCTAAAAAAGGACTTACTGTAAAGTTGCCTGCTAATCTATTTCTATTTCCATCTCTTGTTTTAACATCAACAATTGCCGAGACTCTTCCTCCGTATTCTGCGCCAAAACCAGCAGAGTAAACATCTGCAGATTTCATCAAATCGACATCAAAAATTGAGAATAGACCAATAGAGTGGAAAGGGTTGTAAATGGTCATACCATCTAAGGTAATCTTATTCATTACTGGACTACCTCCTCTTATATAGAGCTGACCACCTTGGTCGCCACTGAAAACGACACCAGGTAATATTTGTAAATATTGCACTAAATCTGGCGTTCCACCAATGGTAGGAATTTTAAAAAGTTGGGCTGGTTTTATTCTAGTAGCACCAACATCAGTATCTTCAATTTTCTTTTTCTTACTGACAATTTTAGCACCACCAATCTCTTTTACATCTGGTCGCAAATAGAATGTATAAACACTTACAACATCTTCCTTTATGGTGATATTGATTGTATCTGCAGTATAATTTCCGGTAGTAGCAACAGCGCGATAAGAACCTACTTTAACGCCTGTAATGATGTAATAGCCATCGTTATTAGAGTTGGCAGTATGCTCTGTTCCTATAATATTTATTTGAACGTTATCTAATTCAACACCGGTTTTGCTGTCTTTGGTGTATCCTTTGATACCACCTGTCTGAGCTGTTAGATTAAAACTTATTCCAATGAGAAAAAACAACAAGGAAAAACGAAAAAACATAAAGGCAAAGTTACTATATAGTCGTTTCATTCCAAGAAATAATTTTTCTAGCTATTACATTCAAAATCATAGAGCTTATTAATGCTATCGATAGTCTTAGACACATTATTTCAGCATCATGCTGCAAAGCAAACAGAAAATTTATCTTTTGAATGTAGAATGTGAGAACAAAACCAAAGACAGTCGTTATTGACAGAATAGAAGTTTTCTTAAAATTTAAAAGGGTTTTGTTGTCTATAATATAAACAACAACATATGTGATAAGGGAGACAAAAAGTCCCAAACTCCAAGAATAAAATGCGCCTCTTAAGCCCCACAAAGGAATGTATATATACGATACATAAAGTCCAGTTATTAGCCCGACAAAATTACACAATAGGTTATATTGAAATTTATTACCAGCATGTAAAGCGTGACTTATGATGTTTGTGATGGCAAAAGAAAGGGTACCCAAACTTAAAATGAGAAAGGTTCTACCTATGGCCCAAAAGTCTTTGCCTAAAAGCCAAATCCAAAAATCAGAAGGCAAGACTATTAATATTAAAAATAAAGCAAGCGAACCAAAAAAATTGAAGTTGGTCATTTTTATGGTTAGTGCTATGTGGTCTTGTTTGTTTGGAGAATTAAGTATCTTCATGTGTTGAATTTGTCCGATACTATGACCTAATATCCAAATCGATTCACAGAGAATCACTGCATTGTTGTATACACCCAATGCAACATTTGCATCCGACTTCACAGTAATGAGAATGCCAATCAAAAAAAAATTCAATCTATAATTTAAAAATTGAACAGCTTGAGCACTTTGAGCCCAAAAGCCTTTTTTGATGATATCTGATTCAAACTGGAAACCTGTTGATGAATGAAGATGTTTTTTAACAAGTATAAAAGATACGACAACATTGGTGATCAAAGCAAAGAAAAGAGCAATGACATAGTTCTTTTGGTGATAGCCATTTAGCTTGGAAAGCATGAAAAAAAACAGCACTAAAAAAGCTGGAAATACAAGAGTGCTAAGATTTCTAAAATGGACTTGTCTGTTGCCCATCAGAATCAAATGATTGAGGTTGATAATAGAATACAAGAACGCAGCAGGAGGAATTAACCAGACAAATGGTTTATTGTAAAAAAACAGTAAAAGTGGAACTGAAAGAACACAAATAAAAGCCACCCAAATTACACTAGAAAACCATAAATTTTTATTATTGTGTGTATACGATAGATTAATAATTGCTGTGCTATTACCAAAGTCACAGAAAAGTTGAACCAAAGCAACAGTAGACATAAACAAACCAATTACACCTCTACCTTCTGCTCCTAAATATTTTGAAACCAGTATGACAGTTAACAACCCTAAAGCCGCCACTGCTGTTTTAGAGGCAAAATTTGACAATATGCCTTTTGAAATAGAAATCAATTATATGTTATTGGTTTTATAACCTTTGTTGATTAAGAATTCTTTGACCTTTTTTATTTGTTCACCTTGAATTAGGATTTCACCATCAACGACAGAACCGCCTGTTCCGCAATGGTTTTTTAATTGTTTGGCAAGTGCTTCTAAATCCTCTAGTTTACCAATAAAACCGCTTATCAGTGTAGCTTTTTTACCACCTCTTTGTTTGGTTTCAAGGCGTATAATCAGTTTTTGATGTTTGGGTTCTAAAGTTTCTTGTTCTTCAGATTCGCTTGTAAATTCAAAATCAGAATCGGTGCTATACACCATCCCATCAAAGTTTCTTTTTAATTTCTTAGTCATGACACAGAATCTTTAAACTTAAAGGTTCAATATTAACATTAATTTCTTTACCAAGCCAAATAGGCTCACCATCAACATGAATTGGTCCATCTTCTTCCCTTCTTATCAAGAAATCTGATCCAGAGAATACGACACTGTTTTTATTGGTGTGCAATTGACCTTGCATTAAACTTTTTAGGATGAAAATAAAATCTATGGGATTGAATTTTTTTAAAACTACAACATTGAATAAACCATCATCAGGCTTTGCTCCAGGGTGTAATACCACATTATTTCCCCATTGAGTGGCATTGGCAAAACCTATCATAAAAGCATTGCCTTCCCAAACTTTGTTACCAACTTGATAGACTTGATAGTGTTTGCTTTTGTAATTGAGTTCTTTGGCTATTGTTTTAACGTATCCTTGCAATCCACGTTTCTTTTTATTGGCAAAGGCAGAACTAATATGGGCATCAAAACCAATACCTCCTATATTAATCATACAATGACGATTGAACCATACTGTATCAATATCTTTTACAATATAATTAGGAATATTTGAAATGGCTTTAGTGGTATCAAGAGGAATTTTAAAGTGTCTGGCAAATCCATTACCAGAACCGAGGGGAATGATACCAAGAGCAATACCAGTATTGACCAAACGCGAGGCAATTTGATTGATGGTTCCATCGCCACCAGCACCCAAGACAATATCTACTTTTTCGCGAATAGCCTTTTCAGTTAAGAGAATAACATCATCAGCTTTTTCTGTTGGCCAAACAGATACTTGGTATTTTAAATGATCGATATGACGTTCGATAAGCTTTGGTAAATCTTTTACTTTCTTTCTCCCCGAGAAAGGGTTATAGATCACTACCAGCTTCTTCATCTATCTTATTTATTAAATGCGTAATTGATAATGTTAGCACCCATTTTAAGCGCTTGTTGACGTTTCTCTTCTGGGTCGTTGTAGACAGATTGGTCTTCCCAACCATTGCCTAAATCGCATTCGTAAGTGAAGAAACACACAAGGCGACCTTCGTAGATCAATCCAAAACCTTGAGGAGATTTACCATCGTGTTCATGAATTTTTGGTAAACCAGCTTTAAAGCTGTATTTCTGATTGTATATTGGATGAGAAAAAGGCAACTCTACAAAATCCAATTCTGGGAATACCTTTTTCATTTGAGGAATAATAAAAGGTTTCAAACCATAGTTATCGTCAATATGTAGAAAGCCACCAGCCAATAGGTATTTGCGCAGATTGGTAGCTTCGGCATCAGAGAATAAAACGTTACCGTGACCAGTGAGGTAGAGCCAAGGGTAGTTAAAAATTTCAGGTGAACCAACTTCAACAACAGCATCATTCGGATTGATATTCGAATTGATGTTGGAATTACAAAAGTTGACCAAATTAGGTAAAGCCGTTTTATTTGCATACCAGTCGCCACCACCTTTGTACTTTACCTTTGCTATTTTGAACCCGTAATCTGTGGTTGCCGAAGAAAACAACAACACAATTGCCGAGAGGGTAAGGATTACGCGAGTCATACTACAATTTTAACCAATAATAATGATAAATTAAAACTTATTCGTTGCCAAGAAAGTCAAATTCTTGTAAGCCTTCATAACGTATCCATTTGCCTTTTCTTTTCAAGGCATAGAAATCTATTCTACCATCTGGAATATAGAATTGGCGTTGACCAGTTTTTTGAGGGTTACTTGGTACTAGATTAGAGAACGTTATCAATTTCTTTTCTTTCTCAAAGCGCAGCAACATGGTGGATTGATCTGCATAGTCAAAAAACACACGGTATTGAGGTGTATAATCTGTTTCAGACTGATAGAATACAGGCGCACCGATGTGTAATTCTTCTTCCTTATCAAACCAAAGCACATCGATTATTTTCCTATTTGAAAAGCTGTTTCTACCATCCAATCCCAATACACAATAGTATTCTTTACCTTTCTTTTTGAAGTCGTACATCTGATAGTACAAAGCGCCTGGCCAAAACTCAGAGTTAAAATCCTCATACAAAGAATCGGCTTTAGTTTCTATATAATCTCTTAACCAATATGTTTTATGAGGTTTATTAGATGAGTTTTTGTACAACACCAAACAATAATTGAAATACTCTTCGATATCGTTGATGTATACCCAAGAGATTATTTTTAATTTACCGTTTGCAGACTGCAGAACTGAAATGGTTGACTTGATGGAATCGAAATTGTTTTCAAATCCATTGTCTTCTTCAGCTATAGATTTTATTAAAGTTGTAAAAGAGTCGTTATAAGCACTTCTTGAATCACCAGATTTACAATACCTCAAACTATCCGAGTACTTTTTAAGCAAAGGGTTTTCTTCAGCAAAAGCGCTGAGAGAACAAAATGAAAAAAGCAGTAAAAAATATTTAAAGGCACTCATATGTATAATTAATACAAAATCATACTAATTATTGTGCATTCATAAATTATGCCAACTCGATAACCATAGCGCTAGCACCACCGCCACCATTACAGATTGCGGCACCTCCAAGCTTAGCATTGTTTTGTTTCAAAACATTGATTAATGTAACGATGATTCTTGCGCCACTGGCACCAAGAGGGTGACCAAGTGCAACGGCACCACCATTGACATTGATTTTATTGGGATCGAGATTCATCAATTGGGTATTCACCAAACCAACAACTGAGAATGCTTCGTTGAATTCGAAGTACTCGATATCTGACAAATTAACACCAGCGTGAGCAGCTGCTTTAGGCATTGCTTTAGAAGGAGCAGTTGTAAACCATTCTGGTTCATGTTCAGCATCAGCGAATCCTTTTATTTTAGCGATAGGTTTTAAACCCAAAGCCTCCATTTTTTCTTTGCTCATCAAAACTACAGCAGCTGCACCATCATTCATGGTACTAGCGTTTGCAGCTGTAACAGTACCTTCTTTGCTGAAAGCTGGTTTCAATGAAGGGATTTTATCGAAGAACACATTTTTGTATTCTTCATCGTGAACGAATTCAGTTACATTGCCTTTTCTGTCAACCAATTCAACAGGTACAATTTCGTCATTGAATTTTCCATCAGCCCAAGCTTGAGCAGCTTTTTTATACGAGTTTATTGCAAATTCGTCTTGAGATTCTCTAGAAAAATTGTATTCTTTTGCGCACATATCTGCACACCATCCCATCATTTGCTGATTGTAGGCATCTTGTAAACCATCGTTAGACAAACCGTCAATCATGTTGACATTGCCATATTTGTAACCACTTCTGCTGTTCATTAAGTAGTGAGGCACCAAAGACATGTTTTCCATACCACCTGCAACAACAACATCAGCCATGCCCAACATAATTTGTTGAGCAGCCAAACTGATAGATTTCATTCCACTAGCACACACTTTATTTACCGTAGTTGCTTGTACTGTATTTGGCAATCCAGCATATTTAGCAGCCTGGCGAGCGGGAGCTTGACCAAGACCAGCTTGTAACACACTACCGAAATATACTTCCTGAACTTCCTCTGGATTAAGTCCAATTTTATTGATTGCACCTTTGATTGCAGCAGCGCCAAGTTTGGTTGCCGGAACAGAAGATAAAGAGCCCATAAAGCTACCCATTGCTGTCCTTACAGCGGAAACGATAAATACTTCTTTCATTTCTTAATAAAATTTGCGCGAAATTAAGGCATTTTTCGTAACGAATTACGTAATTTTTAAGTTTAATTTGCACACTGTATGAAATACTATCTGATAGCAGGAGAAGCAAGTGGCGATTTGCATGGGGCAAATCTTATGAAGCATTTACGCCAATTGGATTCAAATGCCGATTTCAGATTTTGGGGTGGCGACCTCATGCTGGCTCAAGGAGGTGTTAGAGTTAAGCACTATAACGAAACTGCATTTATGGGTTTAACAGATGTTTTGCTTAACATCTTCAAAATTTTTGGATTTTTAAAGGAATGTAAAAAAGACATTTTGAGCTTTCAACCTGATGCGGTAATACTGATTGATTACCCAGGTTTTAATCTTAAAATTGCTGAGTTTGCAAAACAACAAGGCATCAAAGTGCATTATTACATCTCTCCAAAAGTGTGGGCATGGAATGTTAAACGCGCTTTTAAAATCAAGAAGAATGTAGATTACTTATACTCTATTTTACCTTTCGAAATTGATTTTTATAAAACATACGGTGTAAAACCAGATTACATAGGCAATCCGATATGTGATGCTATCGACCAGTTTCAATACGACCCACAATTTAAAACGAATCACCAATTTACTCGACCCGTAATCGCTTTGTTACCTGGCAGCAGGATGAGTGAACTAAAGCACGTGTTGCCAACAATGTTAAGTGTTGTAGAAGATTATCCAGAATATGAATTCATATTGGCTGGAGCCAATCACATTGCAGACGACATATACCAATCTTATATAGGTGATAAAAAAGTCAGGGTCATAAAAGGTTTGACATATGATGTACTTAAGAACGCTCATGCAGCATTGGTTTGTAGCGGCACTGCTACCTTAGAAACGGCTTTACTCAATTGCCCACAGGTGGTGTGCTACAAATTCAGTCGCATAAGCTACGAAATTGGCAAATTGGTCATAAAAGTTAAATACATCTCTTTGGTCAATCTGATTATGGACAAAAAAATTGTCAGTGAATTGATACAAGTTGATTACACAAAAGAGCGTGTAAAAGTTGAACTCAATAAGATATTACAGGGCAATCAAAGAGAAGAAATGTTAAAATCATACGCAGCATTGCGTATCAAAGTAGGATTGCCAGGTGCTAGTGAGAGAGCAGCCAATTTGATTTACAACAGGGTGAAACCTTAATGATGAGCCGAAAGCACTCTAAGTAGTTGCCTAATACTTATAATATGAGATAATAGAACCACTGGCACTATTATAGAAGGCAACCATACATAAGGAAAGATAAAAACACCAATATTGGGTTGATCAAGTGCCATCTTTTGAATTGGAGTTGGAGCACTAAGAATTGCAGTAATAACAATATTAAGTAACAGTAATACACATATCACGTTCCAAGCTAAAACCCATTTGTAGTCCATTTTTCTAATGACAAATCCCCAATAGGCAATAAAAGGGGCTGTAATACCAGATATGACATCAAAATTACGACCATCAAAAGTCATAACTTCTGGCACCAGATAAAACATATACAACCAATACAATATCAACTCAACAGGAAATCTCACAATATGTAAAAATGTTAACCAAGATTGATCGACATGATCAAGAAAATACCTACTTCTAGGGAATGCGTATAAAAGAACTATAGACACAAGAGATGGTAAAATCAATAATGGAAAATGAGGAGGCATAGACTCGAAATCGGTATAAAATCCGCCAAGAGCCAATAATCCTTGAATTGCTGCTAAAATACAAATCCAGTATACCACAATAATGTTTTTAGATGCTTTGTAAAAACAGAAAATAGTAAGAACTGTGCTCAGCACCATCATTATTGGTACCAAGGGTGGTAGTGAAGTGTCCATAAAAGTTTTGTCGAAACAAATATATAGGACTATGGGATTGTAAAAAAAGGAAAAAGTGTTTTTTTCGACAGATGATGTACAATAAAATAGCCCACTTTAAAAGTGGGCTAAGTCTTTAGAGGTATTTTGTGTATTTGTGTGTGTGTCGTATGTATGAAGACTAATTCAACTCAGGGTTTGTAGAACAAACCTTGTAGTGGTAATCGTCTTTTAATTGGTTAATTTCATGGTTAGAAGCCTGCATCTCGTTTAATAAAAAGAAAGTAAGTATCAATAAAACGATGATTGACTTAAGCATTAAAATCTCTGTAAAGTGAAAGCCTCTTTTTTGCTTTACTTTTAATTCTGGGGTTGGTAGAGCAGGGTTGTTCATATTGGTATTGTATTGTTTTTTACTGTGGTTATTTTTAAGATTTTATACCTAGTAAGTATAATATCTTAGGTTTTTTTTATAGCCTATACCCAAATATAAAAAATGAAATTCTCACAATGATAATTTTTTAAAAAAAAGAGAAAAAAAATCATAAACGTTTAATATTCAATTAAATATTTTTAAATATCGGTCCTTAGAATTCTATATTTCCCGCATTATATTTAATCTAATTCTGAAAAAATCCGCAAATTCTTCTTGAAGAGTTTAAAGAAAAACATATTAATTTTAACGTACTGCAATTACATTAAATATATATATTATTTAAACCAAATTACTAAAAAGTAAATTTAATGACTTTTTAAAAATTGTAGCGAGAAGAAAATGGGAAAAAATAGAGACAAGATGTTTGAAAATCGATTAAAAATTTGGCTTTAAATGCTGAGACCATTAATTTTATTTATCTAATTATCAGCAACTTACAACTTAATTTAAAATTTTTTTTTACAAATATTAAATTCAAATGTTCTCTTACTATATTTGAGTATAACGCTGTTTAAAAGTTTAAGTATTATTACTTTTTAAGTAAAAAAACTCAAACATTAAGGCATAAAAACACCATAAAATGAGACAAGTTAACTTCACTTCGGCTAAAGGATTAGAAATACCAAATCAAGGTCAATTTACCGGTATTTCATATGATATATACGACCATTCAGTTGAGCAGGAGAAACCTTACCTTATTTCTGCTGCTACAGCTGATAAAATCACAAAGGTTGTTGGAATAACAGCTTTGTTTGCAGCATTGTTTCTTATTGGATTAAATTCATAAGAAACCATTAAAAAGACACACACACAAATACAAATACACAAAACCTAAAGATTATAGCCCACTTATGTGGGCTATTTTATTTATACAGCTTTTGTAAATACCCTCTATTTCAATCATATTTGCAACATGAGAAATCTTTTAACAGGATTAATATTATTTATGTCTATAGAACTAAGCGCCTTGAAGGTCGATTACCATGTTAACATCGTACAACCAAATTCACATTATGCAGAAGTAACCATTACCATTTCTGAAATAGCAGCCAAATCATTAGAACTAAAAATGCCAGTTTGGACACCAGGCAGTTATATGGTGCGTGAATTTGAGAAGAATATTGATCGAGTTAAAGCATTTAATGGCAATTCGTCAATAACCATATCAAAAAAAGACAAAAGCACTTGGACCATCCAAATACCTTCTGGAGTAAAATCAATAATTGTCAACTACCCTATCTATTGTTTCGAACAATCTGTTAGAACTTCTTACATAGATATGGATCATGCGTTTCTTTTATTAACCAGTTGTTTGATGTATGTTGAGGGATATAAAGGTGGTGGTAACTTGTCCTTGCAATACCCTTCAACTTGGGCTAAAGTTAGCACTACATTAGACAAAAATGGTCAGAACCAATACAGCTATAACAACTACGATGAATTGGTGGATTCACCGATAGAAATTGGCAATCATACTGAAATAGATTTTACTGTGGCTGGAGTTCCACATAAAGTGGCTATGGTTGGTCGTAACAATTGCTCTGTAGAAACCTTTAAAAAGGACATTGAAAAAATATGTTCAACCATGTTCAATATAGTGGGTGCGCATCCTTGTAAATCATATTTATTTATTGTACACCATGTAGAAGAAGGTGGCGGTGGACTTGAGCATGCCAACAGTTGTGTTGTTCAAATGCCGCGATTCAATTACAGCAATGCTGATAGATATAAAGCATTCTTAGGACTCTGTGCCCACGAATATTTTCATCTTTGGAATGTCAAGCGTATTCGTCCGTTCGCACTCGGACCATTTGACTATAGCAAAGAAAACCACACAAACTTATTATGGGTAGCCGAGGGTATTACAAGTTATTACGATGAAATAGCATTGTATAGAGCGGGTTACTATTCAGAAACCGATTATTTGAGAACATTGGCTTCAGGATTTTCTGCCACATTAAATCGAAAAGGCGCATCATTACAAAGCATGCACGATGCCTCTTTTGACGCATGGATAAAAGAGTATAGAACAACAGAAAACAGTTTAAACACCAATGTGTCATATTATTTAAAAGGTTCGACATTAGCGGCTTTGCTTGATATTGAATTGCTTTCAGCAACAGAAGGTAAAGCTGGTCTCGACCAATTAATGCGCTATTTGTACGACGAATATTACATCAAACAAAATCGCGGATTTAAAGATGAAGAGTTTTATGCTGCCATTGATAAGATTGCAGGCAAACCATTAAATTTTAAAGCATGGGCAGAAGGAGTAAACGATGCTGAGACATTGAATAAGATGGTTGAAGTGATGAAGAAAGCGGCATGCACTTTGAAAAATAGGGAGAACAACAACCAATTTTACAGCGGTATTACGACTGAACAGAAAGGCGACAAGATAATGGTTAGATGGGTGGAAGTAAATTCACCAGCTTGGAACTATGGCATACAAGTAGGAGATGAAATAATTGCTATCAATGATGTTAGAATGAAAGGCAGTTTGGATGAGATGTTGAAGACATCAGAGAATCCTTATAAAATCTTAATCAGCAGAGCCGGGTTGATTAGAACTGTTCAGTTAAGCACTGAAAAATCTCCAAAATACGATTTGCAATTGAGCATTGACAAAGGAGATGATGTGGTTTTAAAAGCTTGGTTAAAGAAATCATAATTACAAAAACGTCGTGGACGTTTTTGTAATTAAAAAAATGGACAATCTATAAGCCGGGTTCTGTATCCACCGAAGCGGATGCTTGTCATTTATCTAATGCAGCCTACCCTCCGGAGCAGAGACGAATCTCTTAGAGCGGGTAACCCTAAATCTCCGGTATATTTGGCCTTACAACCCAAAAGGTTTATCCCCTGCCGACATTACTACCGACAGATGTGAGCTCTTACCTCACATTTTCACCCTTACCAAAGTTGCCCTTGGCGGTTATTTTCTGCGACCCTATCTGTCGATACGCATTACTTTGTATCGCCCACCCTTTCAGGTGGTTTGGCACCCTAAGTTGCCCGGACTTTCCTCATTCTTTTCAGAACGCGACAAGCCGATTGTCCACTGCAAAGGTAAGGAATATTGGTTATTGGATATTGGTTATTTGTTATTGGTTATTGGTTATTGGTTATTTGGGATAGAATGCGACAGCGTCGCACTTACATTAATTATTAGATGGTAATTCGGAATCATTAATTTTACTATTCGGTTGCCTTGGATGCTACGCTCCAGAGAGAATCGATTTTCAATCTGATGCTGCTGCGCTGCTTTAGATTGCCTGCATTGCGAATGCTAGGTTACATTATCAACGTCGCGGACGTTTTTTATCCCCCATTAGTCGTTATTTCTTGCTATTGACACTGAAATATCGGTAATTCGCAACTCCAAAAAAAAATTACATAGTCTGTATGAAACGTATTTATTCTTTATTAACCATTGCCATTGTTATGTTTAGCAATGTAGCAAAGGCCGACGAAGGGATGTGGATGCTTTCGATGTTGGAGAAGTTAAACTTCAAAGACATGGAAGCCAAAGGCCTTCGTTTAACTCCTGAACAACTTTATAGCATTAACCACTCATCTTTAAAAGATGCTTGTATTTGGTTTAATGGTGGTTGTACTGGTGAAATTATCTCATCTGAAGGACTTATTCTTACCAACCACCACTGTGGTTACGATGCTATTGCAGAATTAAGCACCGTTCAAGACAATATTCTTGACAATGGCTTCTGGGCAAAAGACAAAGCTTCTGAAAGAAAACCAATCAATGAAATGTCTATCACAAGAGTGGTTAGAGTAGATGATATTACCGATCAAGTGTTGGCTAAATTAGAAGGCGTGGCTGAAAAAGATAGAGCGGCTAAAGTGCAAGAAATCTATAAAGAACTGACTAAAAAAGCGACTGAAGGAACACATTACGAAGCTACTTGTCGCGAGATGTTCAAAGGCAATGCTTATTACTTATTCGTTATGGAGAAATTTACTGATATCCGTTTGGTTGGTACTCCTCCACAAAACATTGGTAAATTTGGTGGTGAAACCGACAATTGGATGTGGCCAAGACATACTGGTGATTTCAGTATGTTTAGAGTGTATGTAAATGCTGAAAACAAACCAGCTGCATACTCTGCTACCAACGTTCCATACAAACCTATGCATTACCTTCCAGTATCTTTAAAAGGTGTAAAAGAAGGTGATTTTGCAATGATTATTGGTTTTCCAGGCAGAACCAACCGTTACGAATTCTCACAAGGTGTGGCATTAGCTACTGATATTGTAGACCCAAACATTGTAAACTTAAGAGCCATTCGTTTAGAGTCATGGAAAGAACAAATGGTGCAAGACGAAGCTACAAGATTGTTATTGTCTAGCGATTATGCATCTATTGCTAACTATTGGAAGTTCTTTGATGGTGAAGCAGAACAATTGAAACACAACAAAGTGTTTGAAAAGAAAATGGCAGAAGAAAAAGCTTTTGAAAAATGGGCTGCTAGTAAAGAAGAATACAAAACACTGTTGTACGATATCGATCAAGTATACAACAACTATAAACCTTATGCACTTCAAGCTACATATTTAAGAGAGTGTATCTCTGCTCCTACTATTGTTCAATTAAGTTCAATGGGATTAGCTGTTGACCAATTGTATCAGAGTAAAGTTAAAATCTTAGCTGATAAAACAAAAGACAAAGCCACTAAAACCAAAGAATTGGCTGATATTGATGCTAAAATCAAAGGCATGATTGAGAACATTGTTAAAGCTATCAACGAAATACCTTACAACAATAGAATCATCACTGCAGACAAGAAAATTTTTAAAGGCATGTTGAACATGTACTACAAAAATATTCCATCTAATCAATGGCCTGCTTTCTTCACAGAATTGGCTGGTAAAATTAAGAATGGTAACTCTGATGAAGTATTTGGTAAGTATACAGATATGATGTTCGAAAAGAGCATGTTTTCTAACAAAGAAGCTTGTTTAAAATTCTTCGAACAATTTACCAAAGGGGATAAAAAAGGTGTGGTTAAAACGTTCGAAAGCGGTCACTATAAAAAACTATCTATCGACCCAGCTTTTGCTTATATCAAAGCGCACAGAGATAATTACATCACGAATTTCAAACCAAAAGTTGACGAATTCAACTCTTTGTCTCTAGCACTTGGCAGAAAATACATCAAAGGTTTAATGGAAATGCAGCCAAACAGAAAATTCTATCCAGACGCTAACTCTAGTCAACGTTTGACTTATGGTATTGTTAAATCATACGATCCAAAAGATGCTGTTCATTACGACTACATCACCACTATTGATGGTGTATTAGAAAAATATGTTCCAAACGATTACGAATTTAGTTTACCAGATAAATTTCTTGAATTGTACAAAAACAAAGATTTCGGAAGATACGCTTTACCAAACGGTAAATTACCAGTAGCGTTTTTAACTGACAACGATATTACTGGTGGTAACTCAGGTTCACCAGTGATGGATGGCAGTGGAAACTTAATCGGATTGGCATTTGACGGAAACTGGGAAGCTATGAGTGGCAACATCCATTTTGACGAAAAATACAAACGTACCATCAATGTTGATATACGTTATGTGTTATGGTTAATAGAAAAACTTGGCGGTGCTCAGCACATTGTCAATGAAATGACCATAGTAGAATAAATTTATTTCATATAATTTCTTTAAGAAGAGTCGCCCTAAAAAGCGGCTCTTTTTTTTTCGTTTATAAATTAACCTCTAATAGATAATAATTTAAGAAACATTTAGTTAAATTCGCAGTACACTATCTATGGGAAACAGCTTTGTCGAAATTGTCATCTTTGTATTGCTTTCAGGTGTCAAATACCTCTTTGCTGTCATACCTTTATTAGCAGGCTCTAAGCGCGATTGGTATTGGGACATGTTAATTGTAACGACTGGTGGAATGCTTGGTGTATTTGTTTTTACTTTCTTAGGCGCTTTTCTATCAAAATACTTTTCTAAGTTCCATTTATTCAAATTCAAGTATAAAAAACTGAGAAAGTTTGTGGATATGAAGAACAATTATGGTTTAATTGGCATTGCTATTTTAAGTCCAGTTCTTATCAGTATTCCAGTTGGATGTATCTTAAGTGCATCTTTCGAGCACGATAAAGGTAAAATTATTAGATATCAAATCTTATCTGTTATTTCGTGGAGCGTTTTTCTCTTCGGATTAAAAGGCTTATTCAATATTGATCTATCAAAAACATTAGATGTCAGGTAAACTATATTTAGTACCTACTCCAGTAGGCAATTTAAAAGATATTACACTAAGAGCATTAGAGTTACTTGAATCGTGTGACGTTATTCTGGCTGAGGATACTAGAAATACTGGCATTCTGCTTAAGCATTATGAAATTGACAAACCTTTGCAAAGTTACCATGCCCACAACGAGCACGACAAATACAGAGATGTCATCTATCAAATGAAAGAAGGCAAAACACTATGCTTGGTAACAGATGCTGGTACACCAGGCATTAGCGACCCAGGGTTTTTAGTCGTAAGAGAATGTCTAAAAGAAGGGTTACATGTTGAATGTTTACCTGGAGCAACAGCCTTTGTTCCGGCTTTGGTTAAGAGTGGATTGCCTTGCGACAAATTTGTATTCGAAGGATTTTTACCAGTTAAGAAAGGTAGAAAAACCAGATTAGACATTTTAAAACAAGAGTCCCGTACCTTGGTTTTGTATGAAAGTCCGTATAAATTGCTTACCACTCTAGAAGATTTGATGGAGACTATGGGCGAAGAACGTTTGGTATCAGTAAGTAGAGAGATTAGTAAATTATACGAAGAAACAATAAATGGCTCATTGAAAGAC
The DNA here is from genome assembly GCA_964438995.1 of uncultured Chitinophaga sp. Classification (GTDB taxonomy): domain Bacteria; phylum Bacteroidota; class Bacteroidia; order NS11-12g; family UBA955; genus JABMMZ01. The sequence goes on from CAYTMQ010000002.1 coordinate 20,947, forward strand.
GTTTTATCGCATTTCAAACACAAAGCACCCAAAGGTGAATTTGTTATAATTATTTCAGGAAAAGAAGATGAATAGACTACCATTAATAGCACTGGCTTTAATATCTGCAACACTAATGATTGTTGGATGGCCTCCCCTTCCTACAGCTGCATTGTTGTTTATTGCGTTAACGCCATTGTTCATCATTAGAGAAAGATTAGAAGACAGTAAAAAAAAGCATAGAAAATTTTTCGGCTACACATACATCACCATGTTGTTGTTCAACACTGGAACAACTTGGTGGGTTTGGAATGCCAGTCCGAGTGGATGTATCATGATGTTGGTATTAAATTCATTGATGATGAGTTTACCCTATTTGGCATTTTCACATACCAAACAAGTATTACCTAAGTATGCATATCTAGGTTTTGTATTGTATTATTTGGCATTCGAATATTGGCATTTCAATTGGAGTGCAGCATGGCCTTGGTTAACATTGGGCAAGGGTTTAGCAAGCATACCACAATATATTCAATGGTATGAATATACAGGTGAATTAGGTGGCACTGCTTTAATATTATCCATCAATGTTCTTTTCGCTTTGGCTATTTTATCCAAGAAAAAAACATCTTTCATATTGCCAATAAGTATTTTAGTAGTATTTGGATTGGTTTCATTTTTAATTTCATTCGGACAATTCGAAATACAAAAAGGCAATACAAGAATTGAATGTGTAGTATCGCAACCCAATATAGATCCTTATACTGAGAAGTTTGGCAACGATGACAATTATTTATATCCAGAAATACAGTTAGATTATGCAATAGAACCTGCGGAGCCTTTACTGACTGATAATACCCAATTGTTATTGTTCCCAGAAACTGCAATAGTTGGTTACAACAACGAATCAGAGTTAGAGGACAATTTCTTATTCAATCCATTAAGACAATTAACAGATTCAACTAAGTTGACTATTTTAACGGGAGCTGAATCGTTTAGTGTTTATACCGAAAAGGAAAGACCGACCATCACAGCAAGATACGATTCGGCTATTTCAAAATGGTTTGATTTTTACAATTCAGCCATGAACATCAAGGATGGCGAAGTAAAAGAAATTTACCATAAATCTAAATTGGTGCCTGGAGTTGAGAAAATGCCATTTGCATTTTTAGAACAACTAAGCATCAATCTTGGTGGCACATCAGGTAGTTTAGGCGTAAGTGACAGACCAATCAATTTTACACTAAAAAATGGAGTGAAAGTGGCCCCACTTATTTGTTACGAATCAGTATTTGGAGATTATGCATGTGAATATGTTCGAGATGGTGCTCAAATTTTAGCAGTTGTTACCAATGATGGTTGGTGGGGCGAAACTCCGGGTTACAAACAACATTTATTGTACGGAGCCATAAGATGTATTGAAACCAGAAGAGAGATGGCAAGAAGTGCAAATACAGGAGTATCGGCATATATCAACCAATTTGGCACAATCAAAATGCAAACAAAGTACAAAGAGAGAGTTGCTTTTAAATGTTATTTAAATCCAAAAACCAAAATGACATTTTATGTTAAATATGGCAATTTAATAGGCAAAGCGTCATTAATTTCTATATTGTTACTGGTTTCTGTTATCATTCTAAAATTTAAAAAGAATCCTAAAGATTCGGATTTAAACGTTGAAACAGTTTAATAGAACGCCATTTAAAAGGATAAAATTCATTGATAAAAAGTTCAAATAATTGTATAGTATTGAAAAACACAAAATAACATCTCCTTAGTTATGACTACTAAAATTCCTGCTTTTACAAACATTGATGAATACATAGCCTTATGGTCAAAACCGGTTCAATCAAAACTAAAAGCCATCCGGAAACTGGTAAAACAAACGGTTCCAAATGCTGAAGAATCTATCAGTTATCAACTCCCGACTTTTAAGGAAAATGGTGGCTTGATTTTACATTTTGCAGCATTTCAAAAACACTTTAGTTTATTTCCTGGTCCAGAAGCCATAGAGGTTTTAGCAAAAGAACTAAGCGGCTATAAAACATCAAAAGGCACCATACAAATTCCGTTGGAAGAAGATGTGCCAACCGAATTGATATTAAAAATTATTGAATTCAGACAGATGAAGAATAAGGAAAAAAGTCAAAAGTCAAAAGTCAAAAAAGGGATTAGGAATTAGGAAATAGGATTTAGTGGGCTATCGCAAGCAAAAGTTTGTAATTTTTCTTGTAGGTCGAAGGGCTGCGCACAAGACAAGAGAATTTTTGGTTAAATTGATGGGCATGCCCTCGACAAATAACCGTAAACACAATAACAATGTTCAAACAGGCTGAGGACATTGTCCGAAGAAAAGGATATAGGAAATAGGATTTAGGATTTAGGGGGCTAACGCGAGACAATAAGTCAAAAGTCAAAAATTCAAACAGGCTGAGGACATTGTCCGAAGAAAAAAAATAAAATAAAATGCGTTTAAATAAATTTATCAGCGAAAGTGGCATGTGCTCTCGAAGAGAGGCAGATAAATTCATTGAAAATGGTAAAGTCTTTATCAATGGGAGAAAGGCAAACATTGGCGACCAAGTGAATGTTGGAGATGTCGTTAAAGTCAATGGATATGAATTAGAACCTCGACAAGGTGAAGACATCATCTTTATAGCTTTGAATAAACCAGTTGGTATCGTTTCTACAACAGAGAAAGTAAGAGACAACATTGTAGACTATGTCAACCACAGCAAGCGTCTTTTCCCAATTGGTCGATTGGACAAAGATTCACAAGGTTTGATATTTCTCACTAATAATGGTGACATCGTCAATAAGATTCTAAGAGCGGGCAATCAACACGAAAAAGAATATGTTGTTACGGTCAACAAACCACTGACAGATGCAGTTATTGCAGGTATGTCAAATGGCGTTCCCATGTTGGGAGTTATGACTAAAAAATGCAAAATCGTTAAAGAATCTCCTACCACTTTTAGAATTGTTTTGGTTCAAGGATTGAACAGACAAATTAGAAGAATGTGCGAACATTTCGGATACGATGTTGTGAAATTAGAACGTGTCAGGATCATGAACATTACCTTAAAAGGTTTGCCTCCGGGCGATTGGCGAGATTTAACTGACAAAGAAATGGGCGAATTGAATGCTATGTTAGAGCATTCTAAAAATGATTCTAAAAAAACAGGAACTTCTCAAACAACTAAAAAATCTGGTGATCACAAACCTAAGAACGAAGGAACATCATCTCAGCATAAAAAAAATGCGGATAAAAAACCTAATAGCCATAACAAAGCCCAATCACATAAAAAATTCTCTAGTTCGAACACCAATAAACACAAGAGTGGAGGCAATAACCAAAATAGAGGAAACAGAAATTCGTCTAAAAAGAGACGTTAATATTTCATGATGATAACTGGTTCATTCAGCATTGCAACACCAGTAAATACTTTAATGAAATAAGTACCTGAATTGTATAGACTAAGGTCAACATAATCACTTTTTAAAAACGATTGGGTTTGCAATAGTCTGCCTTGAAAATCGTATAGATGAATTTTAATATCCTCGTAAACGTCTTCATCAAAATCAATCAACACTTTGTTTTCAGTCAATGTAGGATAAATTCTGAACTGATAATCTGTAAATATTTTTTTATAAGTCGGACTAGCCAAACCCTTTCTCAATGTTGTTAAAGAATACCTCATGACATTTACTTGACCTTTGGTAAAGGTATTTCTACATGAAGAATAATCCATAAAATTTTCAAGCATATCTGGCATATCATTTACGCTATCTTGGCAAGAATTGAGGTGATAATCACAATTGTAATTTTGGGCAAATATTTTAGGCGTATCAAAAATAAAATCATCGTATTTGCACGTTGAATCTTGCACAACTGCATCACCAGATATATGCCTCAATCCGAGGTAATGACCGATTTCATGGGTTAAAGTGGTAGACCTGTAATTTGTTTCATAAGTGAAATTGCCCATCACTATACCATCTATGGCGCTATCAGGCCAATAAGTTGGACTCCAAAAACTGGCTTTGTTAGGAGGAGTAGCAAAAGCACCATAGTAATATTTCATATCAGGAGCCATATTATTACATACCCAAATATTGAGGTATTCGTTGGTATTCCATGCGTTCTTGCCCCCTAAAGAATCAAACTTCATATTGTGCCATTTACTAAACGGGGTACCAGGTAAAACGCCAAAATATTTATCAGATTTTGTAAAAGTGTAACCTTGACAAGGATTGCCGTTTGGGTCTTTATCAGCTAACACAAATCGGATTTTAGCATTACCTACCCTACTTCTAAACATGGATCTTAAATAAAATGAATCTGCATTTTCGCGGTTAAAATCGGCATTGATGTCATTCATCCATTTTGAAATATATTCGCGTTTGCTAATAATCGTTAAAGTAGGATAAATTAAGTGAAATATAACCTTGACAGTGTATATGGTATCGAATTTAGACAGATTTCGTTTGTTAGATTCAGGAGCATTGGCTTCGTCTACTGCTTGTTGATACCATTGCTTATAGTTATTAGAAAAAGCATGTTCACCAAAGCCGCATTCGTTTGATTGGGCATCTAATATCAGACAATAACCAATACAAATACAAAAAAGAAATATAGTTTTAAATTTCATAGGGTGAATCAAAAATACATAAAAAACATACTACTACAGAGGAAATTTTATTAAAGTTCTTTTTCAATTTGGAAGCACAGAAAATCATTTAATGTTAACTTAAATCATCGATTCACAATTATAATTATTCTAAAAGTTACTCGAAAAACAAATTAGTACTTCATAATCAATACAGGTTCATTGAGCATAGAAACTCCAGTATAAATTTTGATAAAATAGGTGCCCGGTTGATATAAACTTAGATCAATAATATCACTTAAAGGGAATGATTTTGCTTGCAACAATCTTCCTTGAAAATCGTATAGATGCACTGATATATCCTCGTAAATTGATTCATCAAAATCAATATTGACTTTATTTTCAGTAAGTGTCGGATAGACTTTAAATTTATATTCCGTAAAAGTTTTATTTATTGTAGTGGTTGCCAACCCCTTTCGCAATGTTGTTAAAGAATACCTCATGACATTTACTTGTCCCTTCGTAAATGTATTTCTGCAAGTTGTATTATCCATAAAATTCTCAATCATGTCAGGCATATCATTAATACTATCAAGACATGAATTTAAGAGAAAATCACAATTGCTGTTTTGAGCAAATATTTTAGGTGTATCAAAGATAAAGTCATCGTACTTGCACGTTGAATCATTGTCCAAACCATCACCAGACACATGCCTTAATCCGAGATAATGACCAATTTCATGGGTTAAATCAGTTGATCTCCATTTATTTTCATAAATAATTTGGCTTAATACTATTCCATCAATAGCACTGTCAGGCCAAAAATTGGAATTCCATAAACTTGATTTATTAGGAGGCGTTGAAAATGATTTATAATTAATGATTCCTCCTGTTGTCATGGTATTACAAACCCAAATATTTAGATATTCTCTAGTATTCCAAGCATTCTTACCCCCTAATGAATCAAATTTCATTCTATGCCATTTACTAAAAGGTGTTCCAGAATTTTCGCCGAAGTATTTATCAGAAACTGTATATGTATATCCGACAAAGTCTTTACCATTAGGGTCCTTGTCAGCTAATACAAAACGTATTTTAGCATTTCCAGCTCTATTTTTGAATATAGATCGTAGTTGTATGGAATCGGCATTTTGTCGGTTAAAGTCATTATTTATATCCTTAATCCATTTAGATAAATATTGATTTTTATCATAGTACCTATAGGCATAAATCAAATGAAACACAACTTTTATCGTATAAATAGTATCATACTTTGATTGATTTCTTTTACTTGACTCGACAGCATTGGCTTCATCTACAGCTTCTTGATACCATTCCTTGTATCCATTAGAAAAAGCATGTTCACCAAAGCCGCATTCGTTTGATTGGGCATCTAATATCAGACTATAACCAATACAAAAACAAACAAGAAATAAGGTTTTAAATTTCATAGTGTGAATCAAAAATACATAAAAAATGCTCCACTTGGGAGCAAATTTTATTAAAGTTCTATTTCAATTTGGTTGCGCAGTAAATCATCTAATGTTTCCCTCTTTCTTATTAATTGGGCTTTGCCATTGATGATGAAAACTTCTGCTGGTCTGAATCTTGAATTGTAGTTACTAGACATACTGAAGCCGTATGCTCCTGCGTTGTGGAATGCCAAGATATCGCCTTCTCTTACTTCATTTAACTTCCTATCCCAACCCAAAGTGTCTGTTTCGCAGATATATCCGACTACAGCGTATATTCTCTCGATACCTGTTGGATTGCTGATATTGGTAATTTTGTGATAGGCATCGTACAACATAGGTCTTATCAAATGGTTTAATCCAGTATCTACACTGGCAAACATAGTGCTAGTGGTTTGTTTTACGACATTGGTTTTTACAAAAAAGAAACCCGATTCGCTCACCAAAAATTTGCCTGGCTCAAACCACAATTCCAATTCTCTTCCATATTGTTTGCAAAACTCTTTGAATCTAGATGCTATTTTGCCACCAATATCATTGATATCAGTTGTAATATCAGCTTCTTTATATGCCACTTTAAATCCAGAACCAAAATCCATGAATTTCAAATCTTCAAAATCTTTAGCAGCTTCAAACAACAATTCAGCACCTCTGATGAAGACTTCAGCGTCTAAGATATCACTACCAGTGTGCATGTGCAGTCCTTCTACATTAATGCCATACAATTTTACAACTCTGGCAACGTGTCTCAATTGGTAATAAGAAATTCCGAATTTTGAGTCGATGTGACCAGTAGAAATCTTATGGTGACCACCTGCTAAAATATGAGGATTAACACGGATACAAATTGGAATTGTATTGCCGTATTTAGCACCAAATTGTTCTAAGATAGAGATGTTATCAATATTGATTTTCACGCCTTCTTGCACGGCCAAATCAATTTCAGTCATACTAACACCATTCGGAGTGTAAAGTATTTCAGATGGTTCGAATCCAGCTTTCAGTCCGAGCCAAACTTCTTGAATTGACACGGCATCAAGTCCAGCACCTAGTTTCTTCATGTATTTTAGCACATTGATATTTGACAGAGCCTTACAAGCGAAGTGTAAACCAAGTTTTACACCTGGAAAAGCATTGTTTAGCTTTTCGTATTGTGCTTTGATTGTTTCAGCACTGTAGACATAGACAGGAGCACCGTATTCTTCTACGATGTCAAGTACATCTACTCCATCAATTTGGTATCTACCATTAACTAATTCCATGATTCTGCGAAAATAATTTTTTTTACTGATTAAAACACTGAAATTGCGTAATAAAAAAATGGGAAGAATATTGGCGATAGATTATGGACTAAGACGAGTAGGGATAGCCGTTACAGACCCACTTCAAATGTTTGCTCAACCACTAGAAACTGTTGATACATCAAAAATTTTCGAGTATCTCAAACAGTATATGACAAGAGAGACTGTAGAAGTTTTGGTATTGGGAGAACCGAAATCTCTTGCAGGAGAAGACACAGACTCGAGTGAAGCGGTTAGAGAATTTGAAAAAAAGCTCACCGAATTGTTTCCAAATATTCCAATTAAAAAGATAGATGAGCGCCTTACTAGCAGGATGGCAAAACAGACACTTATAGATGCTGGTTATAAGAAATCAGACAGACGCAATAAAAAACTTGTAGATACAGTGGCTGCTGCCTTAATTTTGCAGTCATATTTAGAAATAAAATGATTTTACCGATTTACGCATACGGCAGTCCCGTTTTAAGAAAGAAAGCCGTTGATATTACTCCAGATTATCCAGACTTAAAAAACCTGATTGCCAATATGTACACCACCATGTACGAAAGTGATGGCATAGGTTTAGCAGCTCCACAAATAGGTTTATCAATTAGATTGTTTGTGATTGATGGCAGTCAGATTGAAGGCATTCAACCTGAAGGATTCAAACAAACGTTTATCAATGCACAGATATTAGATGAGTGGGGCGACCCATGGAAATATGAGGAAGGATGTTTGAGTATTCCAACCATTAGAGAGGCTGTGTCAAGAAAACCTGAATTGACCATTCGATATATGGATGAGAACTTTGTCGAGCACGAAAAGACTTTCGGAGGAATGGCAGCGCGCATCATCCAACATGAATACGATCACATTGAAGGCATATTATTTGTCGATCACATCAGTCCACTTAAACGCAACTTGATAAAAGGCAAGCTCAATAATATTTCGTTGGGCAGAGTCGACCATTATTATAAAATGAGATTCCCTAAAAAATGATTCCAGAACACCATAGAGACGACGACAGAAAGCAAAAATGGCAAGACATTTTGAGCTTTATGAGGGAAAGATTTGGTAAACAGCCAAACATGGACGCTATGCTGTTCATCATTGGCATGCGCGAACTTGGACAATTAAAAGAGAAACCATTTAAAAAAGACGAGAAGGTTGGTTTAATGCATATTGCTACTTGCAAAGTTTTGAGTTATTCTGGTCATTATGAACTGAAAGGTTTAGATACTGACGGTTGGCCACATTGGGAATTAAAAAAACCCTTGCCAGATATGTCACTATTAGAGCAAGAAACGTATATTCGCGAGCATATCATTGAATATTTTATTAACGAGAAAATCATATGAAACAATTTTTTAAACCATTAGGCATCGCTACAATTGTAGGATTTGCTTTAATCGCTTGTAATTTTAAAACCAATACTGAATCAACTGCAACAGAAGGTGTACCTTCAATTCCAGTTGTAGAAACTGCTGCTCCTGCTGATACAGGAAAAACTGCTGTAGCCAAAGATGATACTGTTACCATAGTAACTTCTAAAGGCAATATTATTGTGCGTTTGTACAAAGAAACCAAACTTCACCACGACAATTTCTTAAAACTTTGCAGAAGTGGCTTTTATAATGGCGTATTGTTCCATAGAGTCATCAATGGGTTTATGATTCAAACAGGCGACCCAAACAGTAAAGCAGCTACTCCAGGTGCTATGTACGGTAACGGTGGACCAGGATATACCATTCCTGCTGAGATTTTACCAGCTTTTAGACATAAAAAAGGTGCTTTAGCTGCAGCAAGAATGGGTGATGAAATGAATCCAAACAGAGAAAGTAGTGGTTCTCAATTTTACATCTGTCACGGTGCCCCAAGTTTCTTAGATTTACAATACACTGTTTTTGGTGAAACCATTGAAGGTTTGAATATCGTAGACATGATTGCTACAGTTGCATGTGACCCAAATGACAGACCATTGAGCGACATCAAGATTATCAGCACTTCTGTTAAAGGCGATGCAGCAGCAACACCTGAAAAGAAAGCTGTAACAAAACCTGATACTGCTAAAACAAAATCTAAAGGTAAAACCTCTAAAAAATAATCGATATGAACAAATTTTCGTTCATCGCAGTTGCCTCTTTGATGTTGATTTTTTCTTGTAAGAAAAAAGAAGAAGTTATTTTAGTTCCACCTTCAATGCCAACTGAAGACATTGTTGAAATGGAAACGCCTTTTGGCAATATGTACATCTATTTGTATAAAGCAACTCCATTGCACAGAGAAAACTTTTTGAAATTGGCGTCTGAAAAATATTTTGATGGCACGACATTTCACAGAGTAATTCCAGGTTTCATGATTCAAGGAGGTGATCCTAACAGCAAAGACAGCGACCCATTAAACGATGGCACTGGCGGTCCGGGTTATACCATTCCAGCAGAAATCAGAGATACCATAAAACACATGAGAGGTGTCTTAGCAGCAGCAAGAACCAACAATCCAGAAAAAGCTTCTAGTGGTTCACAATTTTACATCAGTGTTAGCACATCTGGTACTGCACATTTAGACAATCAGTATACAGTTTTTGGTTTTGTGATGAAAGGCATGGAATACGCAGATAGTGTTGTAAAACAATCACGTGATGGCAATAACCGTCCATATCAGAATCAATACATGAAAGTAAAAGTGATTAAGAAAACACTTGAGCAAATCAAATCCGAGTACAATTACACTCCAAGATACTAATTATAAAAACAAATTAAAGAAAAACGAATCTCTAAAGGGTTCGTTTTTTTATTTTAGGTCTTTTACGGATTTAATTGCTGGATAAATTCCAGTGATGAAACCTAATCCAAGAGCAGTGGCAGCCACTATAACAACATCGGTCCAAATCAATCTTACAGGATAACTGTCAATTATGGCACCAGTCATTTTAATGAACCCAAAATGTTGTTGTAGCACCACCAATGCAATTCCAATAATCAATCCTACCATTGCTCCAAATCCAGAAATTAAGAATCCATTAGAGAAGAATATATTTCTTATGGTTGTCTTTGAAGCTCCCATTGCAGTTAATGTTTTAATATCATCTTTCTTTTCAATCACCAACATAGTTAAACTACCTAAAGCATTGAAGGCTGCTATCAATAAAATAAAAGTAAGAATGGCAAAACTGGCCCATTTTTCACTTTTAAACATCTTATATAAAGAGGCTTGTTGCTCCATTCTGTTTTGAATTTTGAAACCTTTCCCCATGATGTTTCTGATGTCTTCATAAGCTTTTTCTTGATCGACGCCATCTTTCAAACGTATTTCAAGATTGGAGACCATTGAACCTCTTTCAAAAAGATTTTGAGCAAAGCGCAGAGGAACGAAGACATATTTGTTGTTGATGACATCGTCCATAGTTACCACACCAGCAGGTTCGAGTTCTAGAGATTGAATGGCATCAACATCGTTGACATTATAATCACCTCTTTTGGGTGTAATTAAAGAAACCAAACTAAATGGTCCGCCTATTGTACAATTGATTTTTTGGTCGATACCAGCGCCCAATATACAGTAATTGTACTCGTCCATTTGAGTTAAGGCCTCTCCTTCTGTAATCATGGCATTGAGTTTATTGACTGCAAAATAATTTGAGTCAACACCTTTCACAGTGCAAACGGTTTGGAAGTCACTATTTCTAATGGCTGCATTATCTTCAAGCACAGGCCAGACATGAGCAACTGACTTTAATTTTTTGATGCTAGACACATAGTCATCATACTGAAAGACCTTACCTTTTAAAGGTGTTACTTTTAGATCAGGATTGAATTTGTTGTACATTGAAAAAATGAGTTGTTCAAACCCATTCATGGTACTCAAGATAATGATCAAAGCGGCAGTACAAACAGCAAATGCGAGAACAGCAATACTGGAAATAATATTTATGGCATTGCGCTTCTTTTTAGCGAACAAATATCTCTTAGCTATAAAAAGCGTTGTATTCATTTACTATTTAAAAGCTTTAACGACAATACATTTGCCTTTCTTATGTTTGAAATTGATGTCCAAAAGATTTAGTATAAACACAAAAGGAATGCAAATAATCGAATATAGTGGTAATATTACATAAGCCAATTTGGTTGCTTTAATCATGTTAGAAGGCCAAGCGGTGGTAAGTTTCCAACTGATGATACCGAATGTACCATACACATATCTGGCTTTTACTTTTGAGAACCCAATTTCTTTGAGTTTGTGTTTCAATTCTAAAATGCCATATCCATTTCGATATTTTTTGTCTTTATATACACCAATATTTAATTTACTGGCTTTGTCATCGGCATAATTGCTTGAATTAAAAATGATGAGAATACCAGGTTTTTTTAATGCATTATAAATATTTGTTAAAGCAGTTGTATCATCTTCAATGTAATTAAGTAAATTAATACATAAGCCTAAATCAAAAACTGGATTTTCGTGGTAAGTAAGAATATCTGCGCTTCTACAATAAATGTTGTTGACGTGTTCTTGTTGAAAATACTCTGATGATTGAACCACCATGTTGGTATCTTTATCCAGTGCCAACACATTGTATTTTTTAGGATGTCTTGAGAACAGTCCTAACAATTGCCCCATTCCAAAACCAGGATAAAGCACATATTGAGATTTTAGTTTTCTTCTTGAGCAAAGTTTGATTTCTCTTTTGATGATGTTATTCTTCAAAAGCAGAGAGTGAGTCAACAAAATATAAAATTTACGGGCCCAGGAGTGTTTACCTAAGACATCCGTAAAAATTTCATTATTGATTCTTTCAGGCATGTTAGTCTTTGTTTTCTCTAGATTCTCTTTCCTTTTTCAGGTTATCAAAAAGTTTTTCAAACTTTAAAGCATTCTCAACGCTATCATCTTGAAAGAAATTTAATTCTGGAATTACTCTAACAGAATTTTTAATTTTAGAAGCCAGTTCTTTGCGTATGTGTTTGTTGTAAAGATTGATAATATCCATGATAGCAGCTGGATTCTTCGTATTATAAATACTCAGGTACGCTTTAACATAACCTAAATCTGGGCTAGAGTTGACATCTGTTACGGTGATAAAAGCGCCTTCAAACCAATCGTGCATGCGGGTTTGGAAGATGGTTCCCAACTCACGTTGCATTTCTTTGTTAAATTTTTCGGTACGAGTACTCATATATTTCCACTGCAAAGTTATAATTTGCAATCCTTATTTTATTGTATCTTTTAAATTAATTTAAAGAAGTTTGACAAAATGCATACATTGAACTGTATTTGGCAAGGTTTAGCAACTGGATTTGTGTTGAGTATGATGCTTGGTACAGTATTTTTTGCGTTAATAAAAAACAGCATTAGTTATGGCTACAAGACCGGTATTTTCATTGCACTTGGTGTTATTGCTTGCGATGTGATGTTCATTGCTTTGGCCTTGATATCCCAACCATTTGCTGATTTCTTATCTGCTTATAAAAAAGAAGTCGCCATTGGAGGCGGTATTTTATTAACCGTTATGGGCATTTTGATGTTCTTTAAAACAGAACCAGAAGTTAATGTGGGAAAAGAGTTGGGATATGGTTCGGCTTTATACTACTTTGGAAATGGTTTTCTACTCAATGTCGTAAATCCAGTGAATTTCTTTAGCTGGTTAGGAATTAGCTCTTTTTTAACTATTAATTATCAGTACACCATAAACGATAAAATTATATTCTTTTTAGCCAGTTTATTCAGCATTTTCATTACCGAATTTGGGATTGCATTTTTTGCATCTAAGTTAAGAAAATGGGTCACTCCGAAACACTTAAAGATGATTAACATGGTGTCCGGGTTTGTATTTGTAGCGATAGGTATTAAACTAATCATTGGTTTTTAAAGCCATCCATTTCTGCTTAGCGATGTATGAGTATACAGCTAAGAACAGCATCAGTACAGCATATAAATACATAGGTTTATCCGTTTGAGTTACATAAAAAACAGCATAACCAACATTGGCTATTATCCAATAATACCAACAAGAGATGTCTTTCTTGATTTCTAAATTGGTAGCATGAATGCTCAAACAACCTAAAACAATATCCAAAAAATTCAATTGCAATTCTTTAAATGAGTATAGAATCGAACTTACCACACATACTATTACAATTGCGACAACATGCCTAAGGTAGCCATTAGAAATCACCACTTTTTTTTGGGGATTGAACAAAGTCCAATTAAAAAAACCAATGATACCTTGAATGGCGTATATACCATTAAGTGCGGCACTAGCATACAAAGCACTTTGAATAAAAAACACCATACTTGCCACTGATGCGACAATGCCAAATATCCACCCAATAGGCACTTGCTTTGCTGCAAAATAGATATACAACAATACAGCAGCTACAGACAGAATTTCCAATAAATTCAACACCTGTGGCAAAGATGCAATCTTAATCTTAGATATTAAAGCATAATTTTGCCTAATCGTGAGAAGAAGTATTGTTATTATATTACTCTTGATGGCTTATCCAATCAATGCGCAAATCAGGCACATGTTAGATACCATTAAATATGATTTAAAACAAGATAGAGAGTGGTTTATATGTTTAGATGGTAAAAATAGTGTCATAGGTGCACAATCGACTAAACTATTTGGCCTGCAGTACGGCTATTTATATAATAAGCGCACCAATTTGTTTATTGGTTATTATAGTTCGTATAACACACAAGCACAAATATTAGACAACCCAACAGCATTACCTGGAACTAGAGATTCTAATACTTTATTTTTAAAATCAGAGATTGCATATCTAAATTTTGGTTGCGAATATTATTTCAAAAACACAAAAAGATGGAGAATGTCGTTTCCAGTAGCATTAGGTATTGGTCAAGGCAGAGATGAAACATACACCACTAAAAAATATATGGGCATAGAAAAAAAGCTAATGATTCCATTAGACTTTGGCATCTATGTTAACTATAAAATAAAATGGTGGTTGTGGGCTGGTGCTGGAATTGGTTCAAGAATTTCATTTGCATCGACCAAATACAGTGGCTCTTATTATACATTTGGTTTGTCATTAAGATTTGGAGCTATGTACGACAGAGTTAGAACTTGGTACAAAGACAAATACCAATAAAAAAGCCTCCCAAAAATTGAGAGGCTTTAAGTATCTTATCCTGCTGGAGGAGTTTCTGGTTTTTCTTTAGGAGGCGAAGGTTTAGTGGTGATCAAACCTTTTTCAAACATCAACGATTCTAAGAAAAATTCTAATTGGTGTTCGTCAATTTTCTTACCAATGATTTTCGCATTTTCATCAATTATAAAAATGGTTGGATTGGCTTGAATGTTATAGTCATATCTATAAAAAGGCCAAGGATAATATTGATTGGTTTTACAAACGTTTACCCATTCTTGTAGTTCAGGCCTTTCACGCATCATTTTTCTCCATTCGTTGTATTTGCCTTCAGAAGAAACTGCATAGACTTTAATGCCATTGTTTTTGTGTTTTTGGAACACTTCATTTACAACAGGAATAACTTCTTTACAGTGACCGCAAGTAGGATCATAGAAGAATACAATGGTGAACTTACCTAAGTTTTTGTAAAGCTCGTGGTAATTGCCTAAAGTATCTGCCAAGTTTAAGTTTGGAGCAATTTTACCGCACATAGTAGGAATGGCTTTTTTGGCTTCTTCACACATTTTGCGTTTTCCAGCAGTATCATCATACCACCATGCATCACCATTGCAATAGTATTTGTCAATCAAATGTATGGTAACATTATCTTGACACATGATTTTTCTATCTTGGAATTTATTGGTTAAGTATTGTACAAAGTACTTCTGAATTTCAGAATAAGGTTTTGTTTTTCCTATAGCAATGTCAACGGCTTGAGTCAAACTATCGTAATCTTGAAAAGTTACTTTATCGATGTAGTCATTCAACTTCATTGTCAATAGACCTTGCGGAGCTCTAATCAATCCTGATTCGTTGAAGTCAATATTATCCCAATAGTGGTGTCTGTAGTAATTAAACTCATACATTGAATCTGCTGGATTTGGATTGGTAGGAATTTTCACACTTTGGAAAGCCTTAAATATTTTAGTTAACAAGTGATTTGGATTTGTAGACATATAATTGTCTCTGTATCTACTATCTCTTTTATCCAAAGAATCTCTTTCAACGGTTAGAGCTTTTTTCAATTCTTCATTTCCAGAAGCAGAAGCTGCTTTGATTTGGTTGTCGA
Source organism: uncultured Chitinophaga sp. (assembly GCA_964438995.1). GTDB lineage: Bacteria > Bacteroidota > Bacteroidia > NS11-12g > UBA955 > JABMMZ01. Next base: position 36,511 of record CAYTMQ010000002.1, read on the forward strand.
GATTGAATCTTAAACGACCGTTGATTGCTCTATTTTTTTGAAAGGCAACGAAAGCTTCATTTTCTGGACTACCAATTACTACCACTTTAGATTCATCCATTGAAGTATCAGCTTCGAAAGAAAACGTTTGGTCGTCTGTAATAGGTAATTCATAATAGCCATTCAATTCTGGGAAAACAATCATGTACATGCCTCTTTGTAATTTAGGAGAACCTGTAAAAGTTCCTACCCCATTGGCATCAAGTTTACAAGTATCTCTGAAATATTGCTTGTCACCAAAATTATCAGCAAGGTAAATGTTGGTATTTTTAAATCCTTTCAATTTTACCTTAATCGCATAAGAGCCAGGCAATCTTCCAACATTCTTAGCATCAAAATTTGGCTTTAATGTTGCAGTAGTTGGTTTTGATATTGCAGCAGCTGGTGGCTTTGAAGTGGTTTTGGTTGTTGGCTTTGCAACTGGTTTAGGTGAAGGTTTGGTTGTTGGTTTTCCGCCCGGTTGTGCTATCGCTCCAATCGTAAACATTGCGGTTAATCCAATAACAAGTGCTGTTTTTTTAAAGAGTTGATTTCTCATATTTCCTAATAGGCAAATTTATTATTCTGTAATGTAACTATAAGACAATAATTTTGCCAAAATAGTTTACTGACAGAAATATGACAGAAAAAAATTTTTTTGACAGCGTTTATGAAGTTGTGAAACAAATTCCGTTTGGGAAAGTAACCTCTTACGGAGCCATTGCAGCATATCTCGGCACAAAGTCCTCAAGCAGAATGGTAGGTTGGGCCATGAACGCCTGTCATAGTGCAGACATCAACATTCCGGCTCACAGAGTTGTCAATAGAAATGGATTGTTGACGGGCAAAGCACATTTTGGTGGAGATAGAATGCAACAATTACTAGAATCTGAAGGTATTGTTGTTATCAACGATAAGATTCAAAACTTCAAATCTGTATTTTGGGATCCTGAAACGCTTATGAAATCTCTATAATTCGAAGCTTTGTTCCATATTTGGAATGACCACTGAGTCGAGATTGATTTCTTTCTTCATCATTTCTAAGCTCATTTCATCGCCATGAACTAAGAATATCTTTTTTAAAGATTGATAATTTGTGTCTTTCAAATACTTCATCAAACCATTTTGGTCAGGGTGAGCACTGAAGGCATCTGTCCTAACTATTTTTGCATACACTTGTTTTGGTTTTTTATTGATGTTGACAAAAGGGCGACCTTTTAGTAGCTCGTAACCAAGAGTTCCTTCAGCACAAAATCCTGCAATTAAGATGGTACTGTATGCATCACCGATATTGTATCTAACGTGTTCTTGAATCCTCCCTCCTTCTACCATCCCAGCTGCAGATATGATTACAGCTGCTTCTGGCATTGTACTTACCAATCTACTATCCGAAGAAGATTCTAAAGTATAGAGATTGGGAAAGTTAAATAAATTGCCGTGTTTGGCATAAAATGCCTTTGCCTCTTCGTTAAGTAAGTTGACATGTTCGGCGTAAAGCTTGGTTGTTCTTATAGCTAAGGGACTATCTGTATACACTTTTACATCAGGCATCAAACCTTTTGCATACAATTGATTCAAAGTAAATATGATGGATTGGGTACGACCAACACTGAAAGCTGGAATGACCAATTTTCCTCTGTATTTAACACATGTATTGGTGATGTAATCCAATAACAATTGTTCGGCATCACTTGAATCGTGGTGGAATCTTCCTCCATAGGTGCTTTCAGTTACTAGGAAATCTAAATTTGGCATTGGCATTGGATCTACAACCAACTTTGCATTGTAGTTACCCAAATCACCAGTGAAACCAATGGTTTTAGTGGTACCGTTTTCTTTAACAGATATTCTTACAGAAGCAGCACCAAGAATATGACCTGCATTAAAGAATTCTATGCTTAACTCTTCATTGACTTCAAATACTTGATTGAAATTAATACCAACCATTGCTTCATTAGTTTGTTCAATATGAGAACGGTTGTATAGAGTTGCTATTTGTTCAGACTTGTTAAGTCGTTTGATTTTCCCTCTAGAAGGTTTGTTTTTCTTATTGGATTCAATTCTTTGAACATTCAAAGAATCTAAAAGAAGATTTTTTGTTAATTCAACGCTGGCATCAGTGCAAAGAATCTGACCTTTATAGCCTTGACGAATGAGGTTAGGTAAATTACCAGAGTGGTCGATGTGAGCATGAGTGAGAATCACTAAGTCGACATCTTCTGGAAAAAAAGGGAAGTTGCGGTTATTCGCTTCAAACTCTTCCTTCTTTTCATAGTCTAGTCCGCAATCTATTAATATCGTATATCCACTATCAAGCTGCAACATGTGCATGCTGCCTGTTACTTGTCTCGCAGCTCCCCAAAAAGTTAATTTCATTCTACTCTGTCTTTGTCTTTCAAATACACCCTCTGTCACATTATTCAAATATTTATAAACATTGATAATAAGACAAAGTTTTTAACGTTTGAAATTTGTTCCAAAAAAAATGCACACAAAGTTATTAATAAGACCGATACAATTTAATTCACGTTATCAACAATGGAAACAGCTAAGCAAAGACGACTGTTTAAATTCACTTAGAAATGCCTATTCTAAAGAGCTTTGCGGTCAGAATACCTTGGATATCAGCGTTGAAAAAACAAGTCAATTTTGCACTTTAATGTGGTATCCAAAGAATATAAGTGCAGAAAATTTGAGTTTTCTATTGGATTATTTTAGAGATGTATTACTTAATAACAATTACTACAACCATTTGAGTGAAGAAAAAACTGAAATAATGGACAGAGGATTAAAGCATCAAATACAAAGTCATTTTCTAAAACCAGACATCAGTTTTAAGGAACAAATAACACCAGAGCAACACTACCTTTTCGGTCATATTTACTTGGAACTGAATCATTCAAATCAGATAGAATTTAAAATAAAATGCAGTTATTTTTCTCACAAAACATTTTGGAGTATTGAAAAACTAATGGAACTGTTGTTACAATAAACATCTGGTCAATTAATTAACTAGTGCCAACATGTTCAAAAAAATAGCGAATTTTTGACTTTCATTATAAATATTTTTACTACTTTTACATATTATTAGGCCACAGTGTGTGTTTATTTGTGTCTAATAGTTTAAGGGTTGAAAAAACTATTACTTATATTATCGTTTTTCTATTGTATTGCGGGTCAAGCGCTAACTGCTTCGTACAGCACAACTGTTAGTTCTGGATGTGTGCCCCTTGTGGTAGATTTTACAGATGCTACAAGTGGCGGACCAATTAGTTGGGATTACGATTTTGGTGATGGAGGCAGCAGTACAACACAAAATCCGAGATATACTTTTACCAAACCTGGCACTTATAAAGTTAAATTAACAGTATTTGATGGTTCTTCATACAGTTCCTATTCTACCACAATCATAGTAAAGAAGTTGCCTGTTGCTGGATTCTCGACACCAGCATTAGCCTATTGTCCTGGCGATCAGATAGTCTTTACAAATACCACTCAAGTTGGTGATACCTCCATAAAAACTATATCGTGGGATATGGGCGATGGCAATGTTTACAACACTTTGAACAATGTCACAAAAACTTACAACAACGCTGGCAATTTTACAATAAAGATGACGGTTAGAGATAACAACAATTGTGTTAGTACCATTAGCAGAAATCAATATCTCACCATTTATCAAAAGCCAAATCCTGTTTTTAATTATGTAGCCAAATACAGTTGTATTGCGCCGCAAAGAGTTAATTTTTCTAATAATTCAGGGAACAGTGTCTCATATTTGTGGGATTTTGGAGATGGGAATACATCCACAATAGCAGTCCCAACTATTTTTTACTCAACTGCGGGTAACTATACGGTTAAATTGACAGCTACAAGTGATAAAGGATGTAAAGCCAGCACTTCAACGACCATTCCAGTAAATTTCGGAAAAATTAAAGCGAATTTCGACGCTGCTAATTATTCGGGATGCATTCCTTTTGATCCTAAGTTTAAGAATACTAGCACACCAACTGGAGCAAAATTCGACTACTATTGGGAATTTGCTGATGGCTCAAAGTCAACCTCAGAAAACCCCATCAAAGTATACAGCAAAACGGGTACTTATTTGGTTAAATTTAGGATAACTGGCAATGGTGCAGGATGTTCTGATAGTGTTTATAAAACTGTGCTAGTGTCTGATAAACCAAAAGCTACTTTGTCTATGAACGACAGTTTGAATTGCACGGGCTATTTATCCAATGTATACAAAGCAAAATCAAGTTCTGTCATAGACAATTATACTTGGTTTATTGACGGTAAAAATATTGACACGAAAGTTGATACGCTCAAATATGCTTTTTACAAACCAGGAGAATACAAGATTCAGGTGTTGATGAAAGATATTGCAGGGTGTCAACAGGTGTTTCAGTTTCCAAAAGTAGTGGTGCAAAATCTTTTAGTGGGCTTCTTTTTAGAAGAGCTTGGAGGATGTGTTCCATACATACCAAAAATCAGAGATACTTCAAATGCAAAAATACCAGTAACATTAAATTATACATGGACTGATGGCAATGGCAACACATACAACTCTCCCAATCCGAAAATAACATACAATAAAGTTGGCAAATATGAGATCAATTTAAAAGTAAGAGACCAATATGGTTGCGAAGATAGCGCTTGGGAAATTGTAGGTGTAGGCAACAAAATTCCACATTCATTTAAAATAGATAAATATGCGATATGTAATAGAGAGACTATTACTATGACCAATACGTCGCCTGATAGCATCATGAAAAAAGTGGATAGTTGGATTTGGATATTTACGACCAACACTGGCTCTAATCCATACAAATTTATAACAAGTACTCGCGATTATCCTAAAACATACACCCCAATGTTGATTGCTATCCATAACCAATGTAGGGATACTGTAATGAAAGAAGACTCAATTAAAATCAAACCTGTAATGGCAGATTTTATTTATTCGTTTGATACTTGTTTTAGTAACACAGGTACTTTAAAACATAAAAGCGTATTGGCGACTGATTTTCTGTGGATTTTACCAAATGGCTCACTGAGTAAAGATTCTGTAATTTACCATAAATTCAAATCGGGTTCAAAAGACAAGTTTAGATTGATTGCATCTAATAAACTTACTGGTTGTATAGACACAGTTGACCAAGACATATCTCCACCTGTTTCAACATCCAATTTAAAAGTTACAAAAAAGACGGATTGTACCCCAGTGGTTTATTTGCTTGAAAATTATATGACAAGGGCAAGTAGAAATCATTGGGACTTAGGCAATGGAGATACAACCGCCAGAAACGATTCATTCAGATATGCATTTACCAACCCTGGCACATATACCATTAAACACACAGGTTGGGATATCAGAAGTTGCCCTTATACCAGTAAGCAGACAGTTGTAATTGAAGGACCAAGTACAGCAGGTAAAGTTTGGCCCGATAAAGGTTGTTTACCACTTACCATTCAATTAATCGATTCTGTTTCAACTGGCAAAATAAAACGCAAATATTGGAAGTTTGAGGATGATCCACAATGGCGAAAAGCTACTAATAAAAAGGATACTCTAACGTATACAATTACATCAATGCCTGTAAGTGGTGATTCATTTTTTCACATAGAATTGTTTGTAGAAGATAGCTCAGGATGTCAATCCACAAGGGTATTTAAAGTGCGACCATCTGGTCCGCGTGCCGCTGTAACATTAAACAGTACCAACAGATGTGATGCAACAGAATTTAGTTTAAATGCCAATATAGATTCTGTATCTTCTTATCATCCACTCTCATTAACTTGGGATATGGGTGATGGTAAAATCATTACCGAATCGAGTTTCAAATACATTTATAGAAAAGGTGGCAAATACAAAATCAATTTGCAATTGAAAGATGGATTGGGATGTAGTTTTAGTGAATCTTACACGGTCAACACAACAGATCCTGAAATTTTAGCAAGCTTTACTTCTGATGTATCAACTTCAAAATGTGCACCTCTTTTAGTGACATTTAATAGTACTTCTTTACACGACCCTGGTCAACCAATCGTTTCATATTACTGGGATTTTGGCGATGGCACAAATTCTAATGTTATGAGTCCATCTAAACTCTATACGCAACCAGGAAAATACACAGTTACATTGACTGTTAAAAACGTATTTGGATGCAGTAACACAACTTCTATTAAGAATTATATACATGTAGGTGGACCGACAGCGGCGTATAGTTTTGGACCAAAAACAATTTGTCAAAATTCATCTATAGAATTTAAATCACTCATTACACCTAACACCATTATTGAATGGGATATGGGAGATGGCAATGTGATAAAATCACAAAATATAAATTACCGATACAACAAACCTGGTAAATACTTTCCAAAGATTCTACTCAAAGATTCGGTTGGTTGTATTACTAATATTATCCCTAAAGATTCTGTCATCATCCATCCAAATCCAATTGCAGATGTGATGCCTTCTAGTCACTGTTTAGATGACTTAATTGAATTTAAAAACACTTCAGGTTCGGGTTCATTAACCAACCCACTTTTTACAACTTTATGGTTGATTGATGGAGACACGTTCTACACCGATGATGTTAAAATAAAATTCAATAACACAGGCTTAAAACCGTTGCAATTGCTTATTTCAAATGACTTTGGCTGTAAGGATACGTTAAAACAAAATTTCGCCATTTCTAAACCGTCAGCCAAATTTGATGTTGCAATAACAAAGTTGTGTTTGGGCGATAGTTTGATCATCGATAATCAAAGTCAATCAAATAATGGAATTCATAAAGTTGATTATTACTTTAATGATATTTTACAATCAAACAAGACACTGTATCCTATAAAAGGAGATATCAGAGTATTGCAGATTGTTACTGACACTTTCCATTGTAAAGATACGTTCAATATCAATAAAATAATACATACAGCAGACACTGTTTCACCGTTAAAAATTGATATCCGCAAAATCAGTCATACCTCTAATACAGAAGTTGAATGGTTGTATACAGCTTCTAATGATGTAGATTTCAAACAATACACTTTGTATCAAAACATCAATAATTCATGGGTAAAATTGATGGATGTTAAAGATGTAAATCAGGATAAGTTACAATTCATCATCAATCCAATTCAGACTTCAAATTGTTATAGTATGACACAAACCAATTATTGTGGAGCTGAATCTGAATTGGCTACTACACATTGTAATATTGAACTTAAAGTCAATGCAGGTGTTAACAAAAACTATTTAAGTTGGAATGCCTATTCAGGTTGGTTAGTTGATAAATATGTTGTTCAAAGAGAACAAGAAAAAGGCAACTTTATAGACATAGGAGAAACACAAACATTGCAATTTATTGACTCAACGATTGTTTGTAATCAACAGCATGCCTATAGAATTAAGGCTATTGGTCAAATAGAATTTTCACATTCAGATACAGGTAAAGCGAAAGCTACATGGGACAATGTAGTTGCGGCGCCAATGATAGATTTGGTTACGGTATATAAGGATACTGGTATCATCATTCAATGGCACAAAGATGAAACTTACAATAGAAGTCAGATAGAATACATTACATTGAAAAAGCGATCAGTAAATGCATATTCGTTAATGGACTATCACGTTGATAGCACATACAAATATGACAGAGCTGTAAATGTTGATGTATTTAATTATAGGTATTTTGTGAGAGCAAAAGATAATTGTGGAGATAGCAGTGTGTACTCAGAAGTATCAACCAATATTCTGTTGAGAGCTTATAAAATTCAGAAAGAATCTGCTCCGGGATTACAATGGAATAGATATAAGATGTGGAGCAATGGCGTTTTGAATTATGAAGTACAGCGACTAGAAGAGAATGGTGAGTTCAAAACCATCTATACAACGAATGACACGTTCTTTATTGATGAAGGCACTCAGAAAAGTTGTATGAAGCAATATGTTTATAGAGTAATTGCCAGACAGAACAACTCGCAAGTGTATAGCACATCGAATGTCATCAAGATTCAGCCGATGTCATTGGTTTACATTCCGAATGCATTTACACCTAACAACAACAAACTAAACGAAACGTTTGAGCCAGTGACACAATACGTTTATAATCCTCAGCTTGAAATCTTTAATCAATGGGGAGAGAAATTGTATGAAATTTCTGACTGTGATGTTTCTTGGGATGGAACGTATAAGGGTAATGACTGTCCTCAAGGCGTTTATTTTTATAAATACAGTGCTAGAGGTGTTGATGGCAAGTTGTATGTCAAGAAAGGTAGTATCAATTTGTTAAGGTAAGATTTCATAAAAAATTTATTATTGGGAATGCGCAACGCGACTGCGTAGTTTGGTTTAATCTTTTACCCCGCAGTCCGCTTCAGGCGGAGGGCTACCGAAGATTGAAAAATAAAGTTGTCGAAGGAGTTAAATCCATGCTACCGAAGATTGAAAATTCAATCTACCGAAGGTTGTAAAACGATGTTACCGAAAGTTGTAAATTCATGCTGGAGAAGGATGAAAATTCATCCTACCGAAAATGGAAAATCTATATTACTGAAGTTGGTTTAGTTAAAGTTATTTTAGCTTAAAGACATAAAGCATTAGTACAGTTTAGAAATAATTTATCAATTGTTACTGATGAGATATTAGCATAAAATTACATCTAACGAATTAGAAAAAGGTTGATGATTAAATGGTAGATTAAATTTTATAACTCTATGGTGCATGCTTTTCGATCAATATACATCATCTGTTCAATTTAATGGATGTTTAGTAATGTATTGAAAAGTATTTACTTAGGGATTACAATCACATGTAATAGTCAAAATTTTATCCTTAATTAACAATTTTACCATTTTATATATTTCAATAAATTCTTATATTTGATTTTCAATGCAACTTTTTAAGGTTGTATTGGTCTAAAAAAGCAATAAGAATTATGCAAAGAAGACAATTCCTCAGCGATTTGGTTTTGGACAAAGAGCCACCAAAAGCATTACCAGCAGAACAGTTTCAGAACAAAGCATTACCAACAGACTTGCAACTTGGCGGTGGCACTATTGCAGCTTACACAGGTGCATGGGGTGATGCTCAAGTCAAACATTTATTAAGAAGAACATTATTTGGATTTGAATATTCTGATATTGCTTTTTTTAAGAACATGACCATGAGCGATGCTGTAGATTATATTATGAATATACCTACAACACAGCCCAATCCTCCAGTTAATGGTTACAACACACAAACCTTAACCGACCCTGACATTCCAGCTGGCAACACTTGGGTAAATGGTCCGGAGAATGGCGACTTTACCACTCAGAGAAGAAATTCTTTATATGCTTGGTCGATTGAACAAATCATGAAACCAGAAAAACACATCAGAGAAAAGATGACCTTCTTTTTGCACAACCATTTTGCAACTGAAGTTGAGAATGTTGCCAGTCCGATAATTGCCTACAACCATCATAAGATGTTAAGAGAAAATTGTCTTGGCAACTTTAAAGACATGGTTAAATTGGTGACGGTAGATGTGGCAATGTTGATTTATTTGAATGGATATCTCAATACCAAAACTGCTCCTGATGAGAATTATGCGAGAGAATTGATGGAACTATTCACTTTAGGAAAGTCTCCTGAAAGTCAATATACCGAAGACGATGTCAAAGCGGCTGCGAAAGTTCTTACAGGTTGGAGAATCAATGTCAACACATTGAGTTCTTTCTTTTCTGAAGTAGTTCATGAAACCAGTAACAAAACATTTTCAAGTTTCTTTAACAACACAACCATCACAGGTAAAACTGGTCCTTCTGGTGCAACAGAAACCGATGATTTAATCAACATGATTTTTGCGAAAGAAGATGTTGTCGCTCGACATATAGTAAGAAAATTGTATAGATACTTTGTGTATTATGTGATTGATACCAATATTGAAAACAACATCATCATTCCATTGGCAAACGATTTCAAACAAAATTGGGAATTGAAACCATTGGTAACAGCATTATTGAAGAGTGAACATTTCTTTAATGCCAACAACATGGGTTGTTACATCAAAAACCCATTAGATGTATTTGGATCATACGCCAAGAATTTCAAATTGGCATTTCCAACCAACACAGTTGAAGATTCGTTTGCAGCTTATTACACTGCGTTTACTGGCATTGCAGCCTGTGGACTTTTATGGGGAAATCCTCCAAATGTATCTGGTTGGACCGCCTATTACCAGACACCACAATACTATCAATTGTGGTTGAATTCTGACACCTTACCAAAACGCATCATGTATACTGTGGCGCTTATGATTGGTTTGGGCTACGGCAGAGGAACAAAAAAACTGCAAGTCGATGTCATTGAATTTGCCAAACAATTTTCAGACCCATCAGACCCGAACAAGTTGATACAAGAAAGTATTGATTTGTTGTATGCAATGGATATATCAGCTACACAAAAAACCGGATTGAAACAAAGTACCCTCCTATTTGGTCAGACTACCGATAGCTATTGGACTACAGCTTGGAACGATTACATCAACAATCCAAATGACACCAACAAAAAGACAATAGTAACAAATGGACTATTGCTCATGTTAAAATATTTATTAGACTTAGCAGAAAACCAATTAGCTTAATACATCATTCATTATGAAAAGAAAAGACTTTTTAAAGAAATCAATTCCAGCAGCGATGTTACCATTTTTCATCAATGGTTTTCGTTTTCAAGCTTATGGATCAACACCGATGTTAAAAGCAATTGCTGAAGCTTCTGCTAAAAATGGACGTGTGTTTGTACTAATACAATTAAATGGTGGTAATGATGGTTTGAACACTATTATTCCTGTCGACCAATATTCTAACTTGTCGAACGCAAGAAGCAATGTGTTAATTCAAGAAAGCAAAGTTCTTAGTTTAACAGGCTTAAACGGTACTGGTATGCACCCAGCTATGACAGGATTAAGAACCATGTTTAACGACGGTAAAGTAAACATTATACAATCAGTTGGTTATCCCAATCCAAATTTTTCTCACTTTAGAGCTACTGATATTTGGCATACTGCCAGCGATAGCAATCAGTTTATAAATTCTGGATGGGGCGGCCGCTACTTAGAAAGTGTGTATCCAGGATTCCCTGCTGGTTATCCAAATACCAACGACCCAGATCCACTTGCTATATCAATTGGTTATAGTGTATCAACCACTTTAATGGGACCAACGGCCAATACTGGTATGGCGATATCCGACCCAGTGTCGTTTTACCAATTGGTATCTGGCACTGTCGACCCAGCTCCGAATACTCCTGCTGGTCATGAATTGACATATGTTAGATTGGTATTGCAACAAACACAAGAATACAATACAACAGTTAAAGCGGCAGCACAATCTGCTACCAATAAGGCAACATACCCTTCCAATAATTCTTTGGCTGATCAGTTAAAGATTGTCGCAAATCTTATAGCAGGTGGATTGAAAACATCTATTTATACAGTTAGTTTAAATGGATTTGATACCCACTCGGCTCAAGTGAGTGCTTCAGGTGGAAATGAAACAGGTTCTCATGCAGATTTACTGAAAAAAGTATCTGATGCCATTGCTGCTTTTCAAAACGACTGTGAGCAGTTGGGCGTTGCAGATAGAGTTGCCGGTATGACGTATAGCGAATTCGGTCGAAGAATTAAGAGCAATGACAGTAGAGGTACCGACCACGGTGCAGCTGCCCCAGTCATTGTGTTTGGTAAAAATGTCAATCCTATAATGATTGGTAATAATCCTACCATTCCATCATCTGTTGATGTCGATGACAATTTACCAATGCAATACGATTTCAGACAAATATACGCCAGTGTTTTAGTCGATTGGTTCCAAACTCCAGCAAGTTTTGTTGACAGTGATTTGTTGTTAAAGCATTTTGATACATTACCAATATTTAAATCTAATGTTTCTGTTAATAGATTCAACAGAAGTGAACAAGCCATCTTGATGCAGAATTATCCAAATCCATTTAAAGATTTAACCACTATTGATTATATATCACCAGGAGGAAAAATAGAATTGAGATTGTTTAACAATGAAGGTAAATTGATAAGTGTGCTAGTAAACGATTTCAAACCTGCTGGCAAGTACTCATATGTTTTAAGTGGAGAATCATTGCCTAGTGGCAACTATTATTATCAATTGATCACTGAAAATGCTCAAGTAGGACGACATTTCGTTAAACTTTAAGTATTTTTTAAATAATTTTATAAAGGTCGGTATGGATATCATATCGACCTTTTATATTTGTTTCAGATATGAGTGCAAGGTATAAAAATTGTCAAAGCTGTAGTATGCCATTAAGCAAAGATAAAAATGGCGGTGGCACAAATGCAGATGGCAGTAAAAGTGATATGTATTGCAGTTTGTGTTACACAAATGGCCAGTTCAACAATCCAGAAATAGACAGTGCTGAAAAAATGCAGGCATTTGTAAAAGTCAAATTGAAAGAGATGGGATTTCCAGGGTTTATTGCAGGATTTTTCACGATGGGCATTCCAAAATTAAAACGCTGGAAGCAATAATGGCATACAACGAACAATTAGCAGAACGCATAGAACGCATTGTATTAGATGCTGAAATTCCATTTGAAACCAAAAAGATGTTTGGTGGATTATGTTTCATGATCAATGACAAAATGAGCATCGGAATTGTGAAAGAAGATGTCATGTTAAGGGTTATGGACTATCAATTTGAAAAGGTGTTACAATTACCTCACACCCGTCCAATGGATTTTACTGGAAAAAGAATGCATGGATTTTTATACATATCACCAGAAGGCTTCATTAAAGACCAAGACTTAAAAACTTGGGTTGACAAAGGGATTGAATTCGGCTTAAAAGGCGAATTAAAAACCAAGAAAAAGAAATAGAACTTTTGATTATAAAAAATGAAGTAATTTCAAAAAATTGGAATATAATATTTAGTAAAAACTGCAATTTTAATTGATAAAAATTCCTGTATTTTTTTGTATAATTGTAGTTGAATTTTCAAACTAAATGAAGCTTCACGGATCGATAAAAATTGGCAATGGTCGATGGGATCTTAAAGTCCCAGTAATTCAATTTAACGAGGATAATGTTGAAATACTATATATCCCAAGTTTGGATTGTACAGGTTATGGCAATAACTATGAAGAAGCTAAAGAGTCTTTAAAAATAAATGTAGAAGAGTTTTTTCGATATGCTCAAAATAAAAAAACAATTGATACTGTTTTGCTTAATCTAGGATGGAAAAAATTAAAAAGTAAAAATAACTTTAAAGATTTTGCTTCTCCTGAAAACTCTGATTTAATTTCTAAAAACAGTCTTTATAGTGATATTGTAAACACAAAGAATTATAAATCATATTCTGAAGATTTATCATTAGCTCTCTAATTCTCTAATGGCTGGTCTAAAGAATATTTCTTTAAAAACATATAGAGATTTTTTAACTGATCAAGGTTTAAAATGTCAAAGAAAAAATGGTGGGCATGAGATATGGGCAGGGGCTTCTACTTCAAGACCAGTAACATTTCAATCTCATATAGATCCGATTCCAGAGTTTATAATTCAAAATGGTTTAAGAAACATAGGATTAACAAAACAAGATTTTATTGATTGGTTAAAAAGTTGAGTTAAATGCCTCAAATACAAAGCAATAACAATTCACCACAAAGCATCTTCTTTAAATGTTATATATAAATTGATTCTTACACATGAATGAATATCATAATTAAAACTGCAATTCGATGATAATTATTCATATGTATAAAAACCAACAGTTAAACGAAGTAAAACAATCTTTTTGAATTAAAATCCTTACCTTTGCAGTTGTAAAGGATACAATTTCTAATTATCTTTTGGTGCAGATTTAAGACGGATAGTCTACGTTTCATCTAGTTTGTAAGTGATTGAATCCATCTTAAGAAATGACATTTAAATCACTAAAAATTGCCGATTACATATTAAAGGCATTAAACGAAGAAGGATACACCAATCCAACACCTATTCAAGAACAAGCTATTCCAATTGTATTAAACGGTGAAGATTTATTGGCGTGTGCTCAAACCGGCACTGGCAAAACTGCAGCCTTTGCGATACCATGTATCCAATTGCTTAATGACAAAGCCAAATTAAATCCGAATAAAAAGATTAGAACTTTAATTTTAACGCCTACTAGAGAACTAGTGATTCAAATAGGTGAAAGCTTTGAAGCCTATGGCAGACATAGTTTCATAAAACACACTGTCATATTTGGAGGTGTTAAACAAGAGTCACAAGTAAGAACACTTAAACAAGGAGTTGACACTTTAATTGCAACTCCTGGTAGATTATTGGATTTAATACAACAAGGTTTTATTCATTTAAACAGTATCGAGATTTTTGTTTTAGATGAAGCTGACAGGATGTTGGATATGGGATTCATTAATGATGTTAGAAAAGTGATAAAGCTATTACCGCAGCGAAGACAAACATTGTTGTTCTCTGCCACCATGCCAAATGAAATTGTAAAACTTTCTGAGAACATCCTTTATAAACCAAAGAAGGTTGAAGTTAGTCCAGTTTCATCAACAGCAGAAACCATACAACAGAAATTGTATTTTGTTGAAAAAGAAAACAAGAATGCTTTACTATTAGATGTATTGGACAACAAAGACATCAAAACAGTATTGGTTTTTACAAGAACCAAACACGGAGCGGATAAAATTGTGAAAGTGTTGAGCAAGCATGGCGTAAAATCTGCAGCCATACATGGCAACAAATCTCAGAATGCAAGGCAAAATGCGTTGAATGCATTCAAGGATCAAACCATTCGTGTATTAGTAGCAACAGATATTGCAGCTAGAGGTATAGATGTAGATGAATTAGAATGGGTAATCAATTACGATATACCTAATATTTCAGAAACGTATGTTCATAGAATTGGTAGAACTGGTCGCGCCGGCAACAAAGGCAGTGCAATTTCATTTTGTAACAGCGAAGAGCGTCCATGGCTTAAAGATATTGAGAAACTAATCAAATTAAAGATACCAGTAGTACACGATCACAAATATGCATCAGATGGTATAGAAGTGATTGGTAAATCAAAAACAAATCAGCCACAACAAAGACAGCATTCTAATAGAGGACAAAGTTCTAGACCAGAGTCTGGCAAATCAAATAGCGGCAAATCGGGCAATAACCGACCAGGAGGTCAAGGCGGACATCAAAATTCCGCCAATAGAAGTGGCAAGAAAAAGCGCCCAAATCGCTATTAAAAAAAAAGGTTGTCTTTCGACAACCCCCAATTAACCAAAATAATAACAAAACAGCTGGGAATGAGATTGTGCGTTTCTCATTTGTCCCGACACTTATTAGACGCAATTAGGTCATAAAAAAGTGCTCATTTAAGGGATTTTGACCATAAAATGACAGATGTTTTTATAGAGACTTAAGTGAATGTTCAATCGTTTTTAGAGAAATTTTCAATAAAAAACATGTAAGATTTTATACATATTGAAATTTATAAAACTGATTTACAAGACATTAGTAGATGTTTTGAAAAATTCATTTGATTTTTAAATTCCTTTTTTGAACTTAACACTGCGAAGCTTCTAAAACACTGAGTTTTTTTACATATAGGCTTTAAAACCTAAGTAAAGACAAAGGATTTGGAAGGGTGAGAGGAACACAATTTACACAATTTATCATGAACACAAAATTTGGAAGTAAACCTTTAAACAGGTATCATTACGATTCGATTCACAACCGACTGGCGAATCAAACATCAAACAAAACATCTAACGACTCTGCAACCCATGCAAGTCCATCTGTAATAAGTGTCCAGAAAAGACACTCGAAATCTTCATTTCTAAGGTATAAATCAAGTGCTAGTTTTTGCTTTTTCAATACTAGCGATTTTTTAAACTTTGAAGAACTCTTAAATCAAATGCAATTTAAGAGAGATTCTAAGCTATTGATTTTATAAAAAAGATTTCAATTGAGAATGGTTTTTTCAATATGAGAAAAAACCAACTCTAGCCAAAAAATCATTAACCTTATTTTCAAGCGGTTACATTTTTGGCGGCCAAATTGCAAAATTGGCAAGTAGATTTTCAGAACAAAAAAACATGATCTATCTAATTGAGTATTAATACTTAATGAGTATAAATCACAGTTCAAACTCTGAATCTTCTAAAAACAAAAATTACAGATGACACACACAAATAACACAAAACAACATGGGTACAAAATCAAAAGGAATTTTGAGAAACTGCGAACGTGCAATCGCATCTCTTCCGCTCAATTTACACAAGTCATCTTCTCTGATTATTCTAACTATTGCAATGACATTTTCTGCTATAGCGCAGAATCCAAACATTGCATTTAGCTTTAGTTTAACTCAGACATCTAAAACCAGTGCAGGCGTTTACAAAAGAAGCACTAACACTCTAATTAAAACACTTTGGAGTAATGTATCTTATCCTGCAGGCACTCATACTGCATACTGGGACAGAACCAATGATGAAGGATTATTTTTAAGTGATACTGGCTATTATGTTAAAGTAATATCTAATAATGTTAATTATTCTTGGGAGGGTGTTGTTGGCAATAACTCTGACTCTATTTCGGGAACTTCGAAAGTTAGAGCTTTCCAACGTTTCTATACACTAGCATTCACTGGAAATTATGGATACTATGGAGTAGGTTATACTGAAGGCATTACTTCTTCTTACAAATTCAATATCAACTCACCTAATAACAAAACCAATATTCTTTCTAATCCATGGGCTACAATCTATGCACAAAATGATTATGTCGCAACTGACGGCAATTTTGTTTACTGGACAGGATACGACCCATATAGTCCAGGCATTAGTTTTACTTATGCAACAAGGGTTAGTAATGATAGAGAAGTTGCATTTACGAATGGTAGTTCGATTACACTTAGTATAGGTAGATATTATCCTAATGTTATAGATTTATATACCACAAATACAAATGCTATTCCCAGTGGATTAGCGGTTCAGAAAAACGGCTCATTGTTGTTTGTGGCCCATAAGAATCTCAACCAAATCAATGTGCTTAATAAAACCACTGGTGCTTTAGTTAATACGCTATCGTTTACCGCTCCTAGAGAAATTTGTATGGATGCTAACGACAACCTTTGGGTGCTTTCTGGTGCTAATACCATTGAGAAATTTACTGTTAATAGCAATGGTACTCTGTCTTCTGCCACTTTGTCTATCTCTGGTTTATCAGAGCCTTTGGCAATGGCTGTATCACCTAACAACTCTAAAATTTGCATCATCGATGGTGCTGCTTCTCAGCAAATAAAAGCCTTTAGTAATACTACTGGTGCTCCTGTGTGGACCCTTGGTTCGGCTGGTGGGTATATCAATAATGCCTCTGTTAACGATTACAAATTCTATTTCAGCGATTCTGTTACATTGTTATCTAAGCCCTTTATTGCTTTCCAATCTGATAGTTCTTTTTGGGTGGGCGATGTTGGTAACGAAAGGGTACAACACTACTCTGCTGCTAGAACTTTCATCAACAGAATTATGTGTCTGCCTCACTCCTACTCTACGGTTGTTGATAGAAACAATCCAAACAGAGTGTTCAACGAATATTTAGAATTTAATGTTGATTACACCAAACCGCTAGGACCGAACAACGGCTCTTGGACTTTAGTTAACAACTGGAGAAGAGGCATCAAATCCAACTATTATCAAGACGATAAATTAAGGGTATTCATACAACTTGTTACTTTATCCAATAACAGAACCTATGCTATTTTAGACGAGTATGTCAGTGGTATTAGAAAACCTGAGATTGTGGAGTTGGTACCTAATGCTAAAATCAGATATACCGGCATTAAGTTGCAAGACTTTGCTCAAGACATTATAGAGCCAAACGGCACCCTAAGAAGAATTGTGAGTGGCAGAAATGTTGGAGACAGTGGCTATTGGGAAACCCAAGCACTAACTGGCTTCAACGGTCAGAACAACCCTGTTTGGGGAAGTAAAACTCGCACAGCTTGGATACCTAGAATTGCTGCCGATGATCCAGCATTCTCTAACATCATGTCGCCAGCAGTAACTTCTGGAGGATACAATATTATTTTCAATGCAGAAAAAGACAACAAAGGTTACCATTTAGGCGCCATTAAAAACGGCAGTAACAAATACAGTTGGAGAACTTCTAAAGCCACCAATAGAAACTATTGGGGACCAATGACAGCAGATGGAGCATTTGATATTGGCAACAATGTTGAGTATCCTGGTGGAGATGTGTATGCCATAGATAGAAACATCTTTTGGAACTATCATGGTGAGTTCTGGAAAAATTCGCAAACAAATATTTGGAACCACTACCATGAAAGCGGTTTGATGGTGAGTCAGTTTGGTGCTGTTGCTCCAGAAGCACAAGCATTAGAAGAAGAAGCTTACAAAATGGGTGCAGGCAACGTATTATCATCAACAGTTGTTAAAGTTGGTTCTGATTATTACATCTATCACAATGACGAATCTGTGCATGGAGGTATTCACAGATGGAAAATCAGCAACGTCAACAGTATTGCTGAACAAAATTCTAATTTAACTATGCAAGTGTTAACAGGCACTGGATTGATTGGAAATTATTTTGATGGTAAAGATTTGAACAATTTCAACATGAAAATTTCAACTTTGAACACAACAGTTAATTTGACGACACCTCCAAGTCAGGTTACCAGTTCAAGTAATTTTTCAGCAAGATGGACAGGATTTGTAAAACCAGCATTTTCACAAGCGTATACATTTTATGTCAACACAAGTTTAGGCGTGCGATTGTGGGTTAACAATGTTTTGGTAATTGATAGATGGACCAATGCTAGTTTGTTTGAAAACACAAGTTCTGCTATCAATTTAATAGCTGGAAACAATTATGCTATCAGAATGGAGATTAACGGTGGAACAGCTACTTTATCATGGTCGAGTTCATCACAAGCAAAACAAATCATTCCAAGTTCAGCCTTATTTCCTGGCGAAGTTACATCATACGCCAATGGTTATAATTTATTAGAAGGCATAGAGAACACGACAACTTTATGGAACAACTCATATGGTTGGACAAGAAATACTTCAAGTGATTTTTACAATTCAGATCAGGATTATTGGACACTAAAAACCAATTACAGATCGCATTTAATGAATGATCCTTCATTAAGTATCAATTTCAGAAAATACAATGCGAATTACTCTGTAAGCAGAGACTTAGGAACAACAACGAATTGCATGAAATCATGGAATGTAAGCGGACTAGTTTTATTCTACTGGAATTATCCTAATGACGGAACCAACAATGAAGGATACTTTGAAATTTTGGATGACCAAAACAAAATCATTGCAAGAATTACGCACGAGGGTCAATATGTAAACAGTAATACAAGGGTAAATCAAATTAAGATGAATGGAGTTGCTATAGTAAATGATTACGAGCCAAAACTCTACAACATATTGAATCGCACGACACCATTTTCAGTAAATGCAAATGGCAAAATGATTACATTTAGTTATGGAGCATATACACCTATTACAGTTAAAATGTTTGACACTACAGCCAACTGGAACAAACCAAAAACGATTAGGTTTAGATTTGGTGGAGGCGACTATGATAAAGCAATCGACTTAAGACAATTTAAATTTACACCAGTTGTCAATACCACTCCTGTATTAACTAATAGTGGAAATAATAGCATCTGTCAAGGCTCTAGTATTACATTGACAGCACCAACTGGCACTTCATATTTGTGGAGCAATAATGCAACCACTCAAAGCATCACAGTAAATACTGCAGGAAACTTTTCAGTTCAAGTTAATTATGGTAATTCATGCGTACTAACATCAGCAATTACCTCAATAACTGTTAAAGCTGCGCCAACACCAACTATAACGTTAGCAGGAGCAGGTTTAAGATCCAATTATACATTAGGCAATCAATGGTACTTAAATGGTCAGATCATTGCAGGTGCAACTGCACAAACTTTAAGAGTAACAAGAAGCGGTACATATTCTGTTATTGTAACCGACACGAATGGTTGTTCAGGCAGCGCAACCTTCTCTGTACCGCTACCATTTAAAGATGTAAAAATTGTATCTGAATGTTTGGAAAACGAGCAAGCTAAATTTACATGGTACACAATGGATGCTGATGATGAATTCAGATATGGTGTTGAATATTCTATAGACAATGGAAAAAGTTGGGTTCAAATTGGAGAAATCAATGCAAGTAGAACTTTTAGTGGAAATACTGTGTTGACTTATACATTAGACTATCAAAAAATCAATATAGACAATGTACTATATAGATGGTATTCATTAGATGAGGCTGGAAATAGAGTTCAGAACAAACTCATAGATGGTCCGAATTGCAATGCAGCAACTGTAAGTGTTTATCCTAATCCATTTAATGAACAGTTAAGTTTAAAAATCAAGAGTACCTACCATTCATTAGAAACCATGGAGATTGACATTATTGACATCAATGGAAAAACAGTCTACAATAGAACATTAAGTTCGATTGAAACTAGCAGTGGGTTGGTTGAAATTGGCAACATGGACAATTTAAGCAATGGCGTTTATCAGATAAGAATTGGCACAGCTGATAAGATACTTTTAAACGAAAAAATAGTTAAGACCAATTAAGGATCTTCTGTGAGAAGACAAGGTGTTTTGATTGATTAAAACCGGCTACCCAAACGCACAAAATGCCCGGTTTTGAGAAAAGGATTCTCAATTTAAGAATGAGAGTCCTTTCTCTTTGTTATTACATTCTGAATTTCAGCAAGTTAACTTAAGGCATTTTAATTGAAAGGTGTTAATAAGCAATCAATTACCATCACATTATGAGTATCCCTAAAATAGAGCCTTTGTTTTCAAGATATTTTCCGACCTTCTTGTTAAATTGTTTCATATTTACCTTAAACAAGCTTTTCTTTACAATTTTTTTTCCATTGAATTTCAACTATTTAGAAAATAAATCAAAAAATATTTTGATTTATACTTTTTAATTTTAAGATTAAAGAAGCGAAAAGTAAAAAAATTAAGTTTTTATACACATTAGGTATTTAATCTAGTATAATTCACGAACTTAATCTATTACTTCAGCTATACACTAAATACATAAAGAGATGGAGCAAAAGATCAACGTTTACTCAAATTTATTTCTTGGTTACAACAGGATGTCGTACCTAAGAAGCGCTACTTATTTTGTACTAATCAGCATTTTATTGTTGTTAGCTACAATGCAGAATGCAACAGCGCAGAACCCTAAAATTCCTTTTACATTTACAGTAGCACAAACTGGAAAAACCAGTGCTGGAATTTATAAGAGGAGCAACAATGTACTTATTAAAACCTTATGGAACAATGTTCCTTACACAGCAGGTACACATACTGCTTATTGGGACAGAACAAATGACGACGGCTATCTACTAACTGATACTGGTTATTATGTGAAAGTCATTTCAAGCAATGTGTCTTACACTTGGGAAGGTGCAGTAGGTAACAATTCTGATTCTATTTCAGGATCATCAAAAATCAGGGCATTTCAAAGGTTTTATACTTTAGCCTTTTCGGGCAATTACGGTTATTATGGTGTTGGTTATACAGAAGGAGTACCTTCTTGTTATAAGTTCGACATCAACAAACCAAAAAACAAAATCAACATACTTTTCAGTCCGTATAGCGATATAGATGCACAAGTAGACTATGTTTCTACAGATGGCAATATTGTGTATTGGGCAGGCTACGATCCATATAACCCAGATGTTTCATTGGTATTTGCTACCAATAATTCAAATGACAAAGAAACCATTTTCAGCAATGGTACATCGCAATCTATGTTATATGGCAGAACGTATGCTAGTGCCTTAGATGTATACAGCGATCCTAAAGCTAGACCTAGTGGATTAGCCGTTCAAAAAAATGGTTCATTTTTATTTGTCGCTCATAAAGATTTAAATGTCATCAATGTCATTGATAAATCGAGTGGTGCTTTAATCAATGCGATTAGTATGACTAAGCCTAGAGAAATCTGTGTAGACGATTCAGGTTGTCTTTGGGTATTATCTAATGTTAATACGATTGAGAAATACTATGTCAATTCAAATGGCACTCTTTCATCTGCAATTTTAAGCATCAACGGACTTGCAGAACCATTAGCAATGGCTGTAACGCCAAATGGTACAAAAATTTACATCATAGATGGTGCTGCTTCTCAGCAAGTAAAAATATTTGACAATTCTACTGGTGCAGTAATCAGTACATTTGGCTCTGCTGGAGGTTATATCAACAATGCTTCAGTAAATGATTACAAATTTTATTTTAGTGATTCTGTGACCATGTTATCAAAGCCATTCATTGCATTCCAAGAAGACAGTTCATTTTGGTTAGGCGATGTTGGTAATGAGAGGGTTCAACACTATTCTCCCAATGGTACATTTATCAATAGGATTATGTGCTTACCTCACTCCTATTCAACTGTAGTAGATAGAAACAATCCAACCAGAGTATTCAACGAATACCTAGAATTTAGCATTGATTACAGCAAGCCAATGGGCTCTGACAACGGCTCTTGGACTTTGGTAAACAACTGGAGAAGAGGTATAAAATCAAATTACTATCAAGATGATAAGTTAAGAATCTTTATACAATTGATTACCTTATCAAACAATAAAACCTATGCCATTTTAGACGAGTATGCCACTGGAGGTATTAGAAAACCAGAAATAGTTGAGTTGGTGCCGAATGCTAAAATTAGATATACTGGTATTAAACTTCAAGATTTCGCACAAGATATTATTGAACCTAATGGTACACTTAGAAGAATTGTAAGTGGCCGAAATGTAGGTGATAGTGGCTATTGGGAAATACAACCATTAACAGGCTTTAATGGACAGAATAACCCTATTTGGGGTGCCAAACAAAAATTGGCATGGATACCAAAAATAACCAATACAGATCCAGCGTTTTCAAATATTATGTCACCAGCAGTAACTTCAGGTGGTTACAATGTGATATTTAACTCAGAAAAAGACAACAAAGGTTACCATTTAGGTGCTATTAAAAACGGCACAAATCAATGGGCCTGGAGAACATCGAAAGCTACTCAAAGAAATTACTTAGGTCCGATGCCTAGTGATGGTGCTTTTGATTGTGGCAATTATGTAGAATATCCTGGAGGCGATGTATATGCTTTAGAAAAGAACATTTTCTGGAATTATCACGGAGAGTTTTGGAAAAACTCTCAAACCAATATTTGGAACCATTATCACGAAAGTGGATTGATGGTGAGTCAGTTTGGTGTAGTTGCTCCTGATGCTAAAGCTAAAGAAGATGAAGCCTATAAAATGGGAGCAGGAAATGTTTTGTCTTCTACCTTTGTTAAGGTTGGTGCAGACTATTACTTATATCACAATGACGAATCAGTACATGGTGGTGTTCATAGGTGGAAAATTTCCAATTTGAATTCAATAGTTGAGCAAAATTTCAGTATCAATATTCAACCATTATTAGGAACTGGTTTGATAGGTACATTTTATGATGGTGTAGAATTAAATAACATGAAAATGAAAGTATCTGCTTTACATTCTACAGTTAATTTAAGTTCAGCTCCAGCTGAGATTTCAAATTCTAATAGCTTTTCAGGGAAATGGACTGGATTTATAAAAATCAATAATACGCAAGCTCATACCTTCTATACCAATACAAGTGCTGGAGTTAGATTATGGGTTAATAATGTATTGGTAATTGATAAATGGAACAATTCATCGCAAACTGAATTCAGCAGTGCTGCTATTAACTTGGTAGCGGGTACAATTTATCCTATCAGAATGGAAATTGCAGGAGGTAATGCCACATTATCCTGGTCGAGCGCCTCACAAAGCAAACAAATTATACCAAGTTCAGTATTGTTTCCTGGGGATGTGGCGGATTACTCAAAAGGATATGATTTATTAGAAGGATTAGAAAACTCACCAGCAGTAGAGAACGGCAAATATGGTTGGACCAGAAATGGTGTATTAAATAAATACAACAACGGCCAAGATTACTTCGTTCTTAGCGTTGGTAATCGATCGCATCTACCTCAACAACCAGATTTGTCAATAAAGTATAGAGACTTTAACAATAACAGTACGGTATCTAGAGATTTGAGCATTCCAAATTCATGTATCAGTGCATGGAAAGTAAATGGTGAAATTAACCTAGAGTACAATTATCCAAACATAGACAACGGTGAATACAGTTACTTTGACATCTTAGATAACAATGGAAAAATCATTTCTAGAGTGACTCATGAAATGCAATACATTAGTAGTAATAGCAAAGTGCATCAAATCAAAATGAATGGAAAAGCAATTTTCAACAGAAACGAAAAAGTATTGTATGATGATTTAAACACATTCAAACAATTTGAGATTTCATTAAGCAATGGCAGTATTGTATTTTCATTTGGCAATTATCAAAGTATCACATCCAATTTGTATGACAATACAGCCAATTGGAGAAATCCACAAACTATCAGATTCTCATACAAAGGAGGTTCATACGATAGAGCAATAGATTTAAGAAATTTAAAATTTGTTCCTACTGTTACAGAAAAACCTGTTATCACTCCGAGTGGTAATATTAAATTCTGTCAAGGTGATTCTGTTGTTTTAAATTCTAGTCCAGCCAATTCATATTTATGGAATACTGGAGCTACAACACAAAGCATCAAAGTAAAATCTAGTGGTGTGTATTTTGTCAACTCAGTAGACCAATATGGTTGCAAAACCCCTTCAAATAGTGCTAACATCAACGTATTTGCTGTAACAAAGCCTATTATCAACGAAGGAAAAACAATTGCAATTTGTACTGGTGATTCAATTAATTTGACAACTGGTCCGGCTCAATCATACACTTGGAATACAGGTGGTAATACCAATTCCATCAAAGTAAAACAAGCTGGTAATTATTCTGCACAAGTTATAGATAACAATGGTTGTAAAGCGACTTCAGATTTGACGCAAATAAGTTTGAATGCATTACCAAATGCTAGTATTACAGCCGATGGAAGTACAACATTCTGTCAAGGTAAATTTGTAACATTAAGTTCAAATTCTGCAAGTGCATACAACTGGTCTAGTGGACAAAATACTCAGAACATTCAAGTATTTACTAGCGGTTCATATTCAGTTCAAATTACTGACAACAATGGTTGTAAAAACCGTTCTAATACAATTGATGTAACAGTAGCACCATATCCTAAGCCAATTATAACAGCAGGTAGTGCAACAGTGTTCTGTGAAGGAGACTCAGTTAGATTAACCTCAAGTGAAGCTTCAGTTTACTTGTGGAGCACAGGAGAAAACACACAAAGTATCATGGTTAAAAAAGGTGGCAGTTATAATGTAGCTGCTGGCGATGGACAAGGTTGTGCAGCTATTTCAGATCCAAGTTCAGTAACCGTTAATAACAGACCTACACCTACTATTTCGGCCAATGGCAATATTTTAAGTTCTAACTACAACACTGGAAATCAATGGTATTTAGAAGGAAAAATTATACCAGGTGCAGTAAATCCAACATTTGAAGCAACGACAAGTGGTTCGTATACCTTAGGTGTGAAAGACAACAACACTTGTGAAGGTCAATCTGATGTTTATGTTCATACTGTTGCTAAAGTTGGTGTAAGTTCAATTTCAGAATTAGGTGGCATCGTAATAGCACCTAACCCAAATAAAGGAAACTTTAAAATCATACATTCATTAAGCGGAATTAATGTTGAGATTTTTAATTTGCTAGGCGAAAAAATTTATAGCAATGTCCAAAGCAATGGAGATATTGATATCAGTCTGGAAGCCAAAGGCATGTACATTGTCAGAATCAGTTCTGGCGATAAAGTACACATTGAAAAGATCATTGTCGAATAACACAAATACACACAATGGTTCCATCTTAAGATGGAAAAACCTCCAGGCAACTGGAGGTTTTTTTTTGAAAATCATTTAAATTTGCTTTTCAATCAACAAAACTACCATGCAAACACACTTTTCTAAATGCATCAAATTGCTTGCATGTATCTATTGTTTTGCTGGACATTTTGTTTACGCTCAAAACGCCAATATTTCTTTTCAATTTAAACTTTCTAACTATTGCAAAACCAGTGCAGGAGTTTATAAAAGAGCTACAAACACTTTAGTGAGAACTCTTTGGAGCAATGTATCTTATCCTGCTGGCACC
This sequence comes from uncultured Chitinophaga sp., assembly GCA_964438995.1. Classification (GTDB taxonomy): domain Bacteria; phylum Bacteroidota; class Bacteroidia; order NS11-12g; family UBA955; genus JABMMZ01. The sequence continues at coordinate 62,783 of CAYTMQ010000002.1, forward strand.
CATACTGCATTCTGGGACAGAACCAATGACGATGGTTTATTTCTTAGTGATACTGGCTATTTTGTCAAAGTACTATCTAATAATGTTAATTATTCTTGGGAGGGTGTTGTTGGCAATAACTCAGATTCTTTAACCGGTTCTTCTAAAATTAGAACCTTTGAAAGATTTAATAGCATGGCTTTTAGTGGTGATTATGGCTATTATGGTATTGGATATACCGAAGGTGTACCTTCATGTTATAAAATCAACATCCACTCTCCAAATAACAAAATCAATATTCTTTTTGGCATAAGCAAAGACATAGACCTAGAATGCAACTATGTAGCAACTGATGGGTCATTGGTTTATTGGACAGGTATTGACCCTTATAATCCAGGATTGTCATTTGTTTTTGCTACAAATACCAAAAACGATGAAGAAGTTGCTTTTTCAAATGGTGTAGCTCAGTCAACCACTTATGGTAGACAATACCAATCGGCTATTAATCTATTTAACAACGAAATCAATGCCGAACCCAGTGGATTAGCGGTTCAGAAAAACGGCTCATTGTTGTTTGTGGCCCATAAGAATCTCAACCAAATCAATGTGCTTAATAAAACCACTGGTGCTTTAGTTAATACGCTATCGTTTACCGCTCCTAGAGAAATTTGTATGGATGCTAACGACAACCTTTGGGTGCTTTCTGGTGCTAATACCATTGAGAAATTTACTGTTAATAGCAATGGTACTCTGTCTTCTGCCACTTTGTCTATCTCTGGTTTATCAGAGCCTTTGGCAATGGCTGTATCACCTAACAACTCTAAAATTTGCATCATCGATGGTGCTGCTTCTCAGCAAATAAAAGCCTTTAGTAATACTACTGGTGCTCCTGTGTGGACCCTTGGTTCGGCTGGTGGGTATATCAATAATGCCTCTGTTAACGATTACAAATTCTATTTCAGCGATTCTGTTACATTGTTATCTAAGCCCTTTATTGCTTTCCAATCTGATAGTTCTTTTTGGGTGGGCGATGTTGGTAACGAAAGGGTACAACACTACTCTGCTGCTAGAACTTTCATCAACAGAATTATGTGTCTGCCTCACTCCTACTCTACGGTTGTTGATAGAAACAATCCAAACAGAGTGTTCAACGAATATTTAGAATTTAATGTTGATTACACCAAACCGCTAGGACCGAACAACGGCTCTTGGACTTTAGTTAACAACTGGAGAAGAGGCATCAAATCCAACTATTATCAAGACGATAAATTAAGGGTATTCATACAACTTGTTACTTTATCCAATAACAGAACCTATGCTATTTTAGACGAGTATGTCAGTGGTATTAGAAAACCTGAGATTGTGGAGTTGGTACCTAATGCTAAAATCAGATATACCGGCATTAAGTTGCAAGACTTTGCTCAAGACATTATAGAGCCAAACGGCACCCTAAGAAGAATTGTGAGTGGCAGAAATGTTGGAGACAGTGGCTATTGGGAAACCCAAGCACTAACTGGCTTCAACGGTCAGAACAACCCTGTTTGGGGAAGTAAAACTCGCACAGCTTGGATACCTAGAATTGCTGCCGATGATCCAGCATTCTCTAACATCATGTCGCCAGCAGTAACTTCTGGAGGATACAATATTATTTTCAATGCAGAAAAAGACAACAAAGGTTACCATTTAGGCGCCATTAAAAACGGCAGTAACAAATACAGTTGGAGAACTTCTAAAGCCACCAATAGAAACTATTGGGGACCAATGACAGCAGATGGAGCATTTGATATTGGCAACAATGTTGAGTATCCTGGTGGAGATGTGTATGCCATAGATAGAAACATCTTTTGGAACTATCATGGTGAGTTCTGGAAAAATTCGCAAACAAATATTTGGAACCACTACCATGAAAGCGGTTTGATGGTGAGTCAGTTTGGCATTACATCAGTTGCTGCTGAAGCATTGCATCAAGAAGCATTTGCTAAAGGAGCAGGCAATGTACTTTCATCTACTATAATAAAAATCGGAAATGACTATTATTTGTACCATAATGACGAGTCAGTTCACGGTGGTGTACATAGATGGAAAATTAGCAATCTCAACACCATACAAGAACAAAACTCAGAGTTGAGTTACGAACCCATCAAAAGAGGTGTAATGTTAACTGAGTATTACAAGGGCAAATTTTTAGATCCAGTTTTAATAGATTACTACTGCACTGATAGTATTGGTAAAATCAATAATACATCCGATGTGAGTATTAGACAAATTGGGTATATTGAATTGAATCAAACTTTTACAAAATTCAGGGTTGACACAAAGGATTATATTAGGATGTACATCAATGACAGTCTAATTATAGATGGTACCCTTAACAGCACACAAAGTACATTGACATCTGAGGCCATCTATACACCAAATGGAAGTAAAATTGTTTTAGAATACAGACAAGCATGCAAAGTAGAATATTTTGATGGGAATGCATTTAAGTTGATTGACAATGATTATTTATTACCTTCTATACAAAACACTTCAAATACAATAGATTTATTTGGTGGACTTGTAAGCAATGCCAAATTCTCTAATCAACTTTATGGATGGACATTTACACCAGACAAATACAATACTGCAGAATTCAAAGCTGAATGCAATGTAAAAACACACAGCAGGTATGATAAAGACCTCTTTTTACAATTTTACAAAACAGACAGTGTTTACACCATTACTAGAAATTTAAGTGGATTTAAAGCATGCGACAATGGATACAGTTTAAGTGGCAAACTGCTTTCAGAGAATAACACTCCAAATAATGACGACCAAGGTATGCAAATCTTTATAACAGATAGGAACGGCAAAACTTTGGCATTGATTGAAAATCAAATTCAGAATATACAATCATTAAATTTACTAAGCAGTATTGTGGTGAATGGCGATCAAATATTTAACGAACCGTTTGCAATTGCTAATATAAAATTAAGTGATTTTAATACCTTTAAAATTGAATTCACATCGAGTGGATTGACGTTTTCATTAGGAAATTATATCTCTATCAACACGAAGTACAAAGACAATTCGGCAGAGTGGCAGTATCCAGGCGAATTGAAAATACAATTTAAAGGTAGTTCAAATAGGTATTACAGAAATATAGATTTGTGTAATTTAAAACTGGAAGGCAGTTCGAGAATGGTATTAAATCGACCATCAAAAGACAGTGTTTGTCAAAACGACTTTGTTGAAATTAAAGCCTCGAATTTACCAGAGTATATATGGAACAATGGCAAACGGACTCAAAATATCAGAGTTTCAGCGCCTGGAGAGTATTATTTAAAAAGTTTGAACAAAGCTTGTTTGATGACCTCAGATACTGTTAAATTGATTGGTGTTGAAATACCAAGCTTTGAAATTTTTAGACAGGGAGATACGTTCACTACCACTAGTGTGCCTAATCATATTTGGCGATACAAAGATTCTGTTATCAGTCAAACTGATAGAGCTATCATTTTCAAAACCGGCACCTACTCTATTGAAACTTCTAACACATTTGGTTGCAAAAATCAAAAATTCATCTCCATTTTCGAGCTAAGTAATCCGAGTATTTACAACATAAATTTGATGGTATATCCTAACCCGAATCAAGGGTCTTTCAATGTTTCATGTGATAAGGGTGGACAATTAGATATTTACAATGTGCTTGGAGAGAAAGTGTATGAACGATCATTAGAAGCAGATGATACAACGTCTGTACAATTGGAAACAAAAGGGGTATATATAGTGGTAATATCCAATGAATTGGGAAGCTTTAGAAAAAAAATAATCATCTACTAGTCAGATTATTAGACGATTAAAAAAGCCCAATACATCACTAAAAATTATTTAATTACTCTCAATTGCTCTATTTTTGCCATGAAATTTTAAGGTAGATTAACAAACCTCAAAACTTCAAACACAACTATAAAACACATGACGATCCAAAAAGACTCGCCAAGAAAAACTTTGCCTTCACACTTAAAAGTTGAGAGAGGTGAAACACAAAAAGATGTCAACTCAACAGTTTTGCAAGAGCTCATCAATCGAATTGACAGCAACAAATCTTTTAAAGCTATTGACATGCCGTGTGGCAATGGTTCATTCTTAGGATATATCAATGCCTTATTTCCTAATGCAGAACTTAGCGGTTCTGATATTGAGATTCCGCCGCATTTACCTAATAATTGCAAATGTTATACGATTGATTTAACAAAAGATTTTGACATACCAGAAAATGAAACCTTTGATTTAATAACGTCAATAAGTGGTGTAATGATGTTTGGCAACACGCAGAACTTCATAGAAAATTGTGCTAAAAGATTGAATAAAGATGGGTTATTCGTCTTAACCAACGACAATTCATCCACCATTATGGATAGATTTGCTTTTATGTTCTTAGGTAGACACCGACAATTTCCATTGGTAAACGATAGCGATTATGGCATTACTCAGAACTTGTCTATGCAAGAACTGACGAGGCTCTTAAGGATTAATAATTTGGAAGTTGATAAAATAGAATTCACTTCATTTTATCCTAAAGATTTAATGTTTCTACCTTTGGCTATTTTGATTGCTCCTTTTCAATTTTTATATCTTCACAAATTACAACCAAGTTTAAACAAAAAAACAATTGGTCAGATGTTTGGATTGAAACAGTTATTTTGCAAACATTATATCATATACGCTAAGAAAAAGTAAACTTAGTTGATAACATGAAATCAAGAGACCCATTTTTCGATAATTTAAAATTTATACTTATCGTTTTGGTTGTATTCGGACATTTTTGTTTTGAATACAGAGACAATGCCACCATGAAGGCTTTGATGAATGCTATTTACACGTTTCACATGCCTTTGTTTATTTTTATTTCAGGGTATTTCTCAAAATCCATTAAGCAACATAGATTGGACGATATTACAAAAGTTTTAATTCCTTTTTTTGTTTTAGAAGTCATCAATTTGATTTATACAAAAGTCACACATTTAGGTACAGGGAATATCAGTTTCTTCTTCCCTACATATCAAAACTGGTACTTGCTTTCTTTGTTTTTCTGGCGTTTGTTAATACCATATTTTAGTTTCATTTCGAAAATAAAAGGCATTATCATCGCTATTTTCATTTCTGTAATTGCAGGTGGAATTCAACAATTTGGTGAGTTTTTATCCTTATATCACACATTGTATTTCTTACCCATCTTTGTCATCGGTTATTACACTGACGATATTAAAACAAAAGTCAATAATATAATTTCTTACAAATGGTTGGCAATAGTTTTACTATTTGGATTCTTATCAGCTATTTTTTATATCTCATTAAGTGATGCAGGTAAATCTTCAGACATCGCAAATGCATTGATTCCGATAAATGGTTATGAAGGTCAAATCAGCACAATGATACTTCGAAACATCAGTTTGATTACAGGTATATGTTGCAGTTTCTTGTTTTTGTTTTTAATACCACAAAGAGAAACTTTTTATACGTCAAAAGGTGAGAACACCTTGTATGTCTATATTTTGCACATGTTTGTTGTATGGGCTATAGTTAAAATCATGGGACAATATAGAGATGGTATCACATTGACAGTTTCTGTTGTTGCTAGTATAGCAATTGCTTATGTTTTCTCATTCGATGTATTTAAGAACATTTGCCAACCTATTATTGAGTTAGACTACCGTAAATTATTTAAAAATAAGGCTTGAAGACGATATTGATAATAGGCATTGTATTGGTTGCAGCGTTGATAGTCATATTAAAAACGCCAAAAATCAACAAGCATAGAATTGAAACTATAAAATTCGTTTCAGAATCATTGAAGGGCAATACAGCTGGTGAAAATCCTTTAAGGGAAGTCAGCATTTATTTACCACCCGACTACCAGCAAAGCAACAAGAGGTATCCAGTATTGTATTATTTGCATGGCTTTGGAGGTTCACATCTTGATTATGAGTTTTTGGACATTGATCATATAATGGACAGTGCTATCAAAAAAGGATTAGAACCGTTTATCATCGTTGTGCCCAACAGTCATAACACGTTTAATGGCGGATACTATTACAATTCACCTACAAACGGGATGTGGTCTGATTACATTGCAAAAGATGTGGTTGATTATATAGACAAGCATTACCGAACCATATCAAACAAAGAACACAGAGCCATTGCTGGACATTCAATGGGTGGACAAGGTGCATTGAGGATAGCGATGTTGTATCCAGAGTTGTTTAACAGCGTCTATGCTATGAGTCCAAGTATTTTGTATTGGGGCGATGATTTTAAGCCTGAGCATTCAGCATTTAAAGTAGCATTAGAAGCAGAATCCATGGAAGAATTGCACAACAATTCATACGCAATGGCATTTGCGGGCATGGGCAGAGTTTTTACGCCCAATCCGAACAAGCAACCATTTTGCATCAATTTACCAATTCATAAAGTCGACGGAAAGATTGAGATTGATTCGGGTGTTTACAAGACATGGGATGGTATATTCTTATATCAATTGGTAGTAGAACAGCAAAATGCATTGAAGCAAATCAAACATCTAAGCATTGAATGGGGCAACAGAGACGAATATGCGCACATACCAAGTTCTTGTCAATTGTTTTGTCAGCGTTTGGATAGTTTAGGTATCAGTTATCAGAAAGACATTTACAATGGTGGTCATATCGACCAGCTAACAGGCAAGAATGGCAGATTTGCTCAGAAACTTTTGCCCTTTGTAGCCAATTCATTCAGAAAATAATGCGTATTTTTACTCTTTAGAACGAAAGAGAGATTCTGCACTTATATAAGGCTATTAACAACCTTTAAAAAATAACTTAAACTTAATAGATAATTTTATTATATTGATTTACAATATTTTATATCAAATTTAAGACTAAACTTGAAAAGAAATCCACAAAATTCTTTTGGAATATACACAAGTTTACATTATTATTGCGGTACCAAAAGTTATAAGTAAAAAATACTAATAATTTGAGGTAAGGGCCCTAACACAAGCTCTTTATACGCTAAAAATTAAAACCTAAAGAATGGAACACACAAAAGTCTACCCCAGCTTTTATGTCGTACTTTCTAGAATTACCAGTGGTAAGTCGTGATTGTCGATTCATTCTAACAAAAAAAGCAAACAACGATAGATAAACGATAAAAAGTAAGTCTATTTAACCATAACACAAACACAAACACAAAATGACTGTAGTAGTAAAAGCTAAAGTAGCGAAAACATCTAAGTACAAACAGTACAAGTACATCAAGGTAAATCCTCAATTAGAGGAAGGTATTGCCTTAATCAATTTAAATCGTCCAGAAGTACACAACGCTTTATCATTGACATTAATGGAAGAGCTTGGAGATGCTTTAACACAATTGGACAAAGACAACACTGTAAAAGCGGTTATTCTAACGGGTAACGACAATGCATTTTCGGTGGGTGCAGATTTAAAGGAAGTGGCATCAAGTAAGACAATTGATTTATTGATCATCGACCAGTTTAGTATCTGGGACGAGATGGGTAGATTTAAGAAGCCTTTGATAGCAGCTGTATCAGGTTGGACAGTAGGTGGAGGATGCGAATTAGCGATGTTGTGTGATATGGTAGTAGCATCAGATACTGCAAAATTCGGTCAACCAGAAATCAGAAGAGGTATTGGTTCTGGAGCTGGTGGAACACAGAGAATGCCAAGAGCTGTTGGCAAAGCCAAGGCTATGGAAATCATTTTAACGGGTGATTATGTAGAAGCTGAGGAAGCATTAAGAATTGGATTAATCAACCGAGTTTACCCAGTTGATCAATATATAGAAGGTGCATTAAATATTGCACGTAAAATTGCTGAATTGCCTCCATTAGCGGTGCGTTTAGCAAAAGAATCGGTAAATAAAGCCTTTAATTCAACTTTGTCTGATGGTTTGACATTTGAGAGAAAAAATTACTATTTGACTTTCTCAACAGAAGACCAAAAAGAAGGTATCAAAGCATTTTTAGAGAAAAGAAAACCAAGATACAGCGGAAATTAAAATGTAATTTTTACATCATTTGCATTAATTCGCTAGCAAACAACATCTTAGGTTTTTAGCTAAAAACACAATAAAAACTTGGTATTGTTTATCTTTGCGAACCCATTTAAATGATGGCATATAACACAGATACACACAAATACGATGAGCAAAATTTTAGGCATTAAGTTTTACAATTCGAGTACGGGCGACCTATTTAACGCTTTGAACAATCAAGGTGGTTTATTAACTGTTCCTGCTGCTCCTGCACTTGTAAATATTCCACATGATAAGGCTTACTACGATTCTTTAATTCATTCTGATTTTGTTATTGCAGACAGTGGCTTTATGGCATTGGTTTGGAATACATTCTTTAAAAATAAAGTGATCAGAATTTCAGGATTAGAGTTTATCAATTATTTCCTTGAAAACAGTAAAAGTATTATTGGCGATGTGATGACAGTCAACCCGACTGAAACAGATGCCAATATCAATACAGAATACCTACAGTCGTTTAGCATCCACACTGATAAGAGCCTTGCTTATCAAGCGCCATTTTATCAGCAAGACGTTAAAGACCCAGAATTATTGGCTTTGATAGAAATGAAGCGTCCAAACTGGGTGGTTATCAATATTGGTGGAGGAACGCAAGAAAAGTTAGGATTGTATCTTAGACAGAATTTAAGTTACAAACCAGCAATAATATGCACTGGTGCAGCCTTGGCATTTAAAACAGGCAGACAAGTAAAAGTGAGTACATGGATGGATAAATTATATGTAGGATGGTTGGCCAGATGTATAGCCAAACCAAAGATGTATATTCCTAGATATATGAGTGCATTCAAACTTGTCAATTTAATTTTCAAATACAAACACAATCAATACAAATACAATTAAAATAATTATGAACCACAAAAAAGCATTGGTATGCGGAGCCGGCGGATTTATCGGCGGACATTTAGTTAACCGTTTAAAGGCTGAAGGCTATTATGTAGTTGGAGTCGATGTTAAACAAAATGAGTACGGCAACAACAACGCTGATGAATTTATCATTGGTGATTTAAGAGACCCTAAAGTTGTAGAAGAGATTATCTCTGGAGCAAACTTCATTGAAATCTATCAATTGGCAGCAGATATGGGCGGAGCTGGTTATATCTTTACAGGTAACCACGACGCTGATGTGATGCACAATTCTGCGCTTTGCAATCTTAACGTTTTAGAATCTGCAAAAAATGCAGGTGTTAAGAAGATTTTCTATTCTTCTTCTGCTTGTATGTATCCTGAATACAACCAAATGGATCCTAACAATCCAAAATGTTCTGAAGAATCTGCATATCCTGCAGCTCCAGACAGCGAGTATGGTTGGGAAAAATTGTTCAGCGAGCGTTTGTACTTTGCCTATAACAGAAACTATGGCATCGATGTAAAAGTAGCTCGTTTCCACAACATCTTTGGTCCGCAAGGCACTTGGACAGGTGGTAAAGAAAAAGCACCAGCAGCAATGTGCAGAAAAGCAGCAGAAGCTGTTGATGGCACATCAATAGAAGTATGGGGCGATGGTTTACAAACCCGTTCTTTCTTATACATCGACGAATGTGTAGAAGGTGTAAGACGTTTAATGGAATCTGAATTTTCTGGCCCAGTAAACATTGGTTCAGAAGAAATGATATCTATCAACGACTTTGCAAGAATGGCCATTGAAATATCTGGTAAAAATTTAAGCATTAACAACATTACTGGTCCAACCGGTGTTAGAGGTAGAAACTCTGACAATGCTTTATTAAAAGCTAAATTAGACTGGGAGCCATCACAATCTTTAAGAGTAGGAATGGAAAAAACCTACCAATGGATTGCACAACAAGTAGAAGCAAAAAAAGCTGTAGCAGTTGAAGCTTAATGGCTTTGATCATTCAGCACATTGATAGCATTGAAGATGTTCTCACTGCACATTTAAGTGGCAGTAAGAAGGTGTTGCTAAACGCGCAACAAACAGGCAATGCCATTACTCAAATTGCTGTTGGCAATCTCAAAGCAGGTGAAAAAGTGGAAGAGCATGCACATGCTACCATGAATGAGTATTTTTATTTTCTAAAAGGGAAAGGCGAATACCTCATCAACGGCCAAAGTTATGAATTAACAAAAGGCTCATTTGTATTGATACCTGCCAAAGCCAAACATGCTCTGAGTAATACAGGAGAAGATGATTTAGAATTCTTCTACTTCGGAGTCGCTATCGATTGATATTATTAACGCACTATTGAATATCTAAAACCGTCTTGGAATCATCTAAGACGGTTTTTTATTTACAAGATAAATCGAATTTTAATCCCAACTGTGCAGATACACCTTTATAAATATAATAGGTATTGTTAACGTAATATGCACCTGTAAGTCCATAATCGTATCCTACCCTAACATCTGCAATTATTTTTTTAACTACTTGGTATCTTCCACCAACGAAAAATCCAGCAGACAGATAGGTGTGATTTTCATTATTGCTGTGGTACAAACACGGATTTAGAGATACGCTTGAAGCTGCATATACACCAAATTTTTTCTCTTGATTGAATATTCCAAACTGAGGCATTAAACTAAATGTAAAATAATCTGCTTGTGTAGTAACGCCGACTTGCCTTTGAGAATAAAACAAGTTGGTTTCAACTGCAATGTGTTTGTTAAATACTTTACCGATACTAAATCCATAAAGAGGTTGAAAAGATGTTTGGTTGTAGCCCAATTTGCTTACACCACCTAAATATCCCAACTCTTGTGACTTTGAAATATAAGGTAACAATATCATCAATGAAATTGTTGCTAAAAAGTACTTATACATACGCATTGATTTGATTGTATTTGTTTTTTAAGAAATTATAAAATTCGACTTGACTTCTGATTTTAGGAATAGAAGATGGGCGGTATTCATTGATTTGAAACTCATCTAATATTCTTGCTTTGCAATTGTCCATCATTTGAATTTTGAGTAAGGCCCACAACTCATCTTTGATGTGTTTGTTTAAAATTGGGATACAAACTTCAACTCTAGAATCTAAGTTTCTATTCATCATATCTGCCGAGCCCATAAACATTTTTTCTTTGCCTGCATTGCCAAACACATAGATTCTGGCATGTTCGAGATATTTATCAACTATGCTGATAGCTCTTATATTTTCGCTCATTCCTTTTACACCTGGAGATAAGCACAGAATGCTTCGGACGATTAAATCAACTTTCACTCCTGCCCTACTAGCTTCATATAGTTTGTTGATGATTTCTTCGTCTACCAATGAATTCATCTTCATTAAAATAAATGCTGGTTTACCCAATTTTTGATTAGAGATTTCGGCATCAATCATTCTAATAATAGAAGACCTTAAATTGAGAGGAGAAACCAAAAGATTTCTAAACGAATATTTCTCAGGTTTATAATCTTCAATCATTTTAAAGACTTTATTGAGTTCGTTTGTTACACGAGCATCGGCAGTAAGAACAGAGTGGTCGCAATATATTTTTGCTGTATCTCCATTGTAATTACCAGTACCAACATGGGCGTAATAACGTACACCTGTTTTTTCTTTTCTGGCAATTAAGCACAGTTTAGAGTGCACTTTCACACTTGGTATTGTAAACAATACTGTAGCACCTTCTTCTTTTAATTTATTGCTCCAATAGATGTTGTGTTCTTCATCAAATCGCGCCTTTAGTTCCATCATTACAGAAACTTTTTTGCCATTTTTTACTGCATTGATTAAAGCATTGATGACATTAGAATTTTCTGCCACTCTGTATAATGTCATCTTAATGCTGATAACATTTGGATCAATAGCAGCTTCGCGCAACATTCTAATGATATAACTAAACGGTTGATAAGGGTGGGATATCAGATAATCCTTTTGGCGAATGGCATTGAACATGGTTTTGGCCTTGTCCAATTCTGGAATATATATAGGTTCTAAACTTTGGTATTTTAAGTCTGTTTTTTTTATGTCTGGGAATCCAATGAAGTCTCTAAAGTTGTGGTAACGCTGACCAGGAATTAACTCGTCTTTAGAAAGTGTTAATTTTTGATAGATGAATTTGATGAAATCATCTGGCATTTCTTGATCGTAAATCAATCTAACGGGTTGACCTTTTTTGCGTTGTTTCAAAGAGTTTTGAAGGGTATCTAAAATATTTGAAGAAACGTCACTATCGATATCTATTTCCGCATCGCGGGTAAGTTTGATGGTGTAGGCTTCAAACACATTGTATTCAAAGCTTGAGAAAACAACATCCAAATTACATCTGATAACATCGTCAATAAACATGATGTAAGTTGCAATACCTTGTTTAGGCAATTGATAGAAACGTTTTTTTACCTTGGTTGGGAGCGGAATTAGTGCATACTTTTTATCTTGGGTAATGGTGTTTATGAGTTTGCACGCCAGATAAACGGTATTGTCTCTTAAAAAAGGAAATGATTTCTTTTCATCTAAAATAAGAGGGAAAATGGTGTTGATGATTTCTTCGCGAAAGTAGCGCCTCACTTCGAGGGTCTGCTGAATATTGATTTGTTTTTCATTAACGAAAAAAACGTTCTTAGATTTGAATTCTTCAAGCAGTTGATTGTAGATGTTATTGAATTTCACTTGCTGAATCACAACTTTGTTGTAGATATCGTGCAAAGTTTCTTTGATTTGTTTTTTATTGATTTCGCGGTTAACGGTTGATTTCAATTTCAACATCCTTTTGTTGGTTGCAACACGCACGCGAAAGAATTCATCCAAATTAGAAGAAAAAATTCCAAGAAATTTCAGTCTTTCAAGTAGAGGCACATTCGAGTCGTTGGCTTCTTGAAGCACTCTATCATTGAAAGACAGCCAACTCAATTCTCTGTTGACTATTCTTACTTTCAGCTTTTTATTGCTGTTGTTTTTGGTTGTTTTTGATTGAGGTAATTTTGTATTTGATTTTCTAGTCGCCATTATTTCAATTGTATGTTAATTTTCACTGGCAGATGGTCGCTGTAACCATTTAACCAATTTTCGCCGCCAAAAGTTCGCAAAGGGTAACCTTCATATTTGCCTTTTTGCATCATCCAATCTTCTTTTAGAACAGAGAGAGAACCTTCGATATAATCGGGTCCTTTACCATCTCTTAAAGCTGCAGAGATGATGATTTGATCAAGTCGTTCCCAATGTCCACGAAAAAAGTAGGAACCAGTTTCTTTAGGCAATTCGAACATTAGGTTTTGTAGTTGAGCATTAGGAAATTTGTTGTGAGAGCTGGCTCCTAATACAGTTTGCATAGATTTGTCCCAAGGTTGGTCGTTAAAGTCACCCAAGACAATTAAGTTTTGTCTTTTTAAGGAGATTTTTTCAGAAATAATTTTCAGACATTGGGCAGAAGCATCCAATCTATTTTGTTCACTTTCATTCTTACCTTCCTTTCTAGAAGGATAATGGCAGACTATGAAATTAAATGTATCATTGTTGATTGGCGATATTCCCTTAACATAGAGTATATCTCTAGTTCTATCGTTTGTATCCTTAGAGAGTACTACCTTGTAATTTTTAGATTCAAGAACTTTAAATTTAGAGGTTTTATAAATTAGGGCTACATCTACGCCTCTTTCATCAGGAGAATCATAGTGAACGAAATTGTATTGGTTTTTAAGACTTTTTGATTTTAGTAAATCACTGAGGGCCAGGGCACTTTCCAATTCACAAACACCCAAAATATCCGGAGGATTTCCGTCGGCAATGAGAGAAATGACTTTATTCAAATTGCGAATTTTTTGTTCGTACCTTGATTTGTCCCATTTGTATTTTCCATTTGGAGTAAAATCATCGTCTTTGTGCGATGTATCGTCTTTGGTATCGTAGAGGTTGTCTATGTTATAGAACGCTACACTGAGTTGAAGATCGGTATTTACCGGCGCGTTAGACTTGCAAGTAAATGACAAACAAGCAATTAAAGAGGCAAAAATAACTACAGCAGTAGGTTTAGACATATCAGTTTGCAAAATACGACATTTATCGAGAGACAACCATATTAAGTGTGTGTAAAGTCGACAAATTTCAACATTTAAAATGTTAGTAATCTATTATTTTAAATTGAGGCTTTTTACCTACTTTTGCACCCCATTATTACAATGACATTAATTAAATCAATATCGGGCTTTAGAGGTACTATTGGTGGGATTCCCAACGAGAATTTGACACCGGTTGATATAGTTAAGTTCGCATCTGCTTATGGTGCATGGATAAAATCAACTAACAAGGGCAAATTAATTATTATTGGAAGAGATGCTAGATTGTCTGGAAAGATTGTATCTGACCTAGTGTGTTCAACGTTGTTGAGCATGGGTTTGGATGTCATGAATCTCGGTTTATCTACCACCCCAACAGTTGAGATGGCAGTTCAATTAGAAAAAGCTGCCGGTGGTATCATCCTTACTGCCAGTCACAACCCTAAGCAATGGAACGCACTAAAACTACTTAACAACAAAGGCGAATTTATTTCGGCCGCAGAAGCTGAAAAAGTATTACAGATTGCAGAGGAGCAAAAGTTTGAATATGCAGAAGTAATGGCTTTAGGCACGTATACTGAGAACAATTCTTATATTCAGAATCACATTGATGAGATATTGAAATTGCCTTTGGTGGATGTAAAAGCCATTACAGATAAGAATTTCAAAGTGGTAGTTGATGCGGTAAATTCAAGCGGTGGATTTGCGGTTCCTATGTTGTTAAAAGCATTGGGTGTAAAAGAGATTGTTGAATTAAATTGCGAACCTACCGGTCACTTTGCTCACAACCCTGAGCCATTGCCAGAACATTTAACAGAGTTGTCATCAACCGTTAAATCCAATAAAGCACATTTAGGCATCTGTGTTGATCCAGATGTAGACAGATTGGCTTTAGTAGGTGAAGATGGTGCTATGTTTGGCGAAGAGTACACATTGGTAGCTGTAGCTGATTATGTTTTAAAACACCACAAAAAAGGCAACACCGTTTCTAATCTTTCTTCTACAAGAGCATTGAAAGATGTGACAGAAAAAGCTGGAGGTAAATATACAGCAAGTGCAGTAGGCGAAGTGAATGTGGTTGAGAAAATGAAAGAAACGAAAGCAGTAATTGGAGGCGAAGGCAATGGAGGTATTATCTATCCAGAGTTGCACTATGGCAGAGATGCGATGGTTGGAATAGCTTTGTTTTTAAGTTCATTGGCTAAATCAGGTAAAACTACTACGGCTTTAAGAATGTCTTTTCCTAATTACATCATTTCTAAAAACAAGGTTGATTTAACTAAGGACATTGATGCTGATAGCGTTTTGGAAAAGATCAAAGAGAAGTACAAAAAATTCCCTATCAATACAGTGGATGGAGTAAGAATTGATTTTGAAGAAGAGTGGATACATTTGAGAAAATCAAACACCGAACCCATCATTAGAATCTATGCAGAGAGTAAATCTGAAACTACAGCAAGAAATCTGACCATGAAAATCATCAAAGACATTGGTGAGATAGCTAAAGCTTAATTAAAATTTTTAAAGAAAGAATATGTCATTACAATGCGGAATAGTAGGATTGCCTAACGTTGGTAAGTCGACCTTATTTAACTGTTTGAGCAATGCTAAAGCACAAGCAGCTAATTTCCCTTTTTGTACAATAGAGCCTAACATTGGCGTTATTACGGTTCCAGATGAGCGTTTAACCAAATTGACAGAGATTGCAAAACCACAAAACATTGTGCCTGCAACTGTTGAGATTGTAGACATTGCGGGATTGGTAAAAGGTGCAAGTAAAGGAGAAGGATTGGGCAATCAGTTTTTAGGAAACATTAGAAGCACCAATGCTATTTTGCATGTATTGCGTTGTTTTGAAAACGACAACATCATTCACGTAGATGGTTCTGTAAATCCAATTAGAGATAAAGAAATCATCGACACTGAACTACAATTAAAAGATTTAGAATCTGTAGAAGCTAGATTAGCAAAAGTTCAGAAACAAGCTAAGGCTGGAGATAAAGAAGCTGCTAAGGTTGCTGATGCGTGTGAAAAATACAAAGCGCATTTGTTACAAGGCAAAAACATCAGAACTATAAGTGATGTAACAGAAGAACAAGTTGAGCTAACGGCAGATTTGAATCTGTTAACAAGCAAACCAGTGTTATATGTTTGCAACGTTGATGAGAAGAGTTTACCAGATGGCAAGGGCAATCAGTGGGTAGAACAAATTAGACAAATTGCAGCAGAAGAAAACTCAGATGTGATGGTGATAAGTGCAGCTGCAGAAGCAGAGATTGCTGAGTTAGAAGATGCAGAAGAGCGCGCGATGTTTTTAAGCGATTTAGGTTTAACCGAAAGTGGTGTAGCCAAATTGATAAAAGCGGCATATAAAATATTGAATTACATTACCTACTTTACGGTTGGAGAAAAGGAAGTAAGGGCATGGACAATAACGAATGGAATGAAAGCGCCACAGGCGGCTGGAGTGATACATTCTGACTTTGAAAAAGGCTTTATTAGAGCAGAGGTAATTAAGTACGATGATTATCTAACATACAAAACAGAAGCGGCAGTAAAAGAGGCTGGAAAAATGGGTGTTGAGGGCAAGGAGTATGTGGTAAAGGATGGCGACTGTATGCATTTCAGATTCAACGTATAAAAAAAACATTTTTTTTTCGTTAGGTGTTTGTAAATTAGTATAAAAGGATTACTTTTGCACCACCTTTAAAAAAAAGGAATGATTCCGTAGCTCAGCTGGTAGAGCATTACACTTTTAATGTAGTGGTCCTGGGTTCGAGTCCCAGCGGGATCACAAAGCAAGCCTTCCAAACGGAAGGCTTTTTTTGTGGACTTTAATAGACCGCGTAAAGCTTGCTTTTAAGCGGGATGTTAAGTCCACAAAAAATCCTTTGCTCAGCAAAGGATTTTTTGTGCAGAACCTTCAAAGCTTGTGGGTCTAATGTTCTCATTAGTTTAGCAGAAATTAAAAACTAAGCGCTTTTACATGACTTATAAGAAACTTATTTGGCATAGTATTGATCTCCATTGATTATACATCTAAAAATAATTAAAAATGCTTCAGTAACTAAAGTATATTATAGATAATCAACAAGAATTTCTTTCAATTGTCTTGTAGTATGAAACTCTTTTTTATATTTGTCTTTTAACTATGAGACATTCAATAGTTCTAATTTGTTTGAGCATACTATTTATGAATTTTATGCATGCTCAAAATACTTTAAGATGGAACATCCTTTCATTGGGTAAGCAATTCAATACATTTACTATTCCAGGTGCGAAATACAGTCAACTAGATAAAAATAGAAGTCCGACTTCTGCTGCGGGCTTTATGTTCAAACACACGTTTAAAACAGATAGCAAGTATCCTTATTGGTTAGGACTGCAACTCAGTTATGAATCGGGTAAAATAGGCAGAGGTTTTGACTACACCATGCGCGATTCTTTTGGCGAAATGCATTACAAGTCGGGTATCTCATTGAAATATTTAAGTTATGGAATAGGAATACATGGAGGTGTTCAAATTGGCAAACACAACAACATCAATATCAATTTTAATTATTATACACTATCAGCTCAAAGTTATAGGTTGTTTGATGAATTTTACAATGAGACTTCTCAATCAATTGTTTTGATATCAAATGAACGGGTAAACGATTTAGACGACAACAAAAATTTTGTACAAGCTGGAATAGAATACGAGAGGTATTTAGACAAGGAGCATCTTCACTCGTTGATACTTTCGTGTTCGAAATCGTTTATGAAACCGATTTATGGTGGTCAGACTGTACTGGTCAACAATCAAACCATAGAAAATTACGATTACGAATTGAATTATGGCAATATCAGAATTGGGTATTGCTACAATATTTTTTTTAAGAAGAAAACTAATAGAACAAGTACCAAGGGTTGAATCAAAAGTCATCAACTTAGTTTATTAAAACTGGAAAAGGAGTTAAATTCAACCAACTTGACTTAAAGAGAACCATTCGGGAGTAAAAATGTGGTTTTTGGGGAATACTTTTACCAAAATTAGGTTAATTAGAAAACAATGTATTTTGTTGAATAAATTGGGTTGTTTTTTGTCTAAAAAAAATTAACAAACACTCGTAAGTCGCTGACTTATAGATATTTATTTTGTTTAACTTTCTTTTCTGTATTTCATTGAAAATCTGATAATTAAGGAAATTTAATTTCTCAATTTGAGAATGTTTTTCTACTTTTTGAGAAGACAAAAAAATCTAATACTATAATAAACAATAGGTTACACAAAATCAATGAATATTTAGTCATTTTTTAATCTTGAATCGTTTGGAATATTTGAAAAATGCTCTTAATATTGCCTTTGAAAAATTAGGTATAAATACTCAAATGTAAAAACACTTAATTTTTTGGAACTAAAAACAAAACCAGAGAAATCTGAAAAACACAAATGGCGACACTTAATGTACCATTGGCATCCTTTAAGAATGTGAACCACATTCTTATAATGACAGACAAGAATCTGTCGTCTTCTTGTGTTAAGGATTCAAAAGTTAAATTGTTTTTAATTTCTGCCAAAAAATCAACTATTAACGGGGCTTATTCGAGGCCAAATCTTTCCTTAAATCATCAATTTTCAGATGCAATTCTGAAAGAAAAACACGTTGTGCGACTCTTTACCGAAAAGGCGCCATTGTGTAGCCACTAAGTGAATTTGGATGAGTTAGAGCGGGCAATTACAAATGGAAAGATAGATTTACAACACAATATAAAAAATGAGACTGGTACTTTGTACTTGGGATTGGTGACTAAAGAAGTTAAAAGTCAAAAGTTAAAAGTCAAAAAAATAACGAATAACGAATAACAAATAACAAATAACAAATAACAAATAACAAATAACAAACAACGAATAACAACTACCAAGAAAACGCAACAAAAAGAAACAACAGAAAATCACTAAAAACAAACACTAAACAAAACACCAAACTTTACACAAACGCGATGAAAGAACAACTACGAAGCCTTAATTTTAACAATTACATCAGGTACATTAAATTGATCTTGATAATTGGAGATTTATTCTTTTTGAATATCTCTTATTTAGTATCATTTTTTGTGCGCTACGACCACTATGATGTATTTTTCACCAGAGATTCACAAATATTCATTTTCATAACGAATATTTTCTGGCTCTACTTGGTGTATCACTTTAATGAATTTACATTTAACCGCACTGATGCTATTGAGAAATCGCTTAGCAAAACCATGCGATTGATTCTTTACCTATTCTTGTCTTTGGTTACCTTTTCAGAACTGTTCTATTTCCACAATTTGAACGGAATGGGATTTGTGACCTTCATTCTAAACTTCATCATTCTTACTTTGATTTACAGAATTGTAACCATTCAATTCTTACGCAAATTGAGAAAATCTGGCAACAACTTCAGAAATGCTGTTATTGTTGGGTCTGAAGACATAGGGATTGAAATTTACGATGCTTTAACTGCTGACCTTTCTCAAGGATACAAAGTACTTGGTTACTTTGATGACAGTAGAAGCAACGATGAATTAAAAACAAGCTATTTAGGTCCGATTAAAAACGTTTACGAGTATACATTGACACATAATGTACACGAAGTATACGTTGCATTGAGAGACTTCTCTTCAATTGAAATCAGACAACTTATTAATTTCTGCGAAAGAAATTTGATCCGTATCAAATTCATTCCAGATTACAAACTCTTTAAAGAGACCAACAATGTATCGATTGACTTTTATGGCAATGTACCAGTTGTTTCTCTTCGTGAAGAGCCGCTTGAAGTGCCATTAAACAGATTAAAGAAAAGATTCTTTGATATCTTCTTCTCGATGTTGGTGATATTGTTCATTTTCCCTTGGTTATTCCCTATCTTAATTTTGATGGTGAAACTAAGTTCTAAAGGACCAATTTTCTTCAAACAAAAGAGAACTGGAGAAGGGAACAAAGAATTCTATTGTTGGAAATTTAGAACCATGCGTGTTAACAGTGAGTCTGATTCAAAACAGGCTACTGCAAACGACAACAGAATCACCAGAGTTGGTAAATTCTTAAGAAAAACCAACCTTGACGAAATGCCTCAATTCTTCAATGTATTGATTGGTAATATGTCTGTTGTTGGTCCGAGACCTCACATGGTAAAACACACCAACGAGTATTCTGAATTGATCGACAATTATTTGGTAAGACACTTTGCTAGACCGGGCATCACTGGTTGGGCACAAACCAATGGTTTGAGAGGTGAGACCAAAAACGTTGAGAAAATGGCAAAACGTATTGAGTACGACATTTGGTACATAGAAAACTGGTCATTCTTATTAGAGCTAAAAATCATCTATTTCACAATTCGCAACATGTTTATAGGTGACAAGAACGCAGTTTAATTTAAAAATCATCAAACGCATATTAAAAAGAAGGCCCCATTAATTGGGGCTTTTTTTTTTGACAAGCTCCGAGCCAGCATTTGATTCTTGAGGACTCGACATGATGCTGGGCAGGCGTTGAGACCTCCGGTCGGTAGCCTCCGCCTGAGGCGGACAGGCGCAGGCCGCGCCAAAGGGACAAATCTTTTAGTTTAAGATTGAAGGAGTTTGGATTTGATGAATTTCCATTGCTTTTTCATGCGATTGATACGCTCTGAAAATGTGACTGGCTTGATGTAAGCCATGCGCAATGGCATGAATCTTAATGTTAGTGCTTTATGCATAAACAATGCCTCTGCTTTTAACAATGTATTGCTCTTGCACTCTGAACTCAAATAGTTGCCGTTGTAAGTTCTAAATTGCATGCCTTTAGAATCTACTGGTATATCATCAAACAAACAATATTCATTAAATTTAGTGGTGACTTGAACAGCGGTATTTTCGTCGGCATTGACCCTTAAATAATTCCCGTTCTCAGTTTTTAATGCGACTTTTCCATAACCATGGTACTCTATACTAAAGGCCATGCTCTCTGAGGTTACACCTTTATCAGACCATGTCAGTACGCCACCTTCCTTATCATCGTATTGCAATACGTTTCCATTCGGAGCTAACAATGCAAACGAATCATTTTTTGCCGATGTAAGCTGTGGGTCTTCTATCTCATCCAATCCAATAAATTTATATCCCATATCCAATAAAATTGGAATCAGTTGTTTAACCAATTCATGCGTTTTATTGACTTCTTGAACTGTGTCCATATCAGCTATATGATCGTGCATCACCAAAATACCTTTTTTCGGAATGTCAATCTTCTTCAGATAAATGTCGATGGTTTCTTGAACTGTTTTTCCAAGTTTCCAATAATAGCAATCAATGCCTTCAATATCCCAGTAAACCGGACCAACAAATCTATAACTGGTTCTAAGGTTGGTATTGAGCTCGTGTGCAACTTCAGGCGACCATTTGCCATACGGTGCTCTAAAATACGTTAGTTTACCCTTATTGAATTTATGAATCAGTTCATTCGTTCTTATCAATTGGTCTTGCACATTGCCATTGATAGACACATAATATGGCATATCAGGATGTTCGAATGTATGGTTGCCAATAATGTGACCGAGATTATGCAATTCTTCTACAATATCTGGTCGCTCAATTGCAAATTTACCTACTACAAAAAATGTAGCTCTAATACCATATTCGTGCAAAAATTTTCCTATTTCTAGTGAATATGGACCAGGTCCATCATCAAATGTCAGGCATAGTGTTTTCTCAGGTATTTTAATGTCTTTAATATCTTTTAATGCAAACATAACGGAACCTTTATTAAATTATATTGTTAAAAATGTTTAAGTATTCTTGTGCAACTTTCTCTTTCGAGTGGTTGTTTAAATAATCGATTCTTCCAGGATCATTTAAGTTCTCCTTGTGATCGAACGATTTCAATAGCAAATCGGTCAAAGCCTTTTGGTCTTTCATTTGAAAAATTTGGCCATACTCACCAGTAGCTTCGGCCAATCCTCCAGCATTAGAAACGATCATGTGACAACCACAAGCCAATCCTTCTAAAGCCACGATGCCAAAGCCCTCTACATCCAACGACGGCACTATCATGGTGCGATGTCTGTTGAGGTTTCTTGCAAGTTCTTCTCCTTGTTTAAATCCAAGGAATTTTATATTGTTTTCTAAGTTCATAGTTCTAACTTTTGTTTTCAATGTTTCATATTCATATCCATCTCCTATTATATTGAGTGTAAATGGTCTATTAAGTTGACTACATGCATCTATCAGCAATTCACATCCTTTTTGAGACACCAATCTTCCAACAAATGCAAAATCGTAAATACGTTGTTCATCTTCGTAAAGTTTAAACACATCATTATCGTAACAGTTGTAAATAACTTTAGAAGGGACTTTTAAAAAATCAGCGACACTTTTGCTAACAGAAATGTTGGCAGTTGCGCGTTTGATTAAGAAATTTTTAAGTTTGGTTTTCCAATCGTTGCTGTACATCAAATGGAAATCGTTGTGAGAGATGGCCCATTTCTTAAATGGATTAAGGAAGAACAACCAAGCTCCTTTAAGCGTAATATTGGGCATGTATAGCACATCCGACCAAAAGAACAATTGAATTTGTTTCAGTATTTTCGAAGCATGTACCACCTCAATACCATCTAGTGGTCGACTAGGGTCTTGTTGTTGTTCTGTTATGACTTTGACATCATGACCAGCTTTAACAAATTCGCGGACAAGAAATAGCGTATGGTTTTCTATCCCGCCAATGCCAGGATAAAAGACCGAAGAATAAACCAATATTTTGATTTTTTTTACGCTCATTTTTTCAGCTCTTCTTGTATTTTACAATATATTAAAGTGTAATAACTCATTTTAAGCATTGCAAATGCAAAGCCTCTCCTACCATCCCTAAATCCACCTAGAAAAATAAAACTTCCCAAAAAGAATATTGGTCCAATCCAAATAGACCTTATCAATTTATATTTCAGTTTCTGTTTCCAGGTCCATTGCGATGATATATTTGGGTCGTTAATGGCTTTTAAGTATCTATTGGCTTCCCAAGAGGCGTATTCAGTATGTTTATTCACATAATGCGCAGCGCCTCTAAAATCTTGGTGGTCAATTTTACTTTTAATTTCTCCTATTTTGCCAGAGATAATTGGATGTTCGTGTATTTCCATATCCAACTTACTCCATTGGTCTTCATCAATTTTTTCGTATTCACCAGCCCCAACTTTAAAGAGTGCTAATTTATTAAGAGGGTAACCACCTTTCAAATTTTTACCCATAAAGTAAATGGTATAGGACAACCAATAGGCAACAAATTCATCTGACTTAAGTGCATTGCTCATATCCTTTTTAAAGTCGTTTGTCAAGTATTCATCGGCATCAAGAAACAATACCCATTTTGTAGTAGGTGTATGATTTCTCAAATACCAATTGCGTTTTTTAGGGAATTTACCATCCCAATTGAATTGGATAAATTCTATCCCATTTGCATCACAGATGTCTTTGGTTTTATCAGTGCTACCCGAATCAATTACGACAATTTTGGCAGCAAAATCTTTACCAATGGCTTGTAAGCAACCAGGCAGGTTTCTTTCTTCGTTTTTAACAGGTATGGCAATGGTTAAATCTAGCATTAATTAAATTTTTTTCTAGGTTTTAATGGTACACATGGATTTCCGGCACATACCATCCAATCGGGCATGTGTTTATTCACAACAGAGCGTGCTCCAACAACGCAACCGTCTCCAATTTTTATTCCTGGGTGAATAAATGCTTCAGTAGCTACCCAAGCTCTATCTCCAACAGTGATAGGTTTGGTTATAAGAATGAAACCTTCGGTATTATAATCATGGGTGCCAGCACACAAATGAGCGCCTTGAGAAATTACAGCCCATTCACCAATGGTTATGATGTCTTGAGAGTACAAAGTAGCACCATTGGCAATGCCGCAACCTTCTTTTAATACAAGGTTCCAAGGTGCCCAAATATTGACTTTAGGATACACATGAACACCTTTGCCAATTTTTGCCCCAAAGCATTTCAAAACGAATGCTCTCCAAGCGTGAAAAGGTTTTGGTGTATATCTAAAAAACAAGGTATTCACAATACCCCAAATCACTCTAGCAATTCTATTACTCAAAGAAAATGATGGTCCTACGTGTGTATTCTGATTATGCATGCTTCAAGTTTGTTTGTAATACGTTGTATAAATTTATAGCTGCTTGCTCAATTGTAAAATACTTCTGATAAGTAGTTACTGCGTTTTTAGACATCAATACCCTTTCTGATGCTGTAGTATCTCTCCATTTTTTTAAATTTAAATTGACCCCTTGCTCATCATCTTCATCGACAATGCCAGCATAATTATCATGTATTTCTCTCCAGATGTTTACTTTATTACTTATCAATGTTGGTTTGCCACAAGCCAAAGCTTCAACTACAGCTATCCCAAAATTTTCTTGATGACTTGGTAAAGCGAAAACTTCACAAGTATGGAAAGCACCCCATTTCAAATCACCTTGCAACATCCCAACACAATGAACATTCGATTTGAGGAAGTTCGAACCATCGATGATGGATTGTAAAGTTTGACCATACTCAGAATCCATACCTGGACCAGCAATTACCAAGGCTGGAATATTGGAGGTATAATCCTTATAAGTCTCTTCGAATGCCTTAATCAACAAATCAACGCCTTTCTTTTCATGAATTCTACTTAAAAAGAGTATCATGGATTTGTTTAACAAAGACGGAAATTGATTGGTGAATTTTTTAGATAAATTATCGTTGTAAGGCACAGGTGCATTGATACCATATCCGATATTGAAAACAGCTTTTGGGTGATAATTGTTAAACGTTTGTGACGCCAACTCCAATTCTTCTTTACACGTAAACAATATCCCATCAGCTTTATTGATAACATGTTTTTCAATAAAATACCAAAACAAACTGTTTCGAATGGCTTTGATTTTTCTTCCGGGAGCCTTTTGAAAATATGGGTCTAACATACCATGAGGCATCACATACATTCTCGGGCAAGGTTTGTTTTTTGATTTTAATGCCGCAACCGCTTTAGCAACTGCATGGCTGTGGTATTGCCAAATACCATGAACAATTACAACATCGTAATTAGACAAATGTTGCATCAACCAAGGCAACAAATTAGAGCTCTTAGCCCAAGGACCAATAGCTGGTCCGATAGCAAAGACTTTAAAACTATCTTTACCAATAAAAGTTTCATCGGGAGCATCAAGACAAAGCACGTCAGATTCTACACCATACTTTTTAAGTTCAGGAATAGAATTTCTGATACCTTCACAGGGTCCGCCTTTTACAGGATTCATGCTATTGATGACACGGAGTACTTTCATGTTTTATATGGTAATGTCGTTTTGTTTCATCCAGTTTTCTAACACTACAAAAGCCCAGATATGCGACCAAGTAATGGTTTTATCTTTTGATAAAAATTTGTTCCAGTATTTTTTCAAGCTACCAGGCTTAAACAATTGTCTGTTTTCTAGACTGGTTATAGCTTCATCACAATACGATTTCAATTCGTTGCGCAACCAATAATCCCAAGGGAAAGAGAATCCTTTTTTAGGACGGTAAACTATTTCAGATGGAATGAGTTTGCCCATTGCTTTTACAAATAAATGTTTAGGTGTTTCTTTATTGTATTTAAATTTATCTGGCACACCAAGTATGTATTCTATAAACTCGAAATCAAAGAATGGTTCTCTTACTTCTAAAGCCCAAGCCATGCTCATCTGGTCTGTGTCTTTGATTAAAATATCCAAAGTATAATTAGACATTTCACCAATTGAATACTGACTTAGAGTAGGCACAGTTTTAAAGATGTCACTTTTTAAATCCAACCAGTTACTATCATCAGCGCCTTTTGGCTTTTCAATCAATTCTTCAAGTTCTTTTTTAAGGTAAATACTTCTGCTGTTGTTATAAAATTCGGCCAATCCCACTTTACCTGAACTTTGCAAATCGAGAATCTTCATAATGGCTCTATTTTTATAAAACAAGCTTACAATTTTTAAAGCTGATTTGGTTATGAAGTTTTCGTAAAGCCATTGTTTCTTTTTATAATCAGCCCAACGGGTAAAGTTTTTATACCCTGCAAACAACTCATCTCCTCCTAATCCAGTTAAAACCACTTTTATACCAGTTTGTTTGACAAGTTTTGACACCAAATACGTGTTGATACCATCCACTGTTGGCGAATCCATGTCTTTAAAAAAGTTTGGCAACTCTTCAATCAACATTTCTGGTCGCAGCTTAATTTCAGTATGATTGGTGTTGTATTTTTCAGCAATCATTCTGGCATATTCAGATTCATCATATTCTTTTTCATCAAAAATGATGGAGAAGGTTTGAACTGGGTTTGAACTGTTATGGGCCATTGCTGCAACAACTGCAGACGAGTCTATACCACCTGACAAGAATGCCCCTACTTTAACATCGGCTACCATTCTGCGTTTGATAGATTGTTCAAACAAATCCAATGTTTTTATTCTTGCAGTTTCAAAATTCTCAGGAACGTTTACATTTTGAATTGGTTTTAACAAATTCCAATAAGCAGTAGAAGTAAATTTACCATCTTTGAATTCTGCATAATGACCAGGCAACAATTGGAAAATGTCTTTCAAAATGGTTCTTGGCGTTTTAACAGCAATTCTGTTGAGGTATTCGTATAGACCTAATTGGTCTATATTTCGCTCGATCAAATTGGTAGACAAAAGGGTTCTAATTTCAGAACCAAATATCAACACATTGTCTTTAATGCTATAGTAGAATGGTTTAATGCCCACTCTATCTCTTGCCATGAAAAGCGTTTTATCTACTTTATCCCAAATAGCAAAAGCGAACATCCCATTCAAATGTTTCAAGCAATCTTTACCCCATTTGATGTATGCTGCTAATATTACTTCAGTATCAGAATGTGTTTTCCAATTGTATTCGATTTTTTTACGTACTTGTTCATAGTTATAGATTTCACCATTGAACACCATAACGTAACGGTTGTCAACATCGTTAAAAGGTTGATTGGCGCCATTGCTAAGGTCGATGATAGACAATCTAACATGCCCCAGAGCCACATCATTTTCAACAAAAGTTCCGGTGGCATCGGGTCCTCGATGTTTCATTGCAGCACACATCGTTTCAATCATTTGGTGATTGTTAGGTATGCCTATTATTCCTGATATTCCGCACATAGTATTATTTTCAGTTTAGTATACGAATCCGTCTGTTCTATAAAAGTATTTTGCTTCTTTGCTGATGTCTGCAACTGGTCGAGCTGGGACACCGGCATATAATTTCCATTCTTCAGTGTAAGCTTTATTCAATAAAGATTTTGCTCCAAGTACTGAATAAGCAGGAAGTTTAGCTCCGCCTAATATCACCACATTGGTTCCAACAAAAGTGTAATCTCCTATATAAATTGGCGCACTGTCTTGAATGTTCTTGTAAATATTGATAGAATGAGATAAGAATTGAGATTGATATCCTGCAACAGTTACAAAATCCCCTAACACAACAGAATTGGTGCAATCGATGTGATGGCCTTTAGTGAAATGGGAGAATTTCCCCATAATCAATTCTGCTTTTCTATCCTTTTGGTCTTTAAAATACTCAGACTCAGTTTTGGTAGACATGCCAGTAATCCAGCAATTGCGTCCAATACTTGAGTCGTATGCTATTTGAATTAAGTCGAGATGTATGGCAACGGTAAAATGGTGGATTTTGCTTTTATCATCCATTACGAGAGCAGATGGGTAGACCCATGCCAAACCGATATAGGCATTTTTATGCAGCTTGTAACCAAAGAATGATTGTAACATCCATCTTTTGATTCGCCAAGGCATTAATACTATAAACAGTTTCAATAGTTTCTTCATGTTATGCGTTTAAAAATTCTAAGTATTTGTGTATCATATTTTGTCTATCAAAACGCTGAGTATTTTTTTCAGCATTTTGAAGTAATGTAGTTCTTATTTGTTGGTCTTGTAAGGATTTGAATTGTTGTACAAATTCATCAACTTGATATGGGTCGGCCAACAATGCAGCATCACCTGCTACTTCTGCTATAGCGGGATATTTAGATGCAATTACTGGAGCACCACATGCTTGAGCTTCTATTACAGGCCATCCAAATCCCTCTGAATACGACGGAAACACAAAAGTATCGCAGGCACTATACAAGGCTTTCAACAATTCAAAAGTTGGATGAACAATAGAAATTACTCTATCTGTTAATTGATGGTCGTGTATTTTCTGAGTCAGTTCTTGATTCAAACTCTGACCAGCTAATACTAAAACGCCATCCCAAGTATCTTTTAATGCTATTAGCATATCAACCAACAACACCCTATTCTTACGCGGCAAATCAGAGCCAACATGTAATATGAACTTGGTATTGATTTGTATATCGTATCGATTAAAAATTTCTTCTGTTTCACCTTTAGACAACTTCGAAAATGGTTCGTTAAAGGCATTCAGCACTACTCTCCAGTCTTTACCTGAGGTATCTCTGCCTTTACTTAATTCTCGTAGATGTAATAAAGTCGTTTGAGATACTGTAGCAATTTTATTGGCTTTAAGCAAACTATTCAAAATCCACTTCTGAAGTATAACACCAGTTTTTGAAGCATCACAAAAAGCTGATTTATCGCCGAAAGCACCTTTAATTGCAAGTACATCATGACAGGTAATCAGAGTTTTTTGTTTTGGCAAGGAGGCTATATAGACAGCATTAGAGTGGTCGCAAATATGAAACTTAGTTGACTTGTATTTTGGGGAGAGCAATTTAATCCGCATGACTGCAGGAAACAATATCCACTTATCGATATAAGCCAACCATTTTCCTATACCAGACAACGTATTAGAGACGAGACCTCCTAAAAATTGTGTAGGATACCAGATTTCAACACTATGTCCAGCTTTGGTATAGCCGTCATACAGCATCTTGGCAAATAAGTTCATGCTCATTTGATTATCTTTTCGATAATTGCCAATTAATACGATATGTAAAGCTTGGTTATGCATTGACTATTTTAGTATTTATCTCGGGCACATCTGTATCTTCTATTATTTCCTGTTTATCCTCAGGTTTTTCGTTGAAACCAGCCAGCATCATACCACCCATGATGGTAGAAAATCCGACAGAAGTAGGGGGAGCCCACTGCCCTTGAAGGAATATCAAGAAACCAACACCTATCATCATCCAAGGCAAGAAGTTTTCTTTTCGCATGTATTTGGCAGAGTTGTAAAGCATATTGAACGCAAAACTCACTCTAACAAAAATCAACATCAGTCCAAGTAAGGGACCCATTTCACCTATTATCCTACCCCATTCTTCTTCATCAATAGTAAATCCATTGATACTACCGTAAAGCAATTGCGCTCCAACATTGGTACCTAGCCCAAGCCCCAATCCAAAGAAAGGTTTGTCAGAAGATTCTTCAAGTGCTCTAAGCATACCACCGAGGAAACGTTCAACGAAAATATTACCTAATCCACCTTCACCTTCAGTAGCGGTTTCATATCTTTCGTTCATAGCACCTGACGCAGTTTGAAAGAAAGACGTTTGATTCAGTATTAAGAAGGCAGGTATAGCGATGGCAGCAATCAATAGTATCTTTTTAAAGTAGCTCGGTTTGTTAACAACCGCCAATGAGAGCAAACCGACTTCAATAACAACATTAAATATCAAAGCTCTACTTATAGAAAATGGAATGGCTATAAGCAAAGCTACGGCAGAACCATAGAGTAAAAACTTATTGATTCTATCACTCTTAATAAAGAAGTAAAAAACAAATACGGCAACAATGGTATAAAATTGAACAAGACCGGTTGTAAAAGAAAAAGTACCAGGAGGACGCATAAATTCGCCAGTACCAGAAAATCCAGCACCTTCAGCACTTCCACCAACACCACGGTTAACAAGAGCACTTTGCGGACTGTAAAACTGCAAGCCAATTAAGAACACCATTGGTATGGCTATCCATAAAAATGCTTTGCCCATTTGTTCAACATCTTCCTTGTTGAATATCTTACCCATCACATACATCATAGGGAAATGCAACATCATCGGTCGCGCGCCATACAATGCCACAAATAAATTGCCATGACCAACAGCCATGGTGGTTAATATACTAACGATGGCTAAATACATCACCAGTTTGATGTAAAACACATTTGGGAATAGATGGTGTTTGTATGCCACCAATAAGATACCAAGAGCCACTGGGTCTCTAATGATGAGCAATGGCGTTGCCAATCCAGGTAAAAACCATTTTCTAAGCGCTCCTTCAAATATCAATAAAAAGAAGTACAGCCATATCCCTTTCTTGATCACCCAAATTGGGTCAGACCAAGTAAGACTTATCTCCTGTTTAGGAGGTGCCTGATGTAAGGTCGATATGTCTACAGGATTATTCAATATTTACTTGAGCAGAGTTGTATAGGTTTAATAACAGTTTGCCCATATCGCTGCTGTAAGCTGACCATGGACGATTGCTTGCAGTATGATAGGCATTTAATCCAGAAGCGCTTAAAGCATCAGGATCTTGAATGATGTTTTCTAAACATTCAACGATGGCATTGGTACTACCAGCTTCTACTATCCAACCATTGTGGTTGTGTTGTATAATGTCTGGACCAGCAGTTCTATCAGTTGTAATAACGGGTGTACCTTGAGACATTGCCTCTGTAATCACCAATCCAAATCCTTCAAAAAGAGATGGGAATATTAAAACATCAGCTTGTTTCATTTGCTCTAATATTTGAGCATGGGGCAAGCTAGGTATATAATGGCAATTGGTTAAAGCCTTATCTAAAGCAGCACATTCAACACCAGTTGTATTACCAACAATAGTAAGTTCAACGGCAGATTGTAATTGTTTAGCAGCTTGAAACAAGTACGCAATGCCTTTACGTTGTGATAAGCCACCAACGAAGAGTACTTTTAATTTTCTATTTTTAGAATAATCGTATTGTTTAGGCGTTCCAGGAGTAGGAAAACCGTAAGGCACCACGTGAACATCAGACAAATTACCAGGATAATGTTGTAAGGTTTTTGCGGTAAAACTACTAGCAACAAAAATCTCATCAGCCAATTCTAACTCTTTGTCTTTTCTTTCTAATTTTATTTGAGAGTCGTTAAAACCCGTAATGGTAGCAGCCCATTCAGGTTGCTTGTCAATTTCTATTTTCATCAACTCTCTAGCGGCTCTCCAGTATCCAATAGGCAAATCGTAAAGGCATTTTATTTGTTTGGACTTGGCCGCTTTAAAGGCTTCCATAGCACCATCTTCATAGGCGTAAACACCATTGACATTTGGGTAAGCGTTTTTTAAGATGCGTTTAGCCAAAGATTCATCCAACTCATTTAGCACTCTATCAATTGAGAACCGACCAACTTCGTGTTGAATCAAGCTTTTCCATTGCATTTTTGTGGCAATCAACCTACCCAGTTCTTTGTATGGATGAGTAGTGGTTAAACGTTTAAGTTGTTCGTCGTATGAGCGTCTTTTGAATTCACTTAATGGTCCTTTAGCCATATGATACAACATATCTGATTCGAAACAAGCAAAAGCGGTGTAATACTCGTGAAGCATATTGGCATCATTAAAGCCTTTTAATACGCCTCTTACATTAGCATTTCCGATTGCGTGGGTCAATATCAGATTAGGAGTTTTCATATTGTTGCGGTTTTAACGGCATTGGTTAAATCTTCGCACATTTGATTGGCTATAATTGAAATTGTTTTTTGCCTAATAGGTTGTTTGAGATTGGATATCCAAATATTGAATTCACCTGGAAGGTATTCTGTAATTGTAGGTACAGATTTAAAGGTTGAAATCACCTCTGGATCCCATTCTACAGCAGACGCCACATTTATAACAGGCAAACCATGATTGAACATGGCGGCGACAGAACCACTTTTTTCGAATAAGAAAAACGGCGTAGTGCAGATACCAATATCAGAGGCGGTCATCAAATCAGATAAATCTTGCACAGATAGTACACCTTTAACAGAGAACGGAATTTGATATTTGTTTAAAGCCTCTTTCCACGTGTCTAAAGATGCTCCATTTCTGCCAGAAAATACCACTTCAACTTCAATTTTTTTAGCATCAGAATAGGCTTTTAATTCTTGAGCAAACTCGAAGATAGGTGCGCCTGGACTGATAAAACCAAAGACTAAAAAGCTCAGTTTATTATTCAAACCAATTGGTTTCTTTTCAACTGACTCGTTGAACAAAGGGATATTGCTTAAGATTTGTAATTGTTTGGCTGGAATACCATTCAGATTTAACAATTTGTGATAGATACTTGAATGCGTATGCACTACAAGAGGCTTTAATTTTTCTATCATTTTCTTTACAATATTTTTTTGCAAAACACTGTAGAGTTTGTCTTTAAATGTAGGATACTTTTCTATACCCAACCAAAGCTCATGGAACATCATATGTACTTTTCTATTCTTACACAATTCTTCCATGTTGGTTGTAAACTGAAAAGGCAGACCTCTGTCATTAAAGGCATAGAGGACATATTGAATGCTGATCCATTCGGGATTGACTCGCTCAATGAGTTCTTGAGCGCGTTTGATTCTAAATTCATTTTGCATGTTAGAGGGCAACCGAAGCACTTCCACTTCTATTTCCTTTTCATACTGAATTTCAGTAATAACATTTTTAATGTGTTTGTCGTTGAACGCTATCAGTGCGACGTTGCATCCATGACGTTTCATTTCGCCAGCCATGCGTCGACTATAGTCGCCTATACCATCGGCACCAGGTTGCAATGAACCACAAATAAAAACAATCCCTACTTTTTGTCCTTTAATTATTGTCATTCTTAAATATTATACCACTATTGATTTAAGGATGTTTTCAGTGTATTTAGTATTTTTCCAATTTAGGCATTCCATATAACCTGCCGCACAAGGTACATTTCTTGTCAAGTGTACACAAGGATGGCAAGGTGCTTCGCTGTCTACAGCTACTCCTTTAAAACCAGGAGAAATCACTCTAGACAAACTAACTTCTGTGATACAAACAGTGCATCTTTCGTTAGAAGTTTGCAACAAATGTGAAGGGAAACTATCTGTTGTAACATTCCATTTTGCATGTTTGGCAATTGCAATGATGTCGCCAGGTTCTTTGTAATAAGGAATTACTTTTAACCCTGCATCTTTGAATATCTTTACTTCATTGTCTTTGTGAAACAATGCGTAATAGGCATCAGGTAAATGTTGTTTTGCCCATTCAACAGGTACAAATTGACGACTGGTACCATTAGGAAAAACAACCACATTCTGACGAATGTCTTCAGGAATCACTAACTCTGGCGATAAAGGGATATCTCCGTTTAATTTAGCAAATATTGAAGGATAATCTTTGCGAACCTGCTCAGAAAACATGTCCCAAGTGATGTATCTCAAAAATTT
Organism: uncultured Chitinophaga sp.; assembly: GCA_964438995.1. Taxonomy (GTDB): domain Bacteria; phylum Bacteroidota; class Bacteroidia; order NS11-12g; family UBA955; genus JABMMZ01. Next base: position 96,220 of record CAYTMQ010000002.1, read on the forward strand.
AATAGAAACGATTTCTAAGTATCCGTGGTAAGTTTTACTGATACTGGCAGGAGGAACATGAACAATCCCTAATGCATCTAGAGTATCAAATAACACCAGATTAATTTTGTCTTTAAACTGTTTGTTCTTTTTGTCTTCTATCACATTTTTATGAAAAGGCTCTATGTATTTCTCACCTTTTAATATGCCAGGGATTAAGTCTTTTATGCCCAATGTAGAATAGCTGTATTTCATTTGAGGCGTTTTGCTATCCACTATATTGATTCTATCGCCATAGGTAACTTTAGCCAACGGTCTAAGGAACTCTGGCACCAATATTTGTATGTCTAAATCTGGGCGCAATCCCGCAATGGCATAGAAACCAAGCAAGCGCATCCAGATGTCTCCGCGACCTCCAGTTGATGCATCTACGTGTAAAGATTTCTTTTTACTCATGATGTACTTGAGTGATGTTGTTTTTATAGAGCTGAGGATTTAAACTTGGGTCGTTGTACATCTTCAACTGACGGTATACTTTGAATCTCAATTTAGAGTTCATTAAGTCTTCTAAAACTGTTTCAAGCGCGAACGATAAATCAACAATTTGCTCAGAAAGCAACTTCACTTTATCACTGCATTTGGCTTTGTGTTCTTCACTGGCATCAGGTCTATCTACTTCTTCTTGCATGTGATAAATTTTAAGTGCCATGATGGCAAGTCTATCTATCATCATACCAGGAGTTTCAGAATGGATTTTTTCGCCAGCTGGAATGGCATTTTCTTGTAAGTAATTCAAAATCCATTCATCAATTTTTTCCATTGAATTGTTTCTAGATTGATTGAATTTGTCGATGTTTCGTTTTGCTTCAACAATCCTAGCTTGGTCGATGTCGTACATTCTAGCAATGTCTTCTTCGTGCCAAAGGCTAAAATTCCAAAAGATGTTTTCTTCAATAAATTTGAACGGCATAACTTGTTCAGTCAAGACCATGTTGGTGTGCCATTCTTTCACTTTCGTGTTTTGTAGTTCGAGTATTTTGTGTATGTCTATCATAAAAGAAATTGTGTTTTATAGTTAGCTTCGAGCATAAAATCTGCTGATCAATGCAGTGGTTTTTAATGCTATTTGCATGCGTTTTATTTTGAAATTGCTGAATCCTCTGATAGGGAAATCGACATAGTTCCAATAAATTTTATCTACTGCTCTTGGCTTCATTCCTTTTGCAATTTCGCTAAAAGGTTTAATGATCCAAGGTTTAACTTTACCAAGAGCATGCGGAATTAGAGGCACAGCTGGAATAAAAGACATGCCTTCTTTACCAGCAAAACTTATTTTGCCTTCGTATGCCTCAACTGCAGCATTCATCACGTCTTGGTCAGGCTGACCAAAGATAGCGAAAGTGCCAAGCTCTTCTTTTGGAATGGATAAGCCAGAAACATTTGAACGGTTGAGTCCACCAATACGTGGAGCAATATCATCCATCATTTGTTTCCATTTTTCAACCATTCCTCTATCGGCTTTGTTAACCCCCATGAATCCAGCATTGCAATAAAGAGGTTCTTTCATTTTAAGGGTATGACCAAATTCTTTGAAGTAATTGCGCCATCCTATTCTTCTTGGATTGTTTTCGTATACCGGAGAATTTACATCTTCACATAGAGCGACTCCGCAGGTAACCCAACGTTCGAAATAACTCCACTCAGCTGCAAAAACAATATCAGGGTCGAAGTAAAACATGTTGTCAGCATCTTTAGCTGGGCCATCCCACAACTCAATCATAAAATGGGCTTTATAATTGGTGAAGTGTGCATCGGTAGCCATTGGTAAAAAATGTATGTTGACCTTGTCGCCCATTTTCATGGTAGAACCACCTTCCCAATTCAAATCTGGATTGGGTTTGGCATTGGTGCCCCAAAAAGGCATATCACCTCGGTAACCATTGTAGATATCACCAGTAAAACCATTTCGTATCAATGAGTTTGCTAATGCAATTGCTCCGTAATGGTAGTGTTTTTCAAACAGTGTACATACTGCGTTTTTCATGTAGTGTATTATCCTTTTTTAATTGTGTATATTTTATAAATTAAGTAGCCCCCATTGATCAATAAATTGACAGAGCTAATGAATATGTTCATGTGCAAAACCCCTATAACTGTTCCAATTGGAAACAACATTACACCGGCAGAAATTGAAGCCATATTGAGGAAAATGGACAAAGCTGGATGTAAATTCCAACCCCTATTGGTGAAGAGTGAATACATATTGCCAGCCATCATCCCCAAACAATTTCCAATAATATTTAATAGTAATGCGTGTTCTAATCCTTTGAACTTATCACCAATCACCATCAACAAATAGGTATCTGTTAGCCAAACAAAACCAATGATGAAGAGACATAGCAACGATAATCCAGCAAATATTTGAATAAACCTATTTCTTAAAATACCTCTCTCATCAGGTAATTTGGCATATCTAGGTGTAATCAAGGTAACAAACATAGTAGAGAAAACCGTTAACACCATTGCCAATCTATCCAATCCCCCAATTTCGGTAATGGATTTTGCGCCATTGTTTGAGAAGAAAGATATCAGATAAATATTGATTTGACTTGAAATACTAAAATAAGCGGCACCTGGTAAAATACGCGCTACTACTTTTAATATGCTTTTTCGATATTCTGGATCGGGCTTTTGCACAAAGTCAACATAGTTGACCGCATTCTTACGCATTTTGTAATTGGCGTAATATTGAGGAATACCTGCGGCTAACAGAGCAAGAAATGCATAAGGTAATAGGAAAGCAACCAAACAAATCAAGAGTAGTCGACCGATATTGGCTTCAAACCTTACGCGTTGCAAAGGCATGATGTCTTGTTTGATCATGGCCGCTATCTCGTACATTTTTCCTGATAACTGCGAGAAAAAAGTAGGCAGCAAACACAGCAAAATAATCAATGCGGTACTTATTGATTGCTTGTTTTGCACGAACATGATGATCAAAATAGGCGCAGCAATGACAATGGCTGCTATTGAAAATTTCTTTCTAATGTCTAAACCTGTATTGATAACAGCACCAAGCAACTTTCTATCTTCGTGAACTCTAGAACCTAGAGCCATAATTCCATTAGAGATTCCGCCATCAGCAAGAATTACCATGGTACCCAAAAGGTTATTGGCCATTACATAAATAGCAAATTGTGTTTCATTAAGATGTTTGGTGATTAAGAAACCACTGACCATACTAATGACCTGAACAGCCAATTGCACAGACCCAGTTACACTAAGCAACTTCGCCCATTCAAATGCTTTACTTAAACGTTTTTCGTTTGTCGATTGTTCGGTCATCTATTTATTTTTACGCTTAAATCGGCTTAATAAACCTTTCTTTTTTACATCTTCAGATACGTAGCCATATCCATATCCAGAGCCATAACCATATCCAGAGCCAAATCCAGAACCTTCTCCAGTTCCAAAAACACCTCTAGGTTTTAGTCCGTTGAATACGATATTTAAATTGGTGATTTCAGCATTTGAATACACTTGGTCTACAAATTTCAAATAACTCTTAGGTGTGTGTTTATGTCTAACGATGTACAAAGTCAAATCAGCAAACTTGTTTAACAATCTTGCGTCAGAAACCAATCCAATTGGAGGAGAATCCAGAATGATGTAATCGTAGTCTTTTTTCAATTGCTCTAACAGTTCATCCAATTTACCGTTCAAAATCAACTCAGTTGGGTTTGGTGGAATGTTGCCAGCGGGAATAACATAGAAGTTTTTGAATTCTTTATAAGGTTTAACGATTGATTTATAATCAGCCAATCCAGCCAGATAATCAGTCATACCCGGATGATTGTTAATATTTAAAATGGTACTGAGTTTAGGTTTTCTTAAGTCGAGTTCTAACAACACAACTTTCTTATTGGTCAACGAAAAACTTACCGCTAAGTTGGTAGAAATAAAACTCTTTCCTTCACCAGAAATCGACGATGTAAGCAATACTGTTTTGTTGTCTTTGTTGATGCCCAAATAAGACAATGATGTACGTAAGGCCCTGAATTGTTCGGCAATGGCATTGTTTTTACCATCTTTAATAACGATAGGGTCTTTGCCTGTATCGTTTAAAATTTCAGCTATAATTCTCGCATTGGTGGCTTTTTCAATTTCCTTTCTAAAAACCACTGTGTTGATTAGCGATTCTCTAAATAAAATAAAACCGATAGTTGCCAAAGCACCTAAAGCAAAACCTAAGAAATAGAAATTGAATTTTACTGGGGATACTGGGAAATAACTTGCTTCTGCAGGATTGACGATACGAGTGTCGGCTACCGAAGAAGCATAAGACAATGCAGTTTCCTCACGTTTTTGTAACAAGAAAATGTAGATGCTGTTTTTAACCCCAGCTTCACGACCAATCTCCAACATTTCGCGCTCTTTCTTTGGAATATTGCGCAACATCGATGAGTATTTAGAACTTTCGCCTTGAATTTTAGCACGAGTAGCGTACAAGTTGGCTTTTAAGTTTCTAATGTTATCAAGTAAGCTTGGTTTAAGCTGAGCTATTTGAGATTTAACTGCGATGATTGATGGAGAATTTTCTGCACTGGTTTTTCTCAAACGCTCTAATTGCAATTCAGATTCGTTCAATTTACTCAACAATTGCAACAATATTGGATCAGAAATTCCTAAAGTTGCTGGCACAGTTCCACCAGTTTCATTCTTATCGATGACGTATTTTTCAACTTGCTCTAGAACTGAAATCTGAATGTTTACTTCTGATAATTGAGCGTCTATAGTTTGTACACTATTCAAATATGCAGCACCTTCTTGAGAAACGTCAACAATACCTTCACGAGACTTATAACTTTGAACATCCAATTCAATATTGGTCAACTCGCTAATCACCAATTTCAAACGATTGTCAATGAATTCGAGTGTCGCAGCAGCTGTAGCATTTTTATCTCTAACCGAAGCCTCGTTGTATACTTTGATAAGCGCATTAAGGATGTCCTCTGCACGTTTCGGACTAGGGTCAGTGATTTTTAGGTTGATGATGGTTGATTGTTTTCCTCCTGTAAATACGTTTAATTGGTTGGATAAGTGTTTAGCTAAATCATCCACCTTTATCAGATTAAGAAAATAGGTTGAATTTTCTTTTACATCGTTAGCGCTGTGGTAATTGATTTTAAATTCGCCAAAAGGAGTTTTAACAGGTACGCCTAAGTTGTAGTTGGTGCCATCTATTTGAACCAATTTTTCTTTTGGTTTATAGAGTATTTTCAGCATTTTGACTGGCGTAAAAGTATCTTTATGAACTGCCTCAAAAGAAATTGGAGTCGTATTATAAGTCAACAAATGGTTGACTCTTCCAGGCTCATAAATTTGAGCATATATCCCCAAGTCTCTAACTACTTGAGCCATTAGGTTTTTCGACCTTAACAGTTCAATTTCATTTTCAACATTTTTCTTTTTCTCTGTACCTTCTAAGGCATTTAGCACGCTTTCTACCCCATCTTCTTTGTCTTTAAGCATGATGCCTGCTTGAGCTTGATACATTGGAGTTGCATATCTTAGTTTAAAATAAGAAAAAGTTAAACCAATGGAGATGGTGATTAAAAATAAGGGCCAATACGGCAGATACTTATGAATAAGTTCAGCGGCAATATTGATGGTTTCTTCCTTTTTTACAGGATTTAACGCAGATTTTGTCTGAGACATAAAAATTAATTAAGTAGTTGTGTGTAGATTAACAATAAAACAGAAACAGTACTTATAATAGTAGAGTATACTTGTGTGGATCTGCTTAAGCTAGCAGCTTTTCTCTTTGTAGGCTCAACATACACTATATCTTGGTTTTCGAGGTAATAATATTCACTGTCAAAAACACTGTTTTTTGTCAGGTCGAGGCGTTTGTAATAGCGTTTGCCATTCTTTTCTCGTATCACCAAAACATTGTCTCTTTTGCCATATACCGTAATGTCACCAGATTGACTGATGGCTTCTGTCACTGTAATTTTTTCGTTAGGCACCATGATGACACCTGGTTTCATCACTTCACCTAAAACGGTTACTTTAAAATTCACCAATCTCACATTGACAATTGGGTCTAATAACAATTTCATTCTGATAAGATGCACTCTGATGGTGTCTGCTAATTGGTCCTTGTAAAGTCCTTTTGCTTTGATAGAACCAATCAAAGGAAATTTGATTAACCCAGAATCGTTTACAAGATAACCAGAAGTTCCTCCTCCTGTTGAACCTCCCCCAGCTGCTGCTTGAGAAGCACCATTGATTTGCCTAAGAGCAACTTCATCTTGGTCAGTCACGATAATTTGAAGTAAATCGCCAGGTTGAAGAATGGATTCTTTTGGTTTTACTGTGATGTTTGTAACGCTATCTTTTTGAATGTCTGCAAAATACTTGAATTCTTTTACGCTATTACACGAGGTCGTAGCAAGAATAAAAGTAAGAACAGCGATAACTGTTAATTTGGAGCGTATTTGTGTTATTTTATGCGTCATTTAAAAAAATGAATCTTTTTTCGAGTTTTTAGCACACCATTTAGATAAGCATGTATCAAAATCTCCACGCACGTTCGTCTTCCTTCAAAAACTTAAAATCCTAGAAATCAATTATATAAATTTAGAACAATAAGCTTTCCCTCATTTTGAGTTGTGTTATCTAATAGTTTAGGGTTGCAATAATAGCGAAAAAATAGAACAAATCAGGCATTTATTCACACTTTATCTTCAATTAATTGTATAAATAAGATATACATAAAAAAACATATTTGATTTTACAGATATAAATATTTAATATTCTGTATTTTATGTAAATTAAAAATGATTTTTATGCTCTGTTTGTATTGGATGATTTAAGCGAATTATCGATAAAATGTCTTATTTGCTCTCATCCTTTATCAACTCCGCAAAATACAAAGTATCAGTTAGTTCGAATTCACCATGCACATATTGTGCACGTAGGCATTTCAAGTGGTGGTTGACTTCAAAATGTTTAATGTTTTCCTCATTTTCTTGACCAAAAACCGAACAAGTTAAATAGTACAATCTGCCATTTGGCGCAAGATTTTTTAATGCATTTGCCACAATTTTTCTTTGAATTCTAGCATAATTTTCTGGAGTCTGTTCGGTAAATGTTCTGATTTGCTCTGGTGTCCTACCCCAGGTTCCGCTTCCACTACAAGGAACATCCAATATAATTACATCGTATTTATCGGATATATGAGATAGCTCCATTAAATCTATCAATTCGACCTTTGGCAATCTAAATCCCAATTTGATGAATCGTTGTTTTAAATTTTCTAATATGGTGAATCTTTTATCGCTGCAAGTCAGGTCGATTGCATTATCGTATTTTTGTGTTAAATAGAGTGATTTTCCTCCTGCCCCAGAGCAAGCGTCCCAAACCTGTTCGTATTGCTTGATGTTTATTAACTCTGTAGCTCTAGACGAAGCGATATCCATCATCCACGCTTTGCCGTTGTCGGTTAGTTCGTCGCACTTTGAATCGGCTGGTAATTTGAAACAATTGTTGTCTAATGCTTCGAAAGAAATGTTCTGCGCTTCAAAAAAATCTATGCAAGTTTGTTTGGCTTGCAATTGAGCAACTAAGTAGACTGGTTTTTGCTTGAGATGCGATGCCGTCCAAGATTCAAAATCTATTTGTGGAGATACAAATTCTTGATAAGGGAAAAATGCTTTTGGGTCGAACTGGGTTTCTGAACCCTCTTGAAGATGGTCAAACGCCATTTGAACCATCTCTGGAATGGGTTGATTGAGGGTCATAAACCCAAACCTAAAATAGGCGTAACTGACATTGCGGTATAGCTTTCTGTCTTTGCTTCCCCAGTTGCGGTGTTGCTTGGCTAATCCGGCAAAATAATGGTGAAATGGTTGGTCGTATTTATACGCTGAAATAATATCAGATATAATAGCGAGCTGAAAAGGTTTTAATAACGCCAAAACGCTTTATAGAAGTTGTAATTGTCGTAATAAAAGAGGTTAGAACCTGCATTTTCAATCAAATTTCCTCTTCTAACAAAATTAAATGTTCTATGTGTATAGATGAATTCTTTGTTGAGAATTTGCTTGTAGAAATTGTCATCGAATGCCATCAATGCAGAGCAGAAAAACAAGAACTGGTCGTATCCAATAAAAGTATATCTTTCTGGGTCGCCTCCATAAGTCTCTCTGTATTGTTTTCTAAATGTTTTATATGTGGTATCGTTGTGAGGAACGCTGTATGCATCATAGAAGTACAATCCATTTAAAGATGTGTAACTCATTCTTTTGATGTTCAACCAATCAGAAGGGCCAACGACAGTCCACTTAGAATTGAGGGCTTTATTGGCGATTCCACCGTTTGAACTGGCTGTGCCTTTGCCAACATAAAATATCAAAAGTGAGTCAGTTCCATTCCAAACAGATGTTGGAGTAACAGTTTTTCCATCAATAATTTTGCAGGTTTTACCACTTTGCAGTTCATATCCTTTTTTAAAGTTTCTGGCGGCATAGCCTCTGTATCCTTTCTCTTCATCGTCAACCACTATAACTGTATACTTTTTGAATGCATCGGCAATCATTTTGCCATTGTAAAAGAACTGCATACTGTCAACAGCATTGCAATTGATCAGCGGGAAATCGGCTCCTAATGTATTGGGATAATACCTCAATGGCGATACCAATGGGATTTTATAAGTAGCGCAAAATTTTTCTACTTCAAACAGTTCATTGTCGTAAACCGGACCGATGATAAGGTCCATGTTTTGCATGTCTGGATCTGATAAAAGTCTGATGACTTCCATACTGTCTTGCTTGGTATCTAGGATTTTCAGGTCCATTTTCATGCCCATTTTTTCAAGTTCAGTTATGGCTATTTCTACACCTTCGTAGTAATCTGCCATAATATCTCTGACCTTGTATTTTTCGGGCATTCCGATACACAAAGGCAACATTACGGCTACCTTATACTCTTTCTCAAATGGTGCTTTTCCAGTACCATTGGCCGATGCATTTAGACATGCAAACAGCAGAGTGCCAATCAGTATTTTAATTTTTATTCCCATTCTATCGTTGCAGGTGGTTTAGAACTGATGTCGTAAACTACTCTGTTAATGCCTTTTACTCGGTTGATGATTTTGTTGCTGATTTCAGCCAATATCTCGTAAGGGATGTGCACCCAATCTGCAGTCATACCATCTGAAGATGTTACCGCTCTTAATGCGATGACATATTCGTAGGTTCTTTCATCTCCCATTACACCAACGCTTTTTACTGGTAAGAAAATTGCGCCAGCTTGCCAGATTTTGTCGTACCATCCGTGTTCTCTTAGGGTACTGATGTAAATATGGTCGGCCTGTTGCAAGATGCTTACTTTTTCAGGTGTAATATCGTCAATGATTCTAATGGCTAAACCTGGTCCAGGGAAAGGATGACGTTTTAAGATGTTTTCAGGAATTTGCAATGCAGCTCCTACTCTTCTAACTTCATCTTTAAACAAGGCCCTCAATGGTTCAACTATCTTTAGTTTCATTTTTTCTGGTAAGCCTCCAACATTGTGGTGCGATTTGATGGTAGCACTCGGACCTTTAACAGACACCGATTCAATGACGTCTGGGTATATGGTACCTTGGGCCAACCACTTCGCATTTTCAATCTTGTGCGACTCCTGATCAAATACTTCTACAAAGACCCTGCCAATGGCTTTTCTCTTTGCTTCTGGGTCGTATAAGCCGTTAAGTGCATCGTAAAATTGTTGAGAAGCGTCTACTCCAGTTACATTTAAGTCCATTTGTTTGTAAGCTTCCAACACTTCAGAAAATTCGTTGTGTCTCAACAATCCATTGTCGATGAAAATACAATGTAAGTTTTTACCAATTGCTTTGTGCAACAGTCCAGCTGCTACACTGCTGTCTACTCCACCTGATAAACCTAAAATCACTTTATCATCGCCAATTTGTCTTTTAAGAGATTCAACCGTTTCGTGAATAAAGTTTTCAGGATTCCAGTCTTGCTTGCAACCGCAGATACCTACAACAAAGTTTTTAAGAATTTGCAATCCTTCTAAACTGTGGGTTACTTCTGGGTGAAATTGTATGCAATAGGTTTCAGAGTCGTTTAAGCGGTAAGCGGCATAAGGGATAGAATCTGTTCCAGCAACGGCAATAGCGTTTGGAGGTAGATTCATGATGGTGTCGGCGTGACTCATCCACACTTGTGTTGGAGAGTTGATACCGTTAAGGAGTTTGCATTCTGCTTGAATGTTGAGCATTGCTCTACCATATTCGCGGTGGTCGGATGCGGCGACGTTACCGCCTAATTTTTGGGCGATGTATTGGGCGCCGTAGCACACGCCTAACAAGGGCAATTTACCGACGAAAGCATTCAAATCAACCTGCGGAGCTTCAGAATCGCGCACAGAAGCTGGGCTTCCAGAAAAAATAACGCCTTTGGTTTCAGGGCCAATTTCAGGAATGTGGTTGTAAGGATGTATTTCGCAGTAAATATTTAATTCTCTAACACGTCTAGCGATTAACTGAGTATATTGAGAACCAAAATCAAGAATTAGGATTTGCTCTTGCATATGAATTTGAGCCTGCAAAAATAGGTTTTAAAAAGGAAATAGGAAAGGATTTAGGCAATTGGATTTAGGATTTAGTGGGCTGATGCTAGACAAAAAAGTCAAAAGTCAAATGGGAGCGAAGCGGACATCCCGCGCCGTTGTGAGTTATCGAACAAGGGTTGCGGGAAGTCAAAAAAGGGGATAGGAATTAGGAATTAGGATTTAGGATTTAGGATTTAGGATTTAGTGGGCTGACGCAAGACATTTATTTGCAGTTTTTCTTGAAGGTCGAAGGGCTGCGCCCGAGACAATCATATGCCCTCGGCAATCATACGCACAATACAATTCATATATTCATCATTCATAAAAGAATTTCCACGTAGATTCGCCATTTATGGCGTTATGGGAATTTTTGGTTTTCGGGATATTTACCCTGCATCGTAGATCGAGGGGTTTCCGAATGGAAAAATAATGATTCTGAATTTTTGGGTTTCAAAATGTTTACCCTAGGCGCTGACGGAGCTTGTCCGCCTTAGGTGGAGGGCTACCGAAATGTAGAATGTCCGCCTCGGGCGAAGGCTTCCGAATCGAAATGGTTTACCGTAAAATCCTTTTTTTAACCACAGAGGTCACGAAGGTTTTCACGAAGAGCACGGAGGAATATGAATCGACCAAAAATGGCAGCGCCATTCTATTTCCAACATTATTTGTAGGATTTAGACAGCCCTCAGGGAGCAACTGAGGGATTACCAGATATCCAATAAATTCCATTATTTAACGAAAAGGTTCAATTCATTTACATAAATTTGTTTTAACCGCGTTATATTCTCCGTTAATTGATGCGTTTTTTAAAATAGTAACATAAATTTGGTGCCATAAAGAAAATTTGAAATGATGTTCTACCTTATAATTCTTGTTTACATAGTCGTTTGTTTGCTTGTTTGTGATGCTTTTGCAAGATTTATCATCAATGTATTTCCAAAACTCAAAGCTCAAAAAATTTACTATTGGACATTTTTTTTTACCACTTTGTTTGTACTCGTCGTTTTAACAATAATGCTATTGGGGAATATCTTATTCCAAAGATAAAAATATACTCTATATCATGGACAAACTTTTCATCATTATCGTCGCCATGTTGGTTTTAACTTACCCTATTGGTCAAGTAATATTTTTTATGTTCCCTAAAGATAAGAAAACATCCACTTTCCGAGCTTCAGTTTATTTCTTTACCGCATTTACTATCCTATTATTCATGCTGTATTTGATATTGGTCGAGAGGTTCTTTCTAACCCGTTAATTTTATATTAATAATTATTTTGATCGCTTTCTTAATATACTGTTTGCTTATCTATTCAATTCCATGTTATATCATTGGTTACTTCTCTTATGTTATTTGTAAGTACCTTTTCAAAATTAATTTTAAGGATAAGGATAAAAAAATACCCAATATCCTTAAGTTCTTGGTAGTCTTTGCAATTTTATTTTATATAACTTATCTGACTTTTGAAGATACCTTTTTTACCTTTAGACGATAAACTGATTTATTTTATTTGTATGTAAGCCATGAATTCCTCACTTCAATGCATCTACTTCATTCTAGTATTTCTCCTATCATTTTTCTTACCAAATTCAAACTCAAAACGAGTTCCTAAATTTAATCCAAATAACTCCTTCTGCTATTGCTGAATTGATGATCAGTGTTGCCCAGGAGTCGAATCGGTAAATGGTGGTATACGGCCAATCAACTATGTATGGGAAACCCATACTTATCAATCTGAAAGTTACTGCTGTCAAGGTAAGCGCAAAGCTCCGAATTATAAATTGCTGATGCTTGATGATGTCTTTTTGTTTAATGGATTGAAAGGCTTTCCAAGTGTAAAATGCCCATAAGACATCCAAAATTACAAATGCAATTTGAGACACCAAACCACCGTGAGCGGTTATTGCTAACACCAATGCTGTTGGGAAATTGATAAATAAAACATTGAATACGTATACCTTTCCAATGATTCTATGTAGCCGATTGAAGTTAGATTGAAAAAAATTAGAAAACTGGGTAAATCCAGCCATCAAACAAACGAAACAAGTAAAAACATGAGTGTAAAACACTGCTCTCCACCAAGGATAATGCACCAATGCTTGTTTGTATTTTAAAAAAGCGACATCTGTTTCAAATTCGGTATATTGAAGAATGGTAGCGCTCATGCCAACAAAAAATACATACAATGCACAATTGAACAACAGCATTAATAAATGATTTTTGAAAAGCATTTTGTAAATATAAAATCAAAAATGGTATTATAAAATCGTATTTAAGAAATCGGTTTGGTTGAGGGTTTTTATATGTGATTTACCTATGATGGCAGCGCGGCTGCGATATACGTGTGGCGATTTTTACCCCGACGCTCGGCTGTCGGGGCTACCGAAATGTAGAATGTCCGCCTCGGGCGGTGGCTACCAAAATGGATTACCGTAAAAAAATCATTAACCGTTATCTATGAATTTAAAAATCGATACTTTAAAAATCTGGACAGCCCATTCTAAATGTTTTCTTCTTGCCTCTACGGGTAATCTTATATTTTCGATTCTTTTTCATTTCTCTTCTAACACTGCGTGGTGCCTTTTTTAATTTTCCGGAATCGTTAATAGAAATTAAGGGTCGCTGGTTGCTTATATAATGGGCTTTCGCTGGTTTGACATTGAAACCTAAAAACGAACATACCATTAAAGTATAAAACACCACCTTACCCCAAAACGTCATTTTCCGCTGACCTTTCAATTGGTCGATGGTAAAAATACCGCATGTATCAGGTGTGACTTTGCATTTGATTTCTTCGAAATCCATGCCTCTAAAATCAACGATGTTCTTTTTACATGAACGGCAATGCAGATTGTCTCCATCCTTCACTAACCTATTAACCAAATAAGGACAAGGGTGATTGATTCGAAGATTGTTTTCAGAATTCATAGCTCGTATGTCAAAGATAAAGAAGAAAAATATAAAATCAAAAATGGTATTATAAAATCGTATTTAAGAAAGTGGAATGGTTGAGGGTTTTTTATACGTGGTGTACCTATGATGGCAGCGCGGCTGCGATATACGCGTGGCGATCTTAACCCCGACGCTCGGCTGTCGGGGCTACCGAAATTCGTTAAAAATGTTATCGAAAATTTAAATGATTGAAATTTTCACGGAGAGCCGGGAGGAATAAGAATTGACCAAAGATGGCAGCGCCATTCAATTTCCAACATTATTTGTAGGATTTAAACAGCCCTCAGGGAGCAACTGAGGGATCGCCGCAAAAAACATCATCCCCCCCCTCTACACCAACCTCAATTCTTTCATTATTGGTCTGTATTGAAATTTTTCGTATCCTTTTGTAACCTTATATTTCTGTAATTTTAGATAGGATAGTCGGTTGGAGTACAAATCTTTTAATGGGATGAGATACAGATTTTCTGGTAGTCTCTCCTCTCCTTCTGTACCTATCAAGAAATACACTTCGAGCTTCTCTTCTTTTGAATATGCTGCGTATTCTGCCATCTTACCGACATCGTAAATTTCAAATACCTCATCTTTCTTTATCTGCTCAATATATTGACATATTAAAGCAAAATTGTATCGGTCGTCACCTATAACAAAGTTGACTTTGATGCTATGGAATGCATGGTCAGTTAGTCGTATACGCTTTAATTGTTCCTCGTCTATTCTCTCATCGATTCCAAAATGTTGCTTGTCTCTTAACACCAATTCTACCGCAAACTTCTCGAAGTCGGTGTACTGTGGTCTTACCAAAAAATCGTCAACTAAGTTGTAGGATTTGTCAAGGGATGTGTCATTGGTATTTAAAGTATCAGCCGACTTCTGTTGCTTGCTGCCTCTATTGAACTTATCTCCAAATCTCAGAAACAACCACACCACCACTGACACCAAGAGTATCAAAAAAAACAAGAGTCTATAGAGTTTTCGCATCGACTGCCTTCGCTCTTCTTCTGCGTTATCTGTATTACTGACCTCAACATTCGCTGCTTCCTGACTTGTATTGATGTTGCCTTTGGTCAGTAAAAATTTGAACTCGCTTTCTTGATTGCCATTGTATGGTTTGGCTAATCCTTTGAATCTAAATCCAGTGATGGTGCCTGTAAAATCGCAGGTACTGCTGCCGTACTCGTCTGTTTCTTTGAGGTACACCGTATCATTTTTTATCCATCCTTTCACCGAGTAGTAACTCGAATCAGCGCCATATACTGTAACACCATCCAACTGAAGTTTATCTTGTTTAAGAAGCATGACCATGGATTTTCCATTCAGTCCTCCTTTAATCTTTATTGGATAAATCAATAGGTTAAGGTCCGACAAATGGTTGCTTGCTGAAAGGTTTATCAGATAGAAAAAAGCTAAAAGAAGATATGGTATTTTTTTAGCTCTAAGCATAGAGAGGTTGAACAAAGTTAGAGATAATTGATTGATTTAGTCAATTCTGTTGAAGTAAATTTTTTATAATGGTTTTTAGGGTTGTTTTTTTTTGAATTTAACGTAACATCCTTCTTAACCACAAAGGTCACGAAGGTTTTCACGGAGAACACGGAGGATACGCATGGTCAAAAGATGGCAGTGCCATAAAATTCCTAAACATTATTTGTAGGATTTAAACAGCCCTCAGGGAGCAACTGAGGGTTTAATGAAACATTCTTTTTAACCACAAAGGTCACAGAGGTTTTCACAGAGTTCACGGAGGATAGAATTTACCTATGATGGCAGCGCCATAACACTTCTAAACATTATTTGTAGGATTTAAACAGCCCTCAGGGAGCAACTGAGGGATTAACCTATAGGTTATGTTATGGTTCGACCACTATTTTTTGGGTGAGATGATTGAAATCGTCATCGTAAACAACATAATACACTCCCCCTTTTAACATCTCATTTATGTCTTGCTGAAAGTAATTCACTCCAAGTTGTACATTATGTAATTCAGTGATTGAAAGTAATTTCCCAGTCATGTCAAATACACTTATGATGGGTGTGGTTTGACTGACCAAATTGAAAGTCATTTCAAATTTCCCTTTGTTTGGATTTGGATACACATTGAATTGCACAGAATTGAAACTTTGCTTGTTCAAACGTTCTACTTCAGTTCCATGTTTGATGAGGAATACTTTGTATACAACATTACTTGCCGAACTTTGTGTACCGTTATTGGTGAAAAATATGTTTTTAGCTGAGCTATTGATGCCTCCATAAATATAGCCAGCCAATAATGTATCATTTTTAAAACTGTCTAATTGAATAACCTCATTGTTGTATGTGTTAACATCTGGATTAACGATAAATTCTGCTGAGGCGCCAAAATAACCAGGCATTTCAACTGGAAGTTTAAACTCTCTGAGTACGCCTTTTGAGTCGCGCGTAACCCTTGCAATGGTTTTAACGAAAGGTACATTATTGTCTTGCACTAAAACACCTAGACTATCATAGTACTGCGCAATGCCACCAAAAAAGATGTTGTGCATTTGCGAATCCTTACTAGAATACAATGGCATGACTGCACAGTGGTAGTGGTTGTAATACTGTTGAAATTGGTTGTTCACTTGGATGCCAGTATCAAATACATCTACAGAATTTAAATATGGTAAATCTATTTGATATTGAAACACGCCTGAAAACACAGTAATTCCAGATTTGCCATTGGGAAAAATCTGAGGAACAGCATTGTAATCTCTCCTATGCAGATTTAGAGAATCTTTCCATTCTTTTAAAAAAGAAATGTTTAATTGAGTACCATTATCTTGAATTGTAAACCGTCTAACAGCATTGGTGTATTTCTGAGTGTAAGTTGGATTTCCCATTGGGTTATAATTGCCATCAAACTGATTTCCTCCTATTAGATAGTAAACCGAGTCGACCATTTTTAAGTGTCCACCAGTTACGGCAAATCTGGTGTCGGTCACCTGTCTAAAATAGGTCGAGATAGGTTTTGACTCTATGATTGCCTGAATGGTTGAAGGAACATCAATAGCTATAAGACTTGGAAATGTTTTTCTTGAAGTAGATGCAACGTTATAGCCATATCCACCAACGATATACAGCATATTGTCTTCTTGATGAAATTCCATATTGGTAGAGCTCAATTGTTCTTGAAGACTGGTACTTAAACTTGTTAAAGGAGCAGTCCATTTTGTTTGATGAATAGGGTCAATAACCATTAATTGGTTGTTATTGCCTGCCACATCGAACGAGGCGAATGGCTGACGGCGGTGCAGTCCGTCTAATCGACCTCCTACTACCAACCACTTTCCATCAGCCTGACCAAAAGCAAAAGCTTGCAAGCCGCCCAGACCATTTATTTGGATTGGTTGAAGTGCCACACTGAAGGAGGTATTTTGAGAGAAAGCTGTTAATGTATCTAACAGTAATACGATGATGATCAATTTTATTTTACTCATAGTATTTCAAAATTAGTATTGTAATGTTTAATTATGTGTAATATAAGTCACGTTAAGATGAATGAGTTTACGCAGAGCGGCTGTGATATACGCGTGGCGATTTTCACCCCGACGCTCGGCTGTCGGGGCTAACGAACCGAAACGAACCGAAACGAACCGAAACGAATCAAACCGAAATGGATTATCATTACAACCTATTACTACCCCTTTTTAAATTCTTTTCTATTAATGTAATAATAACCAAAGGCAAAAATGAAAAAATACATGATGTAATGGGCGAGTGATTCTTGAAATATCGCTTTATTGACATCTGGCACATCAAAGGTGGTCCATGTGGCATTGCGGTCGAGGTAGAATGGAATTGTGATGTTGTAAAATGAATAATAGGCGATGTACACATTTACCAACACCAAGAATACAATGCTGTTCCATTTAAATGCATTGAAGATGAGGAACACCAAACACACTGGTAAAAACAAAAACGGGAATGTCTTGGTAAACGACTGCTCAAATAGAGAACACTCTATGCAAGCCGCTGATGGTCCGTAACCAAAACCAATCACAAAATACGGAAAGAACACCGTCAATATGAATATCAGAATAAGGGTTTTAAAGGTTGGCATCGACATAGGGTGAAATTAGGTTTTTTTGCGTTCAATCAAAATGTCGTTTCATTTCCAAAAGTAATTTTTTGTATGAAATATAGCAATCAGGTCGGGCCAAAGGTAAGATGTGGCGCCCTTATTAAGCCCTCATCCATTTCGGAATAAAATTGCTAACCACCATGTATTTCAGTCCGACTTCAAACGAGACGGTGAGTGAGATAAACAGGGTTTCGGGTTGGTGGATGACATAGTCCATGTTGATTTGGGTATCGATGAAGCTAGAGGTTTTGTCGGCTTGACCGTAAACAGCGACAATTTCGTCAAGAGACATTCCTTTTTTAAGCGGCAATTTCAGAGCATCCAAGATGTTGACGATGGTGGCATCTTCTAGTTCCTCGAGGTCAAGAGAGAGCGACCGATATTTTTGGTCGTCATCAGACACGATGCATTCGCTCCACCCCAGAGCTTCTCCAGTCCACACCAGACCCAGAAACTCCCAGTCGGCAAGCTTTTGGAGGTCATTAGGATTGGGGATGTAATCGCGGAGGAAGGTGGTATTGAGGGACATGGGGTATTGAGTCTAGTTTTAAAGTTGAGTATTTAATTTTACTGCAATTTTAAATATTTTTTTGGCATCAAAAAACATCTTAGTTATAGAAAGAATCTATTTAATTGATTTGTATTGGTATATTATTTTTATTTTAATCAAATACGCCATCCATCTGACTCAATTCAAACCCCGCATTGTAACTGATGATGGATTTGTCTTTTTCAAATTCTAACCATGCCTTTTCTTTATGACTTATTTCAATGATGTCTGCGGTGCTTTTATCTTTAAACTTTAAATATACTTTTTCTAAAATAGACAGTTCAAATTCATTGAATACATCTTTGTTGAATGTTCTTTTAGGATGCGCACAAAACTTCTCTCCTATTGCACCAGTAGGAAATTCTGTGGATTCAACATCAACGTCATCATTGTTGACTATCAACTCAAACATCGATTGGTAATTAACAGGCACTGGTCCCATTTGAATGGCTCTGTATTGCAATCCACTTATTGAATAACAGCTTAATTTATACGATAAAAAATCGCAGTAAAACAACAGTTTATTGAGTTGTGTTTTCCATGGTTGCATCCTCTCTGTAAAATACACCACCATCTCGGTAATCTTATTTAAACTTGGTCTTTTATAACCATTGTACTCACTCGGAAATTCGCTGTTAAAAATGTACTCTTCGATATCAGAATTGGATGTATTGCTATTTTCAAGTTCTATAAGTTGGTTCAATTTAGTCAACAACTTATTTTTATCCTTCTCATTCAGACTTTCAGATATCTCTACCAATACTTTAAATTGTTTTGGGTCTTTCGCCAATTGAATGAGCTTGCTATTTGAAATGTTTGGAATTTCTCCATTTTCATAATTTCTATAGCCATTGATACCAAATCCCAAAATCTCTGACATTTTATTGGCAGGCAAATCGTACTTCTCACGAATTTTAATGATTTCATCGGGAAAAGGAATATTGTATTTCTCTCTGTACTGATTGTACAATTGTGTTACGTTAATTTGATCTAAATCACTAGACGTAAATTGCTCTCCAGTATCTTCACACAAGAAGAAATGAAAATTGATTTTAAATAGCTCTTTCCTAAAAGTCATTTCTCTGACTTCAATTTTGATGCTCATTTTTTTCCCTGTAATCGGACTGTTCATTTTACTTAAAAGGATAAACTAACTTAAATTCGGCAATGTGAAACGAAATGCAAATAACACTTGACCCAGGCCTTCCCATCGATATTTTAATATACACTTGATGCCCCTTAATCTCTTTTCCAAACACCCACATACTTGCTATACCATACAATACATCATCTAAGGGACCATGACAATAATCTTCCACCATCAAACCCAAAACTATCTTATCTCTATCAACCGGACTTATCTCCAAATCAGCAAGTGCTTGCGTATTCTTCCCTCTCTCATCGCGGTAAAGAATACTAAAAACAGACAGTTTACTTTTAAAGTCCTTCAGAAATTGTTCGACTTCAATATGGGTTGACATCTATTGACACATTGCTTGGATGAATTGTAATGCGAAGATAAAAGTTTGTTTTGAATAAAACAACTTTAAAGTGTGAATTTGTATATTTTTTAAAACTATATTACATTTTATAATTGTTTAGGTTGATTAGAATTAGGCTGTTGGGGGACATTGGGTAATGTAATTATAATATCAAATTTCTTCTTCTATTATTGCACCGCAGTATGGACAATGCTTCCATAATTTTTCTTGTTGACTAAAACAGCTTTGGCATAATATCACTTTCTCAACAACCGATTTTAAGGGAACAGTATTTCTTACTGTAAAAAGTTCAGGAATTTCTTTTAAAAAAGATGATTCATTGCCCTTCTCAGTAATTAGAAATAGCTTATCCTTTGCTCTCGTAATAGCAACATAAAACAACCTTCTTTCTTCCTCAAGTAATAAATCATGATTTGATTTTTTAATTACTTGAAATATTCTATCCTCTAACCAAACATCTGGAAAACCTCCACTACCCTCTGTCAAGCCAATTATAAAAACCACTTTAGCTTCTAATCCTTTGGAGGCATGTATTGTTTTACCAACTACTTTAACCCCTTCATCTTTGAACTTTTTAAAATATGGATCAAACATTTTACTTCTTCTATAAAGAAATAATATATCATCATTATTCAGACCTTCATCTAGTAATTCTTTTACTCTATCAAAAGCAAAAGCAATATTCTCTTCCAATTTATTTCCTGAAAAAACCACTATTTTATGTTCAGACATTTTTGAAGATTGAACATCTTTTTCAACTTTAAATCTATTATGCTTTATAACCTCATTACTTGCTCCAACAATGTTTTGAGTGCTTCTATAGTTTAGATTTAATTTAATTGTTTTTGAATTTTCAAAATGCTTTTCAAATTCAACAATATAGCTCACATTAGAACCCCTAAAACCATAGATACTTTGCCAATCATCTCCAACACAAAACAATTGTGTACTATCCTTTAAAAGTAATTTAATCAAATCAACCTGAAGATTATTTACATCTTGAAATTCATCCACTAAAATATAGTCAAATTGTTTTTTAAATTTATTGGAAATGTCCTCTTGATTTGATAAAAGTGAGGTTGTTCTTGAAATCATATCATTAAAATCTAAATACGATTTATTGATGCAATATTCCTGATATTTCTTTGCTATAGGCAATGCTAATTCATAAAAATTTCGTACTCTCTCATGTTGATCTTTTTTAGCCTCAGTCAGAATTTCATCAAAGCTTTTATTCTCAACTTTAATCATATCAATGATTCTAATAATTTGTTGGACAAAATCTTTCACATCTTTAAGATATCCATTAAATTCTTCTTCATATCTAATATTGGCAGTATAAATATAATCTTCTGGCAACTTATTTTTAACAACATTATCAAGACAATGGTTAAAATATGCTGAATCTAAAGTCATATTATCAAATGTCTTTACATAGTTAATGTTTCCTTTTTTAAATTGTTCTTCTTTATTTTTTGTTGAATAACTTTTATCACTAATATGCTCTAAATACAGATTTGCCGCAGGTATATAAAAATCCGGATTAAATGGGAAATCCGCCACATTGATGGTAGGTTCATATTCAAATTTAATATTGTGTCTATAAAACCAATCAGCAATAAATTGTTCTGATTTAGATCTAACTTTTGTGCCGTTTAAAGTAGTGAAATGCTTACCATTTTTAGGCAAAACATTTAAGTTAGGCACTTTAATTTGAATCTTATCTACAATGTAATCGAGAATATATCGCTTTAATTTCAGCAAATAATTCACATCTAGACATTGTTTAATTAAGAGATCATGGACAACTTCAAACACTGTCTCTGGTGCAGCAAACCTAGCCAAATCCTCATCAGAATCATTCTTTTTATCTACAATAATTTTAAATTTATTGTCAAATTCATTTACACCTGAATTGCGCAAGACTGTGTAGCAAAATGAATGAAAAGTTTTAATAGTAAGACCATCAATCCAACGAAATTTTGTTTGATAATGATATCTCTCTTTATCTTTATCAGCCTTTGAAACAAATTTATCAAAAAGCATTTTTTCATAATTTCCTGAATCATCTGCGGTAATAATTAATCTATCGATCATCTCATTAGCTGCATTCTTTGTAAAAGTAATAGCAAGAATTTTTGAAGGACTTACACCCTTCTCTTCAATTAGATAAATGAGTTTTTGCAATAAAGTTTTTGTTTTACCAGAACCAGCTCCAGCTAGTACTAACAACCTTTTTTCTTCGCTGATTACTGCTTCTAATTGAGAATCATTAAGTGCATTTAAATTAGTTTTATTATTCAATATATGTTAATTAATTTAGTTTTTATTTCCTTCCAAAATCTGCTGGGTTTTCCCCCCATGCTTTTGTTTCCCATTTGAGTATTTTATTCTCGTATGTATTTGAATGTAGCCATTTTTCAGCTCTTGCTATTAGTTCAAATAACTTTTCATTCTTTTCATTTTTTTTATGATTTGTCCCTGCGAACTTATCTCTTACCCATGCTATAGCATTTCTACTATCGGAATAAATTGGCAAATTAATATTATTTTTTTTACAATGCGCTAAAGCATGTACTATAGCCAAAAATTCTACAATATTGTTTGTTCCATCTTCAAAAGGACCTTCTCTAAATATAATTTCCTTAGTTTCTGTAAACACGCCTTGATACTCTGCAACTCCTGTTGAAGTATTCCAGGCACCATCAACAGATATACTTTGCATAATAGGATTGCCAATTAGCATTAATTCTTCTTTACTTAAAGTTGATTCAAATTTATCTTTACCAAGGTATTCACTACTTTTACTCTGAAATGCTTTTTCAGCTTCCTCTCTAGTTACAAAAGATTTATATTCACTCTGTGGATAACCATGAGTTTGACTTTTACAATCTTCCCAAGTGTCAAACACACCAATTTGTCTACCAACCCATACTACATAGTATTTTTTTTTCATTCGACAATAGCAATAGTATAATGTTTTAAAATATTTGGATAATTCAAATTAATTACAACAGAAAATAGTTCTCAATTAAAATAATACTTATTTTCTTAAACCATCAATGTATCTAATCTTCTCAATTAATTTATTAGTTTTTAGATCATATAATTTTGCCTTACCATTCCTTAAACCATTTTCAATCTTTAATATTTCATATGTTCCTTTTTCTTCATTTACTATTTTAAACTTTCCTTCATATTTTGTATTATCTAAGTTATAGAAAACTTCTGAAATAACAACATTATCAGAATAAATATTTATTGTATATGCTTTTTGTTTATAATCAAAAAACACCCAATCATTATCCATTTTTCCATTATGATAATTCCCCTTTATAAGCAATGTATCATTTATGAAATACTGATATAAACCATCTTTAATTATGCTACTTGATTCTAATTGATACGTTTCTTCATTAAAATAATAACTTCTCAAATCTAAGAAAACTGAATCTGTTAATATGAAGTTTGTATTATAGTATATTTCCTCCTTTATCTCACCAGATCTTAATTCAAATTTAAATCTAAAAGGAGATATCAATATATACTTATCATAATTGTTGTTAAGTTCCTCAAAATAAACATAGGATTTAACAACCCCCTTGTCATATTCTATTGTTTCAAATAAACTACCATTTTCTCTAAAATACTTTGTACCACCATTTAGCTTTCCATCTTTATAATTTTGCGTAAAAAGTATTCTTTGGGATTGACTATACATTCTCCACTCATTGTTCTTTTCATTTTTACTGTAATTGCCTTTAAAAATATAGAAAGAATCTCCATTTTTAAATCTTTCACTCCAGAATCCATCCTTCTCCCCTTTTAAATATTGTCCGAATATTTCATACCCATTTAATGAATCTTTAGAATAATATTCTCCAGACATTAATCCTTCAGAATAATAGTATTTATTATATATTTCGTGAAATTCAAAAATTCTTATGCTATCAATATACTCTAAATCAAAAAATTCTTCAACTTTACCATTAATTTCGCCATTAATATAATTTTTAATTGATAAAATTTTACCTAAGTTTCTACCTATCCAAACATATTCAATCCATGGTCCATTTTTCTCTCCATTAAAATATTCACCTTTTTTTATGATATTCCCAAAATAATAAAAATTTGAAGAACCATTTTTTACTCCATTAACAAAATTAGAAATTTCATATATATCTTCTGTATAATATTCCTCTCCAGTATTTTTATTAATCATTTCACGCAATACACTTGTTGTGCAAACACCTTCGATATTTCCATCTATATATGTACACTCAACAAAAGTGTCTACTCCATATTTCATTTTAAATTTACCATGCCTTATATCATCTTTAAAATTACCATATAGATAAGGTTTTTCAACACCGTCTATTACTTTATATACAATTGTTTTACCATTTAATTTATCATTTTTATATTCAAAAATAGATTTGAAAAACAAATTCTCATCAAGATACTCGTATTTAATTACTTCACCATTCAGCTCATCATTAACATAATTTCTTTTTAAAATAATTTTCCCATTTTCATATTCATTTTCTATCCCATTTTTCAAATTATTAATATAATTTGTTTCAATTAACAACTCGCCATCATAATTATATTCACGTTGTATACCATGTTTTTTTCCCAATTTGTAAAAGAAATCAAATTTTAAATTCCCATTAAAAAAGTACTCTTTATAAACCCCATCAAACTCATTGTTTTTTAAAGTATATTCATATTGAATTTTGTTTTCTGTACCTTCAAAATAAAACTGTTTAAAACCATTTTTTGTATCCATACTTGAATACTTTCGAACTAATATAAATAAATAAGAAATATGAAATTCTTCTGTTTGATAGTATTTATTAGATTCTTTCTTCCTTTTAATAGTCTCAACCTCTAGATAAAAATTTTCACTTTCATATTTTACATACAAAATGTCATCTAATATTTCACTTTTAATTGTTTTGAATCCATTACTGGCTAAACCATTTATAACATAATTATAAGCTTCTTTATTGAAAACAGAATATGCAACTTTTTCTGGTGTAGAATTATAAGTATATAAATACAACCAAGCTTGAGCTTTCTCATAATCATAACCCAAATTATAAGACCAAGTAATTTTACTTAAATATTTTGAATCTCCCGCAGTAGAACTATAATAATTCCAATTATTTGATGTTACAACAGAGTTAACATCATTCCAATTATCTGCATTACAATATTTCATCATGTCAACAATGGATATTTTCTGTGCACTCAGCCATTTATTGAATGACATTAAATATAAAAAAATAAAGATTAATTTCAGTTTCATCGATAATAGAATTTCAAATGTATTAGTGAACTTTAAGATGCAATATTATAAATTTATTTCAACAATTCACATGCTCAAATCACAAATCACTATCACCCAATAGGGTGATTTATTGAACTTTCGAAATAATCAAAACCAATTCAATTCAGGTTACTTTAAATTAAGATGTACTTCAAATGGTATTGATTGCCACACACGACAAAAGGACCAAATAAAAGATAGAAGAGATTGCCGCTGCCAATGGTGCGGTGCAGATTTCCAAAGTCGTAACAGAACCATTCAAAGGTATTGCTCAAATTCATGCCGGGTGATGGCACATAATGATCGGAAAAGGAATTGGAGGGATTATACGGAGAAGCAATTGGATGAGTTGAGGGATTAAAAATCTTTTCAAACGAAAAGTACATTTAAGTTTATCGTATTTCAAATGTCATTCCTAACTTTTCATATAATTCTTTAATGTCATATTTTAGATGTTTATTGATTGTGTTTAATCCTCGCGTATTGATACCATAAATGTCAATCATCTCCAAAACCATTAAATCAATTGAAGCTGCGCTAACCCATGGTATTGTCTTTCTAAAACCTATGATTCCTTTTGCTTTGGTTTGTTTGAGAAAGTCATCAATTCTATTTTGTGAAATTTTTAGTGTTGAACATGAACCGAAATAAATTAATTTACCACTACATTTATCTTTAAGTAATTCGCTTATTTGTTCAAGAGCAAATGATTGTTTTTTATTTAACAGAATTTCTCCACTAGATCCATGAAAGCCGAGATATAAAATTGGATATCTATTACATATCGCCTTTGTCGCCCACCTGTTTAAGAGAAATTCAAGCTCTTCAATAGTTAATGCGTCGTAATGAATGTGTGTGCATTTTTTTAACTTTTCTAGCATTTCAAACATTGGTTTTACGGTAGATCTGTCTGTAATGTCATCATGATTCCAATGTCCTTCAATACAAAATATACCTAAGGGTTTTAACCTAGTTCCCATAAATTTTTCGTGTAATTTGTTTTGTTTATTTTAAATATAATCCAAATGCATAGCCAACATTTTCATTGTATTTTACTTCGTGCCAATAACCACTTTGACCATTAATGCTATCTAGTGATACATCTTTCTTTATAATTAATACAATTGAATTATAAGGAGCAACATCTAAAGGTTTACCTTTTTTATTTGGTTTATTTCGAATTGTTAATCCATTTTCTGCTATTACCGTGAAAGTTATATTTTTTTCTCCTTCTGTCGAATTAATGAAATTGGAATTAAAGACTTTACTCGGAGTAAAGATTAAAATAGACAATAACAATAAAGCTACAATCCCAAGTATTGTAGAATGTGTTTTTAGGGGTTGAAGTGAATTCCAATCGCGCATTTCAGAATTTATAATGTATTATTAAACCGACTAAAATTAAGTTCAAAATCCATAGACCTATAATTCTTGTGATAATTCTACTTTTATCTACATTAAATGCGCAATTTTCACATACAGATCTTAATCCAGTATGTGTACTGGAACTCATACTATTGCTTCTCTTGCCATAGTATATGGTGCGTGACCTGCCCGTAACAACACTTCTTCTAAAGTCTGCACCTGGATTCCCGCATAAATAACAACTACTCATTTTAAACTTTTAACTCCTATACTTCTTAAAATTTTCCGCCTGTTCAAAAATCTCTTTGTAAACCTCGTCTTTATCTACTGGAGGGTAATCGTTTTCGGCTAAGAGAACGATTAAATCTACCTTTAATTCTGCTTTGATGTCATCACGCTTATTCCAGTCTGTGTATTTAGCTTTATCATCGACTACTAATTTGACTTTTTTTGCTAATTCAATCAGTTTGTCCTCAGGATAGCTGAAATCGTATTTGATGGTAAGTGCTTTCAGGATGTCGTAGAATGCTTTTTCTTCAAAGTCAATACCCATGTCTTTGAAGGCGTCTTTTTCTTTGACTAGAGCATGGTAAAGGTTGATAATTTCGTCGGTAAAGTCTTCCAATACTTCGCTGCGCAGCACATCGGCTTCATCGCGTTCGTTGTACTTTTGTATAATGGCTTGCATGCGTTTTGAGAAATCAATGCCAAGAATTCTATTGATACGTTTGACGTCTTCAATGGCTTTAGCCAATAGCTTTTGAAGTAGTTTTATTTTCGTGTTAGGCAGCTTAATTTTATCAATCTTTGCCAGATAATCTTCGTCGAAAATGTCAATTTCAGTGGTATCATCTTCTCCTAATTTGAATATCTCTTCGACCCCTTCGCTTTGTATAGCCTCTTGAATCATTTGTTTGACTCTAGCATTCATTTGTGCAGTGTCTGGTGCTGTACCTTTGGTAAGTTTGTGCACAATACTTTTAACTGCGAGATAGAAATGGATTTCATCCCGTTCTTTCTGCGCAAAAGATTCACTGCCCACACAAATATCATAGGCAGCCTTCATGCGTTTGGCTATGTACATAAAGCGTTTTTCAATGTCCTGAGTTAGTTGGATAAACTCAGCTGCTTTATTGAGCGTATTCAATTGTTCTATTGTAGAACCACTAAAATATTTTTCCGAATTGAAAGAGTGAAACAACTTGTGCAATAAATCCAATTGGTCTTTAACAACTACCACTGACTGTGCAATGTCTTCAAAGTTTTGATTGTCCGATTTGTTATAATGAGCCAAAGCCAGATTCATTTGCTTTTTGATGCCGATGTAATCCACAACAAGTCCTTTCTCTTTACCTTCGTATTTGCGGTTTACCCTCGAAATGGTCTGAATTAAATTGTGGCGTTTTACAGGTTTGTCTATGTACATGGTATCCAAGAATGGCACATCAAATCCGGTGAGCCACATATCCACCACAATAGCTATTTTGAAATTGGATTTTGCATTTTTAAACTGTCTGTCTAGTTCTTTCTTATCTTCAGCGTTGCCAAGCATGTCATACATTTCCTTTGGATCGTCTTTACTTCTGGTCATTACCATTTTGATACGCTCCATCGGTTTGATTTCTTTCTGCTCTTTTTCGCTGAGCTCTGAACCTTCTTCTGCCGCTTTTATCTCTGCCCATTGAGGTCTTAATTCTATAACATTTTTATAAAACTCATAGGCTATCTCACGACTGCTACATACGAACATTGCTTTACCTTTGATGGTTGCTCCTTCCTCAATGCGTTTTTCGTAATGATAAACAAAATCATTGGCCAAATCCTTTAACCTGCCAGGGTCTCCTATAATGGCATTCATTTGAGCCATTGCCTTTTTACTCTCTTCTATCTGATGTTCGTTGCTGCCTTCTTCTGCACAACGGTTGTAGTATTCTTCTATTTCTTGAAGTTTGCTGTTGTTCAGCAATACCTTTGCAGCTCTGCCTTCATACACAATGCGCACTGTGATTTCATCGTTCACAGACTCTGTCATTGTGTAGGCGTCTACTATGTTGCCGAATACATCTAAAGTAGCATCAATCGGAGTACCAGTAAAACCAACAAATGTGGCTTCAGGTAATGAATCGTGTAAGTACTTAGCAAAACCAAATGTTTTAGTAACGCCTTTTTCTGTAACCCGTATTTTTTGATCTAGGTTTACTTGACTGCGGTGCGCTTCGTCTGATATACAAATGACATTGCTGCGCTTGGTCAACAATTTAGTATCTTCGGTAAACTTATGAATTGTGCTTAAAAATACGCCTCCACTTTGACGACCTTGTAGCAGTTCTCTTAAATGAGCTCTACTTTCTACGCTGATGATTGAATTATCGCCAATAAAATTTTTCGCATTGGTGAACTGATCGGATAATTGGTCGTCTAGGTCGGTTCTATCTGTAATAAGAATAATAGTAGGACTCTCAAAATGTTCACTTCTCATTAAGAGGCGTGTCAGGTAAAGCATTGTAAAACTTTTACCACAACCTGTAGCACCAAAGTAAGTACCGCCTTTACCATCACCTTTTGGTTTCTGAGCCTTTTTAATGTTGTTGTAAAGTGCATTTGCCGCATAATATTGAGGGTAGCGACACACAATTTTCTCGTCTTTTTTGCTGCTGTCAGGAATATAGATAAAGTTGCGGATGATATCGCGCAAACGGTCTTTATTAAACATACCCTGAATCAGCGTGTACATACTGTCTATCCCATCCACTTCTTTGGCTAAACCAGCTACTCTGCGCCAGGCATAATAGAATTCGTAAGGAGCGAAGATAGAACCCGATTTATTATTGACACCATCACTGATCACACAAAAGGCATTGTACGTAAACAGTTGCGGAATATCCCTTCGGTATCGAACTGTTAATTGTGTAAAGGCATCAAATATGGTAGCTTCTTCGCGAATGGCGCTTTTAAATTCGAATATGACCAAAGGTAAACCATTGATGTATACAATACCATCAGGAATGCGTTTCTCTGAACCTTGAATTTCAAGTTGGGTAACAAATTTGTAGATATTATTGTCTTTATAGGATCTGCCATCATCCTCAAAGTTCATTTTTTCAAGCTTCTCATACTCCGGTTGTCTTTGTTTGTCCAGACCTAAAAAATCAAGCAATTGAATGTAAATGTCTTTATTGTTTCTGTTTTCGCGTTTTAAAATAAATCCATCCGAAAGCCAATTCATGAATTTCTTATTGCTTTCATAAAGGTCAGAAGAGGAGAGGGATTTAATTTGAAGAATGATTGATTTTGCCTCATTTTCAGTAATGCCATCTGCTGCATAATGTTTTAGCAGAAAGCTATGCAAATCTGCCTCAATAAGCACATCTTCTATGTTCCGAACAAAAGTCTCTCCTACATAATGGGAAAAACCTTCTCGCCCCAATAATTCAGTAAATGCTGCTTCTAATTTTTGTTCGGTGAATTTCAAAATCCTAACTTTAATTTATCTTTCTTTTTGTAACTTGTATTCTTGAGATTTTTCACTTTTTTCAAAAGCATTTTCAATGTAATAATTTGGAGTAAGTAAAAAAGAATCCTCATCAATTAAATTTATGTATGAGCCATTCATATAATCAAATGTATCACAATCATCACAGTGTTTTAATGGAGGTAAAGAATTAAACAGATTATTGTAAATAATTGGATAAAGCAATTCGTTTTTATATTTGATTACAGGATTGCCATGATAATTAAGTAAATGTATTTTTAACCAATCTGTTGAGCCATTAACTTTTAATATTACCCCTAAAACTCCATTTGTTTTTGAAGTTCTGTCTTTTCTAGTATACTCACTTAGACAATATTCAATCTCCCAATCTATCCATTTGCTTTCTTTCATATTTGGAGATATTATTACAATTGTAACAGAAGTATTAAACATCATATCCTTTAAGTTTTTTTTTATATTTTCTGTTGAAGTATCAGATAAATCAGGTGATTCAGATGTTTCTCCTTGATAAAATGTAGCATTTTCTCCAAGAGATTTAATAATTTTATCTCTAAGTATTTGCCCTTCACTATATTTGTATGAAATAAATGTTTTTCTAGCCATTGTTTTATGTTTTAATATTTTTCCTTAATTCAAATTCTTCTTTTCTATCTCGTAACTCGATTGCTTTATCAATATATTTAGAAGGATTCACTATAAAATCTTCCCATTTAACTGAATTAATGTAGGAGTAATCTCCGCTGTAAATCCATTTACCGTTACAAACACTACGAGTTGGATTCTTCACATTGAACATGTTTTCTCTTAATATTTCAAATAGAATTCCTGTGTTTAACATCCTACAGTTACATTCTGAGTCATTGGTTATGTAATATGAATATGAGCCTAATTCATCGGGCAATACAACTGCTAATACTCCATTCGTTTTACTCTTCTGATTTTGTCTAGTTTGCTCCTTGAGTGAATAAGATATTTCCCAAGGAATCCATTGGTCTTTTTCTGCCTTGTCGGTTTCTTTCATTCCTTTAGAAATTAAAACGATCGTTACGCTGCTGTAAAAGATTTTGTCACCAAGCTTCGAACCAATAGTCGAATCAGCTAATGACTCCATACTTTCATTGTCATCTTCTCCTTTATATATGTGGTCTTCCTTCTCTAGTTTATCAGCTATAATATCGACATAATGTCTAGCTGTAGTTTTAACCTTTTTTCTTACCCTGGTGTTAAGAAAAATAGAATCTTCGAAAATGTTTAAATCTTTTACTTTAGAATCGGAATATTTGTATGAAACAAACACATTTCTAGCCATAATTTTAAATTTTATCTATTAATAATTCTTGAAAGAGAGACATATACGCATAGTCATTTTCTAGTCGTTTGTTTTTCTGGCTAGAGGATAAATAATTATTGTAAACAATTTGAGATGCCCCACCTGTGCTTGAAATCGGCAATACAATTGCATTTGTATGTCTTTTTATAAACATTTCAAATTCACCCTTTATGTCTTCTCTTGGGTCTCCTTCAATTCCTTCCATTCCACCTATAAAAACAGCTGCTGAAAATTGAGATTCAGACAACATTCTATCTCTCATATGAAAAAGAGATTTTTCTTTGTCATTTTCAATTATGTCAGTTAATATTACATTATCAAACTTGTTGTTGTCCTCAGGAAAAAACTTTTCAAAAAACTTGGACTGATACAATAAAACGTGGTCTTGTACTTTCAATCCAAGTCTTTCAACTACATAATATATTATAGGAGTAATAGATGGATGTCCTCCCCAAATTAATCTGTGCTTTGGAAGTACAACTGTTGCTAACGCAATCACAGAATCACGAATTGCAATAATATCAGCAGAGTCAAAATATTTTGGGTCTCTTTCCTTTAATGGAATACTTGCTGACAAAAAAATATTTTTTAGTTGTTCTTCAGCCATACTTCAAATTCTTGTTTTTTGATAGTTTCCACGTCAAGCCATTCATTCAAATAATCCAGGTGTTTTAACCATTTCTCTCGTATTCGAACATCATCATAAATCAAATAAATTTCATCAACATCATATTCATTGATTTCCTTCTTTAATTCTGACGATTGGTTGTAATCTATTGATTGTGGTATTCCTACGGAAGGAATAAATATTCTTCTTTTATCTTTCGCGATATCTTCGGTAATGAATCTTTGTGGTTGAACAGTCATTTTTTTACCGTATTTATTTGCAATGTTTAAAAAGTTTGTGATTAAACTATCTTGCCTTGCAGCCAAGTTTCTTGCTCTCAGTGATTCAGTTTGTTGAACAATTTCCAATACTTTTTCTTGAGTAAGTTTTGAAAGGTCTTTATCTGAGAATTTACTATCAATAAAATCTTCATCTTTCAAATTGATGGGAATACAAACCTCTGCCATTTTTTCTAATTTATGGTTAGGCCAAACCATTTGAAGAACTCCTATTTGTTTAACACTGGCTTCTGCAATTTCTTCTTTACACCATTTGCGTTCTAAAAAGCCTTGTGTGTTCAATAGGACAATCACATCGCAATCGGTCATTCGATGCCACAATTCTTCTTGAAAAGGCTCACCTTGCTTAATGGAGTGTGTATCAAGAAAGACATCAAAATTATTTCTTTCAAGTGCTTCATATAATTGAATTGCCACAGAAGTGGATTCGTCTCTCCGATAACTAATAAAAACTTTCCTTGTATTCCTTAAGCGACCAAAAGACTCTAAAGCAAGGTTTACAATTTTATCGGTTTGTTTTGCATCATACTTTAACCCGTTTTGGTTTTCGAGTATTTTTGGAATTTCAGCAGAGAATGAGTTGTAAAATATGGGAAGAACTATATTGCCTTCTTCAAGCAATTTTTTAACCTTGTCTATGTCTAGAAAACCACCTGATTGACTGCCAAGGTAAATTGTATATGTTGGTTGGTTACCTTTATATTCTGTTTCAAAATCTCTGCTATAAACTATCTGATAGAATTCTTTTTGAAGTCTAAGTTCTTCAAGCCTTTTATAGAATAGGTCTATAATCTCATTTTCAGTTCCATTGTAACTGCCCAATAATATTAGTTGATATTTAAATTCCATTCTTTAAATATTATACTGTTTCTAATTTCATACTCTCCACAACACCCTTCATCAAAACAGGGCAAAGCGGTTTAATGGTGTTTTTCAATTGTTCATTGATTCGTTTACGAGTTTCCAAAGTGTGATAAATTGTTACAATGGCTTCCTGAACCTTTATGTCGGGAATTGGGATTTCAATTTCACAGAGTCTATCCCATTCCAAGCTACCTCTTACGCTTGAATCACAGTACGTCCAAGCCCTTCTATCAAATTCAGGTCGTAAAAATTCAAGCATCAGAAACTCAGGCAATAATTTACCGCTATCTATAATTTCAAAAGTCGTATATGCAGGGGAAACAATCGCTGCTTCATCGTTTTGATAAAGTGCAACGGGTAAGATTTCATCTCTATTGACATGCATAAGATTTGTTGCGAATTGTCCTTTTTCAATCAATTTATATTTAGATAAATCAAGACTTGAAGAATTTGCAACAGATGGCATGAAATTCTTGTAAATATTTACGCCAATGAGATTGGTGGTAATCAAGTCCTTGTTTTTATTATTTACAATTCGAACATAATTTCCTATTGGTTCTTTGTTTTTAAAATTCTTAAGGGATTCTATAAATCTGGTACACACCAATTGTAAATCTTCCAAACTCTTCTCATACACTTTTTGATTGCTCATTAGGCCATTGTAAATCGCAACAAATTTCCTTTGTTCGTCAATATTGGGTATGGGGATTTCAATTTCACAAAATCGCTCCCATTCTAGGCCGCCTCGAACACTAGAATCACAATAAGTCCAGGCTCTTCTGTCAAATTCTGGCCTTAAAAATTCTATCATTAGAAACTCAGGCAACAA
Source organism: uncultured Chitinophaga sp. (assembly GCA_964438995.1). GTDB lineage: Bacteria > Bacteroidota > Bacteroidia > NS11-12g > UBA955 > JABMMZ01. The sequence goes on from CAYTMQ010000002.1 coordinate 130,045, forward strand.
TACGTTTTCGTCAATTACTTCAAAAGTTATATATGCCGGAGATACAATAGCTGGCTCATTATTTTGATATAATGCAACTGGTAATACCTCATCTCTATTTACGTGCATGATGTTTGTCGCAAATTGCCTTTTACTTATAATTTTATATTTCGATAAATCCACCCCAGAAACATTTGCAACAGAAGGCATGAAATTTTTATATATATTAACGCCTAATAAATTGGTTATTGTACAATCCGTATTACGAATACTAACTAACTTAATATAATCACCGATACGCTTATAACTCATATCCCAATGTCTTAAATGCATTTATTAATTGTTCCTGAGACTCCTTTTCTTCTTTCAACAAGGTTATGAAATCTTTTTGAATACGTAACATTTCTGTTTCAAAATCTATCCCGCTGTCTCGATCAATAAATTCAATATACTTGCTTGGAACCAAAGAAAAGTCATTTTTTTCAATTTCCTCAAAATTGGCAGAGTAACAAAATTCCGGTACATTCCTATATGTTGTTTTGTAGTCGGTTTGTTGCCAATTATGGTAATTTTCTGCTACTTTGGCAATGTCTTCTTCGCTCAATTCTATAAATTGTTTTTCAAATTCCTGCCCCCAACGTCTTAAATCAACAAATAGAATTTCATTTTCACGTTCCCGGTAGTTTTTTGTTTTTCCATTTACCTCAACAGAGTGCGCTTTTTTATTTTTATTCAAAATCCATAAAGTAACACTGATGTCTGTTGTGTAGAATGTGTCTCTAGGAATAATAATAATTGCTTCTACAAGCTTGTTTTCAATCAGCTTTCGTCTGATTTTATATTCTTCCCCTCCACCACTTAACGCACCATTAGCCAGAATAAATCCTGCTATACCGTTATCCGATAGTTTTGAAACGATATTGAGTATCCATGCATAATTGGCATTGCTTTTAGGTGGCACGTCATATCCTCTCCATCTTGGGTCGTCGGTCAATTCGTTTTCACCTCTCCAATCTTTTAAATTGAAAGGAGGGTTAGCCATAATATAATCAGCCTTTAAGTCTTTATGCTGATCCTGTGAAAATGTATCAGCATCTTTATCTCCAAGGTTGGCAGAAATACCTCTGATGGCCAAATTCATTTTAGCCAGTTTGTATGTAGTTTTTGTGTATTCTTGACCGTATATAGAAACCTCTTTTTTATTGCCATTGTGGGCTTCAATAAACTTTATTGATTGCACAAACATTCCGCCTGAACCACAGGCAGGGTCGTAGATAATGCCTTTGTATGGTTCAATTAATTCCGCAATTAGATTAACAATAGTTTTTGGCGTATAAAATTCCCCTTTACCTTTTCCTTCAGCAATAGCGAATTTTTTAAGAAAATACTCGTATACTCTACCGACTAAATCTTGTTGTTTATCCTTAAGAGTATTGATGTTGTTAATTTCATCTATTAAAGAAGCAAGTTTTGTTTTGTCGAGACCAAGTCTGGAAAAGTAATTATCTGGTAAAGCCCCTTTTAAAGATTTGTTATCTTTCTCTATTGTGTGCAATGCAGTGTCTATGATAAGTGAAATATCATTCTGTTTAGCCTTTCCTACAATATAACCCCATCTTGATATTTCTTCAAGAAAGAATACATTGTCTTTGTTATAGAATTCAGGTATTTCAAGGAATTTTTCTTTGCCTTCAGAAACTAATTTACTTCGTTGTTCTTCAAATTTATCACTTGCAAATTTTAAGAAAATCAAGCTTAGAACGACGTGTTTATACTCTGCCGGTTCAACACTGCCTCTCAATTTGTTTGCAGACTCCCATAAGGATACTTCAATTGCTTTCTCTTTTAGATCTTTTTTTGTTTTCGCCATTAATGAACAGGAATATATACTGGATAGATAAATGTTTTATATTTTGTTAAGTATTTAAGTTTTTGTTATGCAATTATGGGGAAAAATGGGGAGAAATGAAAGGGATAAAAGTTTGAAATTAATAACAAAATTAAATAGATGCAAATTGATTATTTAATTGTTTTTTTATTGTTAGAAATGCTTTTAAACTATTACCTTCATAGTATTGTTTTAAAACATTAACAGTTCTTTTATGATTCGCTTCTAATTTCTCAATATCCCAATCTTCGTTTGCCATAAAAATATAGTTAGTATTTGCACGGGTTTCAATTGCTCCTTGATATTTAATTTTTTTCTCATTAAATAATCTATTACTTAATGATGCATTTTTATTTTTATCAATTAGAGCTAAATTTCCTAATTTATGCACCCAATCTTTATGAAGATTTATATCTATGTTCCAATCTGAACTGTCAATTTTTTGTGGCATTAAATGTTCAATTGAAGATAAGTCTTTATTGTACTGCAAAACAGTAGCAGGATTACCCATTAATAAATCCATTTTCAAAAGTAGATATCTGGTTTTATTTATTCTAGTTCCAACATAGGCTCCAAATTTTTCATTTTCTAGTAAAGACTCAAAATCTTCAATAAAAATTGGTTTATCTGAAGATACCTCTTCGTCATAAAAATCAAATCTTAAGCAAGGATCATTGATAAATTCGTCGCTAGCTTCGTCAATACTAAATTCACCTTTTTTTATTTTTTCCAAGAATAAATCAAGTTTTCTAAGTATAATAAAAGTTCTTGTTTGTGACTGCCGTCTACCTAATAACCATCCAATAGAAAACAAATTATCTAACTTAATCATAAATTCGACAATTTTCACCTCACCAAATACTTCTCGATAATGCATAAGAGGCGCCAAATATTGACTTCCAAAAACACTTGACAAAATAAAATTCAAATTAGAGAATAATCCAAGACTATCTCTAGTAGTAATACTACTATTTGTTATAGATTCAAAATGTACAATGTATTTACCTACGAAATCAAGAGTGTCAGTACCTTTGTTTAATAATCCTCTTTTAAACATAAATTCAAAAGCTTTTGTCAATGATTTATTATCATCACTTCTGTACTTCATTTTGATGAAAACTAAAGCCCATAAAAAGTCATCAAAACTCTTATATGGTGCAGAAATTGAATTTTCGAAATCTGACCATTTATTTGCATATAGCTTTCTCAGATCTGAATTTTCAATAACTCTCAAGTTTTGCGCTCTAAGTATATCGGATACTTGCAATTGAAGACCTCTACTATTAAGAACTGTAAAAAGATTATATGCATCGTCCAAGTTATTAGGTGTTGCTAGGTATAATGCTAATACTTTAGTAGAAAGATATTTATAAAAATCAGCTAAATATTGCTCTTCCTTTCCAACATTTTCCGCAAACTTTGAATCCCACCATTGTTTCATAATTAGAATACCACGTGCCATATTGCGAATAGATGATCCATTGGAATTATTATTTGCCTTATCTTCTAAATCTTTTATCAGAAGAGTTGACTCCTCTTTAATAAGAAATTCATCTAGAAAATCCTTATCATCCCTGATTTCAAATTCTATTCTATTTCTTGAAGGTATATTATTATAATCATCAGCTTCTTGCACCAATCTACGTTGAACATTTTCTTTTAATTTAACTTTAGTTGAGAGATCTCTAATAACACCATGCAATATAAATAGAGTTATAAAGCGTTGCTGTCCATCTAAAATATCTTGATAAACATATTCGACATTCTTATTACTTTTGTCATGTCTTGTATTCCAAATCATGCAACCTAAAAAATACTCCTTATTTGAATCATTTTCCATAGCTTTACTTATATCTTCCAATAAAGCAATAATTTGTTCTTCCCCCCATACATAAGGTCTTTGATATTCAGGTACATTAAAAAATTGTTCAGGACTAAAAATATCCTTAATATACTTCTTCCCAGTAACTAATGTTGCATTGTCAATCATATTTATAAATTAATTTTAATAAGTTTTGTTTTTAAAGGCATAAGTATATTGAAATACTTAATTTTAATAGTTTTATCATCACAACAATACCACCCATTTTAAAAATCTCCAAATGACTTGTCTAAAATCACCCTTTTGGGTGATAGAAAAAGTAGACACTGATTTGGCTCAACTTTTATTTTTCAAAAACTTAGAGGGATGAAAAAAGGAATAATATTCCCGATTATCGGGAATATTCCACTGGGAGTGGAATTTTAAAAGTAGATATTTTACATCCTAATAATAGCTTAAAGCCTTATAGGGTATAGGACTCAGGCAATTTTAGTGTAATCGATTTTAGCAGATAATTCCACTGTGGGAGGAATTTGAGAGGTAAATTTTAACTCAAAGGTATTAACGGTTAATTAGAGTAAGAACTCTAAAGATTCCTTTGAAGGTCAGAAATGTTTTTATTTCAAAACATCTTTAACATTCACAACTTCCACATTTTTATTCATGCGTCTTAAATTGAAATCTGAAATTACCCAATTCATAGGGTATGGAATCTTATCCTTACGAAGTGAATCCATTGGAAGATTTAAAATGCAAAATGGGGATTGAGATTTTATTAAGTCACAATGATCAACAAAATACTCCAATTTTTTATTACTTAAACTCGTTTGCTCACCATAAGTACCAGCTACAGTTAATAGAGGAGCCGCAAGATCGTTTACCATAGAATTCAGTTTCTTTTCTTCTTCCTTATGGTCATCGCCATTTGATATATAAATAACCTTAAACTGCAATTTGTTTTTATACTTTCTGTACAAAGTATCTTTGGAATCTTTCATTTTTCGTTCAATGTATTGCAACATTTCTAGAGTTACACCCCCACCTGTGTTATCGAAATAGCCACCATCAACAAAATGTAAATTATTGATTTCACCTGCTGGAGATATATATGGAAAACGAGCGCCTAATATCACAGAACTACTGAATAGCATCTGTTTTCTATCTTCTAGATTACTAGAAGTATCTATAAAATTAAGAATATCTAAACGTTCTGAAAAAGAAGTATCTATCTTTATATTACTTACTACACCAGGTGAACCTGAGCGCAACTCGGTTGTATTGATAAACAGCATGGGCATATCTCCATTATGTTTATAGATAAAATTAACAGGCCTTTTAAAATAATTTTTTATTACGGTACTTTCAGGCATTTCTTCCATGGTTTGTTCAAGAACCGCTGCCCTATCGTCCATAAAGATGAAATGAAAAACATGCCTAAACAAATCAGGACCTAAAAATCTTGCAAAGGAGGATGAGAAAAAATCGGTACTTAAAAAACTTGTAGACTCTTTGGTAAAATTTACTTTTTTATTACTTCTTTGTTCGTACAACAAACTGAAGAAAGCAGCATTTCCAACAGAGCCTCCTGATGCACCAGCCAAACTGAGGAGATGCTTTGAAAACTTATCGTTTATATCAGAATTTTCTTCTAATTTAGACAGGACAGATGCAACCCAATATCCACTTTTCGAAGCTCCGCCATCTGCTATAACAACATATACTTTGAATGGATTTGTAGAATCAGCTTTTTCAATATCTATTTTGCGTGTATTATTATTAATCCATTGGTTAAAGAACTGGTCAATATTTGGTCTATCTTTATATGGATTTTTTTCATTAGTGCTTTGTAACCTAACTTTATATGGGTTATAAAGCGACCCAACCCAAAACGCGAAAATTAATAGAGGTAAACCAAGTTTAACTTTTCGTTGCATAGTAAAGTTTTTAACCAGATATATAAATCCTACCCAAAGTGCAAATGCCAGCAAGGTGATGCCTAATCCACCAAAAGAATCTGCAAAAATCTTTATTTCTAAAATCGCTATATAAAGTATGAAAGTTAACAGAGCTAGAGCATTGTAAGCCTTCTTAAAATTGCTTCTTTGTTCATGACTGTATCTATTGCTAACTATAGCCTTTCTTTTCCAAATTGCTAAATACACAAATGCAATCTGCACAAAAAAGAAGAACAACATCATCCCAAAGCACCAAATAACATGTTTAGTCATTTGATCATCATAAACCGCCATTTTGCTGCTTGAAAGTTCTAACTTAAAGATTAAAAAAGCTATATAAATAAAAGCTAAGAATACGCTCACATACAACCAAACATTATTAAAATTAAACTTTACTTTTATAAGGCAGAAATAATACATATTATGGCCTATAAGTAATACACAAATTAAGTAATTTGGAATATCAATGGTTTCTAAGTTTAAAAATGCGATTTGTATTATGACCGCTACATTATATCCAATAAGTCTAGGTGCATGTTCAAAAACAACCAGATATTTCGGATTATTAGAATTGATATAAGTATTAGACACTTGCCTAGAACCAAACCAAGAAAACAGCATCCAAATTAGCACTCCAACTACAGTCCATAAACGAGGTCCGGTATACTCTCCTGCTTGCATTAACAAATCTTGCCCAATAGGCATTTTAATAAGGATAAAATAATACGCCAACAAGAACAATATACCTGGGAAAAAGAGGTATATGGCTTTGAAGAGAGAGTTTAGGAAAGAGAGGATTTTATTATTATTTAGCTTAGTAAAATCTATCATAATTTAAGTAAAATTGTTTAATTTAATTAGTACATATTAAATAACCCTAATAGGAATAAAATCGTTCCAATAGCAAAAGTTATAGCATTTAATACTATTAAAAATTCGCAAAGATTTAATAGTTTTTTATTAAAACCACCACCCTTTCTAAGAGTAATAATATGAGAAGACATATAGTCAGTAGCAAAATATCTATGAGCTAGAGAAAATAGGATTGCAATGGCAAGAAACACAATTGACAATTTAAATGAATTAATAGAGCATTTAGAAAATTCTTCAATTTTAAAATTCTCTTTAAGAATAGAGACAGAGCCCATTGCCGCAATGATAATCATTGAGATTCGCAAAATTTCAGACGAGTATTTGACATATCTATCTAAGATTTCAAAATCGGGTTTGTAGTCGTGTTCGTTCATAATATATGTTTTGGAATTAATGTTACACTAATATTTGTGCACCAGTAGGATCTTCGCCTCTAGTACCATCACCATGTATTTCAGACAATCTATCTAAAGTTTCAATAGGAGCTATCCCATCTTCTTCACTCATCCAAGCTTCGTCATATAAACCTTTATCAAAGTACACTGCATGGTCATCATTCCATAAAAGAAGATTACTATAGGACTTTAGATTATCAATAGTGCAGTTTACAACACTCTCCACACTAACTCCTAATAGTTCGTGAATATATCTTGAATCCTCCCCTTTATTTAAATCATTTATAGCCCTTCTATATTCTCGATTTATTCTATATGCTGACCTACGTATTTCAGCCATAACAGCAAAACAGAAGTTTGAAAATTCAAGTACATCTTTCGACACTTCATCATTATTAAATAGTTCAAAAGATGATTTAGATTTAGCAAATTGAAAATCAAAAAAACTAAGAGTATATGAAGCATTATCTTCATCTCTGAGATAAATCACAAACAGTTCATTAGTATTATCAACTTCAATTTTTTTAAATACACAATCAAAACCGTAAGTTCCAATAGCAGCCTTAATTAAAGCAATTGAAGCACAATTACCTCCCCCTCCAATTCTTCTAAAAAAAGGCAAGTTAACACGCCCTTGCTTAAAGGCATTCATAATAATTTTGGGTTCAATCAAATTCGGATTTGAAGTTTCAAAATTTAGATTTGAGATTATTCTTAAAATTCTTTGCATATGTTAAATATCAATTTTCAAACTATCTATTTTCAAGTAGTTTAGAGAAATACAATCTTGTCCATAAATAAGTTAGAATAAAACCACTTATTGAGAAAAAAATAATAATGCTTTCAGCAAAAATATCACCTATAACACCACCGCCTAAAGTCGGTCCATAGTGAACTCCTATACTCATTATATAATCAGGTATTTTAGATAATTTTGTCAACCCTAGACCAACTATAGTTTTAGTTAACCAATCTCCAACTTGCACTAGATTATCATTTGCTATATAACCTTGAGAAGTTTTAATTAAGTCGGCCTCTGAATTTGAAATAGATCTAGGTATTGCAAAAATAAAACCGATTAAACTGCCCACAGAGAGTGACATACCTGCCATTAGATTAGCTTGACTAAAAATTATAAAAAAATAACTCCAATTTGAATTTGCATTGTTTAAATATGCAATTGACATCGAGTAAGAAAAAATCAAAAACTCACCAATAATTAATAACCATTTAATATAGATTATGGCTTTATTTTTTTTTATATCTTCATTTATTTCTTGCTTTTGAGCCCCTATATTACTATAGGTTGAAGTATTTTCCTCATGCGTACTCATAAGTAAATTACTAGCTTATTCTCTCAATTACTTCATCCGTTACATCTACTAACTCTAACATATCTTTATCAAGCAATTTTTTTCTTTCATCAAAAGACAAATTTGCTAGAATGTCTTGTTCTCTAATTCCATCTAAAATTTTTAAGTGCATTTCTTCTGTGATTAAATGTCTTTTTAGTCTAATACCAGACACTCTATATGCTAATACTCCACCATTAGATCCATCAATATTATAGCCAACCTCCTTCTTCCATTTCAATTTAAAATCAGCTGAGGCTTCAATTTCGGCAGCTTGAATTTCTGCATTTAGGTTAAAACTTACAGTACCTCCATTTGTTCCACTAAATTGAAGATAATACTTGTCTGCATAAACCAAACCTCTAACTATGTAGACATTTGCAGAAATATCTCCTTTTGTATATTTATTTAAAATTTCATCTCTAAACTCTATAAAGTTAACCATACTTTGTTGTCTCATACCCTGAACTTTTAAAAACATTTGATTATTGGATGAAAAATCGACAACTATTCCAGCTTCATCAATTTTAAAATGTTCACTTAATACTGCCTCACCTTTTAGTTTTGTTGTAATATTGACTTCTGAACTAGATGTTATATTCTTACTAACCGTTGGTCCCTCCACAAATTTTGTTAAATTTGCCGAGAATATGGAGCTATCTATAATTGGTATTGTATCATTTTCTGAAGATAAAATATCACCTATTGTTAGTGTGCTATCAGTAGTAATCAATGGTATATAATTTCTACCATAAAGTTTGTTTATTTGTCTTCTAATAATTCTTGCTTGTTTGTTTGTTAGTTCACTCATAATATTTTTTTTAGCAACATTACCCCCCATTATTCTCCCAAACAATACCCCTTTCAAAAATCATCCTTTGGGGTGACTGGAAATTGACAAGTAGAGACAGAAGATTGTTGGGGTGAAGGGTACTTGATGTATGGAAATACTGTGCTTTAAAATGGAATTTGTAAGCAAGTTTTGAATCGAAAAATCTGAACTACAGATGTGTATAGGTCGCGACAATTTCTTGCTCTATTTTTCAAACAATGAATAGAAATCGGTAAAACATCGTTAATAAAATTTTTGAAGTTTTTGTTCAAAGAATTGGTTTTCGTTCTCCGTTTTCGTATTTGAACTTTATGTCAAGGGTTTTTAGTAAATTGATTTTTGGTCTTTGAGTTAAGTCATTCCCCTACTCGTTCTCGATCATTTCTTGATACGCCTTTTTACCAAATAGGGCATTGATGAAATTGGCATAGGCATCTATCATACATGTGTCATCGACTATACAGTAAATGGTGTCTTTGTATGATATGGTATAGTCTTCTGCTGTGGTGCATCCTCCGTTTTTTACCAGTCGCAGATTGTTTTCGAAGGTGCTGAACAATTGCATGTCTTCTGCACTCATTATCCTCGTTTTGCCATCGCGGGTCATTGTGTAATGGTCGGCTTGACGCTCTAACACAAACATATCAGAGCCATAGTGGAAACAGCCTGAGGTGTGGTACTTGAGTATCAGTTGTTCGCCCACCTGTAAACTGTCTGATAGTCGGATGTTATACAGAAGTGTGTTGTTGTAATAGGCGTATAGTTTAAGCTGTTTTGTTCCGGGAGTGTTGACTTCCAAAGTCAAGGTATCGTTGTGTAGACTGTCTTTTTGATACACCAATTTGTAGCTTCCACTGTCTATTGGCGCAAAATAAAATCCGGTATTGTAGACTTCATATCGTTTGAACTGACCCCTAGAGTTGATGATGGTGAATGATGCTTGTTGATTGTATTTACTGCTGTCAGCGCTGTTGATGAAACTCAAAAACAAGTTTGCTCTGAACTGTGCTTTAAGAGGTGTGGAACTCAAGCTCAAAATGCTTAGAACACCCATTAAAATAAGTCGAGTAGTTTGTTTCATGGATGTAGCAGTGTATTCGGATATTGTTGGTGGATGTCGGTGATGGATAGTCCGGTTTTTAAGGACATGTATTGATGGAATTTCATAGCGTCTCTAATGTTTGCGACCAAGACTGACATAACGCTGTCTTTAGGGTGTTTATTGTAAAAGGGGCTGTCCATGAGGTGGATGGTTACGTTCAAACCCTGGAGCGTAGCATCCAGGGTTGCCGAGCAGAAAGAGGTCAACATACAAAGACAACGAGCATCTAACAAAAAGATTGTCTTTCGCATTCGGAAGGCATGCATGCATGCTGCGGTTACATATTATCGGAAGGCCTGCATGCATGCTGCGGGTACAAAACGAGCGTAGCTTCCAGTGCCGTCAAAAGAGAAAGAGGTCTGCTTTGGTGTATCGAGACGTGAAGGTGACATCGGGATCTCGTGTCGCGGACTTCGAGTTACTTATTCTCGTGTCGCGGACATCGAGTTACATTATGGGATCTGGGTTATGGATACTCTTACCCAAAATACGTTCGGTACCATTCTGTTTGATGGTGGTCGATTTTGGTGGGGTCTATTGTATGGCGAGTGTCGATTTTGGCATATAGCTTTTCGAGTGAGGCATAATCGCGCTGACTGATGACGTGGATGCCATTGCGTTTCAAAAGTGCGGCGCAGACTCCTGCTCCTTTTTGGTACTTCTTATGTTCGGCGAACCTGTTGCCGTCGTATATGACGGTGCTTCCGCAAGCTGCACTTATGTCCATCATCACTGCCAATTCCACTTGCTCGGCTTTGGCTATTTCTAACATTCGATGTGCGGCTCGTATAATGCCCTCCGACCAATCGATACCTGATTCGGTTAGCAATTTGGCCTTGCCATCTAACACATCAAATCCATCTCCGCCATGAATGTCGCACATCTCTCGAGGTGAACCAAAAGAAAATTCTTCGGGACAAAATTTTACGATTTTCACTGTGTCGTATTCTAGCAACTTAAGTGCTGAGGGGTATTCTCCATTTGCGGTTCCGTCGTATCCGCACAGAACGCCACTAAGGCAGGCGCTCATGAGTATGCGCAAGGGGTTTTCTGAACTTGGTGTTCGTAGTTCTGAGAGGTATTGATGTGTTTCCATGTTTCTTAGATGATGGTTCAAAGATAAAAGGATTGGGGGGATTATGGAAATGGTGTTGCGCAGCACGGCTGCGATTTTTTTTTATTCGTTCAAACCCTGGAGCGTAGCATCCAGGGTTGACGAGCAGAAAGAAGTCAACATACAAAGACAACGAGCATCTAACGAAAAATTTGTCTTTCGCATTCGGTAAGCCTGCATGCATGCTGCAGGAACAAAACGATATCTCCCGAAAAGCTCATCTTTCACGTTCGGTAAGCCTGCATGCACGCTGCAGGTGTATGAAGGGCATGTCTTTCGCATTCGGTAAGCCTGCATGCATGCTGCAGGAACAAAACGATATCTCCCGAAAAGCTCATCTTCCACGTCCGGCAGGCCCGCATGCATGCTGCAGGTGCATCATCGGCAGGCCTGCAAGCTGCGGACAAAAAAAATCCCAGATTCTGCATTAGGCGAAATCTGGGATTTTTTGAGTAAGATGTTTTTATGCGTCAATGTTCGCGTATTTCGCGTTTTTCTCGATGAATTCACGACGTGGTGGTACCTCGTCGCCCATTAGCATGCTGAAAACGTGATCGGCTTCTGCTGCGCTGTCTAAAGTTACTTGTTTAAGTGTTCTTCTTGCTGGATCCATGGTTGTTTCCCATAATTGCTCAAAGTTCATTTCTCCTAAACCTTTGTAACGTTGAACGTTTACAGTTTCTGGGTTAGAACCTTTAGCGATTTCTAGAACCGCTTGTTCGCGTTGTTCTTCTGTCCAGCAATATCTAGCATTGTTGCCTTTTTTCACTTGGTACAATGGAGGAGTCGCGATGTAAACGTATCCGTTTTCAACCAACTTCTTCATGTAACGGTAGAACAATGTTAGAATCAAGGTACGGATGTGAGAACCGTCAACGTCAGCATCGGTCATGATGATGATTTTGTGGTATCTCAATTTCTCGATGTTCAATTCTTTGTCGTCGCTATCGGTACCAATTTTAACCCCTAGAGCTGTGAACATGTTTCTGATTTCTTCGTTTTCGTAGATTTTATGTTCCATCGCTTTTTCTACGTTCAAGATTTTACCTCTCAAAGGCATGATGGCTTGGAACACTCTGTCTCTACCTTGTTTTGCGGTACCACCCGCTGAGTCACCCTCAACCAAGTAGATTTCGCATTTACCTGGGTCGGTGCTAGAGCAGTCGCTCAGCTTACCCGGCAAACCCATTCCGCTCATCGCACCTTTACGTTGAACCATTTCACGAGCTTTACGAGCAGCGTGTCTGGCGGTAGCGGCTAAGATGACTTTATTAACGATGGTTTTAGCATCTTTAGGATGTTCTTCCAAATAATTGCCTAGGATTTCACCTACACATATATCGACAGCACCCATGGCTTCGTTGTTACCTAATTTTGTTTTTGTCTGACCTTCGAACTGAGGCTCTTGAACTTTAACAGAAATAACACCTGTCAAACCTTCACGGAAGTCGTCGCCACTGATTTCGAATTTCAAGTTTTTCAACAGGCCTTCTTTTTCGGCGTAAGCTTTAAGAGTTCTTGTCAAACCTCTTCTGAAACCGGCAACGTGAGTACCACCTTCGATGGTGTTGATGTTATTTACGTAAGAGTGAAGATTTTCGCTGTAACCAGAGTTATACTGGAAAGCGATTTCGATTGGAATACCTTGTTTTTCACCTTCAGCGTAGATAGGTTCAGGGATGATGCTTTCGCGAGTAGAATCGAGGTATTGGATGAATTCTTTCAAACCTTCTTGGCTATGGAATTCTTCTTTTCTAGGTTCTGCACCTTCAGTCACTCTAAGGTCAGTAAGAGTAAGTCTGATGCCTTTGTTAAGGTAAGCAAGTTCTCTTAAACGGTTGGCTAGCGTATCGAAAGAGTATTCGGTATTATAGAAAATGCTGCTATCTGGTTTGAATTGAATGGTTGTACCAGTTCTATCAGTTTCACCAACAACTTTAACATCATAAAGAGGTTTACCACAAGAGTATTCTTGTTGAAAGATTTGGCCTTCGCGGTGTACAGTAGCGATTAACTGAGTTGAAAGCGCGTTAACACAACTCACACCCACACCGTGCAACCCCCCAGACACTTTGTAAGTATCTTTATCGAATTTACCACCGGCGTGAAGCACTGTCATAACGACTTCAAGAGCAGATTTTTGCTCTTTAGCGTGCATGCCTGTTGGAATACCTCTACCATCGTCAATAACTGTGATGCTGTTATCAGGATTGATGAATACATCTACATTTTTTGCATAACCAGCGAGTGCTTCGTCGATACTGTTATCTACAACTTCGTACACGAGGTGGTGAAGACCTTTTGGACCGACATCACCGATATACATGGCTGGACGTTTTCTTACGGCTTCTAATCCTTCTAAAACCTGGATATTATCCGCTCCATAGTTACTCTTGTCTGTGCTTCCGCTCATACTTTTTTTATTCTATATTAAAGTGTAAAAATACGAAATTTTCAGGGGTTTTCCTATTGAAAAATCTAAATGTTTCCACATTTTTTCTGCAAACCTGCAACGCAGTTGCGAAGCTACTTCTACCTTGCATCGCGGATGCGAAGTTACCTGATAGCGTAAGCTAAGATATCGGCGGTTAAGGATGCCATTTTTTGGTCCTTTTCGTCGAGACTGGGATTGATTTCGGTGATTTCTAGCGCTGCTAGCTTAGGATGGTGGATTAAGCTCTTTAAAACGGATTCTGCTTCTGTTTTGCTCAAGCCGCCGGGAACTGGTGTGCCCGTTCCATTAGCCATTTCTGGATCCATCGAGTCGACATCGAATGAAACATACAACAAATCGCAATGCTCTAAATGCTTCACTGAGTTGTTTATGACATTGTATATGCCGTGCTCTTTGATGTAATCTGGGTCGTAATACTGGATGTTTAAATCGTCTATCAAACTCCACTCTTCAGGCTCTAAATCTCTGATGCCTATAAAAACCAAGTCGGTGCCCAGAATTTTGGGTGAAGCAGACTGACCAATAGATTTCAAAGCATTCCAGTTGCTGATTTCTAATTCGTTCAATTCGTGCTCTGCACATTTGGTGTTGTCTTGTGCCAACATTGCTGCCAATGGCATACCATGTAGATTGCCTGATGGTGTTGTATACGGCGAATGTAGGTCGGCATGTGCATCAACCCATATAACACCAATGCGTTTGTTGGGATGGGCATTTTTTATCCCACTGATACCGCCGATGGCGTTGCTGTGGTCACCAGAAAAGATGACTGGCAATTTGTTGGCGTTAACGGTTTCAACAATGGCCTGACTTAGATTTTCAGAATTGCTTTTTACCGTTTCGATGTGTTTACAGTAACGGATGTCTTCTGATTCTTCCACTGGAATAGGTTCTAGTGAAATTACATCATCGAAGGTAATATGTCGGTTGTTCAATTCTGTTAATAGGGCTTGCGGACCAGCTTGTGCACCTTTTTTGCCTGCACCTGTGTCGCATTTCGCCAATATCAGTCGAACTGGTTTGTCTTGAATTGTCATATAATAGTTCTTTTTGATTGGATGGGTTTTAAGAAAAACCTTTAATCCATTTGAACCTCGTTGATGAGGTTCTAAAAAGAGATGCAAATATAAGAAAATTTGCTAGAATGGTCAAATTTAGGGGGTAGGTGATTGATATTCAGGTGGGTGGGGATTTTGGGATTTTGATATTTTGAGATTTTAAGATTTTAAGATTTAATGATTTTAACACCAGCCAAAATTTATATGACTAGAAGGTTAATGGTAACGTTGTGACATCAAAATGCAGTGCAGTTACATTCGGAAACATTGTGAAATTGAATAAAACAGCTAGCGGGGAGCCTACCGCGAGAATGACCAAGAATTTTATTATTTTGAGATTTTGGGATTTTATGATTTTTTGATTTTATGATTTTATGATTTTATGAAATAGCGCTGCTATGGTGAATGACCGGTTCAAAAACCTTGTGTGTAAAAAAAAATCTATGCCAATACCGATAACGCCGTCGCTACATAGAGTCCGGCTGTTTCGGTGCGCAATCTACCCTCGCCTAGCGACAAAGCTATGCCGCCCAATTGCTTGAATTGATGAATTTCAGTAGATGAGAAGTCTCCTTCCGGACCAACCAACACTTCTATTTTTCCTTGTGGTTTGCGATTGGTAAACACATCTTTAAAGGTGGTCTTCTCTCCTACTTCGCAATGCGCAAAAAAGAAGCCTGCCTCTAGTTGAATGTCTTTTATTTTTGCCAATTCATTGATCTTTGGCATGTAATATCTACCGCTTTGTTTGAGTGCTGAAATGGCAATGCGCTCTAGTCGACCATAGTTGACACGGTGTTTCTCTGAATGCTCGGTGTCTATAAAACTGATTTCATCAATGCCCACTTCTATCGATTTTTCTAACATCCACTCTATTCGCTCATTGTTTTTTGTAGGAGCAATTAAAAGATGCAAATAATACGAGCGTTCTGAAGCTTGCAAACTCGACTTTACTATCGACAGATCGCTGGCATCTTTGCCGATTTTCTGAACTTCACATTCATACAAATAGCCTTTGCCATCAATGCATTGAATGGTATCGCCTATGTTTTTTCTTAAAACTTTTAGATGTCTTGTTTCTTCATCATTAAGCACAGCAGTTTGTGCTGAAGTGGTATGACAAAAAAACAATTGCATGGATTACTTTTTCTTTCTTACAGTATTCATCTCGTCTCTTGTTTTTGATAACTCTTCGAGACGTTTTTGGAAAGCAGATTTTTTATCGTCACCCTTCTTATTTCTTGCTTCAGTAATTTGTACTCTTAATTTGTCTTCGTCTACAAATTTTCTGATAGCCCATTGCTGAGTAAATGTGATAACGTTTGATAAGAAATAGTAATAGGTCAATGCCGCAGCATATTTGTTGAAGAATCCTAAGAACAATATCGGCATGATGTAACTGATGTACTTCATTTGTTCGTTCATACCTGCAGTCAACTCATTGTTCATCTTGGTGTAAATCAAGGTTGAGATGGTCATTAACAAAGTAAACAAACTCACGTGGTCGCCATAGATAGAGTTGATGATAGGCAATTTACCGAAGGTCCATATAGAATCGTAGATAGACAAATCGTCTGCCCAAAGGAAAGCTTGTTGTCTGAATTCGAAAGCAGAAGGCACAAATTGGAACACTGCAACTAAAATTGGCATCTGTAGCAACATTGGCAAACATCCACCTAATGGATTCACACCTGCTTTTTGATACAATTTCAAATTCTCTACTTGTTGGGTTTGAGTATCGTCTTTGTATTTCTCTTTGATCAAATCCATTTCTGGTTTTAACAAACGCATTTTAGCGGTCGACTTATACGATTTGAATACAAGTGGCAACAACAAGGTTTTGATGATCAAAGTCAACAACAAAATGATGACACCATAATTGCCTAAGAACGATTGCAAGAAATTGAAAATCGGGATGATCATGAATCTGTTGATCCATCCAAAAATACCCCAACCAAGTGGAATGATTTTATCCAATCCAATGCTTTGTTCTTTTAACAATTTGTATTGATTTGGTCCGTAGAAATAAGTCAGTTCAATGTCTTGTTCAGAACCATTTTTAACTGGTAAAGTCAAATTAGCGCTTAAGCGTTTGATATTTGAAGTAGAGCTAGCATCATCGGTTGCAATGGTGCTCGACTTTAAGAAACCATCTTTGCTGATAATGGTAGAGTTGAAAAACTGTTGTTTCAAACTCACCCATTCAGTTTTGTTTTCTAAATTTAATTTTTCGTTTTTAGTTTCACTGATATAGTCGGGGTCTTCATCTGCATACTTATAGTAGAAAGTGGTTTTCTTTTTCTCTTCCTCGATATCTCTTTCTTGTAAATTGATATCGGTGTTGTAGATGTATTTGATGCCTTTAGAGGTCTCAAGTTGAGCGCTCATTCCTGTGGTTTTGAATCTTTGAGACAATCCATAACCAGAGTCAGGTAAGGTGTAAATATTATCGATGTAGCTGTTACTGCCGTTGTACAAACGGAAGGTAACAGAAGTTTCAGTTTGATTGATTGGTTCCCAGTAAAACTCATTTGATTTTACTTCCATGTTTTTGGTATTAAACAAGAAGTAGTTATCAGCAAAACGTTCATCCAACATCAACACAGGCATTCTTTTGCCAGTCTTTTTACCATCGGTCTTAAAGTTTTTCAACTCTACTTGTTTGATGGCGCCACCTTTATTGGTCAACGTAATTTTTAATTTAGCATTCTGAAGCACTATGTCTTTAGGTTCTCCTTTAACTTGAGCTGCAAAACCACCAAACTTTGATTGAAGTGCATTTGAGTCAATAAGGATTAGAGCGCTAAGACTGTCTTTTTCTCTTTGGGCTAGTAGTTTCTTTTGCTCAGCATTTTTATCTGCCAACATTTGAACATTTTTCAATGAGTCTGAGTACCTTTTTTGAGCAGCTACTTCAGCATCGCTAGGTTGATTGAAGTAGAAATAGCCAATTAGAATTGCGAAAATAAGTCCTAGGCCTAAATATGAATTACGATCCATTAATATCTATTAAATTTGGGCTGCAAAGGTATTGTTTTAGGCTGTACTTAACAAATAACAAAATGAGCATCAGTTTTACGGTGTATTTTAATCGATAAACCGATGATAATTAAGTCGTTTTAGATATCTTTTTTTTCAACAATATGGTAATCAGTGTGTTAATAGTGGAAAAGTTTAAGCGAATGATTATCAAATAGATACAATTTATATTGTCACAATTTTAGGCCTTTATTCGTCGAATAGGTGTTGCATTCAAAATTTATTTAGAGTGTTAAACCTATATTTGTAAACTTTTTATATATATAATATTCATGAAACAATTTATTAATTATTCAATCATCCTTTTCGTTTCAGTAGCGTTAGGATTTAGTTCTTGTAAAGAAAAAGAAGAAGAAAAACCATCTACAACCACTACTACCAAAACAGGTATTTTCTCTTGTAAAGTTGATGGCAAAGATTGGGAATCAAACGAAAGATCAGTTATGTCTCAATTTATGGATACTACCATTAATTCAGTTTCAGCTGAAGTAGAAGGTGATACTTTAACAATGATGGGTATTAGAACCAATGGAACTGATACTTCAATGATGTTATTTACTGTGTTGTTGCAAACGCCTAGAACAACTACTTACAACATGACAGGTATTGAATACAATATTTTCTATGTCAAAGGAAATAGCATAACTGCTTTATTAAGTACCTTGTTTGGTTACAATGCTACATCATCTTTAACCATCACCAAATTTGATCCGACAAACCACAAAATTTCTGGTACATTCAACACTACTATGGTGTCTAATGGCACTGCTCCTACCATCACTGTTTCAAATGGTACGTTTACAGACGTGTATTTAGATCAAAAGTAATAATAATTTAATTTAATATTTTAGAAAGAGACTGCAGAAATGTGGTCTCTTTTTTTTGGCAATTGATACATCAAACCATTACGACAATTTGATACATTAAAATATTACAAACATCCTGATACATCAAACAGTAAAGAATCAGAATCTCTTATACACTACAAATCCATTTTTATCTAATATGATTTTGAGATTTGGATAGTTTGGAATGTCTTCTCGGTCGTCGCATTTGACAATGAAATACACTGCTCTATCAACGTCACCCTCTATTAGCCAATGTTTGTGCAGCTCGTCCAATTCTGATTTCTCAGCCTCTGACAATTCTAAATAGGATTTTTTTCCTTTTGACTGAAAGAAGGATTGGTTCAATTTATACATGCCATCGCCTTTTTGTAAAGGTTTGGTCTTCGCGTAAAAATAGTGTGCGTAGCTTTTATAGCCTGCATTAAAGATGTAACATTTTTCATCTTTCACAGTTTCAAAAAAATTGATGGCTGCTCCTTGAGTATGTCTTTCTATTTTTCCTGTAAAACTGATAGACAACATCCAAATGACTAGTGCATTACCTAAAAGCAAAGTCCCAAATGTTACGATTGGCTTGTCTTTGGTCAAATTGTATATGAATACAACAATGACCAGCAGCAAAGCAATTCCAGGTATGGCATCATTAAAACTCCAATCGACATTAGCGGCAAAATTGGCTTTTGAAAATTCGTCGTTGATCATATTCAACATCCAATCTCTGTTGTATGCCATCATTAATGGAAAAGCAATGAAGGCTGTTGCAAGTATGACGCCAATAGAAATGATGAGTACTTTATGTTGCCATTTGAACCTAAATATTTTATGGTTGATGCTTTCTATGCTGTAAGCTGATAAGAATGTCAATGGCAGCCAGCACAAGGATGAATAGTGCACGATTTTGGTTTTAACCAAAGAAAATAAAATCAGAACAACCCAAAACAAACACAGCATGGTGGTTCTAAACAAATTTTCTTGATAGGTATAGAATTCATTTTTCTTCCAACCTGCTATAGCAATCAACGAAATTGGGAAACATCCAAACAACAGCACCAAAGTGTGATAATAAAATGGTTGTTGATGACCAGCGACATTTTGAGAAGCCAATTCTAATTGATACTTAAGAAAGTCGATGATGAAATACGGACCATTTTTGATGGTCTCGGGAATGAACCAAATACATGCAATTGTGGCAGTAGCACTGAGATAAATAAAAAGATTGCCAACAGTAAAAAACCACACCATACGTTTTGCAAACACCATAGAAAACAGTACAAGCAATCCAACCAATAAGGCAACAGGACCTTTGCACAGGATGGCTATACCAGTATATATACCAGCCAATAAAAAGTGCACATTGGGATTGTAGTGCGAATCATTGACTTTAATAACTTTATAAAATTCTATGATGCTAAGGAAAATAAAGAAATTGAATACTGGGTCAATCAATCCAGTTCTGAAATACAACTGAGGTGTTATAGCTCCAATGTAAGACAAGACCCACCAATGGGCGATATGGCCTTTAAAATTGCGTCTACCAATTCTATAAATAACCAGTAAGGTAAGAATTCCAAAAACAACATTAGGAAATCTAGCGCCAAATTCGTTGACACCAAAAACACTCATAGATGCCACTTGCATCCAGATAAACAGAGGAGGTTTTTCCCAAAACGCTTGATAGTTGATCTGCACTTGAGAATAATTATCGGTCATAATCATCTCTCTTGCAGATTCAGCAAAATTGATTTCATCCCAATCAAACAAATGCACTGTTCCCAAGTAAGGGATAAACAAAACACCAGCAATTAAAATGATAAAAAAATAATGAATGGGATTAACGTAAGTCTTCATGATGTCAATTTTATCAAAGGTTTATTCCACATTGGTGTTTTAAAACTATAGTTAAAGATTTGATAAAAGACAAGCGCTATAACGAAACCATAAATGGCTCCAGCGTAAACATCCATTAAATAATGTTGAGCTGTGTATACTCTAGAATATCCAGAAAGGCAGGCCAACACGAACAATAAAAATTGGGCCCAAGGTTTTTTAGAAATCAAGGCAACAAAGGTTAGTGAGCTAAAAGCTGCTATCGTATGACCAGAAGGAAAGCTACCATTAGAATGCAAGGTAATGCCTGGTACACGATGAAATTGGATGTTGTTTCCAAGCAACCAATGAGATGGTCGGTAAAATTCTGAAAACAACACATTCTTAAACAAAAGGATGCTTAATCCGCCAATTGACATACCAATGACTACGGCTAAGAATATTTTTCTTTCTGCAAACAAAGCCAAAACAACTACAAAAACGATGAAGGCCAATTCTGGCAAACGGGTAATATGATAGAATATCACATCAAGAGTTGGGGTGTGCTGACTGTTGATGTACAACAGCGATTCATTCTTTGGATACATCAGAACAAAAGGTAAGACAGCTACTGCCATAATGAAATGGCAAATAATTGTTGTGCGTTTATCCTGCAATAAATTCTTCAAATAAAAATTTTTACAAATATTGCACAAATTTTATTTTTTAAGGTAATAAAAATTCATTTAATTGCGAGAACAAATATTAATTGAAATTTATGTCAAGAAAACAGAGTAGAGTGGAAGTGGTTTTGGAATTTCCCATAAAGTGTTCACCGAGTATTTTATACAATTACATCAGCAGTGCTTCAGGATTACAAGAATGGTTTGCTCACAAAGTGGATACTAAGAGTCGTACATTATACGTGTTTACATTTGATGATGGTCAGGAAGTTAAAGCCACATTGCTAAAAAGTGTAAACAACAAGTTGACTAGATTTCACTTTGACAATTCACCAGAAGACGAATACATTGAAATGGACATCATTATTGATGAGTTAACAGAAGATGTTGCGCTTAAAGTAACAGAATTTTGCAGTCCGGAAGAAACCAGAGAAATTCAAGAACTATGGCATGCTCAGGTAGAAATCCTGAAAGATGTTATTGGCGCTTGATTGATTGGTATATAGTTTGCAGTAATTGCAAGCACTAAATTTCGGATGAAAAAAATAAATCAATTAGTCATAAAAGCATTTATTGGTCCATTTCTTGGCACCTTTTTCATCTCTATGTTTTTATTTTTGATGCTCTTCCTTTGGAAGTACATCGATGATCTTGTTGGTAAAGGTTTAGAATGGCACGTTGTTGCTCGCTTATTGTTCTTTTCTTTGGCCGATTTGATTCCTATGGCTTTGCCTCTTGCTGTCTTACTTTCTAGCTTAATGACCTTTGGCAATTTGTCTGAATCATACGAAATGGTTGCTTTAAAAGCTTCTGGTATCAGCATATACCGAGCTCTGGCTCCTGCTTTTGTCATCATCTGTCTTTTAGCTGTCGCTACTTTCTATGTCTCTAACATCGTCATTCCCAAAGCCAACCTCGAAGCTAAAAGTTTGTTGTGGGATATTAGAAACAAAAAACCTGCTTTCGATATTCAAGAGGGTGTATTCTATAATGGTATTGAAGGTTATCAAATAAAAATCGGCAAGAAAGACATAGAAAAAGAAACCATTGAAGATGTTTTGATTTATGAGAGTAAACCTGGTTACAGCGAATTGTCAATAGTTAGAGCTGAATCAGGTGAAATGAAGTTAAGCGATGATAAACGTCTTTTATACTTTACGCTTTACAATGGCAACCGATACGAAGAACTGGTTGAAAATTCTAACTACAGCAAAAGAGTGCCTGCTACTACGACTTTTTTCAAAGAGCAAAAGATGACCTTTGACTTAAGTGACTTGGACCTAAAACAAACAGACAAAGAATTGTTTAAAGGCAGTGCTGTTATGATGAACATCCAAGAATTACAGAAAGCAATTGACTCTTCGCGCAAGGAAATAAAAATTAAAAGTACTGCGACGAGAGATTATCTCCGTCCCTACTACCCTAATCCAAAAGAAATCATGCAAGCCAATGTCAAAGACAGTCCAGTGCTTGTATACGACACCATCATCAACAACTTCAACAAAGCTGACAGATACAATATTTTAGAATTGGCTTTAGGCTCAACTAGAAATCTAAAAAGCATTATAGAATCAAGCAGACAACAATTAGACGATATCAAGAATGATGATAGAATGTTTACCATCAAATACCATGAGAAATTTACCTTATCCTCAGTTCTTATAGTTTTATTTTTAATTGCTGCACCACTGGGTACTATCATCAGAAAAGGTGGTATAGGTATGCCAATGGTGGTTTCTATCATCATGTTTATTTTGTACTATGTCATCAACATGATAGGCATTAAAATGGGCAAAGAAGGCATTGTGCCAGAATGGATAGGTGCTTGGCTTGCGACAATGATTTTATTTCCAGTTGGATTGTTTGTATTAAACAGAGCCGCCAACGAATCTGCCATCTTTGATAGAGAAAAGTATCAGAAATTGTTAGAAAAATTGCGTATAAAACTGTTCAACAAAGCTTAACGCAAAGCTATACCCCATAAGCCTCTTCCAAAGGTTGAAGCCATCAACAAATGGTTCAATTCATCGTATTTCAATTCTGTAACTATGGTTTCTGGGAATTGTTTTCCTAAGGGCATCCAAGTTTTATTGTTATAGACAAAAACACCATTGTTGGTGCCACAAATCCATTTACCTTGTGCATACACAATGCAGTTAACTGGCAAATTTGGGAGTCCTTTAGACATATTGTGAAACGACTTTCCGCCATCATAAGACACATACACTTTGTTCAATTCTGTTTCAGCTTTATCAAAAGCTTCTAACGTGACCGCAATTTCACCTTTACTGTTTTTATAGAAATCGGTGATGCTTCTCCATTTTAATATTGGCAAATTGGCCGTTAAGTCTTTCCATGTCAGTCCGCCATCTGTCGTATGGTACAATTTCTTTTCAAGGCGTTCTCCCCACGTTGGATCGTCTTTGCAAATCCAAATATCTTTTTCGTTCTTTTGATCCACCCAAAATGCTTTTATTTTTTTATCTGCTTCAAGGTTCGCACTTACAAGTTCAAAGTACTTATCACCAGTCTTTTTATATAAATGCATATTTGCGATATAAACAGTCTTTGTAAGCTTTTGATACGACAATCTAAAATCGTGTCCAGTTTTTTCAGAACCAGCATGCGCGTAATCAAATCGCTTACCACCATCGGTAGTGATATAATTCATTTGAGCGTATCCAACAGAAAACTTCAAGCTATCGTCCATTGCTACTACCCTACCACCATCTCCATAGATATCAGAACAATACCATTGGCCCAAACTATATCTAATGACGCCGTTGTCCTGAGTTCCAGCCATAATCGAGTTGTTGCTGTTTTTATCAAATCCAAACATCAGAGAAGCATTTAAATTGACAGAAGCATTGGTTAAGGATTTCCAAGTTTTCAATTCTGCATTATAGACATCTACGCCACCATCGTTGCAAACATATACCTTATTTTTAGCATCAATAAAAATATCGTTTATATCATCGTGCATATACAATGGATTGTTTATTAAAGGGAAAGACCATTGTGTAAAATTACTAGAGTTTGGTTGCGATTTATACAATCGTGTAGTGCCTATTAAAACAATCTCATTGCCATTTTCTTGAAACAGATTCATGGCCAATCTAGAAATGTTTACGTCTCCAATCTGTCTGTTAAGCAATTTGGTTTGAGCGATATCAGACACATCCGATTCTAGAAAATGTACAGATTGATTTTGCGAAACGAAATACACTTTGCCTGGATGTTTGAGAGAAAAGGCTGCATGGTGCAAACAAAACACCCCGTTTTTAAGTCCGAATGATTTTGATACCTCTGCAGTAATATCATTGAAGGTGTATCCTCCATCAAGACTTAATAAGATGCCATTGCCTGTTATCAATATGGTTTGTGGGTCGTGCGGACTTACCACAATGTGTTTTAAATTGTATTCAGAGTCGTATACGTTTTGCCAGGTTACACCTGCATCGTTAGAGAGATAGACTCTATGAGATGTTATAGAGACCAAGCTTTTTTCTTTTTTAGCATCGGTTATCACCACATCACGAGATTGGTCTAACATATATTCTTGAGGATCGAATTTTAAGCCATTTCTTTGCCACGACTCACCACCGTCAAACGATTCTATCAAACCATATCCATATTGCCTTGAATTGCCCACATCCATTGCAGTTGCTGCTATTAAATGTTTAGGATTGGCTTTGAATCTTACAATTTTAAAAACTCCAGAAGCGAAACCAAGATGCATGGTTTGTTTCCAAGTGATACCTCCATCTAAAGATCTAAAAACACCAGAAGTGGCATGACCGATAAGAATGTCTTTATCGTTATCAGGATGAACATTGACACACATGAATCTACCTGTACCATGAGGACTAATACCATTGACAGGCGCCATTGGAATTGGAGCACCAAAGGGACCGAAAGCCTTCCAATTTAAAGTATCAGAAGATTGAACTTTAGAAATATCAGGTTTTACGACAGCATGTTGCTTTTTACTTGTACAAGTAACAAGTAGGATTGTAACGACAAAAAGTACAAATGCTTTACGCTTCTGAATCATATTGCTGATCGGCCGAGTGAATCATTTTTTCACTTAGCTCTTTTCCTAAATATTTATCAATTCTATTGTGCAAGAAATATATAACTGGCGTTAATGCAAATGCGACAATAAACTTATAGATGTAGTTCATAGTACCGATGGCTAAAACTTGAGATACTGGCCAATTACCTCCAATTTTGAAGGCAATGAACAATACCACATAACTGTCTATCAACTGAGAAACCAAGGTAGAACCAGTGCTTCTTAGCCAGAGGTACTTCTCATTTGAATTGACTTTCAACCAATGGAACACATATACGTCTACTAACTGACCAACCAAGAAAGCGACAAGAGAACCAATGATGATCCATAGGCCTTGTCCAAAAATTGATTTGTAAGCATTTTGCATATTGTCAACATGATTGACTGATCCAGACACCAACCACCAATCAGCTGGGGTTGAGCCAATGGCCATGAACACCATAATAAAAGAATAGGCTATCATACCGGCAGCTATGTAACTCAATCGTCTAACGCCATCTTTACCATAGTATTCATTGATGATATCGGTCATGATAAATACCACAGGCCATAAGATGACACCGCAGGTCAGTTCAAAACTTAGGTGTTCGAAACCTAAAATAGAAATATCAAACTTATCAATACCTAAAGTGTGTTCTAAAGAAAAAATCTTGACCCCAATAAACTCAGCAATGATGGCATTGGTAACAAAAAAGCTACCCAATAAAATGAAGAGTTTGGTTTTTCTATCCAGTTTTATGCCTGTCATATAGTGAATTCTTCTCCTTTGTTAGGAATTTCAATATTGAGGAATCCTTTGTTTACAAGCTTCTCGGCCCATTCTTTTTGAGTATCGTATTCGCCATGAACTAAAAACAACTTCTTAACTTTAGCAGGATTTTGGCAATCTAAATACTCCAGCATTTCGTTGTAATCAGCATGTGCGCTGAAATTTTCCATGCTTTCAATTTGGGCTTTTACTTTGAAGAATTCGCCAAAGATTCTCACTTCAGAATCACCAGCTTTTAAATGTCCAGCAAGAGATGATTCTGATGCAAAACCTACCAGCAATATGGTATTGTTTGGATTTTCAATGTTGTTTTTGATGTGGTGCTTTACTCTACCAGCTTCTGCCATTCCGCTTGCTGATATGATGATACAAGGTTTTTTAAGTGTATTGATTTTCTTGGATTCTTCAGCTGATTCTACATAATGTAGATTTGGAAAATCAAAAGGGTTACCATCTCTGGTGATGTAGTTTAAAATCTCTTGATTAAAATACTCTTGGTGTTTAGACATGATAGTGGTTGCCTTAACAGAAAGAGGACTATCAACAAACACATCCAACTTTGGCAGCTTGCCTTCGTGAGACAACTGATCCAATGCATAAATGATTTCTTGAGTTCTATCTATACTGAAAGCAGGTATAACAATTTTACCACCTCGTTTTACGCAAGTCTCTTGAACTACGCTTAACAACTTCGATTCAACATCGGTTTGAGGAGCATGCAATCTGTTGCCATAAGTGCTTTCACAAATGATGTAATCAGATTGTGGAAATGGTGCTGGACCTTTTAAAATGGCGTCGTTCTTTCTTCCAATATCTCCTGTAAAGGTCAATGTTGTAACCGAACCATCTTGTCTATTTAAGGTCAAATGCAAAGCGACACTTCCTAAAATATGACCACTTTCGTGAGTAGAAACTGTTACTTCATCATCAATGGTTTTAGAGCCATTAAGGGGCAAGAGTTCCATATTGTCTAGAACTTGTTTGGCATCTTCTTCATCGTATAATGGTTCTATGGGTTTCTGACCTTTTTCAATTTTGCGTTTGTTGATGTATTTCAAATCGCTTTCTTGAATTCGGGCACTGTCTAACAACATGATTTCGCAGAGTGCAACTGTTCCAGCAGTAGCATAAACTTTGCCAGTAAAACCATCTTTGTAGAGTTTAGGTAACAATCCAGTATGATCGATGTGCGCATGCGATAGTATCACATAATCAACAGTTCTAGGGTCAAATCCCCAATGACTGTTAAAAGGCAGGGTGTTATGACCTTCACCTTGAAACATACCGCAATCTAGCAGTATGTTTTTGCCTTTATCGGTGGTTAATAAGTGTTTACTTCCAGTAACGGTTCTTGCTGCTCCACAAAAGGTAATTTTCATAAAGCAATAATAAGAAAAAGAAAAATGTTATTTGATATTTCTTAATAGATAATTGTTAATTGAAAATGTATGCATCAGCTCCGCAATATTTCATATTTCCAGAGAGTACTACGACATCAATATTAGAAGCTTCGGTAGCCAGAAGTCAGCGACGAGGGGACCTCCGACCTCCGACGTTACAACCTCCGATGTTGCGACCTCCGATGTTACAACCTCCGATGTTACAACCTCCGATAGGTTGTTCCGAAGCCAGTGACTAGAGTACATATCTTGTCCGCCTTAGGCGGATGAAGTTACATTATAGTTCGAGGATTTTGAATTCGACGCGACGGTTGTTAAAGCGGCCTTTTTCGTTGTCGTTTGTGTCGATTGGTGTTTCTTGGCCATAGCCTTTGGCCGTCATTTGTTCGGGAGGAATGCCTGCTTCTATTAGATATTGCATAACGGCATTGGCTCGATTTTGTGATAAGGTTTGATTGTCTTTCAGCTTGCCCTTGTTGTCGGTGTGACCGCCAATCTCCACTACCATCGCCGGATACTTGATCAACAAGTCAACCAAACTGTCTAATTGACTGAAAGATTCTGGTAGCAATGTCCACTTAGATGTTTCAAATTGGATGTTGCGCAAAATTAGTTTCTGACCAACTTTAGGATTTTGAAAGATAGATTTGGTGGTAATGGTTGTGTCTGGTTTAGGTGATTCAAATTTTAATTCGCAGCCTTTAACATTGCACGGACAATGATAATCGGTACCTTCTTCTATTAGAACAACATCGTCTATGTAATAATAAATTTCATCTACATAGTCGCCCGCAAAAGAATCTGCTTTGAACATTTTAATGTCATTGTTATTGGTAAAATTGCTGATGTACAAGTAATTTTCACCACCCTCTGCTTCAAAGCTACCAGAGATGGTCATCCATTGATCACGACATCCTAATACAATACTTGGATGGGTTTGTAAGACCACCTCTTCTCTTCTTCCTTCTTCACTGTTCTTAAAGAACTTCAAGTCTTTTGATATAACAGCTGTTACACCATTCATTCCAAAGGCATTTTCTTCCTTAAGTTTGATTTTAAATTGCAAACAATAGGTCTTACCTGCCTCTAATGGTTTGATGAGTTTGGTTCGCAACACCTCATAATTTACGCCCATTACTCTAAAACCTGCAAAGCAATTGTCTTTTGTTTTATAAAAATCTGGTGTTTCGTTAGAGCTTGCCCAATTGATGGCGTATGGATCGCTCATCATGTTGATTTGACTGCTGGGATTTTTAGCGATATCTGCACCCATTTCAAAATTGCCATTTTTTATAAGATTGTTGGGCGCTATCACCGACCAAGATGCAATATTTAGAGTGGCTTTGGTCAATGGAAAACGTTCTAGAAAAAGTGAATCAGAATCTCTGGGACCAGTTCTAATATCAGCCTTCTTATTCATGGATGCTTGTTTGGCAATTTGATACGGATCGCCCTTTACCTCGGCCTTTAATGCTGAAGTATACTTCATCTCTAGCTGACCTTTTCTTTCAACAATATTGAGGTTGCCTAAGGTATCACTGACAACTGAAATACTTTCATTGTCG
Organism: uncultured Chitinophaga sp.; assembly: GCA_964438995.1. GTDB lineage: Bacteria > Bacteroidota > Bacteroidia > NS11-12g > UBA955 > JABMMZ01. The sequence goes on from CAYTMQ010000002.1 coordinate 159,055, forward strand.
ATGGTAAAAGATCCAGTATCAATAAAATTGGTTGATATCAATGAGCCCATTTGATAGATGCGCGTCATCATTAAAACATTGTCTATGTTATAGAATTTCCATTCGCCATTTTTATATGCGACATCATTTTTTAATTCGTATTCGCCCTCTCCTACTTTTACACCATCGACAGAAAAAAACTCCCATTTGCCATATCTGATTTGAGAGGTTAAAGTAGCGCCATAAGAGGTTTTTGTTTTAATGGATTTCAGTTTCCCTTTGGCAATACAATTGCCGTCGGCATCGTTGACACATTGTATCTGAGCCTCTAAATCAAACGCAAACAATAATAAAATTAGTAGTAAAAGTCTCATCAATGTTCAATAGAACGCAAATTATGAAAAATTATTGGTACCACCCAACCTTACAAGGTTGAAATTCTACAAAAATCAACCTTACAAGGTTGGTTCATTCCCAACAACAACCTTACAAGGTTGGAACGTTAAAAAATGTATCTAGCTTCTGGACTACAACCTCCGATGTTGTAACCTCCGATGTTGCGACCTCCGACGTTGAAACCTCCGACGTTGCGACCTCCGACGTTGTAACCTCCGACGTTAGAGACCGATTTTTAAAAAATGTATCTGGCTTCTGCTCTTCCGATGTGGACGGCTTTGAAGACCGGTGTTTTGCGGCCTTCGTAGCTTAAGTTGATTTGTATGTTGCCTCTGGCCTTGCCTCCAAAATTGATTTTCCAAGTGAGGTTCTGACCTTTACTCAAACCATTTAAAACATCAAATGCCAATGGCGTATTAACATCTCCTGTAAAGCTAATAGCATGTGACGACAACTTCGCATCTATATTGCCTTTGTTGATGATGAAGTATCTGAATTCTAGTCCATACTCATTGATATACGCTTGGTCGCCCCCAAATTCTATGGCATTTATGGCTTCGGTGTATTTGTAATACGTTCCAACTCTTATACCTTTTGCTGTTTGATAAAACAATTCAGGATACACGATATCGGCAGAATATTTGTAATTTCTGTTTTCGAAAAACTGGTTTTTATTTTGTTTCAAAGAACGCTCGGCGTCAACCACCAAACTGAATCTTTTTCCAAATCCCAATCTTGCCACTATCTGATTTTTATCAAATTGTTTCCATTCAAATCCACTGTTTAAAAATTGCTTTCCTCTACTATTTTGTATGGTATGTTCTAGTCCAAAAACAGAACTTGAACGGTTAAAGAAAGTAGTTTGTTTAATCAAACTATTCACTGCTATCAGGGCAGAATCAACAACAGAAAGTTTAAACGGATTGATGATGGTCAACAAACTGTTGTCTGTTATTCTTCTGTCTGCTTTAAATGAACTAATGGTATTGAATTTCGAAACGAATCTTTTGAAAGGACTAGCACCTTGCCAATTGCTTGGGGTCTGGATGCGCAAGGTTTGATTGAACTCATTGGAATTGCTTTTAATGAATTCATTACTCGGCAACCACACCTTGACATACTTTGCTTGGTCGGCATACACTGCTGGTTCAAACTCATTGATTTCCTCTATTCCATTTTTATTGTAATCTATCCATTGGTGGGTACCATTACCTGATTGAACTAAAGCAAATGAGAACGTTCTTTTTTGCTCCCTTCCTGTTCCTATCTGATAGTATGTCGATGTGTTGATGACCCTTTTGAAAAAGTTGGCATTGTATTCTAATCGACCTAAAATCACTTCTTCATCTTGTGTTGAATTCACGATATTCAACTGTCTATAAGAACCCACCAAATTGAGTCGATTACTCTTCACACCAATATGTTCTAAATTACCGTTGATATTGGTACCCGCAGAATTGTTCACAAAACTTTTCTTATCCACGATATCATCCAATCTGTAGCTCCCTTCTAATTTGTATTTCCAAATTTTTGATTGGGTACTTTGAATGTAAGCACTTGCAGATTGATAACTAAATGAAGAAACATCGAGGGTAGACGAGGTATCGATAGAGAATTTACTTTGTTCGACCGTATTGGTTAATCCAAATTTTATCCATTTCAATTCTTTACTGGCTTCTAATTTATAGCTGTACACATCGTTAACAGCTACAATGTTGGTCGAACTTTTTGAATTTAAAATCTCACCCCTTGCGCTGATATCGAAACCATCTTTCATTATTCTGTACATTCCTGCACCTCTTAAACCATTGAAAACATTAGAGCGTTTGAAATTACCCAACTCAATTTGTATGTTGTGAAACTTACCAATTTGAATTTGAGAATTCAGACTGGTTACCAGTTCATTTGAAGGCGTTGCATTCGCTACATTGCTCAAACGTCTGTTCCAAACTCTATTGAATTCAACAGAGCGATAACGTTCAACATACGCAAAATTTCTACTGATGTATTCTGACTTTAATTGTGACGTGATTTTAAACTTTCCATAAACGGCATTTTTTTGCTGAATGTTAAGGAACAACCCCAATCCATCGTCATTGCTCTTATCAAAATTGCTATAGGTATTTGTGTTGTTATTGGTATAAGCCGCTTCAGTTCTAAACTCGAAATTGGCATTTGGACTATAAGTAGTTGATGCCGTTAACATCTGCAATCTTTTTGGCGCTACAAGAGTGACATACGGTTCATACATACCTTGAGGTACACCGTTTACAGGAGCTACCCAAGCATATACCCTACCATTTGCCGAGCTTGCAACCTGAATGTAATTGCCTTTGTTTTGACCAACCAAAGAAAACACAGTGGTGTAAAAAGCTGTATCAGATTCAGGATTGTTGGTATACAATAAAATTGGAAACCCTAATGAATCTTTTTTGATGTAATTGACCCTATCGAATTGAAACGAATTGTATTGTTTTTCGTAATTGAACAAGGCTTGAGCATCTCCTGAAGCGGCAAGTATATTCTGAACTTCAGATTTGTTAGACGTATCGGTTGGCATTAGCTTGTGGTCTTGTTCAGTATAATATCTTACAGCAGAAAAAAACTTTCCAGATTTGATTTCTTCTGAAGCTGTAATAACAGAGCGGGTGTAATTTCTATCACTGTATTGAAACTCGACTACGAAACGATTGAATTTGTTTATCAAACGCTTTGGCATGAATGTCACTTCTCCAGTATTATAATCAATGACATAATCGTTTTGCTGACCTCTTTCAAGCTTTTCTCCATCGATGTACACAACCTCAGTACCTGAAATGACAATAATGTTCAATTCACCATTCGCTCCTGTAAGTCGGTACGGACCTTGATTGCCTTCAACACCTTGAATTTCGTTTCTAACAAATTTACCTCTTGAAATAGCCGCATCGATATGGGCATGCTGACTTAATTTCTTACCAGATTTTACATCAAATTGTACCCCTCTTGATTTCTTATAATACTTCATAAAATAAGAATTCTGATTGGTATTCATCAAGAAATCACCTACTGTTAGAGAGCTACTATCCTTAAAGATTGAGATGAAAACTTTATCAAAATCTTGAATTTGTTGTGTATTGCCTTCGGGTTGAATTGGATTGTTTTCATCACTGATGGCAGCTAAGAGAGAAACACCTTTTCCAAGATTTCCACCCAATTGCAAGTTCAAATTGCTATTAAGCACTAGGTCTTGGTTATTACCAAATCCAACACCTCTAGCAATGTTACCATTAGCAGTTACACCATCCGAGAACAACTTAGCACTAGTTCCAGGCGTGTTAGGATAGGTATAAAGATATCTAGGCGTTTCATTGAATATGGGTTCTATCAAATCAGGCGACTTGTGTCTAAAGACTGCACTAGAATTTAAAAACAACACTCTGTAATACACATCTAGTGTTTTATTGCGAAGAGAAGAATCAATAATTAAGCGTTTCTTAAAATAATCGATTGAGTAACCAGAAACAACTTTCACCCTTCCTAAATAGACTTCTACACTACCAAATACCAAGGACATGGTATCAATTTGTACAGTATCATTTAAAAGGGTAATGGTTTTAATTCGGAGATTACTAGGCAAGGTCTGTGCTTTTACAGACAATGCACAAACGACAACCAAGAGCATCCATATATTTTTTACGTATTTAATGGTTCTGATTTTACAATTGGGAGGATAACGTAAAATATTGTGCCTTTATTGGTTTCGCTTACAAATGTGATTTGTCCGTGAACTTGTTCAACAATTTTACGGCTGATTGCTAGTCCTAAGCCCATACCTGAGTTCTTAGTAGAGAAGCTTGGATGGAAAATTTTGTCTTTCAGCTCTTCTTCAATACCTTTTCCATTGTCTTCAAAACTAATTTCCACTTGATTGTCAATCACCTTCATTCTAACCACAATTTTACAAGCTTCATTGTCTTTTGCAGCTTGTTGGGCATTTTTCAAAATATTGGTGAACACGCGCTGCATCTGGCCTTTATCGATATAGACTGAAACATCTCTAACATCTGTTTCAAACTCAATTTCTAAATCATTTTGAGATTGGAACAACATGATACAAGACTCAAGCACTTGATAAATATTGCAAACTTCAAGCATTGCCAAAGGCATTTTTGCAAAAGAAGAGAACTCTTCAGCCATTCTGCTTAATTGGTCGATTTGCTCAATTAAAATTCGGCTGATATTGCCAACTTTTTCTTTGATATCATCATCGTCTCTATTGATTGACATTTGCAAATGCTGCAAATGAAGTTTCATTGGAGTTAAAGGATTTTTAATTTCGTGAGCAACTTGCTTTGCCATTTCTTTCCAAGCGCCTTCTCTTTCACTTTGGGCCAATAACTCAGTACTAACTTCTAACTTCTTCAACATGATGTTGTATTGGTCAATTAGCTGACCGATTTCATCGTTTCTAGACCACGCTATTGCTGTATTTTGTTCGCCTACTTTGATACGCGCCAAATTCTCTATCATCAATTTCAACGGTCGCACCAAACTTCTACCGATATAAGACGCTATCAATAATGAAATCATCAACAGTAAAGTAGAGATGTTTAACAAACTACCTAGATAATTTGAAAACTCATTTTTCAGGTCTAGCGATTTAGAGAAATACGGTAAATGCACATATCCTATCAAATTTCTATTCTCGTCAAATAGGGTTGAATAATACGATTGGTATTCAAGAGCACCGATGCGTTCAACCTGTTTAATTGAGTATTGTTTGTTTTGAATCAACTCATAATGCGCATTGGGATGCATGTAAGGAGAAAACCATCCTTCAAAATAAATGCGGTTATTGGCAGTTAAATACAGTGTCCCATCTTTAGAATACAAATTGATGTCTACCTCATTCGTCCCCGCAAGATGTTTGATCAAATTCTGTATTGGTCGTTGGTCTTTCTTCTGAAAACCCATTTCCAATTCAGATATAATTTGGGACATCTTTTTATCCAAGCTTTCATTTTGTTTTTCTCTGAAACTTCTATTAACGTTCTGTACGGTGAAGTAAATGACAACAGAACAAATCAGAATTGATATCAATAAAAAAGACAGTCTGATTTTCGTTTCAAGATACAGTTTGTTAATGTTGATGACCCTAAAGTACTTCGTTACGATGCCATAAATTTTAAGTACTGTTGGATTGAATGTAAATAGACTTAAACAGAAAATCAAAACATACATCAAAGCGTAAAAGATGATCAAGATACCAGTTAAATACAACAAGAGGAATGTGAAAACTGTAAATTTCTTATTCCAAGTTGCTGCTTTTAAAGACACGATGATGAAGGTTTCCTCATCTATCTTTTTGAACAACTGAGAGTATCCATTTTGCTCAAAAAATGAAACATCTTCTAATGTTTGATAACGAATATTGTCAGATAATTTAAACGGATAAGCACCCAATCCTTTTATTAGATTATTTCTTTGATAAATGGCGTAAGAATAACTGTTTTCTGTTTGTGCATTGTAGGCAATTTTGCTAAAAAAGTAATCGAGATTGTACAAATCACTTTTAACTTTTGGTATCAACATCAAAAAGACATAACCCAAATTGCGTTTTCCTGGACAGATTTCAAACTTTGCCAAATAACCTCCCAAGTAATGCAAATCTTTAATGTATAAGAAATAGTTGGTGATGGTTTTATTGGTGGAATTGTTGTAAAGAGAGTTGACGTAGGTGAAATTAAGTTTGTTTGGAGTGATATCGTTGCCAAGTGAGTCGTATCGCATGATATCGATATCATAGTTTTTTATGAATTCATTGAAGAAAGTGAATTTGTAATTGAGCTCTATCTCCTCATAATCAGAATTGGCATAATAGAAAAAAGAATCAATGGCAGCCGACCTAACCATCTCTTTTTCTACTGTCAACAATTTCATGTCGTTGTCAATATCTTCTTTAGCAATCAACTTAGATGCAAACAGTTTGCGATGTTCTTTCTCTCTAAACGAATTGAGTTGCTCAAACTGAACAGAAAACAAGCCAGCAGTGATGAGTGCAAATGCCAAAAGATGTCTGAATTGCAGGCGACTTGGAAACAGCATGATAAATGTCCAAATCAAACCAAACAAAGAAAAACAAATTAGTAAGAAGCCATTCTCATGCTGAATGAAATAGGCATACAGAACAAAAATGGCGCATACAACAATATGTGTAATTAAAAATGATTTCTGCTCAATATTATGTCTTCCCAATGCCGAAATAATTCTAGATAAAAGTCCCAGCATTATAAACATCAAGAAGACTGTGAACATGCCAATCATGGTGTCTTGATTGATATTCGCAAATGATTTAAAATCGTAATTGATTTGAGAATTTAGAATGTATTTAGGCAATACGATTAACAAAAGCACATAAGCCGACAACCAAAAGGCAGTTGCTCCAATGATGTTAAAAACAGGCCTTTTAATGTTTACTGACTTCGAGCTTGTTAAAGTTTGATGCACAACTAGCAACAAACTAACTATCGCCATAGAGATTAAAATGGTATGTCCAAGAGATGGGATATACTCGTTAAAAACGGCGAGTTCAGGTGAGAATAGTTTGTCTTTGAGTTTGTGTTTTAAAATGACATTAAAGAAGGTCAGTAAGTTTACAGCAGCTATATAAGAAGCGATTAAACTTACAAATCTGAATATTTTAAATGAGCCTAGAGAAAAAGAAGCGAAACCAGCAAAAATGATAAACAAGATGGTAGCTAAAACATAAATGTACTCGAAGGCCTGTGATACCTTTCTATTTGAATACGAATCTTGTTCGACTTGAGGCAAGTCAGTGTGGATTTCATATCCACTGATGTTGCGTTCAATTTCTTTATTAGAATCCTTTATAGTGACATTTTTAAGGTTAATATCATTTGCAAATTGATTGACAAAGTATTCATTGTTGAATGGAAAGTGGTTATAAAATCTGTAGTAGCAATACACATCATAATCACCCAAACGCAAGGATACCATTTGAAACCATCCGTTTTCATTGTGCAAGATTTTCTTGTCGTAATCTTTATTGACATCAAAATTAAAAGGATGTATGACGTTATCGGTCCAGAACGTTAGACATTTGTGTTTGTATGCAAATAATGCCAGGTGATTGGATTGAATTTCGTTGTACAAATCGCTTTTGACATCAAAGTTGTCAAGCATTACCCTAAGGTCGGGGTGGTTTAGAATATGAACTTGAACATCGTATTTGCGTTCAAGCTTATTCTTTAAAAATGAATTGGCATCTTGGTATAAAAAAAGAGGTTTATAGCCTGAATTTTCGAGGAGAATTCCAGAGCCAAAAACCAAAACAAACAGTATGAAAAAGACAATCTTTCTCAATAATTTCTAATAATAGGATGTACTTGATAAGTAATTTTTAACATAATCATTTACCCCATCTTCAATAGAGGTAAATGCCTGTTCGAATCCAGCATGTTTTAATTTTTCCATATTGGCTTCAGTAAAATATTGGTACTTATCTCTGATGTCTTCAGGTGTATCTATATACTCGATATTGGGTTGCAAATTCAATGCCTTAAATACAGCATTTGCCAATTCATTAAAAGTGTTGGCTTTACCGCTGCCTAAGTTGTATATGCCATTGTCTTTGCGTTTAAGCATTAAGAAATACAAGACATCTACAACATCTTTAACATACACAAAATCGCGTTTTTGTTCACCATCTTTATAATCTTCTCTATGAGAGCGGAACAATTTTAATTTGCCAGTTGCTTGAATTTGATTGAATGCATGGAATACAACAGATGCCATTCTGCCTTTGTGGTATTCGTTAGGACCATACACATTGAAGAACTTAAGGCCAGCCCAGAAATAAGGCGTTTTTTCTTGTTGCAATGCCCATAGGTCGAAATCAAGTTTGCTTTGACCATAAGGATTCAATGGTTTCAATTGACTGATGTGTTCGTATGAATCATCAAAACCGAATTCACCTAAACCATAAGTTGCGGCACTACTAGCGTATACCAATCCAATGCCTTCATTAACGCACAAATTCCACATATTTTTTGAATACTCAACATTGAGTTCATCCAATATTGCTTTATTGAATTCAGTGGTATCTGTTCTAGCACCAATATGGAAAATGAATTGAATTCTATTGCCTTTGCCTTCAGCCCAAGTAAAAAAGGTATTTCTATCTACCAACTCGGTGTATTGCAAATTCTCCCAATTAGATTTCTTGTCAGTTTTGCTAAAATCATCCACTAAAATAAGATTTGTATAACCTTCGTTATTTAACTTCTTAACTAGACAAGAACCAATAAAACCAGCCGCTCCCGTGATAACAATCATAATTAACTTAGTTCTCAAAAATAGAGATTTTTAAGTTAACTTTGCAGCATATTTTTCCGCCGGATGGACACCCCTGTATTATTTGTAACACGCAGAGCACATTTTAACGCTGCACATAAATTGTATAACCCAGCATGGACCAAAGAAGAAAACGAAGCTTGCTTTGGTAAATGCGCGAACGAGTATTGGCATGGACACAACTTTGATTTGTTTGTTACGATTAAAGGAAGACCTTCAAAAGATACAGGCTTTGTAATGGACTTAAAAAAGCTAAAAGTCTTGATAGAAGAGGAAGTGGTGGTTCACCTCGACCATAAAAACCTCAACATTGATGTACCTTTTTTAAAGGATGTTTTACCTTCTGTAGAAAACATCGCTATTGCTGTTTGGGACAGATTGGTTCCACATTTACCAGAAGGTGTAAAAATGCACAAAATCCATTTGATAGAAACTGTCAACAATTCTGTTGAATACTACGGACCGGATGTTCTACTTTAGTAGACAAGCGGTAAAACCCACTTTTTGATTCGTCTGATTTTTGCTCAATTTTGTAAAGCATGTTAAAACTCTGGCAAAAATACAAATACTGGGTAATTGGCTTAAGTGCCATTACATGGATGACCATTTTTGACAGCAACAATTTTATTGAATTGATTCAATTGAGAAGTGAAATCGCCGAGCTAAGAGAAAAACGCGATTATTACAAATCTGAAATCATTACGGTTAGAAAAACAGAAAAAGAGTTGTTCAGCAACAAGCGAAATCTTGAAAAATTCGCTAGAGAAAAATATCTAATGAAGAAAGACAATGAGGATTTATACATCATTGTCTCTCCTAAAAAAGACTAATTTTTAATCGCTTTAATATCGTTAGAAATCTTAGGCAAAGTGCTTAGATATGCCCAAACGGCCGATGCTTCCTCATCTGTCATTCTCGAATACGGTATCATTGGTTTATGGGTTGGAATGCCACTCGGACGAATTCCGTATTTAACTGCCTTTATAAAATCAGCTTCTGTCCATTTGCCCAAACCAGTTTCGTCCATAGTTAAATTAGGAGAGTATAAAATTTTACCATCTGGAAGTTTAAACGGATTGCCTCCACCAAAAAAGCCTACTGATTTTTCAGGATTCAGGTAATCATTGGATTTAAAATCTTTTGAATGACAACTAAAGCATTCGAACTTTGCCAATGACACATACTTTCCAAATTCAACTTTATTGCTTTGGTCGGGACCATTAATTACATTGCTTGGATAAGGGAAAGGTTTAAAAGCCACTCTCACTAAGAATTTGGTTAGTAAATTTGGTTTTGATTCTGGCCATGTGTTATCAGAAGCTTGAACATAAGGATGCTCAGATCGCAAAAAAGCTATGATACATTCCAAATCATAATTAGACAAATGAGGTAATTTGGGCATGTAAGGCGGCGCGTATTGTCCGTCTCTCTTGATACCAGTTCTAATAAGGTAAGCCAATTCACCATCCGTATAATCTTTCATTTTAGATTTAGGAGAATGGGTGATGTTTGGGGCGTAGATTTCACCGAAATCGTTGGCGTCTACTACCCTGCCCCCGCCAAATTTACCATCAGAAGATTGATGACAAGACACACAGAGCATTGACGCAATCCTTGCACCCTCCTCTACTTTTGCAGAATCAGATACCACATTTAAAGAAATGTTCCCCTTTTCGTACGACGGAATTGGAGAGAACCATAAAAAGCCGAGTACAATTAATACAATAATAAGTACTGACAATACGGTAATTTTTAAGATTTTGAATAGTTTTTTCATATGCTGTTTGATTTGTTTTTAGAGTAAAACTTAAGCAAGAAGAGAAAACAGAAGAGTTAGAGATATGTGTTTGATAGCTATAGATTTACACTATGCAAGCAATATTATTTTAATATAAAGAGAAAAACAAATAAATAAATGCAATTCAGCGTATGTATTTAATTATCAGAGAATAAAAAAATCAGATAGGCGAAACAGGCACTTTATTTAATAGAATTTGTATTTATATGTGCGTTTTGTAAATCTATGTCTATTAATGCTATGTTTGTTATAAGTCGTATAACTTCTATGTAACATACCGTTACTATAGTATTCATATTTTTTGGCTATATGAACATCCCTTTTACTTCTATCCCTAGAACAAATTCTAGGACGAAATAGATGGTTTGAATAATAGACTTCCATAACCAATTCCCCTTGATTATTGTAATATTCGTAGTTATGCGACATTTCTTGATGGAGAGTATTCATATGATATGTCCTTTTAAGGATGACATTACCTGAATCGTTGAACACATGCTGAATAATAAAATTGCCTCTTGTGTGCTGGATACTTTTGAATTGTTTGTTTTTGATCAACAAAACAGTATCAAGAATATTCTTATTGAATGTATCATTTTTGATTTCAGATAAATTGAAAGTATACGCTTTACTTTGGATTAAAATCTCGACAATTTCATAATTTAAAGTCGTATCAGATAATGATTTTAAATGGGGATACACATAACCATTTGTATCAAATTCATAGGTATATTGATACATTCCAATATTTAATTTATGTACTTTATTCTCTGATAAAATAGTAATACTTTTTAATTTCATTTGTTTAACCAGACTTGGACCAGGTTTATAGGATTGTGCGTTACAAAAGCAAGAGACAAAACTTAACCAAATCATCAAGTATAGTTTTAACATAACTCAAATATACCACATTATTTGAATTTTATTTGCAGCATCAATTGTGCGCCAAAGCCTTCTTGAAATATGCGCATCAAAGTTGACAATCTGATATCGCTAGCGTCGTTTTCAATGCGAGAAATGTAGTGTTTGGTAGTACCACATTTCTCTGCAAGCTCTAATTGTGTCATGTCTTTTTCTTTGCGAAGCATTTGGAGCATAGCCCCAAGTTTAAAGGCTTCGTAACCGTTTTCGTAGGCTTCTCTGATAGCCCCTTCTTTGCCGTATTGAGCATCAAGATGCTCTGCAAAGGATGTCAATTTTTTAGTTGTTTTTTTCATTGAAATATTCATTTTTTAGTTGAAGTGCTTTTTTTATTTCTTGCTTTGGTGCCTTTTGTGATTTTTTCTGAAAGCCATTCAAAAGAATGATGATATTGCCTTTATCAAAACAACAAAAGACCCTGTAAATATTAGACTCATACTCTACTCTCATCTCAAATAAACCATCGGTACCTTTGATGTGTTTAAAGAATTTTTTTGGAACCTGATTTACTGTAGATATCAATTGCAAAGTATAGTTGAACTTTAATTGTATATCTAAAGATAGGCCATTAAAAAAATCTAAATAGTAAGACTCGTAATACAGTATTTGTCTTTTAAATACCTCACGCCTCATATCTTAACCCCTCCACAAAGTTATCTATTTCGGCAACTTTACAAAAATTTTTTTTTCATATTTTTTTATAATTATTGATTTTTTGAATATAAAACTACAGTAATAATTTGCTGTATCTTTCTGGTTGTCTGACTATAACCATCAAAGCAAACCAAATACACCCCATTGTCTAATATGCTACCAGTATTATCTAATCCATCCCATACAATACTTCCTTTTGAACCCACAGTAGAATTATTCATCAACTCTCTACACAGTTTTCCATTGATATCAAATATCTTTACTGTCAATAACACATCATTAACTGGCAATTCAAAATCAAATACAGCTAGATCGTTATGCCCATCACCATTTGGCGTCAATGTTTTTGTATTTGTAGAAAAGTACTTATCTATTTTAACTGGAACAGTAAAATAAGAATTTTGATGCAATGGTGTTGCAAACCCATTTAATGAAGCTGCGCTGTGCCAATTGTTAATACTGTTGTCAAAACTATTTGGATTTAAGCGCTCTAAGCTTACGCCATTGTGGTCGTTCAACAATCTAAAATGCCAATCATCGTTATACGTTAAGCTGTCGACTATTTCACCATTGATGTTAATGATAGCAATACTGCCAACATCATCGGGCATAACAGGCATTTTAGACATTTGAAGTTTGATGCCATTATTACCACAATTGTATTGTTTGCAAACCAAATTTGTATCTATTGTTATCAATGCATATTGATGAGGGTAAATAAAGAGGTGTTTATTTGTCAATTGAAAAATGGAAGTTGTAATACCATTCTTTAATTCTGTAATGTATAATTTACTGGCATCTACTACCCTATTGCTTCTATTGTATAATTCTACAAAATCGCATCCACCTGAGAATGGATTAAACAATACTTCATTGATAATGATATCATGCAACCCCGCTATACTTGAACATTTTAATAGAAATGTTTGTGGAGTCGACACATTACCAATACAATCTTTAAATCCAGAAATGGTAACGGAATAAGTTGCAGTATCATCTAAGTTTTGATTTAAGAGTAATTCTAAATAATTGGATTGCCTATAGACTATTGAATAGTTAATTCTGTTGTTGTCCAATTGGATGTTTAAATGTGTTGATGAAACTGAATCGAAGTCTTGATTGACCCATACAAACATTTTATTAGGAAATTCCAAATAGATGTCGGCTATTTGGGGCGCTGATGTATCGTCTGGCAATATGGCGTTTACTGAATTCACTTTACCAGGCGTTCCTCCGTCTACTGACATGGAAGCTCTCCAATTTTCTGAGCCCAAACATTGTTTGCTCGGATCAATGATTTCTAAACTAAAACCACCTTTGCTTTTAACGCTGTCTTTATACCAAGTATCGTTATACTTCACTTGGCATATGATGTCATTCAATGGATTGGTTAAAAAAATATCATCACTGCCATTGTTCAGCGAAGGGATATTATCTAGCAAAATGAATGAATCTGGTTTAAGTATTTTGTTGGGCAACCATTTATATGCTGTAGGATCGTGAATTTTAACTCCATTCAAGTCAATGTACTTATTTGATATATTTTTCAATTCGACATATTCAGCATTGGACAAACCCTGCACCGGATCAGGATCTACCATCATCTCTGTTATGGCGATATCACCCCGATTAGGAGATTGTTTGTATAGCGTGAAAAATTGTATACTCCTTTCTTTTGAATTGCCATTTACATCCCATACCTTATTAACTATAAGTTCATAAAGTTGATTAAAATCAAATGTGTTTCGATAATACAGATGTACGCAAGTAGATGCATTCTGCCATCGAAATTGAAAGGGATAAATGAATTGATTGGCTACCTGAAACATTAGGGTATCAGACATCCTTGTGGTATCAACTGGCTCATTGAAATACACTTTTATAAGATTGAAATTAACACATTCGATACTATCAATAATAGGAGCAATAGTATCTTGTAATAGTTCACCTATATAGAGGTTATCAAACTGATGTTTGTAAAAAAATGAAGCAGTACTTTGCCTGATTTTAATACCACAATATCCATGCATCAAAGCTGAATTGACTTTGCAAGAGCCTTCTAATACCATTTGATTGTTTTGAAGATTGAGGCGATACAATTTGAAAGTATCGTTTAACAGTCTTACAAAAACTTTATAGCGGTTAAAACTACTATTTAACACAGCGTCTTTGCCGTCTATCAGTTTTGATTCTGTGCCATTGACCAATTGAAAGAATGAAAATTCATCTGAGCTTCCACCCAATCTTACAAAATATCCATTTTTAGAATTTTTAAGATTGCTTGAATCTGCCGAAACAACCAAGTCGACATAATTCAGCGAAGACGTATTAAAAGACAAAGTAGTCTCTACATACCATTCAAATTCCGTCAAAACAGGACACTCGGTACTGATATAAAAGACAGAGTTGGCTTTTGAAGAATTGCTGCGAAGTACAGAGTTGCTTTGAAAATCGGAGAGATTACCCGACCATTTTGGAGCGATACTTAAATCTGAATCGTTAAAATCATCAATAATTTGAGCTGATAAAGATGAAGCGCATAAGCATGCAACACATAGTAAATACCTAATCATAGGTACAAAACAAATCACTGAAAATTTATTAGTCGTATTTTAAACGTTTATAAACGACTATAAATGTTTAACCAATCTGACCACTAAAACGGTTGTAAATCATTTCAGGGTAAAACAGTCTTTCTTTTCCTAATCGCATTCTTCGCGCAGTTCTAAATACCTTCCAGTTGTTAGATTTCAAAAGTTCTTTTGCATTGACATTTGTATCTGGAACAATGGCAACAGTGTTATGTTTCATTCTTTCTAACATAAGGGCCTTACCTGCTAATTCGGATTGAGCGATTATCGGTCCTTCTAGTAAATCTGGCATGTAAAATCCTATAATTCTATCTCCTTCAGCAAATACTTTACAAGTATCAATTGTTTCTTTTAGTCTAATGATTCTGTTTTCTCCGTATGTCAAAGCATCTAATTTGAAAATTTGATGGTAATCGTCTTCTATAGCGAGGCGAATTTTAGCATGACCAACAGACTCAATGGGTTTACCATTTGATAAATAAAATTCGTGTAAACCTTCTTCAATAAATCCCAAGCTTTTGTAAATTGGGTAACCCAATTCAGTCGACATTAGATAAATACTTGGAAACACGCTATCATCTACTTGGTCGATTAAGGCTTGGGTCATTTTTTTTCCAATGCCATTGCCTCTAAATTGTTTATCCGTTATGATGTGGGCTAGCCAAGCTGAATTTTCGTGAAACACGACTGAACCAATGGCTCTAATTGTCCCATCTATTGAGATTTTAAGCGGGGTACAATTATCATTTGAAAGATAGTATTCGTAATGTTGTGTTACGCCGTTCCAATCGCTTGGCTGTAATCTTGATACTTCTGGTAGATCTTCTTTGGTAAATGGCTCAATTAGCATGCAGTTCCTCGTACGACTTAGTAAACTTATAGTGGGTCCGATTGAAACCAGCGCTTTGATAAAACTCATGAGCATTGTCTCTTAATTTACTTGAGCACACTTCTAATAATTGACAATTGCGCAATTTTAGTTCTTTTTCAAGATGCTTCATTAAACTTAGTCCGATGCCTCTTCCTCTAAAAATTTCAGAAACAATCATTTCTTGAATTTCGTAAACAAATGTCAAATGGTGCAACAGCAATTGGCTGTGGCAGCTAACGAAAGCACCAACCTGACCATTAACAGTAGCTACCAAATAAATATTTCTTGGGTCTTTGATATTTGAAATAAAGTATTTTTCAAATAGAGCTTTGTCGAAAGTGGTTTCTTCTAATTCGCAAATTAATTGATACACGCCTAATGCATCGTGTTCATTTGCTTTTCGAATACAAATACCGGTTTCCATAATAGTTGATTTTTTAGCTTAATTGCAACTTTATCAACTGGTGAACTCACCCAACTATTTCAAAATAAATGTCCAATAATGCCAAAAATAATCAGCAAAATAAGAAGAGTTAGTGTTTTCACTTATTAAATTAAGTTACTATTTCAAATTAATAAAAAATAAATCAATTAAAGAATAGAAACTTATCACCAATTTACAAGAATGGGTGTCCGATTTATGAAACTGTGGTAATAACCAACTACTGTATCAACAGCTTCGGTGTGCTCACTTTACCAACCATTGCAAAAAACCCTAAAACTTTTTTATCTGGGTTATTCACACAGAAGATATTACTTGGGATATTGCTTGGTGGAACTGCAAACAAACCTTGATTGTTTAGTTGAGTAACTATCAGATTTAAATAAATATGCAATTCAGCCGGAATGGTTAATATTTCAATTCTGGCGGTTTCACCTGTTTTGTATGGTCGGCTCGTAAAGTTATCTCTAATTGGTACAATGAACAAATCACCATCGGCATCTTCGTTAGACGTAAACGCGTTATCAGCTGCTATATTTATTTCAGAAGCTTTCAATTGAATGCTGTCATTTCTGAACAATCTAAACCAATAAAAATCGCCTACTCCAGGTTTGTCTTTTGCCCAAAGTGAAACATAATTACCTTTTCCTCCGCCAAATCTACCCTGCTCTTCATAATCGTAAGTAAAAGAATCTATAACTGTAGGAGAGCGAAGAGTACTTTGAGACAAATAAGTATTGGCGCCTTCCTTTACAACCAAAGTGTAGGTATTGTCATATTTAAATGTATTGGCACTTGGAACGAAATAGTACCATCCATTGCCTTTGTAGTTGAATGCATGAAAAGTATTGGTACTAGTATCCAAAATGCCAACAGTGTCAACTTGATATCCTTGATAATTCTGATTGTCAAGGTAGGCAATTGATTTCGTAATATGGATGAACTGGGTATCTGTGGTTTGGTCGATAATAGCGTCGATAACATATTGTTGCACTGGAGCACCCAAATCCAAGTCAATTGGGTCCTCACACGCCGTGAATCCAAAAACAGTTAGTATTGATAAGCTTAAAATATATATAGTCTTTTTCATGTGGTTTAAAATTTAAAGTTCCAAGAAACTGAAGGAATAACAGAACCAATTACTGAGTATCGAATCAATTGTGTTACCATGACATTGTCTGGATTTGTTCTTGTGTAATAAGAGAATGGATTTCTTCTAGCGTAAACATTGTACACACCAAATACCCAGTTACTTTCCCATTTGGCCGTTTTCTTGTGTGTATATGTTGCAGATAGGTCTAAACGGTTGTAAGGTTTAATAGTAACATTGTTTCTTAAATCGCTGGCGTTCTGAGGAATTCCTTGTATGCCTTGGAAACTGTATTTTGTATTTGGCAAGTTGGTAGGTGTTCCTGTTCCAAAGACAAACGCCGACGAAATATTCCATTTCTTAGTCAATTCATAAGAAGCCACTATGTTTAAATTGTGTCTTCTATCGAATCTGTTTCTATACCATTCATTCTTACTGATGCCTTCAACTTGTCTTTCAGATTTAGACAAGGTATAAGAAATCCATCCAGTTAATTTACCAACGTTTTTCTTAGCGTAAATTTCTAAACCATAAGCTCTGCCCTTGCCGTTTAATAGATCTGCTTCTAATAAGTTGTTCAACAAAAGATTTGCTCCATCAATATAGTCAATTTGGTTTTGTAATTCTTTGTAATACACTTCAGCAGACAATTCGTAATCGATAGCTTTTCCAAAGTTTTTAAAGTATCCAAAAGCAACTTGGTCGGCTATTTGAGGTTTTATATTATTGGTTGATGGTGTCCATACATCTAATGGAACAGATGCTGCGGTATTAGAAATTAAATGAAGATACTGAGCCATACGGTTGTAACTCAATTTTAATGATGACAATTTAGACATCTTATAATTGGCTGAGAATCTAGGTTCAGGAACGGTGTATTGTTGAATAAGTTCACCTGCGCCGTACTCTTTTGAGGAGCTAATCACTGCTCTTTGAGCAGCTACTGGCCTTGACAATTCGTATGCAGTACCTTTACCTATGTATCTAAAATTTGACAATCTAACACCATATTTCATGGTCAGTTTCGAATTGGCTTTTTGTTCGTTCTCAACATAAACACCACTTTCTAAGGCATATTTGTTTGGCAAACCAAACTGTACCACATTGCCTTGGTCGCTTGAAACGGCGTCTCCAGGTTTAAAGATATAATACGTTGAAACGCCGCCAAATGTCAAGATATTTTTTGAATTGATGTAGTACGTGAAATCAGGTTTTAAGCTATAGTTGATGATGTTAGACTTCCAATCGAAAGTATTTCCATCTGCTCCAAAACCAATTTTGTAATCGTATTTGCTGTAGTAAGTTGTGAAATTTGAAAACAACTTTTTAGAAAACAAGTGGTTCCATCTAAAAGTAGCTGTTTGGTTTCCCCAATCAAACTTAGCACCAGGAGCGCCAAAGACATCCCTACCAAGGTAAGTAGAAAAGAATATTTTGTTGTTGGCATTGATGACGTAATTGATTTTTCCGGTTAAATCATAGAAATAAAAAATCGCATCTTTTAAACTTTCATTATTGGCTAAGAAAGGTTTTGCCAATACATCTATATAACTTCTTCTAGCCGCAACAATAAAGCTAGATTTATTTTTGAATTTTTCGTTTTTGTGAGCTATTGGTCCTTCTACAGACAATCTGCTAAAAATCAAACCAACACCACCGTTCACTTCAAATTTTTTGGTATTGCCATCCTTCATTCTCACATCGAGGGTAGAAGACAAGCGACCGCCATATTGTGCAGGAATACCGCCTTTGATCAATTTGACTTCTTTCACAGCATCAGGATTGAATACTGAAAAGAAACCAAATAAATGTGAAGAGTTGAACACTGGCGCTTCGTCAAGCAAAATCAAATTCTGGTCAATACTACCCCCTCTAACGTTGAATCCAGTTGCGCCCTCTCCTACAGTGCTAACACCAGGAAGTAGCTGAACAGATTTCACGATATCGACTTCACCTAATAGAGCAGGTATCTTTTTAATTTGATTGATGTTGAGATTATTGGTACTCATTTCAACCTTTTCGACATTGTTCTCTTTCTTTTTAGCTGTGATTTTCACCCCTTTGAAAACCTCTTCAATTTTAGGCAACTCAATGTTTTTGGTAACATTTTTATTGATTCTAAGATTGATAGAAACCGATTTGAAAGTAGGATAATAATAGTTAATGGTATAAGTTCCAGAATCTAAACTTAAAGAATAAAAGCCATAGATGTTTGAACTGGCTGTTACTTTAGAGTTTTCGACAGAGATGTTACAACCAGAGATGATTTCCCCATTAGTTGAATCTTTTACATAACCACTTAATGTGAATTTGTTTTGTGCATTTAGAAATTGTAGAACACTTATAAATGCTCCCAATAGAAAAAGTTTTTTCATATAGCGCTGCAAAAGTAACAAGCTAGAGGTGCTTTTGTTTGACCAAAAGATGAAATAGTGAAAATTTCGACAAACAAATTTATTGAAGTTTTAAATTACCAATAAAATATAAACAGAAAACATATCTTTGTTTCAAAATATGACTTTGAGAATTAAACATCTCTACATTGTATTACTAGTTTTTGCGCTAGTTTTTAATGCTTGTAAAAAGAAAACCAAATTACCCACTTTAGCAGAAGGATTTGATGAAGAACTGGTGCCAGAGCGCATTAAATCAGTACTTTCAAACTTATCTAAGGACACCATTTTTTCTCATTTTTTTGATTCCATCAGACCGATTTATAGTAAAAATGATTATGCCCCACTTTGGATAAGCAAACTAAAACAACCCTCATTTTTAAAGACTATTAAGTTAATAACTGATAGCATTGCATATGAGGGACTGAAGCAAGAGCATTATTATGTGGACAGTGTACTAAAATACACTTCAATTATTGCAAACAGTGATAGTAATAAAATAACCAGCACAATTTATGATGATTGTGCTAAAGCAGATTTATACATCAGTAATTTGTTGGTTGGTTTATGGCATGACAAAGTCTTAGGTCGCACCAATCCTAAGGAGGTCCTTGGTCAGAAATACACACTGCCCTACCCCAACCATCCTGGATTTGATTTATTATCCGTCATAAATGACGATTCAGGTTTGTATAAATTGCAATATTACTATCCCAAGCATCCAGATTATTGGAAATTGAAACAGTTACTATATGATGCCTATTCAATAACAGAAGGCAAAGAAACATTTATAGATACTGTAGGCATTAGAAAATTAAAACCTGGAGATACAACTACCATTGTTCCTTTATTGGCTGAGAGAATGGTTGAACTGGGCTATGCGCCTGATAGCATTTTACCCGACTTTGAGGGTGCCATTGTTTATACAAGACGTTTGGCTAAATACGTTATTGAATTTCAAAAAAACAGCAATGTTACAGACGACGGTATAATTGGCAAAGCGACTTTGAAATTATTGAATGCTTCTAGAAATGATAAAATTGATGAAATAAGAGCCAACATAGAACGCAGCAGATGGTTAGGTGTAGAGCCAATAAAACCTTATGTTAGGGTTAACATTCCTGAATTTATGTTGTACATGTATTATCCTGATAGTGTAAAAACATTGGTAGTATGTGTAGGAAAAGGCAAAGAGCGCTATTACGATTTAAAATCTAAAAAATACGTAGTGAGTAAAAACTACTTGGACAAACCTATGAATCATGAAACGCCGCAAGTCTATTCAAATATTGATTATGTGATTTTGAATCCAACATGGACAGTTCCATCTAGTATTGTAGGAAGAGAGATGTACAATTTGATAGTTAGGAATCCAAATTATTTAACAAAAAATGGTTACGAAGTCTTTAAAAATGGAGAGAAAGTAGATCCAACGAGCATCAATTGGAGGAAGTACAGTCCGGGTAATATACCTTATACGATAAGACAGAATGCGGGTGATGACAATTCATTAGGTAAAATAAAATTTACATTTAAAAATCCTTTTGATGTGTATTTACATGACACGCCTTTAAAAAGTAAGTTCAAGCTAAACAACAGGGCTGTTAGTCATGGTTGTGTAAGGGTTCAGAGTCCGGTTGATTTAACAGGATTTGTCTTACAACAAAACACCAAAACGACATACGATGATGTATTGATTATGATGGGCTTGCCACCAACAGATACGGCAAGAGCGAGAAAATGGAGCGAAGACACGACAAGTTATAAGAAAATAGTCAAGAAAACTTACCCAATAAGATTGGAAAACAAAATGACGGTATTTTTTGATTATCGCACAATCATCTTTGATGACATGGGCAATGCACGATATTTGTTTGATGTGTATGACAAAAACAGGGCAATTATTGATGCATTGAACAGCAGAAAACGCAATTGATTAAACGCATAAAAAAAGCCTCCAATTTGGAGGCTTTTTCAATATTGATTAGATTAAGGCTTAAGCCAAAATCACGACTTTATTATTAACAACTTCAATGATTCCACCTTTAATAGGGAACTCTTTTTTACTAGAGCCGTCATCAACGATAACGTTACCAGTAGTAAGAGCAGAGATCATTGGAGCGTGCATGTTCTTGATCTGAAAACTACCGTTAACACCAGGAAGAGTAACGATGGTAGCTTCACCTGAGAACAAAGTAGCGTCTGGAGAAAGGATATCAACTTGCATACAACTGATTAGTTAGCTTCAGCCATCAATTTCTTACCTTTTTCGATTGCTTCTTCGATTGTACCTACAAGGTTGAAAGCAGCTTCAGGATATTCATCAACTTCACCATCAAGGATCATGTTAAAGCCTTTGATGGTTTCTTTGATATCAACCAATTTACCTTGCAAACCAGTGAACTGTTCAGCAACGTGGAAAGGTTGAGACAAGAAACGTTGAACACGTCTAGCACGAGATACAACCAACTTATCTTCTTCACTCAACTCATCCATACCAAGGATGGCGATGATATCTTGAAGTTCTTTGTAACGTTGTAAGATTTGTTTAACTCTTTGAGCAGTGTTATAATGTTCAGCACCTAAGATGTCTGGAGTTAAGATACGAGAAGTAGAATCTAGAGGGTCAACCGCAGGATAGATACCAAGCTCAGCGATTTTACGAGACAATACAGTAGTAGCGTCTAAGTGGGTAAATGTAGTAGCTGGAGCAGGGTCAGTCAAGTCATCCGCAGGCACATATACAGCTTGAACTGAAGTGATAGAACCTCTAGTTGTAGAAGTGATACGTTCTTGCATCACACCCATTTCAGTAGCAAGAGTTGGTTGGTAACCTACTGCAGAAGGCATACGACCTAAAAGAGCAGATACTTCAGAACCAGCTTGAGTGAAACGGAAGATGTTATCAATGAAGAAAAGGATATCTTTACCTTGACCTTGGCCATCACCATCACGGAAATATTCAGCAACAGTTAAACCAGACAAAGCAACACGAGCACGAGCTCCTGGAGGTTCATTCATCTGACCGAAAACCAGGGTAGCTTGAGATTTTTTCAATTCAGCAGTATCTACTTTAGATAGATCCCATCCGCCTTCTTCCATGCTGTGGGCAAATTCTTTACCATATTTAATAACGCCAGATTCGATCATCTCACGTAATAAGTCGTTACCTTCACGAGTACGTTCACCAACACCAGCGAATACAGACATACCTTCGTATGCTTTGGCGATGTTGTTGATCAACTCCATGATCAAAACTGTTTTACCAACACCAGCACCACCAAACAAACCGATTTTACCACCTTTAGCATAAGGTTCTAACAAATCGATTACTTTGATACCTGTGTATAGAGGTTCAGTAGAAGTAGATAAATTATCAAAAGTTGGAGCTTCAGCGTGAATAGCACGGCTTTGAGTATTAGCTAAAACGTTGATACCGTCGATAGCTTCACCAACAACATTCATAAGACGACCTTTGATTTCATCACCAACTGGCATTGAAATTGGTTTTCCTGTATCGGTTACTTGAGTACCTCTAACAAGACCATCAGTACTGTCCATTGCGATTGCTCTAACAGTATTTTCACCTAAGTGCTGTTGTACTTCTAAAACCACAACTGTGCCATCAGGTTTAGAAACGTTAAGAGCGTCTAAGATTCTTGGAAGGACTGAACCTTCACCACTAAAATTAACGTCGACAACTGGGCCGATGACTTGTGATATTTTTCCGGTATTTGCCATTTAATATTTGGTTTTTAAAATTTGGTGCAAAAGTAAGAATTAAAATTGATTAAATTATCAAATAAATCCACATTTTTTCTAAGATGTCCTAAAACAGCGTAGTGTATTGTATTTACAAATAAAAAAGCCCGGTTAATAACCGGGCTTTTAAGGTGATAAAATCGAAAAATTAATATCTTCTCGTGTTTCTTGGTTTGTTAAATCCGCCGCCTCTGTTTCCACCTTCTTCTCTTGGTCTGGCTTCATTCACAACTAAGTTTCTCTCCATGAAAGTTTTTTCGTGTAACGCAGAGATAGCTGCTTGTCCTTCTTCGTCGCTTGCCATTTCTAAAATAGCAAAACCTCTAGAACGACCTGTTTCTCTGTCTTTAATAATCCTTGCTGAGCTAACTGCACCGTACTGTGCAAAAAGGCTTTCCAAATCTCGCTCGCTCGCTTTGTAGCTGAGATTGCCTACATAAATGTTCATTATAAATTAAGTTAAATCGTGCGCTATTATTAACTAATAACACAGATAACAAAGGTAAGTGCTAAATTCCGTATTAAAAAGTTTTATTTAAAAGATTAATGATTATTTAATTTTCTAAACACACTTTTCTTAACAAAACAGCTTACTTCTTATCTATTATTCTTAGAATTTTATCTAGCTTTTGTGGAGTTAATGGCTTGGTAATAAAATCTTTAATGATTTTATACTTCAATGCTTTGTTCTTATCTGCAGAATCTATTGATGTTGTGAAAACAAAACATGGAATCTGCTTTGCTCCTGGTATCTTCTGAAACTCTTCTATAAACTGCCATCCATTAAAAATCGGCATATTCAAATCGAAAAAGATGGCATCAGGTACTTCTACTTTGGTGGATAATACCTCTTTAAGTTTTATTAATGCTGATTCTGCACTCAAGAATGTTTCTACATTTTCGCAAAATTCATTTGCAGCAATCAGTTTATTGGTGAGAAAAATTATTACATCATCATCATCAACTATATATATTCGGTCTAGCTTTTTCAATTTGTATTTATGTAAATTTAAGTTGGTTAAAATTAGTTTTCAATACTAAACAATTTTATTGTGTATACAAGCATTTTTTTTTATCTTTTAAAATTGTATCTATCAATGAATCAATTGTTTCCACAAATATCCCAAACATTAAAGTAATATTAAAGTAAGGTTAAAAAAACAACCGACGCCTTTCGACGCCGGTTGTAACACATACTACTATTCAACTTTCAAAATATGTTTATTTAATTACTATTGTACTTTGTTTCTCTACCTTGTTCTTAGGAATCTGCAAATTCAAAATGCCATTGTCGAAACTTGCTTCTATTTCTGAAGTGTTCAGTTTTGACACGTTAAAACTGCGACTGAATTTACCATATGACGTTTCGCGTCTCACAAATTTCTCGTTTTCTTCTTTGATCTCTGTTTTTCTCTCCCCTTCGATGTTTAACATATCGCCCTCGATAGAAATCTTAATGTCTTCTTTCTTAATGCCAGGTAATGACATGTGAATTTCGAAGTGATTTTCTTTTTCAATCACATCGGCTTGTGGAATAAAGCCCATTGTTTGTTTGTGCAATTTTGAATCATCAAAAAATGCATTTACAAGTGAATTAAATGAGTTAGGAATTAAACTCTCATTAAAAAATGTCTCAGGTTTTGATTTGATAAGTACCATAAATTTATTCTTTTTATTTGATACATATCTAGCAACTTAAAAACCAATCGATATTTTACGCCATTTTGGCGCATTTCAACTAAAAATATCGAAATACGATGTCATTTTGTCTTGTTTCGAGTAAAACAATTTGACAAATGGTCGTTTACCATGCCTATACTTTGCATTTTAGCATAGCAAACGGTAGAACCCATAAATTTAAATCCCCTTTTTTTCATGTCTTTGGCCATGGCATCACTGATTTCTGTTTTAGATGCCACCTCTCCCATTGTACTTGGATTATTGTCTATCACTTGATGATTTGTAAACGACCAAATATAATTGGCAAATGAACCAAACTCTTTCTGAGTTTTAATGAAGAGTTTTGCATTGTTTACAGCAGCCACAATTTTTAATCTATTTCTGATAATGCCTGCGTTTTGCATCAATTCTTCAATTTTATCATCATTAAAATTTGCCACTTTATGAACATCAAAGTTGGCAAATGCTTTTCTGAAATTTTCTCTTTTAACCAGAATTGTGTACCAGCTTAATCCAGCTTGAAACGATTCAAGAATCATCATTTCGAATAGATGCTTATCGTCTTTGCTTGGCACGCCCCATTCTTCATCATGGTAAGCTTTGTATAAATCGTCTTTTAGACACCATTGGCAGCGGATTATTTCTGATTGTTTTGACATACAGACAAAAATACACAAACTGTGGAAACATTGAAATACAATACATAACTATATATAGCGTTATTTGTAAAATAATATGTTTAGGCAAATTCTTCTTTCAACTTTGGTATTGAGCAGTGTAACAGCCTTTGCTCAGAAAGGAAAAGACTCTACTACAAATAAGGAATTGGTATTTACAGATATCTATATCCCAAAGTTTATGGAAGCCAGAAAAATTGAATCTGTTCCAGTAGTAGATAAGCCTGCGTTAAAGTCTACCACTTTTTCTTACAACATCAAGTCACATCAAGTTACTACAGAAAAGATTGTAAACCCTATACCAGTTGCCGATATCAATACAAAAGAAGAAACATTGTATCCAACTAGCTTTGTAAAATTAGGCTATGGCAATATCAAATCTACATTAGGAGAAATTTATCTTAATAACAAGCAAAACAAGCAATACAGTTACGGTGTACACTACCGTTTTTTGCAAAGCAATTCAGATTTGTTTAAGTCGTATGCAGATTTCACCAATCACGCTTTTAAAGGCTACGTCAGCACATACACTGAAATTGGCGAATTGGGATTGGATGTCAACTATAAGCAAAACAGATACAACTTTTATGGATTTGACACATCCAATAAAGAAGCCGAAAAAAATCTAGGAAGAGTAGTGAATAGCTTTGATGCTAGAGCTTATTTTAATAGCACCGCTATTAGTGATAAAAAGTTGAAGCACCGCACCCAGTTTAATTTCTACAATTTCCAGTTAAGTAAAGCGCAAGAGAATCAATATGCAATTAGTTCACTATTATATGCCAATATTCCTGCCTTTAACGATTTGAAAAAAACGCAATTGTCTGCAACCATTGGTTTAGATTACAACACATTTAAATTTGATACTTTAGCCACTTTAAAACGTTTGTTTATTCAATTTGATCCAAGATTCAATTTCAATTACGACGGCATGGACATTTCAGCTGGTTTTAACACAACCGTATTTTTAAATGTTGGCGATTCGGCTCTAACTTATGTTAATCCATTTGTAAAAGTGAATTATCCAATCGTAGAAAATGTGGCCAATTTGTATGGAGGTATAGATGGTAGATACAACAAGCAAAGCTTGAGAAACATCATTCAAACCAATCCTTATACTTCAAGATATGAATTGATCAATACATATGTTAACAGCTCTACTTATATTGGTATCAATGCAAAACTAGGCGCTGCAGCAGATGCACTATTTGAAATCAACTATTCTGATATTTCTGCAATGCCATTATATGTGAGTTTAAACAATCCTAAAAATCCAAAAATATACGAGAAAGATTCTATCAATTCATTTGGCATTCGTTACACACAAATGAATTTATTAAAGTTTACAGCTGCGTTTAATTATAGCTTTAGTGAAGCTGTGAGAATTGGATTTAAAGGTAACTTCTATAACTACAGTGCTAGCACTGAAAGTGAAGCATGGCAATTGCCAAATATTGATGGCAAGTTGAGCATGAAATTTAACATTAAAAACAAATTGTATCCTCATGTTGATATAACTGCCATGAGTCAGCAAAAGCAACGCTCTGGACTTACACAAGATTACACCACAAGTACCATCAAAGCATTTTATGATATTTCTGCTGGTATAGATTACCGCTTTAAAAAGAAATTATCTGCATTCATACAAGCCAACAATGTATTGAATCAACCTTATCAACGTTGGTTTGGATATCCAGTATACGGATTCAACATACTTGGCGGTGTTACAATGATATTCTAAAAAAGATTTAACTGAGCTGGCAGCAATGTGAAGCTTTTTCTGTGGTGTTCGTTGCTACCATGTAACTTAATTGCTTCTCTATGAGCTTCAGTTGGATAACCTTTGTTTTTTTGCCATTGGTATACTGGAAATTTTTCTGATAGCAGCTGCATGTAATCATCTCTATGGGTTTTAGCTAAAATAGATGCTGCGGCGATTGATTTGTACTTACCATCACCTTTTATTACGGTTGTAAATTTTACATCTTTGTAAGGTTTGAATCTGTTTCCATCAACCAAGATATGCTCGAACGTTTCTGACAAGCCATCTAATGCTTTATGCATAGAAAAAATAGAAGCATTAAGAATGTTGTGTTGGTCGATTTCCTTTGGTGTCATGCTGGCTACACACCAGATGCATTTTTCTTCAATTTCAATTTTCAATTGCTTTCTCACTTTTTCTGTGAGTTGTTTAGAATCGTTTAAGCCTTCAATAACGATACCTTTCGGAATAATTACTGCGGCGGCAAAAACCGGTCCAGCCAAACAACCTCTCCCTGCCTCATCGCATCCAACTTCAACGACATCAGGATTTAGGTAGTCGAGCAACATAACAATTTAGTTTAGCATTTTTCTAGCAGAGAAGACAAACTCAAATCTTTTGCAAGAAGGGTTTTTAAGTCTTCGATATTAACCCTTTCTTGGGCCATAGTATCTCTGTTTCTAATTGTAACGGTATTGGTTTCTATAGTTTCGTAGTCTACCGTGATACAATAAGGTGTACCAATGGCATCCATTCTTCTATATCTCTTACCAATGGCATCTTTTGCTTCGGTAGAAACAACATAATCGTATTTCAAAAGATTAACAATTTCTTCAGCTTTCTCTGGCAATCCATCTTTGTTAACCAATGGTAAAATGGCAACTTTAACAGGAGCCAAAGCAAAAGGTAAACTTAATACGACACGACTAGAGCCATCTTCTAATTTTTCATCTTTATAGGCTTGCGACATAACAGCCAAAAACAACCTATCCAGTCCGATAGAAGTTTCAACTACATAAGGCACATAACTTTCGTTGAGCTCTGGGTCGAAGTATTGTAATTTTTTACCAGAGAACTGTTCGTGTTGTTTCAAATCAAAATCAGAACGAGAATGAATGCCTTCTAATTCTTTAAATCCAAAAGGGAAATCAAACTCAATGTCGCAAGCAGCTTTTGCATAATGTGCAAGTTTTAAATGGTCGTGGAATTTGTATTTGCCTTCACCAAAACCAAGGGCCTGATGCCATTTCATTCTGGTATTTTTCCAATAATTATACCATTGAAATTCAGTTCCTGGGCGAACAAAAAACTGCATTTCCATTTGTTCGAATTCACGCATTCTAAAAATGAATTGTCTAGCAACGATTTCATTTCTAAAAGCTTTTCCAGTTTGAGCAATTCCAAATGGAATTTTCATTCTACCTGTTTTTTGTACATTTAAAAAATTGACAAATATACCTTGAGCGGTTTCAGGTCGCAGGTAAATTGTACCTGAATCTTCAGAAACAGAACCCATTTGAGTAGAGAACATTAAATTAAATTGTCTCACTTCGGTCCAGTTTTTTGTTCCAGAAATGGGGCAAACTATTTCACAATCAACGATGATGTTTCTAACTTCATCCAATTGATTGTTTTCCATTGCGGTTTTAAATCTTTGTTCAATTTCGTTGGCTTTGTTAACGTATTCAACCACTCTTCCGTTGGTTTGACGGTATAAAGCCTCATCAAAAGTATCTCCAAATTTTTTAGCCGCTTTTTCAACCTCTTTATCTGCTTTTGCCAATATTTTAGCCACATGCTCTTCAATTAGCACATCTGCTCTATAGCGTTTTTTAGAATCTTTGTTATCGATTAATGGATCATTAAAAGCATCAACGTGACCGCTGGCTTTCCATGTAGTAGGGTGCATAAAAATAGCAGAATCAATACCTACAATATTTTGATGCATTTGCACCATGCTTTTCCACCAGAATTCTCTTAAGTTCTTTTTCAATTCTGCACCCATTTGACCATAGTCGTATACAGCGCTTAATCCATCATAAATTTCACTTGATTGAAAAATGAACCCATACTCTTTGCTATGGGAGATGATGTTCTTAAATAATTCTTCTTGATTCATTCAGTGCGCGAAGATAGTTAAATGTTAGGAATAAGGAAATTGGTGACTTATATAAATTATTGAGGACTTAGATTGGTCCATTTATTTAGCAAATGGTCCGCTTATAAAGTTGTGGCTTATCATATCAACCACATCATCGAAATCTGGTTCTATCAGAAATACATTTGCAAAGTGACACTAAAAAAATAAATTAAAAAAAATGTTGCACTTTAGAACAACTAATAGTAAATTTGCATGCAGAAAACAGAAACAAAAATAAGAGAGATACTGGTCTACAAAGATTATTTTACCAATTTCTTTGTAGAACAAAGTCCTAAAGTTAAAGACAAAATCCTATAGACACTTAAGCTTATAGAAGTTTTAAACGTTATCCCATCAGATTATTTAGAGCACATAACTGGCACGGAGGGTTTATTTGAGATTAGAGTAAAACAACGAAATGATATATTTAGAATATACTTTTTTTTTGACGAAGGCAATTTGATGATACTAGCAAATGGATTACAAAAGAAAACACAGAAAACACCAGCTTTAGAAATACAAAAAGCGCTATTGATAAAACAAACATATGAACAAGAAAAACAACTTAAAACCACTTGATCAATTTATTGATGAACAGTACGGTAAAAAAGGCACCACAAAGCGCGACAAATTCGAAAAAGGATTTGAAGCTTTTAAGATGGGTGTTATAATCCAAGAAGCCAGACTTAAAAAAGGCTTAACACAAGAACAACTAGCCGAGAAATGTGGCACTAACAAAGGCTACATTTCTAAGCTAGAGAACAACATCAAAGAAGTGAGATTTTCTACACTTCAAAAAATTGTGGAGATAGGCTTGGGAGGAAAATTAGAAGTTAAAATTGTTTTTTAAACATGCCATAATTATGGCAGTTTAAAACTCAGCTTGATGAGTAATTAATGATAGTTGCGGTTAATACACTGCAAGTTGCTTTATTTGATATTCATAAATGGTTTAACCTCTTTTCACACAGGGTTTATTAAATTATCTAAATGGCAGTCGCGCGACCAACGAAAAATACCGCAAGCTATGTTTATTGACTGATTGGGGCATAGTGCATTAATCAGCATTTTTTAATTATCGAAAATAAATAACATCCAAAATCATATTTCAACATTACAATTTGACTTTTAACTTTTGATTTTCTATATCTTTGCATAGATGAAATCATACTTGATTAAAAACGCTACCATTGTTAATGAAGGCAAAATATTTGTCTCTGATGTATTGGTTAAAGACGAAAGAATTGAGCGAATAGACAAAGACATCACTGTAAGAAACACCACTGTGATTGATGCTGAGGGCAACTATTTAATTCCAGGTGCGATTGATGATCAGGTGCATTTTAGAGAGCCCGGTTTAACCCATAAAGGCAACATTTTTACAGAAAGTAGAGCGGCTGTTGCTGGCGGTGTAACTAGTTATTTTGAAATGCCAAACACCAAACCTCAAGCCACTACACAAGAACTTTTACAAGACAAATACGACATTGCATCCAGGGGCTCTTTAGCCAACTACTCTTTCTTCATGGGTACTACCAATAACAACTATGAAGAAGTGATGAAAACGAACGGCAATACAATTTGTGGTATTAAAATTTTTATGGGTAGCAGCACTGGTAATATGTTGGTTGACGATCCGAATGTATTGGAACGCATTTTTGCTAATACGCCTTTATTGATTGCTACTCACTGTGAAGATGAACACACTGTAGTTAGTAATCTTGAAAAATTTAAAGCACAATACGGAGATAAACTAGACGCAACATTTCACGATAAAATTAGAAGCGAAGAAGCATGTTATCTGAGTAGTAGCATGGCTGTAGAGCTTGCAAAAAAACATGGCACTAGATTGCATATTTTGCATATTTCAACTGCCAAAGAAACGGCTCTTTTTGATAACACTTTACCGTTAGAACAAAAGAAAATTACCGCAGAAGCTTGTATTCATCACTTGTGGTTTAGCAATGAAGACTATCCTGTAAAAGGCAACTGGATAAAATGGAATCCTGCCATCAAATCTCCATCCGACCGTGAAGGTATTTGGGCGGCATTATTAGATGGTAGAATTGATGTTATAGCCACCGACCATGCGCCTCACACCATTGATGAAAAGCAAGAAAATTATTTGATTGCTCCATCTGGCGGACCGTTGGTTCAGCATAGCATACAAGCCATGTTTGAATTTTATGAGCAAGGTAAAATCAGTTTGGAAACCATCGTTCAAAAGATGAGTCACAATCCAGCAATACTATTTAGAATAAAAGATAGAGGATTTATAAGGGAAGGATATTACGCAGATTTGGTGTTGGTTAAAAAGAAAAACCACACAGTTTCTAAAGAGAATCTATTGTTTAAATGTGGTTGGAGTCCGTTTGAAGGTCAAATTTTCAAATACAGCATTGATAAAACATTTATCAATGGACATCCAGCATACGATAATGGCAAGATTATTGAATTTGGAAATGGGATGCGCATTGAATTTAACTCAAATAACTAAAATGAAAAAGTCCCTTTTATTACTAATTCTCAGTTTCTGCTTTGCCAATTCTCAAGCACAATCAACTGTAGAAAATCCTCATTACATCTCTATTGGTGTTGGAGCGCCAAATATGGCAGTCTCATTTTTCAATATTTATGATACAAAGATGAACTTTAAAGTGGAAGGCAAAGGTCCATATCATTTTAAATACGAATACAGGCTCAACAACTTTTTAGGCTTTGGAATGAATGTCAACAATGCCAGTTATAAAGTTACTTATACTGAAGATTTTTTTGACACATCATTAGGCAAATTTATGCCTAACAACATTACCATTTCGAACAACAATACTGCCTTTAACTTAAGAGGAAATTTGCACTTTATTAATCCTGAAAAAAACGAGTTTATTGATGTTTATTGGGGATTTGGACTGGGTTTAAAATTTGGAGGTCTGAAAGTATCATCTTCCTACCAAGGTGCAAATCCAAGTATTAAACTACCAAACATCAGTAAAATTGGTCTTGAATCGACTCTTGGCATACGTTATTCTCCGATTAAAAACATTAGTATATATTCCGAAATAGGCTTGGCAAAGTCAATCTTTCAAGGAGGAATTACCTTTAGACTTTAAGAATTTTTAATTTTCTTTTCTATGGATGTGGTTGAGTAACCTTCGATAAAATCTATGGTTTCTACTTTACCTCCATTTTTAATAACCGTATCGTAACCAACTATTAATTCAGGTTTGTAGTCGGACCCTTTTACTAACACGTCCGGAACAATTGCATCAATAAGCTCTTTAGGGGTATCTTCATTGAAAAGGGTGACGTAATTGACGCTTTCTAACGCAGCGATTAAATAAGCCCTAGCCTGCTCATCTTGTATAGGTCGTGAAGGCGATTTACCCAATCTTTTTACTGAACTATCGGTATTAACAGCAACAATTAAAACATCACCTTTATCAGCAGCTTTTGCTAAATAATCAACATGACCTTTGTGTAAAATATCGAAACAGCCATTGGTAAAAACGACTTGTTTACCATTGGCTTTATCTGATGCCACCTTTTGAAGCAAATCCGGCAAACTCAAAATTTTAGATTGTATATTGCTGTGTTTACTCATTAAGCCTTGGTGCGTTTAGCCATGATGATATAAGAAATGGTACCAGCCAAAATTATCATTAGTATATTGCTTGAGAACATCACTATACCAATAGCTTTAGCCTGGTCAATACTCAAATTGTAAATTTGATTTAACCCGATGTAAATACTATAAATCGTTGCAGAGCCAGCTGGCGCAGGAATGATTACTCCAATACTACTAAATACTAATGATGACAAGCCACCAGATAATCCAAGAGCTTGAGTATAATCGAAAGCCATTAATATGAAATAGGTCATCATCCAATAACACAACCAAATTCCAACTGTATAAGCTATAAATAAACCAGGTTTTTTAAGAGAGAATATACTTTTTATTCCTTCAAAAAACTCGATAAAGAACTTCCCTATTTTAGTGTCTTGTTTGAAAATGGATTTGGCTTTAAAGGCCAGGACCAAGCCGGCTAACAAGCACAACACAACGATAGTTAATAAGATTGAGTTGCTTTGTAATTTCACAATAACATTGTCATGAACATAACCATACAACAAATCAAACTGGATTGCGACAGCACTTACAAGTACGATCATCAACATCACCAAATCAAGAATGCGTTCGCTAAGCACGGTACCAACTAGAACATTCATAGGTACTTTATCTGTTTTTGAAAACAACACACATCTAGCAACCTCACCAGAACGTGGCACACCTAAATTGACTAAATAACCACTCATTGTAGCGTGATAAGCATTGTCTAATCTGGTTTTGTAGCCCATAGGCTCAAGTAGTAACTGCCATCTTAGCGCTCTCAAAAGCACAGCCAATACACCAACAAGCGTTGACATAATGACAAAGTGAATTTTCGCTTCTTTAAGATTTTTCCATAGATCATCAAAAGTTAGTCCCTTTTGTATTGAATATACAATGAGTACGCCAATTACAGCGAATAAGGCGTATTTAATGATCTCTTTTTTGTTCAAATTACAGTTTATTGAATTTGTTTGGGAATACCAACCAAGGTTTGTGGGTTTTAGCCTCTTCAAAATCCATGGTGGCAAAGCTTATAATGATCAGTTCATCGCCAATCATCCCTCTTCTTGCAGCCGCTCCATTTAAACCAACAATACCACTACCTCTTTCACCTTTAATGATATAGGTTTCGAAACGTTCACCATTGTTGTTGTTAACAATCAATACCTTTTCATTTTCAATCATATTGGCAGCATCTAGCAAATCCTCATCAATCGTAATACTACCGATGTAGTTCAGCTCGGTAAAGCTAATTTTCACATTGTGGATTTTCGACTTTAAAACTTGAATCATCATAAATTCGGGCGCGAAGATAATGAATTGAATTCAGTAATTAGACAAATGACTGTCTAAAATACCCGAATAATCGACTTTATTCCTTGTTTTTACTATCAATGATGATGGTTACTGGACCGTCATTAATGAGGGCTATTTCCATATCAGCGCCAAAAACGCCAGTTTTAACCTCACATTCTGACACCAGTTTCAATGAATCAACAAAATACTCGTACAAAGGAATGGCTTTTTCTGGTCGCGCCGCTTTTATAAACGAAGGTCGATTGCCTTTTGCTGTCAATGCATGTAAAGTAAATTGAGATACCACTAAAATGCCACCATCAATATCTTTAACGCTTAAGTTCATTTTGCCATCCACATCGCTAAAAATGCGCATTTGTGAGATTTTTGAAGACAACCAATCCGCGTCACTTTTATCATCGGCATCTTCAATACCTAATAACAACATTAAACCATGTTGAATCGAAGAATGAACTTGGTCGTCAATGGTGACAGAAGCTTCACTTACTCTTTGTATTACTGCTCTCATTTTGCTTTGTCTTTTTCTGTTTTAAACATGAACCCAAACTGAATAGAAAATGCATACAGTTGAGCTCTTTCATCACTGCGATTGGCTTTTAAAATGGGTAAATACAGATTGGGTTGAACAAACACATAGGTGCTTTTGTTGTATAACGGATTTTCTAAGCGAAAACCAAATTGAAGATTGGCATTAAACAAACTGGCTTCGTTGCTTTTATCTTTTAAAATAAAGGTTTTTTCACCATAAGCCGAGAACCCTATTAGCTGAGTTTTAATATCGTGTTTTAACAATGCACTAATTGAAGCACCCATCATGAAATGTATGGAGCTAACTTTCATTTTTTTAATCCTCATCTTAGATGAAATTAAAAATGGAAATGTCAGGTATTGATAACGGTATCTATATTCTACATCATTGCTACCAGTTTGCGATAAATCGTTTACTATTCCAATATCAGGGTGTATGGTGTCTTTGAATCTTAATCCAAATCTTTCTCTAGTAAAACCAAAATTGTTGTATTGAATTCCGAAGAATATCCTGCTGTATCTAGAGGTTGAATAAGACACCATTGCACTTGCTCCAACTGCAGAGCGCCAAACATCAGCTTTATTGATTGAATCTTTGTATTTCCTAGTAACAGAACTTTTAAAGTTCATGCTTCGATTACTAATAGTTGGTTCAACTGAAAACGAAAATGCTCTATCGCTTAGCTGTCCGAAAGCAGTTGATGAAAATACCAATAAAAAGAATGCGGTACAAAGTTTCATTGAATTTCAAAAATACGTTAGTAAACCGACATCTCAAATAGAAGTTTTGTTCTTATTCAACAATATGGTTTGATACATCATCTGAATTGCCAATATGTTCGAAATGCAAATTCTCAGGTTTACTTTTATAATTGAAACGGTATAACAACCAAATAGCCGCTATTGTGAGTCCGATAACAAAAGCCCACCAGATGCCTTGAATGCCTAGTGGTGAAAAGAAGCACAGATAGAAAGCGCCTGGAATCATGATGATCCAATAGGATACAAACGCTATTAAACTTGTGACTTTAGTATCTTTAATACCTCTTAGAACGCCCGCTCCTATTGCTTGCAATCCATCACTTAATTGAAAGAAAGCAGCCAGTAAAATGAGTGGAGGTGTTATTTCTAGTAATTTTAAATCGTTGGTATATATTAAAGGCAATTGTTTATAGAAAACTAGAAAAATTATGGCAAAAAGAAGTTCTACAACTACTGTCAAATAAATGGCAGCAAAGCCAGAACGTCTTATACCTACAGCGTCGTTAGCGCCATAATGGTTACCAACAACTATATTGCCCGCGGCTGCTATTCCTGTTATAAACATATAGGTTACAGAAGCCAAATTGATGGCAATTTGATGGGCGGCAGAATGTAAGTTTGAAATTTGACCTGCAAAAACTAAAGCAATTGAGAAGGCCGCTATTTCAAAGAAAAATGTAAATCCAATGGGAATACCTATTTTCAAAATTTCATTGAAATATGATATCTTTTCGTATGCATCTTGTCTAAAACTTTTAATCAATGGATGCCACCATGTCCACGACAACATGATAATGGCCATGGCATATCTGGCAATAACTGTTGCCCAAGCTGCACCTGCGAGGCCCATTTCTGGAAATCCAAGATTACCAAAAATCAATACGTAGTTTAAGGCAATGTTTAAGACCAAACCAAAACCTGTAACCATCATCGAAATTTGTGTTTTACCAAGTCCATCCATTACTTGCTTTCCACAATTGAAAAGCAATAATCCTGGCACTGAGTAATTCACGATTAAAATAAATTCACCACCAAGTTTTGTCAATTCATGAGATTGTTTAAACAGATGAAGGTTCTCATATACCAACAGATTTACCCCCATCAGCAATACACTCATCAAAATTGTCACTTTAAGTGCCGAGAAAAATATTGGAAGGGATTGCTGTGGTCTTTCCTCGCCAACTGCAATAGACGTTAAAGTACTTACAGCATAAAGAGTACCCATACCTATTAAAATAAATAGGAAAAACATGGCATTACCAAAACCCGCAGCACTCATTGATAGTGTGTTGTATTTGCCCAACATCACCACATCAAAAAAACCCATCAACACTTGACCAAGCTGACTAAAGGTAATAGGGAAAGCTAGCTTTGCAATACTCCAAACAATGTCTCTATATGACCGTAACTTTTTAAACAAGGGGGCAAAGATAGGGAAAATAGGATTTAGGAATTAGGGAATAGGATTTAGGATTTAGGGAATGGTAGGTCGAGGGCATGCCCTAGACATTTAACCAGAAACAGAACATCATTGTTCAAACAGGTCGAGGAAAAAAATCAATATATTCGAGACAAACACATCACATTTTTGTAACCCGATCATACAATGTTTTCAGAATAATTTAATCTTCCAAGACCCCAAATTTTCCTTTGTTCATATCGTCGAAAGCTTGCAACAATTCTTGGCGGGTATTCATCACAAACGGACCATAAGCTGCGATAGGTTCTTTTATTGGTTCGCCGCTTAATACTAAAACGATGGCATCACCAATCGCTTCGATGGTAAAATCTTCACCTTCATTTTTAAACAATGTCAGTTGGTCGGTGCCCACTTTAGAGCCATTTACCAAAGCTTCACCTTCAACAACTAAAGCAATGGTATTATAATTTGCTGGAAAACTGAATTCAGCTTTACCAGAATTTTTTAGTTTGGCATTCATCATGTTGACAGGAGTGAATGTAGAAGCTGGACCGTTAACAGAATTGTATTTTCCAGCTATTACTTCTATAAATCCATGGTTATTTTCCAAATCGTATCGCCCCATATCTTTATTCAATATGGCTTGATATTTTGGAGGCGACAATTTGTCTTTAGCAGGTAAGTTAACCCAAAGTTGAACCATTTGAAATTCGCCACCTTGTTTGCTAAATTCTTGTTCGTGGTATTCTTTGTGCAATACACCATAAGCAGCAGTCATCCATTGCACATCTCCTTCTCCAATAACGCCGCTATTGCCAGAGCTATCATGATGGGCCACTTTACCTTTGTAGGCTATTGTAACTGTTTCGAAACCTCTATGAGGATGAACGCCTACCCCTCTCGGAGTCTCGCGTGGAGGGAAACTAATACGCGAGTTATAATCCATCATAATAAACGGACTCATTCTTTCCATTGGCATTTTAAAATGACCTGGAATAAAGTTGTGTACTCTAAATCCATCGCCTACCATATGAGGTGCTGGTGGAGAGATAATTGATTCGATGACTTTTGTTGTCATATTGGTTAAATTTTGTTACATAAAGATACCATTTATGCAAAGGCGATTGCCTTAATCTACATTAAGAAATAGTCTTAAGATAGCTTATGCTTTTTTAGATATTATGTTAGGAAATTTTGATTCTAAAAAATCAGTGACTGCGGCACGCTGCTCGCCAAGTTTGTGTTTGGGTATCACCAGTGCTGAATTTTCTGAATCATACAGAAAAAAGTACTCAGGAGTTTGCACTACTTTTAATAAGGCATCCCAATTTGAATTAACTTCTACATCCATTTTTTTGACATCAAAACCATCAAGGTTAAATCTTACAACATGCAAGCCAAGTGTTTGTTTGTTGTTTCCTTGTTCCAAACTTTTCTTAACGCGTTTAAGTATGTTGCGCATCATAAATCTAGGAATAAAGGCAATCCAAACGACAGAAATGGTGACTGAAGTTGTAATTAAGGTGATGCTTAATCGATGTCTAAAAAGGTCGATAATGATATAAATACCAACAATAATTGGGAACAGAAATTTCAAAAAAAGAAATAAACGTTTAAACTGTTTGTTGTTGGTGATATAGTTTTCAGACAATGCAAGCATGTCTTCTAACTCGATGTTATAACTTGTTTCAATAGGTTGCATGATTACCAAAACTTCCAGAACGGTTTTTTATTGACAATAACGTTAGGTGTAGAATGTTCTAATTGAATTTTTTCGAGTTTATCAATCTCATCTTTGTCATATCTTTCATTTTCATCACCTCTCAATTGAGCTTGAAGAATCTCTGCTAATTCCAACCATTTTCTTAAGCAAGGCACATCGGTCCATTTAGTACTGATATCGCTTAATCCATCACCATAATCATAAAATTGCAACCAAGGAGAATTGTTGTTTTCCAGATGAGGATAGTTGATCCAATAACAGAATTTTTTATTGTCATCTGAATTTCCAGCATTGTCTACCCAAGACAAATCGGGATGTTCATCTACCAATTTGCAAAATTCTTGGAAGGTAATGTTACTACTCTCCTCGTCGTCGTCATAATCATTTTTTCTAACAATGTGCACCTCGTAGCCCATTGGACAAAGATATGAAAAAAGGATATAGTTACCACGTTTTGGCGAAGTTGCCTAATTCAATTCTATAAGAAGCAACGCACACTGTTATGTTGATAATCAAAAAAACCTAGCTCCCTCGCAGCCGAAACTGCGAGGAATTAGGTTCATCAACAAAAAAAATATGAAACTAAGAACTGGTCGTGGTTTATTTGAGCAGTGTAACAGTGCCTCTCAATCCGAATGTTTCGCCATTGATAAACATACCGTTAACTGTCCATGTGTATACATCTTGCTGGCATGGTAAATCTTTTAGAGTACCATCCCAAGCTTCTGTTAAATCTGTTGTTTCGAATACTTTCTCTCCCCATCTATTGAATACTCTGAAAACATAATTTTCTGGCAGTACATTGTAAGTTGATGGTTTGAAATTATCATTCTTTCCGTTGTTGTTTGGAGAGAATGCCGTTGGTAAGTACACGTAACCTTCTTTATATGTACCGATGTAATTTGTTTTCATCATGGTATCGGTACAACCATAAGAATTTATAGCAATTAATTTTACATCAAATCTACCTTCTTCATTGATTAAGAAAGAAGGATCTCTTAATGTAGAACCATCAATCACATTATTGAACGAATCGTAAACATACCATTGGTATTTGTTTGCATTGTTACTCATGTTTTGCATACCAAATACAGCATTAGGTAAATTCAAGAAACGTTTGGTGGTAAAGAAATCAGCATCTGGTCTAGGCAATACACTGATCATATATGGAATGGTGTAGGTTGTGGTACCACCTGTGCCAGTAGCAATTAAAGTTACATCCCATTTACCAGAGTATTCAAAAACGTGCACTGGTTCTTTTTCATACGAATCAGGTGAACCATCACCCCATATCCATCTGTATGCGTAGGCATTGGTGGTCATGTTGCGGAATTTAACTTTCAGAGCAGCACAACCCTCTGTTGTATCAGCAGCAAAACTAACTTCTGGTTTTGGGTCTTCAATATAGATTGGCTTTTTAACCACATCCGAGCAGACATTGTTCCAAACAGTTAAAGTTACTTCAACAGTACCTGATTTGGTGTAAGTATGAGACGGATCTTTTTGTTGGTAGTTTGCAGTAGGATATGTGTTATCACCAAAATTCCAATCGTATTTTAAGTCTAATACATTAGCAGTTGTAATGGTAGGTTTAGCAACAAAGTTAACTGTAGCATTTGGCAACTTAGGCATTGCTGGTAAGAAGCTGAAATCTGCTTTTGGTTTTTCGAGCACTTTAAAGATTTCATTGTTTTTAGCACTGTCTACACAACCATCTTTATCGTAGCCATACAACTGAATTTTATAAGTACCATATTGGTTATAAACATAAGAAGGATTTACTTCATTAGACAAACCACCATCGCCAAATTTCCAAAAGTATCTTACAGCACCAGTTGATTTGTTGGTGAAATTAACTAAACCTTTTTGACAAATGGTATTAGGCGTTTTCACAAACTCAATGTTCATTTTAGGCTTAACTTTGATTACTTGATTGTTACTATCTATACATTGATAATTGTTTTTTACATATAATTTAACACTGTAGAAAGTATCTTTTTCTTTTGATGAAGGCAACAAAGTTGAGAAGCTAGATACATTTACAATCGTACCATCATTAAATACCCATTGGTTGGTAGAGTTGTATTTAGACTTGTTGATGAATTGGTAGTTTCCATCATCACAAGGGTCATTTCTTTGTGTTTTGAAATCGGCAACTGGTTTTGGATACACCATGATATATGTTGATGCTGTATCTTTACAATTGAAACGCTGTCTGTACAATGAAATCTTAGGTTGCATGGTTAAATTGCCCATTGGATTTACGTATATGTGTCTGACAGTATCAGTTGTTTCAAAACTTGAGTTGTCACCTAAATCCCAATAGATAGTAGTAAACAATTTTGAATTGTGTTTCATATTTACTTCTAAATCTGTACATCCCAATTGTTTGTCAAGGATGATGTTGTCTAGAGGTTTGTTCACCAAATACACATTGTTTTTTGAAGTGTCTTTACAACCAGCAACAGAGCTAACTTCTAGTGTTACCTTGAAGCTAGTATCTCTGCCACCAGATTGATTTATTGCGTATTTGTGTTTAGGATTGATTTGAGTTGAGGTAGCATTATCTCCGAATTTCCAAAGATATCTGTAACCTCCTAGTGAAGTATTCACCATTGTAATATTTTCTCTTGCACATGTAGAGTCTTTGGCATAAGCAAATTCAGCTTTAGGTTTACCCATCACAATAACTTGCTCATAAACTGTATCGCTTACACAACCTTGTGATGATATTACAGCATGTTTAATGACATACATTGTATCGAACAGGTTGATTCCTGGAAGCAACATGGTTGTTGAAGTTGAAGCTGAATAAGTTTTACTTCCTTCACCCCAAACATAAGATGAAGCATTGATTGAATTATCTGTAATATTCAACACCATTGGCGCACAAGCTTTCTTGCTAGAAACTGTCATCTTAGCCACTGGTTTTGGATGCACAGTTATAGAACCTATTGCGGTGTCTTTACAACCATACTGACTGGTAGCGATGTATGATATTTGATGTATTTGATCAGCATTGGTATTGTTGATGAAAATTGTTGAATCGTTGGTGTAAGCTGATTTAAATCCATTTCCAAAATCCCAATTATGATTCAATGAACCTCCGTCTTTAGAAAGAGAGCCATTGATGGTAGCAACATGTAAAGGTGTACATCCTTTTACCACATCAGTAGTGAATTGTGCAATTGGTTGAGGGTGAACAGTGATATTGAAAGTAGTACTATCAACACAACCATGCTCAGTAAATGCAACCAATTTAGCGGTGTAAACAGTATCTGAATTTAATGATGCAGCATAATTTGCTGTAAAGTTTTTAGCAGCACTAGTAGTACCATTTCCTGAATACCATTTGAAACTCATCATATCAATATTTCCTGTATCATTAGGATGTGATTGATTGGTAAAGTTAACCGGAAGAATACCACAACCCGCTACTTTATCGGTCACAAGTTTAACAGTAGGTTGTGGAAAAATTTGCACTGTTTGTACACTTGAATTTGCGCATCCATTGATGCTAACAACTTTCAATTTAATTGAGAAGAAAGTATCTTGGTACAAACTTGCAGGATATGAATGCGAAGGATCTACATCAGTAGAAGATTCACCATCTCCAAATTTCCATTGGTGAGACAACGTGCTAAACGGACGTTTGTTATTGGTTAGAGAAGTACTTGTTGCATTCACTGAAAACGGTCCGCAACCTTCTAACTTATCCAATACGAAATTGCTTGTAGGAGAAGGGAATACCAATATATTTTCGTAGGCGCTATCTACACATCCTAACCAATTGGTAACTTTTAATTTTACCTTATAAATGGTGTCTTTGGTGTAAGCTTGTTGGTAAACGGCATAAGGATTTTTTAGTGTAGAAGTAGAACCTTCTCCAAGAGACCACTGATATTTAACAGCATTGGTTGAGTTGTTGCTCAAGGTGATTTTCAATGGGCCACAACCTGAATCCTGATCATTAATAATTGGCTTCGGATTTTTAGATGTGAAGAAAACTTTTTCCATGGAATCACCTTGACAAGAAGAATTGCTTGTCACAATTAACTTCATTCTAACAACTGTTGTATCTGTGTAAATGGTTGTATCGTTTGGAATGGATGCAGTAGAAATCAATTTATTGTTTGCATACCATTTGTAATCCTTTGCATAAATTGACGAGTTTGTAAATTTAAATGTTGTAGGATTACAGCCGTAATTTTTATTGATAGAGAATTGAGCTTTAGCTCCAGGTTTGATGTACAAACTGTGGTAAGCGGTATCTTTACATCCAGCACCTGTTCCAGCAATCAATCTGATTTGGAAAGTACCAGTTGAAGTGTAAACATGTTTTACAATACCTGAAGCATAATTGGTGAATGTGGTATTGTCACCAAAAGTCCAGTCGTAAGTAGTAGAGTTAGTTGACTGATTATTTAATCTCAAAGAATCAAAAGTACATCCTACAGTATCACCACTAAGCACTGCAACTGGTAAACCATAAGCAGTAAATGTTTGAGTAAAGGTATCAACACCGCAACTATCTGTAACGATTAATTTAACTGTGTAATTGCCTTGAGTTGCATACACTTTAGATGCAGGGTTTTGCGCAGTAGAGCTTGTTCCATCACCAAAATCCCATTGATAAGTTGGATTAACAAAATAGGAATTGGTAGTGTTGGTGAAGTTAACAGTCATTGGCACACAGGTACCAGAGATGTTAGCAAAACCTGCTTTAGGTTTGTCATTCACTTTGAAGTTGCGAGTCAATGTGCTACTACCACACACATTGGTAACTTTTAAACTGATGGTGTTAACACCTGGTACCGTAAATGTGTAGTTTAAGATTGAATCTGTGTAAGTGTATACGTTGCTACCTTCAGTTACAGTCCACAATCTAGTAATACCTCTACCTTTTGAGGTGTCAGTAACTGTAACACTAAGAGGTTTGCAGCCTCTAGAGTTTGTGAATTTGAATGCAGCTGTTGGGTTGTAGTAAACACTAACTTTGTCTTTGAAGGTGTCGTTACCACAAGCTGATTTAGCTATAAGGGTAACGATGTAATCACCTTCTGTTGTGTATTTGTGGTATTGAGCAGACTTACTTGAAATCCAGCCGGTGTTAGAACCGTCGCCGAAATCCCAATAGTACTCTTTGATATCTGGAGTAAGGCAGTACTTATCAGTACTGGTGTTTTGAAAAATGTGGTCTTGTGTTTTAACGCAGGTCTTAGTCACGGTCCAACTGGCTTTGTCTTTTTCGCTAATGTCAATTGGGTTCCAAGTGGTGAAAGAGCTACCGCAAACATTGGTAGCAGTAATTTTAATTACTCCTGCGCAAACACCTGTTTTGTATTTGTGATA
Source organism: uncultured Chitinophaga sp. (assembly GCA_964438995.1). Taxonomy (GTDB): domain Bacteria; phylum Bacteroidota; class Bacteroidia; order NS11-12g; family UBA955; genus JABMMZ01. The sequence continues at coordinate 203,278 of CAYTMQ010000002.1, forward strand.
TATAGTATCGTTGTAAGTGTAATAAGGCATTGTTTGAGCATCGCCATTACCCCACTCAATTAAGAAAGTAGTGTTATTAGAAATGTTATAAGAATTGTTAACGATTCTTAAAGTATGAGGAACACAACCTCTGTTAGAACCAGAAGTTGGTCCTATTATACCGGCTGTCGGTTGTCTTTGATTGTATACTGTTCCATAAACAGTATCTACACATGAGCCATTGGTTGTTACAATTTTAACTGTGAAGATACCCAATGAATTGTAAAGATGGGTTTTCTTAATGTTAGGTAGTAAAGTGTTTCCTGAAACATCTGAAGCACCATCGCCCCAGAAAATTTTCACACCCGTCATTGTATCATTCGATTCTATGTCTACTCTAAAACTATCTGGGTCGTTAATAAACTGCAAACAGTTCATCCAAGTTGGACTCAAAGAATAATTGTAGTTTTGATCTTTGATTGTTTTTGCGTTAGAGCTAACAGTAATAGTTGTTGCTGAGGATGAATCTATGCATTTAGAAGTGTCTTTAACAAATAATTTGATTTTGTGTGTGCCTGTGGTTTTTAATAGAAGTGTTATTGAGTCCAAACCATTGATGGTATCTGATGCCATTACGCCATCAATTTTCCACCAGTACTTGGCTAATTGATTACCATTTCCTGAAGACGTATTTGTCGCCTTCACTATGGTTGGTAAACCACATGTATGTGAGGTGTTCGAACTGAAATTTGGAGCGACCCCACATCCGTAAGTTTTTTTACTTAAAAGGAGCAAAAAAACTAAAATTGGCAATTTGAAAACTGAAATTTTCATTCGCTTTTTTTGTTGATTAAACCAAAGTTAGAACACAACCTATTCAAAGCAAACTTTTATAAAAAATTTAAAAAAAAATTTTAAATTTTTTATAATTATCTGTATTTCAGTTTTTTATATCATCATTTTTCTTGTTTTTAATTGCTATGCTGATTTTTTTTGTTTAAGTTTTTAAAATTTACATTAAACGCTACAAAAATTTAAAATCGAGTCCAAGGAAGAAATTTTTTCCGCTTTGAGGATAGTAAAAATTTTCTTGGGTCAAAGTTCCAAAATATGAATATTTGAAAGTATATCCGTTGTTTGAGTAAAAAATACCAAGTAGGTTATTGGCCATCCCTTTAATTACTAACTGCGACCCATTTTTAAATGAAAATTGTCTGTTTATGAAGCTATTTAAGACCCCATATGAAGGCAGTTTTCTTGTCTCATTTGAAGTATTATCTAAATACTGTTTTCCAACATATTTATAGTTCACTCCTATCTCGAAGTTCTTAAGATGCTTATCTGCTACTCCTATATATCCAATTACTGATGGCGAAAAAGCTATATCAGTAGTTGAATACATATCTTTCTTATACAAATAAGTACCATAGTCTAAATAGTAATCTTCGAAGTTGATGATTTTATTAGAGCTCAAAGTTAAGTTGGCATCTACATGCAACTTGTCCATAATTGGGTGTAACACTATCAGCTCTATACCTCTTCTATAACTTTTAGCAACATTTCTTCTTAAAGCATTTCCAACATCGTTTAATTCTCCAGTTACTACCAATTGATTTTTATAGTTCATATTATAAACGTTCACTTGATACATTGCTTTCTTCTTTTTATAAATGTAACCCAATTCAAAATCTTGCAATTGTTCAGGTTTGGGAATGGCATTAAGTGGATTGTCTATAAAATCAGTTCGAACAGGCTCTCTATTGCCTATACTGAAGCTGCTATACACATTGCTTTCTTTATTGATAGAATACACAACTCCAATTTTAGGATTATAGAAATTGTATGATGTATCAAAATGGATGTTGGTTCTATCGTTGTCTATTCCTTTACTTGAATAATGAACTTGTCTGATTTGTCCTTCAAGTTCAAATTGAAATTTGTCTTTCTTAATAATGGCTTTTATGAAGGAGTTACTTTCTCTCTTATTACTTTTAGAGGTATAATATTTTTGATCTAAACCGAAAGGCACAGCTATCTCGGCCCAAGTAACTTTTCCAAAATGATTGCCATCATAACCCAAATTGCTTGTACCTACAATTACTTCGTTATCTTTACCTATCTTATAATTTAAAGTTAAAGTTTGACCAAGTAATAGATTATCCAACCATCTCTGACGAACAAGGTTGGTAGATCTGATGGTGTCATTTCCATTGATAAAATCAGAAACACCATACTTACTAAAAGAAGCATTAGATTTATATTCTTCATAAAATCCTTTTCCTTTTGTGGCAAAAAAGGCTGCTCTAACCGACAACTTATCCAACACTTGATATTTCATATGCAACTGATAATGGTATTGCCAATAGTTATCTGTTTGATTGGGATAGGTATAATAATTGTATGTTCTTCCGCTATTTAAAAGATTTGCTCTTTCATCAGCTGACAAATAATTTCTATCAGCATAGTCGTTCATACCTGCGACATCGTTGTTGATTCTACTTTCTGGAGTGCCATACCATGATTGATAGGTTTTTTCTTTACCACCAAATCCAACAGCATTCATAGTAAACTTTTTTAATTGATAATTTAAATTCAATTGATAAGAAGACAAATCACTACTAGCTCTATCGAGATAACCATCGCTTAATACTTTTGACAATCGACCTCCAAAGTTGAAGTTCTTTTGTTTACCAGTTCCAAAAATGATGGTACTTTTTGACGTATTAAAAGAGCCATAGGATTGTTGAAATTGAGCAAAAGGAACCGCACTTAAATCTGAATTTACGATGTTGATGTTAGCGCCAAATGCTCCCGAACCAATGGTACTTGTTCCTACTCCTCTTTGTATTTGAACATAAGAAGTAGATGAAGCTAAATCTGGCATATTGACCCAGTACACACCATGCGACTCAGCATCATTGATGGGCACACCATTGACAGTTACATTGATTCTTGTGGCATCACTACCTCTAATTCTAATACCTGTATAACCGACACCTGCTCCTGCATCGGATGTTGTTACTGCCGAGGGCGTGTTACCAACTAAATATGTGAAATCTTGACCTAAATTAACTGGTGCCATTTGTTTGGCACTTAGATTAGAATTGACAAAACCAGATTTTTCATTCACCATGACGCTTCTCACTACATAGTTTTTAAAATCCAAAACATTTAAATTTAAATAGAATAAGAGTGTGGTGTCTTTGCCAGCAGATATTACGATATCAAAATTTCCTGCATGGTCAGCGGTTCCAACGATAACAGAATAAGCGCCTGGTTGTAATTTTAAAGATTTTAATTTGGTTGTAATAACAGAATCCGTTCTACCTCTAAATTCAGCTGAGTAGACATCTAATGGTTGTTTATCAGAATCAAAAACTTTAAGATGCACTGTTACAGTTTCCTTTAACTGAGCATAACTCAAATTGTTTACTAAACTTAAAGCAAATAGGGTGAAGATTAAAACTATTTTTTTCATATTATTTAATAAAATAGTTTTGGGATGAATGCCTAACTATAAGATGACTAGGCTTATTTGTTTTCCCCGTCGCAGATATTACTCTTATCCGGGTATTGTGGGTATTTCTCAGCGTTTGCACTTGGCACGCACCCCAAAACTCTTTGCAAACTTAAACCAAAGATTCAAATTTACAAGAAAAAATATTGTTTACTTATCAGAGTGCCAGCGATTAGACAGTCTCAAATTGAAATTGATGAAGGCTTTTAAACCATTCATGTATTCAGTATTTCCAAGCGAATTACCATCTTGATCAAGTGCCTTGTCTGTAAATTGAGATTCAAACATTTTGGCGCCAACCAAGCTTTCAAAATTGAATACATTAATGATTTTATTGATGGCATAACTTAGTTGCACAGCAGGCATCCTTCCTCCTCTTCCATTCGACACACCAGCAGTTGCAAATATTTTATTGTTCCACATAGACACAAAATGTTTAGAAGCCATCACGTGAATGGTTTGAATAATTTCTGCACTTGGAAACCAATTGTACTCAGGCGTTAGCACAAATACAACTCTTGAATTGGAAGTAGATTCGAACAATTCTTTTTGCCAAGGCGTCATATTAAATGGGTCTAAATGACCTTGAGCCTCTGATGGTATATCAAATCTTGAATAGTCTATTATGACGATTTCTTCTTCTGGCAATTGTTCGTTTAGTATATTCTTGATAGCTTTTGCTACGCGTATTGTATTGCTATTCTGGCGTGGAGACCCACTTAAAATTGTTATCATTTAATTAAAATAATTATCACGTAGAAACTGATACATATTAAATCCGTTTTTGTTTGTTTCAGTTTCTAATTTATCGAACAAATCTTCTTTGTTGATTTTTTTCATTCTATCCATCAATATCAATTGATAGGCCTTTTCTGCCATCAAATGAACATTTCTTTCTTTATTGGCGTTAACCGCATTATGTGATTTGGCTTTCGACCATAGGTCTTCAATTCCAGAGCCTGTTGTTGCTACAGTTTTGATTACTGGAATCTCCCAATTAACATCCCCTTTTCCGTGAACCAATGCACTTAAGTTCTTTACAAAAATATCTGCCCCTTCTCTATCTGATTTGTTGATGACAAAAATATCTGCGATTTCCATTAGTCCACTTTTTAAAGTCTGCACCTCGTCACCAGCTTCTGGCACTAACACAACAGCAGTTGTATCTGCTATTCCTGCTATCTCGACTTCACTTTGACCGACTCCAACAGTTTCTATGATGATTACATCGAAACCAGCGTGTTTCATAACGTCTGTTACTTCGTAAATTTTGGCAGACAATCCACCAAGACTACCTCTTGTAGCCAAAGAGCGGATGTATACATTAGGATGATTAAAATGGTCGGCCATCCTAATTCTATCCCCAAGTAAAGATCCAAAGTTGAATGGTGATGTTGGATCGACAGCAATTATGCCAACTTTTTTGTTGTCTTTAACCAGATATGATATCAGAGCATTTACCAAACTACTTTTACCTGCACCTGGCGGACCCGTTAATCCAAGAACAGGTACTTGTTTGTCGAATGGCAATTGAGTTAAAAGTGCTTTACCTTCGGGCATATCATTTTCAACCAAGGTGATGGCTCTGGCGAGTTGGCGATAGTCGCCTTGATACAGCAATTGAAGGTTAACAGTTTTAAACACTTAATTAATACTTTATACAAACATTTTTAGCTTCGGTAAAGAATCGCATAGCTTCCCATCCGCCTTCTCTACCTACGCCGCTTTGTTTTACACCTCCGAAAGGTGTTCTTAAATCACGCAACAACCAGCAATTGATCCACACAATTCCACTTTCAATGTGTGCTGCAACAGTATGTGCTTTGGTAAGATCGTTGGTCCATATACTACAAGCCAATCCATACTCAGTACAATTGGCCATCATAAGAGCTTCTTCTTGGGTATCAAAAGGCATGATGCTTACAACTGGTCCGAAAATTTCTTCGGTATTGGTACGGCAATCGTAGCTAAGTCCCTCAATAATGGTTGGAGCGATATACCAACCTTCAGACAAATCGCCTTCCATTTGTATTGCACTACCACCACAAAGAATGTTACCTCCTTCTTGCTTGGCTAGTTCAATGTATGACAAAACCTTATCAAAGTGCATTTTACTAACAATGGCGCCTACTTTAGAGTTCTTATCTAAAGGATTTCCAACTTTTAGAGCTTTTACTTCTTCAATTAAAGCCGATTTAAACTTCTCATATATAGGACGTTCCACTAAAATACGGGAACCACAAAGGCAAATTTCGCCTTGATTTAAAAAAGATGTATTTACGGTGGTTTTCAGGGCTTTATCAAAATCACAATCTGCAAATATGATGTTAGGATTTTTACCTCCTAGTTCTAAACTTAATTTTTTGAACATTGGTGCTGCCACCGAAGCAATGTGTTTGCCAGTAGATGTTCCACCTGTAAATGAAATTGCTTTGATTTTTGGATGTGATACAAGAGCATTACCAACTTTCGGTCCAACACCATGAACGATGTTTAACACCCCTTTGGGTAGCCCAGCTTTTATACAAATGTCACTCAAAAGATAAGCTGTCATTGGCGTTATTTCTGATGGTTTAGCAACTACACAGTTTCCGGTTGCCAATGCTGGAGCAATTTTCCATGTAAACAAATACAAGGGCAAATTCCATGGACTGATACAGCCGACTACACCAATAGATTGACGCAGAGTATAATTGATAGCATGACCTTCCATGTGGTGACTTTCGCTTGCAAATTGCATGGCTGCAGTAGCAAAGAATCTGAAGTTTTGACCAGCTCTTGTAATTTCATTTTTAGCCAACCATGCAGGCTTTCCTTGGTCGACTGATTCTGCAATGGCTAAACTTTCATTGTTTTCATCAATAAGCTCGGCAATTCTATTTAAAAGTTTAAAACGCTCTTCGAGACTTGTTAATTTCCAGGTTTTGAACGCTTCATTTGCTGCTTGATAAGCCAATTCAACATCTTGATCGTCGCTATCTGGAATCAAAGAATACACTTGTCCAGTTGCAGGGTTGTAATTATCAATGTAAGCACCTTTAGAAGGCGCAAGCATTTCACCATTGATATAATTTTGAAGTTGCTGCATATTATTTCACTGCAAATGTAATAATAAAGAGAGGTTTTGAGAAAAGATAAAATTCATCAACATATAGACAATGGTAATGGTTTTTTCCTTTACCTTTGTTAGATATTTTGCTTTGAAAAAATGGCAAACATGAGAGTCAATACAAAAGAACCATTTGAGTTGGTGTACAGTTTATACTTACATCCACAACTTGGGTATTTGCTCGAATATATTGCTGTTCAGTTGATGCCCAATGGCTTGTATAGCTTGCTTTCTCAGAAATTACACCACAATACGGCAAGAGATTTTGGGGCTATTGACAAACATGTTGACTTACTTAAAAGTTTAGATGAAACCGAGCCTGAATTTTTAATTAAGAAATTCTATCCTTCTAAAAAGCCGATTCGCCCATCTGATTTTTTTGCCAAACATTACACGCCTGAATTACACGCCAAAATCAGACCTTTTATTGAAAAGCGCATTTTAAAAGTGCTTGAAAAAATACAGGACGAAAAAATATTCTTATCAAAAGATAAAAATTTCACCCATACTCAAATACAAATAGCCCAAGAAAAAGCGGGTATATTGTTTCATTTCAGAAGAAACGACACTGGCACTAATTATTTTGCTACTATAAAATTGGGTGAACAAAAAATTAGTTTTAGTCAGAACAACAGCGAGCTCATCATTCAAGAACCAGCTTGGTTGTTGTGCAACAAGCAGCTCATCACCTTTAAAAAAGACACTGACGGCAATAAAATCAAACCATTTTTAAACAAAAAATTCATCAACATACCTAGTAAAAGTGAGGGTATGTATTTTGAAAAATTCGTAAAGCCGTTAATTGAGAACTATGATGTTTATGCAGAAGGCTTTGATATTGTCTCAGAAAAGTACAGAGCCTTCCCTATTTTAAAAATCAATAATTTCACAGAAAACAGGCTTTGCGCTGGATTGTATTTCAATTACGGACCATACCAATTCCCTTACCATTCGGTTAAAATGGTTTCGGTATCTTTAGAAAAAAGACAAGACAACTATATATTCCACAGAGTAAAACGCTCAAAACAATGGGAAAACAATATAGTTCAACAGCTTGAGGCTATTGGATTAGAACAGTTTGAAGGTTCATTGTTTGTTAGTAAGAATCCAAATTCAAACCTTGTAGAACTCATTAATAGGCATTTAGAATCTTTAAACAGTCAGGGGGTACAGGTAGACCAAGGGCAATTAAACAAGGTATACCATCTAGGTTCAAGTCATATTACCTTTAACATTTCTCAGAACAAAGATTGGTTCGACTTAGAGGCCATTGTTACTTTTGGTACATTCAAAGTACCTTTTTTAAGACTCAAACAATATATACTAAGCGGAAATAGAGAATTTGAATTACCTGATGGCAGTATTGCTATTATACCAGAAGAATGGTTCAGTAGATTTTCAAATTTGTTTGATTTTACCGACCCTAAATCAGACACTCTACAAATCAAAAAATACCATTTTGGTATGCTAGAAGATTTGTTCGGAGAAAAGGAGTTTGACAACACAGAAAAAATAGAAGCATTCAATCCTGAAGCTGAATTGGAGTTCCCGAAAGGACTTAAAGCTGAACTTCGACCATATCAAAAAACTGGTTACAAATGGCTAAGGTATATGCATGACCATAAGTTTGGTGCATGTTTGGCCGATGACATGGGACTTGGTAAAACCATACAGATATTAGCATTTTTACAGTATGTATCAGAGCAGCCAAAAGATGAAAAAAAACCACGAATACAAGAAATTGGCAATGCTGTACACGATAATAATTTGGTGCAATTGGATTTGTTTGGTCAAGTAGTATCAAATGATGTTGTTGAAGCAGATGCCGCAATTGAACTTTCAAAACCAGTACATTTGGTAATTGTTCCAACTTCTTTGATTTACAATTGGCACAGCGAAGTAAGAAAATTTACCGAACTTAGCATTTATGTTCATACTGGATTTAATAGAATTAAAGACATTAGCAAAGTTCTTTCAAGATATGACATCATCATAAGCAGTTATGGTACAATTAGAAACGACATTGAGATGTTTTCTAAAATCCAGTTTGACACTATTATTTTAGATGAGTCACAAGCCATTAAGAATCCCGCATCACAAACTGCTATATCAGTGAACCAATTAAAATCTAATTTTAAAATTGCGATGACTGGAACACCAGTAGAAAATAGCATCACCGATTTATGGAGTCAGATCAATTTTTTAAATCCGGGCATTTTAGGGAATTACCATTTCTTCACAAGAAAATACGTCAATGCAATTGAGAAAGAAAAAAATGAAGCTGATACATTAAGATTAAAAAGTATCGTAAGACCATTTATATTAAGACGAACAAAAGAACAAGTAGCCTCTGATTTACCAAGTAAAACAGAGAAAATTGTGATGTGTGAGATGAGTGAAGAGCAAAAACAAAAATATGAAAGTGTAAAATCAACATTCAGAAATGAGTTGTTAAGTTCGATTTCAGAAAATGGATTTAAGAAATCTAACATGCTAATTTTGAATGGCTTGATAAAATTAAGACAGATTGCCAATCATCCTGTGTTAGCGGATAACGAGTATTTAGCAGGTTCAGGCAAATTTGAATCCATCATATCAAGTATACATAATGTGGTAAATAGCGGTCATAAAGTATTGATATTCTCTCAATTTGTGCAGCATTTAAGTTTGTTGAAGACTTATTTAGATAGTAAAGAGATGCCATATTTATATATAGCAGGCAATGTGAGTTCGGCAGATAGGAAACAATTGGTGGATCAGTTTCAGACCAAGAATACAGCTATGGTTTTTCTAATTTCATTAAAAGCTGGCGGAACGGGTTTGAATTTAACGGCTGCAGATTATGTATTTTTATTAGATCCGTGGTGGAATCCAGCAGTTGAGAGACAGGCGATGGATAGAACACATAGAATTGGTCAGGACAAGCCAGTATTTGTGTATAAATTCATCACAAAAGACAGCATTGAAGAAAAAATCGTGAATTTACAAGCCAGAAAACAGAAAGTATCGGATGATATTCTGGACACGGAAGCAAATTTTGTACACAATCTAGAAGAAGATACCCTAAAAAACTTGCTCGACTAAATTGAAATCTATACATTTGTAATAAGAATCAAACAAATAAATATTTATATACAATGAAAAAAGTTTTACTTACATTAGCTCTTGCATTAACTGCAGGATTTTCTCACGCTCAAAGAGCAATTGATTGGTCAGTAGAAGAGATCGTAGCTCCTACATCTTTAACAAGCACAGCTTCATCTACTAGCTTCAATTTTGACATAGTATTGAAAAACAACGGTCCAGATTCAGTTTTAATCGGCGATACCATTGGTTACCAATTATCAATTTCTCAAGGTACGACTGTAATTGTAGCATTACCAAACGGTGCTGTATACATTCGTCCAGTTACTAGAAATGTACCATCAGGTGATACAGTTCACGTTACAGGCGCATTTACTATTGGCATTAGACCAAATTTCTCTTTAAATGTTACTTTCAGAGCTTTCTCTCAAATCTTTAACAGAGCTTCTAATGGTATCACTCCTGAAACTTCAGCAACCAACAACTCTAAAACTAGAGATATGGTTTGGTACAATCCACAAGGTTGGGGAGTTAGCGTAAATGAAGTAACTGCTACAAATTTATCAGTTTACCCTAACCCAGCATCTGATAATGTAAACATTAGCTTAAACATCGTTGATCCTTCTAAAGTTTCTGAAGTTACTATCACTGACCTTGCTGGCAGAGTAGTTTACAACGAAACCATCACCAACAGTGCTATCAATGTTAACACTTCAAACTTCGATGCAGGTATGTATATCGTAACTGTTAAGAACGGCGATTTAACTAGTACTTCTAAAATTTCTATCAAGTAATTTTAGATTGAATGATATTAAAAAACCATTCGCCAAAAGCGAATGGTTTTTTTTTGCTCGAATTTGGCTTTTTTGATTTTAAATTTTTGCCGTTATTTGCACCCGTAATATGAAGAATTCAAAAGCGAACGAATTGATTAATAAAATCATTGCCGAAATAGAAACTAATAGTGTAGTTGTTGATACATTGATCCCAATGTTCAAAGAATTACGTGAATTAGCTAAGCAAGAAGAAGATCCATTGATCACCCGTTCTATTCGTTTGGTATACGAACACTTAGAAAATAATGGCGGTTGGGAATTCCAAACGTTAGAAGATAGCGAAGAAGTTGAAGAAAACTTAACCTATTTATTGTCTTTGTATGTTAAAAGTGAAAACAAATACAACAGAGACGAAATTCGCGAAATAGCGAACAATATGACCAATAGCTAATTGAGTAACTTGAGAAAACATAGTGTATTAGTATTTTTATTAGGGCTGTCTCTGTTCTACAGTGCCCCTATTAAATCTTTACACGATTGTAACAATCTCAATCATTTCAGTCATGAATTAAGCTTTGAACAACACCATGTTGATTGCTCTATTTGTGAATTCCAATTCTCCCCTTTCGATTGCATTACTATCGATTATACGCTTGCTCAAGTTACATCTCATATAGAGCATTGCGCAACTCCAATCCATTTTATCTTTTCTAAAGATTGCTTATCTGAATTTAATAAGGGTCCCCCTGCTTTAGCTTTTACTTAACGACCTTTTATTTTAAAATTCATTTAACAACTTTACCCATTTGAACAAGTATATACTTGCGCTATTGTTATTCTTTAGCATTAGTGCATTGAGTGCTCAAAATTGCACTTTAAAAATTTCCGGAACTATAAGGGACAGTAGCGATAATAAAGTACTGACTTCCTCTCATATTGAAATTATTGGCGACAATAAAACCCCCGTTATTAGCGACAATAAAGGCAATTTCAGTATTGAAAACTTATGTGTTGGTACGATTAAACTTCACGTTAGTCATCTCGACTGCGAACATATTGATATTACCATTCAACTTGTAAAAGACACCCAAATCACCATTTACCTAAAACACAGCGAACAAAAATTTTCTAACTTTACGCTCAAATCCACAACGAGCAAAAGCACAATCAATACAGTAGACCCTAAAACAATAGATAAAAAGAAAGGCAGCAGTATATCTGGGTTAATGACCGAATTAGGCGGTGTAACGCTGTTGCAAAGTGGTGCTAACATAAGTAAACCCATTGTTGATGGATTACATAGCAACAGAGTATTGATTGTCAACAATGGCATTAGACAAGAAGGCCAAAATTGGGGAATGGAACACGCACCTGAGATAGATGCCTTTTTAGCCAATGATATCGTTTTAATAAAAGGGGCAGAGAGTTTAAAATATGGTTCGGATGGAATAGGTGGTGTCATATTGGTACAATCGCCTTCTATATTTAAACTTAATGAAAAAACGCTCATTGGCGAATTCAATACTGTAGGACAAACCAATAATCAATCAGGCATTGTTAGCGCTTATTTAGGAAGTAAAATTTCTGATAAGTTACCAATTTATTGGAGAGCACAAGGTACACTTAAAAATGCCGGAAATTTTCAAATTCCAAACTATTACATTGCCAATACAGCTGCAAGAGAATTGAATTACTCTGCACATTTGGGATTGAATTTAGAAACGTACAAAGCTGAGATATTTTACAGCGATTTTAGAACTGCCATTGGTTTGTATACAGGTTCTCAAGTAGGTAATCTACAAGATTTAAATGCAGCCATGCAAAGCGAAGTACCACTTGTAAAATCTGATTTCGAAAGGGCACTTAACAGACCCAATCAACAAGTCAAACATCAATTATTAAAATTCAAAAATGAATGGCATCTAAAGAAAGAGCAAAATTTAGAGCTTACCCTTTCCTATCAGCACAATCACAGAGAAGAGTACGATGTTTTAAGATCGAGCAGTTCTTATAGCGGACCAGTATTCGATTATTACATCAACACCTATATGGGCGATTTTAATTGGAATACATACAACGTTCACAAAACAAGAATTCAAGTAGGGTTATTCGGACTAAGGCAAAGCAATGCCTATACAGGAAGATTCTTTATTCCAGGATTTTATCAAAATGGGATTGCCCAGTATGCCATATTCAAAAAAGAAACCTTAAAACACGATTGGGAATTTGGATTGAGAAATGATGTCAAATTCTTTGATATATTTCTTTGGAAAAACAATATTCTAAATTTAGACAAGAGGCAATATTTCGGTCCATCTTACACTGTAAAATTTTTAAAACGTTTAAATAAGTACAATAGTATTTCAGCTCTAAACTCTTATACATGGAGAGCCCCAAGTACCAACGAATTGTACTCTAACGGTTTACATCAGGCTTTAGCAAGTATAGAAATTGGTGACTCTACATTAAAAAAAGAACAATCGTACAACTTTTCAATTGCACATGTATTCAGTAAAAAGAAACTCAATGTAGAATCAGAAATTTTTTACAAATACATCAATGGCTTTATCAATTTAATCCCTGGCACTCAATCTATCTTAACCATTCGAGGCGCTTTTCCAGTATTTTATTACACACAAAACAATGCTGCATTGTATGGCATTAATTATAAAATCAAGTGGGCTATCAATAGTAAAATACAATTAAAGACCAAAGGCAATTATATGTTTGGTAACAATTTAAGCAGTCAACAATTTCTCAATTTAATGCCTCCTTTTACTGGTAATGCAGCTTTAGAATACAACTTTAAGAACTTTTCAGCAGATATAAACACCGATTTTGTTGCTAGACAAAACAGATATGTCGACAAAAGCGATTATTTGCCACCGCCTAAAGGGTTTGTATTAATAGGAAGTAATATTCAATACCATTTCAAAATAAAACATCAAATCATCAAAACAAGTTTAAGCATCACAAATGCATTCAATCAGAATTACCGAAACTATCTCAATAGAATGAGGTACTTTATTAACGAACCATCAAGAAACATTACATTAAGAATTATAATCCCAATATATATAAGTTATGAAAAAATTTAAATTTTTATTATTATCAGCAGTAGTAACTGCACTTACATTTACAAGTTGCAAAGACGAAAATGTAACACCCAAAAACCCTCCATCAAATGAAACCGAATTGATTACTACTATGAAAATCATTCTGAATGACAGTGGCACCAATCAATTTGACACCTTTACTTTTAGAGATTTAGATGGTCCGGGCGGCAACAATCCTAATCAATTTGATACGATTAGATTGATGAACAGTAAAAAATATCTTTGCAAGATACTTTTGCTAGATGAGAGTAAATCTGATGTTGATACTGTTTCCAACGAAGTATTAGAAGAAGGCGACGACCACATGTTTTTCTTCAAAGCAACGAACAACATCATTACAGTTACTTACAAGGATTTAGACAGTAAATCTATTCCAATTGGATTAGAATCACTTTGGAAAACAAATTCGAGTGCGGCAAATGGCAGCATTTCAGTAACATTAAAACATCAACCTGGTGTAAAAGATGGAACTGAGACTCCTGGAGAGGCAGATGCATCAGTAGAATTTCCGGTACAAATCAAGTAATCCAATTATTTAAATTTTAAGAACCAGGCCAAACAAGCCTGGTTTTTTGTTTTTATAACTTTTAAACGATATGGTAAAATAAACATAAATTTAAACTGTTATTGATAAATATTATTGTTTTAAAACCAACTCAGATATCAACATTTTTCCAAAATAATGGACTAAACAAAGGAAAGATATCAATTTTATATGTCTGAAATTCATGCATTTATTCAATTAATATAAAAAACTTTTTGATTTTCTGAACAATATTCAGAACTTGAGTATATGCATGTTATACAACATAAGACTTTATACTCAGTAGGTAAAAAAGACCTATGTTTTATGGTGTATGGCATTGGCATGACGGAGATTTTACACACAAAATACACAAATTACAATGAGACAGACAAACAACCAAATTACGGGAATCTCACTTAGAAAAGAGGTGATTTCCTGTGCCCAAAAAATGGCGCTTTTAGCGTTAATGGTTTGGGGATTATCGGGCGAACTCAAAGCCCAAAGTCATGACTCTGAGGACACTCTTATTTCTCTACCAGCGGATGCTTTTAGCTTGACGCTTGTGCAGAACTTAAACAATCAGTTTACATTCGAAATCAAGAACAATGGTGTAGATACGATAACGCCATTCTTTGTAGAATTATATCCAGTCGGATTTGATTTTACAGATCAATGTATTATACAACAAAAAATCAATAACATCAATTTGGACGCCAACATTGAGAAGTTGTGGGGACCACAATTTGTTTCATTGGGAGTGGGCAATCTTCCTCCCTCGGGAAGTTATGCTTCAACTATTGGAACAGAAACCAACCTCCCTAACACTTACGTGAAGGTAAGACTCTTCGGGACAGTCAACCACCATAACATTATATGGGTTGGCTACTTAAAGAAATAACAAACACAAATTGATGCATTATGAATAGACTTTTACGCTTAACAATATTGGTCATATCGACCACCTTTATTCCTATACTTTCGCAGGGTCAATGCGCCACGAACATTGGCTTCGAGAGTGGTAATTTTACCGGATGGAATACAGCAACAGATAGTAACTTCATCACACCAGCTTCGAGACGATATATCGTTCCAGGAGTAAACATGGGTGTCATAAACTATGGTGGAACTGACATGTACCTTGGTACAATTACAAGAGCTCATCCATCTGTAGGTAATAAATTAATTAAAGTTGGTAACAGAGGTGTTAGAGCTGTAGCCGACACTGTATACAGAACTTACATTGTTGACAGCTTATCTGATAAATTAACCATATACAGTATTGGTGTAGTTGAATTAGCCCATAATTATTGGGGCGTTGCTACAGTTGAAGCACCAGGGTTTGGTTATGAAATTTACGTTAACGGACGAAAATTAGACTGTTTAAAAGGAGCTTTCTTTTGTGGTAACGTAGATACTCCACATGTGTGGCAACTTGGTACATACAAAGATACTGCTGGTGTAAGAAAATCTACAGGATGGGGTGCAGAAACATTGAATTTCGCCTGTTTTGTTGGAGATACTGTTGAAGTAAGATTGTTTACCAGAGATTGTATTTTACTTGGTCACTATGCCTATGCTTACTTTGATGTTGTATGTGGAGATACCAACAAACCTGTGATATCTCAGATTGAAGTAAATGATATTATTGAAGACGATCAATTGAATTTGTATTGTACACAAAATGCCACTTTATATCTCGAACCCAACTCTGATATATGTCCAATGTTTATGGGAAATATCCAGTGGACACCTCAAAGTTATATTATTGGTTCCAAAACAGTAGATTCTGCATTACTTCAAGTTCCAGATTCTGTTTGGATATATGCAAGTGCCGAATTCTCCAATTATTGTCAGACAATAGATGTCTTTGATTCCATTTACGTCAAATACTGGGCATTTGATCCTCATGACAATGTCCCTAAAATCAATAAAAATTTCTGCAATTGTAGTACACCAGACACTATAGATTTCAATGGATTGAATGTCACAACAATTTATGATGCTGTTCCTACAATTTACAATTTAACAGCTGACAAAAAATTAATAGTCAACCCATGTGACAATTATTATTACTCCGCATTTTGGAAAAATCAATCGTCGAGAGTCGTCACCAATAACAGTCAAATAGGCACTAGTCCTTGGTCATCTGGAAACAGTGAAGGAGCTATAGGTTATGATTCGTTAAGTGGGGCTGGCTGGGTAAAACTAACCATTGATTTGGCCGCTGGCAAGAGTTTTTATGTAGGAATTCAAAACAATAATTCAAACAATAACCACGACATGGACCATTCGATTTATGTCAATGGAACCAATATCACATCATACTACAACGGAGGAAGTTCGTCTAACCATGGTGCTTATAGTGGAACTGTTACAGTTGAGTTTGAAATACTCTCTAACAGAAGAGTTCGTTTGTGGATCAATGGTACTTTAGTAAGGTCGTATACCAACTCACAGCGTATTCCTAGTTTCCCTTATTTTGTAGACTACTCGGCAAATAGCAATAACACCAACCACATTCGTTCTGTTGAACTTAAAGGACCATTTAGAAACGCTAAAGATTTCAATAAGTTAGTCAATAGAAACACGTTTAACTACTTCATGACCTATGCTGATAGATGTGGTGTAACTGTAAACGACACCATAACTTATACGCCCGGATTTACCAGTAGTATTGGTCCAGACATCATCCAATGTGGCAGAGATGAAATGAATCTACAAGTGAGTTCAACGTCTTACATTGACAGAATTTCATGGACTACAGATGGCACCGGTGTATTCCAAGCACCAAGTAACAATGGCTCATTAAATTCTCAAAATGTGAACTTAGGATATACCCCTTCAACTGGAGATTATGTCCAAATTCCAATTAGTGTAATAGTAACGTCTACTTCTGGAACTTGTCAAGACCAAGATACCATCTATCTAACTGTTAGAGAAAATCCAGTTGCCAATGCTGGTCCAGATATTTCTACGACATTGGATACATTCGCTATAGGTGGAACTCCTCCTGGTTCTTGTAGCACTTGTGGCGGTATTAATTTTGATTGGTCGCAAGGCAATGCCTTAACAGATTCAACCATTGGAAACCCTTTAGCTATCAAAGCCAGAATTGGTCCGCCTATGTTTGTTCTAAGAGTTGAAAATCCATCTACTGGATGTTTCGATCTAGACACCACATACATCTACACTTCGTTACCAAAAGAAAACAATTATGTAGAGGCCAAATGTATAACTGGATCTATCATAGAGTTCAAATGGATGAGTTTACCAAATCAGAGTATAGACCGTTATGCCATTGAATACTCTCTAGATGGTGGTAACTCATGGTATACTTCAAGATCAATACAATCTTATACTTCAACAGGCAATGTTGCGATGCCTTACAATTTAAGCATCAATAGAAACGAAAATCCTAATACCATTTACCGTTGGACAGCCTTAAACATAAAAGGCGACAGATTGGTTGTTGAGAATCTTGATGCGATTAGTTGCAGTGATATGCCGGTATACGATTTGTACCCTAACCCATTCACCAACAATATAGAATTAAGTATATATTCAGAAGAAGGCACCAAACGTCAATATACTTTTGAGATATACAACCAATATGGTCAGGTCGTGTTCAATAAAGAGGTTACGTATGATGAATCTAGCAATTCGAAATTAATTGCTTTAGATGGATTGAACAATTTGAATACAGGGGTTTACCATTTCAATGTGCTGAGCAATGGCAAATCACTTTACAAGACATTGATCGTTAAATCAAATTAAAAAATTTCAACCCTTTCTCATAAAAAAAACAGCTCACATCATCGACTATCCGGGACGCCGGTAGTTGGTGATAAGGAGCATTAATTTCCAAGTCTCTTCAAACCAGCTTTAGCTTTTTGTTCAATACTGTTATTGTATTCTTTATTACTTGGAAAATTGTCTTTTGCCATTTTAAAGTACTGTTTTGCTGAAGCTGTTTTACCTTGCTTCTCGTAAATATAACCCAATTGCAAAGCAGAATAGGCTGCGTAATAATAAGCTTCAGGTTTGCCTAATTCTATGGCTTTAGTGTATAAAGGAATTGCTGTTGAAAGTTCATCTTTTTCGTGGTAGACTCTGGCTTTTCTATACACCCATTCTAATTTAAACTTCTTATGACTTAATGACGTTTCTTTAATGCCATTTAATAAACTTAGAGATTTATCCAAATAATGACCATCAAACTGCAATCTTGCTTTTAACAAATCAATTGGCCAATACAGATATTCTATACATTCTCTTTCAGCTTGCTTATCTTCTTCAATATTCGCAATGCCCAATTTGATGCCCATGGTATAGTAATTTTTTGCTGTATTGTTATCTCCTTTTATTTGGTGAGCCCATGACAGATATCTGTAAGCAGATTTTAAATAATTCTTACCCTTGTATTTTACAGTAAAGATTTTAAAATGCACTTCGGCATCGTTATCCAACTTTCTAAGTTTTGCAATACCCAATAAATAGTCCATATAATAAAAGGGACTTGACGCCACATAGGCTGGCTTTGCCATCAAAACTGAATGCATTTCATCGTTTTTTCCGTTGTAATTGGCGATGGTAGCTCTCATGTAATTGGTTAAAATGATGGTTTTATAATTTCTGGTATAAGGTTCAATAGTTTTCCAAGCAGCTTCAGGGTCTTTATTGAGATGATGTTCTACCATGGCATACATGAAAGCTGTTTCAACCTTTAACCAAACATGTTCTTTAACTGTTAAGTCAGATTTTAAGTACGCTTCCATTTCAGTTAAGCCTGATTGCATTTCACCTTCAAAACCAATTAATTTGGCCAACCATTGATACTTTGAAGGTACAGAACTAAACATACAAGTAAGGAATCCTAAGTTCTTATTGTCAGGCAAAAAAGAAGGAAACATTTTCTTATTGTCCTTTAGATGTTTGAAAGCCGATTTGATGTCAGAGCCTGCTGTAAAACTTTCATTGAATTTGAGTCGAATCAATCCTCGGTGAATAAACATGTCTGATAAAATGAATCGGTACCAAGCATTATTAAATTTAATGGCTTCGGTTTTATCAATCATTTTGTGCCATTGTTTGACGTATTTATCATAAATGGCTTGATCTTCGGTTGTAAATATTCTGAGGAAAATAACGGTTTCTTGCAGCCAATTGACAGCGATGTTGTCTGGATTTGCAGTGGCCTCAGTGGTTAATAATTTATCCGCGTCATCTAATTTTAGTTCGTATAAGTATCCTTGAGCTTTCAGACAATTGTCTGTCATAGTAAACACCGCTTTAGAGGAAGCAGATGCAGACAAACAGGTAAATATGAAATAAAAAAAAAGAACACGATATTTCATGTTCTTTTTATATATAGTCCTAAAGGGCATAGATGCTACATTATTTAGCTGCCTTTAATGTTCTTACTCTGCGTTTTGGTTTTTCCTCTTCAACAGGTTTTTCTGTGTGAATACCAGTAACAGCATTGTCTACTAAAATTCTACCGCAATGTTCGCAGTCGATGATTTTAAAATGTTGTTTGATATCAGATTGTCTTTGAGGTGGAATTTTTGCGAAACATCCTCCACAGCTACCACGCATAATTGGCGCAACTGCGATACCATTTTTAACGTTCTTTCTGATTCTGTCGTAAGCTTTAGCCAAACGGTCGTCTACATCTTTTTGAAGAGATGTTCTGTGCGACATCAATTCTTTTTCTTCTTCTTCAGTATCGTTTACGATGGTCTTCAATTCTTTTTGTTTGAATTCAAGATCTTTTCTTCTGCTTTCAATGGTGGCATCTAATTGTTTCAATGCCTCATTTTTTTGATCCATGTGGTATTGAGCTTCTTTGATACGCTTTTGCGCCGCCAATACTTCTAATCCAGAAATTTCAAGTTCTTTGTTCAAAGCTTCAAACTCACGGTTGTTTTTTACCGAGTCCAATTGCTTTTTGTATTTCTTTTGCAATTCTTCAGATTGCTTGATGTTGGTTTTGTAACCTACGATATCACCCTCGTATGCCTTGATTTCATTTTTGATGTTCTCTTGTCTGGTTTGTAAACCAACGATCTCATCTTCAAGGTCGGCAACTTCCATTGGTAACTCGCCTTTTAAAAGGTTTAGCTGGTCGATTTTAGAATCGATTTGCTGAAGTTCCCAAATTGCCTTAAGTTTTTTTTCTATTGATAAATCTACCATGTGTTATTTATAATATTGAATAGGGTTTGTTGTTATACTGCAAAAAATGACCGCAAAATTAGGGAATTTTTCTGTAATTATTTCATAAAATATATCCAATGTTGAAATTTCTGATTCGAAATGCCCGATATCACATAACATGTAACGGTTTTCGACATCAAAAAACTCGTGGTATTTGACATCAGAAGTTACATAAGCATCTACTTTAGCTGATGCAGCTTGATGTATTAAAAAACTACCCACTCCCCCACATACTGCTACTCTTTTGATGTCTTTCTCCCATTTGCTATGCCTTATTACTTCTAAATTAAAGCTGCTCTTTAAATGCTTTAAAAATTCTGAGTAAGTCATGGCTTCTTCAAATTCGCCAACCACACCAGAACCAACTTCTTGATGCATGTTTTTCAAAGCTACAACTTCATAAGCCATCTCTTCGTATGGATGAACTTGCTTTGCAACTCTGATAACATCGTTTACCATGTGCATTGGCAGTATCACTTCAATTTTCTTTTCAGTCACCTCAGAACGCTTGTTAGCCTCTCCTTCAAATGGTTGGGCATTATCTGATGGTTTGAAAGTTCCGATACCTTCTACAGTAAAACTACATTCAGAATATTCAGCAATTTTTCCAGCACCTGCTTCAAACAATGCATTTTTCAATATATCTGCATGACTTTCAGGTACATATACAAAAAGCTTAGCCAACAAATCGTCTTTGGGCATCAATATCCTTAAATTATTGATTCCCAATTTTTTAGCAAACTTTTGATTGACTCCATGCTGTAGCACATTGTCTAAGTTGGTGTGGGCAGCATAAATTGCGATATCATTCTTTATGGCTTTGATGATGGCACGTTCAACGTAGTTTTTACCATTGAGTTTTTTAAGACCTTTAAAAATGATTGGATGATGGGCCACAATTAGATTACAGCCTTTTGAAATTGCTTCGTCAACTACTTCTTCGGTCGTATCTAATGCCAACAGTATAGCCTTAACTTCCGTATCAAAACTTCCCGTTATCAAGCCACAATTATCATAAGATTCTTGATATACCGGTGGCGCAATTTGTTCAATCAAATGAGCAATCTCTCTAATTTTCATGCATGACAAAGGTAGATGTAAAATTTAAAAAGGCAATAGATAATAGGCAATAGGATTTAGGCTGTAGGATTTAGTGGGCTGACGCTAGCATTAATGTAACCTCGTATCCGCGATACAGGATTTTTTTCTTGTAGGTTGAAGGGCTGCGCCCGAGACAACATATAAAACCACAATGCCACAAAGTACACAGAGAATACACAAAGGAGATGATTTATGATTGTTTAGGTCGCAGGGCATGCCCTCGACATATAACCGAAATCACTATTTCACAAACCGTTTGTCTGTAAGTGTTTTTAAGAAGCTTACCAAATCAGTCTTATCTTGATTGCTTAAACCAAGTGGTTGTATCAAAGTAGAATCCATATTGATAGGCTTTTTTACAAATTGATAAGGGTTGTTGTAATAATCAACTACTTCTTCAAGGGTTTTAAAACTGCCATCGTGCATGTACGGACCAGTAATGGCGATGTTTCTGAGTCCAGGTACTTTGAATTTCCCTAAATCTGAGCTGTCGTTACTGATTTTAAATCGACCTGGGTCGTTCCATTTTTGACCATCGTATAAGCCAATGTTTTTGAATTCATCTCCTGTGAAATCTGGACTAAAATGACAATCAAAACATTTGGCTTTATCGCCCACAAACAGTTCTCTTCCGCGCTTAGCCGATTCAGAAATTGCATCCTCTTTGCCCGCCATATAATCGTCGAAAGCAGTTTGAGAAGACTCTAAAGAATTTTCGAATTCGGTAATGGCATCAGCAATATTGACAGCGTTAGGCGTTTGGTTGTAAACCATTTTAAACCATTTGACGTACTCTGGATCCAAAGCAATGCGATTGACAGCAGCAGAATAAGCCAGATTCATTTCGTTAGGATCTTGAATAGGGAAATGCACTTGGTCGGTTAAAGACGATGCTCTACCATCAAAAAAGAAAGCATCTCTAAATTTCATGTTCATCACAGAAGGCGCGTTTCTAAGTCCGAGTTTGCCGCCTACCCCAAAACTTAATGCGATGGTATCAGAAAAAGCGTGATCTGGTTGATGGCAAGAAGCGCAAGAAATGGTTGAGTCAAGAGAGAGCGCTTTTTCGAAAAAGAGTTTCTGTCCCAATTCCACTTTCGTAATTGGAGTAATAGGTTCAGATTTTTGAGTTGCATTGATGAAGATGTATGTCAAAGCAGACAATGCCAACACCCAAAACCCAATTTTAACTATTTTGAACACGGTACAAATTTCGAGATATTTTTTCACAATTCAAGACTGACGAAAATTAGATTTCCTTTAAAGTAATAATGGCATTCACTTATCGTTCGCCTACGTGCTGCGCCTACAAAACCACCATCCAGTATCAAAGTCTCGAAGATTTAACTAGATATTTGGTAAACGTCATATCCTCCGGTCGTTAGCCTGAAGGCCACGCCAAAGGAAACCTCCGACCCAGTATCAGAGTCTCGAAGACTCAACTCGAAACTGGGCAAGTGTTGCGACCTCCGACGTTACGACCTCCGATGTTTCAACCTCCGACGTTACAACCTCCGATGTTGCGACCTCCGACGTTCGGTAGCCCTGAAGTCTGCGACGAAGGGACCTCCTAACAAGCATCAGAGTCTCGAAGGCTAGACTTGATACTGGGCAAGCACATAAGCCGTTTACCTTTTTGGGTAATGATGTATTAATATTCAGTTTTAAATTAGATTTTATGTTACCCATTGTTAAAATTGTAGATCCTTGTCATGAAGATTGGAGTAAAATGACGCCAACAGAACAAGGTAAGTTTTGTTTATCATGTCAAAAACAAGTTGTAGATTTTACTAAAATGTGTGATGAAGAACTCCTATTGTTTTTATCTTCACAAAAAGACAAAAAAGTTTGTGGTCGTTTCAAACAATCACAACTAAGCGATTATCAGGCGTTAGACATAGTTGTTCGTCCAATGTATCAAACAAGAATTGCAAACTATAAAACTGGACTATTTTTCAGTTTGACATTGTTACTTCTTGCGGCATGCAACGACAACACGGCAGACAAAACCAAAGAAGAAAACAAACCTTATTTTGCCAGTCAGCATTTGGATACCACTAAAACAACCATAGACCAAAAAGACACTGTCAAATTCTTAGAAATACTTGCAATAAAAAAGGAAATCTGCCCAATTAGTCCTGAACCATTTTATATGGGCGAGCCAATGGGTATGTATTATGTAGACCCTCCAACTCCAATTGATACTATTTCAATAATTAAAGAGAACCCTATTCATGGAAGTTTCGTAAAGGGCAAAATTGCTTATTTAGTTGAGCCAAATTATATTGAAGGACCAGATAGTTTAAAAAGATTCTTAACCACACATATCATATACCCTGAATACGAAAAAGAGATAGGTATAGAAGGCAGAATTATTGTAGAAATAGACGTAAATGCTGAAGGAATCGCGACCAATCATACCATCATCAAGCATGTAGATGGAGCTAAAAATTTTGACAGAGAAGCCATAAGGGTTTTAAAACTCATACCAAAATGGAAGCCAGCTATTGTGGATGGTGTGAATTCAAATGGTAAACTCATTATACCAATTACTTTTAGTTTGAATTGAAATACCTTGCTAATGTCACTAAATAAATGTGAGATTATTTACATTTTTTTGAAATAACAACGATACATCAACTTTGTACACTTAATAATTTTGGGTATTTTTGATGTATTACTTTACAAATTGAAACTACTATTCATTATTATTGTTCTTTTAGCGTCATTTAATATAAAAGCACAAGACACTACCAAATCTTATGCGTTTAAATATTTAATGGATAGCACAGAAAATGAAGTAAAAGATGGTTATGGAAATTCAGGCTTTACATCTCTCAATTATACTTTAATTCAATATCTTTCTATTAACAATGAATTTTCTGAACTAAAGCAATTATTAGATTCAAAAATCCCATTTACAAAATATGCTGCCTCTTTATCCTTATTGATTGCAGAGGATATTAAACTGATCATTTTGGACAGCAATACACTTACAAAAATTGAACAAATAAAGCTGTTGAATGATTCTTTTCGATTACTTTCTGGTTGTACGGTCAGATATTTCATTCATCTAAAATCTGAACTTTCAAAACCATTGAAAGGCAAATATCATAAACAACCATACTTATCGTATGTCCTATATTACAACTATAAGAAAAGGCACTATGTAACAGATTGAATCACTTCGAAAATCCAGTAACAAAAGTACCGTCTGGTTTCCACCAAGCTGAGCCGACATCTGAAATGAGGTGGATGTAGCCTTTTTCTGGTACCACATCCATAATATCATTTGCCGTAATTAATGTTCCATTAATGTTTGCAATCTTATACGTTCTGTATATACCATACACTGCAATGTCTTCTTTAAACACATCAATATAATCGTATTTAGCTGGCAAGACCCACATACCCAAATTGTCTATTATGCCACTGACTTTAATGCCTAAATCGTTCATTATGGTTACGCGGTAATATTTATCATTTAAGAATGTAATATCCAGAAATTCTTCATCTGATAACACATTGCCAGTACTATCTGATAAGACCATTTTGTTGCCAAGCTTAAATACAAATGCATTGTTTTTATAACAGTATTGCAAATGGTCGTTCTTTATCATCACTTTCATGTTTGGCTGAGGTGAACGCACTTTGAACGACTTAGTAGAATCACCAAATATATCTGGTGTTAGAACATTGTATGCAGGTAAAATGTCTACTTTAACGACTGTCGACCATTTATCAGACAATGAAATGTCTAATTTCCCTCTTTTAATGTAGTTTATTCCATCTTTGTGTTTCAGTTTAGATTCAACTTTACCATTCATATCCATAACAAACACTCGACCATATTTCACCAAAAAAACGCTATCATTTCTTGTGATCAATGGAGCTTTGTACTTCTTGCCATTATCAAATTTACTGCCATCTGAAAAATAATATTTGTATTGATTAGAAACGTATTCAGAATACATAGAATCGTTGGCATATTTAAGCACACCTTTAATTTTTTGTTTGGTCAGTAATTTCCCTTCATTATCAAAGAAAAAACAATTGTTATCATCAGACAAAACCAAAGAGTGTTTGTTTTGCGCCATATAACTTTTGTAATTTGGTTCTACAACCCAATCGCCATTAGAATTGATGATGCCCCATCCCTTTTTTGTTTGTACAGCTGCCACTTCATTTACAAACGGCATAACGTTCTTAAATGTTTGATCGGAGATTTTATTGCCATTGACATCTATCAATTGCCATCCATTTTTAACTTTCTTTGAAGCTATTCCATTAGAAATGGCCTTAGGTTTCAATACACCAGAATAGATGAACTCAGCATTACCATTTCTATCAACAGCAAAGTTCATGTCACTTATTCTTGACCATGCGTATCCATCATTAAAGGCATACGATTGGGTATAAATTGGATGAGTGATTTCATTACCATCCGCATCCACATAACCGTATCTAACATTGTTTTTTTGAAGCACAAAAAAACTATCATTCTGTTTCAATCGCCATATTTTATTATAGACATTGGGCACTAATATTTGAGCATTGGCAGATAGTACTCCAGCGCTATCCTTGGTATTATAGGTTATAAATTTTCCATACCTACCTTCATCCATATAGGAATAATTTAAACTGACTCTTTGATTTAAAACAATTCTACCACGAACATCACATAAGTTAACTCCTCTAGAATAACCACTAACAGCCACTTGATTGCCATAATTGAAATACCCTTTGTTTTGAAATTCATTGGGATTGATAAGACGTTTAAACCTCTTATTGTTTACAAATTCCTTATGGGTTTCAGCAACAAAATATGGTTGATACAGCATCCTCATATAGCCTTCTTTAGGCGAAGTGATGTAATCGCAAATGCTAGCTTTTATTAAACTTAACGACTGTAAATCTAGTAAACAATATTTACCATTTGGCAATACAACTGTTAACACTGTTGCATTATCAAGTAAAAGCATGTTGGTATTTATATATGGTAAAATTGGAGGGAACACATATTTACCAGTGTTGTTGTTTACAATACCATATCGTGATACAAAATTCAATCTACCCAGACCTTTTACATCTATTGAAGGAAATTTGCTCGACCTCACACTAACAATGTCAATGCTATCATTGATACCAATTACAGTCTCAAATTTTCCGCGAATTAAAGTATCTCCATCTTTAAACCCATACAATCCAAAAACATTTCTTTTTGAATTTAAAAACCATCTTTTAGATTTGGAGGTATTATTTCCAAGAGTAATAGTTGCATTGTTAGTAAATCCAGCCCTAGTCCCGACATTAAAAATGGCAAAATCTTTCATTTTAAATGAATCAACAATATTGGCCAAAGTATCAAGTGCAAACATCGTAGCTCCATTCTTATTGTTGGTAATCAAAATGCTCGACTCTGTTGCCTGAATTTGTGAAAAACTAGTAATTGCATAGGCAAACGACCCATCAACTTTTTTAATGATGTCGTATTGATAAAGGTCTTTACACAAATAATGTTTATTAGATAATTCTGATATCGATTGGTATTTAAACGGCACTATAATTTCTCCATTAAATGTAACAACACCAAAAGCATTGTTCACATACACTATTAAATTTGAAGTATCAACAACAGTGTACATTGCTATTTTTAATGTGTCGAACAAATTGGTTTTTGGATTTGCACAGGTAATGATTCTTTGATGGACTCTATCGAACATAAAACCATTGACTGCGTCTGTAAGAATTCCAAACGTATCATTGTTAACATGAATCAATTTACCATCTTCAGCTCCAATGACCTCTTGAAATTTTGAATTTTTGTTTTCAACTAGCAATAGATCTTTAACAGAATTAACAACATTGCATTGGGTGCAGAAGTATACAGAATCGCCTTTGAGATTATATACCCTTGTTTCAGACTTTGAACTTAATATTAAATTTCTATCTCTAATCCCGTATTGCAGTCTATTGTCTTTAGTTACTAATGGTTTGATGCCATTGGCGGTAGAAAAATAGAATGTATTTTTGGATTGTTTCCCATATAAAAAGAATGGACTTATGAATCGAAGCGAATTGTATTGACAATCAATTTCCTGTTTTAAATCCACGTTTAGAAGTCCCATCAAACCATCTTTCGATACGAGATAGTAACCATTTAAAAATTCTACACCATTGTATACATAGTCAGAAACAGGATTCAACATAGTATCTGTAATGGCCCATTTACCTCCAAAATTTTGAATGGCACAATGTTTTTCAAAGAATTTTACATCTTTAACATTATCTATACTGATGAGAGAACCTGTTTTGTAAATGATAAACAATGAATCATTTTTCAAACCGATGGTCTGACCTCTTTTACTAAAATTTTTTACTCTGTCAAAAATAGGTTGTACGACCCAAGTGCCACTTTGATTAACAAATCCAAATTTACCATCTTTAGAATGGGGCAATAAAATTTGAGCTTGTGCAAAGCAAGGCAAGGTCATGACCAAACAGAGCCATATTACCCTTACCATAGCTTTATAGTTATAATGAATTGATGACTTTTTCTAATTTACCAGGATCCTTTACATTGGCATTCATATCTTGCACCGATGCATAATACACTTGTCCATTTTTATCCATCATGGTTGTACCAAAAATCTGTCCATCGTCTTTGATATGGATAACGCTTTTAATATCCGAAGTTGGTAGTCTATAAGTGCCTTTTTGTTTATATGCACCACTTACGCAAACTACTCCTTGATTGTTTTCTAATACAACATAAATTTTATTGTCTAGTTCTTTTTCATCAAGAGTAAACAACAATTGATCATTGTTTGAACTGTTATAAAATCTATCGCAATTGTAAGTACCCAATTGCATAACGGCAAATGTATTGTATACAATCTGCTGATTGTTTATGGATTCTTGAGCCAACACAGTTTTTTGCTTTTGTTTTTCGTATTCATCAGAATACGCCTTATCAGCTTTACTAAGAGCCGCTTTCTGAGCTTCTTTGTCTTTACCAAACAAAACAGGAGTTACTTTTAAAGTTTTATTGACTCCATAGCTTAGATTATATACATTTGGTGATATGTCATTTCTAGAGATATGCACATTTGACCTTGAATTATTGAGATCATCTTTAAATTTTTGCTCATCGCCTTCACTCATGAATTCAGCTGGTTTCCACAACATATTTTTATACGCTTTTAATTCAGGTGAGTTGTCATAATTAGCATTTAATGTAAAAGTAAAATTGCTAATTTGTTTTTCATCTGAAGATTTTACAATTGCATCTTTTCTCAAAGCTTTAATAGATGAAACTTCAGTGTTTGTCATTAATTTTCTGTATTCACTTACTTGTTCTGGATTGACTTCTTGAGCTTTTCGCAAAACAGATTCTTCATTTACAGTTTCTGTTCTGTCGCCGATGTTGTCCCACTGACCAGTAGATTGATTTAAATACCAATAATCGAAGTCTTTGTTGTCTTTCTTACTTTCGTTACATACAGTTAAAGCTTTGCCTTCTGCAATCTTAACTTCTTGATTGTTACAAGTTGCTTGAATGTCGAACATGCCATCAGAAATAAAAGGTTTGATGGTGCCTTTATCTGATACATTCATTGGGATTCCTGAAAGAATGATTTCTGAAGGTGTAAATATTTCTGTGAGTTTTACTTCAACATCACCAATCACAGGAGTGCCATCTTTGTTGACAAAAGCATTAGGTGGCACAATAACAAATGTACCTCTCTTAGATTTTTTAACACAGCCTTTGGTATTTGTAACGGCAAAGGTTTCAAAAGGATTGTTTACCCCTTCGACAGGTGGTGTAATAGAAGATTGAGGATTGCTCAATGAATCTGAATTAGAGTTGTTAGTTTTGTTTTTGTCACTATTAGAACAAGAGGCCAAAACTGAAAGTGCGGTTAAAAAAAGGATTGATTTTTTCATATTAAGCGATGTTTTAGATTGATAGAATGGATGCCATTCAAAATATTCATATTTGAGAGTAGAACGCAGAAATTTTCAACTTGTTACACCAAACTTAAAAAAAAATTAAATTTATTTTGAAACATTGTAAATCACATAGGTATTAATTAATCGATTTATTTCATTCAATTATTTAACCAAATCCTTTAAAAGTCGAATATCCAAGCAATTACAGTGTAAATTAATTATACACACATCACTTGAAAATCTTAGGTTTTAATTATATTCGCCCTCTGGATGAAAATATCTTTAAACTGGTTAAAAACGCTACTTCCCCTTCAATTATCACCTGAGGAAATTGAAGGCATTTTAACTGCAACAGGTTTAGAAGTAGAACATTACGAAATAGTAGAGTCGGTAAAAGGTGGCTTGAGAGGATTGGTGGTTGGCAAAGTAGAAACTTGCGAAAAACACCCCAATGCCGACAAACTCAATCTTACCAAAGTAGATATTGGCACAGGAGAATTGCTTTCTATAGTGTGTGGCGCTCCGAATGTTGCCGCTGGTCAGAAAGTTATTGTTGCTCCCGTTGGCACAACAGTTAATCCATTAAGTGGCGAACCATTTAAGATTCAAAAAGCAAAAATAAGAGGTGAAGCCTCCGAAGGTATGTTGTGTGCAGAAGATGAAATTGGTCTTGGCGAAAGTCATGCGGGTTTATTGATTCTGCCAGAGGATACTTTAATAGGCACCAAAGTAGCAGATTTGTTTAACATCGAAAGTGATGTCATATTTGAAATTGGTTTAACAGCTAACAGAGGTGATGCTGCTTCTCATTTAGGAGTTGCAAGAGAATTGGCCACAGTTTTAAATTTACCTTTTAAACTTCACACGTCTGAATTGGTTAACAATGCTGAGTCACATGCTTTAAAAATAACAGTTGAAGACAGTGAAGCTTGTCCGAGATACTCCGGATTAGTGATTGACAACATAACAGTTGCAGACAGTCCAGAATGGTTGCAAAACCGTTTGAAAAGTATTGGACTGAAGCCAATAAACAATGTAGTAGACATCACCAATTTTATTTTACACGAACTTGGTCAACCTCTACACGCTTTTGATTATTCAAAAATTGAAGGAGAATCAATTCGTGTAAAAAGAAGTCAAGAAGGCGAGAAATTCAAGACTTTGGATGGAATTGAAAGAACCTTAAAAGGACATGAGTTGATGATATGCAACAGCAACACATCTATGTGCATGGCGGGAGTGTATGGCGGCATAGACAGTGGCGTATCAAACACTACTACTAAAATCTTTTTAGAGAGTGCATACTTTTCTGCAGATGTGATTAGAAAAGCGGCCAAGGGTCATGGCATTAGCACAGACAGCAGTTTCAGATTTGAGAGAGGCACCGATCCAGACATGACCATAACTGCTTTAAAAAGAGCTGCTGCTTTGTTGACCGAAATATGCGGAGCCAAAGTTGTTGGTGACATTATAGACATATATCCTAGTCCACTTCAACCATTTGCAGTTGAATTGAAAAAAAGCAACATCAAGCGTGTAATTGGAATCGACATTCCAAGTGCAACAACTGAGCAAATATTAACTGGATTAGGCATTCACATTGTATCAGAAAATGAAACAGGATATTTGTTATCTGTTCCAAGATTTAAAAGCGATGTATCAAGAGAAATTGATGTGATTGAAGAATTGATTCGTATTTATGGATTCAAACACATTCCACTTGAACGCAACATGAAGATGTCGTTGAATTATGAAAGAGGAAATGCATTGCGTCAAGGTGAAGCACAGATCAGTGAAATATTGAGAGGAAATGGTTTCAGAGAAATCATGACCAACTCATTGACAAATGATAAATATTATGAGGACAAAACTCAGTTGGTGTATTTGTCTAATCCATTAAGTGCAGAAATGAATGTGATGCGTCAAAGCATGTTGTATTCGGCATTAGAAGCTGTAGCTTATAACAAAAACAGAAAGCAAAACAACACCAGATTCTTTGAGTTTGGCAAGATTTACCATTCAAAAGAAAAAGGATTTAAAGAGGTCGACCAACTATTGATTTTGGCTTCAGGTACTCAGAGTGATGAAAGTTGGGAAGTCAAATCAAAACCAGTTGATTTTTATTACATCAAATCATTGGTCAACAAAGTTTACAATTCTTTTCATTTAGAAATGGATAAAGTAGACATTCAGGAGGTAGATAAAAAGACCTTGCAACAATTTGGCATCAAAGACAATGTGGTATTTGCTGTTTTTGATTGGA
Organism: uncultured Chitinophaga sp.; assembly: GCA_964438995.1. Classification (GTDB taxonomy): domain Bacteria; phylum Bacteroidota; class Bacteroidia; order NS11-12g; family UBA955; genus JABMMZ01. Next base: position 234,918 of record CAYTMQ010000002.1, read on the forward strand.
CCAAAGTAGTAAAAGCTAAGAAAGCCTTCCAATTGAAAGCAATACCACAGTTTCCATCGGTGCGCAGAGACTTGAGTTTGGTTGTAGAGAAAGCCATTAAGTTTGAACAAATTCAAGCAATTGTCAACAAACAAAAAACCAAATTGATAACTGGCATGAATGTGTTTGATGTATACGAAGGCAAACCATTAGAAGCGCATCAAAAATCGGTAAGTGTGAGTTTAGATTTGTATGATGAGACCAAGACTTTAAACGACCAGGACATAGAGCCTGTAATGGATAAATTGATTCAACAATTTGAATCAGAATTAAACGCAATCATTAGAAAATAATGGAACAATTCATCAAGCGACTACAAGACATCAAGCAAAGCATTCTCGATTTGAAACAAGAGAAGACTGCTATAGAAGAATCTTTATCTAAAAAAGACAAGGAGATTGGTCGTTTGAAAAAATTGTTGGAAATACAAAACAGCACCATCAAAGATTTGGAAAACAAATTGAAGATGAAGCGCATTGCGGATGAAATGAATGGTGCTGAAGAAGAGAGTGGATCCAATCGAGATTTGAAATTTAAAATCAACGAAATGATCAAAGAAGTTGACAAAATCATCAGTTTAATGCACCAATGAGAAACGATTTATCTTTAGAGAGCAGAGTTTGGGTTTATCAAGCTGAGAGGCAAATGAACCAAGAAGAAATAGATTTTTTAACGTCTCAGTTACAATCATTTTGTACGTCGTGGACGGCGCACAATGTGGCTTTGAAAGCCGACTGCGATATTATTGAAAAGAGATTTATCATTTTAACAGTAGATGAAACGCAAGCTGGAGCAAGTGGTTGCAGCATCGACAAGAGTGTTAAAGCATTAAAAGAATTATCAGACAAAACAGGCATCAATTTCTTTGATAGAATGCAGGTTTTTTACAAAGATGGAGAGCAGATTGTTGGCACACATTTATCTAATATAAGCACATTAAAACAAGAGGGCATTATCAATAACGATACTTTGTTTTATAATCCACTTGTAAAAACCATAGCAGAGTTGAAGGATTCATTCATATTACCACTTAAACAACATTGGTTAAACAAATAACATGGAACAATATTCAAGATATTTAAAGATTGGCAAAATAGAAGGTTACAGCTATTTGTTGCTATTATTCGTAGCTATGCCATTAAAGTACATTTGGCACGTAGACATGGCAGTTCGTATAGTTGGTTCAATACATGGCTTATTGGTCATACTTTTTGCGTATGAAATTTTAAAACTAATGATAGACAAACATTTTACTTTTATGCAAGCATTAAAAGGTTTTGGTTTATCATTGGTACCATTTGGTTCATTTTATTTAAAGAGAGCCATTAATTCATAGCATTGTCATTAAGAAGTTTTCTTAGATAATCAATTTCTTCTTTTAGCAATTCCACTTGAGTTCTATAGATTTTTTCAAGCCTCTGTAATTCTTCGTGAGAATTATTAGAGATGTAGTTTTTAGATGTGATAGAAAAATTTGAGTACAAGTGGTTTTCGCTTGGATGCGTCAAGTCACACAAAGACACATTAAGCTTATCACAAATGATAAGCAATTTGTCTACTGTCAATTTTACTTCATCACGTTCAATACGCGAATAACCAGAGACACTCATACCAAGCGCACTAGCAACTACCTCTTGAGGGAAATCCAATATTTCTCTCAGTTTTCTAATTCGTTTTCCTAGTTTTAGTTTGTTTTGTTCAAGTTTATTCATTTAAAAGTTCAAAAATCTTAGTGTTAAAAATTTTTAAACTTAGCGAAGAGATGGTGCAATTTTAGGATATTAGAACATTACAAAAATCAAGTTTTTTTCATTTTTTTTATTAAAAACTGAAAACCAATATTTTAATTTTTTATTTTAACCATTTTTTGCAATGATACTTTTTAGATATTCAATTTGTTCCTTCATCAGTTCAATTTGTTGCTGGTATGCTTCAAGCAATTTTGACTTTTCTAAAATCAAACTTGCATAGTCATTTTCTGGATCGTTGATCTGATTGCTAGATGATTTTGTAATGTATTCATCCCCGAACAAGATTTGTTCCATTCTGACTTTGAATATTTCAGAAATTTGAATGATTTTTTCAATACTTAAATTGACTTCAGCTCTTTCAATTCTTGAATATGCAGACGAGCTGATATGAAGTTTTCTGGCCATATAATCTTGAGAATAGCCTTTCAATTCACGATAACGTCTAATTCTTACTCCAATTTGTTTGATATGCTTTTCAGCGTTTACCATCAAGGACAAAAATACCTTGATAATCAGGCAAATAAATCTATAAACACAATCTATTATCGATTAATGCATGTCTATATAAATCAATGAATTAAAAGAATTTAAATAAAGTCATTTCCCAATTTTCGGGAAATTTTACACCAACTCAACCTGATAAAGACTAAAAAAAAGGGACTAATAAGTCCCTTTACAATTTGATTAGTGATGATGTCCTCCGGGACCGTGAACGTGACCGTGGTCGAGTTCAGCAGCAGTTGCTTCTCTTACTTCGATGATAGTACCTTTAAAGTTAAGGTCTTCATCAGCAAGAGGGTGATTGAAATCCATTTTAACTACCTCGTCGTCTATGCTTAAGATGATACCATTCATAGGATTTCCTTCGTGGTCTTGCATAGGAACTGTTCTACCAACAACCAATATATCGGCAGGTACATTTGGACCAGAAAAAGTAGCTTTAGGAATGTTAACGATATAATCATCGTTAGATACACCATAGCCGTTTTCTGCATCAATGTTAAAGTCGAAACTATCGCCGGCTTTAAGGTTCAAAAGATTGCTTTCAAAAAGTGGCAAAGTTTGTCCGATGCCATGAATGAAAACAAAAGGCTGGTCGTTTGTAGCAGTATCTACTACTTCTCCATTGTTAATTGTCAAGGTGTACGTTAGAGTTACCACCTTGTTAGTTCCAACTTCCATGTTTTTAAAAATAAAGGCGCAATTTCCTAATAAAAAACAAGAAACAGAAACTAAAACACCGAATGTTGAAATATTTTGACTTTTAGGTTCTATGCTCCGGCCCTTCATTACAGTCGCGATGACTGGACAAGATATTGGGCTAGCGTTACAACCTCCGACGTTATGACCTCCGATGTTGCGACCTCCGACGTCATAACCTCCGACGTTCGGTAGCCTGAAGTCTTTGACAAAGGGACCTCCGACCCCTAATTAGAGTCTCGGGGACTCGACTCGATGCCGAGAAGGCGTTGCGATCTAATGATTCAACCTTACAAGGTTGTTTTTTCAAAAATTCCAACCTTACAAGGTTGAGTTTTAAAATTTATATTATGCTCATTTGTGCTGCTTTTGTTCTAAATTTGCGTATTGACTTTTAAAGATTTTAATTTCTCGAGCGAATTGCTGGAAAGCCTTGATGTTATGGGCTTCGACTCTCCTACCCCAATTCAAACCAACGCCATTCCTATTATTACTTCGGGTAAAGACCTCATCGCCTGTGCTCAAACTGGGACAGGAAAAACTGGGGCATTTGTTTTACCTATTATTGATTTCTTATGCAAACAACCATCTGAGGAAATCAAAGCACTTATAATTGTACCAACCCGCGAACTGGCTCTCCAAATTGATCAAAACCTACAAGGCTTCTCTTATTATACTTCTGTTAACTCACTTCCCATTTATGGCGGTGGTGACGGTCAGGTGTTTGCTCAAGAGAAAAAAGCACTAACCGAAGGTGCCAATATCATTGTGGCTACTCCGGGCAGATTGTTGGCCCACCTTAATATGGGTTATGTAAAATTAGATGCCCTAAAATTCTTAATCCTTGACGAAGCCGACCGAATGATGGATATGGGCTTTGTTGAAGACATCAGCAAAATAGCCAATTATCTACCTAAAGACAGGCAAACCTTGATGTTTTCGGCCACTATGCCCGATAAAATCAGACAACTTGCCAAACGTCTTTTACATCAACCAGAAGAAATCAGTTTGTCAATTTCCAAACCGGCCGAAGGTGTTGCACAAAAAGCTTATTTGGTTTACGACAACAACAAAAACCAATTGATTGGTCATATTTTAAGTTCTAAAACTTATGCCAGTGTCATCATCTTTGTTGACACAAAACTAAAAGCCAAAGAACTTGAAAAGGATTTAAAACGTTTGAAATTTAACGTAGCGGCTATCCATTCCGACCTCGAACAAGATGAACGTGAACAGGTATTGCGCAACTTTAGAAATAGAAGTTTACAAATTCTAGTAGCCACAGATATTTTATCTAGAGGTATAGACATCGAAGACATTGGATTGGTGATTAACTACGAAATACCTGGCGATGCTGAAGACTATGTTCACCGCGTTGGCAGAACAGCGAGAGCAGAATCTACAGGCGAAGCCATTACCTTTATCAACGAAAAAAACCAATTCAGATTCAAAAAAATCGAAGACCTTATTGGATACGAAATAGAAAAAGTAGCTCTTCCTGAAGGCATTCCTGTTGGTCCGAATTACACACCAGTCACAACATCTAAAAAGAAAAATTTCAAGAAGCCGTTTAGGAAGTTTAAGGGAAAGGGATAAATCGTTTTAGATTGAATCACTCTTCACTTTCGCCTACCCTACTAATGCCATTCAGGCATGAACCTACCGAAAGTAAAAAAATAATTAGGTCACTTCTACTAATGTAACCTCGTATCAGCGATGTAGGGCATACTAGAGTCTTTTTTCATCCATCATTTTCAAAAAGTTTAAAGGTGTCAAAACTGCAATAGAAGACTTTCTATAGTCTTTGACGTTTCTAGTAATAATGGCATCAACACCTTTAATATTCAAAGCGGATGAATATTGTATAGCGTCTTCAAAATCTGAAAAGTCACTGTTCAAGGCTTGCAAAATCTCAGCTTTTGAGGTTCCAATAACTTCAGTCATTTCTGTTAAAGACATGATAACATCAACTGCTTTCTTATGACCGAGAAAACGTCTAACTATATAATAGATATTGTTGATGCTAATAGCAGATAGATACAGTTTTACGAGTCCTTGCTCATTTAATTCGAACAATTCACTAGCTGGATTGGCATGAGGAACTCTATCAGTAAAAAAATCTAAAACAACATCAGAGTCGACAAAGAGTTTATAGACCATGCTTTTTAGATATTTCCTCTGCTAATACTTTCTTATAGTCGAAATCATCATCAACTTTAATGATTCCTTTTAGTTTTTTCAACTTAGTAGAGAGTTGTTTCCCTTTGACAGGTTTTCTTTTTACAGCCACCAATTTGAAATAATTTTCAACCAATTCAGACAAACTCTGCCCTTTTTCTTTCGCATACACTTTAGCTATTTCAATCACTTCCTTCTCTATAGTTAAAGTTAATTTTGTATTCATTTCGATAATCTATAATACAAATATACGTGTGAAAAATTAATAAATCAACACGTGTATAGTGAATTAATGCAAATTTTAAATCCTATTAAAACCCATTAGGAATTCCCTAGATGCGGTCTTTGCCTGCCCGACTAAAGCTATACAGGCGAGGGCTACCCGAATAGGGATAATAAATGTTTAAGGATTATGTCGTATTTATGAATTCCCTAGACGCTGTCTACGCCTGCCCGAAAGAATTCATTCAGGAGGGGGCTACCGAACCGAACCGAACAGAACCGAACCTGCAATTTAAAGATTCCGCCTTACCTTCCGAAAGTCCGATAAATTGCGACGCTATCGCATACTTTTTCAAAATAACCAATATCCAAATCTCAACTATTCCTCGACCTTAAAAAATCAAACAACATCATGAATTGCGATTTTGAATCTCCTGGTTCGCAAATGGTATTTAATATCTCCAAAGCTTTGTGTTCGTAATCTGACTTCATTTGGTTAAGATAGGTATCACTGCCAGCTTGAAGATATAATTCACGCACTACGGCCACTTTATCTTCTGGGTTGGCTACTGGATCTTCGAACCAAGCTTTTAGATTTTGTTTGTCGGTTTCATTTAAAACAGACTCAGCATGTAAGTATAAAATCGTGCGTTTATTTTCTATAATGTCTCCGCCTTCTTGTTTGCCAATATCTGCGCTGCTTCCAAAGGTATCCAAATAATCGTCTTGCAATTGAAACGCCATGCCTAGATGTAATCCAAACTGGTAGTATGCCTCTGCTGTTGCTTTATCGGCCCCACCTGCCATAGCACCCATTTTTAAGGCACAAGCTGGCAACACAGCAGTTTTTAGTTCTATCATCTTTAAATAATCGGCTTCCGAAATTTGTTCGATACCTGGAAGATTCATATCCATCTGCTGACCGTCACAAACCAAACTTGCCATTGTTGTGAACTCTTGTAACAAGTCAATTTTGTTGTCGAATTTTGTATCTATAATCAACTCTATACATTTTAAAAGAAGATTATCACCTGCAAGAATTGCTGTTGGTATGTTCCACTCTTCATGCACTGTTTTCTTACCTCTTCTTATCGGTGCATTATCCATGATATCGTCGTGTACCAAGCTGAAGTTATGGAAGGTTTCTATGGCCAAAGCCAGTTTCATAGCGTCTTCGTTAAGCGTGCCTCCAACAGCTTTTAGAGATAGTAGCAAGAATTTAGGACGCATCCTTTTACCTCCCAACTGCATGATGTAATTCATAGAGTTGTAAAGGTTTTCGGGCTTTCCAACAAAGGGATGCGAAATTAAATACTGTTCAAAACTATCTGAAGTTACGACGTTTTCTGTCATTGTTTTTTCTTTTGGGTTGGTTGTCTAATATCAATTCTAAATCGATGGTTCTACTAATTTTATCTGCTCTGGTGATCATCACTTGTACTTCGTCACCCATTCTAAACTGTTTGTAGTATCTGCTACCTATAACAGCCATTAGATGCGCATCGTATTCATAATGATCGCCTTCAATTTTGTTCAATCTCACCATGCCTTCGCATTTGTATTCCTTAATTTCTACAAACATACCAAAATCGGTTAATCCACTTACCACTCCAGTAAATATCTTGCCCAATTGGGTTTCCATCCATTCGGCTTGTTTGTATTTGATGGAAGCACGCTCAGCCTCTGAAGCTAAAACCTCCATTTTCGAAGATTGTTTGCAAGCAGCGTCTAATTTTTCCATATTCCATCCACAAATTTGTTCCATCGACTGACCATTTTGATAGCCAAACAGCAATCTGTGCGCTATGATATCGGGATACCTCCTGATAGGTGAAGTGAAGTGTGTATAATATTCAAATGCCAATCCGAAGTGAGAGGGTTTATTTGGCGTATACACCGCTTTAGCCATACTTCTTATGGACATGTTTCTTACAACATCTTGTTCGGGCTTACCTTCAACTGCCTTTGATATTTCGTTGATAGAGGTTCTAAACACATTGTCGTTGTCTATTTGCAAATGATAACCAAATTTCGCAAGAAAACGTTTCAATTCTTGCAACCTCAAATCGGTTGGTTCATCGTGTGTTCTATAAATAAATGGCTTTCTAGGTTTCTGTGTATAGATGTGTTGAGCAACAGTTTTATTGGCCAATAACATCAATTCCTCAATCAATTTATTGGTGTCTTGACGCAATTTAACTTTCATTGAAACTGGTCTGAATTGTTCATCTAATTCAAATCGGTATTCGGTCGACTCAAAGCTCATCGCTCCATTGCTATACCTTTGCTCGGTCATGTATTTTGCAAATTGGTTGAGATGTTTTAATTCATCGTGAAAAATACCTTGACCATTGTTTAATATATCCTGAGCCTCTTCGTACGAAAAACGTTTGTCTGAATGTATCACCGATTTTGTGAATCGGTATTTCTCTATTTTAAAATCCTGTGTGATTTCAAATATCACAGCACAAGTCAGACGATCTTTATTGGGCACCAAAGAGCACACAACATCAGATAACTTAAACGGCAACATCGGCACAACTCTATCCACTAGATAAACAGAGGTAGCACGTTTGATGGCTTCATTGTCTAATACAGAACCTGGTTTTACATAATGACTAACATCTGCAATGTGAACACCTACCTCAAAATTACCATTGGGTAAGGTCTGATATGAAATGGCATCATCAAAGTCTTTGGCTGTATCTGGATCAATAGTAAAGGTTAGAATTTTTCTGTAATCTTCTCTGCCTATTAAATCGTCTTTGGTAATGAATTCTGAAATGGCATCTGAAGCATCTTGCACTGCTGATTCGAAGGCTTCAGGTAAGCCAAACTCTGCCAGAATAGCATGCATTTCTGTTTGATGTTCGCCTGGTTTACCCAATATTTCTAACACTTCAGCAGTTGGTATGCGGCTTTCTTTTTTGAATTCTTTGATTTTAAATACCACCTTTCTACCGTCCTTAAAAAAATCTTCAAACTTAGTTGCAAAAACTTCTTGAAATCTGGGATTATCTGGCAGAATGTACCAGAGGTTATTGCGCTTTTCTAAAATCCCAGTGAATTGTTTATCAGAATGGGCAATCAATTTTACCACATCGGCTTTAGGAGATTTTTTACCTTGTCTAAAGAGTGTGGCTTCAACCTGATCAAAAGGCAATAAATTGATGGATGAGAAACCTACCACTAGGTCATCTTCGAACTCTTCAGTTTTAAGAAACACTCTGCCACCTTTGGTGATATCGATTATACCTGTGACCGTTTTAGCGGGCATTAGTCTGAAAAATTTATAGGTGTCTTTTTTCCCAACTGAGCCTTTTTCTACCAATGAATTGAGTACAGGTAAAATATCTTCGGCGCGTTTAGGAATGTCTTCAACATCAAGACGAACATAAATTTGCTTATGGTTTAGTATTTTGCCTTGCTGCTCTGTTAGAACCTCTAAAATGGCGTTTTCTAACAGCAGTGTGCTATTCTTTTTTCTTGACATTCCTAATGCAAAGTTAAGGGTACATTCGAATTATATTTATACATTTGTCAAAATTCAAACAAAACTTGAAAAAGACGGTACTCATATTTGCTTTATTATATGCTATGTGCATGTTTTTATCCTTAAACATGAATTCGAAGTACAAAATCTTCACTTATAAAAGCACTATGTGGGCTGATGCCAGTGGTTACTATGTGTATTTACCAGCAACATTCATCTATCAATGGGACGTCAATTCTATGGAATCGGGCATAGACACATTGACCGGTAGAGGCTTCGAAATTCAAAGAGATAAAAACAAGCTGTTTTCAAAATATACTTCAGGTATTTCATATCTGCAATTGCCATTTTTTGCAGCAGCACATTTGTATACCAAAATCACAAATGGTAAATCAGACGGATTCTCTCAAAACTATGTGAATGCCTTGTTGTTTTCTGGTGTTTTTTACTTTCTGTTGGCATTGTTTTGTCTGTTTTATTTTCTAGGATTCTATTTCTCAAAAACCACATCACTGCTTACCTGCATTGCCTTAGCGCTGTGTACCAATTTATATTATTACGGCATCGAACATCCCGGATTAACACATATTTATTCCTTTTTCTTGATCTCTTTTTCTTTGTTACTGATTAAAAGAGGGCATCCTAAAATTGACATCATTTTGATGCCAATTTTTGCGTTGTTGTTGCTTATCCGACCAACCAATTTTGTGGTCATACTAGCCTTAATTGTTATATATGTTTATCTTAATCAAACGACATTAAAAGACATTAGATTGAAAAACATTTTAATTGGTGTGGCAATCGGCATTGCTTTGATACTGCCACAAATGTTCTATTGGCATTGGGTTAATGGTTCTTGTGTGATGTACTCATACAAAAACGAAGGCTTTACAAATTGGCATCATCCATACATTTTAGAGGTTCTATTCGCGGCGTGCAATGGATTTTTCACCTATGCACCGATTTTTATTTTAAGTTTCATAGGCTTTAAATATTACCCAATAAACAAACTTGTAACAATGGTTTGTCTAGTAAGTTTTGTAAGTATCTTGTATTTAAACGCCTCATGGTGGTGCTGGCCTTTTGGATGTGCCTATGGTGCCCGAGCATTTATTGAATATTACCCATTTTTAGCTTTGGGATTAGCAGCTTTCTTAGAACATTTCAAAGACAAAAAATCCTTCGTTTATACAACACTTTTACTATTTGCCATTCTAAACATGCGTTTGTTATACAATTACGACGACTGTTTTTATGGCGATACTTGGGATTATAATGTTATAATAGATTTGTTGTTCTAAAAATAGATAAGTCGTCAACCTTGTAAGGTTGGATTAGATATGAGCAACCATGGCTTTTGTGTAGTCAGAAAATGGATGGTCGATTAAGATATCCGTATTTCCTTGTTCAACGATATAGCCATTTTTTAAAACGATTAAATACGAACAGAACCAAGCCGCAACCGCCATACTGTGCGTAATCATTAAGATGCTCAACTGCTCACTCATTTGAAGTTCTTTCAAAAGATTTAGAATTTGTGCTTGAACAGATAAATCAAGCGCTGAAGTCGACTCGTCACAAATTAACAATTTAGGTTTGGCAGCTAAGGCTCTAGCGATACAAATTCTTTGTCTCTGACCACCACTAAAGTCGTTGGGATATTTTGATTGGTCAGATGCTTGAAGTCCGACTTTTAACAACAAATTTTCTATTTCAGCTTGTTTTTCTTTGCTGCTTAATTTTGGTTGGTGGTGACTGATGACTTCATCCAAAGCGTTACCTATTTTCAAACTCGGATTTAAAGCTGAAAAAGGGTCTTGGAAAATCATTTGAACATTTGAAGACAAAGGCAATTTGTTATCAAAATTGAATTCAACTTGTCCTCCTGAAGCTTGTTCTAATTGGACTAAAATTTTAGAAATGGTGCTTTTTCCTGAGCCCGACTCTCCTATCAATCCTACACTCTGTCCTTTTTTAATATCAAAACTTACGGCTTTGAGCGCTCTAAAAGCTTTGTTGTTCGAATAAAATTCTTTGTGCAGCAAATGCACTTTTAACACATCTTCATCTGAGGCTTTTGGCTCAAGAAGCGGTTTATCAATTGAACCTTTTTCATCAAAATCGGCAATGGTCTTTAAAGCAAATCCCTTTTTTTCTGGTCGTGGTTTACAAGCGAGCAAGGCTTTTGTGTACAATTCTTTTGGATGGGCAATGATATCATTGACACTACCTTGTTCAACAATCTCACCTTTATACATCACCATAATTCTATCAGAAAACTGTTTTACTGCATCCAAATCATGAGATATCAATAAAACACTTTTTTGTTGCTCTTTACAAATTTTCTGAATCAATCCCAGTATTTCATCTTGTAACAAAACATCTAAAGCTGTGGTAGGTTCATCCGCTACAATCAAGTCGGGATTACCAGCCAAAGCCATTGCAATCATTACCCTTTGTCTCTGACCACCAGACAATTCAAATGGGTAGGCATTCAGTACTTTTTTAGTATCGTTTAATTCAACCATCCTCAAAAGTTCTTTGGCCTTCTTTATTTGTTGCTCAGATTTTTTTACACCACAAAGAGCAATGTTTTCACACAGTTGCTCGCCACATCTTTGAACTGGATTTAAGGCCGAAAGAGGTTCTTGAAATATGTAAGCAATTTTTTTAAGAGCATATTGAGAACGCAACTTTGCGGGCATATTGATCAATTCTACAGTTTCAGAAGATTCAGAATTGAATACAATAGAACCCGATGTTGTTAGGGTTTTGGGCAATAAATTTAAAAGTGATAAACAGGTAAGAGACTTGCCAGAACCAGACTCGCCAACGACAGCCAAAATTTCACCTCTCTCGATTTCAAAACTCACATCCTTAACAAGCGACAATGCTTTTGTTGAGATGTTTAAGTTTGAAACTTTGAGTAGTGGCATTAGAATCCAGTGTTATTAGGCAGTTTTTGAGAAAAGCTTTTGATGGTGTTTTTGTACTTTAGATTCTCTTTGATATCGGTTAAGAAAGTCAGTAAATCTTCCGGACTGCTCAATAGTTTGATGTTATCAGGCATTTTAAGTTCTTTCTTATTTAATACTTGAGAACCGCTCAGCAATATCTGTGTTTCTTTCCAATTTTTACCAAGGTTATTGATAAAAGTTTGCAAACTTACATTGCTGTTTAATGAAGTGATGATGCTAAAGATAAAATCAGGTTTTCTGATATCAAATATTTTATATAAATCCTCGAAAGGTGTTTGAGAACCAAGGTAAATTACTTCATGTCCACGAGAGCGCAACACGTAATTTGCGAACAAAATACTTAAGTCGTGCGACTCGCCAGTTGGCACAAATACGAGAAATTTCTTAGAATCTGAGTTTGGACGAACTGATAGATTGTCGATTGCTACAAACAATCTTTGACGAATCAAATTGGAGATAAAATGTTCGTGAGCAGGATGAATAGAACCCGACAACCACAACAATCCAATTTGCTCCATAAATGGGAAAACAATTTGTATCATGGTGTCCTCTAAACCAAGTTTAAGGATGTTGATAGAGAGAATTTTATTGAATTCCTTTTCATCAAACAACATCATGGTTGAGATGAGTGCTTGAATTTGTCCATCGTATTTGGATTTGTTTTCTGATAACTGCTGACATTTCTCGCGAATCTCTTCTAGACTCATCTCTGCAATTTTCGAAATTTTAAATCCATTGTTGTTGAGGATTGAGATGTTTAAAATCAACCTCAATTGATCTTCATCGTAATAACGAATACCTGTGTCTGTTCTGTGGGGAGTGAAAATGTGGTATCGTTGTTCCCAAATTCTGATGGTATGGGCTTTGATACCTGTAATGTTTTCGAGGTCTTTAATGAATAATTTGTTCCTGAAATCTTTTTTACCTTTTTTCATTTCTATTTGTATTTGTGTAAATTAAAACCAATACACCCTAAATTTGTTTACTGATTATGTACAGCATCTTAATTGCAGGAGGTACCGGCTTGGTTGGTTCAAAATTAGTTAAAAAACTTAAACAAAAAAAGTATAATATTGTTTTTCTTTCAACACAAAAAAATGCTAAAATACTGAAAGACAGGCATTATTGGAATCCAGACCAAGGAATTATGCCAAATATTGACTTAAAACAGTTCGACGTTTGTATCAATTTGTGTGGTGCGGGCATTTTTGACAAAAATTTTACCCCTGAAAGAAAATCTGTATTACTCAATAGTAGAATCAATCCTATTGCGGCATTGAAAGCTGAGTTTGAAAAACAAAATGTTAAGATACCTCAATTCATTAACGCCTCAGCAATAGGATATTACGGCAATCAAATCCCAAATGCCACCGATGAAAGCGGGTCAAATGGCTCTGATTATATGGCTTCCCTCACCCATCAATGGGAAAATGCCGCCAATAGTTTGACCAATGTTACAGAATGTCTGAGCATTTTCAGAATAGGTATTGTTTTGACGCCGGAAGGTGGATTTTTAAAACCCATTAAAACAAGTATTCAATGGTTTGCTGGCGCTGTTCCAGGCTCTGGCAAACAAATTATCAGTTGGATCCACATCGATGATTTGTGTGATGCCATGATTTATGTGATGGAAAACAAGCTCAAAGGCACCTTCAATGCAGTTTCTCCAAACCCAGAAACACTCGAAAACATTTGCAAATCGATAGCCAAACATCTGCACCGACCTTTGTTTTTACCGAATATTCCAGTCTGGGTTTTGAAACTACTATTTGGAAAAGAAAGACATTTATTGTTGATGGCCAGTCAAAACATTGCGCCCAAACATTTGTTAGATTCAGGGTACCAATTTGCATATACAAATGCAGATTTGGCGATAAAGAATTTGTTAAATGAATAATCCCATCGTTGTACATTGGTTTAGAAGAGACCTCAGATTAGAAGACAATGCCGCATTGTATCACGCCTTAAAGTCTGGCTTTCCTGTTGTTCCCATCTTTATATTCGACCCACACATTCTTGACAAACTGGATAACAAAAAAGATCTTAGAGTCAACTTTATACACCAAGAGCTCAAGCGTATAAAGACTGAATTGGTTGAATTGGGCAGCAATCTCAATGTGTATTACGGCACACCCGAAGAAGTTTGGATTAAAATCAACCAACAATTCAACATCAAAGCCGTTTTTACCAACAGAGATTATGAACCTTATGCCAAAGAAAGAGACCATAAAATTGCGGAATTTCTGAAATCAAAAGGCATTGAATTCAAAGACTATAAGGACCATTGTATATTCGAATACAATGAGGTTTTAAAAGACGATGGATTGCCTTACACCGTTTATACACCCTACTCAAAAAAATGGAAGGCCAAACTCAATAATTTTTACATGAAAGCATATCCTAATGATAGGTATTTCAAGAACTTTCATTCATTTGAGCCTACGACATTTCCCGAACTAAAAGACATGGGATTTGAGGCTGTTCAATTCAATTATCCAAGTAAGGACATCAAGCAATCTATCATTGTAAATTACCACACAACCCGCGACATACCCGGAATTGAAGGCACTAGTAAACTAAGCCTACATTATAGATTTGGAACCGTTTCAATAAGAGATAAAGTCAAGAAGGCGCTTAAGCTCAACGAGAAATATTTAAATGAATTGATTTGGCGTGATTTCTATATTCAGATAATGGCGCATTTTCCGCATGCGATGAAAAGTGCGTTTAAGCCAGCATACGACAAAATCAATTGGAAAAACAACGAAGCCCATTTCAAAGCATGGTGTGAAGGTAAAACTGGGTATCCAATAGTAGATGCGGGTATGAGAGAACTCAATCATACAGGGTATATGCACAACAGGGTTCGAATGATTGTTGCAAGTTTTCTCTGCAAACATCTTTTGATAGATTGGCGATGGGGAGAGGCCTATTTTGCAGAAAAACTTCTCGATTTCGAATTGGCTTCGAACAATGGCGGATGGCAGTGGGCTGCGGGCTCAGGAGTAGATGCTGCGCCGTATTTCAGAATCTTTAATCCATATCTTCAAACCGATAAATTTGATCCGAATTACAGTTACATTAGAAAATGGATTCCAGAATTTGGCACTGCATCATACCCAAAAGAAATAGTCAACCACGTTGAAGCTAGAGAAGCATGTTTAAGCACATACAAAGAAGCTTTGAAATAGTAAGTTTATTTGAATTGTATTTTATGTAATTTCTTTCTGTATCTACCTATCTCAAGAAACCAATAAAAATGGGTAATGTCGCCGTGTTCGATGAACTTAATATTTTTGTTATTACCGTTAAAATGGTATTGTTTGTTTGGCATTAAATGGTATATTGTTCTCCCATTAGTCGAATCAACAGTAGATGCAGAATCAATGTAAAAACTGAATGACAAAGTTGAATTACCATCAAATTGCTCCATGTAGCATCCATACTTAAATGATATGGTATCTAATCCAATATTGTTTAAGAAAAAACTTAAACTATCTTTGGATTGATAGAATTCTATTTTGCAACTATCAAATTGACTCTTTATGCTCAAATGATATGAACTATCTTGATATTTCATAGAAGCATTTGGGAAACCAAAAAAATAGAAAAAAGGAATGATGACCCTCATTGTGTTTGATTACTCTAATTTTAAGAATATAAAAGTCTTATTTTTCCTATCGTAACTACCGACAAACCATCTGTAGGTATTGAAAAATGTGATGTATTTGAACAATTCAGGAGCAACACGTTTTTTGATGTTAATGGATTCTCCAGGTAATATTTTGTAATTTAATGTAGCAAATTTACCTCCTAATGGTCGCTTGTTGTGGAAGATGTTATAGTCGTAACGGGCAATGCTGCTATCGTCGAACTGAGCAAAGAATCCCACATAGTATACCATGGTATCTGAAGTTAAATTTTGGATATTAAAGTTTAGACTATCGTTGATTTGCTCAATATTGGCTGTAAAGAAACCATTACTACCTTTATAATATTTAGCTTGCAGAGAATCTGCATCACGTCCCGATCCCAACATGTTTATTGCTAGCAAAGTAGATAGTATAAAGTTCATGTTACAAAGATATAGATTATATGGTTAATTAATTTTTGAAAAAGTAGCGACAGAGTCGCACTAACATATACTTTCGAAAGGTAAGGCGAAATCATTATTTTTCCTATTCGGTAGGTCTGCAAGCAGCGCTGCAGACGCAATTCAACCTCTAAACAGCAGCAGCGCTGCACAATAGCCTTTCACCCTCTATTACCTTATTTGTTTCTAACCATATTCTCATACGGCATAAATGTAATAATTCCATTTCCTTACTCTACAAATAAATTGTAATATTGCGACTCAAAATTCAATCAATTTAATACAATGAAAAATATTGCAGTTATAGGTTGTGGCACTATGGGTAATGGTATTGCTCACGTGTTTGCTCTTAATGGTTACAGCGTTAAACTTATTGATATCAATGAGGCTGCGCTTGAAAAAGCTATACAAAAAATTGGTTCTAACCTCGACCGTCAGGTATCCAAGCAAGTCATTACAGAAGAACAAAAAGCAGCTACTTTAGCCAATATCACTACTACAACTGAATTATCGAAAGGTGTTTCTGATGCTGATTTGGTAGTAGAAGCAGCAACAGAAAATGTCAATATTAAATTGCAAATTTTTAAAGACATTGATGCTGCAGCGCCTGCACATTGTATACTCTCATCGAATACTTCTTCTATCAGCTTGACCAAAATTGCAGCTGTTACTTCTCGTCCAGATAAAGTTATTGGCATGCACTTCATGAATCCAGTGCCTGTAATGAAATTGGTAGAAGTTATCAATGGTTATAAAACCGATGCTAAAGTTACTGAAACCATCATGGAGTTGAGTAGAAACATTGGCAAAGTTCCAACCTTAGTAAACGATTACCCTGGATTTGTAGCCAATAGAATTTTAATGCCGATGATCAACGAAGCCATTATCACATTGAATGAAGGTGTTGCTGGAGTTGAAGAAATTGACACTGTAATGAAATTGGGTATGGCTCATCCAATGGGACCATTACAATTGGCAGATTTCATTGGCTTAGACGTTTGTTTGGCCATTATGAATGTGCTAAACGACGGATTAGGTAATCCAAAATACTCCCCAAGTCCACTATTGATTAACATGGTAACTGCTGGCGATTTAGGTGTGAAAACAGGCCGCGGATTTTACGACTACAGCGGTGGAGGAAAAGAATTGGTAGTATCACCAAACTTCAAAAAGTAATTTTATTTATTAATAATATTAAAAGTAGTTTAAGAAATTAGACTACTTTTTTTATTTCGGTTCTATTGGTGGAGGCTGCAACGCTTGCCCGTCATCAATTCGAGTCTTCGAGACTAAGATGTGGGGTCGGAGGTTCCCTTCGTCGCAGACTTCACCTGCCCGAATGAATTCATTCAGGCGGGGGCTACCGACCGGAGGTCGCAACGTCGATAAAGTTTGCACTTGTATTGCAGCTAAAAAAATCGCATTTTGCGGTACTATGTCGAATAAAGAATCTTGGGGGTCGAGAGTCGGTCTAATTTTAGCAATGGCTGGCAATGCTGTTGGTCTTGGTAATTTTCTTAGATTTCCTGTTCAAGCCATACAAAATGGAGGTGGCGCTTTCATCATTCCTTACTTGGTATGCTTCCTATTAATGGGTATTCCTCTTCTTTATGTCGAATGGGCAATGGGTCGATTTGGTGGTAAACACAACAACCATTCAACACCTTTTATTCTAAACAGTATGGACAAGCGCAAGCTTTGGAAGTACATTGGCGTGTTTGGTATATTTACTAACGTAGCCGTTGCTGCCTATTACTGTTATTTGGAAAGTTGGACCCTCTCCTATGTATACCACTCAATTGTTGGTTCATTTCACGGACTCAATCAATTTGAAGTGGCAAGTTTCTTTGAATCCTATATTGATGTCAACCAATCAACAACTGGACTGCCATACGAATCCATTATTTTCTGGATAGTTTGTCTACTACTAAATACTTGGATTCTAAGCAAAGGATTAAGTGGAGGCGTTGAAAAAACGGCTAAAATCGGCATGCCACTTTTGATATTATTCGGTTTTATTCTAGCCATAAAAGGCATTACACTTAAAGCAGGTACCGATAACGCCATTCACGATGGCACTGTGGGATTGAACTATCTTTGGTCGCCCGATTTCCATTCAATATGGAACTTTAAAGTATGGCTAGCAGCAGCTGGTCAGATTTTCTTTACGCTATCTTTGGGTATGGGCTCTATTCACTGTTATGCTTCCTATATAAAATCCAATGACGACATAGCGCTCAATTCTCAATCTGCAGGATGGATGAACGAATTTGTAGAAGTTGTACTCGGTAGTTCCATCCTTATTCCTATTGCCATTGGATATTTAGGCATAGACACGGTAGTTGAAATGACTAAAACTGGCGGATTAGGCCTAGGGTTTAAAACCTTACCTTATCTATTTCAACAATGGGGCACTGTCTTAGCAGCATTGGCTGGTGTGATGTGGTTTGGACTTTTGTTCTTTGCTGGCGTTACCTCCTCTCTTGCTATGGGCACACCTTGGATGGGTTTTCTTGAAGACGAATTCAACTGGAGCAGAGAAAAAGCAGCTTGGTCGTTTGGTGTTGTTGTTTTGCTATTAGGATTACCAACTGTGCTGTTTTACAACCAAGGTGTTTTTGATGAGTACGACTATTGGGCAGGTACTGTTTCATTAGTTGTATTTGCATTTGTAGAAATCATACTATTTTCATGGATATTTGGTATTGATAAAGGCTGGAAAGAAATCATCCAAAGTGCCGATATAAAAGTCCCAATCTTCTATAAATATGTCATAAAATTCATTACCCCAATATTTTTAGGAGTGGTATTTTTTGGTAGCTTACCTGATATATGGAACAACATCAATCACACTGCAACTAAGCATGAAATAAACATCATGAAACAACCATCTTTGTTGCTTGATGAGATGCAAGATATCAGAAGCAAAGACTTGCAAAACATCAATGACTCCATCGTATTCAAAGGTGAGCACATTATGGACAACAATCTATTAAGTAGAGAACAAAAAGATGCGATTTTTAAAGTGAGGGATTTACATAAAAAACACATTGAATATTCTAAGCCTGAATTTAGCAAAGAAGTACCCAATAAAATTGCAAAACTTGAGGAATCAATGCTGTATAAAAACTTTTCTCGACCATTTCTAATTATTGTGTTCTTATTAATTGCATATATGGTATATTTGGCCTCTAAAAAAAGACGTAATTTTACAACCAGTTAAAACATGAGTACAGGCGCATTAATCATGATCATCTCAGCATTTTCGGTTGTAATTTTTATGACTGTATATTACTTTGTAAAAGTTTTAAAAACGCCGACAAAAGACCCTAAGCACGATAGTTATTTAGACACATGAGCGACACAGCAAAAGTTTCCATTCAAAGTTTTCAAACAACTTTAATCATATCAGAAATACTGATTACAGCCATTGTATTGGTTGGATTTTATTTGATTTTTAACAAATTCAACAAGAAAAACAACGAGTTCAAAAAGAAGGCTTAATCCTTTTTCTTCTTTTTCTTCTTAAACAATCTGAATCTATTAAAATCTTTGGTGTACACAATACCAACACCAGATGTTGTAATAGGTGTACTGATAGAGGTTGTGTTCACAGTATTGAAACTAGAACGGGTATAAGCTTTTACTTTAACATTGCCTTTAATGGTCAGTTTGTATTCCAAGTTAATGTTTGGTCGGGTACTGTAACTACTCATACTGCCATCAAAACTTAATTTATCGTTAAAGAACTTACTGCTCAGCATCAAACCGTACTCTGGAGGTAAAGTAATTGTTCCATTTTTATAAATCACATTGACTTTCCAATCAGGGTCGATTTTATTCAGCCAATTACTCAATTGAGAAGACAACAATTCACTTCCTGCCGAAGACAATGCAGAAGTACCTGCATTGACATCATTATTGACTTGTGCAAAGGTTGGAGGTAAAAACTGCCTCATCAACAACAGTGCAAACACTTGTCTATTGACCTCTTCTTTATCAGATTTTATTCTACTGATGATAGAAGATAAGCTACTACTGCTATTACCTGCTTCTTGTTGAAGCTTAGGGAAATTCAATCCAAAACTCACTTCAGGAGAAAACAAATTTCCTCTCAAGAACAACTCACTTTCAACGGTTATCAATTGATTTGGTGTTGTATTACCAGTACTATTAGCAATACTAACCGCAGACAACAATGGCGTTGGATACACATTTGCAGTATAAATTGCAGCAATATCCAATTTAGCATCAAGAGGATCTCCATACCAAGTAATAGTGCCTCCAGGTTTTATTTTAAACGGCTTGTTATACAAATCGAAAGCAGTAAACAAATAGTCGCCCGATTCTACTTTGTATGTACCAAACATATAGAAATCGGCAGATTTATTCATTTCCATTCTTATGTTACCAGAACCAGTCCCAGATATTTTATCACCTAATGTTTCATCAAAGATAATTTCTACGTGAGCGTCGTTGGTTGCTTCAATATCCATTGCAAGCGATTTGATTGGGAAATCACTTTCTATTTTTTGGGTTTTCTTTTTAGCAGTTTTAAAATGGACATAACTTGGTAATCCAGATGCGTCTCCTTCGCTAATTGGCAAATAGAAATTGGTTCCAGCTTCTGTTCTTGCATTGATTTTAATATCTAAATTATCAAACGGTCCGTTAAAACTAGCCTTACCACTTGCATAAGCGGTTCCATAATACAAGTCGTTTTGCTGTTTATTGGTATTTAAAACATGGAATTTCTCTAAATCCCACAAGTTCAAATTGAATACAAAATCGTCAAATGATTTATGAAAGAGATACCCTTTAGCCTTGCCTGACTTGCCTTTATCATCAAAAAATGTAAAAGGTAAAATCGTCATTCTGTTTCTCTCACTTTGGATTTCTGCAGAAAATTTAACAGGCACATTCAAATAATCTACCCATAACTCAGCATTTCTAATCAAAACATCTCCATCAATAACTGGTTTTGAGAAAGTACCAGAGATGTGCAGACTGTCTTTGGTGAGAATTTCACCCTTCATATTTTTAAACAAACCAGACAAATACGGTTGAAACACCTTTAATTCTGAAGGAGGCAACTTTGCATACAAATTTAAATTCTCTTTCTTAGACCCAAAATCAATATCCCCTTCAATACACATAGAATCGAGCAAACCCTTATCAATGTATACGGTTAAATGTTGCTTTGAATTTAGTGTTTGATTGCCAGTATATACAGATAAATCGCCAATGGTGTCTTTCTCTACAGTAAAGTCGCTTATTTTGATATTGGAGGCGTATTTACCTACCCCATTGCTCACCTTGTAAATCACATTGCCATTTGACAGTCCACCCAGATTTACAAAATTGTTTTTCTTAGTAAAGAAATTGATGGTTTTTAAGTTAAAATCAATAACTCTAAAATCCAATCTGTTTGAACTGTTATCACCAAATTCTCCATTTAAAGCTATGATTTGATTTTGGTTTTTGAACATGAAATTTTCAAGATTGATGTAATCACCTGAAACCATACAAACAGCATTGGTATCCAAACGCCAAATGTCTTCATCCAAAGCAAGATTCACATCAGACATTTGCAAGAAAATAGAATCTTTGACAAACACTACCCTGCCTTGCGCATCCATACCAACCTTAAATCCAGTATCAATACCTTTGATTTCAAAATCAATTTTATTGCCATAAACACTAGAAAACACTTGGACATCTTTGGTATGTAAAACCTCTTTATTGGTGATGTTTTGAACGTTTACATCGATTTTCAAATCAGAATTTTGTGCTTTATAAGCCGACAATGAAATGCCATTCATAACAAAATCGTCAAAACTGATTCTATCGTTTCTAAAATCAAATTTCAATGTTTGGTTGCTCGATTTATAATACCCTTCACCAGTGCAAGGTTCTAATTCTAATTGAGGTTGATATAGCGAAGTAATAGAATACGGATCTTTTAAATTGAAATTGAAAACGATGTCCTCGTTTGGTAATTCTCTTTTAGGTTTTTCGAAGTAAGCTGGTATCAATTGATGCAGCAAGTGCATAATAGAAATATCTATCACATTTAGAGAAAAATTACCTGCAATACTTGCATCAACTACATCAGATTTAAATGACAGTTCTTTTCCTTTCACATTCTCAGTGGCTTTTAAAAGCATTTCTGGTATTTCAACTTTAACACCATTCCTTTTTATCACCACATCTTTGCCATAAATACTACCATTTGCATCATCTAAACTCCTACCTAC
Organism: uncultured Chitinophaga sp.; assembly: GCA_964438995.1. GTDB lineage: Bacteria > Bacteroidota > Bacteroidia > NS11-12g > UBA955 > JABMMZ01. The sequence goes on from CAYTMQ010000002.1 coordinate 257,129, forward strand.
AAAGTCTAAAACAAAGGTTCCAGTTACATTCTGAGAAGTGGTATCAAATCCAAATGTTGCAAGGTTAGAATGCCTTACAACAGCTTTGAAACTGGCTACAGGTATGGCTCTATTGCTTAAGAACTCACCATCAAAATCCATATCCAAATTGTCGTCTCTTACTTCAGCCGAACCTTGGAAAGATTCTTGTGACACTATACCTTTAGCTGTTATATTTTTGTAGGCATAGTTCATAAAACTCAATTGTGATATTAGTCCATCTACTTCTACATTGTAAGTATTCCTTGCCAAACCAGTACCTTTTAATTTCATATCAAAAGCAATGTCATCAATTTTTGCTTCAGGTATGAAATCCTTTAATTTGAAATAATCTGTTTTCAAAGACCCACTATATTCGGCTTTATCCAAACCATCTTTGTATTTGATGTTGATATCAGATTCAAAAATTCCAATATCAGTTGTAATTTTCCCAAAAGTAATAAAGTCGTTATAGAAACCAGAGAACATCCCAGTATAAGACAATTTGCCAAGAGCTCTAAAATTATCAGGCATATTGCCCAAAGACAACTTCAACAAATCTTTGTAATCTGTTTCAAAATTATCTACTTCAAAATCCAGGATGGTATTTTCAAAATCAGGAAGTCCAGTCATGGTCCAATTACCCTCGTACAAGGTATTATCAAACATTTTAAGCTTGGTTTTCTTCCCTTTAAGTCTGGTTAAAAACCCCTCGCCAGAGCCAGTCATTTCAATATCTGTATCATACACTTTCAGATTGTTGCTGAAATAATGCAAGTCTTTGGAGCTAACTATAGAATTGACAATATTGGCTTTCAGTTTTACTTTGTTGTTGAAATCGTTGTAGTCTTTCCAGTCAGTCGTCATCATTGCAAACTGGTTTTTGATATCGCTATAAGGCGTTACCAAACTTAACTGATCGAACTCAATACCACCTTCATGTATTTTGGTATCTGCTTTTAAATGATCTAGACGGAAACCACATTTCTCGGTGGTTTCAAAGTGTTCAGTTTGAAAATGTAAAGAATCGTCTACAAGTACAAAATCGGTAATGTGAGCTTCAATTTTACCAAAACTCATGTTGTTGTAGTTGAAATCCATAAAATCTGGGGTTTCTTCATTCTCTGCGAAATAATCGAAACGACTTCTTTCAATGTCAACTACCTTACTTTTTACGGTCCATACAACTTTAGGTTTTTTCGGATCTCTGGGCCCTCCTTTAAAGAAATCTATGAAAAATTCATAGTTATTAACGGTATCGCCTTTGTGTTCACCGAACAAAATCTTCGCACCTTCAATGCCTACGTAATTTAAAAAAATGATTTTCTTATTCTTGTCGAAAGTGTGATAGTCCAGTTTTAATTTTCTAAAATAAAACATGGTATCTTGGCTTTGATCTTCGATGTATACATCTTCCAAAACTGCAGTTTTAAAAAACTCAACATCTAAAGCCCCTACTCTCACCTTAGTTCCAAGCTCCTTTGACAAATAATCTGTAGCAATATTGGCCAGCCATGTCTGTACTGGTTGACTTCTAAATATGATATATAGAAACCCGATGGTAAATAATAATACCAATAAAAAAAATCGCGCTATTTTAGATATTTTTGCAAGCAAATTATACTTCGAGCCTTATGCAAATTTAACCAACCAAAAAAGAAGTATATTCACAAGATGACACAAAAAGAAGACACTACAATATTGCTTGCTATCGAATCCTCGTGTGACGATACTGCTGCGGCGGTAATTAAGAACCGCAAAATACTTGCCAATGTGGTGTCTAGCCAGACAATGCATCAAACCCATGGTGGTGTAATTCCTGAATTGGCTAGCAGAGCTCATCAGCAATACATACTACCAGTGGTGCAAAAGGCTCTTGAAACAGCTGGTATTAATTTAAATGATCTCAATGCAATTGCTTACACAAGAGGACCCGGATTGATGGGCTCTCTTCTGGTTGGTTCTCAATTTGCGAAAGGTTTGGCGCTTGGATTGAACATTCCTATCATTGGTATTCACCATCTTCAAGCCCATGTTGCAGCTCACTATATCGACAATGAACAAACACCTTTTCCTTTCCTTTGTTTACTCGTGTCTGGTGGTCATACCCAAATACTATTGGTTAAAGACCATCTAAACATGGAATTGATTGGCAGCACTATTGACGATGCCGCTGGTGAAGCATTTGATAAAACAGCTAAAATGCTTGGTTTGCCTTATCCAGGTGGTCCTTTGGTAGACAAACTTGCAGAGGATGGCAATCCTAAAGCATTTTCTTTTCCAAAATCCAATGTAGATGGGTACAATTACAGCTTTAGCGGACTGAAGACATCATTGTTGTATTTCCTTCAAAAAAATAGCAAAGAAGACCCTCAATTCATTGAAAAAAACTTGAATGATATTTGTGCATCTATGCGCTATACCATCATAGAAACTTTACTTTCTAAATTTGAAAAAGCAGCGAAAGATTTAAACATCCAACACATAGGAATTGCAGGTGGTGTGAGTGCCAACCGATTACTTAGAAGACGTTTTGAAGAATTGGGGTTAAAAAACAAATGGACCACTTCGATTCCAGCTTTTGAATACTGCACAGACAATGCCGCTATGATAGCAATAGCAGGCCATTATAATTACATCAACAACAAGCTTGGCAACTTAAACGAATTGCCTTTTGCACGTTAATGTTTAAGACTCTTTAAAGCGTATACGACACGAGAAACTTTGATGGTTTGAATTTCTTTACTGCTGTACTTTGTCTTTACTTTTTGATCATCCAAATCAACATGCTCGGGCATAAGTGATATAAATGTCGATTCAACATAAGGCGCATAATTTGCAAATCTTTGCCAATTGGTACCGTTAGATACCAAAACTGTATCAGTTTTCGTTAAGACTCCAACATGAGATGTAAACGTGTCTAATGTAAGTAAAGCTCTTGCTTCTCCAATAAATGCAAAAGCTTCGTATAATTTTGTTTGATTGACTAGATTTATGATTTTTGGTGAATTCACAGTGTTTACAATATACTCTGCTGCCTCAACACCATTACTTCCTGCCAATAAAATGATTTTATCAAAATCGTTTAATACTTGCTGAATGGTAGAAGCAAAATGTTCTTTCGACCATGTTTTACTACCAGCACTTGCAACAGGCACCACAATAAGTGTGTTGTATTTCTTAAAATTCGGGAATAGGGGTTTGAAGGTATATGGCAGCTCAGTTTTATAAATCAAATTGATGAATTCTATGTTTCTAAAATACTCCAATTTAACTTTATCATTGCTTTTAACAGGATGCGTAAACAAATCATCTGCAAGTTCAAATTTAGGGAAATAGGCGTGGTGCTGAATGCTCCAAGCATAAGATTGATGGGCTTTAGCTGCCTTTACAATCAAATCATCCATGATGACATTTCTAGTAAACAAAGTTGTCAATGCAACTGAAACATTTAGTTTGCTAACTGTTTGATACAACTGTTGTCTGTAGTTGACATCGGTCCACTGCTGTTTTTTTACCCAAATTACTTCATCTGCAAAATCAAAATACTCATCATACAGAGATTTGATTGCCGCATTGCCAACAAACACAATGGGTTTCTGAGCTTTCTCCAAAATTGTAGGAATAACTTGTTGCCACACCAGAAAATCACCAATGTCATCGCATTTCACGATTAATGTGCCTTGTTTGTCTTGTGCATTTTGAGGCAAATCATCAATAAATTGTAAATCTGTTTTCGCTTGAGAGGTGAGCTTTCTCAGAGATTTCACAGACTTAATTGACGGTAAAATTCCGGAAATAAAGACTTGAAACTTCAGCAACATATCAATGTTTCTTTGCAAACTCACTGAAGGTTATGCTTGGCACGCCAAGTTCTTCTTGGGTATCTTCAGCTATAAATTGTTCGTTGTTGTTGTTTAAGGCTTCAGACAATTCGTATATGAATTTATATTTGATATTGAAATAGCTTAAAATCTTAAGCCAACCCATAGAGAGTTGTTTGATTTTAAGTTTCTCTTGACTAAACTTAACAAACATCTTAGCTGCATCTTGCATTTTATAGCAGTCTTTACCTTGAATAAAATACTCTACGTCTTCAGTTCCCAATTGTTTAAATGACAATGCAACCATTCTAGCATAATCCTCGTTGCTTATCAGATAAATTGGGAAATTAGATTGACCATATACCAATACTTTTTTCCCTTTTCTATAGGTAGTTAAGAAATTCTCCATAAAGGTACTTGGATAGAAAATAGTAGAAGGAATACTAGAATCTCTCACATAGTTTACGGCATCTTTTTTCACTCTAAACACCCACCACATATCTTCACTTTCAACGGTATTGTATTGCAAAATTGAAGACATATAGGCAATGCGTTTGATACCTGTTTCCAAGCCAGCGTTTAAGATTTCTCTCAAACCATCTGTTTCAGCATGAAAATCCTCAGCTTTTTCGTGTAAATCTACACTAAGACTGCAATACACCGCATCAACTTTTCTAAGGAATCTTTTAAGGTCGTGGTGGTACATCCAGTTGCCTTCTTCTAAAATAACTTCAGGAGGCAGAATGGCTTTGTCGGCATCTATATCATTGCTCAACACATACACATTAAAGCCCGCATCTATCAGGGCTTTTGTAACGGGCAATCCTAGAAATCCAGTAGCCCCAAATACAGCAATGTTCTTCAGCATCGGTTTAAAACGGTGTAAAAATACAGATAATATAACACATTACAGAATGTAATAGTTTTGTCAAAAATAAACGATTCAAGCTTATTTGACCAAACTCTGACTTTATTTTTTTTCAAACAACTTACCTTTGTTAAAAATTCAAGCGTATGAAATTTAGACTATTACTAGTTATCACTTTATCTATATGTCAATTTGTATATGGGGTTCGACCAACGGTCCAATCTAGCAATTTTAAAGTTAGAGATACTTCTTGTATCTCAGCGACTTTAACTTGGACATCTGGTAATGGCAATGCAAGACTTATTGTTGGCAAAGAAGGCAATAGTTCTAATTTCACACCTAATGATGGTCAAAGTTATCAACCAAGCTCTGCATTTGGAAGCTATATGGTAGATGCAAATGGAACTTCTGCAGTATACAATGCCAATGGAACAAATTTCGTTAACATAACCAATTTAAAAGAAGGCACAACCTATACATTCTATATTTTTGAACACGATAATGGTAGTGCAAATCCTCTATATTTAACAACAAATGCACCTTCTATTACCTTTACAACTTATAAGACTACCTTAAACTTTAACCTTTTTCACATAGATTCCTGTCGGATGACAAATGTGGTGAGATTAACCAATCTATCATCTACTACTAACCCAAGGCAAACTTTCTATTTTACGGATGGCATAAAAAACTACAATGCTGATAAACCTATTGAAATTCATATTAATGCTTCTGGATACTATCCTCTGAAAATAAATACTACAAAGTACGATGGTTGTTCGATGACATTAACAAAAGAAGCCAAAATTTTCCCTAAACAACTAGCTAATTTTTCGCATTTAAAAAGTAGTGACACCATCAAAGATTACCCTAAACATGTCTTTAATTTGTCAACTAAAGGAAATTTAGCGCCTTTCCCAATAGGAGTTACATACTCTTGGGATTTTGGAGATAACACGATTTCATATGTAGCAAAACCAATTAAATCATATGTTAAGCCTGGCATTTATAAAATCAGTTGTGAGCTAGGTATCACATCTTATGCAAAAATGACTGCCTGCAAAGACACGATATACAAACATCTAATTGTTAAACCCTATCCTTATTTGGATTTAAAATGGGATAGAGATACCATTTTTAAAAACACCGACCATTATGTTGCAAGTGTAAATAGTGATAGCGCAATTCAACTTAAATGGTATTTTGGAGATGGTGATTCAAGTGATAACGATACTACAAATCATATCTACACATCCACTGGCGTTTATACGATACGCCTGCATGTTAAAACAAACTATGGATACGAGGGTGACACTACAAGAAAAGTTGTTGTGATTGAAAATACTGTTGATTTAAAACAAACTTCAAAAAACAAAATTACTATTGGACCAAATCCAAGTTCTAAAGTCGTTACTTTGTCCAACATCAACAACAGTCATTTAATGGTGTATATATTCAATCAGAATGGTCAGTTGATACAACAGTTGACTACTAAAGAACCATTAACTGACATATCATTTGAGAATTATCCTTCAGGTATTTACACATTTAAAATAATTGAAAATGAACAAACTGTGCTTGAAGAAAAAATTTCAATATCCAAATAAAACTTTAAATTTGACTTAAGTTATGACTAATAGATATTTACTAATTTTCCATTTACTTATCTGTCAATTTGCATTTGCTGCGCGTCCAACAGTAAATCCCAGTAATCTATATATCAGCACAACCAATTGCACCTCTTTAACATTAACATGGAGCAATGGCAATGGCAACGCCAGAATGGTTATTGGAAGAGAAGCCAATAGTATCTCTTTTGTTCCAACCGATGGTGTTGTTTATTCTGGAGCAAATGCTGCCTTTGGTTCTGGCTTAGCTGTGGGTACTTCAAACGATCACTATGTTTTAATGAACGGTGTTGGTTCTAGTAGTTTAACCATTTCCAATTTAAAAGCTGGTACAATGTATTACTTCTCGATATTCGAACATGACAACAATGGTTCAAATGTCGAGTACTTAACATCAAATGCGCCTAGTATTAGTATCACTACATACAACACTACATTAAATTTTAGCATCTCTAGGTTAGACTCATGCGAAAGTTCAAACTTAGTGAGATTGACCAACAATTCTAGCAGTTCAATTCCTGGTCAAACTTTTACTTACTATGCAAACAATCAAACCTATAATGCAGATGTTCCGATTGATCTTCACTTAAATGGCTCTGGATATATAAACATTACCATCAATGCAAGCAACACCAAAGGCTGTCCTAGTCAATTAACCAAAGTGACTAAAATATTCCCTAAAGAGATTGGCAGCTTTGATTTTAAGAACAATCCTGATACCATTCAAAATTATTTGGGACATCTTTTTAAAATGACCTGTTCTATTAAATTAACGCCATTTCCAGTAGGTGTAACATACCATTGGACCCTTGGTGATGGCGATACATCTCTATTTCAAAAAGTTCAAAAAAAGTACGCCGAGTCAGACACCTATAAAATTCGTTGTATTTTGAATTATAAATCCTATTCGCAAGCAACACCTTGTAAAGACACACTATACACGCATTTTATATTAGGACCAAATCCTTACCAAGATTTACAATGGGGAAGAGATACCATATATGAAGATTACGACGATTATGTTGCAAGCGTCAACAGTGATAGAGCTACTATATTAAAATGGTACTTTGGAGATGGTGACTCAAGTTCAAATGATACAACGAGTCATATTTACTACAACCCTGGAACCTATACTGTTCGATTGCATATAAAAACCAATTTTGGATTCGAAGGAGATACCTCTCGAAATGTTGTTGTGCTTCATAAACAACTAATTTTTCAAAATTTGAAATTAAACAATGGCCCATTTTACAACAATGTAAGCAGTACTTTTGCAACTTATAACAACAAGCATGTAGAATCTTTCATTTGGTATTTTGGTGACGGTGATTCATCTATTAACACTACTGAAGCCACCCACACGTACGTCAATGCTGGCACATATTCTATTAAGTTGAAAGTAAAAACCTTTTCAGGAACATTGATTGATAGCACCAAACAAGTAATCATTGACAAAAACCCTGTTTCAATTGAACAGCAAACGTATCTGTCAATAAAAATTGGTCCTAATCCAAGTAATAATCATATCAACATTTCAAACCCTACAAAAGCAAACTTGGATATTGCTATTTACAATTCTAATGGACAATTGATGCACAAAGGTAGCATTCAAGAAACGACCCAAAGCATTGACATCTCTAAGTTTAATAATGGAGTATACTCGATTGTGATTTTGGAAAATGGAACTGTTTTAGGCAGTCAGAATTTAAGTATAACGAAATAAAGAGGCTTATCAATATTGAATCAATGAGCGGTAATTACTGACCGCTCATTAATTTTTTTATCTTTTCTTCAGCATCTGCTTTTTTCTGACGTTCTTTTTCAATGACATCAGGTTTGGCATTTGCAACAAATTTTTCATTGCTTAATTTAGCATCTACAGATTTCAAAAATCCTTGAAGATATTTTAACTCCTCTTCTACTCTTTTCTTCTCTGCCTCTTCATCAATTTGCTCTGCAAACGGAACAAACAATTCATCAGTGCCAATTAATGCACTTAAATACTTCTCAGGCTTATTATTGTTGTATGTAAACGAAGAGATGTTGCCCAACTTTCCAACTATGTACTCCCAAGGCTTATAGGCTTCTACACTGGCAGTGAATACGATAGCATCGAAAGATTGTTTAGGAGATAAACCTTTGCTATTGCGCATGTTTCTTACCTCAGAAACGATTTGAAGTGGATTGTCGTTAATCGTATCATAAGACATTCCTGCCTTTGGATATTCAGATAAAATCATGGCCTTTTCTGGTTTTCCATCGAATAAAATTTGATGCAATTCCTCAGAAATAAATGGCATAAACGGATGCAACAATCTCAACACATTTTCGAAATGGGATTTCACTTCGTTTAAAGTAGATTGTGAGATAGGGTCGCCAAAATTCGGCTTCACCATTTCTAAATAACCTGAGCAGAAATCGTCCCAAATCAATTTGTAAATGCCCATTAAAGCATCGCTCAATCTGTAATCTTTAAAGTCAGCGTGAATCGCATCAACCGCTTTTTGAAATTTCATGGCAAACCATTTGTTTGACAAAGCATCACCTGATGTAATGTCAGTTGAAACTTCATCATCGTTTACTACTTGCCAACCAGCTATCAATCTGTAAGCATTCCAAATTTTGTTGCAGAAATTACGGCCTTGTTCTATCTGACTTTCATCATACAGAATGTCATTCCCCGCAGGTGAACTCAACAAAATACCCATCCTTACACTATCTGCTCCAAATTTTGCAATCAAATCAAGAGGGTCTGGACTGTTGCCCAAACTCTTACTCATTTTGCGTCTTAATTTATCTCTGATGATACCGGTGAAGTACACATTGCTGAATGGCTTTTCTCCATTGAAAGCATATCCCGCCATCACCATACGCGCTACCCAAAAGAAAATAATGTCTGGACCCGTTACCAAATCATTGGTTGGATAATAGTATTTGTAGTCTGCATTGTTAGGATCTTTGAATCCATCAAATACAGATATTGGCCATAACCACGAACTGAACCAAGTATCTAATACATCTTCATCTTGAGTCAATTCTGAAGCTGTAACCGAAATGGATTTAGCTTGAAATGCCGCTATCGCTTCATCTATGTTTGATGCTACAACAAAATCACCATTTTTATTGTACCACGCTGGAATTCTATGTCCCCACCAAAGCTGTCTGCTGATGTTCCAGTCTTTGATGTTTTCCATCCAATGTTTGTAGACGTTCTTGAATTTTGATGGATGAAATTTCACTTCATCTTCCATCACAGAACTCAACACTTGTGGGTGTCTGTTCATAAATTCTTTCATATCGACAAACCACTGCGTCGAAATGCGTTTCTCAATAACTGCATCAGTTCTTTCGCTATGACCAACAGTATTTTTTATTTGTTCGATTTTTTGAATCAAACCAAGTTCTTCTAAATCTTTTGCAATTTGTTTACGGCAAGCGAATCTATCTAAGCCTACATAAACACCTGCTCTTTCATTAATTTTGCCATCTTCTGTTAATACATCTATTGCTTCAAGATGGTGTTTTTCGCCAATTCTGTAGTCGTTTTCATCATGAGCAGGCGTAACTTTCAAACACCCTGTACCAAATTCTATATCAATATAATCGTCGGCAATTACAGGCACTTCGCGATTGACTATTGGAACAAGAATGGTCTTACCATGTAAGTGTTTGTAACGTTCGTCATCAGGATGCACGCAAATTGCCACGTCGCCCATAATGGTTTCCGGACGAGTAGTCGCAACGGTCAAACCACCTTCTGTCAACCCAAGAGCAGCAAGGGTTTCTTTAGAATATGGGTAGGTCACATAAAACAACTGAGAATTGTTTTCTTTGAAAATTACTTCTTCATCACTGAGCGTGGTTTTACCAACAGGATCCCAGTTCACCATTTTAGTACCACGGTAAATCAAGCCATCTTTGTACATGCGGATGAACACCTCAGTAACTGCATTACTAAGTTCTTCTTCCATAGTAAAACGTGTGCGTTTCCAGTCGCAGCTTGCACCAAGTTTCTGCAATTGTTGTAAAATGATGTCACCGTATTTGTTCTTCCATTCCCATGCATGAGCAAGGAATTCTTCTCTGCTGATATCAGATTTTTTAATACCTTGTTCAGCTAATTTTTTTACAACTTTAGCTTCAGTAGCAATACTAGCGTGGTCGGTACCTGGCACCCAGCAAGCGTTTTTGCCTTCCATTCTAGCTTTTCTAATCAGAACATCTTGAATGGTATTGTTAAGCATATGCCCCATGTGCAACACACCTGTAACGTTAGGTGGCGGAATGACTATGGTATACGGTTCTCTGTGGTCGGGCACCGAATCAAAGTATCCGTTGTCCATCCAAAACTTGTACCATTTGTCTTCAACTGCTTGGGGATTATAATGCTTATCGAGTTCCATAAAGTCGCGAAATTACAAAAAATATCCTTCAATTTCTAGTTAAAACCAACCTCCGACGTTACGACCTCCGGTCGGTAGCCCCCGCCTGAATGAATTCATTCGGGCAGGTGAAGTCTGCGACGAAGGAACCTCCGACCCAGCATCAGAGTCTCGGGGACTCGACTCGAAACTGGGCAAACGTTGCGACCTGTACAATTCAACCTTACAAGGTTGTCGAACCTTCCTGAACCAACCTTACAAGGTTACCTTCGATGAAAATTTCAACCTTACAAGGTTGTCTACCGGAACAAAACCAACCTTACAAGGTTGTTTTTTAAATAGTGGTTTTTGATGTATGTTTGAACTCAGAAATGAAAGAACAAACTCTTCGATATTTTAAGAACATTAGGTTCTGGATTTTTTTGTTCTTTGTTGTCCGACTCTATGGCATTTGGTTTCCTCCACTCGAGGTGTCTCATAACTGGAGACAAACAACCGTTACCATGGTTGCTAGAAATTTTTATGAGGATGGGGCCGATCTATTGCACCCAAAAATTGATATAGCCGGTGAAATGTCTGGTGTTACTGGAATGGAATTTCCGGTCCTCAACTATCTGATTTATCTGCTCTCATGCGTATTTGGTTATGAACACTGGTATGGACGTCTCATCAACCTGCTCATCACCTCAATCGGACTGCTTTTCTTTCATAAATTGGTAGAAAAATACTTCAAAAAAGAAATCGCATTTAACGCAACCATTATTCTATTGTTTTCTATTTGGTATACCTATTCGAGGAAGATTATGCCAGACACTTTCTCAATGTCATTTACAATTGCCGCATTGTATTATTGCACCAATTACCTTGAAAACAAAAAACCAACTCAATTACTTTTGGCTTTTGTGTGCACTGCCATTGGCACCCTTGCAAAACTTCCTGCAGCTTACATTTTAATTTTACTGCTCATACCTTACTTCAATTCAGCCATTTCTTTGCAGAGAAAAGTTGTGCTAGCAATTTGCTTGATTGGCAGCATCGTGTTTCCTGCTTGGTATTATTTCAAATGGGTACCTTATCTAGAAACAACATACGGCTTTCACCATTTCTTTATGGGCAAATCGATGACCCAAGGGGCATTAGAACTTTGGCAACATTTACCTGAAACCTTAAGCCGTTTTTATGACACTGCACTCAAGTTTGTTGGTTTTGCATGCTTTGTATTTGGTGTTTACAAATCCATTAAACTTAAAAACACATTACTACTTGCTGTGGTTTCCATTGGCTTTGTAGGATTTTTACCCATCATGCTTAAAGGTGGATTTACTTTCTACCACCATTCATATTACATCATACCATTTGTTCCTATTATGGCTTTGATGAGTGCTTATGGAGTGGAACAAATTCCAAACAAAAAATTTGCAACCATTGTATTGATAGCCATTGGCGTTGAAGGATTTTTCAATCACATCGACGATTTTAGAATCAAACCAGAAAACCAAGCCATCACCAAACTTGAAAACGTCATGGACAGCATCAGTCAACCCAAAGACTTAGTCGCCATAAATAGTGGAGCCTTCCCTACCCCAATGTACTTTGCACATAGACGAGGATGGGTGGCGTTTAATGGTCAATTACTTACACCTAAATTTACAGATTCTATTAGTCAACTAGGTTTACGACACATCATCATCCTTAAACGTACATTTGGCGATAACATGACACCTCCTGACAGCGCAATTACTTGGAAAAAACGCTATAGCTCAGAAGATTTTGATGTGTATTCGAATAATTTATTTTTCGAGAAATAGAACTGCACAGCGCAATTCATCATAGTCGTATTTGGCTTCTAGTATTTCATGAATTGGCGTCAGCAACAACCGTCCTTGTTCGTTTCTGGCTTTTTCACCAAGATTTTCTATTGCAACTTCAACAGATTTCAACGTTTCATCAGGAGGTTTGATGCTAGTCAAATCCAATTCCACACCTTGATTGACCAACTTTTGAATGTGAGACATTACAGTTCCAACCGAAATGTTTCTCTGATTGGCTATGCTTGTCAAACTCAATCCTTGATTGACCAATTCTGCTGTCAGCTCATACGTTGAAGGTTTCTTTACTTTAGCGCTAACAGTAGATTCTTTATCAGATTTCTTAGTCTTTTTGGGTTTGGATTTTTTCTCAAAAGCCAAATCTTCGTTTTCGGCCATTCTAGCCATAATAGCGCGTTTTTTGGCACTTCTTTTGGCTTCAATTTTAGACACTGAAGCTTGACAAACTTGCTTAAACAATTCAGCAAATTTCTCCAATTCTTCATCGTACCATTTAGCATCTGCCTCAGTAGACAACTCTTTAAATCGCCTATCAGCCTTCAATACCAGCGGATCTATTTGTAATGCCATTTGATTGAATCCAGTTAAAAACAAACTTTCAATGTCTTTCAATCTACTCAATGCCACATAACCCTGACCTCTTTCAAACGTTTTACTTAAATCTACTTCAGCAGCATCCAATGTCATACCTTGACTTTTGTGAACAGTTATGGCCCAAGCCAAACGCAAAGGGACTTGAGTATAACTCGCTAAAGTAACTCCAGCCTCATCAATTATCGACCATACTTCTGGCTCGGCAGTAATCGTGTTTCCATTCAATATTTTAACCATTGGATAGCCGTCATCTTCAGTAAAATCAACTACTTCTCCAAGAGTTCCATTCATGTACCCTTTTTCGTAATTGTTTTTAATAAACATGACCTTTGTTCCGATTTTCAATTCAAGTAACACATCGGTCAACACAGACTTGGCCAACATATCCCGCAATTTTTCATTTCCTTTTAACTCAGCTTGAAACACCTTTGATTTGGTAAACAATTGTGTCAATCTCTCAGTATTGATTCTATCGACATCAATGTTATGGGTATACAATCTGGTTATAAAATCCGTTTTAGGAGCATTGTTTTTTAATGCAAAAGTTAGCGTATCTAATGTGCTTTGAGAAGTCTGACCAGAACGAATGTCATTGAGAATTTTATTCAAAGAATTATCCGATTGACGGTGTTGTTCGTCAATATAACAGACAATAGGAGCGGCTTCTAACCATGCCATGCTCATGAAAGCGAACTTGTCTTTGTTTTCTTCAGTTTGTCTACCAACAGGAGGTAATTGAAAAAAATCGCCGCAAAACACAACTTGAATACCACCAAAAGGCAATGCCGTGTTTTTGACGTATTTTAACACCATGTTAACCATTTCCAATTGTTGTTTGTGCAACATTGAAATTTCATCAATGATCAAAACTTGAACAGTGTCAATTTTGTCGGTAATGTATTTTTTGTTTTTAATGTCTATTAGATCTGCGGGAGAAAGTGTGTCTTTAACACCAATTCCAGCCCAAGAGTGAATGGTCATACCATTCATGTGGGTTGCAGCTATACCTGTTGATGCCGTAATGGCTACTGGTATTTTATTGTCTTTAAGATAACCGATGTACTGATTGAGTACGTATGTCTTGCCTGCTCCCGCAGATCCGGTAAGAAAAACATTCTTACCGGATTTGAGGATAGCAATAGCCTTGCTCTGCTTCATCATAATCAACCATAAAATTAATGATTAACTATCAATCTTGCAGAATATTTTTCTCCGTTAATATTTAATACCAGTGTGTATGTGCCGCTCATTAAGTCCTCGATGTTTAATTCTGTTTGATCAGAATCTGTATCAACCGACTTCAATTGTCTGCCGAACACATCAAAAATTTCAACTTTTGAAGCACCTTTAGTGTCTACTATAACACTTGAAGAAGTGGCAGGGTTTGGATAAACGTTTATCAATTTTGTAGCCTTTACGCGCGCAATTGACGAACCATTTACTTTGATATAATCTATTTTCTTTAACTGATTTGAACCTTCTGTATTGCTAGCAATTAATGTCACAGTGAAGTTATCTCCATTGGTGAATTTGATGTTAGGAATTTTAGAAGTTGAATCAGTGCCATTCACGAAAATATAATTGGCTGGAGTAATTCTCCACTTCCAAGATGTAGGCGTATTTGTGGATAAATCTATTAGACTTATAACCTCATCTACGATAGGATTTGTCTTGCTGGCAATAAATTCAACTACAGGAGGAGCTGTTACACTGCTTATAGAGATGTAATTGCTCTTTAGCAAAGAATCTGCTCCTGAAGCATTTGACACATACAATTTAACACTGTAAGTTCCTGTTTGATTAAATGACAAATATAAAACACTGTCATTTACATCTGTGTTGTTTAATAATGTATAATTACTAGGTGTGATAGACCATTTAAATACTTCTGGTTTATTGGTAGAAGTACTCGTTAAAATGATGGTTTGTCCTTTGGTTGCAGCAGTTGTTGAAGTAGTAAAACTACATACTGGTCTAGCATTAGGAGCGATGCTTCTCACTACATTATTACCCATATCTACCACGTATAACATGTTGTGTTTTGGGTGATAAACAATATCTGAAATATCTTCAAATCTAGCTGCAGTTCCGTCTGCATCTACGTAACCTTGTTGAGAATTGCTTCCAACAAAAATGCTTAACACATTGTTTTCATAGCGTTTTACACAAAGAGCTTCAGCAATGTAATAAGCGCCATTCATTTTGCAAATGTCTTTTGGTCCGAACAAACCAGACGTAATCATATCCGTAACAGAATTGTTACTCAAATCAATTTTTCTGATAGCAGAATTACCATAATCGGCAACCAATAAATAATTACCATCGACGAATACATTAAAGGGAGCAGAGAATTTTGCTGTAGCACCAGAACCATTGACGTGTCCAGACGAACCAGGTACACCAGCAATAGTAGTAACAGAACCACCAGAAATTTTTCTGATACAGTGATTGGCTCTATCGGCAACATATACATCGCCATTAGCGGCAACTGCAATACCTTTAGGACCATTGAATTTAGCAGAAGCGTTAGCGCCATCAAGGAAAGCTCCGTTCAACAATTTAACACCTGCAAAAGTGGTAACAATTTGTTGGGTAGCGGTATTGATGAATCTTTCAACTTTTCTAATTTGGTTGTTGTCTAAGTCAGCCACCATCAATTCGTTTGTATTTGGGTTGATGGCCAAACCAGCAGGGCGAGAAAATCTTGCTTGAGAACCAGCAAAATCTTTGCTATCAGCAGCGCCACCATCAGTTGGGTCTAGGATATAACCTGCTGCAAGATAGGCTGTGTTACCACTGATCCAGAAAATATTGTGTTCGTTAGACACATAAATTCTACCAGCGGTATCAACTTCGATACCCATAGGTGCAGAGAAAAGAACCGAGTCTTTTTTATTGTTTCTGAACCCTGTGTAACTGCCAGTGCCGACGTACTTCATACCGGCATAGGTCTTCACAGTCTGCGCCCACACACCTGCGCACAGACTTAGTGTGAAAATACTAAGTAATATATATCTCATTTTGTTAAAAAGTGTCAATTCTAAAGGCTAGAGATGCTGTTGTTGATGTTGTTTTCTATAACGTCTAATACATCAGCATAATCTCTACCAACAAACTTATTACCGGTCATAGCTTCATACAATTCTGTATATCTATCTGTAACACTAGCAACAAAATTGTCTGTCATTTCAGGTATTAATTGGCCTTCCAAACCCTGAAAACCATTTTCCATTAACCATTCTCTTACGAATTCTTTAGATAATTGCTTTTGAGGTTTACCAGCTTTTTGCAATTTTTCGTATGAGTCTAAATAGAAGAATCTGCTTGAATCAGGCGTATGCACTTCATCAATCAGAGTCAATTTTTTATCGTGTAATCCAAATTCGTATTTGGTATCCACTAAGATCAAGCCTCTTTCTTCTGCCATTTTACTACCTCTTTCAAACAATTTGAAGGCAGCCTCCACCATATGATCTAAAACCTTTTTAGAACATATCTTTCTTGTAACGATATCTTCTAAACTAATATCTTCATCGTGTCCTTCAGAACTTTTGGTAGCAGGAGTAATGATGGGGGTTGGAAATTTGTCGTTCTCTTTTAAACCATCTGGCATTCTTACACCACATATCATGCGCTCCCCTGTTTTGTACACTCTCCAAGCATGACCACACAAATAGCCTCTTACAACGATTTCGATAGGAATCGCTTCGCATCTAATACCTAATGTAGCATTTGGATCTGGAACTGAAATTTTCCAGTTTGGTAAAATGTCTTTTGTAGCATCTAAGAAGAATGCTGCTATTTGAGTTAAAACTTCTCCTTTGTGTGGAATTGCTCTAGGTAATACGTGATCAAATGCTGAAATTCTATCACAAGCCACCATCACAATATGATCATTTTTTATTGTGTAAACGTCTCTCACTTTCCCTCTATAAAAATTTGTCTGATCTTTAAAGAAGTAATTAGTCGCCATCAAACCTTTTTCTACTTTCGCCGTCATTGATTGATTCATTTTTAAATTTAATAATAGACAAAAATACAATTCTTTCGTTTCATACAAACGATTTTTTTCAAAAGTGTCTATTTTTTACTACCATCGGTAGGTGTCACATTGGTTTCATAAGCTTTGATAATTTCTTTTACCAACCTATGTCTCACAACGTCGTCAACATTCAGCATCACAATGCTAATGCCCTTTATTTTCTCAAGAATTCTGGTGGCTTTAGACAGTCCAGAAGTTTGTTTTGCTGGCAAATCTACCTGACTCAAATCGCCTGTTATAATGACTTTAGCGCTTGGTCCCATTCTGGTTAAAAACATCTTGATTTGCAAATCTGTTGTATTTTGAGCTTCGTCTAAGATGACAAAACAATTGTCCAAAGTTCTACCCCTCATAAATGCTAGTGGCGCAACCTCTATCGTTCTGTTTTCAAGGTATTGCTTTAATTTTTCTGCTGGAATCATATCGTCCAAAGCATCATAGAGTGGACGCAAATATGGGTCAATCTTTTCTTTCAAATCTCCAGGCAAAAAACCCAAGCTTTCGCCAGCTTCAACAGCAGGACGGGTTAAAATAATTCTTTTTATCTCCTTGTTTTTTAAAGCTTTAACCGCTACTGCTACAGCGGTATAGGTTTTACCAGTACCAGCAGGACCAAGGGCAAAAACAATGTCGTTTTTGTCTATTTCCTTCACCAATTTGATTTGATTGGCGGTTCTAGCTTTGATAGGTTTACCGTTGTTTCCAAACAATATGGTGTTGTTATCAGCGTCAGGAGAAGTCATTTCCAAAGCACTGGCTTCGTCTCCGAAAACTTCCTTAAGCAGCGAATCATTCAATTCTCTACCTTTTGTAATCATAACTACAAATTGGTCGATTTTCTTCATCAACACATCTACCTCTGTCTCTTCACCAATAGCTTTTATTTCGTTGCCTCTGGCTACCAATCTTAATTTAGGGAAAATGTGTTTAATCTTCTCTAAATACACGTTGTTTGCACCATAAATTTCCATCGGATGCAAATCTTCAATTAAATAACTTTTTTCTGCCAATGATTAAATAGGTTTTTTTAATGTTAAATAGTGGATATTTTTGCCAACGAATATACAAAAAATTTGACCTCCATTTATTTTATATCTGATTTTCAAAATGGTTCTTACAAAATTGGTTTGTTGAGGTCGCATTGGATGCAGGATTTCCCCCAAGCTCCGTTCGTCGATATTACCCACGACATCAAGCTAAACAATACCATTGAAGCTGCTTTTGTAGCCAAGCAAATCGATATAAGCTCAGCAGAAAAACAAATCGTATTGATAAAAGTAGGTTACACAAAAGAATCGATTTGTTATCTTGAAAATAACATTCTCTACATTTTACCAAACAATGGATTGTTGAGTATGATCAAAGACAATCCGGATGTCAACAATGCCTATATCATCCACGAAGACAATGAAAAAGAGGCTGTTCAGTTGTTTTTAAATGACCAAATAAACACATTACAAAAAGCAGGCAAGCTACTTCAATTCAGATATTTAAGACAACCAAATCTTAACCAAAATTTAATAGTGGCTGACTGTATTTTTATTGATAAACACGGCAATTGTTTTTTCAATTTAACTGCTCAGCAATTTATGGCCCATGTTGGCAACAGAGGTTTTCAAATAAAAATTCAACATTATCCAGGTGAAACTTTCAAACACATCGGTCAATCCATTACTGATGCTACCCCTGGCGAAGCCATTTTCAGATTCAGTAAAAGTGGGTATCTAAAATTACAAATCAATTTGGGCAATGCTCAAAGATTGTTCAGAATCAAAGAAGAAACAAAAGTTATTATCGATATATTATGATCATCAGAATTGTGAAAATGCATTTCAGAGAAGAAGAGATTGAGTCATTTATGCAACTATTCTTGAAAGTAAAAGACAAGATTGGCAATTTTGATGGTTGCTATGGTGTTGATTTGATCAAAGACATTCATCAGCCCAATATCTTTTTTACCTATAGCAAATGGGTATCAGAAGACCATCTTAATGCCTATAGAGCTTCAGAACTGTTCGCAGAAACGTGGCAGCTTACCAAAGCAAAATTCGCACAAAAAGCTGAAGCTTGGAGTGTTGAACAAGTTGTGGGAAGCGCAAACAATAATTTAAAGTAATTTGCAGTTTAATCATAAAAATGAAACGTTTACTATTTCTAATCCTTTTAAGCTTAAGTACCACAGCATTCGCTCAGAATAAAAATTGTGATAAAGCCAAAACGGCTTTCGAAGCTAAAAAGTTTAAAGCAGCAGATAAATACATCACCAAATGTATTGAAAGCGAACCTAAAAACTCTTCGGCACTTTTATTGAAATCGCGCATTCAATACGAAATCTACAAAGACAAAAGCATCTCAACAGATTTTCCAAATGCCATGAAAGATGCCATCAAATATGCTGAAAAAGCGCTTGAAACTTTACCCAATGAAGGTGCAAAAGAAACGTTTAAACAAAACAATTCAGAGTATTTTTCATTGCTTGTAAAACAAGTTAACAAAGAAGCAATGGATGCTTACAACACCAAACGCTATTCTAAAGCATTGCCTCTTTTTAAGAAGAACATGCTGTTTTCTAATGATACTATGGCATTGGTATACGCAGCCGACTGTTACTGGGAAACTGGAGAAAAACACCAAAGCATTCCAATGTACAAGCACGCAGCTGAAATCATTTATGCTGCAGTTTTAGATAGCAATTCTAAAGTCTATGGCTACCACAAAGAGCCATTTAGAAAATTGTGTGAGTACTACGCTTCTCAAGGGAAACTAGACTCTGCTTACCTCTTTGTAAAAAACGGAAGAGAGTTGTTGCCAAACGATGCCAAGCTTAGTGAATACACATACAAGCTGATGCGCCACGAGCTAGACAACATCCCTCCTAGTTACGATTATCTATCGGCTGTTAGAAATGGTCTGAAAGATTTTCCTTTCGATTCGTTTTTAAATCACAGAGAAAATTCCATTTACATTTTTCTTTTAAATGGCATGGCCGAATCAAATGAACAAAGACAATTTGATAGTTTGATGTTGATTTATGCCAAATCTAAATCTGATAAGAAAACTTTGAAACAGCTGGCGTTGGTTAAGAAGTACGACATTTTTGCGGGCATGGACAAATCAGAATTTCTCAAAAAAATTACCTTGTATTTTGCCGAAATAGGTTTACCAAAATCATGTTACGCTTCATGGATGTGTCAGTACAACATTGGTTCAACAGCTAAGTCAGAACAAGAACGCACAAAAGACATTTTAACAGTAATGCAAACTGAACCTAACATCAGAATAGCAAAGCATGTATACAATACCTTTATGTTGTATAATTTCAAGTCGGTGCCTTCTGCCGATTTCATCAAATCATTAAACACCTACACCAACAGCAAAAATGCGGGTACAGTTCAATACATCGACTTGCAGGCCATGATTGGTTTAAATGATATGTGTGTTGGATTCAATCCAAAAGTTGCAGATTATAAAAACAAAGTAAAAGCATACAGAATGCGTTTGATTCAAGAGACCACAGACTCTGGCGACTTCTTTTTAGCGAGAAAAACTTGGAACGAGTGTATCAAATTGTATCCCGACCAAAGCAAAGTGTTGAACGAACAATGGCGAAAAATAGTAGAAAATGATTTTAAATTGAACTATTTCGGTAGCAGAATCAACAATCCTGGCAAAAACGAAAAAGGTGTGCCTGAATACAATTGGAATGGGTTTGCTGACTCTTGTATGTGGGGCAAGATGACCGATGATATTGCTTTAAGAGCCGAACAAAGAATCAACTATTTTAGAAGAATGGCTGGATTGACTGAGATGATTGCATTGACCAAAGAAGACAATGAGGTGTGCATGATGGCAGCTTTGATGTGCGAATCTAATAAGGCAATGAGTCACGACCCTAACGATGGCTGGAGATGTTTTATACCAGCAGGAGCAGATGCTTTAAAAAATTCGTTGTTAACCAAAGACGGCAATCCTGCTATTGCAGTAACTGCTGCTATGGGTCAGAATCACGCAACAGTTGGCAATAGAAGATGGTTGTTGTATCCACAATCGGCGTACATGGGTATTGGCACCTCAAAATCGTATACAGTCATCAAGGCGGTTGACCAATCTCAAACCCTAGACACTAACAAATACAAGTCGCAATACATAGCATGGCCACCAGCCAATACCTGTCCAAAAATGTTGGTATTTAAAAAGTGGAGTTTCTCTATCGACCAAAACACAGAAGGTGCAATAGTTACGATGAAAGATGCTTCGGGCAACGACGTAGAATTGAAGCAAGAAACAAATGCCAACGGTTATGGTTTGAATACAGTAGTATGGGAACCAAAAATCAATGCTGCAACCTTAACAGATAACACCGCATTTACCGTAACAGTAAAGCTAAAAAACAACAAGACTTACACATATACAGTCAACATCATAGATGTGAAATTGTAAATTGTATTACTGCTATTGAAAAAAGCCTCGAAGAGATTCGGGGCTTTTTTGTTGTGTGAATTTCATGCGAAAACAATTTTAATAATCCTATTGAAGTATTAGTCTCTGATGTATGGTTGTAGTTTTAATGGTAAATGAAATGATATAAATTCCTTTTGTTAGGTTTAGTTCTAATTTGTTTGTGCCTTGATGCAGTGTTTGAGTGTTGAGTTGTTTGCCTAAAATATCGCTTATAGAATACACAATGGCTTCATCATTATTGTTGATGATGGTTAATTCGCCTTTGCTTGGATTTGGGAAACATTGCACACCAAAATCTGCTAGTTGTGATGCGCTTAAGCCCAGTTTATTGACCGTATAACTAGAACTGCTTTTTGGGCAGTATCCTTGTTTTAATATTTCTACTCTATAGGTACCAGTATCTCGTATTTTGATAGCAGCCATGCCATTCAATTTACTTGTACTTGTTGCATACACTTGATTGTTTCTATACCAAACAAATGTATCTGCATCTTGGTGGCTACAAAACAAACTATCGTTTTGTTTTTTTACGATTATTGGTGCATTAGAATTGATGCATTCTTTAATCACTATGGTATCTATTACTTCGCAGAATGCGTTGCTAATGGCTTTGCAATAGTAGGTTCCTTTTTTAGTAGCAGTGTAAGTACTTAAACTAGAGCTATCTTGCCACATTTGACAATAAATACCACTGGGCACTTTTAGTACTTTGTTGATGACATCACCTTTTATATACGTTGTATCATTGCCTAAAAAATGGGGATTGATTTTAGGGTATAGATGAATGGATTTTATTACTGTATCTTGTCTTAGACCATTTTGGGCAATGTATTTTACAACATACAAACCAGTATCTAAAAATGGATGGGAGATATTTTTGGTTGAATATGTGGCTTCAGTGTTTGAATTGGGTTGAATGATTTGCCATTGATGCACATTGGCTGAAAATGTGTCAAGTCCATTAAAATCAATGACATTATTTGTACAATTTAATTGGTATTTGTAATCTATTGAGGGGGTATAAAAATAAGATTGATTGAAATTGGGAAGACCATTGTTTGAAATTTTATTCAATGTCCTTATCCCGTTTAATTTTATCTGAAGATTCGTGAAATCATCTGGGAACTTTATTAAACATAAAAAAAAAGAATCGAATATTTGAACCGCTAATTCATTACTCAAAGTATTTTGTAATTCAAATTTGAATCCTTTTAAAACAATCTTATTCCTTGAAGATACAGTGGAAGCGCTATCTGCTGAATCAAATTTATAAACATTTAAAAAACTATCTCTTTCCATTATAAATAAGTTTTTATTTTTCGGCGAAAAACACAAACCTGTTACAGGAAATTTCAATTTTGGAATTGAAAATAGTTGCTTAATATTTCCTGTTCTATCATCAAAACTAAACAATTCTGCACCATCATAATTCTGAGGTATATTTAAATTTGATTTTACAATAAACTTCCCATCATTTGATATCTTCATTGAAAATTGATTGGCAATTGAAACCCCTCCATTGTAACTGCCAGTATTTAATACTTTTGGACAATTAATCAATCCATTATTGTTAATGTGATAAACAAAAAAGGCATTATTATTAAACCCATGACAAATAAGCCAATGATTAATATTATTATCAGAATTAACTAAAATTATTGGTTCTGCAATTTGAGTATTAAGAATAACATTTTTATCCAATAAAATTATTTCTTTTTCACTTACTTTAAACTTACAATAACTTAACTCTTTTGTTGTACTTAATGCATAATTTGTATTAAAAAGATAAAGCAAACTATCCCTTTCTAAGTTACAAAATACTGCACCCATATGAGACGATTGATTTCCCAACAAACCTGAAACTATTACATTGTTTAATGAATCCCATACAGTTTCTCCGTCAGTATATAGTACAACTCTACCTAAAGAATTTGAAAAAACAGCTGAAGCTTCAACACTATTAAGTACGGTTGTGTCTTTTTGATTATTAATTTGAAACTTCACACTATTTTTATTTCCAAAATACCAATTATTGGTTCTAAGTAAATCTGGATTGGTCTCATACCTCTTTTGTGCAAAAAGAATATTAGTGCTATATAATAAAAGCATTCCAAGTGTTATAGCTTTATATATTTTCAACATCTTATATATGCAATATAGTTAATTAAAGTGTATTGATTCAAATGCACATTTATTTTGTGACAAGTATTCTAAAAGCATTTGCAATTGATTTAGTTTTATTGAAGTACTAATCTCTGATGTATCGTTGTAGTTTTAATGGTAAATGATATGATATAAATTCCTTTTGTTAGGTTTAGTTCGATTAAGTTTGTGCCTTGTTGCAGTGTTTGAGTGTTGAGTTGTTTGCCTAAAATATCGCTTATAGAATACACAATGGCTTCATCATTATTGTTGATGATGGTTAATTCGCCTTTGCTTGGATTTGGGAAACATTGCACACCAAAATCTGCTAGTTGTGATGCGCTTAAGCCCAGTTTATTGACCGTATAACTAGAACTGCTTTTTGGGCAGTATCCTTGTTTTAATATTTCTACTCTATAGGTACCAGTATCTCGTATTTTGATAGCAGCCATGCCATTCAATTTACTTGTACTTGTTGCATACACTTGATTGTTTCTATACCAAACAAATGTATCTGCATCTTGGTGGCTACAAAACAAACTATCGTTTTGTTTTTTTACGATTATTGGTGCATTAGAATTGATGCATTCTTTAATCACTATGGTATCTATTACTTCGCAGAATGCGTTGCTAATGGCTTTGCAATAGTAGGTTCCTTTTTTAGTAGCAGTGTAAGTACTTAAACTAGAGCTATCTTGCCACATTTGACAATAAATACCACTGGGCACTTTTAGTACTTTGTTGATGACATCACCTTTTATATACGTTGTATCATTGCCTAAAAAATGGGGATTGATTTTAGGGTATAGATGAATGGATTTTATTACTGTATCTTGTCTTAGACCATTTTGGGCAATGTATTTTACAACATACAAACCAGTATCTAAAAATGGATGGGAGATATTTTTGGTTGAATATGTGGCTTCAGTGTTTGAATTGGGTTGAATGATTTGCCATTGATGCACATTGGCTGAAAATGTGTCAAGTCCATTAAAATCAATGACATTATTTGTACAATTTAAATGGTATTTGTAATCTATTGAGGGGGTATAAAAATAAGATTGATTGAAATTGTTAATACCATATTTAATTCTATTTCCATTCAAATTTAAAAATTTAAAAATGAGATTCACTTTACTTGCAGGTGAATCAGGATTAATTATATTAGGTATATAAAATGAATCTAAAATATTTATGAAAATAGAATTGTAAGGAGTCTTACTTAAATGATTAATAAAATATTTATTGTTTATATTACTAAGTATTACTTTACTTTGCCAACTTGAAATTTCAATTTGGTTTATTTGTTTTCCTCGTTCAACTAAGTACAGATATTTATTATCATTACTAAATACAACTCCTGTAGGCACACTTAATCCAGTGTATTGCTTTAACAAACTAAAATTTCCTAAAAGATTGTCAAAGGATAATATTTGAACTTTTAGACTACTGAAAATACTTGTTACAAAAAAATTACCCCTTTCGCTAAAACAACTCATTGTTTGACATGCCAGATTATTCCCATCATAAATAAAGCCTTCATTGCTCAATACAGGGCATTTAACTATCCCGTTTTCATTGATTAAATAAGCATAGAAAGTATTACCTGTTTTACCATGTACAGTGACCCAAGTATACAAACCATTTTGGTGCTGGGTTGCCGAAATGGATTCGCAAGTTTGATTGAGTAATACTTTGTTTTTTTCAATTATTACACTACTATCTATATTTGAATGAATTGAAATTAAATTTACTTGAAAACCGTTTACACCTCCTTGAGCATCTGTAGTAAACAAATACACCAAGCTGTCAAAATTTGGATGCTTAATGAATAATGCTCCTTGACTTGAGGAACTATGTCCATTTAATCCTGTACCATTTTTAATGATGTGATGCTTACTATTCCATACCGTCAATCCGTCAGAATACAACAACAAATTACCATTTGTATCAGAATAGGCAGACGCAGACTCTAAAGCAGACATTTTACTTCCTGATTTAACAATTGGTGGATTGGTTTTAAAATCTAACCATACACTATCTCCAAACAACCAATTAAATGAGCGCTTTCTATCTGTATTGGTTTCATACCTCTTTTGTGCACTGCAATTGATTGCAACAACAAATAAGCAGATAAAGTGTATGAGCCTAATCAATTTCACAATTTAAATTTGATGCAAGATAAAAGACATTAAAAAATAATCCAAAGAAATTTTTTAATTAAAATTACTGTTTAATCAACATCAATACCTGTTATGTAACTTTCGCCCCAACTGTTCAAAA
This sequence comes from uncultured Chitinophaga sp., assembly GCA_964438995.1. Taxonomy (GTDB): domain Bacteria; phylum Bacteroidota; class Bacteroidia; order NS11-12g; family UBA955; genus JABMMZ01. Next base: position 283,200 of record CAYTMQ010000002.1, read on the forward strand.
CATCCGAATAAATTAACCCTTCACTTATTCTCTCTATCTCAAAAAATCTCAATCTTTGCAGCTTATGCTCGATTATTCTGTTAGTACTTTGGATGAGGTGTCTGTTCATAGAGTTGGCAACAAAAACAACGATGAAGAACTTTTGATTTCTAAACAACGTTTGGATATTTCTGATAGAACCGTTGAAGAGCTTTTGCAAAAGTATTTCTTGCAAAGCTTTAAAGTCGATGAATACTTTAACTTTACGTTTAGCGATGGCGACCACAATATGAATCCCATGTTTAAGTATTGCTCTGACATCTTTGAAGGAATTACCGATTTTCACCTCAACAGCATCAACATGGCCAAATACCTGTACGATGCGTCTAACCATCCCATGATCAAATCGGGGGATATTTTTGTAGCACATTTCTCAAAATTAATGGTCGACTACCAAGAAGTAAACGCCATTGGTATATTTAAGTCTGAAAACAAATACCCCTTCTTAAAGTTGCAACCCGACAGTAAAGAATTTGTCATTAGCAGCGAAGAGGGCATTCAAATTGACAAACCCGATAAAGCATGTCTCATATTTAATACCGATCGAGATAATGGCTACAAGATTTGTATCATCGATAAAACCAACAAATCTGAAGAAGCCCAATTTTGGAAAGAGCGTTTCTTGCAACTTACTCCGTGCAAAGACGAATATCATAACACAAAAGATTTTCTAGACATTGCAAAAAACTTTGTTACCAAAACTCTTCCTGAAAACTTTGAAGTCAACAAGTCTGACCAAATTGATTTGCTCAACCGCTCAATGGAATATTTCAAAACCCACGACACTTTCGATAAACAAGAATTTGTTGAAGAGGTATTTCAAGATGAATTGGTGATTGAATCTTTTCAGCAATTCGACCAAAGCTACAGAAAAGAAAACAACATCGAATTAGAAGACAGTTTTGACATCAACTTAAGTGCCGTAAAAAAACAAGCCCGTGTCTTTAAAAGCATCCTCAAACTCGACCGCAATTTCCACATCTATATCCACGGCAACAAAGACTTAATTGTGCCAGGAGTTGAGAAAGATGGTAGGAAATTTTACAAGATTTATTACGAGGAAGAAAACTAATTTCTCAAAAATTTGAGAAAATCTCTCATTTTGAGAAAATTTAACACCCTGAATTCTACATCCTTGCATTGTTTATATTGTATTTTATTGTTTTACAATACTTTAAATGTAATTTTGCATAGAAATTTGCTTTGGCACAATTCGTGTCATTTTGATAAAAGAAAAAAAGACCCTTTTCATTCTTTTATTTATATGCAAATTTAGGGAGTTGGTAAACGACTCCCTAAATACTTTAAAAGTGCAAGCAGGGCGTCAACAAAAAAAATATGAAACTGTTTAATTTGGAAGAGAGCAAATGGGGTAATTGGGTATACATCCTACTATTCCTTTCTTTTCTGTTGATATTGGCAACAGGTATCATCAGCTATAGTAGAATATCTGACTCCCTAAACAAATTGAAAAGTAGAATCAATCAAGACGTAGAACTCAACACCGTTAAAAGCATTCATGCTAACTACGACAACATCGATAACAAATTGGAAATGTATGTTATCACCCATCGAAAAGATTTCTTAACACAATTAGACTCATCTTCTTCTCAAATTAGGCGCTTGACCATGAAATTAAAAATGTCAAGAAAAATCAATGAAGAAGAAAAATCCCTAATCGATACGCTGAAATTCTACACCAACAAAAAGATCAAAAACATCACCAACATTGTTAGGTTTCAGCAAGACAAATCGATAGAACGTTTGATTGAAGATTACATGAACATGCAGTCTATTAGAACTGCAATGGATAGAGCGGCATTGGAAGTTAAACCCCGCAAACGCAAATCTAAATCTGTTCCTAAGAAAGAAAATCTGGCCATCGATTCTATCTTAGTTGAACAGAGCAAAGGCAAGATAGACATTCTTGAACAAGAAGCAGCTCAAAACATCAATCCATATTTAGAGCTCGACCACGACATCAATTTGAAAGTCAACGATATTCTTACTGTACTTGAAAATCTTGAGACAGACAGATTGGATAGAGAACGCATATTAACTGAATCAACTATCAAAACAGCAAACCGCTCTATTATGATGCTGGGAGCTTGCACTGGTTTGTTTATCATTCTCGCTGGATTTGTTTATTTCAGATACATCAGCAATCTATCAAAGATTCAAAAACAATTGTCTGCTTCTAAAGATATAGCAGAAGAATTGGCTATGATTAAAGAGCGTTTTATGGCCAATATGAGCCACGAGATCAGAACACCTTTGAATGCCATTTCTGGATTTGTTGACCAATTGCATTCTTCGAATCTTAATTACACCCAAAGAAAACAAACTGAAATCATTCAGAAGTCCATACAACACATCCTAAACATCGTCAACGACATTCTGGATTTCTCTAAATTAAATGCTGGCAAATTAGAATTGCACAAGAAAGGTTTTGAATTCCATAAAAGCATTCAACACACCATGGAATTGCTTGAACCTCTTATTGTAGAAAAGAATTTGCATTTAAAACTCAACATTGATGAATCTGTGCCTAAGGTTTTGATTGGCGACTCATACCGCATCAGACAAATTTTGCTTAACATTATTGGCAATGCTATAAAGTACACCATTGAAGGAGGCATTGAGGTATCGGTTAAAAGCAAATCAATCAACATGAATGCTTGCGAAATCATCATGATGGTAAAAGATACTGGAATAGGTATTGATAAAAAAGATTTAGAGAACATCTTTAAAGAATTCCACATGGCAGAAAATGCTGAAGGATGGAACAAAGCTGGTAGCTCTGGTTTAGGTTTAAGCATCACCAAAATGTTGGTTGAGTTGCATGCAGGTAAAATTGAAATGGAAAGTCAGTTGAACAAAGGCACTACGGTTACCATAAAAATTCCTTTTGTTACAGGCAAATACAGTGATATCAGTAAAAACAACAACTATTTAAATGACTTGATGTTTTTGGAGAACAAGAAAATTATTGTTGCCGACGACGAATTGTTTAACCGTGTTTTGATGAACAACATCCTTCACAAATACAACGCTCAAACTTTTGAAGCAGAGAATGGATTACACGTATTGTCGATACTAGAGAGAGAAAAGATAGACTGCATTCTAATGGACGTTAAAATGCCTCAATTAAATGGCATTCAAACCACCAGAAGAATTAGAAACATGGAAGATGCTACAAAAGCCACAACGCCAATTATTGCTGTAACAGCCGCATTGACCCACGACAATTTAAAGACGTTTGTAGACAACAATGTTGACTTATTTCTAGAAAAGCCATTCAAAGAAAATGACTTATTGGACTTGTTGTACAAGATTCTAAAAAGTGAAAATGGATATGAGGGCAATATTGAAACAGTGCACATTTCTAGTGAAACTGAGACAAACAAAAAGACCTTTGACCTTACTGAACTTCAAAGACAAGCGGGTAAAGACCCTGCATTTATCAGAGACATGTTAGAAACTCTGATTACTTCTACTCGAAATGGCATTGAAGAAATAACCCACGAACTTGAAGTAGAACGTTGGGACAATGTCAACTTAATAGCACATAGACTGGCATCGCCACTGCGTTTCATTATGGCAGGTGATGCTTATAACAGCATAAAACAAATTGAAAACATGACAGAATCGGAATTGAGTATTTCAAAGTCAGACATTGAAAGTCAGTTTCAGAGCTTTAAAAACCACTACCAAAAACTTGAAAACGCATTGAAATCTCACTTAGAACAACCAATTAATTAAATTAACAAAGTATTTATGCCAAACGCCCAGAATTATAAAGTATTCGTAGTTGAAGACAACGATTGGTTCAACAAAATGATTGCTCATAGTTTAAGTCAAAATCCTGATATCAATGTTAGAAGCTTTTTCAATGGCAACGATTTGTTAAAGGCCTTACACGAAGTACCAGACGTTATTACCCTCGACTATAAATTACCAGATACCACAGGCAATGTGTTGCTTAAAAAAATAAAAGAATACAATCCCAAAATTGAAGTCATCATCATTTCTGAGCAAGACGATATCGAAGTGGCTGTAGAGCTTTTAAAGCAAGGCGCCTACGACTATCTGGTTAAAAGTCCGGACATGCATTCTCGTTTATTCAACAATGTCAACAATCTTCTTAAGAAATCAAAACTCGAAGACAGAATTGAATATCTACAAAAAGAAGTTGAGAGCAAGTTCAATTTTTCAAACACCATCATCGGTCAGAGCCGACCAATACTCGACATTTTTGGATTGCTTCAAAAAGCAAGTTCTTCTAATATCAATGTTTCAATTACGGGAGAAACAGGTACAGGTAAAGAATTGGTTGCTAAAGCCATTCACTACAATTCTGACAGAAAAAACAAACCTTTTGTAGCTGTTAACATGGCTGCCATTCCAAAAGAATTGATAGAAAGTGAATTGTTTGGTCACGAAAAAGGTGCCTTTACTGGTGCCATAGAAAAACGCAAAGGTAAATTTGCAGAAGCCAATGGCGGGACCATCTTCTTAGACGAAATTGCAGAAATGGATTTGGCCATGCAAACCAAATTGTTGCGTGTGTTACAAGAGCGAGAAGTAACGCCTGTAGGCAGTAATACTCCGATAAAAATCGATTGTAAATTGATCATTGCCACCCATCAAGATTTAAAGAAACTGGTAGATGAAAAAAGATTTAGAGAAGATTTGTTCTTTAGAATTATGGGATTAAAGATACAATTACCACCTTTGAGAGATAGGGGTCATGATGTATTGTTGATCGCCAAAAAACACATCGAAGAATTTTGCAAATCCAACCAAATGGCGGTAAAAGTTTTGAGCGAAAGAGCCTGTCAAAAATTGCTGGCCTACCCTTTCCCTGGCAATGTTCGTGAATTAAAAACTGTGATTGAAGTGGCGGTTGTAATGAGCGACAACAATGAGATTGAAGACCATCACATCATGTTTCAGCACAGTGATTTGATTTCGCAAATGGCCAACGACGAGCATACCTTAAGAGAATATACATTTAAAATCATCAAAACACTTTTAACGAAATACAATGATGATGTTCAAGTTGTAGCCAAAGTTTTAGACATCAGTCCAGCTACCATTTATCGAGTACTTAAAGAATTCAACCATAAATTGTAATTTTTTAGTAAGATACTAATTTTCAACATATTAAACAAATATCGTTTCTTTGGGCAATTTAGCTCAAAAAGAGATTTTATTTACTGAATATCAACAAATTAAACAACAAAAATCATGAAAAACATCGTTTTAATCATCAGCATTTTTACATTTAGTCATGTAATTGAAGCACAAATTCCTTACAAAGCTGCAATTGGTGTGAGAGTGGGCGGTACGCAAGGCTTAACCATCAAATTACCTGTTGGCAATTCTGCCGCATTTGAAGGCATCATAGGCATGTATCCATTTGGCATGAGCATAACAGGCTTGTACGAGAAACACAACAGTACCAATACTTCGGGTTTACAATGGTATTATGGAGGTGGAGTACACGCTGGTTGGAACACTTACAACAACTACTATTATAGAAAAGACAGAAAGTACTTTTACAATGGTAGAGACAATTATTTCGGAATTGACGGCATTATTGGCTTAGAATACAAAGTAAGCAATGCCCCAATTGCGTTCAGCTTGGACCTAAAACCTGAGATCAACTTTTACAACAGTGGATACAGCGCATTGTATCTAGACCCAGGGTTGGGTATCAAATTCGCATTTTAAATGAGTTTGATAATTTAAAAGATATACCGATAATTGCAATTGTTAACATACGTAACGAAAAGGCTACCGTATGAATCTTACGTAATTTGAGTAAATACATCAAACATATCAAGTTTAGCATGAGGTTTAGAACCTACATACTATTGGCGGCAACTGTTTTATGGTTTATCTTTGGCTCACTTTTTTTGTACAGATCCTTTTGGGGTTTGGAAGATATCAAATCATACAAAAACTCGGTTGAACACTTTGGCGTAACAGAATTACAGCCAGATCAAAACAACTTTGCCTTTACTTTTAAACTAAAAGGCAAGGTAAGAGTTTTTGGGGTATACAAAAAAAAGGAAGTGAATTACACAGAATTTGTCAATGCTTTTAAAATTGGAGACACCGTTACATTGCATTACGGCGACTGGAAATTGCAACCCAAAGAAGTAAATACTCAGATTTACAACTTGAAAATTGGTCAAACGACCCTGATAAACAACGAAGATAGAATTGCAAAGGACAGAAAAATTGCAGGCATATTATTGCTCATCAGCGCTTGTTTAGGCGGATTAACGTTCTATGTAAGCCGTAAAAAACCAAAAGAGCAAATAAATATTTTATAAATCTTTTTAAATATTATGTATGATGCGATGAATCGCAATGCTACATTGAATTTTAATGAGATGCAAAAATTGTACCCCTGCGGCATAAGAAGAGAAAAAATTTTAAAACAAATTAATCAAGGCATCGCAATGGTAATATTGATGCGCTTCAATCCTTCTTCAGCTAAAGTTTGATGCTCGTCTAGTTGCAAGGCCATTTTATAATCGTTGTAGGCTCCTGTACTGTTTTTCAATTTCTCTTTCATCATACCTCTTAATGTGTATGCATCAGCGTAATCATTAGCCAAATCGATGGCCTCATCCAAATACTCAACTGCTTTTTTGTAATTTTCGAACAAACCGTTGATGTACCCTAGATTGTAACGACAAAGAATGTGACCAGGATTCATGCGGGCTACAGCTTCATACAAAATAACAGCGTCTTTGTATTGATTTTGTCGCTGCATATACAACCCTTTTGCATACAATGCTTCATCACTGAATTCATTGAGTTTGATGGCTCTGTCAAAAAATATCAAAGCTTTTTTGTCTTTCAAATCTGCATAAATGTTGCCCAATTGCATAACAGCATTGTAATGTTTATCGTCGTAAACCAGAGTCTTTTCAAACAAACTAATGGCTTTAGTGGTATCACCTTCTTCTTTAGCTATCATACCCAAGTAGAAGTATGGAGTTGGATTAGATGGTTCGATTTTATTGATTTTACTATATAGTTCTTTTGATTCAGGATAGTTTTGTTTAGCTAAATACAACTTAGCCAAATCTGATAAAGCATCTATAAAATCTGGTTTAGCTGTTATAGCTCTTTTGTAAAATTTTTCAGCTTCCTTAGCATTAGCGGTATCACCAGCCATTAAGTATTTCGCTTTACTGTAATTATATAAGGCGTTTACAGAGTCGATGGTTAAAGCAAAATCGATGTCCAACAGAGCTTGTTTGTAGTTGTCTTCAAAATAAAAGGTATTCGATCTGGTGTAGTACAATTCGGGGTTGGTGGGACTTTCGTTGATTTTTTTGCTGATGTTTCGGATATCCAAAGAATATGAAGTGTCATTTTCGGAGATATAGCGAATATGACCATTTTTCTTACATGAGCTGTAAGCAACTAGCAACAACAGCAAGAAAATCGAGTAACAAAGCGATTTACAGTTTAACATATTACAAAAAAGACTTAATTTTACCCACAAATTTAATCGAATTTATGCCATTTTATCACAGGGCCGGAAAATTTCCGGAAAAAAGACATATTCAATTCCGCAAACCTAATGGTGACCTATATGCAGAGGAGTTAGTGAGTACAGAAGGATTTTCTAGTACCTATTCGTTGGTGTACCATTGTCATCCACCAACATTGGTAAAATCTATTGGCAATCCAACAAATGTTGCACCCAAAGCTGCTATTGGCAACAACATGCAAAATAGAAGCTTTATGACATTTAATGTAGAAGCAAAAGACGATTTCTTAGACAGCAGGGTCATACAACTGTTCAACAACGATTTGTATATTACATCGGCCTCTCCAAGAAAATCTATGAGCGATTATTATTATAAAAACGCAGATGCCGATGAGGTGATTTTTGTACACGAAGGCAGTGGAAAATTAAAGACATTGTATGGCAATATCCAATTTGAATATGGCGATTATTTGGTGATTCCAAGAGGTGTTATTTACCAATTGGAGTTCGACAACGAAAACAATCGCTTGTTTATAACAGAATCTTTTAGTCCGATTCGTCCACCTAAAAGATATTTAAACACCATGGGGCAGTTTTTAGAGCATTCTCCTTTTTGTGAAAGAGACATAAAATTACCGACTGATTTACAGACCCACGATGAGATTGGCGAATTTAAAGTCATCATTAAAAAAGGTGATGAATTGTTTCCATATACCTATACCACACATCCTTTCGATGCCATAGGTTGGGACGGCTACCACTACCCTTATGGATTTAGCATACACAACTACGAACCAATCACAGGTAGAATACACATGCCACCGCCAATTCACCAAACATTTGAAGGTCATAATTTCGTGATTTGCTCATTTGTGCCGCGTTTGTTTGATTACCATCCACAAGCGGTACCAGCACCTTACAATCACAGCAATGTCGATTCTGATGAAGTGTTGTATTATGTTGATGGCGATTTCATGAGCAGAAAGCATGTTGAAAAAGGCATGATCACTTTGCATCCTAAAGGCATACCACACGGTCCACACCCTGGCACAGTTGAGAAAAGCATTGGTGCAAAAGAAACCCTTGAATTAGCCGTAATGATAGACCCATTCTATCCATTGAAGATTACCCAAGCTGCCATGCAGATTGAAGACCCAAGCTATTATTTATCGTGGGTTGAATAAACCAAATTTTAGAACGCTCGATTAATCATCGAGCGTTTTTTTTAAATTAAAAATTCATATATTTGAATTCAATCAACCAAAACTTTGACTATTCGTTGTTTTATATTGTGTTTTTCATTTATAGGTGTCAACATTTTAAACAATAACCTAAATGCTTCTATTAAAAAAGATTCCATAAATCTTGCAAAGACTAAAGTAGGTATTGGAACATCTTTATCATCATTATTGATTGTACAATATAGCAAATACTATGAATTAAAATCATTTTACGAGGTTAAAAATAACTTGCAAGTCAATTTTGATATAGGCTATCATTCTTATAATGGCGAAAAATGGCAACAGTTGTCATTTCCATCTCAATATGTGATTACCAATGGCAATTATTTCAATTTAGGTATATCCAAATTAATCCCAATTAAGAAACGAATCAGTGCAATTATACAAACAGGTTTTTTTCAAAATTCATTTAAACACACTTTGGTTGTAGTTGGAACATCTAAATCTTTTTATTCCATTGACATTAATGGCAAAATGTTGCACTTTACACCTTTATTGGATTTTAAACTTAATAAACACTTTCATATGCAAGCAGGATTTAGAATACCTCTTATAAGATCCATTAGATTCCATTTTCCTGATGAGAAGTCATATAATGCATTTAAAAACTACCCTTTATCCTACCCTTTACAACAAGCAAATAGTTCTAGAATACACAATCATATGCAACTGTCTTTATTGTATCAATTCAACTATTAAAACTTCCCTATTAAAAGATAATATGATTTAAATTACTTTTCGACTATAGACGCTTATTTTTAAACTTGAATAACATACATTTGCGTTGTGAAAAGATTCAGTACCATACTTTTAGTTGCTTTCGGTTTGGTGGCTTGCTCTAAAAAAAATCCAAGCATCAAAGCCAGTTACCAACCCATTACAGAGTCTGTTTATGCTTCTGGTTCTATCATTGCTCTCAACCAATACCAAGTGTATTCTACTGTCAATGGTATTTTCGATGAACAATTTGTTGTTGAAGGTGATACCATAACCGCAGGTATGCCCATGTTCAGACTGTTTAACGAATCGTCTAAACTCAACAAAGAAAATGCTGAACTTGCAGCTCAATTTTCAGATTATAACAACAACAAATCTAAAATCAATGAACTGCTCCTTGCGGTAGAACTCGCCGCTAAAAAATTGCAACAAGATTCTTTGCTTTATAAACGTCAACTGAGTTTGTGGCAACAAAACATCGGCACCAAACTACAATTAGAGCAAACTGAATTGAATTTTGAAAACTCTAAAACGGCTTATGAATCAGCGATACTTAGACTGAACGACACCAAAAGACAACTGAGTTTCTCTTCCAACCAATCTAAAAAGAACTTACAAATCAGCTCTAGATTTGCCGACGACTACCTGATCAAATCTGACATCAATGGCAAAGTATACAACATATTAAAAAAGAAAGGCGAATTAATTACACCTCAAACACCTATAGCTTTGGTGGGTGATGCTAATAGATTCATCATTCAACTTCAAATCGATGAGTACGATATCGTCAAAGTTCAAAACGGTCAAAAGGTATTCATCACGCTCGACAGTTACAAAGGCTCAGTTTTCGAAGCAACTGTTACACGCATCAATCCAATTATGAACGAGCGTACAAAAACCTTTTTAGTAGAAGCTACCTTCGTAAAACAACCACCAATATTGTATCCTAATCTTACAGTAGAAGCCAATATCGTTATCAAAGTAAAAGAAAAGGTTCTAACAATTCCGCGTCAATACCTCATCAACGACTCGTTTGTAATGAATGCCAAAGGCGATAAAATTCAAGTCACAACAGGTCTTAAAGATTATAAAAAGGTTGAAATTTTAAGTGGTATTACAGAAAACGATGAAATAACACTCCCTAAATGATCAAACAAAAACTCATCTATGATATCGCTTTCTCATTACTAAAGGCCAGATGGAAACAGACATTGGTGGCGGCAATTGGTGTGACATTCAGTATCACCATGTTCATCACACTTTTAAGTTTCATGACTGGTTTAAACGATTTATTAGATGGTTTAATTTTAAATAGAACCCCTCATATAAAATTATATAACGAAATTAAACCAAGTGCTGAACAACCAATAGACAAAAGTGGATTGTTTGAATCGTCTTATAATTTTGTTCAATCTGTTAAACCTAGTTCAAACAAAATAGAATTGAGGAATTCTGGAGCCATACTTAAAGCCCTTAAATCGGACAGCAGAGTATTAGGCATAGCTCCAAAAATTACCGCTCAAGTATTTTACAATGTTGGCTCTATTGATTTAACAGGTGTTATTAACGGCATTGATGTAGAAGCCGAAAACAAATTGTTCTTTTTTAGCGATTATGTTACCAAAGGCAATTTTTACGATTTAAAAAATGTACCCAACAGCATCATTTTGGGCAAAGGAGCAGCAGAAAAAATGTTGGCCAATATTGGGGATGTCATTCAAGTTACCACAGCCAGAGGCGATAGAATGCAATTAAAGGTAGTGGGCTATTTTCAATCTGGACTTGCAGATATTGATAAAGTACAGAGCTATGCCTCAATTGCTACCGCTCAAAAATTGCTGATACAACCTAATAGCTATATTACAGACATACAAATCAAACTTAAGGACATCAATGAGGCACCTAAAATAGCGAAAGAATACGCCGCCTTGTTTGAAGTAGATGCAGAAGACATTCAAACAGCCAACTCACAATTCGAAACAGGTAGTTCTGTAAGGTCAACCATATCGTATGCAGTTGGTATCACTTTATTAATAGTGGCTGGATTTGGCATCTATAACATTCTAAATATGATGATTTACGAGAAAATGGATTCAATTGCCATTTTAAAAGCGACTGGATTTTCGGGAAGAGATGTCAAAAGTATTTTCGTATCAATAGCATTGAGCATTGGTTTGTTTGGCGGACTCGTAGGATTGGGTTTTGGATTTTTACTTTCTGCCACTATAGATGCCATTCCTTTTAACACGGCAGCTTTACCAACTATAAAGACCTACCCCATCAATTACAATCCAAAGTTTTATATGATAGGCATTTCATTTTCAATTGTTACAACATACTTAGCTGGATTATTTCCAGCGAGAAAAGCCAGTAAAATTGACCCTGTTATCATCATTAGAGGAAAATAAACATGTCGCAAACCATATTAGAAGCTATAGACATCAAAAAGTACTTTCACGACCCGGTTACAATACCAGTGTTGAAATCGCTTAGCTTCAAAGTTGAAAAAGGTGAGTTTGTTGCAGTAACAGGAAAATCAGGATGTGGTAAATCTACTTTACTATATATACTTTCAACAATGGACACCGATTTTGAAGGCGAATTGTTGATTGACGGCGAAAGTATGCGCAACAGAAAAGAGTCTGAATTGGCCAAAGTAAGAAATGAAAAAATTGGCTTCGTATTTCAATTTCATTATCTGTTAAACGAGTTCAACGTTTTAAGGAATGTGATGATGCCAGGATTGAAACTCAACAAATACAAAACAGAAGAAATAGAACACCGCGCAATTGAAAAACTTAAAATCTTAGGAATTGAAAACGAAGCATTAAAGAAACCCAACCAATTATCAGGCGGTCAGAAACAAAGGGTAGCTATCGCTAGAGCTTTGATCAACGACCCGGTGATTATAATGGGTGATGAGCCAACAGGCAACTTGGACAAAAAAAACAGCAACATTGTATTTGATATTTTCAAAGAACTCTCTGTCGAGTTCAATCAAACATTGCTAATTGTGACACACGACCCAGATTTTGCAGCCAATACCGACAGAATTATAGAAATGGAAGACGGTAGAATTATCAGCTAAAAATCTGATAATCATACAATTAATCTATTTAAACAAATCCCTATCTTTTGGTTAAAAAAGTGTTAAATCCAACACAATAAACCACTTAAAACACAACATTAAACACTGATTATAAAGAACTTAACAAAATTCTTAGATATTGATAATGCTTGAATTATGACCAATAAAAGCTGTGTTTTAGGTGCAAAAAAGTATGTATATTCAAACTAATTCCCTTATTTTTGCACCCTTTTAAAAGGATATCAAAATAATTATGAACATGAACATCTTATATCTAATCCCTGCACTTGGTGTTGTTGGATTACTGGTAATGGCTGTTAAATCTGCTTGGGTAAACAAGCAAGAGACAGGCGATGAGAACATGAATCGTTTAGCATCTTACATTGCAAATGGTGCTATGGCATTCTTAAAAGCAGAATGGAAGATTCTTAGCTATTTCGCTGTTATTGCAGCTATATTGTTAGCGTGGAGTGGTACTTTAGTTAAAGACTCAAGTCCAGTTATAGCAATTGCTTTCATCATAGGTGCTGTTTTATCTGCTTTAGCAGGTTACATCGGTATGAAAGTCGCTACAAAAGCAAACGTGCGTACAACACAAGCAGCTAGAACAAGTTTATCTAAAGCATTAAAAGTATCATTTACTGGTGGTACTGTAATGGGTTTAGGTGTTGCTGGTTTAGCCGTTTTAGGTTTAGGTTCTTTGTTCATCATTTTCTATAACCAATTTGTTACTCCTGTAACCAATGAAGGTATGGCAAAAGCCATTGAGGTGTTGGCTGGTTTCTCTTTAGGAGCTGAGTCAATCGCTTTGTTTGCCCGTGTTGGTGGTGGTATTTATACCAAAGCTGCTGACGTAGGCGCTGACTTAGTAGGTAAAGTTGAAGCAGGTATTCCTGAAGACGACGTTAGAAATCCTGCAACTATTGCTGATAACGTAGGTGATAACGTAGGTGACGTTGCTGGTATGGGTGCCGACTTATTTGGTTCTTATGTTGCAACCATTCTAGCTACTATGGTATTGGGACAAGAAATCGTTGTTAAAGATAACTTTAGCGGTTTATCTCCTATCCTATTGCCTATGATGATTGCAGGTATGGGATTGATATTCTCTATCATTGGTACTTTCTTCGTAAGAATTTCTAAAGAAACAGATTCAGTTCAAAAAGCCCTAAACATGGGTAACTGGTCGTCTATTATATTGACTGCTATTGCATCTTATTTCTTGGTAAATTACTTGATTCCAGATACAACTCTTACATTAAGAGGTTTCGAATTTACAAGATCAGGTATATTCATCGCCATCATCATCGGATTAATCGTTGGTGCTTTGATGAGTATAGTAACCGAGTATTACACTGCAATGGGCAAACGTCCTGTAAACTCAATCATTGAGAAATCTGCAACTGGTCATGCTACCAACATCATTGGTGGTTTATCAGTGGGTATGGAATCAACAGTAGTACCTATCTTGGTATTGGCTGCTGGTATCGTTACATCTTATTCTTATGCTGGTTTATACGGTGTAGCTATTGCAGCTGCAGGTATGATGGCAACAACAGCAATGCAATTGGCAATCGATGCATTCGGTCCGATTGCTGATAACGCTGGTGGTATCGCAGAAATGAGTCAATTACCTCCTGAAGTGAGAGAAAGAACTGACAACTTAGATGCTGTTGGTAATACTACTGCTGCTACAGGTAAAGGTTTTGCAATTGCTTCTGCTGCATTGACATCATTGGCATTGTTTGCCGCTTTCGTAGGTGTTGCAGGTATCGATTCAATAGATATTTACAAAGCTCCAGTATTGGCTGCTTTATTTGTTGGTGGTATGATTCCATTCATCTTCTCATCATTAGCAATTGCTGCTGTAGGTAGAGCTGCTATGGACATGGTAAACGAAGTTAGAAGACAATTCAGAGAAATTCCAGGTATCATGGAATACAAAGCGCAACCAGAATACGAAAAATGTGTTGCTATCTCTACAAAAGCATCTATTAGAGAAATGTTAGCTCCTGGTGCTATAGCATTATTGGTTCCAGTATTGGTAGGTTTTGGTTTCAAAGGCATGTTCCCTGGAACTACTTCAGCTGAAATCTTAGGTGGCTTATTAGCAGGTGTTACAGTATCTGGTGTGTTGATGGGAATTTTCCAAAACAACGCAGGTGGTGCTTGGGACAATGCTAAAAAATCTTTCGAAAAAGGTGTTGTTATCAACGGAGAAACTTTCTACAAAAAATCAGAACCACACAAAGCTTCAGTTACTGGTGATACAGTAGGTGATCCTTTCAAAGATACTTCTGGTCCTTCAATGAACATCTTAATCAAATTGATGAGTATCGTATCATTGGTTATTGCTCCACACATTGCAACTGGTTCGCACAACGGCGGTCAAGAAGGCGATTGTTGCAAAAAAGATTCTGCTAAAATCGAAGCTTGTCACCATGAAGGTATGAGCGGTAAATGCGATATGGCTGTTTGTGCTACCATGACCAAAGAACAATGTGCTAAAATGTGCGATAGTCTTGGTTGTGATTCAGTTGAAAAAGCCCATTGCATGAGCATGTACAACGACAAAGGCGAATTTGTTGGCGCATGTATGTCTACTTGTGGCAAAAAATGCATCACAAAAGACGAGTGTATGAAAAACTGTGGTGAAGCTTGTGCTTCTAAACACGAATCAAAAGCTTGTTGTAAAGAAGGCGCAGGTCAAGATAAAGCTTGTGCTTCTGATGCAGAACATTGTGAAAAGAAAGAAAAAGGTGCTTGTTGCAAAGACAAAAAGTAATCTTATCTAACATATTTAAAAAGCCTCACCCAACAGTGAGGCTTTTTTTTTGACCATTGTCAGTCGAATTAGCTAATCTTAGTCAGTTTTCCCATTTTAAAGCTCATCTACCTTTGTAAATGATTAGAATTTGAAAAGATTACTATTAATATCATCAATAGTCTGTTTTTTAAAGGTTAATGCCCATCCATCACCGTTAAAGTTCAGCACATCAGGATACTCGATTTCTGTTGGGTTAAGTTCTTTAAATACCACTGTATTCAATACATACACAGAAAAGCATATTGCTCCATTTAAAAACTTACAAAAGGTGTATGGCATCGAAACCTTTGGGGTTTTTAAACGCTGTATCATCGGCGGCAGTGCAAGTCTCATTTACGGAGACAACATCAAAACTGACACATTTAATTACAAACTCTCTGGATTTGCATTGAATTTCAATTGGGGATATAAGATGTATACCCGAAACAAAACCATTTTCTTTCCTATGCTAAGCTCTGGCATTGGCGGTTATGGTATCAACATCAAACAACTTGTTTCTCCTTATCAAACCGAAAATTCTTATTACAATCCGAGAAGTTTAAAAATCAACACCATTAGTCCGTATTGCGACCTTTCTTTGAACACTTATACAAGACTAGAATCAAAGAACAAAAGCATGGCACTGGGCATTAAAGTTGGTTATAGCTATGGCATTAAAAATTCTAATTGGGTGTACACTGGAGGGAGCATTACAGAGGGACCAAAATTTGGATTTAGAATGCTATATTTGAAATTTAGTTTAGGCATTTTAAAACAATCCATTTAACACCTATGTTTCACTTAAACGAGCACCAAATCTTCTGGTCGGGCGTCAGTGGCAAACCCAGATTTGAAACCATACAAGACTTAGAAAGTTGCATCAACAGTTATGGCTATATAGAAGACTTTAAAGAATTTTCTGATTTGGATATGGGACTTCACATAGAAGTAGAAACAAAGAAGTATTTGTTATTACTCAACCAAATCAAAGAGGTTTTGCACCTGGATGAACCAGAAGAACTACCTGACACATCCAAAGAATCCCAATCCATCATGCTGCATGTTAGTTTTCTTGCTGGCACTGGAGATTTAAAAATTGAAGTTCCTGGCGTACCTGGTTGATTTGAAGATGTATAAGGATTAAATAAATTGGTCTATTAAGCTAATCAACTCAATTAATTAATGAAAAATTTTAATTTCACTTTACAATATTTAATTAATACACAATTAAGTACTTTTAGAAAATACCATGTAATAATCTAATTTATTGTTGGATTTGGGGCAAATTTAATATTACTCTCAACTAGTTTAAACAGAAGTTATTTTGAAACGGAATGTGCGGGTTGAGTCCACGAACGCGTAGAATTTTAATCATGGCAGCTCCGGTGGCTAAGGAATGTAGCGGCAAGACATGATTGAAATTTTGGTTCGTGGCGGCCTTTTTTTGTTTACTTTTTTTTGCCGTAAAAAAAAGTAAATGCCAAACCTGCGGCATAAGCAGGTGAAAATGTTATTTCTTAATTATTAAAAAATTAATGCAATAAATTATCCAATAATATGGCCGTACTAACGGCTGCATTCAAAGATTCTGCCTCACCAAATCTTGGAATCGTTAATTTCACTTCGGCAAACTTTAATATGTCAGGGTGAATGCCATGACCTTCATTGCCAATAACCAAAATACCATTCTTAGGTAAAGTTTCTCGATGGACATTTAATCCATTTAGAACAGCCGCCATAATGGGCAATTTCAATTTCTGCGATATTGTAACGATATCATCGTAAACAACATTCACCCTTAAAAAACTGGCCATGGTAGAGTTAATGCATTTTGGATTGTAGACATCTGTACAACCTTTAGAACAGATGATGTTTTTGATGCCATACCAATCAGCGATTCGAATGATGGTTCCGAGGTTACCAGGATCCTGTATTTCATCTAAAGCCAAAATCAAACCAGTGTCCTGAAGTATCTCTATTGGCTCGGGAATATCAACAATTGCAATGACTTTCTGAGGTGATTGATGAGAAGACATTTGCTTCAAATTATCATAAGAAATCTCTTCCGAATCATGTCCCTTAATCAAATGATAATTGTTCGCCATCCAGTCGCCCAAAGCATATATTTTAACAACATTGTAACGGCTTTTCAACAATTCGGTAATACTTTTTTCGCCCTCAACTACAAATTGGCTATATTTTTGTCTTTGTTTCTTATCCTGAAGACTTTTCACATATCGTATGGCCGCTTTGCTAATCATGTTGTATTACGTGTTTTGGTCGTTATTGTTTTGTTCGGACTGTATGCATGCAAAACTACCAAATTAGTTCCGGATGGAAAATACTTATTGATTAAAAACAAGATAAAGACTACAGATTCTGGTAATACCATTTTCAACAAACTACTTTCTAAGCTAGACGACGACAAAGCGCTTTACATCAAACACAAACCCAATAGAAGAATTATGCTACTCGGCAGATTTCATCTTGGTTTATACAATTTGGGTTCAAACAAAAAACATCCTGAAAAAAGTGATAGCAATTCGTTTAGAACCTTTTTAAGAAATAGAGGTGAAGCACCGATTCTTCTTGATACTCTTGAAATCGAAAAATCCGAACAGAATTTAAGAAACTACTTATTTTCAAAAGGGTATTTCAATTGTGACATCAAACATACAATTGAATATAAAAAGAAGAAAGCCATCGTTTCATATTATATCATTCCAAGAGCTGGTTATTTCATCAACAAAGTCAATTTATCGGCTGACGATGCTGAAATTGACAAATTTTTAAATGAAAATTTAAGCAACTCATTCTTTGTTCCAGGTGAGTTGATAGACGTTGAGAACATCAATAAAGAGCGCAACAGATTGACCAATGTTCTTAAAAATAATGGGTATTTCGATTTTTCTAAAGAGTATATAGATTTTGAATTGGATACCATTATGTCCAATCATACAGTCAATGTCATCATATCCGTTGCTAACAAGTCAGACGATGAAAGATTCATCAGAAAGTTTATACGGACCGTCAATGTGATATATGAAAACGATTCTGAAACCTATGCTCCTACCCCTGTTCAAAGGTTTCAAAACATCAATTTCTATTTCAATGGTTTTCCAATGAAACCAACTGTTATTGCGAAAAATATAACCATTAAAGAAGGCGATTTTTTTAGGATTGATGAGGTTGAACACACTTACACCAAATTAAGTGAACTACCCATTTTCAAATTTATTGACATCAGCTATAAACGCTCTGACATTGACACTTTACAAGGATTGGATGCCATCATCACACTCAAAACCAATTACAGACAATCGTTTACCATAGAACCTCAGGCCATCGTCTCACAGCTCAACCGAATCCAAAACGTCAATTTGGGAAACTCTTATGGTGTGGCTAACAGTTTGATTTGGACACATCGAAACTTGTTTAAAAATGCTGAAGTATTTGAGGTCAGTTCAAACACCCGACTTGAGTCGCAATTGTTTAGAAATCCAAATACCCAAAAATTGGTGTATTCCAATCTAGCCGTACAACAAAGTTTGAATTTAAGACTGAGTATTCCGAAATCTACTTTGTTGAAATTTACTGAAGACTGGGATTACTTCAAACCAAGGGTAAAATCTATTAAAACCAACTTCAACCTATCATTTCTATACGAATACAATCCCGATTATCTTAGACGTATTTTACCATTGTCATACCAATACCAAATTCAAACCAAACGAACATTGTGGTTTTTAAATTTATTGGAAATGTCATTTAGTAAAAACACTTTGAACATTGATTTAGTCAACAGAGCCGATTCAGCATTCATCAAACGTTTGTTTGCAAACAACTTGATCACCTCTACTGGTCTTAACTTCTTCTATACAGATAATGGCCAAACAAACAAAAAATCACATTTTGTAATTCGCACAAACGTAATAGAATTAGGGGGCAATATCCATAGAGGAATCAGAAAACTATTTGACAAAACAGACAATCCTGACACTTCATACATGTTGCTAAACGTCAACTATTACAACTATGCAAAATCAGAGATTGATGTGCGCTGCAGCACTGTATTTGATGAAAATCAATCAACAGCGGTAAGGCTAAATATTGGTGCAGCTTACCCTTACGGCAATCAAAAAGTAACGCCATTTGATAAATTGTTTTTTATTGGAGGTGCTAACAGTTTAAGAGCTTGGCGCCCAAGAACAATTGGTCCTGGTGCATATTACGAGAGTTCGAAAAACTTTAGAATTGACAGAGCTGGCGATTTGATTATTCAAGCCAATGCTGAGTACAGATTCGATGTCATCAATAAAAAGTTGGAAGGTGCATTATTTTTTGATGCTGGTAATGTTTGGGTGATAAGAGATGTCAACAACATAGACCCTTTGAAATTGTTTAAACCTAAAACTTTCATTAGCGAAATTGCTGCCAATACAGGCATAGGCGCACGTTTAGATTTCGAATTTTTCTTATTCAGATTGGATTGGGGTATGCAAATCCACAATCCTGAAAAACCTATTGGTCAGACTTGGGTTATCAAAGATTTTGCAAAGAACAATTACTTTACAAAGTACTCAATTTTAAACTTCGGAATTGGTTATCCTTTCTAAAAAAATATTTTGCAAATGGGCTAAATTGTCTATATTTGCACTCCCAAAAAATGGTGGTCATAGCTCAGTCGGTTAGAGCATCAGATTGTGGTTCTGAGGGCCGTGGGTTCGAATCCCATTGATCACCCCACAAAAAAAAGACAGTATCGCTACTGTCTTTTTTAATTTATGTTGAATAGTATTTGTTACTCGCTTGCTTTCTTTAACATGCCCAACCCTTTGTCGAACATTTGATTCATGCCTTGTTCTGCAAACATGGCTACCATAAGGTTGAAAGGCCATCCTTGCTCCATCTCTAAAGCCCATGTTACTTTGCTTTTTGTAGAATCTCCTGTTACAATCATATAAGAAGTTGCACCGCCCATTCCTTCAAAATTTAATTTGGTATCTACTCTCTGACCAGGTATAACTTTAGTGATTTCTTGACTGCCATTGCCAACATCTTTATGGCTGCTTTTCCATGACATTTTTGCGCCTACTTCACCGTCTGTGCCAGTAATGCTTACTTCCATTTTTGGATCCATTTCTTTCCATTGCGACCATTTGTCGTGGTTGCCAAATTTTACAACATTATCCCAAACCACTTCTTTAGAAGCGTTGATCTCTACTGATTTTTCAAAATGGAATTCTTTTTTAACAAATAATGCAGCAATCAATGCTACAACCACAATCGATACTATAACGATTAATAGATACTTTATAACTTTCATAATATTCTGTATTGATACAGACAAATCAAAGATTAATTAATTAATAAAACAAGAAAAAAATAGAAATAATTGTTTGAATTACTTTCAAAATTTCTTAAAATAAACACTATATGTCTTTTTATCAATGCTTTACAAATATAAATCAATTATCATAATGGTAATTCTTTAGGATTACACCATCAATTGTAAAAAACTCGTTTTAATATTTTGGCATTTGATAATGCTTCAAATATTATTCAAATTTGCAATAATAATGGCCATTATAAAAGTAAAGGATACTGAAATTAGAATTTTAAACATTGATGAAAAGGATTACATTTCATTGACAGACATGGCAAATGCCAAAGAAAGTGCGAGCAGAGCGTCTGATATAATAAAAAATTGGATAAGAACTCGCTATACAATTGAGTTTTTAGGTACATGGGAGCAAATTCACAATCCGAATTTTAAAGTGGTGGAATTTGACCACTTTAGAATGCAAGCTGGTCTACCCAATTTTGTTTTAAGTATTTCGGAGTGGATTGAAAAAACTCATTCTATCGGGCTTATTGTTAAAAAAGGTAAATACGGTGGAACATATGCACATAAAGACATCGCTTTTGAATTTGGATCAGCGATAAGTGTCACTTTCAAATTATTTTTAATAACTGAATTTCAAAAACTAAAAGAAAATGAACAAAAAAATTCAGGTTGGTCAGATTTACTGCTTCCTAGCAATAACTTTTTCAGCAGCTTTCACCACATCGGCAACATCCAAGCCGTATTTTGCCATTAATTGATCAGGTGTGCCACTTTCTCCAAAGCTATCATTTACGCCTACAAATTCCATAGGAGTTGGTAAGTTACGCGCCAATAATTGTGCAACACTATCGCCCAATCCTCCGTTGTACATGTGCTCTTCGGCTGTTACAACGCAACCTGTTTTTCTAGCAGAATTTAAAACCGCTAAATCATCCAGAGGTTTGATGGTGTGTATGTTGATGACTTCAGCCGAAATGCCTTTCTCGCTTAGTGCATAAGCCGCTTGAATGCTTTTCCAAACCAAGTGTCCAGTACAAAAAATACTAACATCAGCTCCTTCAAAAATAGTAACAGCTTTACCAATTTCAAAAGTCTGATCGGCTGCTGTAAAGATTGGCACTTTTGGTCGACCGAAACGCAAATAACAAGGACCATCATACTTGGCAATGGCGATGGTAGCTGCTTTTGTTTGATTATAATCGCAAGGATTGATGACAACCATTCCTGGCAACATTTTCATTAAGCCCAAATCTTCTAATATTTGGTGGGTTGCACCATCTTCTCCAAGTGTTACACCAGCATGAGAAGCGCATATTTTAACGTTTTTACCGCTATAAGCTATACTTTGTCTAATTTGGTCGTAAACTCTACCAGTGCTAAAGTTTGCGAATGTACCAGTAAATGGAATTTTACCACCAGATGCTAATCCAGCAGCTACTCCCATCATATTGGCTTCAGCAATTCCCATTTGGAAAAAACGCTCAGGGAAGGCTTTTTTAAACGCATCCATTTTTAATGAGCCCGTTAAGTCAGCACATAGTGCTACAACTTTATCGTTTTGCTGACCCGCTTCTAGTAGACCGGCACCGAAACCCGACCTAGTATCATTATTACCTAATATAGCTATTTCTTGCATGTATTATAAGTTAATTTCTGTTGTATTGGCTGATGTGATTGTGAATTCTTTTTCGAAAGTATAAATAGTTCTTGTTTCAGATTTGCTTCTACCTGTGATAAAATATTTACCAGGTTGCATGATGATGGTTTGATAAAATGCATCTGATATATCGCATACCCATTCCATTTTACCATTTTGAATTCTATATATCGCACACACCAAGTCTCTGCTTTTGTTGATTTGCAATCTACC
The DNA here is from genome assembly GCA_964438995.1 of uncultured Chitinophaga sp. Lineage (GTDB taxonomy): Bacteria > Bacteroidota > Bacteroidia > NS11-12g > UBA955 > JABMMZ01. Next base: position 305,827 of record CAYTMQ010000002.1, read on the forward strand.
TGGTTGTGGAATTGTAATGTTACTGGTTTGATTCTGACTCACAACTAAACTATCAAAATAGATACGAGGAACAGTGAGTATTTCTAAATTATATGCTCCAGTTAAATATCTTTTTGTGGTATTAAAAGTTTGTACATTGATGGTTTTTGTTTTGCCATGTTGGGTAATAACAGCTTTTAAATCTGGGTAGTTGGTTTTACCTACACAAGTAAACGTAATATTACCTTGAGGCACATCTATTGGTATGATGTTGTGTCTGCCAACAATCAGTTCAACATTTTTCTTTTCTACCGGAGGCATAGTATGAATGGTGATATCATACTTTCTCAATGGGTCTAAAAACAAAGTATCTGGAACACCTCTACCATTCATGGTGTGCTCGTAATTGAACAACATTTTTTTTGTAGCCGCGTCGTAAATGGTCATCAACACATTGGTTTCAACTGGTCGCAATTGATTGTCTAATAAATTCACTTGACAACTTGTTGCATTCATTGCTTGAGACACTACTACACCTACTACAGTTTCCATTTCTTTGTCAGAGTTGGCATCATAGTACGTTCCAGCGCAATCAAATTTGAGTTTAAATTGGTCGGACGACCCTAAACCAATGATGAAAGGTTTAAGAAAAATTCCTTTCTTTTGAAGCGCTTGCGAAATAGCACATGGGTCGCCAGTGCATTCTTCTAATCCATCTGTTATTATGATGACTAGATTTCTTACACCTTTATCTGCAGGAAAGTCCTTTTCACATTCTTGAAGTGAATATGCTATTGGGGTCCAGCCTTTTGGTACAAGGCTATTGACTTTCTTTTTCATGATGACAAGATTGTTTGGTGCAAAAGGCACTTCCAATCTTGAATCTTTACAATCTTTTAAATCTGCTGTTTTTTGATGGCCGTATACGCGCAATGCCAGTTCAACATTTTTGAACGAAGACAGTGAGTCTATCAGTTTGTTTGCCATTTTCTTTGCCACTTGAATTCTGGTGGTCTTTTCGAAAGGCGTGGTCATACTACCAGAGGCATCGAAAATGATTAAAATTCTAGTTTTTTGTGGCGTTACAGGAGTGGTGGGAGGCGCTTGTCCAAGAGCTCTCATTGCGAAACCAATCGCAAAGACTATTAGAATACTTCTCATATTTGTTACAAACGCTTTTTTCATGGCAATAGTATTAATAATCGCCTAGCGTCTCTGGTAATTGAGACAAAGCGCGTGCCAACTGTTCGTCGTTTGGAGCAATACCATGCCATTCGTGACTACCCATCATGAAATCAACACCAAAACCCATTTCAGTTTTCATAATTATGGCAATTGGTTTGTTCTCTGCACTAAGAGCTTTAGCCTTAGCATTGGTATCAATAATATCTTGCATGTCGTTGCCATTCATTTCTAAAACATTCCAATTGAATGCTTCAAATTTTTTGCGCAACTCTGTAAAACTCATTATGTCAATCACATTTCCATCAATCTGTTGTTTGTTGTAATCGATGGCTACAATTAGATTATTAAGTTGTTTATGACCAGCAAACATAATGGCTTCCCAGTTCTGACCTTCTTGTAATTCACCATCACCCATCACAACATACACATTGTGGTTATCACCATCAAGTTGTTTGTTAAGCGCCATACCAACAGCAACTGATAGTCCTTGACCTAGAGAACCAGTAGCGATTCTTACGCCAGGCAAACCTTCGTGAGTGGTAGGATGACCTTGTAATCTTGAATTGATTTTTCTAAATGTAGCAAGTTCGCTCACATCAAAATAACCGCTTCTCGCCAATACACTGTAAAATACAGGAGAGATGTGACCGTTAGACAACACAAATAAATCCTGACCGTTTCCTTCCATAGAAAAGTCTTTTGGATTGTGTTGCATGATTTGAAAATAAAGTGCGGTAAGATAATCGGCGCATCCGAGAGAACCGCCTGGGTGACCACTTTGAACAGCGTGAACCATTCTTACAATATCGCGTCTAACTTGTGAGGCGATTTGTTGCAATTCAGGAGTATTTGGCATGGGTTAAATGTTGATGCAAAAATGCCATAAAATTTGCGAATAAAAAACCCGAAACTCGTATACTTATAAACCAATAATAAACGACTAATGAATTGTGAATTCGTCTCTGTCTTCTAAAACAGGAAACTGCTCTCTAAATTGCAGCAATGGTGCCTTACTTAAATTGAATTGGTAGTTTTTATCTTCGTTGCCAAAACCAATTTCTTCACCCATAAAATTCACAATGCACGAATTGCCAATGTGATTAACACCATTCCCATCTTCTCCTATCCTATTACACGCAATCAAATAGCATTGGTTTTCAATAGCTCTTGCTTTCAACAACTGTTGCCACGCGTAATTGCGCTTCTCAGGCCAATTGGCTACATAAATCAACACATCGTATCCAACAGTATTTCTACTGAAAACAGGGAACCGCAAATCGTAACAAATCTGAGGACAAATCTTCCAGCCTTTGTAGTCGATAACCAACCTCTCTTTTCCTTTTGTATAATGCTTTGATTCTTCGCCAGGCGAAAACAAATGTCTTTTGTTGTAAAATTGCACTTGCCCTTCTGATTCTACAAATGCCAAGGTATTGTGATACGAATTTGTCTCTTCGTTGTAGTTCATATAACTACCCATGATGGCACTTTGCTTTTCTGCAGCCATCTCCTTCATCCATTGCAATGTCATTTGAGCGCTTTCTTTAGCCAATTTTGATACATTCATGCTAAAGCCAGTACTAAATGTCTCTGGCAATATGATCACATCTGTATCAGATACAGATTCAAGTTTCAATGTAAAATGGGCTAAATTGGCTTTGATGTCTTCCCAGTAAATACTGGTTTGAATCACAGTAAAATTTAAACTTTGCATAAAATATCTAATGCTTTATTCAAGGTCTCATCAGTTTTAGCAAAACAGAATCTCAATACTTTGTTATCGGTTTTACGTTTAAAAAATGAAGAAAAAGGTATTGATGCAATGCCATTCTCAATGGTCAGTTTTCTCGCCATATCTTGATCTGACAAATGCGAATTCTCTAACTTTTCGTATGATACCGATTGAAAATAACTGCCATTGCATTGAATCAATTTAAACGGAGATGATTTTAATCCTTTTCTAAACAAATCTCTTTTTGCTTGATAGAAACTCCCCAATTCCAAATACAAATCCTTTCTCAATAAAATCTCAGAATAGGCGTATTGAATTGGTGTATTGGCGGCAAAGGCCATAAACTGATAGGCTTTTCTTATTTGAGTTGTGATGTTTTCAGGTGCTAATACATATCCCATTTTCCAACCAGTAGTGTGGTAAGTTTTTCCAAAAGAAGAGACAATTACACTGCGCTGAGCCAGCTTTGGAAATCGAGCGACAGATTGATGTTCTAAACCATCAAATATGATGTGTTCGTATACTTCATCGCTTAAGATTATCGCATCGGTATTGACTATCAACTTTTCCAGTTTCCTCATATCTTCGGCGCTAAAAGTCATGCCCGTTGGATTGTGAGGTGTATTGATGATGATCATCCTTGTGCGAATGCTAATGAGCTTTTTAACCTGTTCCCAATCTATTTTGTATTCAGGAAATGTCATTTCATATACAATTGCTTTTCCTCCAGCAAGCTCAATTGCAGGAATATAAGAATCGTATGCAGGTTCGATGACAATTACTTCATCATTGTCTCTTACCAAAGCATTGATAGCTGCAAAAATCCCTAATGTTGCACCGGGTACTATGGTTATCTCTGTTTCAGGATGGTAGACTGCCGAATATAGCTCTTCAGTTTTAATGGCGATGCGCTCTCTTAATTGCATCAATCCAGGCATTGGGGCATATTGGTTATGACCGTTTTGAATGGCTTCGCTGACAAGCTTTTTTAAGTCATCATGACAATCAAAATTAGGGAAACCTTGCGCCAAATTAATCGCACTGTGTTCGTTAGCCAAAGTTGACATAACCGAAAAAATTGAAGTACCTACTTGAGGTAGCTTCCCTATTATATTGCCTTCAAATTTCACTAATAGCAAAAGTAAATTATAGACTTAAATTAATGAATCTCAAATTCAATTAATTTCATTTACTTTTCAACAAACAGATGTAATATTTTAACAATCAGATATTAAGACTGAATTAAATGCGTCATTTTGATGTCTTCAATAGTAATTTTTATCAAAGCAATCAATTTTAACAAATACTCTTCAAACTCAATGTCAATGACGTTTTGCTCAATTTTATGTTCGATATTAACAATAAGTTCCTTGCATTCTTCCATCATCAAATTAGACAATGAAGGCTTGATTTTGTGAAGCGCTTTTTTAAATGCTTCCATTTCTTTGAAACGATAAGCTGCATCCAATTCATCTAAAACCAAAGGTGTATTAAGAACAAAAAGTTTTAACATTTTTATGATGAAATCGTTTTTGCCATTAGAAATTCTCTCGAGATAAGACAACTTGTAATGCATCGCATGTGAAACATCCTTTCTATAAGTATTGACAGGATTGTCTTTCATGACTTCTAACAAAACATTGTGTAATGATTCTTCTGTAAATGGTTTTGACAAACTTTCTTTAAATCCTAATTTAGAGTATTTTTTATCATCACCTTTGAGTGCGTGAGCAGTAAGTGCCACTACTGGAGCTTCATTGTAATTGGATTGTTTTAGAATAATATCAGTAGCTTCAACACCATCTTTGCCTGGCATTTGTATATCCATTAATATCAAATCAAATGCATTGCTATTGGCTATTTCTATCGCTTGAATTCCATCTTCGGCTAATGTAACAAAACAACCCCAGTTTTCTAAAATACTCTTCACCAAGAATCTATTGATTTCAACATCTTCTGCTACTAAAATATGTTTGCCTCTAAAAAAAGCACTGGTTTTAAATGTTGTGTCTTTGATGTTAGGAATTGACTCGGCATCAGATTTAGATACAACAAATGGCAACCTTACAGTAAATGTGCTGCCCTTTCCAAATTCACTTTCAACGCTTATACTTCCCCCTTGCAATTCGGCAATGGATTTACTAATACTAAGCCCCAAACCTGTACCACCAAATTTACCTGCTATTTCTCTCCCTGCTTGAGAATACGGCTCAAAAATGTTGTCAATATGCTCTCTCAGAATGCCAATTCCGGTATCCCTAATTTTAATTTCTACAAGAATATTATTGTTGTTCTTTTCAACGATATCTAATTCTACACCAATTCTTCCTTCTTTGGTAAACTTAACCGCATTGCCAATCAAATTATTAAGAATTTGTGTCAATCTATATGGGTCGCCTTCTACAACCAAATTTTGAGGAAGGTGACTTAAAAACTGAAGCTTAATTGATTTTTCTTCTGCTCTATATCTATAGGTCTCAATAGATTTTTCTACCCTTAGTTCTAATGCAAAATCAATGGATTCTAAATCCACTTTACCAGAATTGATTTTTTCTAAATCGAGGATATCATTTACGATCATCAACAATTGTTCAGCAGATTCACCAATTAAATCTACATAGTACTTTTGTTTATCATTTAATTCTGTTTTTGCCAGCAAACCTGTCAATCCAATAAACGCGTTCATTGGTGTTCTGATTTCATGGCTCATACTGGCTAAAAATTCAGACTTCGCTTCTGTTGCTTTTTCTGCTATCTCTTTTGCCATTAACGAGCGTTCTTCTAAGGCTTTTCTATCAATAGCATTTTCAATACTTTTAGCAAAACTCTTTAACAAAGTAATTTCATCATCCGACCAGTTTCTCTCATTTGAACAATCATCGTAGCCAACATAGCCCCAGAATGTTTGGTTGTGCATCACTGGAATCACTAAGATTGACTTGATGTTTCTTTGCTCTAAATCTGCTCGTATTGAAGTATTGTTGATTTGTTTAACAATAGCATTATAAGAAGTATTTTCTTGCAACATAACACCCATTTCACCTAGACTTTCTAATGGTATATTTTGAAGATTTGAATGATTGATAATGGTTTCATGAAGCAATTTATTCCATTCAAATTTTTGAGAAACCACCATTTTGCCATCAATTACTTTACTCTCAAACAAATAGACTCTATCAGCATTAACAGCCTCACCTATCATGGTTAAAGCATTTTTACATGCATCGTAAAGGTTAGGATTGGACAACAATTCTCCATTTGATTTTGCCACAGCATTGAGCATGGCTTGTTTAGATTTCAGAACATTAAGGGTTTTCTTTCTTTCTGTTATATCTCTAGAATTGGCAATGATGTATCCAGAATTGTCAATATTGATGTATTTAACCGTAACTTCTGCTGGAAAAGTTTGATGGGTTTTTAAGTTGACATTCTCTACCTCTTCTATTATGCTATTTGTCGATTTCAATTCGTCGACATGTTTTGTCCATGTATCCTTATCTATATATTGTCTATCAAAATCTGACACTTTGTACTTGAGTGTATCTACTTTTTCTATACCCAAACGTTTGTAGGCTTCTGCATTCAGATAAAAAATCTTCCCATCTTCTGTTGCAACTTGGATGGCATCTGATGAGTTATCAATAAGATTTTGCAAAATCGCCAAATGTCTATTGGCTTCAATTATGGCTTTCTCGTTGTTTTTTGCATCTGTCACATTCAAACCATAACCAATAACCATTTCTATTGACCCATCTTGTTTCATTACAGGTGTCATCATCCTCATATGAATTTCTTGAGAACCATCAGGCTTATCGATTACTTCATCCCAAATTATGGTTTTCTTAGATTCAACTGCTTTGTTAAATATTGCTCGTCTTCCTTCAGCCAACGACAAAGGTTTGTTTTTTAAATGGCAATAGTCTTCGTCTTTTTTACCAATAATCCATTGTCTGGTTTCGGCATCTCTAATGCCATTAGGATTTACAAATAAATAGGTATGAGATTTATCAAATACAGCAATATCCGCTGGAATTTTATTCAATATCTCTTCATAAAACTGACGTTGGGTTTTAATGGTGTCCTTAAACTTCTCTTGAGCTGTAACATCGCTGTAAACCCATAGATGCCCATCATAGGTTTTATCTTTCCAAAGCGGTACATAGTCTCTACATAGATACCTGCCGTCCTTCATTTTAATGATGAGATTCTCTACTTTCTGTTTGCTTTCTAAAGTTCTTTCTATTTCCAACAAAAACCCTTGCTCGTCTTCAAATAATTTTGCAGTATCTGATGCAGATTCAGCACAATTAAAGCCCAGCATTTGCTCAGGACTAATAGGTATACCGAATATCTCTAAAAATGGCTCATTGACCATTACAATTTGCCTTTTAGAATCTTCCAAAAGCAACCCATATTTGATGTGTTTTAAAACCAAATTGAGTTGGTAATTGTCAAGAATAGAATGAACGCTAGAATTTAATCTTGAGACTTCTTCTAATCCTTTAGTATCTATATCAATATTTTGAAACGATTTTTCCAATCAATTCTTGCTTACTTTTTTTCTTTGATCATCATTCTTAGAAACTCATCTTTTTTAGCCCTAGAAATTTCAATTCTGCTGCCATCTTGCATCACCACCATGCCCTCACCTTCATTTTTAATGATTTCTTTAATTTTATTTATATTTACGATATGACTTCTATGTAGTTTGTAAAAAGGATACTTGCCAAGCATTTCTTCATAGTAATGAATTTTCTTACTAGAATTCACTTTTGAACCATCTTCAAGATAGATATCAGTATATGATCCACAAGCTTCCATTCTCAATATTTGATTAATGTCAATGAAAATGGTTTTATCCTGACGATTAACGACCAATCGATTATCATTGATGTTTAGTTCAGACGCTCCACTGCGATTTGAATCACTCTTTCTTAATTTACTTATGGTATCTCTCATGTCGCTAATTAAAACTGGCTTTTTAAGAAAATCAAAAACTGAGTGTTTAAATGCTTTAAAAGCATATTCATCGTGACTGCTAACGAGGACTATTTTGGCATTCGATTGATCAGAAATGGATTTTATCAAATCAAACCCATTCAATTCTGGCATTTCTATATCTAAAAATACAATATCAATCTCATCAGAATTGATATATTTAAGTGCATTATAAGCACTTTTGAAAGTTTCCTTTACATTGACTTCAGTCCCGAAATACTCATTTAGAATATGTTCAAGGATAACAATGTTCTGAGTATCATCGTCTACAATTATTGCATCGTATACTCGATCTAACTGGTTCATTTATTTGTGTTGTTTACTATTTATATTGCTTAACTGTGTTTATAATTTTAGTTTAAGCAAATATAATTAAATCTTTGCAATTATTCTTTCTTGCTAAAGACTAAGTAGTTGTATAGATTGGCATTTTAAATGGATCATCATTCTTAGAATCCCAGAGTTTGTTAAAATCACGGATAAACCTTTTCAAGCTTATCCGTGACTGTCTAACATTTGAATTATCTAATACACTAATATTCTTTAAATCAACTTGATTAACTCACCAATTTCAAAGAAACGGCTTTTTTAATTAACCCAGCTGAATTCTTAACATCTAACTTCTTATAAAGTTTTCGTTTATAGTAAGATAATTTACCTCTTGGCATCTTCAATTTATCTACAATATCCATATCCGTCATTTGGTCGGATATGTATTGCAATAAAGTTAATTCAAAATCATTTAAACTACTCTCTTCTAATTTCTTGTTGGTCGGACTGTTTTTAATCAATCTCAAAGCAAGATTAGAATCGATGTAATATGAACCAGAAAACACTTTGTAAATAGCAAAATCAAGTTCTTTGTCTTGAAAATCTTTGATTAAATAACCATTGGCATTTGAAGTCAAACAATTGTACAAATCACTTTCGTCATCGTTCATAGAAATTAAGATGACCTTTATATCTGGATTCTTTGATTTTATCAAATGACATAGTTTAATACCCCCAATATCAGGAAGCATCATGTTCAATAAAATCAGTTCTGGCTTAAAATCACTCTCCAAGAAATCTGAACCCTTTGAAAATATTTCAATGTTGGCATTTTTGCAGGATTCAATCGATTGAACCGCATATTTTATTCCTAAAGAGTAAAAATTATTGCTGTCAACAATTGCAATTTTCTTAATATTCATTTAAAGTTTGTGTAATATTATTGATACAAAAGTGCCCTAAATTTTAATTACTTTTCATTCAATTACCCGAAACTAAACATAATTTTCTCGAAACAATAAATAAATATCTTAGAAGCAGATATCAACACTTTAAAATGCAACAAATTATTGCATTTTAAATACTATTTAACTAATTTTCAATCATTTAATTACAATTGAAATTTAAATTTCTCGCCTTACCTACTTAGAACAATTAAACATTTTATCAACTTATGTCCAAAACTTGAACTTCAAAGGACACAATAAAGAATTCAATACCTTGATAAACAGATATTTACAATAAATTGAGTTTTTTCACTTAGATCAAAAATCCATTTTTATGACTTGTTCAAGCCCGATAAAAAAATTACATTTGTATCCATACAAGTCATTAAAAATTAAAACATAAACTCAATACAACAAAATGCAAATAAATGGCATAGGCACAACATTGCAAGACTTATTCAATTTAGATTTTAGTAGAACAGAAATAGTTGTAATTTCTTTGCTGCCTTCTCTTATCAATCTGGTGTTTTTTGCATACATCTTAATTGCATTGCCAAAAACTAAAACCAATATACTCTTTGCTTCTTTTACCTTTTTTGTAAGTATGTGGCAGTTGGCAGATGGTTTTATGCGACTTGCAGTAGAACAATCAACTGCAGAAAACTGGAATTACATCATGGGTATCTATTCATTAATGGTGACGCCTATGGGTTTAATTTTCATTGTTAACTTTAACAAATGGCAAAATAGAATTCCCAATGGCATATTAATGCTGTCTCAATTTATTCCAGCTACGTTTTTCATTTGCGTCAATGTAGGTCGAGTAAAAACCCATGAAATTGTGCATTCTGATTATTGGTATTGGATAGCTAACCCAAATGAGGCTTTCATCACAAAATGTATATATGGTTGGGTCTCCATACAAGGTATAATCATGCTTGTATTAGTATGGCTTAACACATACCTTGTGAGAACAAATCGAGATATGCGCAATCAAAGCTTACTATTATCTATTGGTTTCACCATACCTGTTGTTGGAGGCATTGCCGCGCAATCTGTTGTTCCATTGCTTTTGAAAATGGACAACTTTCCCATTACTGCTCCTCTATTTACTTTCTTTTCTTTATTCACTTTCATCAGCGTCATTAAATTTGAACTCTTAGAATTCAATCCTAAACACCAATGGGATAAAATTGTAGAATCAATGAATGAAGGTTTGTTGATTGTCAATCTTAAAAACGACATCATGTATGCCAACAAATTGTTTTGCGAAGCAACTGGCTTTACTTCTGAAGAGTTAATGTATACCTCTGCAAATGCGCGTTTTTTAAACACAGAATTTCCTTTCAACTTTGACAACAATAAAGGGTCGTACGAATTATTAATCACTTCCAAAAGTGGAGAAAAAATTTGGTTTTTAATCAACATAACCCCTTACGTCGATAACCGCGGAAATACAACTGGCTATACCATTTTATACTCCAATATCAACGATTCTAAACGCTCTGAAGAAAAATTTAAAGCCTTAGTAGAAAATGCAGGTGACATTATATCTTTAACTGACAAAGACGCAAAATTAATCTATGTTAGTCCAGCGCTCGAAAAAATTCTTGGATATACAGCAGAAGACATTAAAGGTTCAACCATTTTTGATTTAATGCATCCTGAGCATGCCGAAGAAGCAAGAAGAAGTTTCCATTTTGTTATTGAAAACCCTGGCACCTTGATACCAAGAGTTACTGGCTTTGTTACCAAATCTAATAAAGAAGTGTGGGCTGAAGGCGCTATCATCAATCTATTGCATGACGAAAATGTTCAAGCAATCGTCTCTAATCACAGAGATATTAGTGAAAGAAGAAACAACGAAGCGAAAATTCAAAAATTCATTGAAGTTACGACCGATCAAAACAACCGATTGCAAAATTTCGCTCATATAGTGTCTCACAACATCCGTTCTCACGTAGTCAACATTTCTGGCATCGTAGAGATTCTTTCCTCATCAGTGAGTGAGAAAGAAAGAGAACATTTGATGACCATGTTGAAAGCCAGCACTGGCAAACTATCTGAAACAACTGACAATCTTAACGACATCATTACCATACAAAATGAAATTGATAAGGGTTGGTTGGAATTAAACTTAAAAGAAGAAATCAGCAAAACGCACGATTCAATCAATTCTATTAGCGATAACAACAACACTAAAATCATCAATCTGGTTAGAGATGATGTCCATGTCAATGTTATACCATCATACTTAGAAAGCATTTTGCTAAACTTGATGACCAACGCTATTAAGTACCGTTCTCCTCAGCGTGATCCAGAAATTACTCTTTATACCGAAGACGATGAAGAACACGTGATACTAAACGTCAATGATAATGGTATTGGAATCGATTTAAATGTCCATGGTAAAAAGCTTTTTGGCATGTACAAAACCTTCCACAACCATAAAGACGCAAGAGGTTTGGGATTGTTTATCACAAAAAATCAAATCGAAGCAATGGATGGCAAAATCATTGTAGAAAGTGAACCCGAAAAAGGCACCAACTTTAAAATTTACTTTAAGAAAAAACTTAGTGCATAAAAAAAGGCTTCTCTAAATCGAGAAGCCTTTTGCATTTATTGCTTTATAATTTTAATACTCTGTTGTCCTGTATCTGTTTGTACTATCAATTGGTACACACCTGATGCATATGTGGCTAAATCAACTGCAAATTCATTTAATTCTATATCAGCTTCCATTACCAATTGTCCCTGTGCATTAAACAATTTGTATGACTTTACATTGCCGTCAGATACTACGTTGAATTTATCTGTACTTGGATTTGGGAAAACTACCAAATGATGGTTAACAACCTGAACAATTTCTGTCACATTCAATTGCTTAGTGTAACAATTTTTACATCCTTTATCTGTTGTTACACACAATTCAACCGTTAAAACTTGACCATCTTTAGAAACGTCATATTTGTGCTGAACGTTCTGTGTAGTATAGGTGTTGCCATCTCCCATTTTCCATTCCCAAGTTACGGCACCTCCAGAACTTGCATCAGTAAAGGCATATGTCAACCCAGCTGTTTTAACTGAATTAAACGAAGCTTCAGGCAAAGGGTATACAGTAACACTTCTAAAGGCCGTATCTAAACAATTGCCAGTACCACTCACAATTAACCTTACATCATATGTTTTTGCAGAATCGTATTTCACGGTTGGATTTTTAATCAAACTAGCGCCTTTGTTTCCAAAGTTCCACAAATAACTTGATGCACCAACAGATGAATCTGTGAAGGCCGTAGTTCCACCCAAACATTCGTTGGTAAAACCAAATTTGGCTTTAGGACGCGCATAAATTAGTATGTTATATCCAACTGTATCTTTACACCCAGTTGAATTGGTTTGTATTACTGACAAGTTGCCATTTCCAGAACCGGTCCATTTAACGTTGATTGAATTGGTGTTCTGACCACTGATGATTTGACCTCCAGTGATTGACCAAACGAACGTATTGCCCGATGCACCTGGAGTTGAATACAAGAATCTTTCTCCTTCGCAGCTACTTGCAGCTCCAGAAATTTGAGGTTTTGGAGGCAAAACAACATTCACCAAAACAGTATCGGTGTCATAACATCCAGTGGCAATAGCGGTTTTTGTAATGACATAACGTATGGTTTGCAAAGTAGTAACCGTTGGATTTGATACTGTAGAAGAATAACCAGAAGGTATACTAGCCCAACTATAGTTAAATCCAGATTGTGAGGCAGCTCCAATTTGAACACTATTGCCATAACACACTGATTTATCAGGACCAGCATTTGCAACTGGAGTTGGGTTTACAAAAACCACAACCGTATCGCTTTTTTTACAACCAAATGTGCTATTGGTTACTTCTAAAACATAAGTTGTTTGTGTTGTTGGATTAACCGCTAGTTTAGCCGTATTACCAATTAAGTTTGCGCCTAAATCGTACCACTTATAGGTCAATCCAGTGAGTGGATTTGGACCAATATTAGCGATATCTCCATTGCATATTGTAACATCATTTCCTGCATTTGCGTTAGGCAAAGAACGAACTGATTTATTCATAATCAATGTATCATTGAACGCAATGGCATCGGTATTGCCATTTGGGTTGCTCGACCAAATTGTAAATTTAGGATTCAAATTGCCAACAAAATTCCATGTTCCAATAACGAATGTATCATTTTGTTTGTTTAACAAAGAACCGGTCCATTTATATGTCGATTGTGTATTAACACCAACCATCCAATTGATATCTAGAGATGTTAAAGTATCACCACCAAAATTATGGATTACTACCTCTATGTTTTGAACACCAGCACATGCTCCACTGCCAGGACCAGTTATATCGACTATACCTGCATCATAATCTGCCAATTTAAATTCATCTGCTCCGATATCAGGATTGGTTGAATTTCTTGTCTCTCCATCAATATCTGTAGTTATGCCTGTAATGGCACCACCAACACCTTTCATCAAAGGATTGATGATGTGTAAATCAGTAGTAGATTTAAAAAACGGATTGATTCCAATTGTGTTCTGTTCTTTGCTTGTTCCCACTTGCAAATCATTTAAATTGACGTATGTTGTTCCGAGATAAGCAAAAGAACCTCCCTTAATAAGCAGGTTATTGTAACTCGATGCAGTCAATTGTGAAACTGTTGGAAAGAAATAGGCTTGACCACCCTCTAATACCATATTGTTACTCCTCATTACAACATTTGTTGTTGTTGAAACTGTTGAATACACACCATAATTGGCACTATTGGCAGCAGTTAAGTATATGCTATTAAAAGCCACAGTTTGATAATCAACTCCATCCAAGACAATGGCTTTTCCACTTGCTTTAGCAAAGAAATTATTCGAAACTACTCCAGTTGCATTAGATGCAGCATTGCATCCAATCAACATAGCAGATGATTCAGCATTTTGATCGTAAAATTTGTTGGCATTAATTTTTATCGCATTATCGCAGTCTGATAACTGCAGACTGTAATTGCCAGTAACACCCGCTATAACGCGCTTAAAGGTGTTGTTAGAAAAATCTACACCATCGTTGTAAGCCACAAACACAGCTGAATTATATGCCGAATCAAAAGTATTGCCACTAAACACGGTACCTACCTCATGACCGGTACTCAGTCCGACATAGCTTACATTGTTGTGACCAAACTTGACATAATTGTTTTTAAATACATTGTTATCATCTTGCCCAGCATCAGACCAAATGTTGATTGCTGTAGGATTTACACCAGTTAATTTCAATCCTATCATTTGACAATTGCTAAATGAATTGTTATTTGAACCATTTAAAATATGAACAACTTGAGCCAATGCATTTGTTCCAGTTCTCTCGAAGGTTATACTTTTAAAATGGACATGATCAGCCCCTCTTAATTGAATTGCTGCATTGTTGTTACCCGTAGCAGACGTTGAAGGTAAGGTTACAACCACTTCAGTACTGTCTTTTGACATACTTTCAAACTTGATTGGATTAGATGAAGACATCCCTGGCATTTGTACCAAAGTAATTTGTTCTCTATAAACACCAGGAGCTACTTTAAACGTTATAGGTCCACAAATTCCTCTCGAGCTATATGCCGAAATAGCAGCATTGAATGATTTGAAATCAGCATTTGTAGAATCACTTATTTTATAGGTACCAGACATGCCCGCTGTCCTTACAATGGTTAAGGTATCATTGTTTTTCTTACCATCAGTAGTATTATTCGGTGTAACTGTCCAAGCTTTTATAGTATATGGTGTGTTGGCTTGGAAGGCATACGACCCCAATTGTAAGGAAGAAGATGAACCTCCAGATGCAAGGCTACCAGTCCAATTATAAGTACTTTGAGCAGTGCCATTAACAGACCATTGAATTTTGATAGATTTGATGGTATCAATTCCATAATTCTGAAATTTCACTTTAACATTCCTTGTTCCAGCACAAAACATCATCGGACTATCAACAGAACTAACACCAGCATCTAAATTGACAGGAAAAAACTCATCAGCTCCAATATCTGGTGTACTGGTGTCTCTTAATTCGCCATCAATATCATCCAATACCCATGGATATTTGAGTCCCTTTTTATTTAGACCAATATTTGAAACATGTAAATTGGTATTGCTAATATATCCTGGGTCTACATTCAATGAGTTTGCATCTTTAGACGATGCAGACTTAAAAGCTGCAAATGTAGAATAATTGGTTCCTCCCCAATTAGCAAAATAGGTACCATTAGAATAAGTATTGTTATAATCGACACTATCCAAATCTGCAGTGTTGGTGCCAGATACACTGTAAACATAACCAGAGCCTTTGCTGATCAAATTGTTATTGATCAATTTGATGTACGAGCTAGCATAAGTATAGTGATAATAAGCTGCGGCAATGGTTGCTGAACTATTGATTAAAACATTGTTGTATACAAAGTTTAAGTAGTTGCAACTGTATTGAGCAATACCAGTACAATCTCCAGTACCACCAGAATTGAATACCCAATTGTTGACAACCATTGCAGGCGCTGTATCAGAGCTAGTGCAACTCGCCAAAATAATCCCTCTTACAGTTGTACAATTAACTGCAGACATAATCACTTTATTTTTACTGATAAAAACACTTGGAGAAGTTTCAACACGCATACCATAAGAAACATAATGTCCAGAATTTGCTCCGAAATCACCCATATTAAAAGTGTTTCCAATAATTTTCAAATTGGTTTGATTCGTTATATATATTCCTGATGAGCCTGATGTATCAAATACATTGCCTGAAAACAATAAATTGTTAGAAGCTGTAGATGAGCAAAACACTCCATTGTAACCATACAACATTCGCGAATTAATGAATTCTGCACTATCTGCGTTTCCGTATATATACACGCATGAACCAATTGCATACTGAAATCCATTAGAACCACTCTGCTCTTTTTTGCCTTTAAAAAAACAGTTTTTAAATGACAACTGCTTTGCATCATTGCCAATTCTTACTACTGTACTATTGGCAGCAGTACCAGTTCTTTCAAATCCAATACCTTGAAAAGTGACATAATCTACTCCATTAAATTGAACAACAAAATCATTGCTAGTACTCGAACTTGATGCATTTTTTAAAACACATCTATTCGGATTATTGCTAGAAGATTTAAATGTTATGCGTTTTGAAGGTGATGCACCAGAAACTGCAGTAAAATCAATTACAACTGAATTGAAAACAGTATCAACTACAGTAAATGTAACATTAGAAGAAACACCCGGACCAGACGCCGAGCCACCATCACTTCTCGAGCCACTCAACAAATCACTTATTGCCGATGCCCACGATTGGTAATTGGTACTACTTGCCGATTGGTAAGGATTGATGGTATAAGAACCGCTTAATTGAGCAAATGAATTTATACTCAATGTTAGAATGAATCCAATAACTGAAAGTCGCAATGTTTTAAATAGGTAGTTTTGTTGCATGTTAGTTGATTTTAATTGTTTATGAATGGTTAGAACTCTGGGTGTAGTTTTAACAAAAACTGTCACGAACAAAATTATACTTTATTTTCAGAAAAACAAGCATTGATTAAACTTTATGAAATAATTAAGACAATTACCAGAATAGCTAAAAATCTCTAATAATCAACAATTTACATCAATAAAAATAGCACAGGCTTTAGAATATTTGAAAAATAAACTTACAGTTTTTTGGCTAAAATTCTGATCCTTTGTTCGTTACCAACTACCCAAATGGTATCCCCTAAATTGAAGGTAAAATCAGACTCTGGATTAAGTATCCTTTTTCCTTCTCTTTCAACTCCCACAACCAAACCTTGTGTCAATATTCTAATGTTAGATTTTCTAATTGACTGTCCAATAAAATCAGAATCATGATGCAATATTATACTCAATAATTTTACTTCCGTTTTATCAGGATCAATATTTAATGTGTGACTTTCTTCAAGGGCATGTGAAAAATTCTTCAATTGCTCGTCAGTTCCAATGACAAAAATCACATCATTTGGAAAGAGAATTTCTGTGCGATTTGGCACGTGTATGTTTTGATTGCCTCTGCTAATTTTTGCGATGTTGACACCAAATCTTTCTCTAATTTGAGATTCCTCTAATGATTTCCCGATAAACACAGATTGAGCATCTATGGTTAAACTGGCCATGTGCGCGTCCCATGGAGACAAAGGATGATTCAACTCTCTATTTTTGTTTTCTCTTTCATTTAGATTGCTGATAAACCGTTTTTCAATCTTACTATAAAAACGTTTGATGTTTTTAGCAAACAAAATAAATAAGGCTATTGCACCCAAAACCCCAATCAGAGCAACTGTTGGAGAAAACAATCTATCGAATAAAAATCCAAGATATAATATGGCCAAAATAACCCTCGAAAACATCAAGGTTAAAAGTGGTCGGCGCTTACTTTGGTCAGCCCATACCGTGGCATACAATTCTTTATCCGTTCTTCTAAATGCCAATGCCCACAAAAAAGGTGCAATCACAATCAATGAAATGGCAATATCAACCCATTTACCAAATTTATATTTTGCAACCAAAGGATAGATGTATCCGGTGCTTAAAACAATTACAGTGATAATGATAACCGAATTGATAAGAATTGATACCATTTGATGCTTAAGCAACAATTTAAAGTCGCTTTCATTTCTTGTCTTATCAGTTTGAGCACTGTAATTTTCGAGAGAGTTCAACCACTTCTTTGGTAATTTCTTTACCAATACATTATAAGCAGGTTCAGAGAGACGCATCATGTAAGGCGTCGTAAATGTTGTGATAACAGACACTGCCACTGCGATTGGATACAAATAGTCTTCGGTCACTTTCAAACTAATACCCAAACCAGCAATGATAAATGAGAACTCTCCAATTTGCGACAAACTCATACCTGTTTGAACTGATGTTTTTAAGTTTTGTCCAGACAATAAGGCCCCACTCGCGGCAAACAAAGGTTTACCTATTAATAAAACCAAAGTGGCACACACAATTGGCAAATAGTATTTTGCTATCATGTCAAGATTTAATAGCATCCCAACTGAGACAAAAAATATCGCTCCGAATAAGTTTTTTAATGGAGCTATGAGGTGTTCTATCTTTTCAGCTTTAGTTGTCTCTGCTAAAATAGAACCCATCACAAAGGCACCTAATGCGGGAGAAAAGCCAACAAGCGTTGCCAAATACACCATTAGAAAACACAATGCCAATGAAATAATTAAGAGTGACTCTTCGCTGAGCATTGGCTTAATTCTTCGAAAGAAATTTGGCAAAAAGAAAATTCCAGAAACAAACCAAAGCACCAAAAAGAAAATCAATTTGCCTATAGAAAACAACATTTCTGTACCTTGAAAGGACACACTAACTGCCACAGATGACAACAACACCATTAAAACTACAGCTACTAAATCTTCAACAATTAGGGCACCAGTGACTATCTGAGCAAATTTTGTGGTTTTTAAATCCAGTTCGTCATAAGCTCTAATGATGATGGTTGTTGAGGCTATGGCCAGAATGCCTCCTAAAAACAAACTATTCAAGCCATCCCATCCCAATATCTTACCCAACATATACCCTGAAAGCATTGTGAGCAACACCCCAGACACTGCAGTAAGTACAGCAACCCCTCCTACCTTTAACAACTTTTTAAAACTGAATTCAAGACCAAGACTAAACAACAGAAATATAACACCAATTTCTCCTAGAGTTCTAATATTATCTGCATCTAAAATTGTTGGAAACAAATTGAAATTTGGTCCTACCAATAAGCCTGCAATGATATACCCAAGTACGATGGGCTGTTTCAGTTTTTTAAAAACAAGAATTGTCACTGCGGCTGATACAAGTATCAGAGACAAATCCAATATAAGTGCTGGAACATGAACCATTAAGTACCTGCAAAATACAAAAAATATTAAGTTCTAAAAAACATACAATTTTAAAATCTTAAAGTATTATCCACATTTTAGAATGAGCATAACATTAAAATAATTTTGAAATTAGAAAAATATCCTTAACTTTGATATTAAGTTGACTTCTAAAAAAAAGAAGAAACCCAAAAAAACAATAAACGTAAAATCAAACCTCTATGAAAAAATTCGTATTTTCTATTTCATTACTTGTACTGGTTATCGGTTGTACTAGAATGCTTCCTGAACAACCAAATGTTAGTGATATACAACTAAATTTACCTGAAACACCTTACGAATACAACTACATCAATACGCCTAATGGAAAAGTAGCTGTATTATACGAAGATTCATCTTTAATCAACAACAATAAAGCGACCATAGGTCGTGTTTTATTTTATGATAAAGCTTTGTCATTCAACAATTCTACTGCTTGTGCAAGTTGTCATATCCAGGGCAATGGCTTCTCAGACTTGAATCAGTTCAGCGTTGGATTTGAAGGTAAAACCACAAAAAGAAACTCAATGCCGATTAGCAATTTGTTTGATAATAGACATACAGGTTATTTTTGGGATACCAGAGAAAGCAAAATTGAACAAATGGTGTTTGCACCAATTCAAGACCATATAGAAATGGGTTTCTCTCAAATCAATGTGATTACTGAAAAACTCAACAACTTAAAATACTATAAGAATTTGTTCAAAACAACTTATGGTGATGAAACCATCAGTACCGATAGAATGAGAGAATGTTTGAGTCAGTTTTTATATTCTATTGTCAATAAAAACACCAAGTTTGATCAAGGATTAAGAACCAACTTCAGCAATTTCAGTCCGAATGAAACAAGAGGTATGGAATTGTTCAAACTATTGGAGTGCAACAGTTGCCACTTCTTAGATGCTAAGTTTTCTCCAGAAGGCGCAAAAAGAGAAAAATTTGCCAACGTTGGTCTTGATGCAGAAAACATAGACCCAGGTAAAGATGGATTGTACAGAATTCCTGACCTTAGAAATATTGCTTTAACAGCTCCATACATGCACGATGGTAGATTCAATTCTCTATCAGATGTTATCAATCATTATGGCAGTGGTATTCAGAAAAACCCTAATTTGAGTGACGAATTAAAAGAGAAGAAAACCAATTTGATTGACTCATATTACGGCACCAAAAGAGCTGATATAATTGCCTTCTTAAACACATTAACAGACCAAGTAACGACTAAAGACGCGAAATACTCAAACCCATTTGAGAATTAAACATTCTTTTTCGGTAATCACCATTTTTATCCTCTCACTTTCTTCACTTTTAGCTGAAGTAAAGGACAGTGGTATAGCCAAACCAATTGGATTAAGATTATTAGGGTCGTTTAATCCTTTGTATCAATCAGAATTTAAGAATAATCCATCAATGGCTTTGTATTCTAAAGCATATTATGAATTGCAATATTCTAGAAAAAAACATTGTATTGGATTTGGCTATTTTAAAAATCAACCTGCTACGGTAAGCTATATCAACAACATAAAAATCACACAGGATATTTTAACGCAATCTTTAAGTGCGTCTTACACCTATAAAGTTTTTGATAAACATCATATCGATATCTATGCTGGTTTAAATTACAGCTTCTATCAAGTCGACTCACTCAACATTGCATACAGTTCTATAGAAAATCAAACAGAAAGAGGTTTAAGAACTATCAATAGTTACGGCGCTACAATAAGAACTACTTACAACTTTAATCGATTTATAGGTTTGACATTAGAAACACCTATTTCATTTATCAATGTCGATTATCAGTACAAGAAAGACTATCCATTGACACCTAGTTTAAACAGTCAAAGATCTGATAAATTCAAAACCATGCGGTTTATTATTCCATCTAATATCTATCTTAGAATAAGTATATAAAATTTAAAAATATGAAAAAAAATGTATTTACAATTCTAGCATTCGCAATATGTCTGAATGCATTTTCAGAAGAAACAACAGAGGTATTTAAACCAGTGAGAGGTGTCTATACAACACAAGTTGGATTGAACATTGGCACAGGTACAAATTTACGTTCATTTGGCTTAAATGGAAGATATTTTATCAATTCAAAAATGGCTTGTAGAGCTACATACTCTTTAACGGCTAACAATACATTTAAAAAGGTAAATCAATTTCCAGATGGCACGGGAGTAGAAGGCACATACAGCCAGAAAACCAATACCAACTTCCTATTTCTTGGTGTAGAGAAACATTTCAAGGGTAGCAAAAGATTTTCACCATTTGTTGGACTTGAATTAGGCGTAGGAAAATCTTCTAACAAAGAAAAAGGAGAAAACAGCAATGGATGGCAGTTTGTAGGCAGTTATTCTAGAGAATCTGTCAATCAGCAGAATTTGATGAGGGCTACTACTTTTTTAGGATTTGATTATTATATCACAAATGCTATTTATTTAGGTGTTGAATACCAATTTTTGAGATACGATTTTACCCAAACGTCTAAAAATGAACAAACAGTAACTCAAAACAATATTACAACGACCACAAGAGGTTCTAATGACACAGTATCTGCTTTTAGCAGCAATAATGCCACCACCTCTATTCGTTTGGGTTGGAAAATTAATTAGAAACAAAAGTCACATAGTACCACTAACCTTTACGCAAGTAGATTACGCAGTATAAGAAAAACGCATCCTTTAAAATTTGATAAATGATGGTATAATTTGAAATTCGATTATCAAAATCGCAGTCAAAACATCACATGAATCAAATGATATCTTAAAAGAAAATGACTAAAGAAAATGAAATGAAGGATTGGAAACTTGTTAAAGAGTGCACCCGTAGGGATTCGAACCCCAAACCTCTTGATCCGTAGTCAAGTGCTCTATCCAATTGAGCTACGGGTGCATTTGCTTGAAAAAGCGAGTGCAAAAGTACGCTAAAAAAAAATCCCCGACAAATAAAATGTCGGGGATTTTTTGAATACTTTAAATTTCGATTATTCGATAGTCAATTTAGAGATTGTGTTTACGCCATCAGCTTTTACACTAACTACATACAATCCTTTAGTTAAACCATCAACGTTGATGTTGATCTCGTTAGAACCATTGATCAAGTTGTGAGCCATTGTCTTAACAACTTTACCAGTGATGTCTGTAACAGTTACTTCAGCAAGTGTGCTAACAGATGAATTCAATTCTACGATAACATCGCCACCAGTAGCTGGGTTAGGGTAGATATTGTTGATGGTAGCATTGCTCAATGAGTTAACTGAAATATTTGGACTAGACACTTTGAACTCAATTACTGGGAACAAGTGTGAAGTAGTATAGAATGCTGGGTAGAAGTAATCGGTTACTGGAGAACCAATTTTGTATCTTTGTCTTGGTTCTGCAACGATACCATGGTTGTAAATTCTGCTTCCGCTAACTGCAGGTACTGTAGCGTTTTCTACGAACATTGAAGGGTCGTAGTAACCTAATAAACGGAAAGTGTTTACTTTGTTTGCACCTTTTTCATTGGTTACAAAGTTAGCAACAGTATCAAATGGCAAGCCATGGTTGTAACCTTTGTATCCTGGTATGTAAGAAATTGAAGTACCAAAATAGTTTGCACCATTTGCGCTTCCAGCAATTGTTTTACCAACAGCTATCATACGCTCTTGAGCAGTTGATGATGTATCATCTTTAGTCAATAAGATGGTGTAAACATTGGTTCCTGTACCAGATGCTCTAAATCTATCAGTAGTGTAATCTACTGCACCAGCATAAATAGTTGTAAAACCTCTGCTGATACTGTTTCTATCAAATGTAGTAACAATGATGGTATCAACAACGTTATCGTCTGTGTTAAAACGTCTGTAGAAGAAAGTAAATCTCAATGAATCTACTGTATAGTTTGAGAATCTAGTAGTTTTGAATGGAGAACCATCGTAAATATCACTTCTTGGGTCAAATACTAAACCCACTGAATTGATGTTGGTTTCGAAAGTAACATCACCAGACTGACCTTGGTATGTGAATAAAGCGTTGGTGTCAGGGAATAAAGTAGTGTAGCTATAACCTGAAGTAGCACCGCCATTGAAGTTTCTGATGGTTTCAGATGGAGTGAACCACTCTGGACCAGCAGCTGTTCTCTTAGAAGAGTTATTACCAGATTTTTCTCTGATTAAAACTTTTTCGTCTTTAACTGTTTGCTTTGGAGCGTCCTTCTTCTTTGGAGCAGGAACTTGTGCAGATAACATTAAACCTCCACTGTAGAAAAGTGTCAAGGCAATTGTAAGTAATTTTTTCATAATGAATTTGTAAAAATAAATATTCTAATAAATTTAGACGTCAAAATTAATAACAACGCTGCAATGAATTGTAAAAAATTGCGTAAAAAATCCAATTAGCCTGTAAGTACTTAATTATTAGATTATTAAAAATCAAATGTCGCCTAAAACCGGTCTTATCAAAAGCTCCTCAAACACACAATTTTCTTTGCTCATCCAAGCCAAATACACCGCATCTGCAATATTAGATGGTTTGATAAATCTACTTTCTGGTAAATCAGTGCCATTCCAACTCTCTGTTTTTGTGGCTCCAGGCAATACTGAACTAACCGCGATTTCTCTCGTCATAAGCTCTTGTCTCAATACTTTTGAAAACCCCAACATGGCATGCTTACTGATACAATATGAACCGCCATTGATGTACGGCACTATACTGGCTGTAGAACACATATTGAAAATATACCCACCCTTCCCCATTGCTGGCAAAACAGCTCTGGTTGTATGATAGGCTGAGCCAATGTTCAATTGCATCTGCGACTCAAAAACACCTTCAGCTTCTTCACTTATTTTTCCCGGTAGAAACGTACCAGCATTGTTCACCAAAACATCAATTTTAGGATGCTTAGAAAGGATTTCAAAGCATGTCTTTTGAATGGCTTCAGATTGTTTCAAATCCAAAAAAAACATCTCTAATTGTTCTCCAAATTGATTTTTAAGATTTTGAGCATCCCCAAGGGTTCTAGAAAGGGTTATTACCTTAAAGCCATTGTTCAAAAACTTTTCAGCAATTGCCAAACCAATGCCTTTTGAACCTCCAGTAATTATTGCCACTTTTTGCATGGTTCAAACCTACATTAAATTAAACAAACATTCAAATGTATTGGACATTGTTGGTAAGCTATTGATCGAACTGAACACACCAAATACTATTTTGGTGTATCTTTACACCCGATTTTATTGAATGAATCTTAGATTTTTTTACTACTTCGGTCACTATTTGTTGTTTCTGAAAGCCATGTTGGCCAGACCAGAAAAAACACGCATTTTTTTCAAACGTCTTTCCGAAGAGATGTACAAAATTGGTATAGGTTCATTGCCCATCATAGCGATAACGTCTTTGTTTATTGGAGCTGTTACCACTGTGCAAACTGCCTATCAGTTGGTAAGTGGTTTAATCTCCAAATCTGTCATCGGAACCATCGTGTCTGACAGCACAATGCTAGAACTCGGTCCTACAATTTCTTGTTTGGTTTTGTCTGGTAAAGTCGGCGCTCATATCGCTTCAGAAATTGGGAATATGCGCATATCCGAACAAATAGATGCTTTAGATGTTATGGGCATCAATGCGCCAGGTTATTTGGCTTTGCCAAAAATCATCGCTGGACTTATCATGATTCCCATCCTCAACATTGTCGCAATAACTTTAAGTATTTATGGTGGATATGCTGCTGGTGAGTTATCCGGTATTTTAACCCACGAAGAGTTTATTTCGGGTGCCAGAAGCACCTTCAAAGGTTTTACCGTCTTCTTCAGCACTGTTAAAGCTTTTACATTTGCTTTCATCATCACTTCTGTTAGTTCATATCAAGGTTACTACACATACGGTGGGGCTTTAGGAGTTGGTGAATCTAGTACTAGAGCAGTAGTATACAGTTCGGTTCTTGTGTTGTTTTTTGATTATATCCTAGCAGAAATATTGTTGTAAGATGATTGAATTAAAAGGTGTAAATAAACAGTTTGTAGACAAACAAGTATTGTTTGATATCAACGCCACTTTTCTTAAAGGGAAAAACAATTTAATCATTGGTGCAAGCGGCGGTGGAAAAAGCGTTTTGATGAAATGTATGGTAGGATTAGAACGACCAGAAACAGGTTCTATTAGCTTTGATAATCGAGATATTCTTTTACTGGAAGATCAAGATTTAAGAGATGTAAGAAGAGAAATTGGCATGTTGTTCCAAGGTACTGCCCTATTCGATTCTTTAACGGTCGAACAAAATGTAGCATTTCCATTACAGATGTTCAGTAAAATGACACCTAAGGAAATCAAAGAACGTGTCAATTTTTGTTTGAAACGCGTAAACCTCGAAAACATCAACGACAAATACCCCTCTGAGATCAGTGGAGGTATGAAAAAACGTGTTGGTATCGCAAGAGCAATTGCACTTGATATCAAATATTTGTTCTGTGATGAGCCCAATAGCGGTCTCGACCCAATAACCTCTCGCTTAATTGATGAATTGATTGATGAAATTACTAAAGAATACAACATCACAAACGTCATCAACAGTCACGATATGAAAACTGTTTTCGATATTGGCGACCACATCATCTTCTTATACAAAGGCAAAAAATGGTGGGAAGGCAATCGCTCAGACCTCAATCACGCCATCAAAGAAATCAAAGAACTTGGCGATTTCATCAACGCTTCTTACTTCGAATAATTAACCATATTCGACTATAAGAAACGGTCTTTTTTTGCCCTATTTTTTAAAACACATATATTCGCATCATGTTTAATAAATCACTCATTCTATTAACAGCTATAGCTTGTGCCATCATACTGCCTTCTCACAAGACAGATGAAGGCATGTTCCCTTTGAGTCAAATCAATCAAGTTGATTTTAAGGCAGCAGGCTTCAATATCACCCAAAAAGACATTTACAATCCAAATGGTATCGCCTTAACCGATGCTTTGGTTAGACTAGGTGGTTGTACTGGGTCGTTCGTGTCTAACGAGGGGCTTATCATAACCAATCACCATTGCGTATTTGGCAGTGTTGCCGGCGTTAGTACTAAAGAAAATGACTATCTTGAAAATGGTTTTTACGCCTCAGATAAATCAAAAGAAATTAAGGTGCCATTGACCTGCAAAATCACAAAAAGCTATGAAGATGTGAGTATAAAAGTGCTTGACGGTATCAATCTCAACACCGACCCAAGCATCAAAAAAGACATGATCAGGAAAAACATCGATGCTTTGATTAAAACAGAGCAAGCACTATATCCTGAATTAAGCATAGAAGTGAGTGAAATGTTTGTGGGATATAGCTACACGCTGTTTAGATATCAAGTGCTCAAAGATGTTAGATTGGTTTATGTTCCGCCTCGTACCATTGGTGAATTTGGTGGAGAAACCGACAATTGGGAATGGCCAAAACATACTGGCGATTTTAGTATCGTACGCGCTTATGTTGGCAAAGATGGCAAGCCTGCTGATTACAATATTGAAAACATTCCATATACGCCTAAAAAGTTTCTTAAAATCAATCCTAAAGGCACACAAAACAACGACTTAGTGTTTATTCTTGGATATCCTGGAACAACATTTAGAAATGAGCCGGCACAATTCTTAAAATACCAACAAGATTATATACTGCCATTTATCAGTGAATGGTACGGTTGGAGAATTAAAACCATGGAAGACCTTGGTAAATCAGACAGAAACCGATATTTAAAATTGGCTGGCAACATCAAACAACTCGCCAATACCAAGAAAAATTACGAAGGAAAAATCTTTGGATTAAGTCAGACCAGCTTGCAAAATACCAAAATGGATGAGCAAATGCAATTGATTGAAAAAATGAAAAAGGCTGGAGCAAATGTTGCGTTTTTCAGCACAATTGACAGTCTGTATAAAATAAGATTAAGAAATGCAAAAAGGGATTTGTTGCTTAACAGATTCAACATAGATTGCGGAACATTGGCTTCTGCCTTGAACATCGAGAATTCTAAAAAAGGTAAAGCACCGTCAAAAGACAGTACGGCATTTTGGAATCAATGGAAAAAATCTAGACTTCAATCGCTGGCATTTACAAGTGTTTTAGACAACGAACTTGACCAATTAACTTTAATTGAATTGATAAAAAGAGCTAAAGCATTACCTAAAAATGAATCTGTAAAAGCATTAAAAAAAATCAAGAATCCAGAAAAATGGGTGAAACAAGCTTTTGATAAATCGTTTTTTGATGAATCTGCGAAACTAAGAAAACTAATAGACTCAGTGCCTTGGGTAGTTTATAACACCAAAGATCCCATTACCAAATTAGCTACAGACTTGCTGCCGGTATTAACAGAAATTGACACAAGAAATAAAGATCTCAATAATAAGCTTAGCGCTTTATTACCAAGATTACTAGAGGCAAAAATCAATTATGGCAACAAAAAATTCATTCCAGATGCCAATGCAACTTTGAGATTTACCTATGGTTACATCAGTGGTTATAAAGAGGGGTTAAACAAACATACTGCTCCGTATACACATCGTTATGAAATATTTGAAAAAAACGCTACAGACAATGTTGATTATAGATTGTCGGAGCCAGTTAAAAATGTATTGAATTTAAAAAACATAGACCCTTCATTACTAGATCCAAGTAATGGCGATTTAATTGTTTGCATGCTTTACAACATGGATACAACTGGCGGCAATAGCGGCAGTCCAGTTATGGATGCTGATGGCAACCTAGTTGGCGTAAACTTTGATAGAGCCTACACTGCAACATTAAACGACTACAGCTGGAATGCCGATTACAGCAGAAGCATTGCGGTAGATATTCGATATGTATTGTTCACCATGAAATACTTATCAAACGCCAACAATCTTTTAACTGAGATGGGCGTAACCCTTTAATATAAATCGAAATCAAAAAAAAGAGCGGCACCAAAAATGCAGCTCTTTTTTTATTTAATGATAGCTGTAACGTTTGTTTGAGATATTGAAATGATCTAATCAACTCGATTTCATTATCTCATGACTCAATTAATTGAATAATACTAAACCTTATTATGTGTATTTCTATAGATATATTCAACTGATACTACTAGAGATTGAGCTAAAATAGTCGCTTCCAGAAAGTCATAGCGACATTAGTAGAATGGTTTTCAAAAGGTGTCTTTAAATGAGCAGCAGAGGGAAATTAAAAGAAGTAATTCTCTGAATGTACAAAAGCAAAAAACCACGCCAATGGCGTGGTTTTTTTTAAGATTAGTTCTTGATATTTTTTTTGTTGTGTAAATTAATTTTTGATGAATCTTGTCAAGTTAGATTGACCTTTTTCGCAAGTAACTTTTACGAAGTAGATACCAGCATTTAAATCAGACAAATCAAAGTTGATGGTGCTAGATGTTAAATCGTTGCTATTTACTGATTGGTAAACTTTACCATAAGCATCCATTATTTCTACTGTGAACAATTCATCAGATACTTCGCTTAAATTGATGTTTAAAGTACCATGAGTTGGGTTTGGATAAAGAGATTGTACTGTAGTTTTTGCACCAGAAGCTGCAATTGTAACGATTCTGCTCCAAGCAAAAGAACCATCGTTATCAACCAATTTCAATTTATAGAATACTGTTACATTTTCATTTACTGAATTATCAGAGAAGCTATAAGATTGTAAAGTTTGGCTATAACCTGCAGCTGCAACCTCACCTACCATTGTGTAATTAACACCATCCAATGATCTGTATACTTCAAAATGTTTTGCATTTTCTTCAGATGTTGTTTTCCAAGAAACCACTTTATCATTATTGACAACCGTTGCGTTGAAGTCAATCATTTTAACTGGCAATACAAAAGTCATTGCACTAAAAGGCTTGAAGTAGAAAGAAAACTGACGAGTTGTGTTGTTGCTAGTTTGACGGCCTACAATACCAACATTCATATAGTATGAACTAGTATTTGTAAAATCGTTTTGGTTCATTGCAATTGAGTTAGTTGTATCAATATTTGAATAAGTTGTTGTAGAACTGATAAAAACATTTGATAACAAACCTTTAACGATTCCAATAGTAGAACCTAAAATGGTTTTTGGTGTAGCTGAACTAGGTACAGTGTACATTTCTCTATAAGAATTAGAACCGCTACCATCGATATCTACACCTGTCATCGCAAATTTTGGAATTGCATAAGCTGTAGTACCTTTTTTGAAATCAATTTTAAAGGTAATGTAAGAAGAATCAGAAGAATTTGATGCTTTACCAAAATTAATGAATGGGTTCCAAGCATAAGCATACATAGATGAATCATCGATTGCATCCAAAGTAGCATTTTTTGATCTAATAACAGTGATGTAAGCATCAACACCAGACATTACGCTGGTAAACTTCCAAGTTTTGTTATCAGTAGTTGTAGGCTTTCTGAATCTTAATACTGAATAACTTTGAGAAAAGACATTACCACTTATTAAGGTTAATAATACTAATGTGATAATTTTAACTGTGTTTTTCATTTTGTGTATTTGTGTTTAATCGTTTGTGTAAATGTGTTTAATAAATCAACAGTACAAAGATAGTACTAAAATACTAAAGTGCAAATTATTTTTAAAAAAAGTTAATAATTCATAATACATTGATTTTATGAATTTTAAATGTAGTATTTTAGGTAGTTTATCACTGTTTTACACTACTGAGTATAAAATACTAGGCGAAAAAACGTCATTTTTTTGCCTAGGAGCTCAAAAAGCACGTAAACATTAGACTTTTTTCACACACTTTTACTAATTTTAGTGAATTTGTAGCAATAAATACACACTTAATTGCGCAAAATACCTAGTATTTTAAAGTTGAAAATACAGATAATCAGGGTCTTTTGAGTAATTTTACTCATCCCAAAATATCAATTATTGGATTCAAATATGATTAGAAATATAGAAGTGTTTAAGTTGTATTACGCTATTTATCAATATTTTAGATTAATGAAAACAAGAAATAAACACATCCAATATTCAACAAAAATCATCTGTTTAAGTGAATTGCGTAAAATACTCAAATAGTAAATTTCTCCAAATAATACGACCAATCAATTAATAATAATACATTTATGTTCATTCTGATTTAATGAATTATCTCAATATTAGTAAAAATAGAAATTTTCAGATATTTAAACAGATTGTATAGGTATACAATTCTATGAATTAAAATATGATCAAAATTTTATAAATTTAACATAACAATCTTATTATAAGTAGTTTATAAAATATGTTTTAATCGAAATTTTACATTTTTTCTTCTCATTTTTAGACTTTAAACATCTATTATTCAATTGAATAAATACGATAATTATGCAGTTATAAGCCTTATATTTTGAATAAATGCACCTAAATTAATATTTTTTCGTTTTTTTTGAAAATTTACAATTATTTGTTTTTCAATATTTTATCCTATTAAATCGATAAAACATATTAACTAAAAAATAGGTGGTTTTACGTCATACATCTGATTATCATTGATTTATATTTTCACTCTTAATTGTGAGAGATTTCACTTATTAAAGCTTTTATTTGGCTTTTTAGACTTTCATAACCCTTTTCATACAAAATGTTTGGTCCTATTACTATTAAAAAGCTCATGCGCAAGAAGTATTACTAAATATAGCAGGTTGCAGAAAGGACAATTCAACTCAACAATTGTCCATTTAGCCAAGATACCCCTAATTTGTTGTTTATCTGAATAAGATATCCATTTATGCCTTATAAGAGTGCCTATTTAATATGGTATAGTATCTAACTCTTATTAGAGTTGTATCATACCTTATATATAATAGCATATTTAATCTACGATTCCGCGATAGCTCTATATTTATAAGAAGATTGTTCCCTAGCGAACATCTATACCTTATTATATTAAAATAAATAGACTTTAATGCGCCTTATATTACTTACTGCATATAAGCTTTTTGTTGTTGCCAATGTCTAATAGTCGTGTGACTGAGTATATCCATTACTAAATATTATAAGCACCCTGTGTTTATGATTGATGGGAATAATCACATAAAAAAAGCCACCTCAAGGGTGGCTTTTTAAATCAATTATCAATAACTTAAATTATTGTTTTACAAATTTTAGATTGCTAGTACTGCCATCTTCATGCTTTATTCTAATGGTATAGATGCCTGCGGTAAATTGACTGATATCAATTGAGGTTTCTGCGCTATTAAGAGATAAGTGATCATTAAAGACAGATTTTCCAAATACATCTGTTATTTGTACATCTAAAATGGCATCGTCATAACCAGGCACAACATTTAATACATTATTGGCCGGATTAGGATATACATTGCTCAAACCGCTTAAGTTGTTTAAATGTCCAGGTTCAAATGCTCTAACTGTACTCCAGTTTTCATGTCCGTCTTTATCAACGAGCTTTAATTTGTAATACACATAACCAGTATTTCCGTCCATAGAAGGATCTATAAATGTGTAATTCTTAATTATAGAAGATTCGCCGAAAGCATTTACCCTAGAAACAAATTTAAAATCTGCACCAGAATAAGATTTGTATACCTCATAGTGACTGAAGTTTTGTTCTTCCATACTTTTCCAGTTCAATTGAACACTATTGTTAGTTGGGAAAAGATTGAAATCGGTTATTTTAACCGGCAACGGCACCAACAGACTGGTAAAGCTTTTAAAGTACAAGGAAAATTGTCTTGTTGTTCCACTTCCCACTGGTCCGACTACTCCTACTCTCAATGTAATTGTATTAACAGTTTCAGGGAAAGTCATCATAGCCATTGCAGCTTTATCGTTTGAGTCGATGTTGTTAAAAGTAGTTGGACCGCTTTTGAACAGCATCCAACGTGCATCGGTATAAGTTGTTACAGTTGAATTTGCGATTCCATAAGGAGTTCCAGGCAGCGATACTTTGACAAATTCTCTATAGGTATTGCCATTACCATTACCATCGCAATCTATGATGGTCATAGCCATACAAGATTGGTTGACTAAAGGGTTACCGATAGCAGTAGATTTAAATTGGACTTTAAATTCGATGTAACTTGAATCTCCAGCAGCATTTCTGTTGTTGGGAAAAGTAATAAAG
Source organism: uncultured Chitinophaga sp. (assembly GCA_964438995.1). Classification (GTDB taxonomy): domain Bacteria; phylum Bacteroidota; class Bacteroidia; order NS11-12g; family UBA955; genus JABMMZ01. The sequence continues at coordinate 337,957 of CAYTMQ010000002.1, forward strand.
GGTTGCCAAGCTTGGGTAAAAGGAGAAGCATTATCCATATTGGCATTAGTAATACTTGCATTCTGTAATTTGGTAATAATTACAGTAGCATTGACATTAGAAAGGACATTGTTGAATCGGTATTCAGAGTTTAGACCTCCACTACCAGATACATTGTCCTTTGAATTGAAGTTGTAGACGGGGGGTTCACATACACCTTGTGCAAAGGAGGTGTTTGCCAGTCCTAATAGGACCAGTGTTTTTACTAGTTTTTTCATTTTGTACGTTGAATAAAATTTTCACTACAAAAATAGAGTAAAAAATACTAATTGTGAAAAGTTTTCAACATTTTGTTTATTTTTATACGACTGATTGTTAGGTATTTAATGAAATAATTATTTGAATAGACCTCGATTTTATTTAAAATTGTGTAATTAGTACTATAAAATGGAATTTTTTTAAACAAAAAGATTCGTCAGGTTGGATTCAAAATCCCATTTATATTTTTTAGATAAAGAAAATGTCATTGAACAACGAGGCTAAAAATAGAGAGGAAATTGCACTAGAAAATGGCACAAAAAAAAATACCAAGGCTTTATAGACTTGGTATAATTTCTCTTTGACGAAATTTTAGAAAACCTAAAAAATTTGTTTGCTCAAATCGAAATTCTTGCAATACAAACTTGCCACATAAGCGGTACTAACCGGCTTCAATTCTAATACGTTTCCCTTAGAGTCTACTAACTCCTCGACAAAAAAATTAGACATTGAATACAGATGTAATTTGTAACCGTTATTCAATGGCATTTCACACACAAATACAGACTTGCTTTCTAAAATTTGAATCATAGAACTCCTGTTAAACGTGGAAAATTCTAATGGTACAATAAGCATAATTCTGTATATAGTTTTTTGAACTGATACAAAAGTAAAGTATAATGTCTGTTAATTCAAATAAAATTAAACAAAAAATTGTCACAAGTTGGACACATTTTGTTTAAATCACACTAATCGTTTGATTTTTAGCAACCTGCATCGATTCAATAACAGAGGCATTATAGTGATCTTCACTTTGCATGTAAGCAATTGTCTTATGAGCTTCGGCGCCCAGTCTACGTTTTTCTAATGACGCAGTGAAACCAAAATTGACTTGAATACAATTAAGTTCGTTTGCTCTTTTCAATATTTGATACAAAGCCTGTCTATAAATACTAGCTTTGGTTTCAACTCTTTTGTTGATCCCAATAAACATGGCATTGTAAGTCGTACCAGATTTATAATTGAAAACAATGGCAACTTCTTCTAATGTATCACCTACTTTCATTTTCAAACTCAAACCTTCCCAATTTTCACTTTGAGCAATTTCCTTGAACAATTTATCAGGCAAATCGTATGTATTTAGTTTATAAGAACCGCCTTTAACTTCTCTATACAATCTTATCCAATTCTTTACTTGTACTTCAGAAGCATTGTTAACTATCTCAGTAACAAACTCATTAGAATATTTAAAGATCTCACTTCTAACGTGATATCTTTCCTTTTTAGACAGGTAAGCCAAGTATTGATCATTGGTTTTCCAAACCAATTTATGGTGCACATTTGTATCTGGCATTTCAACTTTAAAGAATCCGTTTTCGAGCATTAATTTATCTAGCACAGGATTGTTGTCATAGAAATCGCGTAGCATGATAGAACTTGCATTGTATTTCTTTTGCAATTGAGCAGCCATTGAATACAATTCATGAAAGGCTTGTTTCTTAAAATTACTGATCTCTCTAAGATAAATATGTGGTCCCTCTGTCAACAAAGAGCCGGTCATAACCATTTTTGAGGTCAAGAAATACTTGTCTTCAATTTTTCTTACTTGTTCTATTTTTTCAGATACTGCCTCATGAGACAACATATCGTCTTTACAAAGTGCTGTAGTAAAGAATGTAGCAAGTACTACCGAGTTATTTGACTTTTCTTTTACGATTAGATAATCGAAGTCCCAGTTGTTTTCTTTATCTGGGTTGTTTTTAAATGTATTTTCCAAAAACTCCAAACCAGCATAATCAAAACTTCCTTTGCCTTCAAACAGGTCATTCCACATCGACTTATCTATGTCTTTAATAGACGTAAATTTTTCGACAGTTAATTGACTAGAGCTGATTTGATTTTGCATCAACTCTTTGTATTTTTTATCTTTAGGAGAATCAATTTTGAAAGATTTGTATATCAGATCACGGCTGAAGTTTTGTTCTTCTAAAACTTTATCAAAGTGGTGGGCCATTGACTGCACCATTCCTTCGATTTGTGAGAAAGTATGCAATCTGGTGATAGTAAATCTAACACCAGTATTTTTCATAGGTACAGCTGGGAAAGCCCCTAAATTGGTGTAGTACCCATCATCCATCATGTTTTTAATTAGTTGATATCCAACTTTTGGCAAACCAACACCAACAAAGAATACAGGAGAATCAAGGTCTTTTATCAAAGGTAAGCCAGCCTTTTTAATCATAAGGTTGGCATATTTGATGTTCTCGTGCAAATCGGTTTGCATGGAATTGATTTCATCGCTTAAATGAATATCAGCCGAGGCTAATGCTGCGCCGAGGGCACCAGGTTGCATAGGACCAGAGGTGATCATCGGTCCACCACAAGTACGCACAAAACTTGCCATTTTTTCGTTTGGAAACACCATAACAGCACCACCAGTAGCAAAAGCTTTAGCCAAACTGATAGCCAATACCATTTTTGAATGCAACAAAACATTTTGCAATACATATCCCCTACCATGCTTACCATAACAGCTCATACCATGAGCATCATCAACATAATAATGGAATCTTTCGTACTTATTTAATAACTCATAAATTTTATCAATTGGAGAACCATCGCCATACATTGAGTATATGCCATCGGCCATATACCAAACTTTGTGATACTTCTTGCTCAGTTCAATAATTCTATTTTCGAGTAAATCAACGCGATTGTGTCTCAATAATTCAACGTGTACGCCTTTAGGTTTTAGTAAAGCGGCGGCGGTTTGAACTGAGTTGTGAACCTGGTGATCGAGGATAACGGCATCATTATCACCTACTACAACTGGAATTGTAGCAATGTGGCCGAGGGTTGTGGTTGGCGCAACCACGCAATGAGCATCAAAAATTTGATTGAATTTGCTTTCAAGTTCTTGATAATGGCTTGAGGATATATAAGCACGAGAAGCAGAAAACTGAGTACCGTAGTTTTCAATTGCTTGAATCGCACCATCTTTTAATCGTCTGTCGAACTCCAATCCGAGGTAGCTACAAGAGCTAAAATTCACTAATTCCTTGTGATTAATTGACAAGAAATTTCCTTTCAAAGCTTGGTCAGAAACGCTTAAATGTAATATCCCACTGTTTTTCCCATCTGTAATAACATCATTAACTGTATTCAGAAAATTGTTCATAAGTTATGGATAAGTATTGTGTGGTACAAATCTCTGCATAAGATTCAATAAAACAAAGGAAAAAGTCAAAAAATTAGTATTTTAATACCAATACTTTAATTTTTATTTATTAATTAACCTGATTTTCAAGTATTTAAAAATTAAACAAATATTGACAAACAGAGTCAATTGATTCTGTGCACACTGTACAATTAAACAAACACAATCATACATGCAATCCACAAAACAACTTGTTCAAATATATTTTTGTTGAGATATATTATTTCAAGTAAAAAATACTATATATGAGAACAAAAATTGTATATTATAATTGATTTTCAATTATTTAAGAAATTTTAATCTGTTGTAAATTTAGATTTTGACACCATTTTTATCAAAAAAAACGGTCGATTTTGAGCCCAAAAATTGGCTTAAAACAATTCAGACTTTATCCACTTTGTTCAAAAAGATTTAGAAATGAAATTTTGAAAATTAATCGATGTGAATTACCGAAATGGCTAAGATTTACTTAGTTTTTCTCGTAAACGTCAGAATAATTGGACAATAAATAACATTTAAGACCAATTAAAATGTTAAAAATTATCAATTTATTTATTATGTTTGCATCTAACTATTTTTTTAATGAAGCATTTCGAAAACAGTCAGATTCACATGGTCCTACAAGATGATGGCGTATTAATCGCCACATACAAAGCAGGATTGAAGATGACATTGGACGATGTTAAAACCATCGTAAAAGAAAGGCTAAAACTAATTGAGGGGAAAGAAGTTCCAGTGTTGATTATTGATTCTGGGGTTGTAAGTATGGATAAAGCTGCTAGAGACTTTTTGTCTTCAGATGAAGGGACAAAAGGACTAAGAAGCGCGGCCATTATTGAAAACTCCATCTTCAGTAAAATGTTGATCAACTTCTTCCTTAGACTAACCAACCCAAAAATACAAGTTAAGGCTTTTAACGACAAGAAAGAAGCTCTTAATTGGCTAAAAAACAACTAGATAAACTTTGAACGTTACGTGTATGAATTATTCCCTGTGTGTGTATTGAATTTAACTTTTTAAACATTAGACTTAAAGATTAACACAAATTGTCAAGCCCATTAAACTTTGAATTAGACGAACGATTTATTCAGTTGGAAGATACTCTTCTGGCCTACTCGCATGGAGATTTCACCAAAAAACTTCAACTATCGGATAACCTTGATACGCTAGATAGTATCATGTCTGGTATTAATATGTTGGGGGAAGAATTGGAAGAAACCACCATTAAAAGAGACTTTTTCAACTCAGCTTTCCACTCTATTACAGATAGCTTAGTTGTAATTGATAATGCCGGATCTATAATAGATTTCAACGAAAGTTTTGTCATCCTGTTAGAATGCAAAAAAGAGGAAATTAGCGGACAAAATCTGACTAAATTTCTGAAATTTAACAGCTTATCTAAAACTATCCAAAAACTTAATAAAGACCTAAAAGCCATAGATTTTGAATCTGAGGTAACCAATGCAAACGGTAAAAAAATTATGGTAGAATGCCATGTATCTGTGATCGACAACAACAAATGTCAATCTCTAGTTAAGATACATGACTTAACCTATAAAATCCAACAAGAAGCCTCTAGGATTGCTACCATTATTAAAACCCAGGAAGAGGAAAGAAACAGAGTAGCCTCTGATTTGCACGACAGCATTGGTCAGCAAATTTCTGCCCTTAAGTTTTATTTTGACTCAATATCCAAACAAAAAGACGATAAACTTAGAGCTGCTCTATTAAAAAAGACTGAAGCTCTTATTGATAACGTATCAGACGAGATAAGAAATATTTGTTTCCAATTGATGCCTAGATCAGTAGAAAAATTTGGATTAGGTCAATCTGTTAAACAGTTGGCCGACCTAATACATTTTAGTACCGGTATCAAATTCGACATCAAACTCAATGAAGGCGACGGTAAAATAGATGCCAATGTTTCAATGTCTATTTATCGTATCATTCAAGAGTTTGTAAACAACTCTATCAAACATTCTAAATGTAAGAATATTGTAATCGATTTAAATATCAAACCTAAATCACTTTCCTTATTGATGACAGATGATGGTATTGGATTTAATAATACCCCTTCATTGAAAAGAGGTAATGGTTTAGACAATATCAATTTGAGGGTAAAGTATCTACAAGGTGAAATTGATTTAAATTCAGAAAAAAATAATGGAGTTTCATTAAATATATTGATTCCATTGTAGTAAAACTTTATATTTGCATTCGTATAACAGTTATTGTTAAGCTAAAATCAACCGAAATACACAATGAGAAAAACAGTAAAAATTATTATAGTAGATGACCATCCCATGGTAAGGGACGGTTTGAAAACCATGCTTGAAATTGGATGTGAAGATATGAATTTTAAAGTGTGGGACACTGACAACTCTGATGATGCAGTTGAAATACTAAAACAAGAAAAAATGAAAGTTGCTCTAGTCGACTATCAATTGATAGACCTTGATGGAGCACTTGTTACTGCAGCCTTGTTGGAAGTAAATCCAAAGATTGCCATTCTTGGCATATCGAATTACAATGAAATCAACCACATTCAGGACATGATTATGGCTGGTGCAAAAGGATATACCTTGAAAAACATCTCATCTGATGCCCTTTTCAATGGTATTAAAATCCTCTTGAACGGCGGTACATTCTTCTCTCCTGAAGTTGCTAGCTTACTGGCCAACCAATACTACAAAAAACTCACTCTAAAATCTGCTAAACCTAAGGGACCAAACTTTAGTACCAACAGTGAACAGTTTGAGGGTGGTAATGAAATGGCTGACAAACTTTCTAAAAGAGAAATCGAAATCCTTACTTGTATAGCAAATGAAATGACCAATGAGGAAATCGCTGAAAAGTTAGAATTAAGCAAGCGTACTGTTGACAACCACAGACAAAATATGCTTAAGAAATTGAATGCAAAAAATTCAATGGGTCTGGTGTTGGCTGCGATTAAAATTGGTTTGATTAACATCTCATCTAAAAAGACAAAATCAGTAAAAGAACCTTCATAATATTTCTTATATTTGAAGTGTGAGACTGCTGTTATTACTACTTTCTTTCTTCTTTATTCGTGGACACGCTCAAGGTGTGTATCAGAATTTTGGGCAGAATACAACCCAATCGAACAAAGTTGCATACAGCATCCTATTAGACAATATTGAAATCATCTATTTTGAAGGTGGTGACGAGCTCGCCAAACTTACCCTAGAAAAAGTCAAACGCTTTATTCCAGAATTTGAAACCCGATTAAACTACAATCTTAGCAATGGTATTAAAATAACCGTTTTTAACCATTACGAAGACTTTAAAAAAGGCAATACAAATATCACAAACCCTCAACACTATGCTGGTGGTTATTCATCTCTTTCTGACAATTCAACTTCAGTCTATTTTGATGGCAGCAGAATACATTACGAAAAACAAGTTAGAAAAGCAGTTGCTGAAGTATTAATCAACGAATTCATATACGGAGGAAACATCAGAGAGCGCATTCAAACTTCAGCACTATTAACTTTACCCGATTGGTATTACAAAGGACTTATTGCCTACCTTTCTGAAAGCTGGAACATCGAAAACGACAATTTTCTAAAAGATTTTTTTCAAAATAAAAAACAAAAGTATTTTACAACCCTTCAACGTGAAGATGAAATCCTTGCCGGTCATAGTATATGGAGATATCTTGAAGAAAAAAATGGCGCAAGTGCCGTAAGTAATATCGTTTTCCTAACCAAACTGGTCAATAGTGTTGACAATGCCTTAATCAACTACACAGGCATGAATCTGAATCAATTGTTAGACGATTGGCAAGATTATTATTTGGACAAATACAAAAACGATGAATTGGTATTTAAGTTTCCAAAAGGTCAAGAAAACGCGCCCGAAAAGCTAGCCAAAAAGCAGCATACCCAATTTAAATTAAGTGTAAATGGTAAAAAAGTAGCTATAGTGACCAATACCTTGGGCAAATACCAAGTTGTGGTCTATGATTTAGACAAAAAGCAGCTCACCAATATCTATAAGGGCGGTCACCAATTACTCAACAGAGACATAGACATCAACTACCCATTGATAGCTTGGCATCCGAATAGGAAATACTTAAGTGTTATCATATACAAAGACAACCAACCGGTACTTTATCAATACGACAACAACAAGCTATACCAAACAATTAAGCTCAACGGATTGCCTTTCGTGAAAGAATTAAGTTACAGTCCAGATGGAGCATCTATTGTTTTCACGGTCATTAAAAACGGTCAATCTGATTTGGTTGTTTACAATTTGAAAGACCGTCAATTTGAATTTCTTACGAATGACGTTTACGACAATTTGAACCCTAGATTCACCAAAGATGGGAAAGTAATTTATTTTGTCAGCAATCAATTGAACGGCGGAACTTCAGAAAGCAATTATTTGGCGATATATAGATATCATATAGGCACTAAGAAAACAGATTATGTAACAGGTTGGCAAAACGAAAAAATCAATTGTACCGAACCTATTCCACTTGATAGCAATACTATCAGTTATTTAAGTGATAAAAACGGCATCGTCAATAACTTTATTTTTGAAATCAGCACTGAAAAATCGTTTCAAATGACCAACTACAAGCGTTGTATCATCCACAACGATGTGGCAATGAAAGAACCAGTTGTAGCAGATTTGTTGTATTTCAATAACAGATACAGATTGTATGTAGGCAGCATCACTTCTGATTATAAAAATGAGGCAATAACAAATTCTTATAGCACATCATATCGAAAATTGCTCGATCAGGACATCTATGTAATTTACGATAGCACAATTTATAAGAAAAAAGACAGCATTGCCATTACAAATCAAGATAGTATTATCAAAAGATCAGAAGCAAAAAAGATTTTTTTAAGTGGATTTGAATTTAAAGATGATATTAAGACTGAAGCTGTAAAAACCAATATTAGCAATGCCCCTTTGTTTAGCATAGCCAAAACCCATTTTGGAATCAATTATTTCTTGCAACAATTAGACATTTCCATATTAAATAGTTACTTGTTTCCTACCAATGTCAACGAACGTGTATTCAGTTATCCATTGTTATCGCCGCATTTTCAAACCTCTATTAGCGACGATTTAAACAACCATACAGTAGTAGCAGGATTTAGAATTCCAATTGTGAATACCAGGGCATCGGATTATTATTTAAATTACACCAATAGAAAAGGCAGATGGGACAAAGAGTTGTCTATGTTTAGGCGTTCGAGATTGTTTGATTATGAGAGAATACCAGATAAGATGATCAATTCTCAGGTAAAATATGCCTTCAGATACCCATTTACAGAAAGGGCAAGAATTGAATTCAATACACTTGGAAGAAACGACAGAGTGTTTAAACAAGCACAAGATTCTTTTGAATTGTTTAATCCAGTAAAAACCAATTTGTATTGGGGATTTGGTAGTGAATATACATTTGACAATGTAAGAAGCAATGGTTTAAACCTCTTTCAAGGTATGAGGTTTCGCATATACAGTGAAAACTTTATCAAAGAAGGCGAGGGTTTAGTTTCAAACAATGGATTTGATTTTAGAGCCTATCAAAAACTACACCGTCAGATATACTTAGCTGTTAGAATAAGCGGAGCTGCCTCTATTGGCAGTTTAAAAACGGTATACTATATGGGTGGGGTAGAAAACTGGATACATTCTATTGATTCAAACAAATTTTTCAATTATAAGTCACCAACCTTTTCAGGGTCTAATTATAACGATTATGTTTTTCAGACCATTACTTCACCAATGCGAGGATTTATTAGAAACAGTAGAGCAGGTGATAAATATGTATTGATGAATGTAGAGTTAAGAATTCCAGTATTTATGTATTTGATTCAAAAACCCATAACAAGTGAGTTTTTCAAGAGCTTTATGTTAACGGGATTTTCTGATATAGGAACTGCATGGATAGGATCGTCACCATACAGTATAGCCAATCCATTTAACACAACAATCGTAAGTTCTCAGCAATATACGATTACAGTAAGGTCATTGAAAGACCCAATATTATATTCGTTTGGATTCGGATTAAGAGCCAAGATTTTGGGCCATTACATAAAAATGGACCGTGGCTGGGGTTATACCGAAAGCAAGTTACAGAGAGGCTTAACGAGCTTCTCAATCGGATTAGATTTTTAAATCTAGTGCATTTCAAGAGAATTTGAACGCGACTCTTCGTTTAGTATACTAATAGTAGTACTATCAGGTTCGTCGGCTATCAAATCGAGTTGATGAGCTAACAGAGTTGCTTGTTGAAAGAATTTAAGCAATTCTGGATCGGTAGCAATGGCCATTTCAATTGCTGGTCGTTTGCTATTATCTAACTCGTTGTAAATGTATAAAATAACGTCTTCTTGAGTAAAATTATGTTGCATAAGCAAAATGGTGTTTATACTTATCAACGAAGTAATCACATAAATATTGCCTTGGGTTATAAAAATAATTTGGGACAAAAAAAGGTCGAGTAAATTTTACCCGACCCTATTTTTAAATTATGAATTAAAATTAACCTTGCAAGTAAGCTGCTTTTTCGCCAATCATCTTTTTAAGATTGATTAGGGCGTAACGCATTCTTCCAAGCGCAGTGTTGATGCTGCAATTGCAAACTTCAGCGATTTCTTTAAAGCTAAGGTCGCCGTAGTGTCTTAGAATTAAAACTTCTTTTTGATCTGCCGGAAGCATTTTAATCAATTCGCGAAGACCATCTTTTCTTTGTTTTTTGATGGCATCTTCTTCAGAATTGGCTTCAGAGAACCTCATGTTAGCGAAAATATCTTCGTCTTCACTAGATGAAATTGTAGGCATACGTTTAGTACATCTATAGTAATCCATTGCAAGATTTCTAGCAATACGAACTACCCATGGCAAGAATTTACCATTTTCTTCGTATTTACCTTTTTGCAAAGTGTGAATTACACGCAGGAAAGTTTCTTGGAAAATATCCTCTGCGATGTAACGGTCGTTCACTACTAAATGTATAGCAGTAAATACTTTTGTTTTGTAGCGATTAATAAGCATATCCATGCATGCTTCGTTGCCGGCTAAATAAAGCGCCACTAATTCTTCGTCTGTTTTTTGATACCTTTTCATACTAAACCTCCTTTTAAATAAAAGGTGAATTACCTTTTAGTAGTTTTCAATTCATGTAGGATTTGATTTGTTTAGTACGGCTATTTTCTATAGGCTTAAATTGAATTTTTATACGAAATTTTATGCAATCTAATAAAAAAAATCTCTCGTTCCAAATTTATTTTCATCTATTTTTTTTAAAAGAACAGAATATTCAATTAAAAACGTGCATTTCGAATATATATAATTATTTGTATTTCAATTGTTTAGAATTATTGATATTTCAAACTACTTAACAAAAAACTATTTTCAAAAATTAATCAAATAATAACTGCACCACTTTTTTGTAGAGATAATTTATACTAATTTCGCAGCGCAAGTCTGCACGACCAGCTCCCTGTGAACTCCCCCAGGGTGGGAACGCAGCAAGGGCAGCAGGTTGTAGCGGTGCGATGTGGGCTTGCATTTTTTTCTTTTCTTTATTCATTGGTTTACCTTTTTTTTGTAAACTGATTTTATCACTCAATGAGCAAACCATCTATCCCTCAAGGTACAAGAGATTTTTCGCCAGCTGTAATGGCCAAAAGAAAATTCATCTTAAACACCATAGAAAACATATACAAAAGTTTTGGCTTTATGCCACTCGAAACTCCAGCAATGGAGAATCTCAATACCCTAACAGGTAAATATGGAGATGAAGGTGACCAATTGGTCTTTAAAATTTTAAATAATGGTGATTTCCTTAAAGACATCAATCTCAATGAAGTAAATTCAAAAACAATTGTTCCGAAAATTGCAGATCGCGGTTTGCGTTACGACCTCACAGTGCCTTTGGCGAGATATGTTGTAATGAACAGAAACGACATCAGCTTTCCTTTTAAACGTTACCAAATGCAGCCAGTATGGAGAGGAGATCGCCCACATAAAGGAAGGTACAGAGAATTTTGGCAATGTGATGCAGACGTATTGGGCACAGATTCATTGCTTTGTGAGGCTGATTTTATTAGAATTTATGAGAAAGTTTTCAAACAACTTGGTTTATCTGATTACGAGTTAAGAATCAACCATAGAAAATTACTGGAAGCTATTTGTTTAAAAAGCAATGCCTCTTCGCATTTCAAAACCATCACCGTCATAATTGATAAAGCAGATAAAATTGGAATGGATGGTGTGATGAAAGAACTGATGGACCTTGGCTTAAATGCTGAACAAGCTACTACCCTTTCTTCCTATTTAAAAAAGCTTGAATTGAATCATAGCACCTTAAATCAACTTGAAAATGATTTAGGAGAATTTGAAGAAGGCAAAAAGGCCATCAGCGATCTTAGGCAAGTATTAGATTTTTGCGGTAGTGTAAATCAAGTTTATCTCGATTGTAGCTTAGCAAGAGGTTTGGATTATTATACAGGTTGCATCTTTGAAGCTGTTCCAACATCTGTAAAAATGGGTAGTATTTCAGGTGGTGGTAGATACGACAATCTAACTGGAGTATTTGGATTAAAAGACGTCAGTGGAATTGGTATTTCATTTGGCATTGATAGAATTTACGATGTTTTGGAAGAATTGAAATTGTTCCCTGCATCTGGTATGTTGTTTACCGATATTTTGTTCTGTCCAATGGATGAAAAGGCCGTTTCATATTGTATTCCCCTTGCTAACTCAGTGAGAGATAATGGTTTTAAAGCAGAGGTTTATCCTCAAGCCAGCAAATTAAAAAAACAACTTGATTACGCCAACAACAAAGGCATTACATGGGTTGCCATCATAGGTGAAGATGAAATGTTAAGTAAAACTGTTACCCTAAAACATATGGGCACCGGTGAACAGAAAAAGGTCTCAACAAACGACATTTATCTAAATTTAAAATAACCAATAGTTATATCTTTTATAATCAAGATAAATTTTCACTATAGTTATATTACTTTAAATAGCTTGGTTTAAAGCTTAATATAAGATAATATTGCTGTATGAAAAAGAACGAATTGCAACTCAATGGAATTGGTTTAGATAAAAAACTAAGCAAAAAACTATCCGAAAAACTCAACCATTTATTGGCAGATTACCAAGTATTGTATATGAATACGAGAGGTTTTCATTGGAATATCAAAGGTGACAAATTCTTTGAATTACATTTGAAATTTGAAGAGCTGTACAACAATTTTCAACTTAAAATTGACGAAATTGCTGAAAGAATCTTAACCCTTGGTCATACCCCATTACACTGCTACAGCGACTATCTTAAACATTCCTCAATACAAGAAAACAAAAAAGTAGTAGACGGCAAACAATGTGTGTCGATGTTGTTACAGTCATTTCAAACCATCATTATTGAACAGAGAGCGATTTTAAGTTTGGCTTCTGACGCCAATGATGAAGGCACCAATGCTTTGATGAGTGATTATATAAGAGAACAAGAAAAGCTTGTTTGGATGTTAAGTGCATTTTTAGATTAATATCAAGAAAAGTAACTTTAATCACTCAACTTATCTATAAACACCGGTATTTTCGCACTATGAAATGGCCGGTGTTTTTATTTTTGTTGGTAGCAATTAAATCCTATTCAACAAATCGATATGAGTACTGGTCGAAGTTAAACCTACAGTTCAGTATCCATAAAAATTGGTCTATTTCTTCTGACTTTCAATACCGCTCACAGAGCAATTATCTACAATCTCACAAAGATGTTTTTGAACGCAAAATGCTTTTCTCTGGCAGATTTTGGGTGACTTACAAGCCCAATAAAACTGAATATTTGCTATCCCCTTTTGCCTATTTCAATAGTTACGATTTTTCTTTGATTGATAAGCAATTGCATGGATATGACGAAACCAGACAAGCAATTGGTGCACAAAGACAATTTGAGCAACAAAATCTAAAATACAGATTAAGAACATTACTTGAATATAGACATCAGTTTTATCCCAGTCTATCAGATGTTCTAAGAATTAGATTTCAGGTTCAAGCCATTCAAACCATAATAAAAAAACCTAATTTCGAAGTCGGCATTATTGTAATGGACGAATATTTCGAAAGATTATCAGGTAGTCGAGTTAGCATGGACAACAACAGAGTATATGGTGGATTTCAGTTGAAGAAAGGCAAACATGATTTGTTACTAGCATTTCAATGGATGCAACAAAAAAATGCCAATACCATTTTGTACAGATACCAACCCCATACAACCTTGAATTTACGTTTCTAATATGCAAATCAAAGACCATTTAAAGGGCATCATTTTATCTACTGTTTTAGCGTCGCTAGCCTTATTTTTATCCTCAATATTTAAGTCGATAAATCCGATGTTATTTGGGTTATTGATTGGCATTATCTTAGGAAATTTTGTAAAAATACCCAACGAATACAATACGGGCATTCAATACACTTCAGGTAAAATGCTAGAAATGTCACTTTTGTTTTTAGCAATAGGCATCAATTTCACCCATATCAATAAAATTGGTGCAAGTAGTTTCATATTTTTAAGCTTGGCAGTATTGATGATACTGGTAATAAGCTTGGTATTTACCAAAAAATTCAACCACGGCAATTACGATGGTTATTTGGTGGGGTTTGGTTCAGCAATTTGCGGATCATCAGCAATAGCGGCGGTTGCACCAACTATAAAAGCGGAAAAAAGTGATGTTGCAATTTCATTGGCAGTGGTGAATTTACTAGGCACCGTCGGCATGATAGTGTTACCAGAAATATTGCATTATTTGAATGTTTCAGAATTGAGAAGTGGATTTATTTTGGGTGGAGGTCTCCATTCTGTTGCTAATGTTTCGGGAGCTGGATTTGCTATGGGAGAAGAAACAGCTCGATATGCTATAACCATTAAATTAGCAAGAGTCGCGTTGCTCTCACCCGCTCTTATTTTATATAGTTATTTCATAAAAAAAGATTCTGTAAAAAACTGGAAAGAGCATTTTAAACTCCCTTGGTATGTTTGGAGTTTCATCATCATAAGCACCTTTGCTTCATTTGTAGCGATAGATCCGAATATCATCAAACAATCAGAAAATATTGGGAAAATCATTTTAACCATTGCCATGGTTGCCATAGGTTTAAAAATCAGCATTAAGACACTTTTTAATACTGGGAAAAAATCCATCCTATTTGGCACAGGATTATTTATTTTGTTTGTTTTAATTCTAAGTGTATTTTCAATGTACATATAGGTTCTAGTAGATTTTAGATTGTTTTCAAAAGTTAAATGACTTACATTTGCCAATGTGAAATTTAAAATACTTTGTTTTATGATCATGATGTTTGGACTGTCTCAGACCTCCAGTCTCATCATTTCATTAACAAATCAGAGTAAAATATGCAATATAATTTCACAAGATGCAGAGGAAGAAACAGAGAGTGAGACTGAAACCGAATTTGAATTTGACTCTATTTTCGAAGTGTATTTTCACCAATTTTCTGCACCATATTCAAATTTAAAAGTCAAACATTTTATTGATTGGAAAGATTCTAACTATTCAATTACAGAATCTTTACCAGAAATTCCACCACCCGATTGTATTTAATTTTTTAATCGACTTCTGAGTTTAACTCAGATTTAAAACGCGTCTCTATTTTTAAAAAATTAAATCAATCAAACAATGCCAGAAATATTCGAAAAAATCTTCGTTAACAATAAAAAATGGGTTCAGGAAAAATTAGACACCGACCCAGACTACTTTAAAAAACTTTCACTTGGTCAGAAACCACCAATTCTTTGGATAGGCTGTTCTGATTCTCGTGTGCCAGCAAATGAGATCACTGGCACAAATCCAGGAGAAGTGTTTGTACATAGAAATATAGCCAATATGGTGATCCATACAGATATGAGCTTATTAAGTGTGCTTGACTATGCTGTAAATGTGCTTAAGGTAAGACATATTATAGTCTGCGGACATTATGGATGTGGTGGTGTTTTAGCTGCATTAGGCAACCAACAAATTGGCCTAATTGACAATTGGTTAAGAAACATCAAAGATGTGTATCGTCTACACAAATATGAACTTGATTCAATTGAGAATATAGAACAAAGAGGCAGAAAGTTGGTAGAATTAAATATTCAAGAGCAAGTTTATAATTTAGTTAAAACCTCTATAGTACAAAGTACATGGGATAACCAACAAGAACTGTATGTACACGGATTGGTTTATGATGTTGGCAATGGCATTTTACAAGATCTAAATGTTAGTGTATCAAATAACAACAAGTTAGATAATGTATACAAATTTAGCTCTATTGAAATTTAGATAACATGGTATTTCTTAAATCCTTAATAAAGGACGTTAAAAGCGACTTCCAATCGGGCATTGTTGTATTTTTTGTAGCATTACCACTTTGTTTGGCCATTGCTCAAGTATCAGTTGGAGAGCCAGGGTATTTGTTTGCTGGGGTTATTGCTGGTATTGTTGGAGGTTTAGTAGTTGGTATTTTCAGTGGCTCTCAGCTTGGAGTTTCTGGTCCAGCTGCTGGACTAGTTGTTATCGTAAGTGATGGCATAAGGCAATTAGGTAAAATGCCTGATGGAAGTATCGATATTGCATATGGATTTCACGGCTTATTGTTAGCAACAGTAATTGCAGGTTGCATACAGATTTTAGCAGGTTTTTTAAAGGCTGGCATTCTAGGCAATTATTTTCCATCATCTGTTATCAAAGGCATGTTAGCTGCAATTGGCATAACCATTATGCTTAAAGAGCTACCTCACGCATTAGGATACGACAAAGACTTTATGGGCGATGAGGCTTTCACTCAATTTGATGGACACAATACATTTACTGAAATTTATTATGCCATTCAATACAACTCTCCAATAGCCATCATCATCAGCATTATTTCAATAGGATTGTTATTGTTTATGGACATTAAAAAAATCAAATCCTTTAAACTTTTTAAATACATTCCTACCGCATTGATTGTAGTTATCATTGGCATAATCATCAATTTATATCTCCCAAGTTTGAGTTCGATCAAAGCGTTAGAAGGCGAGCATTTGGTGCAATTGCCTGTTTCAAAATCTATTTCAGATTTTTTTAACTTCTTTAGTGCTCCAGAGTTAAGTTTGCACAACAACCCAAAGGTATACACACTAGCATTGACTTTAGCAATGGTGGCGAGTTTGGAGACCTTATTGTCTTTAGAAGCAACAGACAAACTTGACCCTTTGAAAAGAACAAGTTCGGGCAACAAAGAATTAAAAGCACAGGGAATAGGAAATGTGGTGTCTGGATTAATTGGCGGCCTTCCAGTAACTCAAGTAATTGTTAGAAGTTCGGCCAATATCAATTCTGGAGCAAAATCAAAGATGTCAACCATCATACATGGTTGTTTGTTATTGGTTTGTGCTATGTTTATACCTAGCATCATCAACTACATACCACTTGCTGTTTTAGCTGTAATATTGATACTTGTAGGTTATAAATTGACCAATATTCAACTAATAAAATCTGTCTATCAATTGGGATGGACACAGTTTATTCCGTTTGTTGTCACCATAATTGCCATTTTAGCAACAGATTTACTAAAAGGTATTGGCATAGGTATGTTAGTCGCATATGCCGTTATTTTAAGAGAAAACTACAGAAACACATTTAAATTTTTAAAACAAGACCACGATCCTGGAGATGCCATTAGAATGGAATTGTCAAATATGGTTACTTTTATAAATAAAGGTGTATTAATAAATGCTTTCGATGAGATTCCAAATAATTCGTATTTGATTATTGATGGCAGTAATACTTTGCATTTTGATTACGATGTATTGGAATTAATACACGAATTTAGAAACTATAAATCTCAGCAAAGGAACATCAAAGTCGACCTAATCAATATTCCAGATTTATTCAAAAATTAATCTTACACTATTGATTATGAGTCATTCCCTCATATTCATCTTACATAAAATAAAAAAGTCCTAAAAAGGAAACCATTACAAATAATGATTTATTGTCACTTACAAATCCTGAATGAAAACTTCGGGGTTTGTTTTTTATAGAATGTAATACATTAATAATCTTTAACTTAAAATTAACAAGTCAGCAATTTTAAATTGGTTATTTTAGCTTAAAAAAGGCGCAAAAATTCGTTAAAAAACCTTAAATTTGCCATCTTTTAAATTTAACAGATGTCAAGTCCAAAATTCCATTCTTTGAGAGTAAAGCAAATAAAGAAAGAAACTTCAGATGCAGTTTCAATTGCTTTAGAAGTTCCAGATAGTTTAAAGAATGATTATCTCTTTATCCAAGGTCAGTATATCACATTTAAAAAGTCTTTCAATGGTGAAGAAATCAGGCGTTCATATTCAATCTGCAGCAGTCCACTTGATGGTGAATTACGTGTAGGTATCAAAATGGTAGATAACGGATTGTTTTCAACTTATGCCAATAAAGAGCTTAAAGAAGGAGATGAACTAGACGTGATGACTCCGATGGGCATGTTCTTTACAGAGTTAAATTCTAATAACACAAAAAACTATTTAGCATTTGCTGCAGGTAGTGGCATCACACCAATCATGAGCATTATTAAGACGACTCTTGCAAAGGAGCCCAATAGTACATTCACATTGGTCTATGGCAATAAAAACACTGGAGCAATCATGTTTTTAGAAGAAATTGAAGCTTTAAAAAACACTTACTTAGAGCGTTTTACTGTATTCCATCTTTTGAGTAGGGAATCTGTGGATGTGCCTATTTTAAATGGCAGAATTAACAAAGAGAAGTGTCAGGACTTTATTTCAAAGCAATTGATTAAACCATCTGAGATTTCAGAAGTCTTTATCTGCGGACCAGAAGATATGATACAATCTGTTAAAGACACTTTTACTGCAGCTAATTTTGATAGTAAACACTTGCATTATGAATTGTTTACATCACCTACACAAACACAAATATCTAACAAAACTGCGGTTCAAGCTGTTAGTGCTGCAGACAATGAAGCCAAATCAGCCGTTTCAGTAAAAATAGATGGTATTACATACCAATTAGACCTTCCATATGCTGGTGAAACCATATTAGATGCAGCCTTAAAAACTGGAGCTGATTTGCCTTTTGCATGTAAAGGTGGCGTATGTTGTACATGCAGAGCGAAAATCACTAAAGGTACTGCCAGCATGGATATGAACTTTTCACTTGAAGACGACGAAGTTGAAAAAGGCTATATTTTAACTTGTCAGGCACACCCTACAAGTTCGGAAGTATTTGTTGATTTCGACCTCAAATAATCTTTTAATTATTCTAAACATCAAACTTTTGCAATAAAATGCCGCAAAAACTAAACAATTAATTTTATTTGCATCGAGATGCCAAACAGTTACCGTAAAAGAATATTAAACCAAATTTTGAATGCAGGCAAAAGGCTTAAAATGCCTTTTACCCTAACTCAAGATAAGGCATACAGGCATCAATTAAGAACGCTTAAAAAATTACTTCAAAAAGCAGAAGAAACAGAATTTGGGAAAGCACATAATTTTAGCACTATTTTAAATTCCAAATTTCTATTAAAATCATACAAACAAAACGTGCCGTTGATGGATTACTCTGCAATGCACGATTGGTGGCAAAAAGCTTATAACGGTGGTGAAAACATCACTTGGCCAGGTAAAATTGAATATTTTGCATTGAGTTCAGGAACTTCTGAAGGTTCTAGTAAATACATTCCGGTTTCTCAAGATATGCTTAAATCGATTACTCGAACAAGTTTGAGACAAATCATTTCTATTGCTAAGACCGACATTCCAAAAGATTTTTTAGCCAAAGATTATTTGATGATGAGTGGTAGTACCAGTCTTTATTTCAATGATGAAGGCAAAACTTATGCAGGAGATTTAAGTGGAATTACATCATCGAATGTCCCAAATTGGTTTGACAGATTTTCTAAACCTAGTCACGATATTAGAAGTGAAAAAAGCTGGCAGAACAAAATAGACCGCATGGTTGAAGAAGCCCCGAATTGGGATGTTGTGGCTATAGCAGGCGTGCCAGCATGGATTCAAATACTGTTTGAAAACATCATCAAAAGGTATCATTTAAAGAACATACACGACTTATGGCCAAACTTTAGTGTTTACATTTGGGGAGGTGTAGCTTTAGAGCCTTATAAGAAAAGTCTTGATAAATTACTTGGACATCCAATCATGTACTTTGAAACGTATTTAGCATCAGAGGGTTTTGTTGCCTATCAAGCTAAAAAAGACGCAAAAGGCATGAGGTTGAATTTTAAAAATGGGATGTTTTTCGAATTTGTACCATTTAATGAAACCAACTTTGACGAATTTGGCAATATTAAACCAGAAGCCAAGACTTTAAATATCAAACAAGTTGTAATGGACCAAGAATACGCCATCATTTTGAGTACTTGCTCAGGTGCTTGGAGATACCTTATTGGAGATACCATCAAATTTGTAGATACTGAGAACTGTGAAATAAAAATAACTGGCAGAGTCAAGCACTTTTTGAGTTTGTGTGGTGAGCATTTAAGTGTAGACAATATGAATACCGCCATTTCTAAATTGAGCGACACTTTGAACACTCCTATTAATGAATATACAGTAAAAGGAATTACAAAAGGTAACACACACGAACACCATTGGCATATAGCCTGCGATAGACAAGATATTGATTCAAAAGAAATATCTAAACTACTTGATCAATATCTGTGTGAGATCAACGACGATTATGCAACAGAAAGAAAGCATGCCTTAAAAACTGTAGTAGTTGATGTCCTTCCTTCTGATACATTTATTGGATGGATGCAAGAGCAAGGCAAATTCGGGTCTCAAAACAAGTTTCCAAGGGTATTAACCAACGCTAAATACAACGAATGGTTGAAGTATTTAGGCAAAGTAGAAATCTTCAATTAAAAAAAAAGACAGATGTTCATCTGTCTTTTCAATAAAATATGTATTTGGATTATTTTGTAGTTGTTGATGCTTTGGTATCAGCGTAAGCAAAAGCTTTCTTCATCAAATCAGTTGTTCTTTTAACTGGGTTTTCACGAATTAAATTCTCTTCTTCTTCAACTTTATTGAACAATGCTGTTAAAGCCTTCTGAGTCACATAATCATTCAAATCAGGATTTAATTTGGTAATAAAAGGGATTTTGTTGTATTCATTTACCAAAGTAGTCCAATTGGCAGTAAATCCAACTTGGTCGAGAGAAGCTTGAATTTTTGGTTTAAATGCATTGGTCAAGGCAGTTGTTGTAGTTTTCTTTAAATAACTAGTTGCTGCACCTTTGCCACCCGTAAGAATGCCCATTGCGTCGTCAAAACTCATATTGGTAACGGCATCTATAAAAATTGGTTTAGCCGTTTTAACAGCACTTTCAGCACCTTCATTAAGTTTGTTAATAACATTATCAACTTGAGTGCCCATGCCTAATGTTCTAAGTTTATCTGCAATTTTTTGTGCATCTTCTGGCAATAGAATTCTGATAGCCGTATTTTTATTAAATCCACCAGCAGCAGACAACACGTCTACTCCATTTCCGAATCCTTGTTTAAGAGCATCTTTAAGTCCTCCTGCTGCTTCGGTTGTGGTTGGAATTGTTAAGACTTCGGTGGCAACAGTTTGCAAGACATCACATGATACAATAGACAAACTGGCGATAGCGACAAAAATGTACTTTTTCATTATAGTGGGTTATTCAAATTAGTTAGCAAATCATATACCAAAACTCTACTTAAGAGTTCTCAATCCATCACGGATTTCATCCAAGATGTCTGATAATTGTTCTAATTTTTCAGCTGAAATTGAATTGAGTTGGTTGTTAACAGTGGCAAAGAGCGGACTGATTTCTTCTAAAGTTTGTAAGCCTTTTTCAGAAATACGCAGCAAAATCTGTCTTCTATTGTTTTTATTGTTGGTTCTTATGATGAGTTTTTTTAGAACCAATTTATCACACAAACGGGTAACGTCCGGATTTTTATCCAGCATTACATCCTTCAAATCTCCACAAGTAGCATATCCATCTTTTCTACCTTTCAAGATGCGCAGTACGTTGTACTGAGGCAAACTGATGCCGTGCATTTTAAGACTCTTTTTGAAAGAATCTTCAATTGCATTAGCAGTATAAATAATGTTTACAATAGCCTTCTCTTGTGCAGAGTTGAATTTAGACTGATTGATTTCTTCTTCAATTTTCAATATGACAAAAATAGAAAAAAAACTCAATTGTCATCAAATTGTCATATAATATTTTTTAAGGCTTCTCTTTTGCTGAGATTCTTTAAGGGATTTACCTCTACAAATCTTATCACCCATTCTGGATTGTACTTTGCATATTGTCGAAGTGACCAGCCGATAGCCTTTTGTAAAAAAAACTCTTTTGATTCGTTGTTTAAAAGAATCATTTCTGTCAAAATATCCAAGTCGGTATCCATTTTGTAACCTAACTGATGAATGATGCACGTGCGTCTAAGCCACATATTATCAGAATTCTTCCATCTAAGTAGAGCCAAATACTTTTGATCAGGATACTTCTTAAAAAAT
Source organism: uncultured Chitinophaga sp. (assembly GCA_964438995.1). Classification (GTDB taxonomy): domain Bacteria; phylum Bacteroidota; class Bacteroidia; order NS11-12g; family UBA955; genus JABMMZ01. The sequence continues at coordinate 359,989 of CAYTMQ010000002.1, forward strand.
GGTCCAATTACTTGACTTGCTAAACCATCTACTGAATCCCACCAAGAATTATGTACGATTAAATTCTCTAAAAAATCTATCGAATTAGGTTGTAATAGTTTCTTATTTTTGGCCAATATATCGAGTGCTGCATAATGAAATTCTCTTTCATTTTGTGACCAAAGTAAGTTAACAAGTTCTTTTAGTTCAGTTTCAGAAGTGAATTTGTAATGACTAAAAACTTCAGATTGAATTGACTTCCTTTTAGGAGATGGAATGCCGAAATATTTGAATTTATGCTTCATGTACGCCTCCATTTTAGATGCTCTTTCAGCATCAGAATGTTGGGTAAACAATAAAGTTAAATCTTCTAACATTATTTTTCTCCTTGAGAAATTGAATAGGCAGGTTTGTTGTTAAACAGATATAAATTTTCTGTTTTAATCACCTTCATATTCGCTTGATCTATTCTATTTTGGAGTTCCAATATTTCTGAAAATGGAATTGCATTTTTCAATTTGTTGGTAAATCTACAACGCCAATGATTGGTGCAAAAAGTTGAAGGATGTCCATTGGGATATACCACTACTCCCCTGTTTGAAATCATATCCAATTCAAGGTCTTGCGAATTCAAATTCTTAAACAAGTCGCCCAATACATTCGGATTTTTATTGGCTTCGTCCCAATCTAAAAATATGTCTACTCCAATTAATTTTTTGTCAACAGGATTTTTTTCACTGAGTTTGATGCTGATTGGTTTAGCGTTGTGATTCAATTCAATGGCTTTAAACTTTTCTGGTTTTTGTCCCAATCGTTCAATGATGGCATTCGCAAAAGCTTTGGTACCAACTTTCTGTTTGCTCTCACCTTCTCTATAGATATCTCCTGTATGGATGCCATCTTCGAGTGTTTTAAGCAAAGCATTTTGAATTTTCTCAGCAACATCTGCTTTACCTAATTGCACTAACATCATGCAAGCACCATTAAGCAAACCACTAGGGTTAGCGATGTCTTTACCTGCGATATCAGGAGCAGAGCCGTGAATGGCTTCGAACATGGCAAAATTTTCGCCAATATTGCTACTACCACCTAGTCCCACCGAACCAGCAACATCAGCAGCAATATCAGAAATGATATCACCATATAAATTAAGAGTCACGATGACATCAAAACGTTCTGGGTCGCTGGCTAGTTTAGCTGCACCAATATCGATGATATAATGGTCGGTTGATATTTGAGGATATTCTAAAGCGATTCTATCAAAGGTTTTGTGAAACATGCCATCAGTCATTTTCATGATGTTGTCTTTACTCATGCAAGTGACGTGTTTTCTGTTATTTGCTATAGCATATTCGAAAGCATAGCGAATGATTTTTTCGGTACCAGAAACTGAAACCAATTTCAAGCATTGAATCACTTCATCCGTTTGTTGGTGTTCAATACCAGCGTACAAATCCTCTTCGTTTTCTCTCACAATTACCAAATCCATATTGGGGAAATTGGTATTTACATACGGTGAATAGCTAACACATGGACGCACATTAGCGTATAATCCGAGAGTTTTTCTAATGGCAACATTTAAACTTTGGTAACCACCACCTTGAGGGGTTGTTATGGGTGCTTTCAGAAACACTTTATTCTTTTCAAGAATGTGCCAGTTTTCGTTAGAAATACCAGCAGTGTTGCCAGATAAGTAAACTTTCTCTCCTATTTCAATAACATCGTAAAGAAGATTTGCCCCTGCCGCGTTTAAGATATCTATGGTGGCAGTCATGATTTCAGGGCCAATGCCATCACCGTAGGCGACAGTTATTCTATTTGTGTCCATTTTTCAATTGGTTTGCGAAATTAATCAAATAATTCCATGAAATCAAGCACTGATTTATGCTCTAAATCAGTAAAAAAATTCAAAAAATTCAACTTAATTATTTAGAAATATTCTAAATTGCGACCCTATTTATGAATGCCAGTGAACTTAAGAAAGGTGAAGAAGCAAAAATTACTCAAGTAGATTACAGTGATTTGCAGAATAAATTAATTGAAATGGGTTGTTTCGAAGGCAACTCAATTAAACTCTTGCACATTGCACCTTTAGGCGATCCGATAGCTTTTGATATTAATGGTTACATTTTAGGATTGAGGAAAGAAGAAGCCAAATTAATACAAGTATCACTGAATTGAATTCTAATCCAAAACATATCGTTTTAGTTGGGAATCCCAATTCTGGGAAAACCACTTTGTTCAATGCATTAACTGGACTGAATCAAAAAATCAGCAATCTACCTGGAACCACCATCGACAAAAAGGCGGGATATTTTACCTACAAATCTCAAAATTTTGAGATAACAGATTTGCCAGGAACATATAGCATACATCCAAAAGGTGAGGATGAAATCATCAGCATAGAATACCTCATTAGAACAGGCGACCATCCTATTGATTTGATAGTATTTGTTGCGGATGCTGGAAATTTATCAAGAAATTTACTCTTGTATACACAAGTAGCCGATTTAGGTTATCCAACAGTGTTGGCTTTAAACATGACAGATTTAGCTTTAAAGAAGGGCATTGAAATAGACATCAATGCTTTATCTGGAGAGTTAGGTGTTATTGTTAGTCCAATCAATGCCAGAAAAGAACAAGGAATAGATGGTTTAAAAGACGCCATTGTCAAAGTAAACTCTGCTTATCAAACCACCTTTTTTGAAAATAAAATTAACAGTTCTGAAGTCTTTACAAACTACAAAAACTATCTAGACAATTATTTAGATGCCATTAAATCACAGAATGCTGAATTACTAGAACAAAACAGCAAAGCCATTGCAACCGAAACTATTGCAAGGTATAAGAAGATTGATGTCATTATTGAAAAATGTGTAAAGAAAGACAAGTTTCCCAAAAAAATACTCACTGAAAAAATTGACAAAATACTGTTGCATCCGATTTATGGATTCATTGCATTTTACGCCACATTGTTCATCATTTTTCAATTCATTTTCAAGCTTGCCGATTACCCAATGCAATGGATTGAGAATATTTTTGGTTGGGTGTCTGAAATTGTAAAAGCAACAATGCCAGAGGGCGCTATTTCATCATTACTAGCGGATGGTGTCATTCCAGGGATAGGTGGAGTTATAGTCTTTTTACCTCAAATCATCTTGTTATTTGCCCTTATAGCGATTTTAGAAGACTCTGGATACATGACACGGGTTAGCTTTATTACCGACCGTTTAATGCGTAAATTTGGACTTAATGGCAAATCTGTTGTACCCTTAATTGGCGGGATGGCATGTGCTATTCCATCTATTATGGCGACTAGAAACATTGAAAACAAAAAAGACAGATTGATAACCATTTTGGTAACGCCATTAATGAGTTGCTCTGCTAGACTGCCGGTATACACATTATTGGTGAGTTTGCTTGTTGTAAATGATGGATCGAAGTGGTTAGATTCTAGAGGTATAGTTTTACTAGGATTGTATTTAATGGGCTTTTTTGCTGCTTTGATATTTGCCTTTATTTTTAAACTCATACTCAAACAGAAACAAAAAAGTTACTTCGTTTTAGAGTTACCTGATTATAGAAAACCGAGATTAAAAAACATCCTCTTAACAGTTAAAGAGAAATCAGGTGATTTTTTATTCAACGCTGGCAAAATCATTGTCATTGTAAGCATCATTTTATGGTTTTTAGCCAGTTATGCACCTGGTAATAGTTTTAGCGACATTGAGGCCAAATATCAAACTTACACAGGTGCAGATAAGGCCTTATTGATTCAAAGTGAAAAACTAGAAAGCAGTTATGCTGGTAGATTAGGAAAAGTAATAGAACCAGTGATTAAACCATTGGGCTATGATTGGAAAATAGGCATTGCTTTGATTACCAGTTTTGCTGCTAGAGAAGTATTTGTTGGCACTATAGCGACCATTTACAGTGTTGGCGATGCAGAAGATGAGAGTACCTTAACAGCAGTATTAGCCAAACAAAAAAGGGTTGGTACAGACGAGTATCTATACACTTTACCAACCATTATATCTTTATTGATTTTCTATGCTTTTGCTATGCAATGCATAAGCACATTGGCTGTCACTTATAGAGAAACCCGTTCTATAAAATGGCCCATCATTCAATTCTTATATATGAGTGGCTTTGCTTATTTAATGAGTTTATTGGCGTTTAATATATTGACATAGAAGAGCGTATTTTCTTGTGTTTTTATTCCTTTTAATACATTTCCAATAGAGCTGATGTTCGCCATACTACCTAACAAGGTTGACAACCAAAAGCCACTAACTCAAAATCCTCAAACGTTATTTGCCATTAAAGAACGACATCCAACAGACAGTCGAGCAATTAACATTTTGACGAAATAATATTTTTCTTCAATTGATTTAGGAGTTTTTGCATTTGTTTCAACTCTTTTATTTTATTTTCAATTGACAAAAGTTTTTCATCGCAAATAGCCAGCTTCTCTTTGGTGGAGAACTTTTTGTTATACCAAGCATCAATAAGGGTAGCTATTTCGCTTATCGTAAATCCAATTGACTTGGCTCCTCTTATAAGATATAATTTTTCTACCGTCTCTTCATCGTAATGAAAATAATTGTTCGACTTCACATTTTCAAGTCGTTTACCTTTTATCAATCCTGACTTCTCGTAAAATCGAATTGTATGGGCGGTAATGCCTGTTCGTTTTGACAATTCATTTATTAACACGGAACAAAGATAGTGTGTTGAAAAATAATTTACAAGTATAGACTATACTCTAATGTTGTAGGTTTGTTTTGATTGACATATTTTTGCCAGTGTATTAAATATAAACTTAATGAAACTAATAATTTTCGGTGCAACTGGACTTTCGGGCAAAGTCATTTTAAAAGAAGCCCTTTCAAAAAATCATCATGTTACCGTACTAGTAAGAAATGTAGATGATATTGACATACATAATAAAAACCTAACGGTCGTTCAAGGGAGTGTTTTAGATAGAAATACCGTAAACGAGGTTTTGAAAAATCAAGATGCAGTAATTCAAAGCTTAGGTGTTGGAGGAAAAGGTAATGGAAAACCCACAACTTTTGTCTCTGATGCCAACAAAATCATCATTGAAGAAATGGAAAAAACAAATGTGAAGAGGTATATAGCGATGAGTAATATCGGTGCAGGAGATAGTTATACATATATGCCATGGATTTTCAGAAAATTGATTTTGCCTTATTTTATGAAATGGTTGCAAGTAATTGTTGATGATAAAAACAGAATGGAACCAATGATTATGAGCAGTAATTTAGATTGGACAATCGTACGTTCTGCGGGTATGACGAAAAAACCAGCAAAAGGTACAATAAATGCTTCACTTGATGGTAAAGGGTTAAAATTCACTATTACTTTGACAGACTTGGCCAAATTTATGGTTGTTCAACTTGAAGATAAGAAATTCATAAAAAAAGCCCCTTCAGTTAGTAATTAATTTTAAAAACCAAATTAATATAGAAAATGACAACAAAATTAATGGTATTAATAGCCAGCATACTCACTCTTCTTTTAGGTTTATTATTTGTTTTTAATTCCAAAAAAATGCTTTCTGATTGGGGATTGAAAGATTCGCATGAAGCCAAAGTAATGTCTCGAAGGCTCGGGGCGATATTTATTGGTTTTTCACAATTACTATACTGGATAAGCACTATTATGCCGGCAAGTTCAAAAGAAATTGTTTTTGGCGCAGTTTCATTACTAGTAGTTGCAATAACTCACGGTTTGATTGAATTGAAGCGAGGGAATGTGAGTAAAGGATTTTTAATATCAATTTCGGTTGACACAGTTCTCGCAATTGGTTTTCTTTTAACTATAATGAATTAGTCGATGAAAATTGGTAAAACACTCAAATAATAATAATATGACATTTACAACAATTGCGCATATTGCTGCAATCGCTACTCTTGGATTGGGTTTAGGTTTTTTATTTGCGTCAAAAAAAATGCTTTCTAATTGGGGTATGCAGGCACCTGATGAAGCCAAAGTAATGTCCCGAAGAATTGGGGCAGTATATCTTGGTCTTTCCTCCATGCTATTTTGGGCACGAACAAATGTGCTCGCAACCGAAGCAATTGCTATTGGCGGTGCTGTAATCACAGGACTCTTAGCCATTACAGGTTTGTATGAACTAAAACGTGGTCATGTGAAAAAAGGAATTTTAATATCAACGGTAGTAGAAATATTCATCACGATTGGTTTTCTTTTATCATTAATAAAATAACATATATGCCAAAATATAACATTCATAAAGATTTTGCATTTCTTCGCTTTGTTCCAAACGTGAAAAAATGGATGATTACTCCTTTAAACGTACTGAACAAATGGCAATTTAAGTCTACCAAGGCACCACAAAACATTGAAGTTAGTTCTCACCTAATAAAAGGTTTTGAAAACAAGGAGATTGAGGTTTTGGTTTTCAAGCCAAAAAATATTCAAGCCAATGCACCTTGTATGTTCTATTGTCATGGCGGTGGCTTCTTTTTTGAAGCAGTTCAGCCCCATAAAAAAGTAATGTTTGAATATGCTGAAAAAGTAAATTGTATAATCGTATTTCCTCAATATAGAGTCAGTTTAAATAATCCATTTCCAACGAGTTTGGAAGATTGTTATTCAGCCTTAAGTTGGACAAATGACAATGCAACCATGCTCGGGATTGATAAAAATAATATTGCCATCGGCGGTGATAGTGCTGGTGGAAATTTGGCGGCTTGTGTGGCTCAAATGGCATTAGACAGACAACAAATTAAGTTGAACTTTCAAATGTTGATATATCCAGTTTGCGACCATACTTTAAGAACAAAATCCATGAATCAATTTCAAGATACACCGCTTTGGAATGCTCCTAATTCAAAATTAATGTGGGATATTTATTTGAACGGTTTAGATAGAAATAAATTACCAAAATATGTTTCAACCTTACAACGAACTGATTTTAAAGGTTTGCCACATGCTTATATTGAAAGTGCAGAATTTGATTGTCTAAGGGACGAAGCAATTTTATATGCACAAAAATTAAAAGACTCAAATATTCAAGTAGAAATAAATGAAACGAAGGAGACTATTCACGCCTTTGATCTTGTTAGAAAAAGTAATATTACTGAAGCCAGTATTCAACGCAGAGTAACAGCATTAAAAAAAGCATTTAATATACGGACATAGAAGAGCGAATCTCTAGGATTTTTTCTTTCAATTCAATTCCAATAGAGCTGATGTTCTCCATCCAACCTTACAACTATACACTTCAACCTTACAAGGTTGTTTTTCTTCAAATTTCAACCTTACAAGGTTGATTTTTTTTTCCAACCAACCTTACAAGGTTGACGACCTATACACTTTAACCTTATCTAGGCATGGACAAACAAATAACTAATAACAAATAACTAATAACAAATAACTAATAACAAATAACTAATAACTAATTACTCTGTATCGAGTTGAGTCCCCGAAACTCCGATGCAGAGCAAACAAAAACCCCGACCGTTAGGTCGGGGTTTTTAGTAATTAATCTAAATTTT
>CAYTMQ010000003.1:0-155650 GCA_964438995.1 uncultured Chitinophaga sp.
TATGGTGGACCAAAGGCGTCGGAATGGTCAAGTACATCAAATCTGAAGGCAAAACGCCCAAAGCGACGTGGGAGTTGGTGGATTACAAGCTAAAATAACTAGAATTAAAATCTCTTGACTTATTTTGAATAAAAGAAACTATACTAGCATCTTTAATCACATTAATTCATTAAGTATAACTCATATTTGTATTATACTTGCATTGTTAAATTAAAACTGTGAATTGATAACAACAATCCTAAAGATTATGTCAAACAAGATACAATAGACTTAACTTCTTTTTCAATTAGGTACTTGAAAGTTAATGAACTAAACTTATGAATAAATCAAAATGTTTTTTATTTCTGATTCCAATTTTCATGCTACTAATGTGTATTCATTCAGGCTGTGAGTCTAATGATACTGCAACAGTTTGTACATTAAAAAATACTGTATTTACTCCTTTGGATGCTAAAAGTAAATTTATTTTCAAAGACTCTTCTTACTGGATTTATGAGGATAGTTCTAGTGGGATAATTGATAGTGTCTGGGTAAGTAGATGCCAAGTTGGTATTGGAAACATAGAAAAAGTGAATTATGAAACTAAAGGAAAATGCTATGAAGGTATTACGGTAGATTATAATTCAAAGCGAAACAGAACATACTCTATTAAAATTTTCGCAGGCGGAACTAAAATCAATACAAATTACGATTTTGAGCCATTTTCAGTTTCATTTGTTGACTTTATTTCTAAAGAAATTAGTGATCAAATATTAATGAATGGAAATACGTTTGTTGAAGAATCTGACCCTGATTATGGAGACGTGGTATTATTGGATTCTATGAAAGTTAAAGACCAAATATTTAAAAAGGTTATTTGCACTTCAAATCGCAATTCAATTGAACCTTACTTGTATTTGGAAGCATACTTCGCATCTGGCATTGGTTTAATTAAATTCAAATTAAAAAATGGCACTACTTGGAATCTTATAAGACATAAAGCATTAAACTATTAAAATAAATTGTATTAAATTTAACTTATTTTGAATCAAAGAAACTATTCTAGTATCGTCAATCACATTAAATCATTAAGTAAAACTCATTATTAAGTTATACCCGTTGGTAGCTATCATCATTTGAAAGTGATGACAGTCCTAATGCTTTAAAAGACTTCACTTCTTTTAATAATAGATACTTTGTGACACATTCAAATCCACCAATCCAAATCTACTTCTCTATCGGCTCTATCCTCATAAACAAGGTTTGTTTGCTTCTCCAATATTCGCCTACGAAAACATTGCCCTCTTTTGCTGGCAATATCAACAACTGACTGTAGTTGGTGTTAAGCGGCGTTCATTTTTGTGTTATCTTTTCTCCAGTTAATGATATAGAACCTATTACAGCATCGTTCTTTTTGCCATCAGAGCCTTTTCTGTTGTAATCTAAGTAGTAACTAGAAAATTCTCCGGTGGTTTTGTTAACCGATGTAAATTGATAATCAAACCATCCTTGTGATTTGATGTAATGCGCCAATAAAGTCGCACTGACAAACTCATACCCTTTCTCTAAATAGTATTCAGTAAAACGCTTCTTAACCACATCTTTTTCTATCAATTTAAAATCTTTATCCAATACCAGATAGACCATATTGAACATTTTAATCGATATGTTGCTCAAGTTGCTTGAACCGCCTCCACTTAAAGAATTCAAAGTGTTTAACGCTACAGCGGATGCAGATACGACTTTCTTGTACTGTTCTGCTATGATGTAAGTGTTGCCATTTGGCGCAATGTGCACTTTATGGATGTAAAAACGCATGTTATCATTGCTTTTTCCTTTGTCTTCATCTTTTACAGTAAGAGATAGCAACTCTTTCTTCCATGACATTTTTTCCATCTTTAACTCTTTCCCGGCTATGTCTAGTTTCATCATATACAATCCTTCACTTTTTGAAGTCATGATGTTTTTACCCTTTGGAAAATATTCTCCGTTTACATAAAGTTCGTTTTTAGTTTCGTCGATGTAGCAACCTAACACACTTAAATCAGCTAGTCTTTTCATTGGCAAATCGAAGAGTTTACTTCCATCAGTAGCATCCAATAATATCAGAGAAAACTCTACTTCTTTTGTCATTAAATTTTTCTTTTGCAATTTAAGAAAAGCAACATATTTATCTGAGCAATACAAAATATCAGCAGTTTCAATTTTATCAGATTCTTTGTTAGATGAATACTTCCACTCGCGTTTTAGTTTTTCAGAGTACATTTCTATCACATAACCAAGTTTCTTGTTTTTCTCCAATGTAGTTTTTATAAAACCTCCTGTTACTGGATAAGTACTAGAATTGCTTCCTTCTTTACTGGCTAGTGCCTGAGCGATTCTGCCTCTTTCATATTTATTGGCTTTTTTGATGTTTACTTCTCCAAGCTTTTTACCTGTAGCATCGTAAGTCAGCATATCAACGCCCTTTTTATTAGTCATCAGCAGAAAAAAGCAAGACCCATTATAACTCATTTCTACCAACTGAGATTTCTTAGGTCTTTGCATCTTAATTGCTTTGGTTGCTTTCAAATCGATATCAAACATATCGAGTTTAAAAGTAGCCATACCGCCACCAATTTTTTGCTCCCGATTGAATATGTAGTACCCTTTGATCTCTTCATTTTCAACGATGGTCCCCAAATTTGCTAAATCGCGTCTTGAAACATCGTTTAATTGTTTAACTGAACCCGACTCCTTTGACTTCTTTTGAGCAAATGTTTGACTTGAAGATAATAGAACAACACCCAATATTGCTCTAAAAATAATTTGATGAAATTTCATAATCCTAACTTTATTTGATACAAAAGTAATTAGAATGTCAAAATTTCCAAATCTATAATTCAACTTCTTCTATTATTGATTCTAAAGTTTCCTTTATTTTTAACAAATTATAGGGTTGCTGGTCAGTGCAAATAACCTTATCAGCCGTAAGCGTATCGTTGATGGACATCGTTTTCCCGTCTTTACTGATGCCAATAATCAAAATTCGCTGATTCCTAATGATATTAGTCAACCCGTATGTCGAACGCCCCATAGACCCAACCATAACGCTATTATAGTCTTTGAAAAATACTTTGACATCCGACAACCCATCCAAATCAAACTTGATGATCATATCAATTTTATCTTTCCAAATTGTAAATTTATCACAGTTGATATATCCAAAATTCGATGACACAAGATTGTTTAAAACACTCTTTTTTGATCCAGCATCAGATTCATTTAAGCCAGAATCAGAATAGTTAACAGCAGTAGTCTCAATTCTAAATTTCGGAATCAAGGTTACATTAACAATACGCTCTAAAAATGAAGAATCGTTTAAAAATACCCTTTCGTTATCAACAACTGCCTGGGCATTCTTTTTAACATATTTAGTGCTACGCTTATCCAATATAAAATTGTAGTCGTATCTATCAAATTTCCCGTCAGGATTGAGATGGAACCTTAAATTTAAATTCTGTTTTTTGATGAACATCCTTTTTACATTTAACTTATCGCTCTTACACAAAGTGTTAAATGTTGAGTCAAAACAGGACGTATTTTTGAGAGTATTGAAGGTGTATTTTTCATGCATTTTACCTTCATCCATAACCTCAGATTCTAAATACCAAATGGTATCATATTTCAACACTATATTGTCTTTTCTAAACAGTCTTCTTTTAGCAGGTTTAGACGGTGAGACTTCCTTCAACTTTGTAGGTTTGGTCCAATTAAACACACCACTATCATTTCTTTTTCCATAAAAAATGGTCATATCATTGTCAAACTTGCTTGGAAATTGAATATTAAAACTTTCGCCTTCTTTTACCAATACCTCTTGGTTGTTGGATGTTGCTTTCACAAACAAAGAACCACCAGAAATCAATTGCTGCTTATCTGAGCAAGTATGCAAATCATGGCACCATAAATCGTAATAACTTGAAAACTCACGAATACTCAAATGCACATCTTTCAAACTGCCTTTGTTGTCTTTTGTCACAAGGGTGTTTGCTTCAAAAGTAAGTTGAGTACCACCAAGTAATACAATGCTTGTATCTTTTGTATTGTCTATCGAGAAATTTTGCCAAGCCACACTATCAGATGTAGACAAATTGAAATAACTTTCCTGAATTGAATTGTTCTCAACAACATCAAACGAATCGATATCTTCAATTGGCTTTCCTATGCCAAAATAGGCCCTTTTCACCAATTGCACTTGATCCAACTTTTGAACCTTATAGTCAACTTGGTTTACCGTACTATCAACAATAGTTTGATTAAGTAATTTGGATTCAATATTTGATGTATTTTGAGTGTTCTTTTCCCCATCCAAAAACCCAAACATGGCGCCCAATATGGCTGCAAGTGCTAATATCCCTATTACAACTTTCTTTATAAACAACTTCCATTTGATTGAAGCTATAGATTCTTCAACCCAATCTCTTCTTAAAACAGACAATGCCTCTCTATAAGATTCGACAGATTGCTGCAATTCTTCATCAACAAGCAACTGTTGTTCAAAGATACTTTTCGCTTCAGCATCCATTGAAAAAGTGATGTACTGTTCTATTTGCTCTGAAATTTTTACTGAATTACCCATGTGTTTTGCTTACTAATGTTCTTAATTTCTCTAAACATTTATATTTCATCGATCTTGCCACATGTTCATTTCTGAATCCTAAAACCTTTGCTATTTCATCAAGTCTCTTTGCATCAAAATAAAACAACTTCAATAGTTTTCTGCATTGCTCACCTATATCAGACAAGGCTACTTGAGCGTCTTTAATCCTTTTCTCTTTTTCAATCAAAGTGTCAATATCAGAATCCATCTCATGAAATTGATCATTTTCTTGAAGCTCAATGTGCGACTTTTTGTTCCTCAATTTCCCCAACCAATAGCGCTTAGCAATCAACATAACCAGTGGCATTGGATTTGAGATGTCACTTACTTTCCCTTCTGAATACAGGCGCAGAAACACAATAATCGCCTCTTGCAATACATCTTCCGAATCTTGTTTTGAACCACTGTTGCGCAGGACCCAAGATGTTACTGAGCGTCGATTTTTATAAATGCTTTTTACTATTTCCGACTGATCTTTCAAAATATCTGTTTATATGGGATTATTGCAAAAATCAAAAAATGTCAACCAAAATATTTTTATCCTTCTTTTCCCAAGACATAAATCAATCTGGCGCCCCAAAAAACTTCTGGAAACCTTGTAACGCCTTGCTGAAAATCATTTAGAGGCATACTTGGATCTTTAGAGAGGTTGCTATTACTTACAACATTGCTATATGTCAATTTTCTTATATTATACATCAGTCCTAAAGACAATTCAATAGAAAATCTACCAGCAATTTTTCTTTGATGAACCAAATGACAATAAGGGGTATAATACACTACATCAACTTTAGCCTTATCAAAATAATTTCGCCCATAGTTCTTAAAACTATAGTAATTACTAACGGCATTTTCTGAGTGATATGAATTAAAAAATCCCAATCGAAAACCAATAGCTTGCTTTGTACTTTTAGATTTTAGGCAAGCTGAATAACTTGCTGAGTAACCAACTGTATACACCCATGAACTATTGTAGTACAAACACCTTGCAAACATTGGCACTCCTAGTCCAGCATGGACAGTTTGCCTATTCTTAAGTTGGTAATTATACCCTAAAAAACCCAATCCAGTGCGCGATGTAAACCCATTGACTTCAGCAGTTATACCATTTCTAAACAAAGGATCTGACGCATTAGATTTTAATGCCAGCAAACAAACGCCAATAAAAAGTATAATGAGTTTTAGTTTCATGCTTAGTACATCAAATTTAATTAAAAAAACTCATAAATGGCATTTATATTTTCTAATGAACAATAAAATTGCGCAAACAATAATATACAAAGTTTGCCCGTTCTTACTGCTCAATCTACATACTTTATGAAATCAATACTTCTGGCATGTCTCATGATATGCTGCCTAGACAATTATGCCCAGCTAAGCAATAGCTTCAATATTGTATTTGAGTCCAACCAGACAACCATCACAGATAAACAAAAAACCAGCATCAACAATGCTGCGAAGAAACTGCCTATTGGCGTTAGAGCCACTTTTTACCCATTGGCTTACGACAGCATTTCAGACATATACAGATTCACACATCTATCTCCGCAACAAGCCAATGCGATAGCAGAATACGCCACTACAATCGGGTTCAAACTCATTGGAACGCCTAGAAACTTCCCAAGTGCTTATTCTGGCATGAGCGTTAGCGTTGTGATGCAATACATCCAAAAAATACAAACAGATTCAGCAACTAACGCTACCCTTGCACCTCTTCTTAACACACCAATTACCAATTATTTTACACCTAAACCTTCACAATTCTTTGTTATAAATCCATTGAAAGATACGGTTTTATTTGGAAACGAAGGCACAAAAATGGTCTTCAAGGCTGGTAGTTTATTAAGTAAGAAGCCAATTGAAATTGAATTAAAAGAATTTTATTCTATGGGCGATTACATCAAAAACGGCTTACAAACCACATCCAATGGCAGATACATCCAAACAGGTGGCAGTATTTATTTAAATGCAAGAGAAAACGATGGCGCTAAAAAACAAGTATCCGTCAATCAAAACATTGGCATCGGATTGGATTTTACCATTGGCAAAAACGACACTGCTATGCAAATCTTTATAAAAGACCCAAAGTCGCCTAATGAAATTAATTGGATTTTACCTAAAAAAAGAACCGTTACAGAACATTGGGAAATGAATGAAATAGTGTATGACGCCAATGGTAAAGTAATTTCAAAGAAGACATATAGCAAAGAAGAATGGGCCCAAAAAGTAAAAGAAGATGAAGAAAAAAAGAAAGCCCAAGAAATCAAAGAAAAAACTTCTTCAATTATGGATACCAAACTCACCACATTTGATTTAGGATACATCAACTGTGATAGATTTCCAAATGAAACACTCGACAACATTACCCTTGATGCCGACACAAAAATACCTGGTGAATACTACATTGTATATTCTGATATAAGAGGCGTTATGAAAGGAACTGTCAACAACAATAAAATCAATTTCAATTCTATTTCTACCACCAAAACAGCCATCATCATTGGGGTAAGCTTCATTGGCAAACAAGCCTACTTTTTCAAAAGTTTACTCAAAGGAGGCAAACTTTCAAACAACAAAATTGAACTTAAACCAATAGATGAATCAAGCTTAAATGAAGAATTAAAATTGCTAAATTAAGACAACTTCACAAACGACCTCAATTCGTCAACTTGTTTGACCAATGTTGTTATAAACTTGGCTCTTTGTTTCTCTCCTACTTGAGAGACAAGTGTTGATTTGCCGATTAAATTCTCTTGCCAATGCTTTACTTGGTTGTTAAACGAACTGTTGCTGGTGCGCATAAAATTAAAGGTATTATACCCTATATAAGTCGCTTCTTTGTTCTCACCTTTTATTAAAACACAGTTATTGCCTATCATTAGCTCACTTATGTATAAAACGTAATCGGCATTACTATATTGACCAGTGATATAGTTCAATTTCTTGCCTGTTTCAGCTTGAAGCTCAATTGACCTCAACAACTTTTCTAGTTCATCTAATACTTCCAAAACGGTTTCTTTCTCTCTAAAGAACCCCGATTCCCAGTAAAATCTAATTTGTTCTAAAGTGCTTTTTAATGTATCTGTATTCCAAATTTCAATTGACTTTAAGTTCAAAAATACTTCAGCAATTTTAGACGCTTTAATGTTCCAATCGCTAGGCAATTTAACATCTTCGATTTTCAGTCGCTGCATTTCTGGAATGTTTAAAATCGACTTCGACCAATAGCACATTTTAAATCTTGCCAATTCTGGTATCAGTAAACTATAAAAAACAGGCAAATCCTCGGCAGCATAACAAATCTCAGATTGGCTAAACTGAGCCAACCAACTCAAATCTTTGTACAATGTCTCGAGATAATGCGTAAAACTATTCAATTCATTGCTCAAGTTATTGGTTCTAAAAGTGACGGCTTCAGAATCGTACTCTTTAAGCGATTCAATAGGCACATCAAAATAGTTGCACAACACCAAGGTTTCTGTTAATGAAAACTCTGTCTCGCATCTCAGTCTTCGATACGAACTATCTGAACTAATGTTTAATACTTGGGCAATCTCATCAGCAAGGTTGACATTAGAAGGAATCGACTTTCTTAATGTCTCTATAAATTGAGATTGAATATGTTGCTTATCATATTGCATAAAAAAAGTATAGTACCCTTGTGTATCAAGGCTTTCAGCCGATTGGGCAACAAATAGGCAACAAAGTTGAGTGAAACAAGGGAAAACAGGTAACAAAATAGTGCTTTTGGCTAAAAGTCGTTGACTGTTTGGTAAAGTCCTATTTGATGCGACTTTGCAAATATATTGATTTGCTGAAACTCTGCTAACGCTTCACAATAATACCTGCTATAAGGCTTTGCAAAGCCCTCCTTAATCATCAATTCATTTAAGCAAGTGCCATCAGGAAGAAACACATAAGCCAGTGTACGGCCAAAAGAATCAATGCTATGAGGCTTTTCCAGTTGGATCGTAACAGACGTTCCAACTGGTGCAACTGAGTTCAGAAAATCCTTTGACTTTTTGCCCAACAATAACAGAAGCTGGCCGGGTAAGTGTGTTTCTCTTTCATCCTGTTGCAGCTTTTTAGACCGTCTTATTTCGGGTGCATCAATGCCCAGGAAACGAATTTCTTCTTCCTGTTTATTGAAAGGATTCACCACAAACAGCCCATCCCCATCAACCACTTTAGTGATTTTGAGGTGTGTTTTGATTATTGCTTGTCCGTATGCTTTGAATTGCACCATTTTGCACTTCGTAAACTGCTGTCAATCAATGTAATAGAATGTAAATTTGCTAAAGATATTTGAATTTTCAAACTCTTAAAAAAATAGCAAAATGGCAAGACAAACTGGTCTCGTTCGTTACTCCGGCACAATGGGCGGTGTACGACATTTCAAAATCAGAGGACTGCAAGGCGACTTCGCAGGACTTGTAGGCGGTCCCAATGGTGACCAAATCTTAACTGCTCCCGAATTTGAACGTACTCGTGAAAACATGAACGAGTTCGGAGGCTGTGCAACAGCCGGTAAATCTGTTCGGGTTGCCCTCTCTCAAATCATTAAGCAAATGAGTGACCCTCAAATGACAGGTCGCCTCACTGCGATAATGAAAAAAATCAATCTGGAAGATCAGACTGAAGCAAGGGGTTACCGTGCAATTCTGATTTCGCAGCAAAGCCAGTACCTGAACGGATTTGCGTTTGACAAGAACGTGAGCTTGGAAGGTGTGTTTGTTGCTCCGTTCACTCTGTCCCACACTCCAGGTCGTGACAGTGGTACGTTGACCGTTCCGGCTTTTAACCCTGCAAACTTGGTGAATGCTCCTGCTGGTGCAACTCATTTCCGCTTAATCAATGCCTTGGCTTGTGTATCTGATTTTGCGTACAATGATACTACCGGAGTTTACGAACCGATTGACGCAGCCAATAATGAACTTTCAGACGTTCAGTATTCCGGCTACATTGATTTGTTCTCACCAGTTGCAACGTCAACTGTTGTAACTGCTACCCTGCCGGGTTCTCCAACCCTTACTGCTGATGCAAGTGTGTTGCAGTGTATCGGTATCGAGTTCTATCAGCAAGTCGGTTCCAACTATTACCTGTTCAACTCGGGTAATGCGTTGAAGATTCAGGAGATTTTCTAAGGATTGAATTATCTGCTCCATTGAAAAAGCCTCGGTTTATCCGGGGCTTTTTTGTTGGCATACCTGCCAGTATTTTACGCTAAGAGGCGAATCATATTGCCTTCATCCTTGCTTCATGGTCAGGAAAAAGGCGAAACAAGCGGAAGCGATTAACGCCTCCGCATGAACTTGTAAAACACTGCCCTTTTTGCATCGGCTATAAGAAGCAGGTTTTGCTTGTATAGCTTTTCAAGCTGCTGCAACTTTTGAAGGTCGGAAACCATTCGCTGCTCCTTTGGCTCGTTACCGATTGCCTGAGCTGCTGCCTCTGCAAAAATCTTTCTAAACTCATTGATGCGTAAAAATGGAATGACTGAGCCGCACAAGTGAGGGTGAAAGGCTTTAGACTGCCAAAGACCGAAACAAAGCCAGTAGAAACGCTTCATTTCTGCTTCGCTTTCGCAGGACATTACAAAACAGTTTGCGGTTGGATGCTCCAGAGGCTTACCACTATTTAATCCTTTACAGAGAATGAAAAATGAGTGCTGCGGAACTTCATTTTTGGGGCTGTACGTTTGAATTTTTGCTGACTGCATACACGTAGGGATTTAAAATTTTGCTCCGCTACGCTTCGCACACATTTTTAAAAGAAAACAGAAAAAAAACCGGGAAAAAAAAGAAAAAAGAAAGCCATTTGACAGGGCGGCAAGGGCAAAAAACCAAAAGGAAACGGAATAAATGATAGCCTTGTGCGTTGGCCTTGTGTTTATGCCGTAGTCTTTTGGTTTTTTATCAGGGTGGGCTTGTGTGTGCCGCCCTAACTTTGCTGCCTTTTTTATTTTTTAAAAGTGGGCTTCCAAAATATTTTTTGATAAAAAGTGATTTTTCCTCAATTCCGACATATTTATAATAAATAACATTATAACTATGGTTTACAACTACAACAAACAATCAATCCTAACTCCATTGGAGAACGGACAACCTCACATTTTTGAGGAGCTTAAAAGGACTATGCAAGACCAAATCAATGAAGGTCATCAAATCAAAATCACCAATCAGATTGAAGGATTTCCAATTGAAGATGAAGTATTACTCAGATCCATTCAGGAATTAGATACTTGGTTTGAAGGATACGGATTTTAGTGGGTCGGCAATGGGGTAAACAAGTCGCAGAAAAAATAAAGCATACCGCTGTCAATTGTGCGGTGGGTCAAGGGCAAATGCAATGACGGAACGGAGTGAAGCAAAACGGGTTGGCTGCTTGGAGTGGCATGAGCAATTTGCTTAGAAGCATTGGCGGCTTTTGTAAATTATCAAAACACAAAAGCCATTGCAGCGTGGGTTAAGCAAATGCCATGACACGGAAAGCCAGTGCGGTTGCTTTGCGAAACGCAGAGAAGGAATTGCTTTTGCCGTGCGGTGCTGAGGTGAGTGAAATGAACGTAGACGAAATGAAGTGAAGGATAGTGTAGTGAATGAAGAGAAGCGGAATGAACGAAACGCCTGAATGGAATGGAGGCGAAGAGAATGAACTGACCGCAAGCACATGGCCGTAAAACAAATCATGCTTTGTTTTTTTCTGCACCGCTGAAAGGGTGGCGGGGTGTAGGGGTTCTTCGGGTGGGGTGCGTTGGCAAAAAGCACGGCTTCACTTTTGATAAAAAGTGCTATGGTGTTGGCTACTTAACATAATGGCGACTTATGTGACAGCCACTGCGTTGGGATGCTTGCATAAGCGTGGGGTGGCTGTGCGAAGCGAACACATAAGACCGCATTATGTTTAAGTATGCTTCCGCCAATTTTTATACTGGCATAAGCGGAACGGTGGTGGTGGTTGGAGTGAAGCGTCTTTTTGTTGCTATGCTGGGGTTGGCTTGGCTCTTTGGCTGTGTAGCGAAGCGGAACAGGCAATGTGCCAAAAGCGTGGGGAGCATAGCCACAAAAAGTATGACAGTTAAAAATGGCGGCAACACCATAGATGCAGTGGAAGGGTTGGCATTGTGGGTTAGCCACTGCATAAGCCGTGCTTGTGCGTTGGCCGGGTGGGTGTAATTCATTTCTTACAAACAAAAAGGAGAAGTACCCTATTAGCAAAAGAATAGGGCACTTCAAGTTATCGTTCATTTTGCAACCAAATATTGCTTCAGTTCCATTTGTGTATCATACCCATATCCTTTCAGGTCAGCACCTGCCGACTGAAAAAACATTTCCCAAAACAGTTTTACATTTTCAATCTGTCGTCCTGCAAATGCACCCGCTTCTTTGGTGCTTGTCGCACCGTAAACCAAAATTCTTACTCCGTGCAAGTCGGGAATTTTGTTCAGGTCTTTTAGTTCGGTTACTTTCCTGTTTACATCTTCGTCATTCTGTCTACCAAAGGTGGTAAAGTCTAAAGTCCGTGCAGCGTTTTCGTTCACCATGTCGCTAAAAATTACAATGCAGGTTTCGTATTCGTAGTTGTCGTTGCCCTGTGCATCGTTCAACAATTTGTCGGTTTTGCTTGTGTAGCTTTTGGCGTTCTGCACTAAACTTTTTGCTTCATTCAAAGCGTTCACAATGTCGGTGTAGTTGCCGCAACTTTTACGCTCTTGTCGTTTGGCAATAATCGTTTGGGCAAGTTCGTCTTTCACTGTCTGCAAAAGGTAATGCCTTAATCTTGCACGGCTGCTGTCTGCGGCATGGTTTACACCGTCCATTTTGTTGCTAAAATCCATTTCAGCAAGGTTAAAACTATAAATTCGTTCCGCTTTGTTCTGGCTGCAAGCGTCAATAAACTGCACCGTCAGTTTGTCTTTCTCGCCCATGTTGGGCAAAATGGTTTCCTGTATGGTTGTAATATAGCGTTGCATTACATCTTCAGGCACACTGGTTGAGTTGTCAACCAGCACTATAAAGTTTTTGCGTTTTTCGGTGTTGCACCCCGCAAGTATCAGCAGGGTGCAACTCATCAAAATCAATGTTACTTTTTTCATGTTCATCATTTTTTAATGGTTAAAATGTTCGTTCAGTTGTTTGGCGTGCCCGTTCATTTGCTCTTTGGCAATTATCAAAGTGGGCTGCACAGGCGTTTGGTGTAATACTTCTTTTTGGTAGCGTTGCACGGCTTCCCTCTCAAAACTGTCGTGGGTTTCGCAAAAGTGTCCTGCAATGTTTTCCTTCTCTATGCCTTTATTCAAGGTGTAATTTTCCTTGTAAACCTTAAACTCTTGCAACAATGCCCAACGGTCTTGCACTTCACGTTTAAAATGGTCTTCCATTTTTTGGTTGTTGGTGGCAATCTTGCTTTCCATTTGTGCAACAGCTTTTTCCGCTTTTGTTATTCGCTTAGTGTTGTTGTAAGGGCTTGTGTAGCGGCTTCTTTCATCGGCAAGGTAGCCCGCAACCAACGGCAACAACATTCCTGCAAGTGTTACAAACCATGTTACAAAATCATCCCCGTTTCCACCTTCCAACGCAATACCTCTAATTTTACACAGGTAGTAAATCACGGCTTCATACGCCACACACAGCAAAGTCAATACGCCTAATTCTAACCAATTTCTCGGTTTGGTCTCTTCTTGCTTATACATGGGTTTGTTCAAAGCCACAGCAAACCATTTTCTAAAAATGTAAACTCCAAATCCTGTCAGCACTATTGCTATTACTGCGTTTAAGGCAATCCAACCCCAACCTTTGGGCGTTATCACAGCACTCACGCCAAAGTAATTCAATGCCGCTTCTGCAATAATTCCTACGGTAATCCAAAAGCCCAGTTTTCTTACCGTGCCTTTTACTTCGTCCCACTCATCTGCATCAACCGTAGCATATTCATACCATTTTGCCAACTTTGCCTTTGTTGTTTTTATGGCTTCAGCCAACTTCTTGTTTTGGTTCTTTAGCTTTTCGGCTAAAGCCATTGTGCTTTGCATCAGCCAATTCATTACCTGTGCGGCAAAGCCTTTAATGCCTTCGGCATTCTTAAACCACTGTTTATACCAAAGCATAAACCAAGTGTAACGTGGTAGCAGGTGTTTTGTAATTGCTTTCATCTTTTTTCTGTTTTAAATTTTTTAATAAATTATTGTTTGTTTACTGTGTTATTACTGTTACGGTAGCTCCATTTACAGTAATGGTGGTGCTGCCGCTACCTTTTATTTGGTAGGTAGTGCCGTTAATTGTTACCGTTGTTGTGCTGCTGCTTGAGCCAACTGTGTTCACATTCCAGTTGTTGCCGTTGTTGTTGGGCTTGGTGGTGTTCCAACCGTTGTTTGGGTAGGTTGTCTTGCCAATGTTGTTATTGCCGTTCCAAGCATACACATCTTCACGGTTGTATCTGGTAAGTGCTGCGGTTTGCAAAAGCGTTGCTCCAACGTTTCTGCTGTCGGGTGGCACTACGCCAATGCCCCAACCCTTTTCAGTAGTTTCTATAAAGGCGTATTTCTTGCCGTTGTGCAGGTAGTAGCCGCTGCAGTTGGCACAATTTATAGCGGCTGCCATGTGTCCGGGCAGGCTCACTAACAGGGCATCAAAACCAAAGGTTTTAAGCAAGGCAACCGTTAAAGCGGCTTTATCTTCGCAATCGCCACCTTGCTCTATAAGGGTTTCAATCGGGTATTTCGGGTAATCCCAACCACCATTGTAAGGGTCGCTTTTGTAAGGTATGGCTTGCTGCACAAAGGCAACAATGTATTCTGCCAATGTAAAACCTGTGTAGCCAAGTTGTTTGGCATCTTCGTCCAATACTTTGGCTACCTGCAATAAGTAAGGGTGGCTGCTATGCTCGGAGGCATAGTTTTCTTTGGGCTGCGTTTTTGACAACCCCTTGTAGTAAGTGTAGCTGTTGTAATTAAAAGTAAAGTCGTTGGTAAAAATATACCCGCCATACTTCCACTGCAAAGTGCGTTTGTAAACGCTGCTTTGTGCCCGTCCTGTAAAAGCACCAAGCAAAATAATCATCAGCAGTTGGCACTTGAGCCACGCTGAAACCGTTTTGGTGTAATTAAAATACTTCATCGTCTTACTTTTTAAGTGAATGAATTTTTCAGAGTGTTTACTACAGGTGGTAAGCCCACAGCCTCATTCGCTTAAATCGCTTTCTTAGAAGTATTTCAAAGAACGGGTCAAAAATAGAGAGCTAAAAATTATCTCCGATTATTTTATGACTTTGTTTTTCTGTTTTGTTTTTTCGGTTACAAAAATATTTCCGCCTTCATTATCTGCCATTATCCTGTGTCCCTTTTCTTTGCGTATCGTTTTTCATGGTGCAAGATTACAAACACAAAAATTACCTGATATTATTTCGGTTCAATCAGGTTTTGCCTTACCAACCAATCTCTTTCTTCGGGTAGCATTTTTTTATCCTGAATTTCTTTGCTCATCAAACACAATTTATTCTGTTCAACGTTGGCGTGGTTTCCGTCATAGTTGCTACTCATGCCCGTGCAAACTACCTGATAAACCCAATTTACAGTTGCCGTGACTGATTCTCTACTCATTCTATCAAGGTTATCTACTCTCAAATACCACAAAGCCATCCATATTCTACGCAAAACCAAAACAGGAAATAAATCAAGTTCTTTCTTTGGTATTTCAACATCAAACTTGTCTTTAAT
Source organism: uncultured Chitinophaga sp. (assembly GCA_964438995.1). Lineage (GTDB taxonomy): Bacteria > Bacteroidota > Bacteroidia > NS11-12g > UBA955 > JABMMZ01. Next base: position 15,336 of record CAYTMQ010000003.1, read on the forward strand.
CAGTTGTATTTTCTTATAGTCATTTGCCCTTTCTTCCAAAATGTATTTCCATATATCGTTGCATTTTTCCTCTACTGAACAAAGAAATTCATCTCTGTTGTCTGCGTTCCACATTTCAAGGTAAAGTTGTTTGTACGATTTTCGGTTTACTTCATTCGTCCATTGTTTTGATTTCGGCATATCAGCACGAAGATTTACGGCACTCTGACACGCCTCAAACAAAAGATCTGCAAATACCTTCCATTGGTCAGGCGTATTCAGGTTTTCTTTCTTGAACATGGAAAAACGTATGCCCATCAGGTTACGCAAATGATGCACAATAAAATCTGCCTGTGAGGTAAGAGCAAACAAACTTCTGATACCGTTCTTTGCAGCAAAATCTAAAACCTCATAACCCTGCAAAGGTTGCCAATAAGTTTGTTTTGCATCAGCAAACAATCGCCAGTCGGCAATAACGGCAACAATTTCATTCTTTACATCTTTCTTTAAAATGTCTATGGCTTTCTTGCCTGTTGCAACATCTTCAATAATGAATTGTGGTTGCAGATTTTCTTTGGCTTTGTTTATTTCTTCCCGCAAATCGTCTAACACCAAAATTTTGTGTTTCCTTTTTCTTTCCTGCGGTTTCTCCTTCCCTTTTTCAGTTAGTTCCAGATTGCAAAGGGTAATGAATTGCAGTTTTAAAGCATTAAAATCATCTTGATTTTTTGCCGCTTTGATATTGGCGGTAAATTCGTCTAACTTGATTTTCCCTTTTTGATATTCGGATATATAAGGCGTAACGCTTCCTATTGCTTCTTCAATCTTATCTTTTAGGACAAATTTCAAGTCGTGGTTTAATTTGTCTATCACAATACCTTTCAGGTCGCAAAGCATAGTCGCTACATCATGCAAAGCGGCATTGCTTAACGGTTCAATACTTTCCGCTACTTTTTTAAAATCAGTTTCTTTAAACGGTGCTTCCAGGAATGCTGAACCTCTGCCGAAAAGGATTTTGTATTTGATTTCTTTATTGCTTTGCTGTTCAAAATACTCTTTTTTTATCGGGCTGTAAAAAACAATGGGTGCTTTTGATTTTAGTTTTGTCCGCAATTCGTTGGCAACTTCAAAACCATAGTTCTTGCTTAGGTGTCTGCCTTGCCAGTTTAAATGAACATTTACCAAGAAAACACTTTGTGCATTATCAATAGTTTCGGGAATATCCGAAAGACTATAAATATTTACGCCACCGTTTATTTGTAGTGTTCCTTCATTGCATATATTATAAATCGTTTTACTCATTTGATAACTTTAATTTGGTTCTTCCTTCGGAAACAAATTTGAAAGTTTGGCTTCCAGTCGTCCAATTTAAAACAACCTGTCCTCTTGTTGCTCCTTCATTATAGAGTTCAGTATAAAGTTCAGCATGGTTAATTTCCTTGAGTATTTCACGCATTCTTTTATCTATTCTTGTTTCAAATTTATCAGGTGTAGTTTTAGGTCTGTTCTTGCTGTTATAAAACTGTATATAAATGTAAAGCATTCGAAATTTTGAATTATCAGGCTGTTGAATATACTTTTCACCGTCTATTTTAAACTTATTAGTAGCACTTATTTCATTATCTTCAAGAGCAAGAAGCCAATAGTGAAAATATATTAGTGCATCTTCTATTGAAAGGTAACGGTAGCTTGCATAATGCGAAGCCACATTTCTTGCAGCAAAAAAATATCGAAAATGAAGGTTTAAGTCATCTAAATCTTTGTTCTTTTGGCGATAGCCAAGTAATTCATAAATGTTGCCTAAGTTGGAAATAATAGCTGATGCCGTAAAATTGTTGTCTTTGCTGCTGAATGATTTGGCAAATAAATCTTCTCTCTTTAGATAAGCTCTGATAGCAAAATAAGCATCGGTTAAAATGTCAAAGATGTGCTGTTTTTCAGTTTTTGTAGCTCTTTTATCGTCTGCATCTTTACGATAATCTTCTTTAGAATACCACCAATTAGCAGTATTAAAATTTTTCAACTTCTCTATTCTTCGCCAAAAGTCTTTTAGATGCTCGTATATTTCGGAATGGTCGCCAACGGTAAGCCTTTCAACGCTGTTTTTTATACACTCGTAATTGAATTGCTTTTGTGAGTTCGGCACATCAAGCCTTGCATCTTTAGCTGTCCAATCATCAATACCGCTTCTGTCTAAAAACTGGTAATACCTGATTTTACTGCTTGATGAATGTATAAGCATGGGAATACCGCCATTCATATTTTCTTTTATGTGCTTGTAAAGTCGGTAGCCGCTTATTTCTTCTAATTGATTAAAGGTCTTCCAAGTATCGGTTTCGTGTGATTCTTGCAAATAGAAGTCGGAAATAATTAAATCTGCCTGATGAATTTTAGTTTTGAAATTGGTATCTTTTATTTTATCTAAACTAAATTCATTATTGGGTGCTTCACTCTTTTGGTATAATGCGTAGTAGAGGGATTTCGGGTTATCAAAAATCGTATTAAAAACAGTTTCCCATTCTTTAATTTGGTCGTCAATTACCACAATGTTTTTATCATTGGCGTTTATTTTTGTTCTGCCATTGAAAGACCAACCCGACAAAAGATTTTCCGAAGCGTTATTGAAATATTTCCAATCCGTTTTTGCTTGCAATTCAGCAATGCAATTATTCCAGTTAAAAGGAACATTAAAGAAAGTGTAATGTTCCAATACAGCGTTTTCAGGTTTTAACTTTACTAAATTCTCAACCGTGATAGGTGAGAAAAAGGCAACTTTCAATTTTTCCTGATTGTCCTCGTATATCTTTAAAAGATGCCTGTAAACAGCAACTCCGTTTTGTTGCTGAAAATCGTATTCCTTTTTGGTATCTCCCGAATCAAAAACACAGTGAACATTGATTAAGTAAATTACATCATCAAAACCTTTTGAACCCGCCAAATACTCAACAGTAGCATCAAAAGTTTTTTCTGCCACATTTATAATGTCAAAAGGTGGATTGCCGCCTAAATCAGCACCCTCATTTTTCCAGTCTAAATTATCTACTACAATAATGTTCATTTGTTCAGTCTTTTCGTTACAGCTTTTTCTAATTCACTCTTTGCATTTCGTAAATCAGCATCGTTTCCATACACATAATCAAACGGTAATGAAGTTGCCAGTTTTTTTAGTGGGTTTTCAATGGCTTCATCAAAGCCAAGCACTTCTTTTATTTCAGAAACGGCATTTGTTGCATTGTTATCTTTCTTTAAAACCTCAACAATTTGTCCTATTCTGTTTAGTGCTTGTTTCTCGTTCCCAACATTAAAAACATCAGGCAGGTTAAACATACGGTCAGTATAATTTATTCCTTCAATGTTTTGGGCTATACCACCTCCTGAAAAGAAAACAATAAAATTGTCCGGATTTACTTTCGGCACAAAGGTTTCAATGTTGTCATTTCCTTTATGAATCAGAAACAGTTTAGAGCCATTGTCGGCTATGGTATCGTTGATTTCATAAAATTCTTTTATGGAAACCCCTTGTATATTTTCCAAAGAGGCTTTAAGCCCAAATGACCTTGCAGGTGTGTTGTCAATTATTGTTACGTTCATGCTTAAATCGGTTTTATGGTAAATACATATTCGGTTTTGTTTTCTGTTTTACCCTCAATGGTGATACTTTTATCAGAACCAACTGTTACTCGTTTTTTGCCAAATTGAATCTCAATTTTAGCCTTGTATCTGTTACTGAAAAGGCAGACATAATCTTCAATGGCTTGTTCCTTTAAGCTAATTCCATAAAGGTTTTCTTTTAATTTATTTTCTACTTTTTCTTTCTCTCTTACAATAGGATTATCACTATCCCAACTGTTAAACTTATCTGTATCGGTGTCAATACTTACCGATATTTTGAGAAAATTAGGCGTTAACAAGCTATGTGCAATAGAATAATTAGCTTCAATATTCAAACTTGGACAATAATCCTCTGCCGGGTTAGTAAAGTGGTGTTTGTTATCTGTTTGAACTGAACAATACATGAAATAAATATCTCCGATATAAACACCGAACTCCGCCAATGTTTTAATTAAACCCAAGTGTTGAAAAGAAGCTTTTACAGGCGTAGTGTTATTGGTAAAATTTATCTCAAGGCTACTATGCTTATTCAAATTACTTGCAATTCTTCTTCTGATTTCATTCAAACATTCATTTGGAAATGTATTTAAGTTGGTATCAAGAATTTCAGAAAACACTTTGTAATCTCCTCTTGATTTATCAGAAACATAAAAGTTAGGTTTAGATTCTATGTGATGAATAGCAGTTAAGCGATTGCTAACTAAGTCGTTATTTTCAGCACATAATTCATCAATGCTTTTCCCATTGATTACTCCGTGTGAAAAGACTATCCACTTGTATATTTTTCGGAAATTCAATTCATTTAATACTTCGTAAATGACTTTTTTATTTTCCTCTATATCAGTTCCTAATTCAATCCTGTTTACCTGCTTTGGAAACAATGTTCTTAAACTCCAACAGTTTTCAGGATTAGTGTCAGTTCCGTTATCAGGTATTAGTGGTTCATCAGCTTTATCAATACTTCCGTTCCATGCTTTAATGATTTCGTTTAGCTCTTGTATTTTGTTTGCTGTTTGGCGGTTGATAATGGCTATTTGTCGGGCTTGCAGGTAAGCATCAACCTTTTGTTCTACTTTGTCAATATAGTTGTCAACTCCTCCACCTGTCATTTCACCAATCAATATATCATCGGTCAGCACACGATTTGACAACAACTTAAATACCTTTCTGATATTTTCAGTTTTATCAGAGCCTGAAAAAACAATTTTGGGCTTATCGTTTTTAGGAAGGATATTCAACAGGTTTAGCCCTGCTAACACGGAAGGTATTTTACCTTTGGTAATATCATCAAAACTGATGTCTTCCAAGTTCTTTTCTTCAACATTTGTGCTTTTGATAGACTCTGTATTATTCCAGTTCATATCAATAAAGTAGATGTCCTTCTTCGCTTGAAAATCTTCTTTAGATATTTTTTCATAGATAGCCGAATAACTGTCGTTTTCAGGTTTGAAAAATTGCACTTCTAAGGGTTCTGCATTTTCTATAAAAGTGGAAGAATCGGACAATGTAATGTCAGTGCTTCCTTTCTTTACATAATTCTTAGGGATGAGAAAAAGGTCAAAAACCCGTTTCCACCCACCGGAAGCAGTCTGTTGATTTTCATCGTCCAATATGACAAAAGAATATTTTTTCATTGTTTCACTTTTTAATTAGTGTTGAATTATCGTTTAAAGTCAGCTTCTTGAAATATAAATATCCGTCTTTACTTTTCTGTTCACCATCTTCTGTATATTGTATTTTGACATCTTTCTTTTGGGTTGAACAGCCAATATTGTTATTCTCTAACAGCGACTTTAAATCATTATTGCCTAAGCCGCTTGCAGAACTGTGTTCTGTAAAATCCGTTGTGTAATTCTCTATAAATTTTGCTTCCTGCTCACTGTTGCTATTTTCGGGCAGGTCTATTACAAAATCGTTGTAACCTTGATTTTCCTTGTATTGGAAGAAGTAAATTTCATTGGTATTGGCATATACAATCAAGAAACTGTTTAATGCACTTCCTGTATTTGAAACATAAGCATCTTTCATCCAAAATTTCTTGAAGTTTTCAATGAATGCAGATGAAAACTTTATGACAACATTCATGGAAGCCAAACTTTTAGGAAGCTCAAAATACATTTTAGAAGTCTGTCCCCTGAAATGAAGTTTAAACGAAGAAGCCCCTGATAGCTTAGAAAAAAGGGTATTGACTATTGTATCAAAATTGCTTTGACTTTCAAAGAAATCTTGCAACGAAGTAGTGCATATTTCTTTTACAAGATTGTATTCATCATCGGTCAGCGACTTGATTGCACGAAGGTCAATATGTGAACCAGTAAAAAAGTTTCTGATGTATAAATACTCAAAGAAACGCTCAAAGCCTATATTGAACTTTTTAACTTCGGTTTGCTCTGCTATATCGTCTAAACGTTGTCCTAATCTAAAATGATGTTCAAGAATTTCTGCCTGAAGCTGTAACACTTTTGCCGCAAGTTTTGCATCATCAGTTTTACTTCCGTCAATCTGTGCTTGAATGTCTTTTGCTTTAAGGCTAATGCCTGTGAATATAGGTCTTAAATAGTGGTTAATGGTTCTCTGTTGATTACGAAGGATTTTTATTTTTTGAAGATTTCTACTGGTTTCTTTATACTCTTTGGTAAAATATTCTCGCCCTCTGCCATACAGAAATTTATATATTTCAAAGGAAATAAAATCGGTAATCTGCTTATTAGCATTTTCATCTGACGAAAATTGATTTTTCAAAAGGACGTAAACACCTACTTCAATTCGTTCCTTTGTTTCTTCATCATTAATGAAATCCTTAAATAAGGTCAAACATTGACCCGCAATTTTCTTTTCTTCAACAAACTCATGCCAAGTATCTAATCCGACAATTTCTGTATGCGTTACAGTCTTGGGGTCATATATTTCATAAATAGGTTCTGGAATTGTAAGCGGTTCTTGGTAATTTTTGACACTATATGGGGTAGGCTCATCATTGGATGCTGTCGGTGGAATAGAATATCCATGCTCATCAAAATACTCTTCTAATTGTTTAGGATAGTTTTTTATTTTATGCTGATAGATTGACTTAATTTTTATGCCTCCATTCTCATAGTGAGATACGGTTGTAAAATCAAACAACAACAAACTATTATTGTGGTTTGCCAAAAAAACGTCTGTTTTTTGCCAAATGCTACTAATCTGTTCCTGTATTTGTTGTTCTTCGGTTGTCATAATTATTTTTTGTTGTGGTATTTGTCAATGAATGAGTTATTGATAAACTTATCCGCATCAAATGACTTAATAATACCTAAATCTTTTAAATCGCTGCCCATTTGTTTCCATTTCTGTATGTCAGATGTCAGCACTTTTCCATTTTCACCCCTGAAATAATCAATGCCTGCTTTGAATGATGCTCTTTCTCTGTTTATATCAATGGTCTTATTGTATGCTGCTAAGTAGTTCAATGCTTTTTCAGGGTTTTCTAATGCAATTTCCCAACCTTGTGCTATTGAATTGATAAACTTCTGCACTAATTCGGGTTCGTTTTCTACCGTGCTTCGTTTGGTAAAATAAACAGTGCCGATAAATGAAACTCCGTAATCCTGCGGCTTTACAACTGTGTATTTTATTGCCTCTTTATCTAAGGAAACAGTTTCATCAAAAATATATGCAGGTCTAATATCGTAAGCACCTGCAATAAAAGAACCTAAGTCAAAAGGTGCTTCTACTTCATTCAGTTTGTTTTTATCTAAACCTGCTTTTCTTACTAATGTTCGGTAAATCATTTCGGTATTGTTACCAGTAAACACACCCACTTTTTTATTCTCAAAATCTTTTGGGGCTTTTACGTTCCATTTTTCTAACGCAATAAAACAAGTAGGGTTGATGTAGTTTACTACACCAATCACAACCAAGTCTGCACCTGTTTCATTGGCTGTAAAAACTCTGTCTGCACCACATACACCAAATTTATCTCTGCCTGAAATCACCATTTTAATCGGGTCAACATCATCTGCTCCTTCAATCAGGTTAATGTCTAATCCGTTTAAAGAATCAGTTTCGTTAATGGCAACCACTTCACCCAAGTAGCTTGCATTGGCAAACCATTCCTGACGAAGATTTACCTTTTGAATATCTCCTTTTTTGGTATTGTCGCAACCAATCAAGAGAATTAAAACAAACGGAAGAAAAATTATCAGTCGTTTCATATCATTTGAATTTTAGTATTAAAAATGGTGGATATAATTTGTTTTCAGTTAAATTTTTGTAAGGTTGGTCGGTAACTTCTATCATTTCCTGCAATGCAAAACCACATTCAATAGCCATGTTTATCCAAACGGATAATTGCCATTGGTAATCTGTAAAAGTTACAGCAGGGTTTCCGTTGGGTTGTTTTATAGAAACTTCATACGGATTTCCGTTATTGAAATAATTAAAATTTTCAGGACTTAGATTTGTTTTAAAAGCGGTAAACTCATACTGTAAGAAGCAAGGATGAGAATTGGTAATAATCAACGTTCCCGAAGATTTTTTTAAAGCGGCTCTAAGTTTTCTTAAAATTCTGTATTGGTCTTCCAAACTATCCACACACACCAATACAAAACTTAAAACTATGCAGTCGTAAAAATCATTTTGAAAATCACTTTCATCATACAATCTTTTACAGTTTGGCTTATTAAGTGTTTGAAATACTTTTTCTAAAGATTGTTGGTTTCTGTCGTATAAATCAATGTTGATGTTGTCGGGTAAAATTTTAGCCATATAAGCATCACCGCAGCCATAATCAAGTATATGTGCAGGGTTCAACTCCACAATCTGTTTGGCTATGATAGGTTGTATAATCGCCTGTTCGGGATTTTCCGCTTTATACAGCCGTTCTACTTCCTCTGTGTTCCAATATGTATCTTTAAAACTCATTTACTTCTTAGCAATTAAAAATAACCAAGGCGATGCAAGGCTATTAGGTTCAAAATATTTTGATTTTAAATCAGGGTGTTCAACCATTTTTGTCAATGTAAATCCTGCCTTGATAATTTCATTGATTATCGTGGACAAATTCCAATTGAAATCAGTAAACTCAACAGGGCTTTTGTCGGGTTGTTTCATATACACTTGATATTCCGTTGTGTTTTCTAAATAACTAAAGCTGTTGTGGTTGAGAGATGTGTAATAGTGTCCGAATGGATATTGCAAAAAGCAAGGATGCGTAATTACAACAACAAGGTTTCCGTCATTCTTCAATGCTGCATAATTGTCTTTGAAAATCTCTCTTATTCCTTCAATATTAGGCACACACATCAATACAGATGTTTGCACTACAACGTCATAATAATTTTCACGGATTTTGTTTTTGTCTTTTATCGGAACAACAATATTGCTGATATTCCATTGCTGATATTCGTCTATTACATCAGGATTTATGTCGTAAAGTGAAATCTCGGTATTTTCTTTTGTCAGAGAAGCCAAATAACCACTTCCACAACCATAATCAAGCAATTTTTCAGGGCTTAAATCATTTATTATTTGAGCTACATGCGGCAATAGAATATCCCTTTCCACATTGTCAATTTTGTGAAAATCGGCTGCCTCTGTTGTCCAATATGTATTTACGCCTTGTGCCATTTGCCAAATTTTCGTTCTATTAAATTGATAAAGAGAAAAACAGCACCGCCAAGAAATGCTGAAAGCAGCAAAGAACTCATCATTAAATCGGGTTCTAATCTTTTAGCTGCCAAAAACAAGTTTTTTCCAAGTCCAATTTCTGCACCGTTAAACTCGGCTACAATTGCTCCAATCACCGCCAGCGTTGCACTTATTTTTAGTCCTGCCATAATACTTGGCATAGCCAACGGGAAATACACATTGCGTATGCGTGTCCATGTATCGGCATTGTATATGTGCATAAGTTCGTGTATGTTTTGGCTAATGGCTTTGTAGCCCTGTGCAAAGTTTACGAATATGGGAAAGAAGCACATTAAAGCCGCCATTGCAATTTTAGAACCCAAGCCAATACCCAACAAAATGATAAAAAACGGTGCTAATACAATTAAAGGAATTACCTGTGATGTTATCATTATAGGTAATACAAAATCCATGAGTTTAGGAAAGTAAAAGCAAAGTATCATCACGCCAAAACTGAATATCGTTGCTATCAGTAAACCTGCAACGGCTTCTATCAGGGTGGTTTGTGTTGCCTGTAAAAGTGCGGTGTGGTTTTGCCCGAAATAATCCGCTACCAAAGACGGTGAAGAAAGCAATAATCTCACTGTTTGACTTGTGCTGCCAAAATACTGCCATGCTGCCAACAGCAGCACACTAAGCAATATGTATAGTATCTTGTTTTTCATTTTTTCTATTTTGTCCGTTCATTATGGCATCTTGTATCGGTAACATATAACTTTCGTAAACGCTGTTCATATATCCCGAAATATTGTTTACACGCTGCATAATAGAATAATCGCTTTTAATTTCTTTTCGGGTTTCAATGCCGCCAAAACTGTTCATCACAATTACATGGTCTGCCAACAGTAATGCTTCCTGCACATCATGCGTTACCACCACTACCGTAGTAGCTGTTTCTTCTCTTAATTTTTCCAATTCTACATACAGTTTACTTTTCCAAGCAATGTCTAAAGCCGAAAATGGTTCGTCTAACAACAATAATTCAGGATTGGTGCTAAAGCTGCGAGCCAACGCAACTCTTGTTTTCATTCCACCTGAAAGTTGTTTGGGTAAATAGTTGCTATATTCTTCCAGTCCAACGGCTTTAATCAGTTTGTTTGTTTTCTGCTCGTTGGCGTTGCCTTTTATTTTTAAAGGCAGTTCTATGTTCTGCTTTACCGTCAAATGCGGCATAAGTGTAGCTTCCTGAAACATAAAAGCCAGTTTTCCTGCTTGGCGGTATTGGTCAGGCGTTAAGTCTTTTATTGAAATGTCGCCCTGCAAACTGTTGCCTTTTGCGTTGGGCAAAATGCCCGAAAGAATACGCAGCAATGTAGATTTTCCGCAACCCGAAGCCCCTACAATAGCCAAAGTTTCGCCTTTGGGCAATGAAAAGGAAATGTCATTTAGCACCGGCATTCCTTCGGTGTAGGCGAAATTGATATGTTGGCTGCTTATAAACACTTTATCGCTTTTACGTTGTCAAAATTATTATCAAGGGAATTATCCGAAATTATCCCTACAAAAACCAAAGGTTATCCTTACCATACTGCGGTATTTCATCGCCATCAAAATGGGGGGCTATCTGAGCCACCATCTCGGGGTATTTGATGGTTACCGGTAAGTTTTGTTGCCTTACTGATTTCCAATACATACGGCTGAACTGATATACCTGGTCTATGAGTTCCTTTACCACTTTGGTTTCTGTTAATTGTGTTTTGTCGGTACAATCAATCTTTAACTTGATCGGGAAGGGGTATCCATCATTCTTATTGAAACCGGCAGCTGAGTAACGGGTATTGTTGCAAAGCAAATACCTGTTTTCTCCAATATGCACATAGGTGCCACTCATTGGCATTAGTTCCGGCCAGTTTCTATCGAACAAAACGATGTCTTCGGATTCTGTTTTGTTGATGGTGACTACAAAAACCGGTATATCCAGCCCTAAATCGGCCAAAGCCCTTTCAATGGGTTCAAGCTCCTTCTCATTCATGGTTTTGTAGAAATGAATGATTAACCTGTCGGGACTGTTGTTTACTGTAGCGTAATCTCTGATGGCTCTGGAAATGGAACCTGCCAATACATCCACTTCATGCTTCATAAAGTACTCAAAGCGATTGAATCCGCCTGTGTTGTTGAAACTGAATGCTGAGCCAATGTATTGCACATCGGTTGCTATATGCTTAAATGCTCCTACTCCAACAATGAGTTCATTCTTAATTGGGGTATTCAAACGCCAGGGAATGCCGTCTAACTTAGCCAGTATGGCTACAGCAATATTGGGCAAACTGTACACATAGTTTTCACCCTGTTCTATTACCTTATTGGCTTCAATGCACTGGGAGGTAATTCTGCGTTTAAGCAATAGTTCTTTCACTTTGTAGTAAATCTCCCTTTTCTGCAGGTCGGCTTCGTACTTATTGTATGGGGTAATGTAAATGGCAATGTATTTCACATCTGGGTCAATGGTACGCTGTGATAGTTTCTGCTCAATTTCTGCTACAGGATTCTCTTTGTCAGTAAAGGCTATGCTGAATCCTTCACTGGTGTGAAACAGAACCTTGGAAAAATCAAACAAGCCTTTGAAGAATTTCAGCCCGGTCTGGAAATAGGTTTTCAGCTTCTTAGCCGTTTCTATATCATCCCGATGCACTATAAAAAACAAATGCACTTTATTGTATGGGGCTTTTTTGAATGGGCCATACGTTTTAACCCCATTGAAGGGCACAATATCTTGACCCGTACCAAATGCCAATTTATTGCTATCGGGTGAAGTGTAGTTTAATCTTGTTGTGTTTACAGGCAAAAAGCCGGTGGTATGTAATGGAATGAACTCACGGAATAAAGCGGTGTCTAAATAATCCTTATAGAATTTCTCTATGTTCATCAGGTATTCGGTGTATCTGTTGTGGCGGGGCGGGGCTTCCGCAGGAAAGCCCATAGCAGCTTTTAACCTGCGGCCTAAAACAGGGAATGCCTTTTTGTAATCTATGTCTTCCTTTTTCTCCAGGGTTTCATATTTCCAAAGCTGGTTTTCATACAGCACCCAATTGAAATTCTCGGGGGCAATATCCTGAATGAGCACAGCGATACTTTTTTTACTTACCCTTGATTTGCCATCGTAAGACAAATGAATCTCTGGGAAATTGGTTACCGTACACAGCTGGACCTTTAAGGTGTATTTATCAAACACATTATACTGTGCGTTTGATTCCTTTGGTACGGGTAGCCAAATTTGATTCTCCTTTATGAAGCCAACCTTAACAATCTTGTCTTTTACTTTACGGAAATAATATCCAATCTGCTTGTTGTAAAAACGCTTTACAAGGTCGGGATTGTCGGTTTTGAAATCTATATCCAGAGGCGTGAAGCCATCCGCTTCACCGGTATAGGCACATGAAATAAACTCTTTTGCTGGGTTAGAAAGCACCTGAGGGAATACAGATGCAATTTGCTTTGGGAATAATGACCTGTGAATACGTGGATACTTCTCCTGTTCTTCTTCATGAAAATAAAAAGTTACCGGCTGCTTTGGCCAGTCAAAAGTGAGTATGTTGAAGAATAGGTTTTGTTCTTGCATAGTACTTTATGAATTTTACTTTTTAGCAATTCGTCATGTTACCCCCTTAGTTGAGAACCTCATCAATTATTTGCCTTATTTTCTTGTTATTTAATTGGGTTTGAAACTCTACTTTGTAGCCATCAATAGTTAATTGTGTAAAGAACACCTTCGCACAATCTATTTTCGCTTGTTCAATTCCTCTGAGAGAAGTTTGATTTTCTACATCTTTTGTTTCAACAATTACGTTCAGAATTTTTTCTCCATTATCCTTTTTGATTACATACATAAAATCAGGGCTGTATGACTGACCTGTGATAGTAGGGATAGCAATACTGCTCTTAGGGATTTTGCCGTAAACAATTATTTCTTGAATACCATCTACCAACAGATTGTCTTTTTCCAACGGAGAATCGAAAGCATATACATCATATAGATATTTTGCAGATGGGGTGCCCTCAATGAATTTTGTTCCTATTACCCCTTGTGTAATTTCGGATTTGGGCGTGCCATCTGAAAAAGTGAGTGCAGTTGCTTTTACAGGAAGGTTTGCCTTGGAATAACTGAACCTACCACTCAATTTTTCCACCTTCCAATCATGAAAGAGTTTTACAAAATTGGCAGCACTTTGCTCATTGATTCTATCGGGCAAAATGTTGTTTTCTTTTGCATACTCAGCTAAAACAGTATGAAGCAGTTGAATGGATAAATTCGTTTGGCGGCTGATACGCTTTAAAAACTCATTATACGGCACTGGTTTGCTTATCTTAAACTGTACCCCTGTATCCTCATTCACTGTGGCCCTTGAGCCAGTTGTATTCAATTCTTCCCGCCTGCTGGTAATGTACGTATCTGAGAAAACACCGTTTTTGAGCAACCCCAACAACTCATTAAAGAGGAAGTTATCCTGTTCAACTCTCTCATAGTGCAAAATGTATTTGCTGTTTATTTCTTCCCACAAGGTTTTTAATTCATCATATACCGCTTTCCTTATTTTTATTTTTCGTTCCTTCTTTTTGTTGCGGTCTACTACTTTTCCTTGCTGCAAGCCTACGGTAAACTCAGGATACTCTTCAAAGAATGAATCAATATTATCGGCTTTAATGTTCTTATTGCGGTCAATGTATTTTTTTGTGAGTAGCTCAACAAACAAATCATCAACATCCATATTCCGTTTAGCTGCTACTTCAGCTAATTTTTCATCAGTGATGGTGAAGCCCTGTGGTAAATCGCCATTAATTTCTTTCACTAATTCTTCAGCAAAGTCTGCTTCCGTAAAATCAATAACATAATTCAATTTAAAATCTTCATTAGAAATACGGTTGCCAAATTCATCTACCGGCAAACGCAAACCTCTTCCTACTTCCTGTATTTTGCTGTTTTCGCTGCCGCTGCTTCTCAGTTTGGCAATGGTGAAAACATTTGGATTGTCCCATCCTTCTTTTAATGTCCACTTAGAAAAAAGGAACCTACGTGTATTAAACTTACCTTGTTCATCTTTGATGGCAAGCAGTTTCTTTTTCTCATACAATATTTCCTGTACTTCCTGGGCTATCGCCTCGTCAGAACTGCTATTATCCTGCGAAAAATATCCTGCATGAGTAGCATTCAAATCTGCTTTTGAGGCCAGTAAATAGTCCTTGTAATCCTGCTCCTGCTCATTCAGGGTTGGCAGTACAGCATCTATTTTTTCTAACAGCAAACGTTCAAATGCTTCTTTCAGATAAGGTTGCTTTTCCTGCCCTTCATTTATCCTATACGAATAAATGTCATCTATAAAAAACAGGGCTAATGTTTTAATCTTATTGTTCCTTGTAAAGTTGGTGCGTTCTGTTTCAAAATGGCGTTCCAGTGCCAGACGAATCATGCTTTCCTGATAGGAGGTAGAATAGATATCTGTGCTAAATTCTTCACCAGTAGACTTTACCTGACCGTTAGACAACTCGACAGTACTCGTAGAAATTCCTTCTATGATGACACCTTCTAATTCAGTAGCTATTAAACCTAAGGAATCGCCTTTCTTTAATTCAAATGATCTTGTTGGGCCTCCTTGCTGAATAAGATTAAACTTTACAGCTGTTTTGCTTTGAATACTCATAATCTTCACCTTATCCTGCCTTTGGCTAACAGGCTCAAAGTGTTCTTTGGCAATACCCTTAATCAGGTTTTGGTTAAATGCCTGAAATGAGTTCAAATCATACAGCAGGTTGTGATAGTCTTTCCTTTTAATTTTATTTCTCCCTCTGCCTGTTTCTATCTCAGGGAAGGTTGCTCCCAAACGAATGATGGCTTGCGGACAAATATTCTTTTCGATAAACTCGTATGCCTTTTGTGTTTTACTAAAACGATGTGGTTCATCAATAATTACAAATGGCTTTGTTGCTTTAATGCCTTCAATGGGTTTATAAAAACCCTCCACACCATAATCGTAGCTATCCGTAAGGAGTTTGGAAGTGCCGCCTAACAAACTCATATTGGTGAGCAATACATAGATTTTATTGGTATTTTGGCTGCTACCTGCAACAAACTCTCTTACTACACCCGGAAAGTAGTTTTTGCCTTTTTTCTTTTTAGTTGCTTCCAGCACCAATACATCCAATTCTGTTCCGTATCCACATTGGTCTTTGAAATGCCGTTTGGTATAGCCATCCTGCATAAACTGTTTAGCACCTGCTTTAATGGCAAGTGTGGGCACTACTACAATGAATTTATTTATACCATAGCGTTTGTGAAGCTCAAACATGGCAGCCGTGTACACATAGGTTTTACCCGTACCGGTTTCCATTTTGATATCCAGATTGAGGTAGCTGCCTATTTCATTAAATGCTTTGTACTCAGCCGCTATGTTATTGTCTTTTTGAACCTGTGCTATATTGGTCATCAATGCCTGCCTGTCTAACAACAGCGTAGGGTTTTGATAATATAGACTGTTCTTTTGCACTACATCCGGACTGAGCACATTGGCTATGGCCGTGTACGCTTTTACCTGATGGGGCAAATCATTTTTTAATATCAGTTCCATAGCTGTTAGTACCTTACGGTAAAGTTGATTTTTAAATTCTTCTCTCCATCGTTGAGGATACGAAGGTTTTTCTCTATCATTTCATTGATGCTCCAATCAGGGAAGCTATAGCCAAACAACACCATATTCTCCGGATTGAAGTGTCCTTCTGCATCATACTTACTCAGCAAGGCTTTCATGCTTTCCAGTGTAAAGCCCGGGTCAATTAAATACAAATGTTTTTGACAATAGTAAGCGGTATAACCAGCAAGGTCAATGGCTTCTGCCTGTACGGTAAGGCCATAGCCATCTGCATTAAGCCATGTAGTTAAAATGGTTGGCTTACCAAATTCTTCCATGATGGTGGTATCTGCCAACAAGCCCGCTTTATCAAAACTATCCAACTTGTCTAATGTGTTTTGATTAGGCTCTTGCAGGATGTAATGTTTGAAGCCCAAATCCAGTTCTTTATCAGGATATGCTTCTTTTATTTTAGCCGCTGCCCGTTTTATGCGTTCAATACCGATATAGTCAAGGGTTGTTGGCAGCCCTTGTTCCGCTAAATACTTATATGCATTCTTTGTTACATTTGACTTCGAGTTTTCGTCCAACGAAACATTAATTTGACAGGCCAAAAACTGTCTATTAATACCATCTTTGGCATTTTGCTCGAAAACAGCATTCGCAAATGAACCTGATCCTGAGAAAAAATCCAACAAAATATCGCTTTCTGAATTTGATCCCATCTCTATTAACTTCTGCAGCATTTCTACGGACTTCGGAAAATCAAATAACTTCTTGCCGTCAAAAAGCTGTTTAAGTAAAAGAGTGCCCTTTTCTGAATTGTCTTCCTTGCCATTCCAAACGGAACGAGCCATTTTGGTTTTTTTACGGTACTTCTCAACTATCATATAGCCGCCATCTTCCATTTCTTTGGCAGCAATATTTGTATTGAGATTCTCTAATGCCTTGTCTTTACCCCATCTCCAAACTGTGTCAACGCCCTGCGATTCCTTTGGATACAACTCTTCGTAGCCTTCTGTTTTTGTTAAGGTTATTTCTAATAAATCATTGTCCAATTTCTTCTGTGTATTAATGTAAAACGGATAATATAAATTTGGACGATTCTCTTTGTTAAATGCAATATTCCGGTTTCTCAATTCTCGTAATTCAAAACCACTTACTTCATCATTGAACGGAAATACTTTATCTTTTTCAAATAGGTCATTTATTTCAGCTAAAAATGTTCTTCGATAACAAATCAAATACTCATGCATTCTTGCGATACCTCCATAGTCACGACCACGAGGATTATTTACAAGAGTAATTTGTCCTGCAAAATTTTCTTCCCCAAAAACATCATCACAAAGTAGTTTCAGGTTTGACTGTTCATTGTCGTCAATGGAAATAAAAATTACGCCATCATCTTTCAATAAATCTTTGGCCAGCAGCAGGCGGCTGTACATGAACATCAGCCATGCACTGTGAGAGGCAGAACCCCGTTTGGTAAGGTCTAAAATGCGGTCGGCTTCTTCTTCGCTAACGCTTAGCTTTTCCTGCAAGTTTTCTTTGGTATAATTAAAATTATCAGCATACACAAAGCCATCACTGCCTGTATTGTAGGGTGGGTCAATGTAGATGCATTTGATAGCACCGCTGTATGATTTAAGTAAGTGCTTTAAACTGTCAAGGTTATCGCCACTGATATAGATGTTTTCACTGTTGGCATTTTCCGGCAACTTGTTATGTGCCTCATTGGGCTGAATAACGGTGGTGGTTTCGGTACTGGCCAGCAACTTGGCATAACTCTTACCTAAAAACTTCAATTCGTACCCTTCATTGACCACATTAGCAGTAGTAGCAATTTCGGTCTTAAACCGTTCCACATCAAATGAACCATCCACCTTAAAGCAGGCAGGGAAATGTTCTTTCAACACTGCCAGTTGCTTGCTGTTGGGCGTGGTGTTTTCGTTTTGTTGTATGCTGTCCTTTATCATTTGCTTTGGTATTTTCTGTTTGTTGTTAATTTATTTTCAAGGCTTCGGTTTTGAGCCATCAATTTTCTCCAGCAACTCTGCCCTCACCAAATCAAAAGCGGTTAACTGATCGTACTTTTCTGTTGGTCGTATCAGGGCTGCTATATCGCCTGTAAATTCATCATCCTGCATTTTGGCCACCATGTTTTGCAGATATACTTTTTGCGTAGGAGGTTCATCCACTACAAAATCCATGTAGGCATGATAGCATTGCAACAAGGCTTCTTTGTTGATGTCGGGTACATGCACCAGTGCCTTGTACATATCGTATAAATCACGGCCTTTTCTGCGTTGGTATAATGCCCTCAGCTTTGTACCCAACAGTTCTTCCAAGCGGTAGGTGGTGATGTTGCAAGAACCTGTGAACCATGAAGACTTCACTTCAAAAGGAAATTGCTGATAGCCTAATACGGTGAAATGCTCCCGGCAATTGGTTTCTACTTTCAAGCGGAGGTTTCGCACGGGTGGAAATTCTGATTCAAAACGGTATTTTAGTGTGTTATTGTTGGCCTTTTGAGCTACAGTACAATCACCTAAAAAGGATAAACGAGCTTGAAGTCGTTGAATGGTTTCCTTTATCGGCTCAGGCCGAATTTGAACCAAATCAATATCCTCAGAATATCTGGGCTGAGGCTGTAAATACAACTTGTGCAAGGCAGTGCCACCTCTGAATGCTAAACTGGATGCCAACCATTCATCTGAAAAGATTTCTACCAAGGCACGGCAAATCACCAGGTCTTGTTCTACCTGTTCGTTGGTTTGCCAGGGCACCTGATTGGCCCATTCTGTTATGTATGCCTGTGGTATCATTCGTCAATTTATCTCGGTCATTTTTATTTTTTATTGGTCTCGATGAATCGACCTAAAGGTCGATTTCTATTTCTGTGTTTACAATTACTTTCCATCTTTCGTCTGATGCAAAACCCTTTGCCGGAGCTGAGGCTTTCAATGGTATCCTAAACAAAGGAGCATTGTTATTTTGCAAGGCCATGTATAAGGCATTGGCCAGCGGCTGATTGTCAAATATTTTATCCAGTAGATAGCCCAAACGCTGCAAGGCGGTTACAGGAACATGCTGCAACAGGTTGCTGTTGAAAGCATCGGGTTGAATACTTTCGGCTAACTCTGACAAAACAGTAGCTACTCTGTTAATTCCGCCTACCCGCTTAGCGTATTGTATCAGGTCGGTTGCTGTAAGAGCCGGATTAGATATTTTTAAATATCCTGCTTCTGTTTTTCGGGTGTCTAACAGTGGTTCCGGTATTTCCTTTTTGCTGATGTAGTTTATTTTCAGCCCCTTTTTCTGCATAGGCCGCAGCACAGGAAACCCAGTGACCACGAAGAACTCCTGTGGTTGCTGATGCGAAGCCCCATGATAGGCGGCTGCGTTTAATAATGCCAGGTAATAAGGGCGGTCCAACTCCTTCATAAACGCATCTAAAAACAAAGTGGGGGGTAGGATTCCTTTTGACCTGTATTGAGGGGGAATAATGAGGTAATAGCCTTTGTGGATAGAAATAATCTGCTCTTTATCTACCAGCCTTTTCAAGGCAAACTTATTAGCGGTGTCTGACTGCTCCGGGAAATCGGCACGGAACTGGTGCAGGGCAAATGCATATTTCCCCTTAGCCAGCAGGTGGTTTGCCCAATCTTCTGCATTTCTATATTGCCTTGAATCTTCCAAGAGAGTAATTTTTTGCGAAAGGTAGTGAATAATGCTACTTTTTGCAAATGTTTTCTCTTTTTTTCCTTTGTTTGATTTTAGGGGGATTATGGGTTTTCAGGATTTTAAGGAAACGGAGGAAGCTAAGGGCTAACTGCCCTTAGGTTGGGCAGGAATCTGTTCATTTTTAGGGGGCTGCCCGAATCTGCGAAAGGGCAAGCATTCGCTTACCCTTTCTTGATTTCCTTTAAATCCTGAGTTTCCTTGGCGTTGGGATTCAGGTAATGGTCTTGCTTTTCCCTGTGAATCAACCCACGTTTGCAGAAGTCGGTTATGTAGCCCTCTGCTGTTTTATCGGGAATTGACATAGAAGCGGCAATTTTCAGGTACTCCTGCCTATTGAAACTGGCAGGTAGGGCATCCAGAAAGCGTTCCTTTTGATTTTTACGCTTGGGCATGGGTGCATCTTGGGGTAGTTCTGAAAATACCTTACTGGCATGTTTCACCAATACACGGACCATCTCCAACGTGGTTTGAAAGTCTCTTTCCTCACAAATGATACGTTCCGGCAAATCACCATGTTCCATAATCCGCAAAGCGGATAGAATCATAGCAATACGGAAAGCTATCAACCCCAAACGCCTGATTGTAGCCATGTAGTCAAGCCCCTGTAAGCTGAGGTAGGTGTTTTGGATTTGCTCAAAAAAGGCGTTGAACTGTTCCTGCTGCTCTGCCGTAAGGCAGAACTGTATTTCAGGGTTTGCCATCAGGGTTTGGTACAAACCAAAGAAGTCATTGCCCAACTGGTCAAAGTAATCGTCTAAGCCATTATCGGATGAATTGGCGAATACATTTTTCCATACCGGCTGAATGTTCATGAAATAGAAAATGAAACGGCTGAATAAGCCGTTTTCAGCATTGGGGATAAGGGCTGAAACTTGCTTTGGTGTTCCGGTGAACATGCCTGAAAGGCATGGGCTTTCAATATCTACATACTCTCTGTCTGTTCTGCGGTAGTATGATATTGTTTCGTGGTGAAATGCCTTGCGGAAACCATCGCTGTAATTGCCGTAATCGGTTTTAAATGCTTGTGCCAGGGTGTCGCCTTCTGTTTCAAACATTAACCCTCTGCCTTCGTTGTCGAATAGCAATTGAAATACTCCTGTAGTGCTGTTGTTGGCAGGAATGAACAACATTTTTTCAGGCGGCTTATTGGGTTTCTCTGCACTGGCATCTTTGCCTTTCTTTTCGTTGTACTCCATCATTTCCAATTCGTGCTGCTGTTTCATCAATTTGGCTTGCTCTCTCAAATGTTTATGAATAGGCTTTACCAATTGCTTGCAGTGTACCAACCTGCCTTTACCTGCTGATGCCTGAGCCGTGATGAAAATGTACAGGTTTGAGAATACCTTCTTACCATCATAAATGCCGTATAGCTTCTGAAAACAGGCACTGAGTGAAACGATAGTGCCTAACAAAAGAATGTCTCGTTCTTCGTTGAAGGATGCAATCTTGACAACCTTTTGCAGAAACTCAGGAAGCTGAGGATAGATAGATTCAGGAAAGGTTGGCAACTGTACTTTTTCCTGCTCGGTGTATTGCGGTGAAACCGCAATGGTTACACCTGCTTGCTTTGCATGAAAGAAGAATGTTTTCAACGTAACACCGTGACCATTTGCCTTTAGGCAATTGGTGTATTGGGTATCACATTCGGCTACTGAATAATCAGCATAAAACTTACTGATACGGTGAAAATAATCTCTGCCTGATTCACCGAAAGCATCTGCAAAAGCAAAACCAATATCACGCCAATCGCTGTAAGCGGTTGCAATATCAATTTGTTTGGATTCGATTTGCTCAATGATTTTTTCAACTTCGGATGCATCGGTATTGGCTTCTACTTTCTGCGGTTCAGTATTTGTTTGTTGTTGGCTTGGTTGCTCTAACCACTCCAACGGATTGAATATCTTTTTCTCCATTGCTTATAAATATTTGGGATTGATAAATGCACCTGCATCCTCTGCTAAGAAGCAGGCTCTTGAAATGTCCTTACCTGATTGGTCAACTTCCAACTGGTAAGTTTGCTTGAGGTAGTTGGCAATAGCTTTGAAATAATCCTGATGCTTTGCCTTTGTCAAGTCTATTGGTATTACCCACTTTAGGCCATCACCCGAAGGAGAAACAAACAATAATTCTGTTTCAAAGTATTCATCCTTCAGTAGCCGATCTTTCAGTTCGGGTACATTACCAATGTGGTCAAAGTCAATCGTGATTAAGCCTGAGTGCCTGAGCAATGACTTGTCATTGCGTTTTGAGAATGTGCCTGAAAAGGTCACATAATCAAAAACGGATGCTTTGTATTTCCTTGCCTCCTGCTTATCTGTTAGGCTGCGAAGTGTACTTGTACACTGAGCAAAATGATTGCCTTTAAGCAAGTGGTACACTTGCAACAAATTGATTTCTTTGAAAGGAACCGTATTTGATACAGGGGCTTTGAAATAACTGAAAGCAGGGATTGGCACTCTTACCGGCTGAGGTTGCGGGGCAACCGTAGCAATGACATTTTCACTGTAAAATCCTTTCTGCTTACCGATACGCAAGTACAGTTCTTCATTCAGCTTCTGGCATAGTTCATCACCTTGTAACTGGTAATGCAATGCAGCGAAGTCAAAGGCATCGCCTTTGCTGATGCTGTTCTCTAAATCGTAATGCTCGGCACAATTGTTTACTATCTGAATTTTCAATGTTGGCTTGTTGTCATTGAAAGGATTCTTAGTGGGTTTGCAGTCCCTTCCCGAAAGGGAAAGGACTGTTTCACCCGGATAGTAATGCCTCAACACATGGGAATAGATTCTAAGCCCATAATGTGTTTTATCCAATATGGCTGTTTTACTTATTTCCATCACCTGTTGATTTAGATTGTGAGTAATTGGATTGCAACAGGTTTTCTATGTCCTCAACCTTGTAGTAAAACTTGCCATTGATGCGGCTGTAAGGAAGCGTTCCATTATCCCGCAGGGATTGAAGGGTACGCTTGCTAATGTGCATGGTGTGCATTACGTCTTGGCCGTCAATCCATGTTTCTTTGAAGTTCTCCAACTTGGATTTCTTTAATGCCAACACATAAGCCCTGATTACCTCAAAGTCCTGGGAGAGTTGCAGGAGCAGATTCATAACTTCTGTCATAGCTGTATCCTCCCTTTTTTAATGAGATAATCTGCTGCCTTGCTTTCTATTTCATCCTGCGTAGTGGTGCGGTTGCGAAGCAACCATTCATCCAGTTCCGCCCTTCTGAAATAGATTTTCTTCCCGTTGGGCTTGTAATGCGGTATAGCCCCGGTACTGGTTAGCTTGTACAGGTGTGACTGCGACAACTCTAAGTATTCGCAACACTCGTTAAAATTCAGTACGTCCTTGCGTACCAAGTTCTGGCTCTCAATGAGCTTTTCAATCTTTTCGAGACGCTTTAAAATTTCGTCCATTGTCTTACTTATTAAATGTTAGAAATGGACTTCTGGCCAAAAGTCATCACCGATTCCCGATGACGATACAAAGCTCAGAATAAGGCTCTGGTAGTCTTGAAAATGGAAATTTGGACAAGGCTAAAAGCCTTGCCAGTAAAGGGTTTCAGAAAAAGAGTGGAAATTTGAAATGGTAAATTGACAGCAAATTACCGCAATTCAGGAAGTCGGTAATTTGTCAATCCAATACTTGCTGCCTACAAAATCGGCTAATTCATCAGGGTTATTTTCCCAGGTGCGGAACTGCTTATCTGTATTGGAGTCGTAACGGTGGTCTAAGAACTTGCGAATGTCAACCGGCTTTATCTCTTTGTTCTTGGGGAACTGCCGCTTGTTGAAGTAGCCTTTCTTTATCAGGGTTTGGAATATGGCTGCCAGTTCTTGTATTTGACCGTGTTGTTTTTTGAAGTTGTAGTTTTCATCAATCAATTCATGTGAAAAAAGTTCTTCCTCAAATCGGGAGAACCTGCCTGAATCTTTGATGATAGCATCATAAGGAATGATGCCCTTTTTCTCTGGTCTAAAATCAAATGCTTTTGCTTCAAACTGGACTGTCTGAGGCTTGGCCGTAACCTGCGAAGCAGGTAAAGGCAAGTTGAGTTTTACGGCTTCTATAATCAGGGATTTTGAAGGAGCTTGCTCCGAAAAATATTGCTGATGCAATTCTTCTTCTGATATGGCTTCTTCCTTTAAGTAACTGAAGAAGGCTTCTTGTATCTCAAAGTAAATTCTTATGAGTTGATACTTTAGGTATTGGAGAATGTATGCTTCATCTTGAATTTTGCTTTCAGGTGTGGAGGCTTTTGAAGCTGCTGAAAGCTGCTGAAAAAAGTACTGGTTATCATCAATTACCTTGCTTACTTCTCTTAGTTTTTGTGACAGTATTTTTGTTAGGGTTGTATGCACCCAATACTGCTTTTCTTTTTCATTCAATGCACCGGCAATGATATGCTGAAAGTTGTTGAGGTAGCTTATTGCTTCATTCTCAATAATTGTATAGTAGTATTTCCGCTTTGCAGTTAAGGGCTTTGGAAAATCAACTTCATAAAGGGGCTGAAAAGAAAAATGCTCTTTACTGATGCCTTGCATCAGTTCTTTGTATTTGGTTTCTGCAACTTCTCTGTTAATCCAAGGGCGAAGCTCCAGGAACAAAATTTTGTGATATAGGTTTAGTTCATTGTTCATAAGTCGAGTACAATTTTATTAGCAGCTACCTTCTTCTTGTCGTCAATAATCTTTGCATATATCTGCGTTGTTTTTAAATCCTTGTGACCTAATAATTTTGAAACGGTGTAAATGTCCGTACCTAAAGTTAATTGTAATGTGGCGTAGGTGTGCCTTGCACAATGGAAGGTGATTGTTTTTGTAACACCTCCACGCATTACCCACTGTTGCAATTTGAGGTTATGCCATGCACTGTATTTTAAGCCAATGAAAACACGGTCCTCCGGGTTTCCTCTTTCTCCCAACAAGCCGAAGGCTTGCTCTGATATTGGCAGTGTTTCTGCACCTTTGGTTTTCTTTTGGCGGAAGCGTATGTAATAGCCTACTTCTTTGCTATGCTGTATTTCTGACCAAACCAATTTCTGAACGTCTGACCAGCGGAGGCCAGTCATTGCACTGAACAGGAAAGCGGTTTTCAATAATGGTATTTCACACTCAGCTTTTGCAACTGCTTGCAGTTCTTCATAGGTAAGAAATTCTCTTTCGGGTTCACCGGGCTTGATGCCGTCCACAAGGTCGGCAGGGTTCTGCTTGATGATGCCTTCTTTGTATGCTTGCTTTAATGCTGCCCTGATTTTGTTGAAGTAGCTGCTTTGTGAATTTTGTGAAAGGGGCTGCTTGCTTGGTGTCTTTGCTTCCTTCATCAAGTATTCCCTGAATCCGTCCAACCAGTTCTTATCTACCTGCCCAAATGAAACGTCAAACTTCACATACTTTTTGAGGTGTTTCAAAGCACTGTCCCAATTATCATAATTGCCCTGGCTGCTTTTCCTTTTCTCGGCTAAGTACTCCACATAACGCAGGAAGCTGCCTTTTAACTTGCTCTGATCCTGAAAGCCATAAATGCCGTTCTGTATTTCTATCTGCCTCTTTGAACGGATGCTTTCAGCCAGTGCAAGGGTTTCCTTGTTGGATTCTTTTTGCTCCTTTGTGAGTTTGCCTTTCTCCGGCTCTGGAAACAGGTACAGTTCTAAATATTCATACTCCCTTTTTCCCTTGTGGTAGTAGTCAAGATAAAGGCTGACCTTATCGCCTTTGGTGCGTTGTCTGAGTGTTACTTTCATACGGCTTGTGTATTAAAGAGATTATCAATTGCCTTTCGTGTGATGATAGTACGGCTGCCAACCTTGCCAACTTGAAGTTTGTTGCCGGATATAAGGCGGTGTATAGTTCTGCGGCTTGCACCAATAAGTTTAGCAGCTTCATCAATGCTGAGAAACTCCTTTTGCTGTAATGCAATGTCAAATGATTGCTGCGGCTGTTGCTCGGGCTTTGCCTGAGCTTCTTTGAAGCTATTCAACTTTTCTTCCCGCTTCAGTTGCTTGTAGTGGCGACTGTTGCAGGTGTGGCCGCAATACCTTGTGGTTAGCGTTTTAGCCGTGTACTCCTTACCGCAGTAGAGGCATTTTTTGGTTATTTCTATGTTGCTTGCCATGTGCCTGTATTTGTCCTTTAGTGCCTTGGAGTGTCAGAGTGTGTCTATGTGTGACATTTTCTCTCCAACTTGTTGCCCAACAACAAGGGCAACTTTTCAGGGCAACAATCTGGCAACAAATATAAGCAAAAAAGAGTAGTTTGGCAACAAATAAAGGAAAGAAAAAAGGGCTAAAACCTAAGAAAAACAAGCACTTAGAAGAAATCGGAAAACAAATTACTTTCCATAAATTAATTTTTTCGATTTTCTATAATAATTCAAACAAATATATAGATTAATCCATAAGTTCAAAGTTTTTATTTGCGATTTTCCGTAAAACATGCTTTAAATCAGTCTCATCTCTCATTTAATTGCATAAAATATATATTCCTATAATTCAAGCGCTTAAATCCGTTTTTATCACATCAATTATACCTTCAATTTTGTATCAATTACAAACAGCAATGATATGAAAAACTCAATTTTAAACACCTCAAAAATCTTAATTACTTGCAGTATGTTACTGCTAACATTTAACAGTTCGGCACAACAAGCTACTGACAGCATTCGCAAAAAACAAAGTGTAGCTATCGTAGATTTTGATACGAAAGGATACAACTTTAACCAACAACAAGCCATTCAATTTGTCATCAACGAATTGATTAGAATCGGCACTTATGAAGTAATGGACAAATACGAAGTTGATTACATCGCAAAAAAAGACTCCCTTAGTTCAAAAGACTGTTTTTCCAAACCTTGTTTATCTGAATTCGGGAAGAGATTAAAAACAGACAAAATGTTTACTGGCAGTATCCAACTATTAGGTGATAGGGTTAACATCACACTTAGATTATTGGATGTAAAAACCCAAAGTTTTGAAAAAACCATTGTCAAAGAATTCCTAAACATTCCTGGCAATGAATTGATGATGATTCGTGTTACCATCAATGAAATGTTTGGCGTTCCAAGCGACCAAGATGTGGTAAGAAAACTGACCATCAAAACAGAATTCGACAATGCCGTAAACAATCCATATAAAATGGTATTGAAAGCAGATGGACCAAGAGTTGGCATTGTAGGCTTTACTGGCATCAACGCCGAAGTTCTGAGAAACCCAGCCAATCAAGGAGGATATGACGCATACCCTTTCATGTTTCAATTTGGTTACCAATTTGAAAAACAATATTTGAATGAAGGAAATTTTCAAGCATTAATTGAAATGATTCCAACTATATCTGGCATGGACCAAGGTAGATTGATCCCTAGTTTCACATTTTTAAATGGCTTACGAAACAACAAAACTGGATGGGAGTTTGCTTTCGGACCAACATTTAATATCGTTAAAATGTCTAAAGGATTCTATTACGATAAAGATGGCAATGGCTCTAGCGATTGGAATTTAGAAAAAGACTTAAGTCTATACCCAAACAAAACCTTTGATATTGTGAAACGTCCTGATAGCAGAGGTATTTTAACACCGACAGCTGGATTTCTATTTGCAGCAGGTAAAACCTTTAAAAGTGGTAAAATGAATATCCCTTTAAACGTATTTGTTGTGCCAAATTTAAACGGATTTAGATTCGGACTTTCATTTGGCTGGAATGGTAAAGAACGCTATGAACTAAGCAATTAACTTTAAACATGAAATATCATGAAAAATCATTCTACTGTAAGGATATTTATTCTGGTGACTTTGATAGCCCAAGCATGCGTTTCACTTGCACCAGTAAATTCTACTTTCGACAATGCCACATTAATCAAAAAAGGTGAAGTTGAAGTTAGTGCACATTATTCTGAATATTATGATAAATATTATGATGACATCGCTTTAATCAACAGAAATTGGGGCGTAAAATTTGGCCTTGGTCTCTCAAAAAACTCTGATGTAAAAATTCGATATGAGAATTTGATACCAAGAGGCGAAAATTACTACGTCAATTTCTTTAGTATGACACCTCGATTCAATATCAAAAGAGACAAAAGTGTTTTCAATTTACCAATCGGTATTTATTGGGACGACAGCGATCACGAATTAATTGTTGGTCCGGGGTTTAGTTTCAATAAAAAATTCAGTAAACACTTCGAGCTGAATTACCATATAAAAATTGATGCCTTTCTGAATTCATGGTACCTATATGCAGGCTCTCAGATAGGTGCTGGATTTAGCAATGACATCAATCAATGGGCAATTCGACCAGAAATTGGATTCATGAAAAACTTAACAGAATTAGATGATGGCTCTTTCCTAACGTACGGACTAGGCTTATGCTTCTACTTGAACAGACCTCCTGTGAAATAAGCTGAGTATTTCAATGTTGTAAGTAGCCTGAAGTGTCATAGCTTCAGGTTACTTCATTTTACAGCCTGACCAAAATTCACAAACTTTTTAAAATGATTGAAAGGCAATCCAAAAAAAAACAAAGACAAGACCAATAGAATTGGTTTATGATCGATTTTAGCCCAATAACTTAAATACAAAATACCTGACAAATAAATCAATCCGACGACCAAATGAACGTATTTGTTTTTAAAATTCATGGTGCAAACATAGACCTATACCATAGCGATTTTATAACGCTTAGATAAATGATTTAAGTTTTCCGATAAAATTTTAAAAACCTGACCTAAGGCACTTCGTCTGGACCTTCACCACCAAACAACCGCTCTAATAAATTCAATTTCTTTAGAACACCGTCTTTATATTTCTCTTTATAATCGAAATTTCCATTTGGTTTGTAGTATTTCCAAGTACCTTCTTTAATGCCATTTTTATATCTACCTTTTACTTTTATAACAGCATTTTCGTAATACTCAATATAGGCACCATCCATCACTTGTCCATCCATTTCCATACTCACTTTAGGATTCCCATTCTCATAATACGTAGTATTCATATTGTCTTGGAAATTCTTAATCAAGAACAAATCCATTGCTGTTAAAGTGTCTGTTTCACTATCGCTAGTATCCACTACTTCAACTTTAGGTGTCCAAGCTTTATATTGAGTTCCAATTACAGTTCTCATTCTGTCACCATCACCCGATAAACTCAAGCCAACATGGTTGAAACATCTGATGTACTGTTGGTTTTTCTGAGAACTTGCCCAGCTCTCTGAATTCAACAACCCTTTGAAGTTTGCAAAGTGATAATTCGGACTGATGTATGCCATGACACTGGTTTTATCTGCAAACTTAGACCTGAAGTTTCTGTACTCTTCTTTATTTGATAAAGTCTTTTGAGCCACAAAATCATCAATGGTTACCAAAAGTGTTTTTGGATCATCGCTCATAACCACATAATCGCCAAGTATGGTGTAATATGGTTTATCAATCTTTGAAAACAATTTACCAAAAAACGCCTTAAACAAGCCCTTTACTTCAATGTATTTAATTTCATACCCATTGTATACAACATTGGTAAATCTAATCGGCGTGCGCTTTCTAATTTGATTTTCCAATTCTGTCAATTTTTCTTTGGCCAAATTGATGTTGCTGGCTTTAATAGCCATAATACTTCTCACCTTATTGCCAATCAATACATCGGTTTCATATTGAGCTATAGCTACTTCATCTCCTATCCAATCGAATATGTGGGTTTGAACTTTAATTTTCAATAGCCTTTCGATTTTCTTTATAGCAGCTTGTTGATCGGCATATGCTGCAGCATCCTTCTGCATGATTTTATCCAAATTTCCATAGAATGTATTAAAATCATTGAAGCCCATACTCAAGAAAAATGACGTTTTATCAGAGAATACTTTTTCGGCATCTGAACTTGCTTTACCCGATACAGAAAGTG
This sequence comes from uncultured Chitinophaga sp., assembly GCA_964438995.1. Taxonomy (GTDB): domain Bacteria; phylum Bacteroidota; class Bacteroidia; order NS11-12g; family UBA955; genus JABMMZ01. Next base: position 44,787 of record CAYTMQ010000003.1, read on the forward strand.
CTTGCAAGTACGAGCTCAAACTATCGTTTACAATCGAGTAACCATCAGCTAAAAACACATCATTGTCTAATGAACAATCCAAACCACTATAGTAGAGAGAAGAAAACAATTCTTTGATGTCTTTCACATCGTCCATATACACACCAAGATATTGGTGAAAAGTACTGTGATTCAAAAAGACTCTACACATACCTTCGTCTGAAGTCAATTGTGTAACTTCTGTAAACTTAGGGTCCAAACCCATTTGCTCACTTGGTGTAAGAGAAGCATGCACAACTTTATCCATCAACAACTTGTTGTATGATACCACCAAATAATTCTTAACAAAGGCTATCGACAACACATCTCTTGTTTTAGGGTCGGCATACTCGTTTATTTCAACATCAGAAGAGTTTCTTACAGTATGTGTGTATCCAAATTGTTTGATGAGGTTGGTAAGCGATGCCTTTACTATATCCGACTTCGACGCTTCTGCCATGTCAGCATAATACACAAAGTCGTAGTCTTTTTGCTTTGTCATGTGCACAGAAATAAGCAAATGTCGCTGACCTAACAATGAAAACACTTGTTGATTGGACTTTATAACTTCATCTAAAATATCTGCATTGGCCCCTATTTCAGAAAATGCAGGAAAAGTTTTCAATCCAGTCCACATATCACTGCCACTAAAGGTTTGCCAATGCCCAACTGGGTCTTTGGTTTCAACCACCATCACAGCATCATTAGGCACCAGATAAAAGCCATCTACAAATTTATTCGGACTGTATTTGACCCATAAAAAATAGCCACCAACAATGGCTGCTATAACCAATAAAACAATTACAACTTTTCTCATTTTGCTTCTTGATGTTTTAATGTTTGTAATTTATCCCATACGAAGTTGAATAGCTCACCTACGTATTCTTTTGAAAAATCAAATTTCACATTTCCTGCTTTATATAATTCAGGAATCGTTTTGGTATAGCCCAACTTCAACATGTTCTTATAACCATCTAATCCTTTTGTTTTGTTGAGTAATACATTTCTCCAAATAGCGATTGCTCCTAATTGTGCAAATCCATATTCAATATAATAGAATGGCACTTCATACAGATGCAATTGCTTTTGCCAAGAATACTCAAGAAAATGTTCATAGCCACTCATATCTGTTACACCTGTATCAAAGCGTTTACAAATCATTATCCACTCTGATTTGCGTTCTTCATTCGTATGATTTGGATGTGTGTAAATCCAATGTTGAAATGCATCAATGGTGGCAATCCAAGGAAGTGTGGCTATAACTCCTTCCAACTGCTCTATCATGGCTCTATTCAATTCGTTTGTATTGTCGAAAAATGTGTTCCAACCTTCCATACTAATCAACTCCATAGACATACTTGCAACTTCTGCAACTTCCATTGGCGCATTTTTAAACGCATTTAATTCAAGAGACTCACTTAAAAATGAATGCATGGCATGACCACCTTCGTGTACCATTGTTTCAACATCTCTCAAACTACCTGCTGCATTCATAAAAATAAACGGAATACCGCTCTCTGCTAAGGGATAATTATAACCGCCTGGCGCTTTACCTAACCTGCTTTCTAAATCTAAAAAACCTTTATCAGCCATTACCTTTAAATTAGCTGCAAATTGAGGCTCTATAATTTCGAAACATTTTATAGTTTTATCTAATAGCTCATTGCCACCATTGAATGGTTTTAATGGTTCTCTATTCAAAGAATCAACTGCTAAGTCGTATGGCTTTAATGTGTCATAACCCAAATTGGCTTTTCTTTCTTCTTCAATCTTTCTGCACAAAGGCACGACAACTTTTTCAATAGCATCGTGAAAGCTAAAGCAATCTTCAACGGAATAATCAAATCTTCCCATAGCTTGATGCATATAGTCTCTGAAGTTTTCAAAACCGGTATTTACGGCTACTTGATGTCTTAGCTTGATCAATTGATTGAACAAGTCATCCAATTCATCTTTGCTTTGCAACCTTCTATTGTTGATGGTTTCGTATGCCTGCTTTCTTTTCTCTCGATCAGTTAATTTCAGTTTATTGGAAGCCTGTTGTAAGGTTAGAGTTTCTCCATCAATCTCAACCGACATTGCACCAGTGATGCTGCCATACTTTTGTGACAATGTTTGCAACTCAGATTGCAATGGAATATTTTCTTCTCTAAACAATTCTATAGCATTAGCAATGGCTCTAAAATATATTCTATATGCGTCATCGCCTATTAGTTCGGATTTAAATGGAGATTCATTGATTTTTTTGTTCAATGCATCTTCATAAGGCGCGATGTTAGGCTGAATATTCGTAACAAAATCGATGTATGCAGCTTCTAATGCTTCATTGGTGGTATCGCATGTCATTTTGATATAACGCCATGCCATATCCTCACTAACCATACTCTCCAATTCACTGATATCTGCTAAAAATGTTTTGTAGTCAGACAAAGTCTGTATTTGTCTATTCTGTAATTCATCGAAATACACTTTAAGTGTATCCCATTGAGAAATTTTAAAATCCTGCGGAAGGAAGTGCCTAATTCTGCTCATATAGTTTGGTAATGAAAGTTGCAATAACCTTTCAAACTTAATAGAAATAAAAGAAATTTCTATTACAATATGTGCACATTATATCAATAGAATCTGGCCTTTTTTAGTCGATTTTAAACATCAAATTTAGATTTGCCATGTGCCTCAAATACCAGAAACATCACGAGGAAAACAAGAGTCTTTTTCATAGTTAAACAAATACATCTTAATTTCCTGATTTTGCAAAATTCCTAATCAAACCATAGGTGCTAACCGCATTAAACAGTATAAAAAACACCACCAATCCCAACCCAGAAAACACTACTGAAGCGGACATCATACCACTTAATTCAAACCCCTTTTCGGTCATAAATTGATTGAAATAAAGTTTCACAACATATAGCGATATCAAGCTAAGTGATAACACCACAGACATCAATAAGACATAAAATTTTAAATATGCCCAAAACAGGGTTTGTATCGGATAGCCTATCTGTAACAACGTTTTTATTTCGTATTTTGAGTTGTTAATTAGCAATTGCGCATACTGAAGAAAACCTAATATCGACAAGGCTATTATAACCAAACAAACAATTAAGACGACACTTAATATACTCTTCAATAGCGAACTCAATTTTCCTGATTTCAACAACTCTAAATTCGTCTCATATCGGTTGTCGTTGATGTATTCTATCAATTCTGGATTTGAAGGATCTTTTGACAATACAACCAATCTAGATACACCTCTTGAATCAGCATTTCCGTATTGTGCATTGGCAAAATTCAAGAATTTTTGTGGCACTAAAATAGAATTTATTCTGTCAGTAAATCCAGCAATAACACCCGGCAACTCCAATTCCTTACCGTTTCCGCTGATCACAATTTTCAAACCAGCCATTTTCGCCATATTCTTACTTATTTGTGGTAGTCCCTGACTCGGAGCAAATCCAAAATTGTACAAATTCAAGTAATCGGTTGGCAATATAATTGGCACGGGCTGACCTTCATGCCAATTCCATTCGCTCGACTTTACATCTAAAAACTCATCAGGCACCGATTCAAAAAACATATCAGTCATCATGGTTTTATCTTGCAACTGAAATCCAGTTTGAGCTCTAAATTTATTAGCCTCAAATACCCCAATTTTTTCTACTGATTTCAAAGCCTTGAATGCTGAAATTTCTTCTTCTGAAAACACAGCTCCTTCTCCTGATATGGCATTGACTATGCTAACTGTTTTATTGACTACTAGAAATTGCGAGCTCACCAAATCCTTTCTGGTATTGAATATCGATTGAACATCCAAATATATCTGAGTAGAACCCATCATTAAAAGCAAACCAAATAGACTTCCAAGCAATACAACAGTCAATTGCAAATAATTTTGTTTGGATAAAATCAATTGTCTAATCATACTGCAATAACTTTATCCATTTTAAGACGACTATCTGCTCCCAATGAAGTAAGTATCAATCCTGCCGACTGCTTTTTACATTGTGCATCTATCAATTGCTCCATTTTGTTAGTATTATCCTCATCAAGGTGACTAAATGGCTCGTCTAACAACAACCATTTAAAAGGCTGAGACAAAGCTCGAATCAGTGCAATCCTTTGCTGTTGACCCATAGAAAGATGTTTGATTTTTTTACCCAACAAACTTGTGACGCCTAAAGTTTCGGCCATTTCCCGTATTTCTGCATCCGATACAAAAGAAGTCAATCGTTGCTTTAAAACAATATTTTGCCAAGCTGTTAAATCGTCGAAAAGTCTAAGGTCTTGGAATACTATGGCCAAACTCTTTTGACGCAAATCTGACCATTGATTCAATTTGATGTCTTTTACCGATTGGTTGCCAATTATAACAGTTCCAGAAAAGTCAGAGCGCAAACCATAGACATACGATAAAAGCGTTGACTTACCTTTACCTGAATGGGCTTTTACAAGGTAATAGTGTCCAGATTGAAAAATGGCTTCTTTGCCCCACAAACTCTCTTCATTGAATTGATTCTGTAGAGGAGCCGGAACCACAGAATTGAGTAGAATGTCCATGACTAGTCTTTAAAGAACACGTCAGCTTGTTTCACCAATCTAAAAAGAGCATTACCTCTTGATTCGGTTAAGTTGATGACCATCTCGCCATTGTATCCTTTGCTGGTCATTTGAATGTCTTTAAACATCTTCATATAAGTCATAAACTTATCAGATTCCTTTTTATCAGAATTGGAATTACCAGCTAATTGACCAATGATGTCTTTATACATTTCAGTATTTAAATCAACATACATAGAACCTGCATAATCTTTGGCCAAATCTTTTGCTGGTCCTTCTATTTTGCCATCTAACTTTCCTTTAGAGCGCATCTTATCAGCAAGCACTTTATCGTTTGATAAAAACAATTTTCCCTTTGCAGGAACAGCGTAAATTATAAAATCACTATTGTAAGGCATTAAAAAACCTCTTTCTGCAGATGCACTATCGAGTAGAGGCAGAGCATTATATACTTTATTCAATACATTTTGGTCTTTAAAACTAACTGATCCAGTAAACACTGGCATCTGTTCTTTTCTAACACCAATTACTACTCTTTCATATTGATTGGTTAGTGGATCAAATTGATAATCGACATCCTCTTTATCGTATGTTTTGAAACCTACTGCAGCAACTGTCATTTCTCCACCTAAGGCACTGATCATTTGCTTAAGATTCAGACCAAGCGGCTTCAAGCCTTCATTAACATTTTCCTCAAAATTTTTGCGCATATGATCTCCACCATAAGACTCTGAATATCTTTCACCATCCTCTTTAGAAATTTTATTAGCCAAATCGATGAGACTTTGCAATTTTGAAGGTTCAATGTTAAAGGCGTACAAAGCCAAAAGATTTTTATCTGTTACAGCACTTAAAGCCTCATCAGACAAGCCTTTTTCTTTCATAAAATAGTATTTATCAAAAACAGATTTGTCTCCATAGAAATTAGAATTTAAAACGATTTTATCGCTTTCAAAATTCAGAAAAAATCCAACTTTCATCTCTGAAACAGCATTCAAAATAGTAGAAATTTCTTTGTCTTTGTATTTGTTTTTCTCTTTAAAACTTTCGCCAAACAAACTAGCGTAATTTACATAAACCGCTAAATCTGCATCTTCATCAGCAAATTCATTGAACGCTTTATCTGATTTAATACAATCTGCTTCTTTTAAAGTAAACAGTTTTCTAGCCACATCAACCATAGGCACTTCCTTTTTATCACCGTAGCCCCACATATCAAAATAAGCGTACTTCTTTTCTATGTGCAAAAAACCAACGCTATTCCATGCCAATATCTCGTTCTTTTTACCGTAATACGTAAATGTTTTATCATTCAAAATGGCTTCTTTTGCACCTGGCATTTTTTGGACAGTTTCTTTGAAATTGTCTTGATTGCTCAATGCTCCTACAATTACAGAATAACTTTCGTCATCTACCTTAGTTTCAAAATAGTAAAAATCGCTGAACACATCTATTCCTACTTTGCCATGATCTTTTATAGTTCTTCTAAAAATCCTTGTCATTAAAGAACCGCCCTTGCCATCAATTTCGTTTTGTAATTCTTTTTTGTACAACAGTGTGTTTTTAAACTCACCTTTTAATTCCAATTTATTGGCTAAACTTTTAGCATCAATTCTTAAAACATACTCCGAAGATTTTGGAATAAACGCGAGATGTTTCGTAGTTCCAGTAAATTTAAAATAGGCTACCGTTCCTGCACCAACAAGTACAAGTCCAACCAGTATCCAAATGGCTTTCTTTGACATAATAAATAGATTCTTTAAAGGCAAATATAGTACTTTACTATGGCCTTCAAAACTTTAGAATTACTTTATTTAAATTGCTGCAATCTAGAAAATCAATCAATACATTCCATCATCAATAAAAATCCACTATCAAAATTTACGGTGACGATTCCAGATGTTTCAACTTGATTGCTACTGCTGGTATTGTATGGGTATTCGAGAGTTCTACCTCCCAAATTCCATTTCAAATTCTCTGTTACTAAATTTTCAACTTTATTTAGTGGAATCAACGACAGATTATACCCTTCTTTAAAGTACTTTTTAAAACCACTATTGATTGGATAAATCCTTGAATGATCGTCTATCATCACTTGGTTGATGGATTTGCTGTATCTGGCTAATATGCCAATATTGTTGATGTAATGATCGCTTCTTTTTCCTGTTGCCCAGATAATATTAACATCGCTGAAATGTCTTTTGATTAGAAATTCTATCCCCTTTTCCAAATCTGTCTTTTCTTGGTCGGGAACATATTCTATGATGGTATCTGGTGGAATTTTAGACCTTACTTCATCCAAACTTTGATGATCAAAATCTCCTAGCACCACATCGAATTTAATACCTAATTCTAGAACCCTGTCTAATGCACCATCTAAGACCACAATAAACGGACTCCATTCTAAAAGTTGATCTATAATTTCCCTGCTGCAAGATTGACCATTGGCAATAATCAATGCTGGTTCTTGACCTTCTCTTACAACATGATGAGACGACATGTTAATGCAATATATTGAAACGAATATTTCCTTGATAGGTATCAGATTGATACGTCAAGATGTAATTTCCACTATTCAATTCTGATGTATTAATTGTGTTGACGCCTCCATTTAAAACGCCAGACAAAACAACTTTTCCTAGTGCATCAATCAATTGGAATTTAGCCGAAACCTGATCCTTCATTTCTACAATTAATTCGTTTGATGCTGGCACTGGGTAGGCTGTCTTAAGTATTTCTTCTTGAATGTTAGAAACTGAACTTTCTCCAGCATTATTGATTACACCTTTAAATATACCTCTTCCGTGAGTAAAGAAATAAATATCTTTTTTCCCTGCATCAATTTGAATACATCTAACAACTGTTGATGGCACTCTTGTATCTTTTAACCATGTTAAACCGCCATCTTCTGTCACATACAAACCATAGTCTGTACCTGCAAACATCACTTGTTCTGGATTAAAAGGGTCGCATTCAACCCAGTTAACAGGCAAACCTTTAGGCAATGTTCTTCCAATATTGGTGAATACTGGCGTACCAAAGATATCGCTCACAACCCAAATTCTACTAGAATCTGCAATATTGTTTAAACCAATGATGATTTTATCTCTATAACCAGGTATCACTTTAATGCTTGCAATAAATGAAGACCTAATGTACGATGGCATTTTGAGTCTTAAATCAACTACTTTTGGAGTAGTATTCATAATAGAATCAAAAGCTATCAAACTAAAACTTCCTCCACAAAATGCAGAAGGATTTGAGCCCGGAGCCAATTCAGCACTATACAATCTTCCTGATGCAACATTACCCAATTTCTTAAAACTACTGCCTTCGTTAGAGCTAAAATAGACGTTTACACCAGCAGGGTACAACAAAAATTCGCCATGAGTTTTACTCACTGTATATGGATGTATGAACCATTTCTGATCTGTTGAAACAGGTAAATTATTAGAGATGACTGCTCCATTCTTATAAACAAAACCATTTTGAGTGGCAAAGTATCTGGTACCTTGTTCGCTTGAATGATAGAATGAATATCCACCATCAGCACCATAAATGTTACTAAATATTGGATTCAAATTTTTACCTTCTTTGGTTCCATTGTCTTGCGCTCCAGCAAAAACATCTTTTGCAAATGGAGACACATCACCATGATAAAACTGGGTAACGTTTAATCCATTGTTTAAGTTGGTAAACGACCCAAATATACCCCAAGTATAGTAACACATTCCGCCATCAGAACCTACATAGACTCTGTTATTAGATGAAACTGCAATGTGGTGATCAGCGTGTTGTTGAGTGGCTTTCGACCAAGTCTTAGCGCCATCTTTTGAATAGCCTGAATTTACTGAACCTATAAAAATGGCATTTGAGTCATTGCCACTTACTTCCATTGTCAATGTATACCAAGTAAACCCAAAATTCACGGTACCATTAGGATTGGTTTTCACTTGAAATGTTTTTCCGCCATCTGAAGATTTATAAAAATTTTGTAAAACACCATTATACGAATCGTCTGGACCAGAAATAGCTGCATAAACAACGTTTGGAAAGTTCTTACAATAGGCTAATTCTCCTCTTGCTGTTCCTGTTGAGGTAATACTAGCTACTTTGGTAAATGTATTGATATTACCATTGTCCGACCTGTAAACACCATTGCCTTTTAATGTAAACATTACTGAGCCATCAGGAAATATTTCTAAATCGTTCATTTCATTGCCTGAATTATATACTCTTATAAATGTATCACCTGCGTCGGTGCTCTTCCACAATCCTTTACCTTGTGTTGCAACATACAAAGTGTTGGAATCCTTTGGTGAACATTTCAATGACCAACAGAACTCAAAGTTTGAATTGTTGGTTGAGGGTAACTGGAAAAATGACTTACCACCATCAACAGATTTAAACACACCCATACCAATCAAATCGGCACTGTTGCCTTGAGCTTCGCCAGTGCAATAGTACATTACTTGTGGGTTGAAAGGATTTTGATTCATATAAGTAACACTAGGACACATTGCTTGGTCGTTTATGGCTTTCCAAGATGAACCATTGTCCAAAGATTCGAAAATTCCACCCGAAGCTGCTCCTGCCAATAGTCTATTTGGAGTACTGTAATCTACAATAATGCCTTTAATTCTGCCCCCAATATTGTCTGGACCCAACTCGCTAACAGTAAGGAGCGCATTTGAATTTGATCTTTTACTTGACGCCACGTCCCATTGGTACTTCGACATGTCTGGCAACTGATTGCTGCCATTTGTTTTCATATACAACCACTGCTGATAATAGCCTGGTTTTGCTTCACTTTCTTTAACAGCGTGATGCGAATTACACGAATAAAAAACAACACTTGAAACGGTTAAAAATAATAAGTACCTGAAAGTCATAAGCGGCAAATATAAGAATTATTTATTTTTTCGATACTTTATATAAGATACTAAACCCTAATTTTGCATGAAGTATGAATAATTCTATTGAGGTAGCAACGTTAGCAGGAGGATGTTTTTGGTGTATCGAAACGACAATGAAAAGGCTTAAAGGTGTCGAAGAAGTGCTTTCTGGCTATACTGGAGGCAAAATCTCAAATCCGACCTACAGAGAAGTATGCAGCGGTTTAACCGGGCATGCAGAGGCTGTTAAAATAACTTTTGACAATACCGTTATTGATTATAACACTATTTTAAAAGTGTTTTTTGCTATGCACGATCCAACTACACTTAACAGACAAGGTGCTGATATTGGCACACAATACCGCTCTGCTATTTATTATCATAACGACAATCAAAAACAACAAGCCGAAGCATTAATAGCTCAACTTGAAAAAGATGAGGTATTTTCTAAAATCGTAACTGAATTAAGTCCAGCTGAAACATTTTACATCGCCGAAGATTACCATCAAAACTATTATGAGTTAAATAGAACTCAAAATGCTTATTGTACAGCAGTAATCGATCCTAAAGTCAATAAGCTACGCAAATCATTTGCTCATCTACTTAAGCAAGATTAAACCATCCAAATATTACCACAAACAAAAACGCCACTTAAATAAGTGGCGTTTTTGTTATATATGACTCCTATTATTTCAGGAGTATTAGTGGACTACACTCAATTTGGTCACAGAACGCACACCATCGATGATTACTTCAACGGTATACATACCAGAAGCTAAATCTCCGACATACAATTCTGAAGACGTTTGAGCTAGATCTTGACTCAATACTACTTGTCCTACATTGTTAAGGATTCTTACTGTAGCATTGTTAGTGTTCATTAAATCAATATTGATATACTTATCTGTTGGATTAGGATACAATTTAAACTTATCAGCAATTTCTGCATCTATTGATGTTTTAGAGATACCTACTCTCTTAGTAATTGAACATTCGCAATCAGCATCTTTTGCTTTCATGGTGATTTCGAATGAACCTAAATAAGCATATTTATAAGTTGGGGCAACTGCAGTTGAAGTTCCACCTTCTCCAAAGAACCACTCATATGAGTCGTATGTTGAAACACTTGGTGTGAATTTATATGTGTTAAATCCAATGGTGTTAGCTGGAGCAACAGTAAAGTTACATGTAGGTATGTTCGTTACTGTGATAGATTTGCTTGCAGTATCATCACAACCACCAGCAACTGATGCTATTAAATTTACTGTATAAGTAGTAGTAATTGTTTGAGTAAATTTATGTGATGGCATTGGGTTGGTATTAACTGGACTGTTGTCACCAAAATACCATTTGTATAAGATTTCACCATCTTCTATGGTAGATAAATTGACAAATTGAGCGTCTTCGTTAACACAGATATCATAAGTTTTGAAATCTGCTTTTGGCTGGGTTAATACATCAATTTGTTTAACTGTTTCAGATTGACATCCGTTACTCAAAATAGATTTTAAAGTTACGGTTTTAGGGCCATGCGATGTCCATGTCTTAGAAACATTTTTAGTTGTTGCATCAGAACCTTCACTAAATTTCCAAATATAACTAGAGGTGATACCACTGAATTCAGTTGTAGTATTCACAAAACTAGTTGGGTCATTTTGACATAGTTTATTATATGTGAAATCAACGACTGGAGCAGGTTTAATCACTACTTGGTGAACGATTGAATCAGCACAACCAAATTCAGATACTGATTTTAACTTAACATCAAATGTTCCAGCTGCAGAGAATGCATGAGTCGGATCTATTATTGTTGAAATATTGCCATCGTTAAAATTCCACCAAGCACCAACTTTACCACTGCTTATGGTTGATTCATTGTCAAATGTAATTGGCTCGTTCATACAAACTGGTGCACTTGGACCATTGAATTCTGCGACTGGAGTTGGGAATACATATGCCTTTCTTACTACTGTAGCAATACAACCATTTCTGTTGGCAGTTAAAGTAACAGAGTATCCACTTGGAGTTGGATACATATGAGTAGGACTTGTTACATTTGAAGTTGGTGTGTTATCACCGAAATTCCAAGTGTAAACTATACCTGTTCCAGGTGTTTGGTTAACAAAGTTAACTGCATTGCCTTCGCAAGCATTAACAGATTTGAATGATGCCTGTGGAATTTCACCAACTTGTATGGCAATTGTAGTATCTTTTTCTATACCATAAGGGAAACTTTTAGCAGTAAGCTTGATATAGTAAGTACCTTTGGTGTCAAATCTTTGAACTGGTTCTGTAAAATCAGAACTATCGGTAGGTGTAAACTCCCATTTGTATGTCATACTACCTGAGTGGATAGTTGACAAATTTGTGAAGTATACGTCATCTCCTTCGCATATTGATGTTGGGAAGCTGAAATTTACTTTTGGAGTTGGTGCAATATGAATGATTCTTGATATTATAGTGTCACAGAAATACGGACCTAAATCACTAGCGCTAACTATAACTCTGATATTACTATCTAATAAGTCTGCATCAGGCGTGAATGTTAATACACCATTACCTGAACCAGGATTAGAGAAACTGTAAAGTGAAGTATTAACCGGAACACCATATTCTGATTCTAAAGTCACAGAATTTACTTTCCAAGTTGAACCATGTCCACTATTTGAATATCCACTTGGAGGAGTTAACTCATAAACCAATTGAGAGCCAACTTCAGAGACATCTGGATCGTTTAATAAACCTAAAGAGTATTTTCCGTTAAAATTGTTGTCTACTATTAAATCAGAACCAGAAGGTTTAGGATTAACAACAACTATTACTGGCTCTCTAGAAGAAGAAGCACAAGTTTTTTGATAAATAAATTCACAATCTACAGTCCATGGCGTGTTTACACCCCATCTTCCAAACTTACCGTATACAGCATTACCACCAGTGATGGTCAAATCAGAATTTGAATAAGAATTGGTACCATAGTTCATCCAGATATCTTCACCACTTAATGGATTGGTTGTGATGTAAAGTCCGTATTCTATACCTGGTTCTAAAACCAATTCCACTGGAATAGTATTTAATGAACCGCCACTAACAATAGGAGCGTCAAAAACTCTTTCCCATGCTGTTGAGTCATTTTCAACACCAGCAAATCCACCTTTTCTCATGTACACTGTATAGTGAGGAGCAGAATTGCCAAACAAGCCTTGAACCTTAAGTCCAGAAATCTTAATTAAATCGTTAGATGTAACTTTAAACATACCACCGTTATATTCATTTTGGTCATATGATATCATGGTGTAATTGTTAAAGCCAGTACTTAAATTTTGTTCAGTGCTTTTAAATCTTAATGCTTCAGCATAGAATGTATCTGTTGCATATAAGAATGGAGTAACAAAAGATCCACCCATCTTCAACATAGAACCACCAGTTGGATCACTGTACCATCCAATCGAATCGTTAGAAGATACAGAAATGGTTTCTTTACCAACACCACATCTCACAACATCAGTTCCAGAAGGAATAGAAGGAGCACCAGAATGTTTGTATACAACAGTTACAGTATCGTTATATGATTCTGAATCTGGGTTACCATTTGGATCGTAAGTCCAGATTTTAAATGTATAAGTAGTATTGGCTGTAAATGAATAATTACTAGCCAACATCAATTGCACTGTTTCTTCTGAATTCAATGCTGTAGAAACGTAAATTGGAGTTTGAGTAGTACCGTTAATAGAATAACCAACATAGTAGTTGTTTACGGTATTATCACCAACATTCATGATATTGGCGTAAATGTTTTGAGTGTAAGCACACTCATTAGGAGTAACTAAAGATTTTGCTGATAAATTATCATTACCATAAATTCTTTCGATTTCAACAATCATGTCTTGATTGGCATTTTGGTACCACCACTGACATGTTTCAGTGTTCATACCTCCCCAGTTTGGAGAAGTAATACCTGGTCTGATTGTGTAAGAAGTTCCACAATTACAAGTATATTGATTGATAGTCAATTCAATGTAATCAGAATAATTTCCGCAATTGTAATCTGAGCAACCAGTTCCAACACTCCATACCGCGCCATCGCATGGTACAGAAACATCATAACCGTTATAAAGAGCGTCTGCTATTTGTCTAACAGCATACTTGTCAGTACAAGACTTTCCTGTCATGTCATAAGTACCACGCATTGTAATTTTGAGGTACTTGTCAACTGTCGTGTCAAGTGTTGTAATTAATCCCACCCAATTGTCATACTGAGCATCCCCAGGACAATAGCCGTAATTGTAGTCAAAATACTCATTATAAGTTAATTTTGATTGGGCCGTGACAAAAAATGGAATAGAAAGAACGAATAAAAGTAGTGTACGTTTAATCATAGTTAATAAAAAATAGAAAGGCAAATCTACCTTATTTAGACCGAAATCAGAAAATTTTTACATTATTTTTACATGAATGTTACAAACAAATTCTATCGTCTGCCTTTTAAATTGTTCATATTTTTCATCATTTTCTTCATATCACTAAATTGATTCAATAATTTGTTCAATTCTTGAATATTCTTTCCACTTCCGCGAACAATTCTATTTTTCCTTGATGCATTCAGTATTTCTGGGTTCTTTCTCTCTTGTGGCGTCATACTTTGAATCAGACATTCTATGCCCTTAAATGCATTTTCATCTACATCCAAATCCTTAATTTTGTTACCTACTCCAGGTATCATAGCCATCAAATCTTTGATGTTACCCATTTTCTTAATTTGCTGTAACTGACCTAAAAAGTCGTCGAAATCGAAATCATTTTTACTGATTTTCTTATTCAACTTTTTCGCTTCTTCCTCATCGTAAACCGATTGAGCTCTCTCAACCAAACTGACAACGTCTCCCATTCCTAGGATTCTACTTGCCATCCTGTCTGGATAGAATATGTCTAAAGCATCCAGCTTTTCACCGTTACTTACAAATTTTATTGGCTTATTAACAACAGATTTAATAGACAATGCAGCACCACCTCTGGTATCACCATCCATTTTACTTAAAACTACGCCATCAAAATCCAATCTATCATTGAAATTCTTTGCCGTGTTTACAGCGTCCTGACCAGTCATAGCATCCACCACAAACAATATCTCAGATGGCTTTAATGCCATTTTAATATTGTATATCTCATTCATCATGTCCTCATCAATACTCAAACGACCAGCAGTATCGACAATTATCACATTGTTGTTGTGCTCTTTTGCATATTTAATAGCATTTTGAGCTATCTCAACTGGATTTTTGTTTTCAATTTCAGTGTATACATCTGTGTTGATAGATTCTCCTAAAACTTTAAGCTGTTCTATCGCTGCAGGTCTGTATACGTCGCAAGCTACCAACAAAGGATTTCTGCCTTTCGAACGAATAAACTTCGCCAATTTTCCAGAAAATGTCGTTTTACCAGAACCTTGTAATCCAGCTATTAATATAATAGAGGGATTGCCTACAATATTAACATCCTTTTGGTCACCACCTAACAATTCAACCAATTCATCATTGACAATTTTAGTCAATAATTGTCCAGGAGAAACACTGGTTAATACATTTTGACCCAATGCTTTTGCTTTAACCTGATCAGTAAAGTCTTTTGCAATTTTATAGTTAACGTCGGCATCTACTAATGCACGTCTAATCTCTTTAACTGTTTCAGCAACGTTAATTTCAGAAATTCTACCCTGTCCTTTTAGGTTCTTTAGGGCTTTCTCAATCTTAAGACTTAAGTTTTCAAACATTTTGCACGTTTATTTTAAGAGGTGCAAAAATACAGATTATCGGGCTTATCTCAAAAGCACAAATACACCTTCGAGATTAAATGATGTAACCCCATCCAATCCAAGTGCTCTTACTTTGTACAAGTATTGTCCTTCTTGACACATTTGACCCTTATACGTTCCATCCCAACCTACATTCACATCGTTTGAGAAGAACACTTGCTCGCCCCATCTGTTGTACACTTCAAACTTGTAATCCAAAATAGGATTTCCAGTTTGATTAAATATCAAAATAGCTCTTGGAATAAATACTTCGTTTTTATTATCACCATTCGGCGAAAAAGCGGTAGGTATAAAAATCTTGGATTCAGAAATCAAACACAAAACGTTCGAAAAACTCTCTACAAACTCACTTGTGTCTTTAATAGCTTGTATTTTAAAACATATTGAATCATCCAACTTGGTGTCTAAAAAGTCGAAATTAAATACAGTTCCTGACCCATTCATTGAGCCAACAACCTTAAAGGTATTGTCTTCTCTTAATAAAACCTGATATTGTTTAACACCACTCGACCATTTTTCGTAATTGCTCCAATTGAGTTTTGCTACATAACCTTCACTCTTACCACCAAGAAGTATAGTTCTATTGATTGAACTCTCTGGCGATTCTGCTCCACAATGGTCAACTGCTCTTATGGTATATGTATATGACACCTTTCCTGTTTCCATAAAAGGATCATCATCTATATATCCTAAAGAATCCGATTTATCGTAATTGTCATTGCTAGCAGCACCTGTGTATGATCTTGAGATGATATAATGATCGACATTCTTGACGTAACTATATCTTCTCCATTGGGTGTATGTCTTATTTCCTGGCAATACTGTAGTACGAACAGAGGTTACTGGAACACTCGGTGGTACATACAATGCTGTCTTACAAACGGTATTACTTTTTGAAGTCCACTTATAATTTTTTTCTACGGCTTCAATGTAGTAACAGTACAACTTGTTGCACAATTTTCTATCTCTATACGTTGTTATACCAGAAGATGTAGAATCAAATAATTTAAATGGTCCACCAGATTCACTTCTATAAATTCTATAACGTCTAACATTAGAACTTCCCCAACCTTCGTATGGCAACCAATCTAAAATCAAATCGTTGACAGCTGTATCTGTAACTTGTAAGAAAATAGTACAATGTGGATTTGATACCGGTCCGAGATTGTTACATTTGTCTTTTGTTTTGACAACATAACAATACCTCGAATTTTGAACATTGATACCACTGTTAACTCTGAATGTAGTGTCTACGATGTTAGCACTGCTATAAAGAAAATTATAATTTGGCGCATTGTCGTTGTACAAACTATATCCCGTAAAGTATTTGAATGTCGCTTTTTGCCAATTCACATCGATAAACTGATTATTGGTTATTGTGACATAATTGATTGGTCGAGAAGTCGGACCAATGGTATCATTCGTATAGATAAATCTATAAGCAGTATCTGTACAATTGTTTTTATCTTTTACCAATAAGAGAATTTGACTCAATCCAATTTTTTTGAAATTGTATCCAGTTAGTCTGGTATAGGCAGTATCAGATATAGTGGCAGGATCACCAAAATCCCACTCCCAATTTTTGATATCAGCATTGGATGGCAAACTATTCGCTGTGAAATCAATTCTCTGATTGTAACAAATAGAATCAGCACTTGCTGTAAAACTTACTTCTGGTCGCTTATAGGCTTTAATAAACACCATGTTTCTAGCAGTATCTTCACAACCATTGCTAGCTTTTGCGATTAGAACAGGATTATAGTCTCCAGGTGGGTAAGTATGACTAGGAGAAAATGTTGTATTGTCTATTGTTCCGTTGTTATCAAAATCCCATTTATAAGATACACCACCTATGGTATTGTTTCTGAACCTTACTGTTAAATCAGCACATCCAGTGTCATTGCCAATAACAGCAAGCTTTGATTCTGGCGACTTCAATACAAATACAGAATCTTTTTGGTACTGAACAATACAACCAAATGAATCAATTACTGACAACACTGGATTAAATTTCTGATATGGTAAAGATCTATCAAAGATTTGATAGACATGCGTATTAAAGTTGATTGAATCCAATACACTTCCATCACCATATTCTAAAAAGAATCTTCTGTAATATTTGCTCTCGTTAATGAAATTTACCTTGAGTTTTTCGCATCCTACATTGTTGGTTAAATGGAATTTTGGAATAGGACCAATTACTTTGATATAGCCCTTTTTATCCATGGTATCATTACAACCATAACCTTTGACTATAAGCTTCACGTCACTGCCATCCGGACCAGTATTCTGGCTATACAAATGGCCAAAAGTACTAAGGTTATTTGTGACCGAATCTCCATCACCTAAATACCATCGATATTCAAAAATTGCAGGATGTCTTACTGCCGTAATTCTAGCAATAATTGGCGCACAATAGTTCAATGTATCATCACTTGAAAATCTTGCTTTGATGTCATTAGAATAGATTGCTGCTATTGTTGTATCGGTACAATTACCATTTCCATAAGCTATCAATCCAATTCTAAACACACCTTCTTTTGTAAACAATATGCTAGGATTTTTAGCGGTGTTTGAAGGCAGGAATGACGCTCCACTACCTGAGTCTTTTAAGAACCATTTAAAATTGATGGCATCTTTATCAGACTGATTGAACAATTTCAATGGTTTTCCAACGCAAGCATAATAAGAGTTTTGATTTGGCATGAATGCCGCTACAACTCCTGAAGTCAATGTTGAAGTATTAACAGAATCATTGCAACCAGATGCATGCGTGTACTTAAAATTGAAATAAAAATACCCTGATTTTTTGATAAATACACCAGTAGGATTTGTTGTCGGAATTCTAATGACAACTTTATTGGTATCATACGGACTCTTCCACAAATAGGTTTCTGCGGCAGTGCTATTATTTTTAAAGTTGTAAGCATAGGTTTTCTGAGCAAACAATGTTGCATTAAATGGATTACAAACTTTAATTGGATTAATATTTGGCAAGAAATTTACACCATTAACCTTAAGCCTGAAAGGTAAGAACATGGTATCATAACAGGTCATCCTAGCCGAATATCTACTGTATTTGATTGTATATAATCCAGGCAGTAAACTTACAGTTACGCTATCACCATTATACGTATACTTAAGATTAGAACTGTCTTTATGGATAAATTCCCATTTGTGAATATAGGTTCTGTAATAATTGGAATCTTTGTACTTCGCGCTTAAACCAACAGGTTTTCTAAAGCAAACATTAGAATCGCTAATTAGAAACTTTGGTATTGGGCGCTCTATTAAAATTTCCTTTAACATGGTAACTGAATCTCGGCAACCAAGTATGTTGTAGGCAATTAACTTAACTGTATAATGTCCTGTATCTGGATAACTGATTTTCGGATCAACTGTAGAATCGCGTTTCATAACTTGATTCTTATTGTTGTAGAAAGTCCATGCGTATTTATTTTCAGCTTTGCTTGTACCTCTTTGAGTGCCATTAGCAAATTCTACCATTTCAATCGGACAAGCTGGACGAGGTTTCCAACTGAACATTGGAAATATTTTTTTAATGAATAAAGCGTTCTTCTTTAAGACAGTATCTTTACACCCATTAGAACCTGTGACAATCAGTCGAACGGCATATGAAGCATAGTTCTTACAAACCATTTTAGCTGGATTTGTAGACTCTGTTTGCAAACTGGTATTTAAAAAACTATCGTTATACAAATCCCATTTCAATGTTTTCGTAATCCCAACATTGATTCGGGAAGTATCTACAACATTGAAAGTATCAGGACGCAAACAACTATAACTGTTTGGAATTTTAAAACCTGCTATTGGTCCATTAACTGTTACATGATTTGTATATGTTTTCTCAGACTTACATCCATTGACTTCATCGGAAACATAAATTGTAAATATACCAAAGTTTGTAAATTTAAAAGAATGTAAATTAGGGTTAACAACAGTTCTGGTAACATCGGCTGGAGTAACGGTTATAGTTGGTGAGCCACTTCTGCCATTGTTCAGTGTCACCTTCAAACTTTCGTTGCCGCACAACACTGTTTTGTTAAAAGTTGTACTGAGCACCGTGCTATCAGCGAACATTAAATAGTCTTTAACAGATTTATTGTATACACATCCTCGTTTTGTAGTAACAGTAAGTGAGACGTCAAAAGTATCTTTGGTGTTGTAACCAATATTTTTTGGATTGTATGCATTTGAAGAGGAAGGTGAGGCATTTGGGAAAGCCCAGTTCCAAGAAGCAATAGGATAGTTAAAAGTATCAGTTAAATTTTCAAATGAAATCAATTTTGGCGTACAACCTTTCAATGTATTGGCAGCAAAATCCACAGCAATAGAATCAGGTAAAAATACGGTGCTATCAAAAGTTCGCTTTCCTTCACAGCCAAAGCTATCACGCATAAACATTGTGAAGCTTTTGTAGCCAAATGGTGGATGAAAAATTGCTGTAAGATTTTTGGGACCGTTTGAATATAGCGTGTTATCTACCAACCAGTCTCTTGAAACTGTCTTTGGCGAAACGTCTGTTAACACTACACTGTCTTTATAATTACAAATGACGGTTTTTGAAACTGAATATTGAGGAATTGGAACTGGTTTGGCTTGAATAAAACCTACTTTATCAATAACGCATGAAGTTCCATCAAGGTACTTGAGTTTTACACGTACATTGTAATTACCAGATACAGAGTATAACTTGGTATAATTACTATCTGAAGAAACATACCCAGAACCGAGATCCCATTCAAAAGTTGTTCCCGCAGGAAACTTGTGAACTTTGAATCTCACAATTTTAGGTATACACACAACCGTATCGTCAGATGAGACAAAGGCCGTTCCACATTGGCCGTTTAACTCAAGTCCTGATATCAGGATAATAAAAAGGGTTAATACGATTTTATTGAGTTTCATAAACCAATAAGTAGCAAAAATAAGGTTAAATATCGACTTTTCTATAAAATATTACTACTTTTGCACAAATAACAAACATTTAATATTTTACTATATGATTAGACGAAACTTTCTCTATTTAGTTGCCTTGACACTAGTATTTACTTCATGTAACAATTCTAACAAAGAATTAGAAAATTGGAAAAAAGTGTATGAAAATACTCAAAAAAATGGCGACTATTCAACAGCAATTGTAGCGCTTAATCATTTATTGATTTTAGATACAGATTCTTCACTTAAAGCAACTTATATTGATTCTTTAGCCCATTTTTACACCAAAAAAGTGAACAATTTCCAAGCTGGAAAAGTGTTTGTAGACAAAGGTTTGGCTATAAATCCTAACAATGTAATGCTATTAGAATACAAAGGTGGTTTATTAGCGGCTGAAAATCAGCCAGAAAAAGCACTTGAGGCAATCAACAAAGCCTATAAAATCAGCGGAGCTAATAAGTATTTATACATGCATGCAGCTATGCAACATGCAGTTGATAAAAACCTTGAAAATTATGTAAATGTCATCAATAAAATCCTTTACGGTGGTTCAAAACCTGAGATGATTGATGTTAATGTGGATGCTTCAACTTCGCAAAAAGTTGACATTAGAGCAACATGTTATATGGATAAAGCTAAAATCGCCTCTAATTTCGGCTCTCCCGAAATGATGATGAGCTATTTAGATTCTGCTTTGATATTAGCTCCTGATTATCAAGAAGCTTTGTATTACAAAGAAAACTTATTAAAAGGTAGTAAGAAATAATGCCTTAGAGACGGGGTTTCCATGAAACCTCTTCTACACCTAATTTCAAAGCGGTATAACGTCCTAATACAAATAAATAATCCGACAATCTGTTGATGTATTGAAGGATGATGGATTCTGTATGCTCAATTTCGCTGAGATGAACGATCAAACGTTCTGCTCTTCTGCAAACACATCTGGCAACATGACAATGTGATACTTCTGCGCTGCCAGCTGGCAATACAAACGAACGCAATTCTGGTAATTCCTCGTTCATTTTATCAATTGCATCTTCTAACAATTCCACATCCGATTCGTGTAAATCAGGAACAATCATTTTACTACCTGGAGCAGAAGCCAATAAACTTCCAACCGTAAACAATCTATCTTGAATCTCAGGAAGTACCTTCATATTTAGGCTGTCTTGGGTAAACGACCTAAGTATTCCTATATACGAATTCAATTCATCTATTGTGCCGTACGCCTCAATTCTTATGTGGTGTTTCGGCACTCTGTCGCCGCCAATTAAAGATGTTTGTCCTTTATCGCCTCTTTTGGTGTAGATCTTCATTTTTAACTAAACAATGTTTGTTGCTCTTTGTTCAAACTTTTCGTTGATATTGTCAGATTCTATTAATCCATCCCTCAATCTCACAATTCTTTTAGCATTTAATGCAATATCTTCTTCGTGGGTTACAAGTACAATTGTATTGCCTTTTGAGTGGATTTCTCTGAACAATTCCATAATTTCAACAGATGTTTTCGTATCAAGATTACCTGTTGGTTCGTCTGCCAACAAAATACTTGGTCGGTTAACCAAGCCTCTTGCAATTGCAACTCTTTGGCGCTGACCACCAGACAATTCATTTGGTTTGTGCTTCATTCTATCCTTCAATCCAACTTGCACCAACACTTCTTCAGCTCTTTCCAATCTATCCTTTTTAGAAATACCTGCATAAACCAATGGTAAAGCAACATTTTCCAATGCGCTCATTCTTGGTAACAAATTGAATGTTTGGAACACAAAACCAATTTCCTTATTTCTAACTTCGGCCAATGCATTTTCAGTCATTTTACTGACATCTGTTCCGTTCAAGATGTATTTACCACTTGTAAATGAATCAAGACATCCTAAAATGTTCATCAAAGTAGATTTTCCAGAACCAGATGGACCCATTAAAGCGACATACTCACCTTTGTAAATATCCAAATCTACTTTTTTAAGTGCATAGACAAATTCTTGGCCTACTTTGTAAACCTTTTGAATTTCGCGAATGTCAATTAATTTGACCATTATTTATTTTGTTCTATAACCTTTGGAACTCTGAAATAATCGCTGTCTTTTTTAGGCGCGTTACTTAAAATTTGATCTTTGCTATAGTGCTGATCTACCACATCTTCTCTCACATTGTTGGTGGTATTGGTCATATAAATGAGAGGCTCTATGCCTTCGGTATCAACCTCATTTAATTTCTCACAAAAATCTAGAATATTTTCAAGATCACGTTTGATTTTCGACTTTGATTCAGCATCAAATTCTAATCTGGCAAGGTGGGCCAACTGATCAATTTTCTCGTCTGTTATGTTCATGGATGATATGATTTTTAATGAGCTCTTGCTCTATTAGGTTGTAAATTTCGTCTCTTAATCTGTCACTATCTTCAATATTTAGATGATTTGTTTTGATTGCCCGATGAATTTTACATTTGATGATGGTCGGATAATACTCAAATTTCTCATCTGGAAGAGCTTTATAATTGTTGTAAAACGTGATAGGCACAATAGGAACATTATTCTCAATAGCCAATTTGAATGCCCCATTTTTAAAAGGTTTAATCAATGGCGTTTTATCCCAAATGGTACCCTCTGGAAAAATCAAAACACTGTATCCATCGTTCAACTTTTCTTTGCATTGAATGAATGCTTTATGAGACTCTCTCAAACTTTGTCGCTTAACGGCGATATCAACTGTTCCAAAAAACTTCCCGAACAATGGTATTTTAGACAATTCGTATTTCCCCATGAACGAAATTTTTAACTGAGCAAACAGTCCCGTTACCACAATATCTAAATAGGACGTGTGATTAGACACAATGACACAAGGAGAAGGCATTGATGGCTCTTCTCTGTATACCTTCGCGATAGAACCACATAATATAAATGTTCCCCATGCCCAAACTTTTCTCAGCGCATTAGCAAGAGGATAGGTTTGTTTAAAACTTAAAAAAATATAAAACAGAGGATAGAGTACCAAAAAGATAGATGCAAATACAATTGCAAACCAGACAAACCCTATTTTACCTAATATTTTCTTCAATAGATGATTGTTCTATTTTTCGTTTAAAACGTCGTTCTGACTAGAAACAACTCTACCTCTCATAAAAAAGGCAATGATAGCACTCAAGAACAATCCCCTTGCAGCTGCAAAGAACAACTGAAACACAAATTGACCGGTGACAGAGTAACTATCTCTAATTTCTTGAATTTTATCAGCTGCTTCTTTGGCATTGAACTGTTTGAACACTTCTGCACCTTTAAACTGGTTAATCTTATAGTCGACCATTCTACCGATTACTTCTGGTCTAAATTGAGCCACATAGGAGTATAATAGAGAAACGGAAGCTCCAATAATGATGCTTAGAAAGAAACCAAGAAAAATGGCTCTTCCCAACATAAATTGCTCGGGCTGTTCTTTTTTTACAGATCTCAGAAAAAGAAAAATTGCAATAGCAGGAATGACGATGGCTTCACTTAAAATGGCGATGACAAGTTGAGGAATATTGTTAGTAGTAGCAATAGATACCATATAAATGTAACTCAATGCAGCAGTGGCGCTACCGAATGCCAAGCCGTAAATCAATAATTTCTTACTCATAAAAATGTTTACAAAACTATGACAAAAAAAGAATTGAATGCTTTGTTTTGTCAAAATATTATAGAAAATTTGCAGATTATATGGAATTGAAAGACATTGTAGCAATTGCGGGCATGCCCGGCCTTTATCACGTGATAGGGCAAAGAAAGAATGGTCTTATAGTAGAAGCATTGGACGGTAGCGGTAAGAAAATCCCTACTTCACCAACTACCAAAGTATCTATTTTATCAGATATCGCTATGTTTACTATGGAAGGAGAAGAGAGATTAGCGAAAGTATTGTTAAACATACACGAAAAATCTAAAGATGGCGCCATCGTTCCAGACAAAAAAGCATCTGATGACGCGTTTCCTCAATTTTTAGGAAAGGTGTTACCAAATTACGATAACGAAAGAATTTATCTATCAGACATGAAGAAATTGGCTTCATGGTATACCATTTTGAGTGATAAATTGGATTTTGAAGCTTTGAAAAAATCTTTAGAAGAAGAAGCTGCAGAGGGAGATTCAGAAACCAAAGCTGAAGTTAAAGCGAAAGCCGAGACAAAAGCAAAAGCTGAAAAAACCGTTAAATCAGCAACACCGAAAGGCGATACCAAGAGCAAAGGCAAATCTGTGAACACGATTCGCAAGATGGCTTAATAGCTTTTCGTTATTTTATTTGATTTTAATTTAAAATAAGTGTAAGTTTGCACCTCTTTAAATAAAGGGTCGGATGGCCGAGAGGCTAGGCACGGGTCTGCAAAACCTTTTACAGCGGTTCGAATCCGCTTCCGACCTCAACGATTTAGACTTCACGAAAGTGAAGTCTTTTTGTTTTTATAAGAAATTGCCTCAAGCCCCGCTTGAAAGGCGATTTCGATAAAAACAAAATAAGTATTCACGCAGTGAATACTTAATCGTTGAAACTCCACCCTCCAGGATCAATTCATTAATCCGCATCTTGCTAAAACCTTTATTAGACCTTCTACTAGTGAATACTTAATCGTTGAAACCTCACCCTCCAGGATCAATTCATTAATCCGCTACTGCGCTTGAAAGTTACTACCCCCTTGCCTGTTCAAATCCACAAAATGATACGCCATAACACCTACAAACATCATTAAACTTATACTTAAAGCCGAAATCCAAGTGTTGTAATCAGTACTGAAATTGTGAATGCTGTTGACACTCTGCTCCACTACCTTTATTGGTCGCGCTATCACATCCCATGAATTTAAACGCAAATCTCTTCCTAAATATATCCCAAAACCGCTCAGACCACTTATTATAGCTACCATTGGAATAGAGAGCCACTTCGAAACATATTTGTTGAGCAAATTCATACAATCATTTAATGAAATAATGGCTGTAATAAATGCCCAAATAGCAAAAAACAAAACAGTAATAAAATCGATGATTAACATAACGCCCTCGCTGTGCTGTAAATGGGTAAAATCTGTAAACACATATGGCGCATTTGGAAAAAAAATCAACCACAAAAATCCTACTAATAGTGTCGCCCACCTTGAATCATTGTGCTTGCTCAATTCTAACAAGAAAGTACTCAATATCAAGGGAACTATGGCCAGAAACATGTTCCAAAAGAAAAAAATAAAGTGTTTTTCTGTCGGAAAGAACACCCTAACTCCTACCAAAACAATCGACACCAAAAACAAATAATAATATTTCTTTAATAGCTTTTTTCTATTTTCTATGCCGTTTCTAAGTGTTAGTATAATACCCACAAAACGAAAATAAAATACATTTACAACTCCATTCAATTCTATCGTTCAATGCATAGATTAATCGACAATTGATGTAAATTGTAAGTAAGCAATATTGCTTTAAAATTGGTTTTCTCACTTAAAATTCAAATCTTTGAGGCATCTTAACTACCTTGACTGAGCCACAAAAACATATCTATTTTGCGTCCGACTTCCACCTAGGTGTGCCTAACAGAGAAGCTTCTTTGATTAGAGAGAGAAAAATCTGCGCCTGGCTTGATAGTATCAAACAGAATGCATCTGAGATTTATTTGGTTGGTGATGTCTTCGACTTTTGGTTCGAATACAAACATGTTGTTCCAAAAGGTTTTAGTAGATTGATGGGTAAAATCGCAGAGCTTAGTGATAGTGGCATTCAAATTACACTGTTCAAAGGCAATCACGACATGTGGACCTTTGGATATCTTGAAGAAGAACTCGGCATTAAGGTTGTTTCCAATGAATTGATTATTGAACGCAATGGTAAAAAATTCTTTATACACCACGGCGACGGTATTGGACCAGGAGATCACGGTTACAAAATCATTAAAAAGATTTTCAGACACCCTGTTTCGATTAAATTGTTTGGATTTTTACACCCATATTTTGGAGCAGGTTTAGCCAAATACCTATCTAAAAGAAGTCGAATTGGCAAAGGCAATAGTGATAAAATTTATTTGGGTGACGATAAAGAATTCATCACCATTTTTTGCAAAGACCAATTGTCTCACACCCATTATGATTTCTTTGTTTGTGGACACAGACATTACCCTATTGAAGTACAATTAAACGAGCGTTCTAAATACATCAATTTAGGTGAATGGGTAAACGATTTTACCTATGCCGAGTTTGATGGCACACATCTTGAACTTAAAAGTTTTAAGTAATGCGTTTTAAACATTTCATATCATGTGTTGTACTTTTTTGGATGTACCAATCAACTTGGGCACAAACCTCTACAATTGTGAATGACACCATCACAGTCCCTAAAGGCAGTAGCATTACGACAGACAATCTAGAAAATCTATTTGTTATTACGCCTACTAACGACATCATTAAATACGATAAAAATGGCAACAAACTAGCCACTGCCAACTTTAAAGTACTGGGCAATATTGCTTCAATAGACGTTAGCAACCCTTTTGAAATTTATGTGTTTTATCGCGACCAAAACAAAGTCATTTTTCTAGACAATTTATTGAATTCAAGAGGCGAATGCGATTTAGAGACCATTGGTGCATCACAAGTTGCATGTATTGCAAGAAGTTTCGACAATCAACTTTGGTTGTTTGATGTTGCCGACCAAAAACTAAAAAAATACAGCAAAGATTTAAAACTATTAACCGAAAGCGCTCCTTGGAATACACTCGGCATATCAGGAGGTATTAATCCAACTTTGATTAGTGACATTAACAATTCAGTCCTGATATTAAATAACCAGCAAGTTCTAGAATTTGACATATTTGCTAATTATAGTAAAATCAAATTAAGTGACACATTGCAGAACTTCCAATACCTTAACAACTCATTGGTTTTTCTAAAAAACAACAAAGTCTATTCATTTTTGCCATCAACCTTTACATTAAAAGTGATGGATATTGTTCTACCTGATATCTGCCGTCAATTCAGAATAGAGAAAGAAAGATTGTATTTTTTAACCGACGATTGCGTAATTTTGCGCACTTATTCTGAAAAGTAATCTGTCTAAGACGGATTTAAATACTCATGTTAGAGAAATTAGAAGCCATAGAAGCCCGTTTTAAGGAAGTTGAGCTGTTGTTAAGCAGTGCTGACACGATGAGTGACATGAAACGTTTCACTCAATTGAACAAAGAATACAGCGATTTAAAGGAAGTAGTTGATACAACCCACGAATACCGCAGTGTGTTGAACCATTATCAACAAGCTAAGGATATGGTTGCCAACGAAAAAGATGCTGAATTAAGGGAAATGGCAAAAATGGAAGCCGACGAAATGGAGTCTAAAATCGGTCCATTAGAAGAAAAAATCAAATTATTACTGATACCAAAAGATCCTGAAGATGCTAAAAATGCCATCGTAGAGATTAGAGCTGGTACTGGTGGCGACGAGGCCAGTTTGTTTGCAGGAGATTTAATGAAAATGTATACCCGCTATTGCGAAACTAAAGGTTGGAAAGTGGAGGTATTAGATGAAAACGAAGGTACAGCAGGCGGATACAAAGAGGTTATATTAGAGGTTACAGGTAACAATGTTTACGGTGAACTTAAATACGAAAGTGGTGTTCACCGTGTTCAAAGGGTACCCAAAACCGAAAGTCAGGGTCGTGTACACACATCTGCAGCTACAGTAGCAGTATTGCCAGAGGCAGAAGATGTAGATGTACAATTAAATCCTGCAGATATTGAAATGCAAACCAGTAGAAGTGGTGGTGCAGGTGGACAGAACGTCAACAAGGTTGAAACAAAAGTACAATTAACACACAAACCTTCTGGTATAGTTGTGGTTTGTCAAGTAGAGCGCTCTCAGTTAGGCAATAGAGAGAGGGCTATGCAAATGTTGAGGACTAAATTGTACGAACGTGCATTAGAAGAGCACAATTCTAAAATTGCGAGTACTAGAAAAACTTTGGTTGCTTCAGGAGATAGAAGTGCAAAGATTAGAACATACAACTTTTCACAAAGCCGAGTTACAGATCACAGAATCAATATGACAATCTACGCTCTGGACACTTTTCTTGGAGGCGACATTCAAGAGATGATTGACGCTTTGAAAGTGGCAGAAAATGCCGAAAGAATGAAAGAAGGCAGCGTAGCTTAAAACTGAATTTACAAGCCAGCAGGTCCTTGCTTTACCCCTTCACCATCTTTACGTATGGGTTTCTCCATACCTTTACGACGGCTTCTTACTTTAGGATATTTTTTATCAGTGTTCATTTGGTTATTTAACAATTTTAAAAGAACAATTATTGTGCCCTTTTAAAATATTAGACGCAAATTTTAAGAAAACGTTTCACCTAATCTCATAAATTTTTTAAATATGAATATTTTCTGACAATTGCTTAATAACCAGTTGTGTTAACAAACAATTGTTATAACAAATTAACTCTTGTAAAATAAATTTTAAACGCCCTATTGATGGGCATCTTCGTTGACCACTTTTTCGACAAAAAAATGTTCCATTTTATTAGACGAGTATAAAAACTCAGTCAAATAATTTTACTAAAAATTTCCAGAAATGAACTTTTCGGCCATCAATTTACCCTCTCTAACGGCATAATTGGTGCCTCTATCTTCTGGATAAATTTGTGCCATTGAATTGATGTAAACGTTTTCAATTGGCGTTTTGAATTCTGGTATGATCTTGCTGTAATGCAAGGTCACCAAAGGCTGAGAAAACGGCTCTTTCCACACATGATAACGCATCACCCATGATGTATCAAATGCAGGGAACATCTTTTGAATGTATGGCACAGCATACTCAAAAAACTCTTTCTCACTCATACCATATAGCTTCTCGTCAGTAGGTAAATACTTTGATAAATAAACAATGTGTCTGCCTTTATACGTTTCCTTAGGTTCAAAATTCGTGTGTTCTATTACTCCTACAAATGGAAAACCAGGATCGTTGACATTTAACCAATAGATTTCACTTAAACTTCTATTCAACTCTAAAGTCAAACATACATTGCCAATGTATTGAACCTTATTTAATGCGTCTGTGTATTCTTTAGTTACAGATGATTGAAGGATACTAGCACAAGTAGGCAGTGGTGTTGTTAAAACGGTTTTGTCGGCTTCAAGCACTTCACCATTTTCAAACAGCAATCGACCATTTTGATCAATCTCTTTTACGGCTTTATTGAAATGAATAGTGCCTCCTAATTTTTGTATTTCAGCACAAGTAGATTCAGCCAATGAAGCAAATCCTCCTTTATAATAGGCTAGATATTCCTTGCCCTTTTCGCCTCTACTACCGCCTCTTAATTTCAGTTTATTCCAGAACCAAACAGCAGAAACTTCTTCAGCATATCGTCCGAATTTACCCTTTAACAATGGCTCCCAAACAACGGTATATCCTTGCTTTCCGCAGATTCTAATCAACCAGTCTTTTGCAGTTATAGACTCTAATTTCTTCCAATCTTTAACAATTCTTACTGCTAATACAACAAATCCCAATCTGATTCTATTGATCAAATTCAATGGTTTGAATTTTAGCAAATCCAGAGGAGAACTCAATTTGAAAAAGTTGTTTGAATAATACATGCCTGTCCTTGTCTCACGAATGATGATTCTATCCTCGCAATTCAAGTCCTTGATCAAATCCATAACATGTTTATCATTGGTAAACCAATGGTGGTAGAACTTCTCAAGATTTTCTCCTTCAACTTTAAAAGAACCTGCTAAGCCACCTGGTTCAGCATCCTTTTCAAAGATGTTGACTTGCCATCCAGCTTTTGCCAAATAATATCCCAGACTCAGTCCTGTAAAGCCTGCACCAACAATGTTTATCGATTTATTACTCATTAAATTTTTTCGAAACCTATCTTATCTTTGATGATATACAATGGTCGCTGTTTGATTTCACCATATATTCTACCAACGTATTCACCAATAATTCCCAACACTAAAAGTATGATACCTCCAATTAGAAGTATAGATATCATCAACAAAGTCCATCCTTCTACGAAGTGATTTGTAAACAATCTCATGTACAACGAATACAAGATACCAAAAAAAGCTAAAATGGAAGTCACAAACCCTACAAAAGTTGCCACTTTAAGCGGAGTGTTAGAAAATGATAAAATCGCATCACTCGCCAATCTAAGCATCTTTTTAAGCGGGTATTTTGTAGTACCTGCAAATCGGCTTTCTCTGTCGTATTCAACAAAGGTTTGGTTGAAACCAATCCAAGCCACCATACCTCTTACAAATCGGTATGTTTCTCTCATTCTTAAAAACTGATCGAGTGCATTTCTATCCATTAATCTGAAATCACCTGTATCTAGAGGGATATCAACATCACTCAATCTATTGATGAATCTATAAAAATACTTAGCAGTTATCAATTTGAAAGCACTCTCTCCCGCTCTGTCTTTGCGTTTTCCAAATATCACATCATACCCTTCCTCCCATTTTTTAACCATTTCAAGAATGATGTGAGGCGGGTCTTGTAAATCGGCATCAATTACAACTGCTGCATCGCCTTTGCAATTGTCTAATCCAGCAGTGATAGCAATCTGGTGACCAAAGTTGCGTGCGAAATTAATCCCTTTAACTCTGTTGTCCTTTTTTACGGCATCGCGAATCAACTCGAGTGTGGTGTCTTTACTACCATCGTTAACGAATATCAATTCATAGTCGTATTTCGAACTATCTAATCCCGCAAGGGTTTCTGTTAATCTTCTGTATGTTTCTGCAAAAACTTCTTGTTCGTTAAAGCATGGAACTACAATAGAAATTAATTTCATTTATCGCTGATTGATTATATTACAAAGGAATGTTTCCGTGTTTCTTTCTAGGTAGGTTTTTAACCTTGTTTTCAAGCATAGCAAATGCTGAAATCAGTCGTGAACGTGTTTCTTCTGGATAGATGACATCGTCAATAAACCCGCGTTCTGCAGCTCTATATGGATTGGCAAAAATCTCTGCATATTCTGCTTCTTTTTCTTTCCAAGCTTGATCAGGGTTACTAGCACTTGTAATCTCCTTTTTAAAGATGATTTCAGCGGCACCTTTAGCACCCATTACTGCAATTTCTGCACTTGGCCAAGCAAAATTCATATCAGCACCGATATGTTTACTGTTCATTACGTCATAAGCTCCGCCGTATGCTTTTCTTGTGATTACTGTAATTCTTGGAACCGTAGCTTCGCTAAACGCATACAACAATTTAGCTCCATTTGTAATGATGGCATTCCATTCTTGGTCGGTTCCAGGTAAAAATCCAGGAACATCTTCTAACACCAATAATGGGATATTGAAAGCATCACAGAATCTTACAAAACGCGCTCCTTTTGTAGATGAATGAACATCTAAAACTCCAGCAAGTGAACTCGGATTGTTGGCAACAATACCAATGCTTCTACCAGCTAAACGAGCAAAACCAACAACGATATTTTCAGCAAAATTCTTATGCACTTCAAAGAAGCTTTCTTCGTCAACCAAACCCTCAATTACCTCTCTCATATCATAAGGTTGATTGGCATTATCAGGCACAATTGATTTTAGTTGTTCTCTTATTTCATTGTTGGAAGTATAAGGCACACTTGGAGCTTTCTCTTCACAATTTTGAGGCATATAACTCAAGAGTTTTTTCAAACTGCTCAAGCAATCAATTTCGTTTGCAAATGAAAAATGGGCAACACCAGATTTTGATGAATGAACTGATGCACCACCTAATTGTTCGCTACTTACCTCTTCATTAGTCACTGTTTTTACAACATTCGGACCAGTAACAAACATATAACTGGTGTTTTCAACCATGCCAATAAAATCTGTAATAGCTGGAGAATACACAGCTCCACCAGCACATGGTCCCATGATTGCTGATATTTGAGGTATAACACCGCTGGCTATAGTATTTCTATAAAATATATCAGCATATCCACCCAAAGACACTACACCTTCTTGGATACGCGCGCCACCACTATCGTTTAAACCAATTACTGGAGCTCCATTTTGTATAGCCAAATCCATGATTTTACAAATTTTCTCAGCATGGGTCTCACTTAATGAGCCTCCAAATACTGTAAAATCTTGTGAAAATACATACACCAAACGACCGTTGATGGTACCATAACCTGTTACCACTCCATCGCCTAAAAACTTTTGTTTTTGCATACCAAAATCATTGCTTCTGTGAGTCACAAAAGCCCCAACTTCGTTAAAACTATTTTCATCTAACAAGAAATGTATTCTTTCTCTTGCTGTCAATTTTCCTTTTGAGTGTTGCGATTTGATACGCTCTTCGCCGCCGCCAAGTAATGATTCCTTGCGCTTACTATCCAATAAATCTCTTTTATTCATGTGTTGTTGAGTTTGGCTGCTCATATTGATTATAATTTGCAAAATAAAGGCTTTTCATTTAACCTTTCCATTTTATTTCTCCCAAGTTCAATTTTATTCCAAATCTTCCACTCCCAATATCCGTTGGCAAAGAAAAAGTTATTTTAGAATCCGTATTCTTTTTATCAGAAACTAGGTACTGTTTCAATTGATACCATTCATCCTCTGTGATATTTGCTATGTCCAATTTACGTCGAATCAAATCCGAAATCCTTTTACAATTTTCTTGACTTAAAAAGTTCAAATCTGTAGCCAATTGCAATTCAAACAACATCCCTTTCGCTACAGCAATGCCATGTTTCACTGGCTTTCCTAAACTTAGATAATGGCTTTCATATGCATGACCAATGGTGTGACCAAAATTCAACAATTGTCTTATAGATGTATCAAATGCATCTTGAACTACTACTGTTTTCTTAGCCTCTGCACATGTTTTTATAACAACATTCAAATCTTCATCCTGCTCTATCATTTCAAACAATCGAACATCAAGAATACTCGCGGTTTTAATGATTTCCGCCCAGGCTGATTCCAATTCATCTGTGGACAAAGTTTTTAGAAACTCTGGTGAAATAACAACAGTATCTGGTTGAGTAATGGTTCCAATGTAATTTTTTAAATGTCTAAAATCAATTCCAGTTTTACCTCCAATTGCTGCATCAACCATGCCCATTAAGGTCGTTGGTACATGAATAAACTTCATACCTCTGCGGTAAATAGACGCAACAAATCCTCCAATATCTGTCACCACTCCTCCTCCTAAATTGACCAATACATCCGTGTTTTTGGCACCAAATGTAACCAATTCATTTACGACATATTCTACTGTTTTAAATTGCTTACTTTCTTCACCTGAAGGAATTACGATACATTTATCAGAAATCGATTTTACCATAGGATAACAATGTTCATATGTGTTATCGTCACAAAGAACATAAACCGATTTAAACGCGTTGTCTTTACACCACTTTACTATTGCTTTTTCAGCTTGTTCGGTAAATGTAAGAGACACATGCATCAAGTTTTAATGGTATCGTAAAAAGATTTATTTGCAGGGTCCATCCTCGACAACAATTCTATTGCCTTTGTTTGTTCGGCTGATGGTGCTCCTTTGAAGATTTCTATCAATTCTTTGTACTTGGCATTGAAGAACACTTTTACCAGCATAGAATTTGGATACACTTTTGTCACATCTTGAAAACTTTCTAACGCTTTGAAAATCTCATCGCGTCCTTTTACAACGTCTTTGTGCATAGCATCCAAACCATTGATGTGATAAGCATAGAATGCCTTTCTTACTGGCAAATATCTATCACTCATGAGATTGTCAATCAAGTAGTATCTGTTCTTCAAACTCTGACCATCGTTTGGACGCCATCCGTCAATACTTTGACTGGCATTAAGAATGTCTCTAGCTTTCTGAAAGTATGGTGTACCACCTTCAGAAGAATAACTGTCGTAATTAAGACCAAGCACTACATTGATGTAATAAGCCAACATACCAGTAAGGTTGTATACATTGGCATTTGGTTGAAACTCCATAGCTTGAGATTCTATGTATTGAAAGTTAAAGTCCAAATCAAGTTGATTGAACAATACGGTGTTGTATGTACTGCCGAAAACTGGTCTGGTAGCCTGAATCTGAACAGTTCCATAAAACGCGTTAGAGTTAAGGTCGTATTGGGTAATGTCAATTAGAAAAGTCATTTTAAACTTTTCAATTGCCGTAACTTTATCACTGCACCACAATCGTTGGTTAACGAATGCTGAAATGGATTGTTGAAGGGAATTAAAAATTTGTGTGTTACTAATCTGAACTTTAGGGTGTATGATGGTAATAGTAGCATCTACATCCTGATTTTGACCATTTAGAGGATTGACCATAACCATTGCCACAAGCAATGATAAAACACTTAGTTGAAGTTTTCTGAAATACATGAAATAATATCCTTTGCTACCTCTGTTTTTTCTTTTAGTGGGAATTCAAAAATAAGACCTTTTTTGAGAATAATACTAATTTTATTGGTTGAATGTTTAAAGCCTGCACCTGCATCATTAAGCGAATTAAGGACTATAGCATCAGCATTTTTCTTGCGCAATTTTTCTTTTGCATTTTCGAGTTCGTTGTTGGTCTCTAAAGCAAAACCTATAAGCAACTGATTCTCTTTTTTTGAAGCACCCAAACTGGCTAAAATATCAGGATTTTTAACCAATGTTATGGTCAAATTTTCATCTGATTTTTTAATTTTTATATCGTTGTAATGTTCAGGTCGGTAATCGGCAACAGCCGCTGAACAAATTGCTACATCAGCATCTGCAAACAATTCTGTACAAAAGTTGTACATTTCTATTGCAGATTCTACTCTATACATTTTCACATCTATGTGAGGCTGATCTAAAGAAGTCGGACCGCTCACCAGATGCACATCTGCGCCTTTATCGGCAAGTTCTTTTGCTAGTGCATAACCCATTTTTCCGGTTGAATAATTACCAATAAAACGCACTGGGTCTATTTTCTCGTATGTCGGACCAGCAGTTATGACAATTTTTTTACCTTTAAAAAAATCAGCTGCCAAAATGTTTACAGATTAATTCAAGAATATGTTCGGGTTCGGCCATTCTGCCTTTGCCTTCTAAACCACTTGCAAGTTCGCCTTCTTCAGCATCAATAAGGGTATTGCCATAGCTCAACAATTTAGAAATGTTGTGTTGCACTGATGGATGTTTGTACATATCTAAATCCATAGCTGGAGCAAAAAACACCTGGCATCTAGCAGATAAATAAGTTGCAGTAAGTAGATTATCGCACAATCCATTGGCCATTTTAGCCAAAGTATTTGCGCTAGCGGGTGCAATGATGAATGCATCAGCCCAAAGGCCTAAATCAACATGATTGTGCCATGAGCCATCATTCGAATTATAGAATTCTGATAAAACGGGTTGTTTAGATAAGGTTGCTAATGTCACTGGTGCAATAAAAGATTTACCTGCATCTGTCATAATCACTTTAACTTCGGCACCCTCTTTTATGAGGAGTCTGGTTAAAAATGCCGACTTATATGCAGCAATACTTCCACTTACACCAAGTAAGATATGCTTACCCTTCAGTCTCATCAGGTAAACGGAAATATACTTTACCGTTCAAAAACTCCTGTGTTGCTACCAAAGTTGGTTTTGGCATTTTTTCGTACATAGCACTGATTTCGATTTGCTCTCTGTTCTCATGTACTTCTTCCAAATTGTCGTGATCAGAAGCGAACTCTGATAACTTGCTGCTCAACTCCTCTTTCATTTGTTGTGCAATCTGGTTAGATCTCTTAGCCATGATAACAGCTGACAAATAAATGTTTCCACTCATATCTTCCATATCTTTCAGATTACGAGCCTCAGCGTTTGGAGACAATTTCTGTTCTTTCATTTTATTGGATTTTATTGAATTTTTTAAACTTTTCTAATTCGGCTTTTGCCTTCTCATTGATGTTGTTTACATCTTTATAGTGTTCTGAGCCTTCTTTGTTGTTTTTCATATACTCTTTGTATGCAACAAAGACCTCATTGAATCTCTCTTCTTTCTTTTCGTCAATACTATTTTTCGCAAACAAGAAATTTGATTTTACAATCATGTATTCTATTTCTTCCTTGTTTTCAATATCTGGAAAATCTTTGATGGTGTTTTTAAATGTAGTTGTAGCTGCCAAATAATCCTCAATTTTGAAGTACAACATAGCACTTTCAAAAGACTTCTTCTTTAGCGATTTGCGTAAATCCTCTAAATGTTCGTTACAAAAATCTTTGTAAGTAGAATTAGGATATACATTTAAAAACAATTGAATCTCTGCAATGGCTTTAGTGGTATTGGTTTGATCCAAATAATAAGGCATTGCATTCAAATACAGACAACTTACATATCTATAACTACACTCTTCACTGTATTTACTGTTGTAATAGTTTTCTGTGAAGTTCTTAAAGTGGAATGCTGCTAAATCGTACTGACCTAAGCCGTAGTAGCAATAAGCATACTTCAGATACAGTTCTTCACTTTTTTCTTTACCTCTATAAACTGCCAATAAATCTTCATAAAGCACTACCGCTCTAACATAATCTTTCTTCTCGTAAAGCTTATTGGCTAAATCGTTTTTTTGATCGTTGGTGCCACTCTTAGAGATTTTTGCAAACTCTGAGCATGATGTCACCAAGGTGATAAGTAGAATATATATGAAGGTCTTTCTCAATGTTATTTGAACTTGCAAAAGTAATGTTTTAAACGCTATTAATCAAAAAATGTTACAGCTGACCCTCATCCGCGTAGCTGTAGTAAGTGCCTTGACAAACTATTATATGATCTAAGACACTTATATCCAATAACTTACCAGATTCTTTCAATTTTTTAGTCAATTGATTATCGGCTTCACTTGGGTGCTGATTTCCTGAGGGATGGTTGTGAAATACGATGATGCCTGTACTCTTATCATCGATGGCCAATTTAAATACTTTTCTCATGTCAACAACAGTTGCAGTAATGCCCCCTTCGCTGATTTTGTAACGGTTGATGATGGTGTTTTTTCTGTTCAATGTTAAAATCCAAAATTCCTCATGATTGAGGTCTTCAAGTCGATGCTTCATTTGCAAGTAGGCATCGTGACTAGTTTTTATTGAAATAGCATCATTTGCTTTACTTGCCACTCTTCTAGCGGCCAACTCTAAAGCGGCAGAAATGGCAATGGCTTTCGCTTCGCCGATGCCTTCAATTTTACAATAATCTGCAACCGACCATTTACTCAATTTTGTCAAGTCGTTGTTCGCAATTTCCATCACTTCTCTACCCAAATCTATAGCAGATTTCTTTTTAGTTCCAGTAGAAATCAATATTGCCAACAATTCAACATTTGAAAGTGAAGACTTACCAAGTTTTAATAGTTTTTCTCTGGGACGGTCTTCTATAGCCCAATCTTTGATGCTTTTAAAATCTTTCATGCTCAAAATTAGTGTTGAATGTCAGAATCAACCTGTCAAAATTTATGAGCTACTACTTCTTTTTGTTGAGATAGTCAATATTTCTTTTTAAGCCACTAAATTTGGTTCTTTTTACTGCACTATGTTTAAATATTTTATTAAATTGTTCTAGTTGCAGATTGTCCCAATCTTCATTTTTAAAATTAATCCATTCATTGGAGGGATTAAATTTTGTTTCCTTAGTTGGGGTAGAAAATCTGTTCCACGGACAAACATCTTGGCAGATATCACAACCAAACATCCAATTGTTCATTGAATCTTCAAATTCAGATGGAATTTCTGATTTGAGTTCTATTGTCAAATACGAAATACACTTCGAAGCATTTAGTGTTTTGTTGGGTAGAATTGCATCCGTTGGGCAAGCATCAACGCATTTTGTACAAGTGCCGCAAAAATCTTTTATTGGTCCATCTGGTGTACATTCCAAATCAATGATAAGTTCGGCGAGAAAGAAAAAAGACCCAGAAGTTTTATTGATGAGTAAACCATGTTTACCTATCCAACCAATACCACTTTTTTCTGCCCAAGCGCGTTCTAATACTGGTGCAGAATCTACAAACACTCTGCCTTCTACTGCTCCTATTTCGTCTCTGATGGCTTCTAAAAGTGCTTGACATTTTTCTTTAACGACAGTATGGTAGTCTTCTCCATAAGCATACTTAGCTATTTGATAGGAATCAGAATTCTGGGTTTGATTAGGATAATAGTTGTACATGAGACTTACGACAGTTTTAGCACCTTCCACCAATCGTGTCGGGTCCAATCGTTTGTCAAAATAATTTTCCAGATAACCCATTTCACCATGAAAGCCTTTTTTCAGCCATTGCTCCATTTTGTTAGCATGAGACTCTAAAAATTCTGCTTTAGAAATACCGCAATAATCAAATCCAAACGATTTCGCCAAACGTTTGATGATGTCAGAATATGAATCACTGCTCAACATTACTAATCGCGAAAATAGCATTTTTAATGTAACCTCACATCAGCGATGCAAGATAATGTAACCTCGTCCGCCTGAGACGGACACGAGTCTATAACCACATCAACCTAAGCCGCACAGCACACAAAATCCAGATTATTTTATATTTCATCTAATATTCTCGATTATTTGCTGTACCTTTGCGCCTTCTTTATGATAGAAACATTTCAAGACTTGGGTTTAAGTCAACCCGTCTTTGATGCAATCAGTGATTTAGGCTACGTAAAACCTACACCAATTCAACAACAAGCTATTCCAGTTCTGCTACAAGGAACAAAAGATTTTGTTGGTTTAGCGCAGACAGGCACAGGAAAAACGGCAGCATTTGGCCTTCCGTTGTTATCGCTGATAGATACATCAAAGAAAGAGGTTCAAGGCCTCGTTATTTGCCCTACAAGGGAATTATGTATCCAAATAGCCAACGATTTTAAGGCTTATGGTAAATACATGGAACAGTTTTACCACGTTGCAGTATACGGTGGTAGTAGTATTGACTCGCAAATTCGCTATCTGAAAAAAGGTGTGCAGATTGTCGTTGCAACTCCAGGAAGATTAATTGATTTAATCGAAAGAGGTGCAATTAGATTAGACAATGTGACACATGTTGTTTTAGATGAAGCTGACGAGATGCTTAACATGGGTTTCAGAGAAGATATCGAGCATATCTTATCTCATGCTACAGCTCGTCAAGCTGCATGGTTGTTTAGTGCAACAATGCCAAAAGAAGTAAGAAGAATTGCTGAAACTTTCATGGAAAATCCATTTGAAATCAAAGTAAATTCTAATGAAACGGCGAAAAATATCAAACACGTTTATTATCAGTGTCAATCATCTCATAAATACGAAACATTAAAACGATTGATAGATTTCAATCCAGGTATGTATGGTATCATTTTTACCCGTACAAAAATGGAAGCTCAAGACATCGCTGAAAAGTTGATGAAAGAAGGCTATGAAATCGATGCATTACATGGTGATTTATCTCAACAACAACGCGATAAAGTAATGGGTAGATTCAGAGAAAGAACTTTGAATTTATTGATTGCTACTGACGTTGCAGCTAGAGGTATTGATGTGGATAGCATCACACACGTTATCAATTACGCATTGCCAGACGAACCTGAAGTATACACACATAGAAGTGGTAGAACTGCTCGTGCTGGTCGTTCTGGTGTTTGTATCAGTATTTTGCACAGCAGAGAAACTGGCAGATTGAGAGATATCGAACATTTGACAAAATCAAAATTTGAAAAACTTGAGATTCCAAGTGGTAGAGAAGTTTGTGAAAAGCAATTTTTCGCTTTCATTGAAAAACTTCACAATGCCGATATATCTCACGGTGATTACGAAAATTACCTACCTTATTTGAAAGAACAATTTGCTGATATGAGCAAAGATGAAATCCTTCAAAGAGTAGCGTCATTAGAATTTAACAGATTCTTAAAATACTACGAAAAAGCAGGTGATTTGAATGCAAGTGGTGATAGAGGTAGAGGTGGTAACTACAACAGATTGTTCATCAGTTTGGGCGAAAAAGATGGCTTTTATAAAGCAGCATTCTTAGAATTCTTATTGGATACTAGCGGTCATAAGAAAGCTCAATTAGGTAAAATTGAATTGATGGATTCATACAGTTTCATTGAAGTTGAAAAGGAAATCACCGAAGAATTTATTGCTTGTTTCAATGGCAAGAAATTCAGAGGTCGTCCAATTAGAATAGAAGTTTCTAGTGATAGAACTGGTGGAGGCAGAAGTGGTGGAAGAGGCGGCAGAAGCGGTGGCGGTAGAGAGAGAAGCAGCAGAGACAGAGACCGTGGCAGTAGAGATAGAGGCGGAAGAGATAGAAACGACAGAGGCGATAGAGGCGGTAGAGATGGACGTCCATCTGCAAAATCTTTCGAGCATCGCTCGGGTGACAGAGACAGAGGAAATGGCGGAGGCGATGGTGGAAGAAAAAAAGAAAAGAGATCCTTTAAAATAGATTAATAGTAAATAGCACCCAATGAGGTGCTATTTTTTTTATCTATATCGAAGTAACACATATCACCAAAAATAAGTCAAAAAGAATTGTATTTTTGCGACCTTAAATAATAAAAGTATCATGAACGGTTTTTTTAAAATACCAACAGCTGTCAACGAGCCAGTATTGGATTATGCTCCGGGAAGTAAAGAAAAATTAGCCTTAAAAGCAGCTTTACAAGATGCCAGAGCCAAAGTAATTGACATTCCAATGTACATCAATGGTCAGGAAGTTAGAACTGGTAAAACAAAAGATATTTGTCCTCCACACGACATTCACCACAAAATTGGTGTATTCCACCAAGGTGATGCATCTCATGTTCACCAAGCAATTGAAGCGGCATTAGCAGCCAAATCAAATTGGGAAAATATGCCATGGGAAAACAGAGCTTCTATTTTCTTAAAAGCTGCTGAACTAATTGCTGGTCCATATAGAGCAAAATTAAATGCTGCTACTATGTTGGCTCAATCTAAAAATGCTTTCCAAGCTGAGATTGATGCTGCATGTGAGCTTATAGATTTCTTCCGTTTCAATGTGCAGTACATGGCCGAAATTTATGGCGACCAACCGACTGCAAATAGCAAAGGTATTTGGAACAGATTAGAACACCGCCCTCTTGAAGGATTTACATTTGCAGTTACGCCATTCAATTTCACTGCTATTGCAGGAAACTTACCAACCAGTATGGCAATGATGGGTAACGTGGTGGTATGGAAACCGGCAAATACTCAAATTTACTCTGCTAATGTGATCATGGAAATATTGATGGAAGCTGGCTTACCAGCTGGTGTCATCAATTTGGTATATACAGACGGACCAACAGTTGGTGATATCGTATTCAATCATCCTGATTTTGCAGGATTGCACTTCACAGGTTCGACAGGTGTTTTCAGAAACATGTGGAACTCAATAGGCAGCAACATTGCTAAATACAAAACCTACCCAAGAATCGTTGGTGAAACTGGAGGAAAAGATTTTGTACTTGCGCATAAGAGTGCAAACGTTGACGTATTGGTTGCTGCTTTAGCAAGAGGTGCTTTCGAATACCAAGGTCAGAAATGTTCAGCCGCTTCAAGAGCATACGTTCCAAGCAACTTATGGGCTGAAGTAAAAGAGAAATTGGTAGCAGAAGTTAAGACCATGAAAATTGGTCCGACAGAAGATTTCAGAAACTTTGTTAACGCAGTTATCGATGAAAAATCTTTTGACAAA
The DNA here is from genome assembly GCA_964438995.1 of uncultured Chitinophaga sp. Classification (GTDB taxonomy): domain Bacteria; phylum Bacteroidota; class Bacteroidia; order NS11-12g; family UBA955; genus JABMMZ01. The sequence goes on from CAYTMQ010000003.1 coordinate 86,662, forward strand.
TTGGCAAAGTATATTGACAATGCAAAAGAAGACCACAGTGTAGAGATTATTGCTGGTGGCAATTATGACAAATCTAAAGGTTACTTTATAGAGCCAACAATTATAGTAGTACAAGATCCTAAATATGTGACGATGTGTGAGGAGTTATTCGGACCAGTATTAACGTTATATGTATACAACGAAAACGATTTCGAAAAGGCATTAGAATTGGTTAATACTACAAGTGAGTACGCATTAACTGGAGCAGTAATTGCACAAGACAGATATGCGTTAACAGTAGCAACAGATTATTTAAGACATGCTGCAGGTAACTTCTACATCAACGACAAACCAACAGGTGCAGTTGTTGGTCAGCAACCATTTGGCGGCAGTAGAGCAAGTGGTACCAACGATAAAGCTGGCAGTAAAGCCAACTTATTGAGATGGACCAGTACAAGAACCATCAAAGAAACCTTGGTTCCAGTAAAAGATTACAGATATCCATTCTTATTAGAAGAATAAAAAAACATTCAGAATATTTAAAGGCATTACAAAAACTGTAATGCCTTTTTTATTGGTTAAAATCTGTTTTAAAAATTGTGAATTTTATATTTTTCAATTCAATGAAAAATTAAAGTAATTCCACTTCTGAATCAATTTTTAAATTGAAGTTAATTTTCAATGAATTTTTTTTTCAAAATATCTATTTCCTTTATAGCAAAATAGATTTTTCCAAATGCAAAAAAAGGTCAAAATTTCACTTGCAATCATTTGTTTTTCAATATTTTACTTAAAGTATTGACAATTTAGGTCGGATACTGCATTTGACTATAAACATAGCTTTTCCACAAATGTCAATAATTATTAAAAATTATAGTTTAAAAATAATTTTTTAATATTATAATTGCATTGTGTTTTCATAGTTTTAGTTTTTAGAATGGGTTAGGCTAATGCCTAGCCCTTTTCTATTTTAGGTCAAAATTGAGCACAAATCACCATAACTTTCTTATACAAAATGTCTGCATCCAAAGTTGAACAATACGAAGAGGTTTTAAAGCAAGCAGAAGGATTAATAGACCGCAATTGTTCTGACATTACAAATTATGCCAACATTTCGGCTTTATTAAAGACCACCTTTAACTTTTGGTGGTGTGGATTTTATTTGGTGAACAAGAACAATCAATTAGAGCTCGGACCATTTCAAGGGCCGGTAGCGTGTACTTTAATTGGATATGGCAAAGGTGTTTGCGGAACATCATGGGAGAAGAGATCAACGATAGTAGTTCCAGATGTGCATCAATTTGAGGGGCACATAGCCTGTTCGTCGGCAAGCAATTCAGAAATAGTAGTACCCATCATTAAAAACAACGAAGTAATAGGTGTTTTAGACATCGACAGCGAGCATTTCAACCACTTTGATGAGGTTGATGCTAAGTATTTGGAGAAGTTGGTGGAGATGATTTGATTATCGTTTTACAGTATTTACTTCGTTGCTATTAATCAGAACCCCATTAACATAATACTCCTCTCCCAATTCTAAATCACCGCCATACTCTTTCAAGTATTGGGTGAATTCATCTGCATCGGCGAAACAAATATCTCTCCCTACATTCAGTCCACTTAAATCTCCAGTAAGCCATCTGCCCTCTTTTTTACCATTTTTGTACATACCCATTTCTATAGGTAAACCTTTGATGTTGTATTCTATCCAAACGCCTTCTTTGTGATAATTGACCAAATTACCTTCTCTGAGTTTGTAGCCAGTTGATTGCAACTCTGTTATAAATCCAGTACCATTAATCAACAGAACACTTCCTGAAGTATCGTAAAATTGCAAATAATACATATCAGAAATCGGCATTTCAGTTTGACTTTCACAAACTACTTGAGATTTGTATGAAAGTGTAAATCCCTCATACATCAATTGACCGTTATCATAATAACATCTTACATAATCTTCGCAAGTGAATGAATCTGAATTTTTATTTCTCAGCACGGTATCACCTTTATAAATTTTTTTATAAATACTTTTACCATCTATTCTGTAATAAGTCCATAGCCCAACTTTTTTACCGCTGTCTTTTGCACCTGAACAAAACAAGACACCGTCATCATAATAATAGGTATGATATCCCTTGTAATCATCTAATCTGTAATAAATATTATATACAACTTCACTATATCTATTTAATTCAAATGTTTCTGATTCACTATTTATTAAATTCCTCTCCATCAATGTATGTTCAAAAGACTTTAGGGAAACAAAATTGCTATCACGAATTTTAAAGTCGATTGTCTTGATTAATACATCATCAAATGAATATTCCTGAAACTGACCATCTAAGTATCCTTTAGTAAAATTCAAACGCCAAGATATGCTAGAGTCTGACAAAAAAGAATTTTGAAAAACCTTCATGCTCCCATCTAGTTTACCATGATTAAAATGGGCTATTTCATTAACTTTCCCATTCCTGAAAAACTTTTTAGCTTCTCCATCTATAGTATCATTGGTCATATAATAAATATAATTCATGTAGGGAGATTCATCTCCCGAAATGCAGTATTGTACGCCATTCAACTTCCCCTCTTTATATTGATTCAGATTTTCAATTTGCCATTCTTGGTATGTTGTAATGCTTCCATTCAATTTGCCAGTTTTATAACTCAAAGTTCTTGTAGGCAATTGAATGAAATCCTTTCTCTTAAAATTATGTTTATATAACAACTTTAAATCATTACTATTATATGTATCGATGAACTTCTGAAGATCGTAAAGTTTGTATTTAAAATCACCATGCAAAGTGTTTGAAGTATAATTTGCTGTTACAGCCGTTTCAAAAAAGACATCAGACGCTTCAACTGAACCATTCAATATTGAATTATTACATCTTAATTCTATTCTTCTGTAAGGAATCAAATAAATATCATTGTATTCAAAATTGTAATCGGAAAGTATATCAAAGTATAAGTTTATTTGCCTCAATCTTGCTTTGACTCCTTCAAACTCAACATAATATTCATATGTATAAAAAGTCATTTCATTAGGTTTTGTTTTATAGTTAAACTCTACATCTAATTCTCCGTCAAATAGTTGGTCATTTAAATAGTAACCCCTGTGAATTTTGGTTTCAAAACTGAACATTTGCATGAGGTATCTATAAAACAAACTTTTTTTATTCATCTTGTTAGAAAATCTGTTCTTTCGAAATAAATTTCGACCGTTTTCAACTGATAATATATTGAATTTACTATAATTACTATAGAATTCTTTATCGATTGGATATAGAAATACCCCATTGTTGTATAAAGTATCAGTTATTCTAACGGAATCTCTGCTATTTGTAATCAATAAATGTCGAATCAGAGTATTTTGTTCAGGGCCAATAATTTCATTATATAACTTACATACTCTGTCTTGAGGTAATTTTACAAAAAAGTTGTAATACTCAAATTTTAAAATTGAATGGTAATAATTTTCAACCTCCATATTACCTTCCTTGTATTTGTTTAACAACAGAGGATTTTTGAATATTTTATAATACAAATCTTTATCATAAATATTGTACTCAATTGAAGAATGTTTCTCTTGTTTATATTCAATAAAAATTTGTTTTAATATATATTTATACTTCTTCTCAGAATAAGGAGATTCTACAACTGTATCTATTGATAAATAACTTTTAAAATTAAAGTAATCTTCTATTCCATTATCAATTTTTACAATTGATCTCATAAATAAAAGATGACCATTGACAACTGTATCTTTCAAGTCATATACTACATCGTAGAAAACTCTAGACACTGAATCTTTTATATAATAGGCAATTTTATTTTGACCATTGCTAAAACTAAACAAGACCCCAATACTAGATGCTTCATTTAAATCAAACAACTCTGTACTTATTTTACTTCTTAGCTGATTGGTTGAAGCTAATGGTAATTTTTTATCGCTTTTATAATTAGGTACATGTAATTTAAGACTATCAAGACCAAAAAGAAATTTATTGGATAATTTTCCATCATTAAACAAATAAATGGAATTTAATTTACCATCAACATAGGTTGTCTCTTTATACTTTTTTTCATCTGTTACAAACTGCCACTTTCCTGTTTTTTGCCCTTTACTATATTGGCCAAAACAACTGTTTTTTACGAGTTTTTTTCTCGAATTAGTCTTGTAAGCGTAATGTTTAAAATTACCATCCAAAACTCCATTTTTATAATCAAATTGATAAAGAGGATAAGCAATGTCCTTTTTATTTAGCAAATCACATTTTTGCTCACCAAAAGGCAACCCATTTACAAAGTGCAAATCGAATTTAAATTTACAAAATTGAGTGTATGATAAAATATAATCATACTGCTCACTACTAAACACGCTCTTTCCAAATTTTAGCTGTTCGAATGTAAACCAGTTATTTTTGAAAGATTGTATATAATGCAAATCTCCATGAATTACATCATCTTTGTAAGGCAAAGAGACATAAGGTTTTTCTTGTTGATGGCTTTCATAAAGTTCTACTGATCCATTTTTTTTGTTGTTGATAAGAGTGAAGGTAGCATAGACCCTATCAATTGTATCTCTTTTATAATGATCATTGGTATAAGCAATTTTAACTTTAATTACATAATCGCCATCTGGAAAATTGCCAATAATTGGTGGCACTAAATAGTTTTGAAAATTAAAATCGTCATGTTCGATATACAAAACATCATAATATTCTGTAACATGTATCTCATGCGGATACACATAATACTTCTTCCCATTGAAAACAGTGCTGTCTAGGGCCTTTAAATTTGATGCGCTAAGCAACAACAAACAAAGCAATTTTAGTTGTATATACTTCATAGCTCAAAAAAAAACTGGAGATGTTTGGCACCTCCAGCTTCTAATATCTTTAATTTTATCTTTTAATTGTCTCTACACTGTTGTCGCTTACTTTGATTCCATTGGTGTAAAACTCTTCCTTTAGATTCAAATTGCCGCCATATGTATTGATGTAGACCAAAAACTCTTCATTGCTCATAAAACAAATCTTATCCGTTAAATTCAATCCTCCCAAATCGCCTACAAGCCATCTGCCTTCTTTTTTGCCATTGACAAATGAACCAATGCCATTTGGCAGTCCGAATTTGCTGTAATAAATCCAAATGCCCTCTTTCTTGCCATTCTTAATCTGACCTTCTTTGAGTTTGTAGCCATTCGCCTGCAACTCTTCTATAAAACCTGAACCTTCTTTTAAAATGTTGTTGCCTAAAGAATCATAAAACTCTAAATAATAATCTTCTTCTGTTGGTATATCAGACTCACTCTCGCAAGAATACTTGGTTTCTTTGTCTAGTGCCAATCCCTTAAACATTGGCTTACCATCGTCGTAATAAGCCATCACAGTTCCAAAGCTTCTTACTGTATCTTTTCCTTCAATACTAATAACCGAATCGTGGAAATTGATTTTCTTATAGATTCTGTCCTTGCCTTCTCTGTAAAACGACCACTGTCCATAAGGTTCATTCACCTTTTTAAATCCTTCACTAAATACAGTACCACTCTTATAATAATACTTGTAATAGCCATTTTTAATGAATGTCGAAGAGAACAAACTGGTTATAAAATCTGAACCACTTAAATCTACTTTTTCAATAGGTCTGTCGTTGTTCGGATTTGGACGATACTTTTTAATCCCATTGACATAATTGTATTCATACCTTGGTACTCGTTTGAAAATTGAATAATACATGCTGTCTTCTTTTTTCAAATCGATGGAAATTTTCAATTCACCACTGTCTCTAAATATCTGATATTGTCCAACCAAAAACCCATGATCAAACTGAAACCTTTCTCTATACATTGCTACTGTATCGCTCATAAAATATCTGATAAAATTACCATTGGGCACACCGTGATCGAAGTATCCATAATATTGAGGCAACCCAGATCTGTATAAACCCCATACTTTACCATCTACTGTATCTTTATTGGCATTGTACAAGTATTTTAAGAACGTATATCCATATCTATCAAACTTGTATTGAACACCATTTTTTTGATTGTTTCTAAATGAATATTGTGCACTAATTGAATTGTAATTCTGCAGTTGCCATTGACCAACTTTCTTACCGTCTTCGAATTGAATGGAAGAAATAGGTTTCTCATAAATATTGTCTAGTTTGATCTTTTTAGGTTTTCTTGAATACCTATATCTTCTATAAGTAGAATTGACAAAATAATCATAATAGTAATCGTCATTATAGTGGTACTTTGAACCTTTTTTATTGGACACCATTCCAAACAACTTATAATTGACTTCTGAGTTAATTTTATTTGCATTAACATAGTAATTATATGCCATGTTATTGAAGATATCGTATGCGTTCATTTCTCCAGAAAACACAGATTCTTCAACGTTGCAACTCAATTCGCTTAAAGGCATCATAAACCTGCTTGAACTTGTTTTCAAACGCGATTTGTGTAACTCTACAGTAATATCTATAACCTTGCGTTTAACTAAAAATTCAAAGAAATATGTGATATCATATACTCTAGCTTTAATTTTATTTGGATTCTTAGTGTACTTTAATTTTAAGTTTAGATTACCTGTAAATGGCTTGTTACCTAAATAAATAGATGTATGTGAATTGGCGCTAGGCTCAAAGAAATTAAAAAAGTTGTTATTAAAATAGGCTCTGTCACCTAAGTCATCATCGCTAGAAGTATTAAAGCAAGTCAATTCACCAAATGCTGCATCGAAATCCTCATCTGTTGGATCCAAAAACTTTCCTTTTAACATGATGGTATCTGTTAAAGTTAAGGTATCATAATGGGTAGGTATTTTTATGACCTTTAATATTCTGCCATCGTGAAAACCTCCTGAAACCACAAAGTACCGCTTGTAACCATTGTAATTACCCTTCACAAATTTTTTGTTCCAATAGGTATAATCTAGTGCAGCATGATAGAATTTTTCTTCAATTGAATGCTTCTCTTTTTCTATCTTTTTAGATTGCGATATCAAAGAATCTGCATTGAATATTCTATAGTACAACTCAGTATAATTGTATTTAACAACGCCCTTTTTATTGATTATTTTTTCCCAAATTTCAGATTTACAAATGGTTTTTTGTTTACTACTAGAACCATACTCTGAACTTGATGATGTCATTTTGTGACAAGAATCAACCAAATAGGCTGTCTGTTCTGAAAAACCTTTATAGTTTCTGAAGTTTGACAATAGTACTAGTCTACCTTGTACAAGTGTGTCTATTTGAAATGTTTCAGCTCTGTAATAGTTAGACCTAACTGTATTTCCGTAAACAAATGTATAATCGTACTCTGACTTGTAATATCCAGGTCCGTATTTGATGTAAAATGACTTCTTGTACTCATATTTTTTATCACTACTACTTTCATAATAATCAGAATAAGAATTACTAGATCTAGGAAGAGTCTTTTCTTTGTCTAAGCTTCCTATGTATTTTAGAACACTGTCCTTACTAAAGGCTTTGTATTTTATCAATTCTCCTTTTGTATTGATATCTCTTTCAGCTCTCAACAAATCATCTTCATAATAGCTGTATTCTTTGTAACCTTTTTCATAAGACACCAACCACTCTCCTTCCATTTTAGAATTGATGTATTTGCCCGTTTCGGTTTTATAAACCCTTAAATCTTTTTGTTTCTTTTTAGCATAGTAGTATGTTATATTTTGAAATGTGCCATTTCTTGCGCCTTTCACATATTCGCCTGTATTGGTCAAAACAGTATCTTTTTTATTTTTAGAAACCGAATACACCATCTGCTTACCATCAGGCACACCATCTTTGTAATTAAGCTTATATATTCTTGAATAAATGTTTAAACTATTTTTACCATAACTATAATTACTACCGTCATAATAACTTTCAGAATAATCAAAATCATAAGAAGAATAATATCTGTTTCTATAAATGTTATTCAATTGATAAAAGACAAAACTGCCATTGATCATATCGTTCTGATATGGTATCTCAGCATAAGGTTTAACTTGATCAATTTTTGAATAAAATTTTGCTATGCCTTCTTTCTTATTATTTTTTATGGTTACAGTTGCAAACACGAGATAATTTGTGTCATAAATATAATACGAGCCAAATTTTCTTTTGTTGGTTAAATGGTACTGTGTAGAATACATCAAGTATTCGCCATCTTCAATACTTCCAATTACTGGAGGCATATTGAAATTGGCAAATTCATAGTTGCCATTGTAAATCCTCATGGTCATGCCAGAATATCCAACATCAATTGTTTGGGGATAGACCAAATATGGCTTGCCATTAAATTTTACAATGTTTTGAGCAAATGAATTAAATGCAAATAGAAGGCAAATAAGCGTGGTAAAAGGTTTCAGTTTCATTTTTTAAAAATTGACATTAAAGTAAGTGTAACGCAAATATATACTATTTATTTTACTAAAGTCCTGATTTTTAAAGGCAATTTGAATTGGCTCCAAAAATGACTACCTTTGCAGCGCAAATGTCAAGAATTGTAGCCATTGTAGGACGCCCAAACGTTGGAAAATCAACGCTATTCAACCGATTGGTTGGTGAAAGAAAAGCTATTGTTGACGATTACAGTGGCGTTACTCGTGATAGACACTACGGTGATTGTGAATGGAATGGTGAAATATTTACAGTTATTGATACTGGTGGATATGTTAAAGACAGTAAAGATCTATTTGAATCTGCTATTCGCGACCAAGTGAAAATTGCCGTTGAAGAAGCCAATATTCTAATATTTATGACCGACGTACAAACTGAGGTCACCGATTTAGATACGCAATTTGCAGAAATCCTTAGAAAAGCTAAAAAACCAGTCATAGTTGCAGTTAACAAAGTCGACAACAACGACCAAATCAACGATACTGCCGCATTCTATCAATTGGGATTTGGCGAATTGTTTCCTATTTCGTCCGCAACAGGTAGCGGAACTGGTGAACTATTGGATAAAGTTGTAGAACTTCTTCCTGAAGATGATGGTAAATCATACATGGATGAAGAAATGTCGAATTTACCAAAGATAGCCATTGTTGGTCGACCAAATGTCGGAAAATCTTCTTTCGTTAACTCACTTTTAGGTTTCAACAGAAACATTGTTACCGATATCGCAGGCACTACTCGTGACTCTATTCATACACGATACAATGCTTTCGGCAAAGACTTGATTCTGGTTGATACTGCTGGTATAAGAAAAAAATCTAAAGTTGAAGAGAACATCGAATTCTACTCAGTAATGAGAAGTTTGAGAGCCATTGAGAACTGCGATATATGCATCATCATGTTGGACGCTCAAAACGGTATAGAATCTCAAGATTTAAACTTGTTGTATTTGGCTCAAAAGCATGGAAAAGGTATTGTCATATTGGTAAACAAATGGGACCTCTATGAAAAAGGCACTAACACTGCAAAAGAATACGAAGAGCACATCAAAAAACGCACAGCTCCATTTACAGATTATCCTGTTATGTTTATCAGTGCGCTTAACAAACAAAGAATTTATCAAGCCATTGAAACAGCAATGGAAGTTTACGACAGATTGTCTAACAAAGTTAAAACATCTAAATTAAACGAGCTTCTGCTGCCAATTATTCAAGCAACACCACCTCCAAGTATTAAAGGAAAAACAGTTAGCATTAAATACATTCAGCAATTGCCTTCAAAATCGGTTTGCTTTGCTTACTTCTGTAATTTACCTCAATACATCAACGATTCTTACAAAAGATTCTTAGAGAACAAATTGAGAGAAAACTTCGAATTTACAGGCGTTCCAATTAAGATATTCTTCAGAAAGAAATAACTACTTTTTCTTAAATCCTAAACTCACAGAGTTGATGCAATACCTCAATCCTGTTGGAGTGCCGTATCCATCTGGAAATACATGACCGAGATGACCTCCACAATTGGAACAAACTACTTCTACTCTTATCATTCCATGACTTGTATCTTTCAACTCAGTCACTTTTGATTTGTCAATAGATTCGTAAAAGCTTGGCCATCCACAACCAGCATCAAATTTGGTTTCTGATTGAAACAATTCTTCACCACAGGCTTTGCAGACATAGGTTCCAGCTTCCCAGAATTTTTCATATTCTCCTGAAAATGGACGCTCTGTACCTTTTTGCCTAAGCACCTTGTACGCCTCTGGTCCGAGTTGTTCTAACCACTGCTCTTCTGTTTTTTTAATCATTTGACTTGGCTATTAAGTTGATGTAGTCTTATTTACAAGACAACAATTGGTTACTTAATTTGTTTGTTCCTGCAAATCAAATTAATTTTGGTCGATATTGCCAATAGATTATCTGTTGTCGATACAGTTTTTGATTATATGTCACCATTTTTATTTTTTACCATCATTGTTTGTTACTTCGCGGCACTTATTGTCATTAGTAAAATAACGTCTAAAAAAGCCGATGAAGCATCCTATTTTATTGGAAACAAACAATCACCATGGTATTTAGTCGCTTTCGGTATGCTCAGCGATTCATTGAGTGGAGTGACCTACATTTCGGTACCTGGTGCAGTTCAAAAATCTTCATTAACCTACTTACAAGTTGTATTTGGATATTTTCTTGGCTACTTCATAATTGTATACATTCTATTACCTCTTTACTACAGACTTAATCTCGTTTCGATTTATACATACTTAAGACAGAGATTTGGCGCAAACGCTCAAAAAACAGGCTCATTCTACTTTCTAATATCAAGACTGCTTGGTGCAGGCGGTAGATTGATGCTGGCAATTAGCGTTATGCAACTTTTTATCTTTGATGCTTACAACATTCCATTTGCATTAACCACCGCCATTTTTATTGGCTTGATGTTGATATATACCTACAAAGGCGGCATCAAAACGCTGGTGTATACAGATGCATTCCAATCACTGTTTTTAATTCTTGGTGTTGTACTCTCAATTGCTGCTATTGCAGGAAGTTTAAAGATGGGATTAGGAGATATCATACATACAGTAAGTTCAGGACCAATGAACAAACTTATAGAGACCGACCCATTGAAAGGCAACTTTTGGGCAAAGCACATTATTGGTGGAGCGCTTTTTACTGTTGCTATGACTGGCTTAGACCAAAATATGATGCAGAAAAATTTGAGTATGCGCTCATTAAAAGATGCACAGAAAAACATGGTATGGTTCAGTTTTGTGATGCTATTGGTTAACATATTCTTTATTTCACTAGGTGTGTTATTGTACCATTATGCCACCGCGAAAGGCATTACTTTACCAATAGCAGAAGGTAAAATTGTTACAGACAAAGTTTTTCCAACCTTGGCATTAAATTATTTTGGCACCTTCACTGCATTGGCTTTCATCATAGGTTTAACAGCAGCTACATTTAGCAGTGCCGACTCAGTTTTGGCAACACTTACAACGTCATTCTGCATCGACTTCTTAGGATTTGACGAGAACAATGACAAGAAACAAAAAGCCATTCGACATTATGTACATATTGGCTTTGCCGCTGCTTTGCTATTAGTAATTCTATTCTTAAAATACCAACTTAAAAGTACCACCACCATCGATTTAATTTTATGGTTGGCAACTCTTACTTATGGCCCACTGATTGGTCTCTTCACAGCAGGTTTATTTACTAAAATCAATTACAAAGACAAATGGATACCGTGGATCTGTATGGTTTCGCCTATTGTCAGTTATTGGCTTTCAACCAATAGCAAATTATTTTTCGGCGACTATGTGTTTGGCAATGAACTCTTATTAATCAATGGTCTAATCACATTTGGGTTGTTGATGTTGATACAATCTAAAAAAGAGGTTGTTAAAATCTAATTATTTTAACTTTATAAACCATGGCAGGGTTTTTGGATTAAAATAATTCAATAAGTAAAAATATTTTACTTAAAATTGCGTTAGCATATTATGAAACTTCATCACATAGCACTATTTCTGACTGCACTTCTGATTGTGAATTTAAGTTTCACTTTTTCTGATGGACCTGGACCTAAAAAAGTATACAGAGATACCATCTACAGATTCACAAACAAAACAAAACCAGCTGCTAAAAGTCCAGTAGCTGTTCAGCCAAGTATACCTGCCGCTAAGCCCGCTGCTAAACCAGTTACACCCGCTGTTCCTAAGTTACCTCAAATTGCCGAAGAAGATAGAGTAATAGCCATCACTGCAGATGTTAAACGATTTGTAGTGAAGAAAGCTTTACAAAAACTATATGTTTATTTTGCTGACACTTTCAAAGTATTTAGAATCTCTCTTGGCGCAAATCCAATTGGTCATAAAATCAAACAAGGCGACAATAAAACACCAGAAGGTAAATACTCTATCAGCTTTAAGAATCCACAAAGTAGAGGGTATAAATCACTAAAAATTTCTTATCCCAATAACCAAGACAGAGAAAATGCTCAAAGACTTGGCGTAAATCCTGGTGGAGATATATTCATACATGGCTTGTGGTGGCCAACTCAAGACCCTAAGAACCATTGGAAAGACAACTGGACTAGAGGTTGCATAGCAGTAAACAACGATGAAATTGATGAGATATACAGCCACACTCCTTTGAATGTGGAAATCGAAATCTTACCTTAAAATTACATGATATGACATTTCGAATTGATCATCTCTGTCAATTCTTCTAAGTCGTTCTCATCATCCAAATATGACTTCTGAAATGAGATGATTTCTCCAGTATTTTTCAATTTGAAATTGATTTCATACAACTGGTGGTTCACTTTCTCAATTTGATCCCATCTCATACTTTTTGCTTGTTGGAAAACATGAAAACAGTATCTGATGCCTTCGTCATCTAAAATTAAAAAACACTGTTTGCCAAAAAATCCCAATTTCATTTTTTTCAAAATGATGTATGTAATAGCCAACAAGGGGAATATTAAAAAGCTAAACCAATAAATTCTTGGGTAAAAAATGATACTGATAAAAAGTGCGAAAATTCCGAATGCCGCCATTAATGGAGCTTCAGATTTCATTCTATCGATTTTGAAAATTTGCATCGCCGCAAAATTAAGGCTTTATCTTGTAATCCGTGCAAATCTGATTTTTCCTTGCATATCTTCCTTCAAAATGATGGTCAGTTGCCTAGACAAACAATAGTGTTTTAAATCGTTTGCTGTTAATGGATTCAATTCAAAATACACCACTGGAAACACTTTATTTTCAAAGGTTTCAATTACTTTCTTATAGAATAACAATGGATCGTTATCATAAACAAAAAGAGCAATGTGCGGCTCGAAGTTTAAGACATTATTTTCCATTTTTTCAGCTTCACTAACAATGATGTATGGAGGATTGCATACTACTACCTCAGGCCATTCGGCATTCCAGGCTTCTTTTAATATGTCGTGTTGCCTAAAATCAATTTTTGACTCGTTAAAATTCAACAATTCACTTTTTCTAGCACTATTCAATGCTTCAACAGAAATATCAGTTGCAGTAATCGAAGCATGTTTCAACCTATTTCGTAGATACAATGCACAACACCCACTGCCCGTGCAAATATCCGCAAATCGGGTGCGATGACCATCTTGTTCAATTGCCCAATACAGCAACTCCTCCGTCTCAGGTCTTGGAATTAATACATGAGGGTTGACCAAGACTTTCAAATCACCAAAAAATTCATAACCTACAACATGCTGAATTGGCTCCATCATTAACAAACGATTGGTAGAATTTTTTAAAGACTCCAATTCTGTAAATACTGTATCCGGATGCAATAAAATCTTTTTCTTATCGATGTTGTAAAGCAGCTCAAACAAGCGTGTCGCAATAGCAACAGCTTCATCAACCTCATAAACTTTGCTTAATTGGTCTTTGGTTTGAATATAGGCTTCTTGAATCGTCAAAATGTCTGCAAAGTTTTAAGTATTTTTGCAGAATAACAACACAAGACGAAAAATACATGCAATTGTGCCTTCAAGAGGCTATTAAAGGATTTGGACATGTGTCCCCAAATCCTATGGTAGGCTGCGTCATCGTGCACAACGACCGAATCATTGCTAAGTCGCATCACAAACTTTTTGGCGGACCACACGCAGAAGTCAATGCCATCAACCAAATTGACAGTCATGATATCCTTAAGGAATCCACTGTTTACGTCAGTTTAGAACCTTGTGCCCATCACGGCAAAACTCCGCCCTGTGCCAATTTATTGATTGACAAAAAAGTCAAGAGAGTTGTAATAGCCATGCAAGACCCATTTGCAGCAGTTAGCGGCAGAGGCATTCAAATGCTTAAAGATGCCGGCATAGAAGTAACTCTTGGTGTACTAGAATCTGAGGCCAAAGAATTAAACAAACGTTTCATTACCAACCATACACATCACCGACCATATGTCATTTTAAAATGGGCTGAATCTAAAGATGGTTATTTGGGTAATTCAATTATCAAACAGATTTCTGGACCCGATGCTCAAAGTCTTTTGCACAAATGGCGCTCACAAGAAGATGCTTTTATGGTAGGCACCAACACCTTGATTCACGATAACCCACGACTTAGTAATCGATTTAGTAATGGCAAAAATCCAATAAGAGTAGCCATTGATTATGAATTAAAGTCCAATGATATGGATTTACACTTCTTCGACCAATCGCAAAGAACCATTGTTTTTAATGGTCAGAAAAACACAATAGAACAGGGAGTAGAGTACATTCAAATCAAAGATAGGTTGCCACAAACCATCGTTCACAAACTACATGAATTATCTATTGGCAGTGTGGTGATTGAGGGAGGTGCCGATATCCTAAACAGTTTCTTAGCGACAGAATTAGTAGATGAGATTAGAGTGTTTAAATCGAAAGAACTCCAATTAAAAGAAGGCATTAAAGCCCCAAGATTAAATAGGTCGTACTCAAAAATCGACGATTTGGATACAGATTTGCTATACACTTACTACATACATTAATGCTGTTTACTAACTCATACAACACTATTGCCAACAACTCTGAAACCCTTTATAAATCTAAGGGTAGTAAATTTTTGGCTTATGTATTTAGTGTGAATAATGAGCAAGGCATCAAGCAACAACTAGCAGAACTAAAAACGAAATACCCCGACGCATCACATCATTGTTATGCATACGTGCTAGGTATGGATAGAAGCATATTCAGGTCGAACGACGATGGAGAGCCATCTGGAACTGCAGGCCGACCAATATTACGTCAGATTCAAAAACTTGAACTGACCAATGTTCTAGTTGTTGTAGTGAGATATTTTGGGGGAACACTATTAGGTGTACCTGGACTTATAGAAGCCTATGGTGAATCGGCTGCTGAGGCACTTAAACTATGTAAGATTGTATCAAATGATATCAATGAAAAATATGCCTTAAGCTGCCATTATGGAGAAGAAAAAGATATATACAGAATTTGCAAGCAGTTTCAAGTGAATCCCTTGACGAAACAAGACCCTTCATCATTTTCTGCAGAAATTAAAATACCTTTGCATAAAGCACCTCAATTTAAGGCTGCTTTTAAGGAATTATACCACATAAACATACAATATATCGGCATAGAATGAGGCTTTTAAGACTTATAGCGTTTGGATTTTTGTTAACAGGTGTCAATTTGTTTGCACAATCTAACGACTACTTTTCTATCAAGGAGGTAAAATCATACAGATTCGACCACTTGAACATCAGCAACAACAAAGATGCTGAAACTTTTATCCATGCTACAAAAGAGTTCAACTTTATCGAAGCTCTCAAAATTGGTGATGTAACAGTTTTAGACAATGTACTGTCAAAAATTGGTTCATTTTATGGCTTAAAAGAAATCAATTTAGTTGACTATCATGGCGACTTTACAAACATGAGCTTTGATTCATGTAAAGAAGTAGAAATCTTACACATTTCAATTGATGAAGCCAAACTCGACCAATTAAAATACCTTTCTGATTGTAAAAACCTCAGAACATTATATGTATATGTTGTTGGAAAACCTGAGAAAATCGACGGCTTTAACAATCTGCCAAGTGTTAGAGAATTGCATCTGATTGGTGATTTTTTACCTAATGATGTTGTGTCATTGGTCAACATTGTCAATCAGCAATCTAGCATCAAAACTTTCGGAATTAGCCTTGATAGAATTACAGATTTACCGAATAATATAGCCAAACTTAAGGTTCTTGATAAATTGATTATTTACGACAATCTCTCTGTTTTCACCAACAAAGGCATTGACGATTTAAGTGAAGAAAAACTGAGCATCCTTTACGACCAATTTACTGACAACATCAGTGCAATTAGTATTTCTTATTTGTCCAACAA
The DNA here is from genome assembly GCA_964438995.1 of uncultured Chitinophaga sp. Lineage (GTDB taxonomy): Bacteria > Bacteroidota > Bacteroidia > NS11-12g > UBA955 > JABMMZ01. The sequence continues at coordinate 102,933 of CAYTMQ010000003.1, forward strand.
TGGCAGCTTAAGTGACTTCGAAACAGATTATATTCAGGCCATCTACAAAGGAGAACTACTAAATTCTCAATCAAAAGAGGATGATCAAATTGGAGACGATGGCGTAAACATTCCATTCAACAAAGAATTTACTCCAGATTTCCCTAAAACACCAGAATTCAATTCACCTTACAGTTCTATCTTACCTTCTGAAGAAGTTTTTGTCATCAATCCTAATGTGAATTCAATTTTGAATACACAGAGTGGAATGACCATCAGCATAGCAGCCAACAGTTTTATCAATGAGAACAGTGAAGCAGTTAGTGACCCAATATATATCAGAGTAACTCAAATTACTAAGCCAACTGAATTGCTCTTTGCAGGTTTAAATTTAAGCAACGGAACCAATCAATATACCAACCAATTTTTATTCAACATACAGGCTACAGCCGAAAAAAGCGCTGCTAGACTAAAAGATGGATATCAAATAAAAGTCGGGATGCCGGTGGCTGCCGATAGTTCAATAGCTCATTTCTACGATTATGAATCTAATACTTGGCAAAATCTGAACTTTTACAACGAGATATTTGCTAACAATTTTGAACCTTTAGATTTTCATAAAATCGAAACATCTTCTAGTACACAACAATTGTATTTGTTTGATACCACCAACTTCGACAATAGGTATAAAAGTAAGCATGCAATATATCTGAATGATAAAGACAACAACAGTGAATTGCTTTTCAAGACAAAGTCGTTTTATGCTGATTTAGATAGAACTTGGAACAAGGACTTCAATTTAGATGGCAAGCTAAAAGGCCTTAGAATTAAAAAAGGAAAGTCGTACCTCAAAATTCAAAAAGTAATACCAAAAGAGCGCAACAAAAGCAGACAATACTTTAAAATTTTAGACAAATCATCTGTTGGATTATTCCCAGAAATAAAGGCATTCAACAACATCAATTTCAATGTTGAATTTACGCCAGAAAGCAAAAAAGAATTCAATGACAATTTCATCAAGAACATCAAATACATGGATGTTAGAATTCAATATACCAAAGGTAAAAGCACTGTCGACATCTTGCTTAAAACAGCTGAAGGTTTTAGAAAATTAACCGCATTTGTAGTAGATACAGACGATAAAAAACTACTTAAAAAACAACTTAAAAAATTTCAAAAATGTTACGATAAGTACTTAAAAACGGTTCACAAAAAAAGAATAGAATTCAATGAATTAAATTTGTTAAGGTTCGAAGAATTTAAGTTGTACAATGCAAATAGAATTAACCAATTAAAAAAGAACCTCAATTATTCAGTATTAAAGATTCATCAGCTTGGTACTTTTGGAATGTTCTACAACCAAACACCTGCATTCAACACCTCACTTATTGCTCAGTATACAGATTTAAAAGGTCTTCCAATTGATATCAAAAACATTTACATGATAGACAATCGATACAATACTGTTTTCAAAATACTTGTTGGCAATCTAACTTTTGAACCTGCAAATTGCGAATACATCATAGCAACAGACTACTCTGGTAATTTGTATTATGCCAATAAAAATGATGTATCGGCATCAAATGTTTCTAACAACTCTCTTACCTATATCAAACTTAAAAAAGTGCCGTCAAATGTTAAAGACATCAACGTCTTTAATGGACTTATTAAAAACTAAAGACTAATGGTAATTCTAATCATTTCGGATGAAATGCCATTATAGTCTAACTTGACCATATAGGCACCAGAAGGCACATCATCTAATAACACTTTAGCTTCACCCTTCATATCGCTTAAGCTCATCGTGTAAACAGTGCGACCAGCATTATCCAATACATTTACAACTGGATAAACACCATTAAAGTCTTCTGAAATGACGTTATAATAGAAATAAAATACATTTTTAGCTGGATTTGGGAATGCTTGCCCCAATTCAATTTTAACCAACTCAGCCCCTTTGGTATTGATAATTTCTCTTTTCATAATTGGTAAAGATGTGTTTACATCATTGCCAGCATTCACAAGAGATTGTTTATTGGTTTCATTGATCAATTTGATATTGGCTTCATCTAAAACTTTTAATGTAAGATTGGAATCGTTCACATCGAATCTACTGAAATACAACTCGTTTTTATTCCACACTGTTTCTGACAACACCACTGCTAGCCACCCTGCATTTTCAGCTATCCTTACCTGACTAACATTGAGATTGGATTCAAAGGATTTTACAATGTATATAGTTGCATCAAAATCCAAACTTAAATCCTTTCTTTTCTTGCAAAACAAGATATTTGGATATAAGTCGTTGGTAAAGTAATAGGTCAATCCATCAGAACTCAAACTCCCCATTTCTTTCTTAGTAGTAGAGATAGATTTAAGAAATGTATACTGATTTTCCCCTGATTGATAGAATTCGCACATGGTTGCAGTTTCAGTAGGATTGTTGACATAGGCATACATCTTGGTTAAATCATCACTAATACTTATATAAGACAGAGGTCCTTTTATAGAACTACCCCTATTGATTTCAATCTCTTCTGGATTCAAAAATTGTGTTTTAGAGCCATTGTCTGATAAGGCTTTGTACATTTTATCCTTGCTGATGAAATAGAGTGTTTTCATGTCCTTGCTGAAGTAACAAGAACGGATAGGTTCTTTGAAATTGCCAATTACCAGAGGCACTGGAACAGTCCATTTACCTGTAGAAGATTCCTTTTGTGAGTAAAATAACCAATCAATTGTCTGGTTGTTGGTGTAGTACAAATCGTTGCCATCAGAGGAAATAAAAGGATAAGATTCCGTTTTGCAACGTTCGTTGAATTCGAAAGGCGTTAGTTCTTTTGTGTTGAACACCAAGCTCTCGCAGTCGGCTGATTTAGATGCTGACTGTGCTAAAACTTGTTGATGAATTGAAAGAAAAATAAAGATAGGTACGATTATCTTCATGGTACAAAGATAACGTCGAAAATTGCAGAAAATTATAGTTCCAATCGATAGTTATATACATCAGTAGCAAATACGCTACTTTGCTTCCGCTTCGTAGAGCTTTTCCTTGTCAACTACATTTACCGCAGTACCATTAGATAGCTTAAAATTGATGGTTTCGTATGGAGCACATACTACCACTTCATCCTTTTTTAACCCAGATACTATTTTAATGAATTTGGTGTCTTGTATACCTGTTGTTACAGTTCTTTTAACAACTTTACCGTTTTCAACTACAAAAACAACTTCTTCCTTATCACTGGTATTATCGCTCTTTTCCTTTAAGGTTACGGCTGCAACAGGAACAGACATCACATTCGATTCTGTTTTTGTGTAGATATGAACTGTAGAACTCATTCCTGGCCTGAATGGCATTTTACCACCATTTGCAGCCATAAGAGAATCGTAAGACGATCTTAAAATTAGCACTTTCACTTCATACTTAGTCACCTGATCTGTAGAGATACTTGTGGCGCTGGTTTTTGCAGAATTAGCCACTTGAGTAACAATTCCTCTAAATCTTATACCATCATAGGCATCAACTTCAATTCCAGCTGAGTCGCCAACATCTATTCTAACAATATCATTTTCGTTCACTTCTACACGTACTTCCATTCTGCTTAAATCTGAAATTCGCATCATTTCAGTACCTGCCATTTGAGCAGTCCCAACCACACGCTCACCTTTCTTAGATACAAGTCCAGTTATTACACCATCCGTTGGCGCTAAAACAGTTGTTCTGCCATAGTTCTTTCCAGCTTGATTAACTGAAGCTGCTACAGACTCAATATTGTATCTTGAAGCCAAAGCTTGCTTTTCAGCTGCAAGCAACTCGGCTTTAGCCATTTCATATTGAGCTTCTGCATTGTTGTATTCTTGTTGACTAATTACTTTGTCTTTAAACAACTTTTCTTGCATCTCAAAGTTCTTCTTTTGCAAATCAACGTTAGAACGTGTTCTTAACAACTGAGCTTGTATATTTTCAGAACTAGCTTTAGCGTTGTTCAATCCAGCTTTAGATTGTTCAAGCTGTGTTTGATAAATATCTGGGTTTATCCTCACCAATAAATCACCACGCTTAACTGTATCGCCTTCTTGCACATATAAATCTATGATTTCACCAGACACATCCGGACTGATTTTTACTTCATTTTCAGGATATATAGTTCCACTTGCAGTAACCTCCTCAACTATACTTCTAGTTGCTACTTTCTCTGTAGCCACCATCAAACCTTTTTTATCTTTCTTCCCAAAAATTGCGATTAAGATAAACACCAATGCGATAACGCCTAATGTTATAAATATTTTCTTTTTTGTCATGGTTTATAATATAATTGGATTGCCTTTGTAGTACTCTAAAATTAAACTTCTAAATATCAACTCAAATCTTGCTTGAGTTTCGTTGGTTTGAGCTTGTAAATAATTGTTTTTTGATTGGATGAAATCGAATGAGGTAGAAGCACCAGCATCATAGCGCTTTTGAATGTAGTCTAAGGATAATTTCTGCGCTTCAACATTGTTCTTTGCCGCATCATACTTAGCCTTTGAAGCATTGTAATTGGTAACAGCAATATTGATATCACTCAACAGTGTATTCTTCACTTTCATCAAATTCAATTCACTGATTTGTTGATTGATTTTGCTCTTTTGATACTGGTTTTGAACTTGCATTCCATTGAACAAATTCCAACTCAAACTTAAACCCATACTTTGACCAAGATTGTCTTTAAATTGTGTTGAAAAATCTATCGTTTTAGCCGTATAAGAATAGGTTGGTTGCAATACCACTTCATTGGTATTTTGTGTATAACCAATTGGTGCTGTTCCAGAAATTTTAGCGTCTGTAATGGTCTTAGCACTTTGAGAATACACTGTACTGATATTACCATATAAAGATATGGTTGGCGCCATACTGCCTCTTGCCATTTTTGATTGTATACCGGCAGACTCTAACTGGTGATTGGCAGCTTTAACTTGAGGCATAGAGCCTAGGGCGATTTCATATATTTGAACTGCTGTAAGTGTATTGTATATAAGATCACCAGTTATGCTAGGAATCTCAATATCCAAATCGTCTTCCATAGGCATCTGCATCAAAGTCTTTAAACTCAAAATTGCCGATTGCTTTGAATTAACAGCTGTGATATAATTCAATTGTTCATTTGCCAATTGCGCTTTTAAACTCAACAAAGCACTTAAATCAGTGGTTCCTGCATCCACCATTTTTTGTGCTCTTTCTATGCGAGACGAAGTTGTTGTCTTTTGGAAATCCGCATTTTTAATGTTTTCTTCTGCCTGAATGGTTTGAAGAAAGGCATTGGCGACACTTAATGCAATTTGATTCTTGATATTTTGAATGTTTTCTTCGCTAGCTTTCAAAAGCGCTTGCTGACTTCTAATATTGTTCTCCATCTGCAAACCATTGTACAATACAAAATTGGCATTTAACCCAACGTTATTGGTTCTGATGGTCTGATTGATAAACGTATTCGTAAAACGGTCGATGGTTCTTCCAAACTGATAGTTCTGACCTCCGCTCATAGACACAGAGGGTAGCATATTGGCACGAGCTTGTTTGGCATCGATTTTAGAACTCTCATAATTGAGGGTAAATTGTCTTACATCTAGATTATTCATCCAAGCATATTCTATACATTGCTTCAACGTCATTCGTTTAGATTGAGCAGCAGCAGTTGTAAAAGACAAAATAAAAGTGGATAGAATCAATAGTCTATTCATACGTTTCACTTGATTTTGGTTCGAAATTATGTGAAACTTTAAGATTGATTGCTATGTGTTCGACAAAATTAGTCGTTCGCCGATAAAAAAATTCTATGAAACAAGCTTGCTAACTATCTCGGCGCTTCGCAAACACAAAGGAATACCGCCACCTGGATGCACACTGCCTCCACAAAAATAAAGATTCTTAACCTTGTCAGAGAAATTTGCATGCCTGAAAAAAGCTGATAATTTTGAGTTACTGCTACTTCCATACAATGCCCCTTTGTAGGAGGAGGTATTGTTTTCTATTTTAACAGGATCTAAAACGTCTTCAGTTTCAATTAGCAACTCAATATCTTCGCCAAAATGACGGCTCAACTTTTTAAGAACATTGGATTTAACCTCATTGGTCAATTGAGCCCAATTCTGACCGCTATTAGACGGCACATTAACCATCACAAACCAATTTTCACATCCATCTGGCGCATCGTCCTTCTTGTACTTTGATGTGATATTGATGTAAACTGTAGGATCTTCAGTTACTTTTTTGTGGTTAAAGATATCTCTAAATTCTTTTTCGTAATCAGAACTAAAAAAGATGTTATGCAAACCCAATTGCTTAAACGATTTCTTTACTCCCCAATAAAAAATCAAGGCACTGCTACTCGCCTCATTGGTACTCACCTTTTTAGGTGCCTCAACCTGTTTAATCAATTTATCATAGGTATGGTAAACATCCATATTACTTACCACCAAATCAGAATAATAAGTTCCAGAATTGGTTCTAATACCAACAGCTTTACCTTCTTTAGTGATGATTGATTCAACCTTTGAGTTAAAAATAAACCCAATGCCTTTATCGAGAGCCAAGCGATATAGAGAATTGGTTACATCTATCATTCCACCTTCCGGAAAATATGTACCAATGCCGTATTCCAGATGAGGAATTATATTTAAAGTTGCTGGCGCCACAAAAGGATTGCTGCCATTGTATGTAGCATATCTATTAAACAATTGGACCGTTTTAGGATTTTTGAACGTTTTTTTATTGACATAATTCATAGAAGAAAACATGTTCAAACGCCATAAATTGGCTATACCTCTTAATCCTTTAGAACTGAAATAAGTTGAGAACTTATGCAATGAATTTTCGAGAAAAACTGGAGAGGTTATCTCGTACATTTTGCCACTTTTTGCCAAATATTTAACGATAGTACCCGGAGTTTCACCATGTTTTTCTGCCAATAATCTATCCAATTCCTCAACATTTGAAGGACATTCAAAACTGCTACCATCCTCAAAAAAATAATGACAAGAACTTGAAAGTGTTTTGTAATGGTAATACTTTCTAGGATCTTCGTTGTGCAATTTAAATAGCTCGTCTACTAGGTCTGGCATAGTAAACAGCGATGGACCAGTATCAAATCTGTAGCCATTACTACTGATTTCTTTCATCTTTCCGCCAGGAGCAGATGATGCTTCAAAAACATGCACATCATACCCTTTAGCCCTCAACCTCAACGCTGTAGCTATGCCTGAAACACCTGCACCTATTATAATTGCTTTAGACATGATTCACTAACAATTAAGATGAAAAATTGTTCATTGCAATAATCAACAATCTCCATATTTTTGATACAAACTAATGGGTTTAATTTTAATTTACGTTTTAATAGCCATATTTATTGCCTGGATTTGGGTTGATTATTATCGGCTAATCGACATCTTTAACAAAGAAGACATTTCACATTTGATTATCATTTTCTTGCTTGGAGCAGCATCTACATTGCCTGTGCTTGGGCTCCAAAAGTTAGAGATACAATATTTTGACTGGGACATGAACAGTGGATTTATCAATGATTTATTGTTTTGTATTTTCAAAATTGGAATGGTCGAAGAAATTGCTAAGACATTACCTATTCTTCTTACTTACCAGTTTTTTAAAAATCGATTAAAAGAGCCCATTGATATTTTAGCATTTTTTTCTGTATCAGCTTTAGGATTTTCAGCAGCTGAAAATGTTCTATACTTCAAACAAGGTGGCCCTGATATGATCATCGGAAGAGCCATATTATCATCTGTTGGCCATATGTTTAACACAGCATTGGTTGCTTATGGCTTGATAAGAATTCTCTTTTTCCACAACAATAAAAAATACTATCTCCTATTTATTTATCTATTATTTGCTTCTATTTCACATGGCATTTATGATTTTATCATTCTGCATTACAAATCCACATCTTCTGTTATAGGAGTAATTCTCTATTTCTTATTAACCATTTCTATCTTTGCTACTATTCTCAATAATTGCATCAACAATTCGTCTTTCTTTACCTATTCATTGGTGATTGATTCTGACAAAGTCTCCTCTAGAATGCTCAAATATTACGGCATAGTTTATCTCATGCAATTGGGTCTAATATGGTATAGAGAAGGCTTTCTGTATGCGCTAGTCAACAACATCTTCAATTTGATGTTTGTTGGTTTTGTAATAATGATTACTATCACAAGATTGAGTAGATTTAAACTTATAAAAGAGCGTTGGAATGCTATTAAATTTGAGTTACCAATGACCTATGAAAGTCAATCTGGTTTACCTGGAGACAGTAAATATATGATGAAAATAAGAGGCGAATCATACAATGAAGTACACGTAAATATGTATTACAACGACTTCTGTATCTTAAGTCCCGTTAGTAGACATTACAACTATTTAGATGAGCCCAAAATTGCATTTGTAGAGGAAAAACTATTCCTTAAAAACGATGACACTTTTTACTTGTTAAAAGTGTTCAATGATTTTGAAAACAACTTATATTTTAAGATACTCATAAAGCCGAAAACCACTGGGAATAATATGTCAGCTCAAAATCATCCTATTGTGGCTTTACTTGAATTTGAAGACCATCAAGACCTATCTGACAAAAATTTATCAATATCTGATTTTAGTTTTATGGAATGGGCTTATATCAAGCCACGTCAAGATTTTAACTAATTCACAACATTCTTAGACAATACGCGTTGTTTAAGCTGTTTAAAAACTATAAATTTGCACGACATGCAACTAATACTCTCAACACAATGGTGGTTCATTCTTCTCTGTTTAGGATTGGGTATTGGATATGCTTATTTGCTCTACAAGCCCCAATTCAAAGATACTGTTTTCAAAGCATTGGCAGTAGTTAGAGCGCTAGTTGTAAGTTTACTGGCTTTTTTCTTATTAGGACCAGTAATAGTTAGGACAAGCAGTGAAATTGAAAAACCGAAAATTTTGATGGTATTGGACAATTCCGAATCGGTACTTTCCAATAAAAATCGCGATTTTTACACAAAGGATTTTTTAAAGCAGTGGTACAATCTTTCTTCAGAACTTGGAGAAGATTACGACGTTGAATATCTAAATTTAGGTGGCGATGTTAAACCATCTGATTCTGCAGATTTCAAATCCAAACGAACAGACATCGGCTCAATGTATGATTTCATCAATAACACCTATGCCAAACAAAATGTTGGCGCAGTAGTGTTTGCCAGTGATGGTATCTACAATAGGGGCGCAAATCCATCCTACAAACAGCTCAATTTTCATGCACCTATTTATACCATTGGCATGGGAGATAGTACCATTAAAAGAGATGTGATTTTAAAATCTGCTGTTGCCAATTCAATTGCTTATTTGAACAATGAATTTCCTATTGAAATCAACATCTCTGCTTTTGAATGCGTAGGTCAAAATACCACTCTAAACATTTCTGAAAATAACAATATAGTTTTTAGTCAGAACATAGCCATTGATAAAAAAGATTTTTTTAAATCCATACTCATCAATTTAGAAGCCAAACAACCAGGCACTAAACACTATGTTGCCACTTTAAGTAGTATCAGTGGTGAACATTCTATAATCAACAACAAGAAAGACATTTTCATAGACATTATTGATGGCAGAGAGAAAATTCTAATTGCTCACAGTGGTTCACATCCTGATATTGGTGCAATCAAAGAAGCATTAAAACCTAATAAAAACTATGAAACCATAAGTAAAACACTTTCAGAAATCAATTTAGGCGATATCAGTCAGTACAGTGTCGCAATATTACATCAGTTACCTGCCAGAGGAAGCAATTCACAGAATCTAATCAATACTTTAAGAGCCAATAAAATTCCTATTTGGGTCATTGTTGGTAGTCAAACAGCATTTGAGCAACTCAATCAGGTAGCAGGTATTGCAAGAATTGATAGAAACCAAGGAAGATTCAACGAATCGCAAGCCAGTTTAAACACCAAATTCAATGCTTTTACATTAGAAGAAAACACCAAACAAACGATTGGATTATTTCCTCCAATGACAGTACCTTATGGTCAATATACTGGCACAGAATACATGGATGTATTGGCTTACCAAAAAATTGGCAATGTCAATTCTAATATTCCATTATGGGCGTTTAGCAATCAAAACAATGAAAAGACGGCTTACTTGTTTGGAGAAGGCTTTTGGAAGTGGAGAATGATAGATTTTGTTGAAAATGAAAATCATGTTGCTAGTAGCGAATTGGTGAATAAAACCATACAATTTTTAGCCGTTAAAGAAGACAAAAGAAAGTTTAGAGTATATCCTGTTAAAAGTGTATATGAAGAAGATGAAAATGTTAGGTTTGTAGCAGAACTGTACAATGCGAGTTATGAACTCATCAACACCAATGAAGTCAAACTAAGCATTACCGATGAAGCTAAAAAAATCTACAGTTATACCTTCAGTAGAAATGACAAGAGCTATACTTTAGACTTAGGACTGCTAAATCCAGGAGCTTATCAATTTACTGCTAAGGCTGAAGGCATCAACGAAACCGTTAGTGGTAAGTTTCTAGTTACCGCCTTACAAACCGAATTGGTGAATACCAGAGCGGATTTTGCGCTATTAAGAGACATGAGTAAGAAAAACAATGGCGAATTTGTTCCTGCAGAACAGTTTAAATCTGTAGCCAATAAAATAAAGAAAAACACAGGCGTAACGTCTGTTACATACAACGAAAAAAGGCCAGATGAATTGATCAATTTAAAATGGGTATTCTTTATTCTACTTGGATTGATAAGTTTAGAGTGGTTCATTAGAAAATACGAAGGAGCATACTAATGAAATTCAAACTCAGACATTCACCTGTACTTTGCAACTATTACCTTACATATAGATGCAATGCCAAGTGCAGTTTTTGTGATATCTGGGAAAAGCCATCACCTTATGTCACATTAGAAAACGCCCATCAAAACTTTAAAGATTTGAAACGTTTGGGTGTAAAAGTAATTGATTTTACAGGCGGAGAACCATTGTTACACCGTCAGCTGCCCGAGCTTTTAACTCTGGCAAAATCTTTAGGATTTATCACCACTGTGACAACCAACACCTTGCTTTATCCAAAATTTGCAGAAAATTTGAAAGGTAAGATTGACATGCTACATTTCTCTCTAGATTCGCCTCATGCTGATGCACACGATGAAAGTAGAGGTGTTAAAATCTTTGATAAATTTCTTGAATCAATTGAAATTGCAAAGCGATTAAATGAAAGGCCAGACATCTTGTTTACTGTCTTTAGTCACAACATACACGAAATTGAAGAGGTCTATCAAACCTTTTGCTTGCCAAATAAGCTCATGTTGATTCTAAATCCTGTTTTTGAATACAACGAAGTTGGTTCAGAGTTATCAAGTGATGATTTGAATGTATTAGAATCTTGGGCATCTAAAAAACTGGTGTATCTCAACAGAGGATTCATAGAGTTAAGAAAAGATGGAGGCAATCATATAAACAACCCAGTCTGCAACGCTGCGAGCACTACAATAGTCATTTCTCCAGAAAATAAATTGATGATGCCATGTTACCATTTGGGCATTGACAGTTTAGAAATAAAAGACAACTTATTTGACCTTTATAACAGCGCCAGCACTCAGGAATTGATTCAAAAAGAAGGCACTTATGCTGAATGTGAAGGTTGCACTGTTAACTGTTATATGCAACCAAGTTTTGCCACAGAATTTAGCAAATATTGGTTGAAAGCTTTGCCTTCCACTTTGAAATACAATTTAGAAAAAGGCACTTGGAAAGAGATGATTTAAACAAATCTTGGATCTGTTTCCATCACATGACCACATGATTTACATGTTCTCAGTTCTTCATTGCCATAATATTCTTTGAATCTTGGCAAGAAATCTTTTTCAATATCGTGTAATTCAAAATAGGCAGAATGCAAAGGGTGATTGCACTTTTCGCAGAACCACAACAACCCATCTGTAAATCCTTTACCAGCTCTCACGCGCTCAAATACCAATCCCAGAGAACCCTCTGAACGTACAGGAGAATGAGGTACTTTCGCAGGCAATAAGAACATATCACCAGCAGAAAGCGGAATATCTACAGCTTTTCCATCTTGTTGAATCCTAACAGTGATGTTACCTTCCAACTGATAGAAAAACTCTTCTGTTTCGTTGTAATGGTAGTCTTTTCTGGCATTCGGACCAGCCACTATCATGACAATAAAATCGCCCGCACCCACAGTTAGATTTTTATTTCCAACTGGTGGTTTTAGCAAATGTCTGTTCTCTTCAATCCATTTGGTAAAGTTAAAAGGGGGTTTAATATCTGTCATGATTCAAAATTAGGAAAATTATTTAAAAATTGTTGCAGTCGTTATATTTTTTATATTCGCAGAATGAATGAAGAGAATCAGGACTTACCTTTGATTAACGTCAGAAAAGTGTTTCAAGATAAGAATCCTAAGCTAGCGCGCTGGATTCCAGGGTTTCTTTTTGGTTTCTTCGAAAGATTGATCAAACAAGACGAGTTGAATAGGATGCTTGTAAAGGCCAAAGGGCTGAAGGGTGTCGATTTTGCTAGATCTTGTTTTGAAGAAATCGGTGTAAACATAGAATCCAGAAACACCCACTTTATCCCTAAAACTGGGCGATTAATTTTAGCGGCCAACCACCCTCTAGGAGGCTTGGATGGCATGGGCTATATCAGCGAAGTGCACAAGGTTAGAACCGACGTAAAATTTCTTGTTAACGACATTTTAATGAATGTTAAACCCTTACAGGAAGTATTTCTTGGCGTTAACAAGCACGGCGCAAATGCAAAAAAATCCTTAATTCAAGTTGAGAGACAATTTGCTTCTGACTCTGCTACTTTAATTTTCCCTGCTGGTATGGTTTCTAGAAATCAAAATGGTAGAATTTTCGACCTAAAATGGAACAAAAGCTACATTACCAAATCTGTTAAATACCAAACTGACATAGTGCCTACATTTGTTGAAGCATTGAACAGTCCGCGATTCTATAGAATAGCCAAATGGCGAAAAAGACTTGGCATCAAAGTAAACATTGAAATGCTTTTATTGCCATCAGAAATGTTTCATCAAAAAGGCAAAACCATCATATTTCACTTTGGTAAACCTATACCCGCATATTTGATTAAAAACATAGGCGAGCACCACAAAATAGCCAATGCTATGAGGCATTTTGTATATTTATTAAAGGATAATCCAAATGCTGATTTTGAGGAATTTTACCACTCATTTAAGCAAAAATAATTTTTTCCATATATTTACGACATAAAATCAAACGCCATGATGGAGATTATAGACCCTATAGACAGAGCATTAATTGAGAAAGAATTGACCGACGAGGTGTTTGTTAGACCAACTAATAATGGTGGCAATAAATTATATATCATTGATTGCCATAACGCACCAAACACCCTAAAAGAAATAGGTAGATTAAGAGAATTATCGTTTCGTACAGCTGGAGGTGGTACTGGAAAAGATTGCGATTTAGATGAATTTGACTTCGGTCCTAGTGCCTACAAACAACTGATCGTTTGGCAACCAGATGACAAAGAAATCATTGGAGGCTATCGTTTTATATTAACCAAAGACGCGCGTCAGCCTGATGGCAACTACCATTTAGCTACCACTGAAATCTATGAATTTAGTGAGCGCATGAAGAATTTCTACTTCCTAAAAACGATAGAATTGGGGCGTTCTTTTGTGCAACCCAAATACCAACCAAGTGCCGAAAACAGAAAGGGACTGTTCAGTTTAGACAACCTTTGGGATGGATTGGGTGCTTTGATCATCAATTATCCAGAGATGGAATATTTCTTTGGCAAAGTTACCATGTACACCCATTTCAACCGAGATGCACGAGATTTGATATTGACCTTCATGCACCATTATTTTCCAGATCCAGAAAACTTAATCAAGGTTGAAGACCCTATGCCAATATACAGCGATACTTCTGAGTTTAAGCACTCATTAGAGGGATTAGACTACAAAGCTGGGCATGTGGTATTAAACACAAGAGTAAGAGATTTAGGAGAGAACATCCCACCATTATTCAATTCGTACATGAATACCAGTCCGACCATGAAGACCTTCCCTACTTGTATCAACAGCCATTTTGGAGATGTTGAGGAGACAGGCATCATGGTAACAATAAAAGACATTTACGAGTCGAAAAAGGACCGACATGTGAGTTCATATATGAAGTATCTGGAGTCTAAATCCCAAGCCAAATAAGGGCTTAAGAGTTTTTTCCCGATATTTTTAAAAAAATTTTGCATAGAAAAATTTTAAATTCTATATTTGCACTCCTTTTTAGGAAAAAGACTCCTCAATAGCTCAGCTGGTTAGAGCGAGTGACTGTTAATCACTAGGTCCCTGGTTCGAGCCCAGGTTGGGGAGCAAAACAAAAGCCATCTTCGGATGGCTTTTTTCATTTGTGAGCCAAACTGGGCGAGAAGTTTATCCCGAATTAGAGATTGTGCGAAGAATGAGCTACAAACTCCCCTGTCTCGAAAGCTATCGGGAAGGTAGCATCAAAAACCGCACTTTGCATGGTTTTTTTCGCTCACATTCTCACACACTCTCTCTTCTCACATTCCCTTACTCAACACAAACTTCTCTGTGTCGTAATTTTTGTGTTTATCAAATGCCCTTACTACATATACCCCATCACTTAAATCGCTCAAATCAATGGTTTCTGATGCCTCTTTGGTTTGTAGTCTTTTTACAACTGCACCTTTTTGATCGAAAAATTCGAGACTCAATCCACGTTTGTTTTTAAGTTGTAGTGTCAACGAACCAGTGCATGGATTTGGAAAAATGATGTCTAAGAAATTGCGTTTCTCCATGGATGCTATGGTTGAGCTAGTATCGGCAGTAGGACTTAAAACAATTGGGTAGAAATTCATGTGTACCTCATCTTTCTTTGCGATTTCTACAATTTCAGAAAGAGAGTGGTCGCTTAATGAATCCTCTAACGACGGCGCATCGCCAATTAAAAGCACCATTCTTTTATTGTTTGACGACCAAAATCCTTCTTGAAATGCTCTATAAATGCCGTCATTTACAGATTCTGGAAAGTCTCCTCCGCCTGTAACAGTAAGAGCATCAACGAAAGTTTGAACATCATCAAAATTGGATTCAAAGTTCTTAAAGTCGTACCAATTCGGTCCATCAACATTCTTATCACCATAAGTGCCGACAGCCAACCTGATGCCTTCATATTCTCTAATGGTCTCCAAAATGCGATTCAAACCCGTTTTAACGTTGACTAAATCTTCTGTCATGCTTCCAGTCTTATCAATCAATATCATCAAATCTGTGTTGTTCTGAGCATGTTTTTTGATGGATTTAACAATTTCATCAGAGAGCAATTTTGAATTGACCAATACTTTGAGTTCACCGTTAGAGCGATTTGCCAATTTGTTAAACTCCTTTAAACAGTCGACATTTACTCTTGAGCTATCAATCAATTTTGAGACTTTGACGCGTATTTTCATCAAAGAATCCATATTCAAAACCACAGAATCTTTAATTTCTATGATACCCGAATCGTTCACATTGTTTTGAACAAAATTGTTGACTACCTGGGTTGGTTCTGCGGTATTACAAGATGCGAATACCAATAGAAGTCCTAAAATAAAACTTACATTTTTCATCATTCCTTTATTGCGTTTGTTGTTTTAATCAAACTAAAATTTGATTGTTTTATTGTAACGAAAATTGATTAAATAATGTTACAACTTCCAACAATAAAATCATAAAAACTGAGTTAAGGCAATATGAAAGTTATATTGTATGGTTCTTTGATATTAGGCTGTATACCATATATCTTTTGTGCATCTTTATTGACTTTTTACTTTAATGCTGCTAGTACTTTAGGGTATTTTCCTTCTTATAACCACCCAGACCCGAAAATCTTAAGTTACTATCAATATCATTCAACTGTTATAAATTTAACTTTTGATACGTTGATTATTGCTTTTTTACCATGGATCGTATTATCGATTTACATGTTTAAAAAAAACATAAAACAATCATCAAATATTGTAGTATTCGGTGCAATTGGGTATTTTTTATCTTTGGTACTTTTTTTCTCCGAAGTATTAGAATGGTATGTTGATTAATTAAAAACCTTTATTTGAAATATGAAAAAACTGATTCTTTTATTGTTAATCTTTAGCAGTTACAATACATACGCTTGCTTAAATCTACCGATTACAAATCCAATGACAAATTACTATGAAAACACAGGATTAAATTCAGTACATATCCCGTATGGTCATACGTTTAAAAGTGACTCTTTTTTATTAGTTCAACTTAAAAAAATTAATCAAGATTATGTCAAAAATAAAAATATTGATGCACTAATAACTAAAGGAGTACTGCTTATTCTCTTAAAAAGATATGATGAAGCTATTAAGTTGTACATCAAATTATACAAGCAAATTGATTACGACAATTACTCAATCGCTTCAAATCTTGGCACAGCATATGAATTAATTGGAGACAATAAAAATGCTTACAAATGGATGACAAGGGCAATTGTAGCAGACCCAAGCTCTCACTTTAATTCAGAATGGATTCACATCAATATTCTAAATTTAAAACTCAATAAAAACCCAATAATAACATCTAATGCACTCATAGAAGTAGATTTCGGGCTCTTAGACAAACCCATAACTTCAATTTCAAAAGACTCCTTAGATGAATTGAAAAGAGCTATTTTTTTTCAGCTGGAAGAAAGAATGTCTTTCATTAAACCTAAAGATCCCATAATTGCTCATTTGCTATTTGATTTAGCTAATATCAATTTTTTACTAAATGATAGCAGTTCTGCACTTCAAATATATAATTTATCAAAACAATATGGTTTCTCAAATAATCTAATAGAAAAAAGAATTAAAGCAATATCAGAGCCACAAAAAATAACCAATGAATCAAAAATAACTAATAAACCTAAACCTACTTCAAATAATACGCCTTGGTACTACTCAGTTTATATTGGAGTTGGCATAGTGCTTCTTCTACTCATCATTATAATAATCAGAAGAGGTAATAGTTAAGAAATAATTCTTTTTAAACATTAAATCCAATCTATACATCGCTAAAAACTTTCATAACAACTTTCTCATTCAACTTTTCGAACTTAAGAATTTAATATTGATGTATGTGATAAGTATAGAGGTTATAATTCTGCTTTTCAGTAAACAACAAAGCCCAGCTTTCGCCAGGCCTTGTATTATTTGAAAAATACTAAAACTTATTTCTTGATATCGAATCTATCAGCGTTCATGACTTTTACCCATGCACTGATAAAATCTGTTACAAACTTTTGCTTGGCATCTGCACTCGCATATACTTCAGCTACGGCACGTAACTCTGAATTTGAACCGAAAATTAAATCTACTCTTGTAGCTGTCCACTTTAAATTTCCTGTTGTTCTGTCTTTACCCTCAAAAGCTTCTTTTCTGTCGTTGATTGGTGTCCAAACAGTGTTCATGTCCAATAAGTTTACAAAGAAATCATTGGTTAAAACACCAGGACGGTTGGTAAACACGCCTTGCTGACTTCTGTTGTAGTTTGCACCTAAAACACGCATACCTCCTACTAACACCGTCATCTCTGGAGCAGTTAAATTCAACAATTGTGCTTTGTCAACCAATAACTCTTCTGCCGATACCGTATATTGTGTCTTCATGTAATTTCTGAATCCATCAGCTTGAGGTTCTAACACCATCATATTCTTAACATCTGTTTGCTCTTGTGTAGCATCCATTCTTCCAGGTGTAAAAGGAACAGTTGTTGGATATCCAGCATCTTTAGCTGCTTTCTCAATAGCTGCACAACCGCCTAAAACTATCATATCAGCCATCGAAATCTTTTTAACTTTATTGGTTGAATTGAAATTCTTTTGAATCTTTTCTAAAGCTGCTATCACACTGTCAACTTGATTTGGATTATTTACTGCCCACGACTTTTGTGGTTGCAACAGCAATCTCGCACCATTAGCTCCGCCTCTTCTGTCTGAACCTCTAAATGTTGATGCCGATGACCAAGCAGTGTAAACAAGCTGACTTACACTAAGTCCAGAACTTAAAATTTTGGTTTTTAATACCTCAATGTCTTTTGCATCCACCAAAGCATGATTGACTGCTGGTATAGGATCTTGCCAAATCAACTGCTCTTTCGGTGCTTCTGGTCCGAGATACAAAGAACTTGGACCGAAATCTCTATGTGTCAATTTGAACCAAGCTCTAGCAAATGCTTCGTCAAATGCTTTTGGATTCTCCATAAATTTCTTTGAAATTTTTCCATATGCTGAATCAAATCTCAAAGACAAATCGGTAGTCAACATGGTTGGCTTATGATACGTATTACTGTCAAAAGCATCTGGAATAATTTTATCGTCTGTTTTCGCTACCCATTGGTTTGCACCAGCCGGACTCTTAGTTAATTCCCACTCGTATCTAAACAATATTCTAAAGAAATTATGGCTCCATTCAACAGGTGTGTTGGTCCATGTAACTTCCAAACCAGATGTTATCGCATCTTTTCCTTTACCACTTTTGTATGAACTTTTCCATCCCAAACCTTGTTCTTCAATGCTTGCAGCTTCTGGCTCGTGACCAACATGCGTTGCTGGACCAGCACCGTGGGTTTTACCAAGCGTATGACCACCTGCTATCAATGCAACAGTCTCTTCGTCATCCATACCCATTCTTCCAAAAGTTTCTCTAATATCTTTTGCCGCTGCTATTGGGTCTGGGTTACCACCCGGACCTTCAGGATTAACGTAAATCAATCCCATTTGCACTGCAGCCAAGGGATTCTCTAATTTGCGTCCATCTGAATAACGTTTGTCATCCAACCATTTCTTCTCTGAACCCCAGTATACATCCATCTCTGGCTCCCAAACATCTACTCTACCACCAGCAAATCCAAAGGTTTTAAAACCCATAGATTCTAAAGCAACATTACCTGCTAATACCATTAAATCAGCCCAAGAAATTTTATTGCCATACTTTTGTTTGATTGGCCATAACAAACGTCTAGCTTTATCCAAATTTGCGTTATCAGGCCAGCTATTAAGAGGTGCAAAACGCTGTTGACCAGCAGTTGCGCCGCCTCTACCATCTGCTGTTCTGTATGTACCAGCACTGTGCCAAGCCATACGAATAAAAAGCGGACCATAGTTGCCAAAATCTGATGGCCACCAATCTTGCGATGTTGTTAAAACTTTTTTAATGTCATTTTTTAAAGCGAAATAATCCAAACTGTTAAATGCATTGACATAATTGAAGTTTGGTCCCATAGGATTGGACAAACTAGAATTTTGTCTCAATACAGATAAGTTCAATTGATTGGGCCACCAATCTTTGTTAGTAGTACCTACATTTGTAGTTGGCTTCTCTTCGATAGGAGCAGCTGCAGAAGGTGATGATCCTAAGTTCAATGTACCATTGTGAAATGGACACTTAGATAGATCTTCACTTACAGCTTGACCATTAACGCTGATAGCGGTTAACAATCCAAAGGAAAGTAATAAATTTTTCATAAAGTTCTGATGTTTAATTTGATTGAAGCAAAACTAGGGGTTTAACACCTTAAGTAAACATCAATATTATCTTATTCATATTGACAAAATTTATAAAACATTAAAACAATATAGATATACTAACTATCACCCAATTTGCAAGTTCTATGAGATGAATCAAATAGAGTCTTGGAAATTAAACTTTTTAGCTATATTTCGGTCTCATTAGCGTTGAACAAATCATTTGAATATAGTCAAAACAAAGTACTTGCCGAGCTTATATACAAAGCTCAAGGAACAGCTTTTGGCATACAATACGACTTTGCGTCAATAAAACATGCAGCTGATTACAAAGCCAAAGTTCCAATTGGAAACTATGCTTCTCATGCAGAATTTTGGGGTGATTTCAAAAGCACATACAAATCTACTTGGCCTGGCAAAATTGTGTTGCTAGCAAAAACATCTGGCACAAATGGTGGAATCAAGCACATTCCCATCATGAAACAGTTTATGCAAAGCAATAAAAAGGGGTTCATCTCATATATGAAATTGCTTTATAAATGCGGGTTAATCACTTTGGGAGATATCTTCTTTAGAAAAGCCTTTTTTATTGGTTCACAATTAGAAAACAATTACCATCATGGGTATATGTCTGAGAACATGTCTGCATACGCCCTTAGTACATCTCCAAAATGGATTAAGAAACGCATTGTACCTAATATAGACGAATTAAAAGAATACAAATACCAAGATGTATTGGACCATATTTGCACCCAATCATCCAACTGGAAGATTTACGGTATTTCAGGATTTCCAAGCTGGGTGTCTCAAGTGATTAACAGATTAAAGAAACACCACAACATTAACACCATTCATGAACTATGGCCTGATGTTAAGTTCTACATGTATTCTGGTTTATCCATTCAACCTTATGAAATAGAATTAAAAAAAGCATTAGGCAATATACCTATACTAGAAACATTTGTCTCAACAGAAGGCTTTTTTGGCTATCAATTACCCAATGAAAATGGCATGAGATTGAATCTGAACTCAGGTATATACTACGAATTCTATGATATCGAAAACAAACTTTTTGATGATATTCCTATCATAAACAAACGTTATGAATTAATTGTAAGCACCAATAATGGTTTGTGGAGATATGCTACTGGAGATTGTATCAAATTCATTTCAGAGTCCAATTTTTTATTTGACGGTCGCGTCTCTGACACCATCAATGTAATGGGCGAGTTGATAGTAGCAGAGCAAATTCAAAGCATAATCAACGAACTCCAATCTCATTTAAATAGTCCCATTAAATTCATCACCATACTACCAGTCAAAAACAACAACAGCAAACAATACTGGTTTGTTGCAATTGATACTAAAACAGATCTCGAACACAATCTTTTAGATGGCATTATAAGTAAATACAATATCACATACAACTCCTATAGAAAGAACAATAAGGGTATGGACATGGCTGAATTGATACAATGTGATGAACAGCTTTTCTTTGACTATCTTGCGTCTAAAAATAAATTGAATGCTCAATCGAAAATCCCATTGGTATTACCTATAAACGATGCATTTTTTATTCAACACATTGCATGAAGACAAAAATTGAATCGTTTGATAGAGCCAGAGTTATTGCCAACTACATGAGGTGTTGCATCCATTGTTTTGTACCTTATATGGTTTATAATCATGGTATGTGGTTTTTTCAAGCTGAACCTTCAAACAGATTTTTTGACTATTCCATTTTTTCATTACATGCATTTGTGATGGAAGTGTTTATGTTTATCGCTGGATATTTTTCTGCTAACAAACAGAGCAGTTTTGGATCTGTTGCAAAGAGAAACTTTCAAAGATTTTTTATACCAACCATTGTTTCTGCTCTCCTTACCATTCCATTGTTGTTTGTGCTACAAGCCATCTATTTCAATGGATTCAATGATGTATTATCACACGCTTTTGATATTTTTAAACAAACCATCGCGAGCAATGGCATACCAATGGCACATTACTGGTTTATTTTTTACGTCATATTATTTGCTTTCATTGGATATATTGCGCCAAAAAAATCCCTCTTACTTGGGTTTGTATGCATTGCTATAGGATTGGCCATAAACAACGAAGCCATGATTAGAAATCCTATATATGTCGAAATAAAATGGCCTAGTTTCTTTTATTATCTAGGATATTTTCTTTTAGGAAAATCTATGCATCAAATTACTGAATTCAAGTTTCTTGGGAAAGTTTGGATCTGGGCCATCGTTTTCATCATCAGTTTGGCCTTTTCAGGCATTTACATCACCGCCTATCAAGCTCATCAGCACCTATTTTTAGACGTGTTTTTGCAACCATTTCTTTTTGGCATTTGTGCTTTATCTGGAAGTGTAATGTTTATGCAATTGATGGAAAAGTCGAGCTTACATTTTTCAGCTTATCAGGTTGAATCAACCTATTTTCTTTACTTGTTTCATTTACCTATAGCAATTGCCACTCAAATGCTCTTTAAAATGAACCAAGTTAAAGGATTTTGGGTACCATTTGCGGTTGTGATTGTATCAGTCTCATTTGTTCATCTATTGAACATGACATTCGGTAAACAATTTTTTAAACTTTGTGATACTATCAGTACTCCAAAATTAAAGCCCCAATAGAAAATCCAGCACCGGTTCCTATAACCAATACCTTCATACCTCTTTTCAACTGGCCGTTTTTTTCTGCATAATGCAATGCAATTGGAATACTTGCAGATAAAGTATTACCTACTTCGTCAATGTTGATGACCAGTTTATTTTTAGGGATGTCGAATATATCTCTAAATAAGACCAATGCCGTTTTAGAAGCCTGATGAGGTATCACCAAATCTATATCACGCCAGGTCATTTTACTTTTTAAAAACAACTCATCCATAAATTTAGGCAGTAATCTCTTGGCTTCTTTCATCAATGGCAATCCAGACATCTGAAAATAGAACATCTCTTGATCATCACATTTATAACCGAGATTCTCGTTTCCTCCAGCCTGTACCATGGTATACCTAGCTCCAAGAGGGTAATTGATAAGATGACTGGCTATCAATTTACCATTGCCTTCACTTTCAATAATTGTAGCAGCAGCTCCATCACCAAACAAATAATAACTTTCGTAATGATTAGGATTCAAACTCTGACTGCATTTTTCGCTGTTGATGATGGCAATCCGTTTATAACCCTGATTCAATAATCCTTGAGCAACAATACAACTTGCTATAAAACCTAAACAAGTAGCTCCAACATCCATACTTGGTATTAAAGCGTGTTTGTCCATTAATTCTTGGGTCATACAGCTCTTATGAGGTATTGGATAATCAAAAGTAGCCGAACCATTGAGCAACATATCTATGTCGTTGTATTGAATACCCGCCGCTTTAATAGCCAAAGTTAAAGCTTCAGCACCCATATAACTACACGACTCTTCTTCAGCCCAATATCTCTTTTGAATTGCTCCATACCTCTTTAACAAATTTAGAAAGTCAAATTGTCCTTTTGAAGGCGCTTCAACCATCTTCTTGGGTAAATATATACTTGTATTATTTATGGTAAAATTCATAGTTAAAAATCCTTTATCACTCTTCGATTTTTTTTCCAAAGTTCGCCACTTAATTTGTATAATTCGAATACTATATTGACGTTATGACTTACGTTATTGTGACTAAAAAATTGCTCAAACTGATTGGAAATATAGTCCTTTATTTTTGCATCATCAGCAACATTTAAAAATACTTCAATAGATTGAAGTGATTTCTGAACAACCCTAAATTCTGATACCTCTTTGCTGCTTCTTATAACCCACTGTCTGACCACATCTGGAAACAAAATAACTTTTCTTCCTTCTTGATTGACGAACTCTAAACAGTCTTCCTGTCTACCTTCAATTGCATCAATTGCTACAGAAGCATCGCCACAAGAACATGGATGTCTTGACAACCTTACAACATCGCCCATTTTATACCTGATCATAGGCTGAACTGTTCTAATAAAATCTGTTATGATCAATTCTCTTCTCAAATCATCATTTTCTGCTGCTTCTAAAGTTTTGAATTCAAAATGGATTTGAGCTTGGTTCAGATGCAAGCGACCTAGTTGACAAGTATAGCCTAAAAATCCTTCTGTAGCTTGATATACTTGAGACAATTTTGCTTGATTAAATCCTTTCACAATCTTTTCCTTGGATAAGTCATCCAATACTTCGGCAACAGAAATCACTTGCTCAACTTTCTTCATAGTTTGATCATTCAATTGTTCTGTGAGATACTGCAGAACTGTTGCTGGAGCTACCACTATCTGCGCTTCATAGGATTGCAACTCATTCACCAATTCATTAAATGGTCGGGTTAAATCAAAAAACTTAAACTCAATTAATCGACTATTGACAGCTTCGTATAAAGTTGAATTGGCTCTTAGAAAAAAAGCCACTTTACGCTTTCTGAACTTTATACCAATTACCCGCTTAAAAACAGTAGCAACCCATAATGCACGCTCTTTAGCAGACACTAAAATGATACCAGGATGACCAGAAGTTCCTGATGACAAACCAATGGTATAACCATCGTACAATCCCTTAAACTCGCGCGATTCCTCTTGCGACGATGCGGCTTTGTACAACTCGTCGTAATTGAATCCTGCTGTATTTAACAACTCGAAATTTTGAATGTAAATCTGCTTATTGGTGACGGGAAAATCTTCTAATTGAATGTTCGAAGATTGACCTACATTTCTAAAATAAGGCAACACGTTTTTTATCCTATTTAACTGCTTATATAGTTTCCTTTCCTGTTGTTGTCTTTGCACAGATACAGGCAGTATATCATAAATTGATAATTTAATGTAATAATATAGAATATGTACTTTACTAATTTTCAATTTTAAAATTGATGAAAAAGTTGCGCTGCAGTTTTACAATGTGAGGGCATGAATAACATGTCGGGATAGTCTTTATGAATCTGTTTCATCTGATTATACGTAGAAACAACTGATGCCTTATCGCCACCAATCATTTTCTGAGCAAATCCCAAACCACCTTTATCAAGACTTTCAATGTGGTACAATGCATCGGCACACAGAAAAATATCTTTCTGTTTGTATTTTAAAATTACACCATACATGCCTTTTGAATGTCCTGGCAAATGAATAGCCATAATGCTAGCATCGCCAAATACATCAGCAAATAAAACCTGACTTAAAACACCTTCTGAAAAGACCTTTTTACCTTCAACATTAAAACTCAAAGCTTCTGTTCTTTGATCCCAATCATCGGGCAATAACGACCTCAAGAATCCATGATGCAAAGCTTTAAATCCACGGTCATTCTGAGCTTGTAAAACAGCTTTTTCATGCATGAAGAACTTTGCATTTTGAAAACATTTTAACCCTCCAATATGGTCTGCATGTAAATGAGACACCAAAACAGTATTGATGACTTCGACCCCACCTGTTATAGTCTCAATTGTCTCTGAAAGCGTACGTTCGATGGTTACTGGCACCAACCAATTCAACAAACGACCCGGAAATTTAGAAACAGCCTTTTCATAGTGCTCAGAATATCCTGTATCAAACAATATCCACCCAAATCGTTCGTGGTGCATCAAACCAAACCAAGCATTATAGTGCCTTATTTTCCAACTATACTCTGTATAGGTAGCTTTACCAGGGGTCTTGCAATATCCGCAATGCAACCAGTGAAATTCTGTAATCATCTTTGTAATGAATTATTAGCTTGAATTAACTCGTCAATCATTTCTTTATTGGATTGGATTGGCGAATAATCCAAAAGTTTAACGGCCTTCTGAACTGATAAGGTATAATTTAAATACAACAACTCCATTTGGTACCTTGTTATACTTGGTTCTTTGTCTAAAAGCTTGCCTTGCATTTCCATAATAAAACCATAGGTTCTAGCCAGTATTACAGGCACTCTTTTCTCTATTGGCTGATAGCCCAATCCACTCAACAAATAGTTTATAAGTTCGTACACATTAGTAGCACTACCGTTGGTAAGATTGTACACTTGATTCCATGCTGAAACATCAGCATTTAAAGACAACTCCAACGCATGCTGAATGTTGCGCATTGCTGTAAAATCTGCCACATTATCGCCTTTACCAATGATACTTAATCTACCTTTGGAATACTGACTAAGTAATTTGGGCAAAAGAGTTTGGTCTGTTTTACCAACTACTGCTCTTGGTCTGAAAATGATATATGGCACATCGCTTTCCTTTAGCATTTGCTCTGCAAAATATTTGCTTTGAGCATAAAAATTCGGAAACTTAACTGGCTCAAAATCCTCTGTTACTTCTTGCTTATTGCTATAGTGATATATTGATGGTGTTGAGAGAAAAATTACTTTTAAGTGCTTGCGCTTTGCAACGTCTATTACCGACTTCATCATGGCAATATTGCTGTTTTCAAACTCAGACCAAGGTCCCCAAATGGCTGTATTTGCCGCATTGTGAATGATGGTCGAAATAGAATGCTGGTCAACTATATTGTCTAAAAATTCTGAATCTAATACACTCCCTTTAAAATACCTTTGATGATGGACCGATGTTCTCCCAGTAAACACAAAACGCTGGTCATTACCCCAATTCTCTAATAGGTATTTCCCTAACGATCCAGATGCACCTGTGAGCAATGTTCTCATGTATTCTATTGGTTTTTTTCTAATGCAATCCTTAAAGTTAGCACAAACATCACAATTGTAACTGGTACAAATAATGCTCTCTCAATATTTGAAGTAGATGCCATATTGCCCATAATACCCAAAAGATTTAACACTGGCAATAGCCATATTAGCACATTAAATAGTTTATAATAGGACGACAATAGCCATTTTGATTTTCCTAAAATGAGCACAACACATAATACATTGGTTGCGATTGAAATCAACTCAAACACCACCATTTCTTCTTTTGACTGTAATCGACCTCCCCATACCATAGAATATGGGAAAACACCGACTATCACCAACAAATTGAACAATGTCACTGCCACCATTATTATGACAGAGATCTTAACTGCTTTGTGAAACGGTATTAGCTTTTTCATTTGTATTGAATGGTTTTTATAACGTCAACATCTAAGGCTTTAATTTTTTCATCACCCTGCAAGAAACTTAACTCGGCCATGAAATATGCATAATCCACTGTTGCTCCTGCTTTTCTCAAAAGTTTTATGGCAGCACATGCCGTTCCACCTGTTGCTAAAACATCGTCAACAATGACAATATTCTGACCCTTTTGAATGGCATCCACATGCACTTCAATAGTTGCAGTTCCATATTCTAAATCGTAGGTTTCTTGAATGGTTGTTGCAGGCAACTTACCTGCTTTTCTAACCATCACAAATGGCACTCCTAGTCGCATAGCTAAAGGCACGCCAAGCAAAAAACCTCTACTCTCGATACCCGCTACTGCTTGGACATTTTTATCTGACAATTGTTTAACGGCATCGTCAACTATATCTTGCAGAAGCTGTGCATCTAAAAATACTGTTGAAATATCTTTAAACTGAATGCCAGGTTTTGGAAAGTCTGGCACATTTCTGATAACGGCATTGATTCTTTCTTCTAAACTACTCATGCTGATGAATGTGTTGAATGATTTGAGCATGTTGAGGATACAATGCTATTAAATCTACCGATTTAAACAATTCAAAATCCATAAAATCGAAACCCGGACTTACCATACAAGCTGATAAATTAAAACCATTTGCTTGTTTTACTTCTGCTCCAAATATCACTCCTGCAGGAATAATCAATTGCAATTGCTGACCTGAAGAAATGTCTTTACCAACCTCTTTTATCTCTAGGTTTCCATCTGGAAAAATCATGTAAATTGTAATTGCCTCACCATCTTGATACATCCATAATTCATCTGATTGTATGCGATGAAATTTAGAAAACTTACTATGAGGCATAAGAAAATAAATCAGTGTTGACAATGCCCTATTAGCACCATCTGCTCTTGTAACAGATAGATCACTTCTATACGTCTCTTTATAATATCCGCCCTCAGGATGTTGGTGCAAGCCCAGGTGTGCAATTAATTGTTCTGAAGTATTCATTTTGATTATTCAAATCTATAGAATTGCATTTACTTATTGATATAAATGTCTCCACCAAGGTATAATATTATGTATTTTTGAACGTCAATGACTGAAAGAAAAGTTATACTTTATATCGCCCAATCACTTGATGGCTTTATTGCCGCAGAAAATGACAACCTCGACTTTTTAAATATTGTCGAAAAAGAAGGAGAAGATTATGGCTATGGGGCATTCACTCAAACAATCGATGTGGCTATTCTTGGCAGAAAAACCTATGACAAGGTGCTCACAATGGTTTCAGAGTATCCAAGCGAAGGTAAAACTGTTTACATCATTACTAGACAAGTTAAACCTAGTATTGGAAATGTGCATTTTTACAATGGGGATATCCGCGAATTGATACAAACTTTAAAATCGCAACCAGGCAAAAACATCCATTGTGACGGTGGCGCTGAAGTGGTAAAGCTTTTACTTCAAAATCAACTCATTGATGAAATCATTGTGTCCATCATCCCTATCATCATTGGTAAAGGCACTAGACTATTTTTAGGCGATTATCCAGAACAAAAATTTCAGTTAACCGACTGCAAATCCTTTGAAAAAGGACTGGTTCAGCTGCATTATGTAAAAGTCTAATTTAGGCCAATACATTTAACCAAACAGATAGGTGGCAATACACTACCCAAATTAAAGCAACCAAAATACTCATTTCAATTAATCTTGCTTTCATACTTTATTAGACGTTCATATTGATAAAATGATGCGTTAATTTTAGAAAATGAAATAAAAATGACAATTTGGATAATTTTATTTTCAAAACCCTGCCAGGGGTTTCTGATGTTAAAAAAACAAACGACTAATCAAATTCTTTCTTTTTCTCTTAATTTTGCACCCAATGAACAAGCAAATCGTAGAATGTGTTCCTAATTTTAGTGAAGGAAACGACCCAGCTGTAATCAAACAAATCACCAATGCTATAGAAAGTGTTGAAGGTGTTATGCTTTTGCACGTAGATATGGGCAAAGCCACCAATAGAACTGTTGTAACCTTTGCAGGTGAGCCTGCCAAAGTTGTTGATGCTGCCTTTTTAGCCATTCAAAAAGCAGCTGAATTGATTGATATGCGCAACCACAAAGGCGAACACCCACGAATGGGTGCCACTGATGTTTGTCCACTTGTTCCAGTATCTGGTATTACCATGGAAGAATGTGCTGAATGGTCGAAAAAACTCGGTCAACGCGTAGGAAACGAATTGAAAATTCCAGTTTATTTATACGAAGAAGCTCAATCCAATAAAAACCGTTCAAACTTATCTGTCATCAGAGCCGGCGAATATGAAGGTTTTGCAGAAAAAATAAAATTACCTGAATGGCAACCCGATTTCGGTCCAGCTGAGTTGCCTCTTAAACATGGCGCAACTGTAATTGGTGCCCGCGATTTCCTAATTGCATACAACATTAACCTCAATACAAAATCAACCCGTTTAGCCAATCGAATTGCATTCGATGTGCGCGAAGCTGGTCGTGTAAAAAGAGAAGGCAATCCTATCACGGGTAAAGTAGTAAACGACGAAAACGGAGAGCCAGTGAGAATTCCAGGTACTCTAAAATCTGTCAAAGCCATTGGTTGGTACATCGAAGAATATGGCATGGCTCAAATAAGCATGAACCTTACCAACTATAAAATCACTTCTGTACACAAAGCATTTGACGAAGTGTGTGATAAAGCAAACGAAAGAGGCATTCGTGTGACAGGTAGCGAATTGGTTGGACTAGTACCTTTGCAACCACTGCTTGATGCAGGTAAACACTATCTCGAAAAACAAGGTAGAAGCATTGGTGTTAGTGAATCAGAATTGATACATATAGCAGTTCAATCTTTGGGATTAGAACAACTTGGCAAATTCAATCCAGAAGAACGTGTTATTGAGTATGTCTTAAGAGACAAATCGAAGAAACGCTTGGTCGACATGACAATTACTGGATTTATAGATGAAACAGCAAGTGATAGTCCAGCTCCAGGTGGAGGTTCAGTAAGCGCGTTGTGTGCAGCTTTAGGTGTCGGATTAGGAGCAATGGTTGGCAATTTAAGTGCAGATAAAAGAGGTTGGGAAAGTAGAACCAAAGAATTCAGCGACTGGGCAGAGAAAGCGCAACGTATCAAAGAAGAATTGATCTACTTAATCGACGAGGACACCAACGCTTTCAATGGAATTATGAACGCATTACAAATGCCAAAATCAACGCCAGAAGAGAAAGCGGCAAGATCAACAGCGCTAGAAGCAGCATCTATCTATGCTACAGAAATTCCATTGCGCACCATGAAAGTGGCATATAAAAGCATAGAAGTTTTAGACTACATGATAACGAATGGCAATCCGAACAGCATCACAGATGCAGGTGTTGGATTACTATGCATCAAAACAGCCGTTAGAGGCGCATATTTCAACGTATTGGTAAACGCCAAGGGATTAAACACAAAAGATGTTGCTAAAGCTATGGCTGACGAAGCAAAAGCGATTTTAGCAGACAACCATAAAAGAATAGATGCTATTTTAGAAAAAGTAGAAGCGGCGATAGCGTTTTAACATTCAAAAAGTACTTTACAACAAAAAACCCATTAGCGATGCTAATGGGTTTTTATTTTGTCTCTGCGGTGTGGACGGGATTCGAACCCGCGACCCCTGCCGTGACAGGGCAGTATTCTAACCAGCTGAACTACCACACCTTCTGGTTTTTGGGAGTGCAAAGATAAGAGAAAATCTTAATTTCCAAAAAAATTATGATAAAATCTTTTCTGACTCTACATCTATGCTGCGACCGAACGCGCCAGCACTCGCTTTTAAACGATTTATTAAGCCTGAAAATTGATCGAAATACAAAGATTGCGCTCCATCTGACAAAGCCTCTTCTGGTTGGTTGTGAACCTCTACCATTATGCCGTCAGCTCCTGCTGCCATTGCCGCTAAACTCATTGGCGTTACCAATTCTCTTACTCCTGTACCCTGACTTGGATCTACTATCACTGGTAAATGTGATACAGATTTTAACAATGGTACTATACTTAAATCTAATGTGTTTCTTGTTGCTGTTTCAAAGGTTCTGATACCTCTTTCACATAATATAACTTTGTAATTACCGCCCGATAAAATGTATTCGGCAGCTAACAACCATTCTTCCATTGTGCTACTCATGCCACGCTTCAACATCACTGGTTTATCAATTTTACTAAGCGCTCTTAACAATTGGTAATTTTGCATGTTACGAGTACCCACTTGTAAGATATCTGCATACTGAGCAACTTCATCAACCAAATTGGTATCCATGACTTCAGTGATAACATTCATATTGAATTTATCCGCTGCTTGTCTCATCAATATTAGTCCGTCTTTTTTTAGGCCCTGAAACGAATATGGAGACGTTCTTGGCTTGTAAGCACCTCCACGTAGTATTTTAACATTTTGCTTGCTCAAAAACTCACAAATCGTGAAAATTTGGTCTTCGTTTTCTACTGCACAAGGACCAGCAATGACGGTTAGATTGCCGTTTCCAATAGAGGTGTTCTTAAGTTGGATGACAGTGTTCTCACTTTTCCATTCTCTTGATACCAATTGGTAAGGCTTCCTTTTATTTTCCATTAGAATTATAACAAAAAAAGTTGATTAAAGTTCTGTAAATATCAGTTTAAATTCTATCCCACTTCCTGAAATCAACTTTCTAGAATCGACAACTATTCTGCTTGGCGCAACTGGATTGTCTGATGGAATCGCTAAGAATAACCCTCTGTTATTGTTCTCCCCTTTTATTTGATAATCGGTAAACAAACTTTGAATGTATCTTGTGATATTAAATCTGTATTCATTTTTACTCGCGTTGTAATCTCCACCAAAATTAGGCTCTACAAAATCTATAATTCCCGCATTTAATTTGGTGTCTTTATCTTCAGCAAACAACAACATTCTCTTTGGCAATCCAAAAGGGGCATTATATGTACCTGCCAATGGGTGAATAATAATCTCAGCTTTACCAACTGAAATGTGCTTATTGTTTTTGATGATGCTGAACAAATTTGGCAATCTGATTTTTGTTTTAGCACCCGCCATAGACATCACATAAGTAGTGTCGAAATTGGCGTTACCTCCAAATGCTTTTTGCTTAGTTATATCAGTGCTTTGATTGCTAACTTTAAACTCTGAAAATTTTCTTGAATCAGTATACACTTTCAAATCGGCTTGTTGGGTATCGTTGTAATAGATGCGCAACTTGGTCATATTGCCTTTCAAGTTAATTGCAGCTATAGCACCACTACCAAAAGAAGGTGTGTTTGTTGGCACTATGGCTAAACCTTTAAAGTAACTCAAGAAATTTGCCTGACTTGATACATTTGTTGAACTGGCATTGAACAGTTTTGTTGCCAATGCCGAACTCAATTTTATCGACATACCTGGAGCTCCTTTTACATTCGATTTAAGATCGCGATGAGTTAAACTATCGCTTATAGCAAATCTACCAGTAAATGTACCAACTGGGGTTGGGTCGTAATTGTAAGATTGATTAGAGTGGGTCACATTGTAGTTCATGCTTTCGTTTACCTCATAAACATTGAATGTGATTTCAGAATTCAAATCTCCGTAATAAGCTGTTGTTGATGTAAATTGTAAAAAAAGCACTGCAGAATCAAGCGTATTTGAGCTTAACACATTGTTGAGCTGAGATAGTTGAAACTGGCAATAAGTTGAAGCCTGGTATTTACCAAATGTAGCATCGTTGATGACGCCAATAAGGTTATGACTTAAGCTATCCGACTTAAGAGAATCTTCTCTAACAGTACATGTAGTAACTTGTAAGGAATCAATAAAGCTGTAACCTTCAAAACCTTTGGTGGTTTCGTTGGCTAGAAATACGTTATCATCTTGCTTTTTGCAGGCAGAAACGAAAACAATGCTTAATAGGATAAAATAAACAGTTCTTAACTTCACGAACGCAAAATAACTGATTATTTTGCAGAAGTCATCACTTGGTCGTAGAAAGCTGTATATTTTTCGCCTAAATTTTCACTATCGTGAACCATGTTAGGTTTAGCTTTCATCATTTTAGCCAATTCTGGATCAAGGTTTCCTGTGCAATCAACTACTGCATCAGCATTCTTGATGCCACCAGCGTGCAAACTTTTGTTGTCGCCATTAGCATATGATTCTAAGTGTTTATCTGAAATTTCATTTAAAGATGCCTTGCGACCAAAATCTTTGCCTAAGTCTTCTTTGAATTCGTTTTCAAATACTGAGTAAATAACTTTAGCATTTTTGAACACAGGTTCGTCTTTGTACAAAGTTTTTAAGTACACCGGAATTAAACTCGTCATCCAACCTTGACAATGAATGATGTCAGGAGCCCATCCAAGTTTCTTTACAGTTTCTAATACGCCTTTACAGAAGAAAATTACTCGCTCGTCATTGTCATCAAAGAATTTGTTCTTCTCATCTGTGAAAACAAACTTGCGGTGGAAATAATCTTCGTTGTCTAGAAAGTAAACTTGCATTCTAGCTTCAGTTAAAGAAGCTACTTTAATCATGAGCGGGTTGTCTTTGTCATCGATAGAAATGTTAATACCTGAAAGTCTTACTACTTCATGTAGTCTGTTCCTTCTTTCATTGATAACTCCGAATCTTGGTACTAATACTCTAATCTCGTGGTCTTTTTCCTGAATGGCTTGTGGTAAAAATCTAGATACTGTGGCCACCGGTGATTCATTTAAGAACGGTGTCATCTCTGATGACACAAATAGTACTCTTTTTTTTGGGTTGCTCATGCGTGTTGTTGTTTAGGATTTTTCAATTACAAAGATAATACAATTTTTTCTTAAAATCTCAAATAATTACCCAAGTATTTTTATAAAAAGTCTGTAAAACCTTATCAAATATAGTATAATTGCATATATATAATAAAGTCAACCATACACTATTATGCCGCTAAAACGCCCTAAAAAAAGTGTTGTTTATTTCAAAAAAAAGTGTTATAGCAGGAGTATTTAGAACAATTATAAACCGGATTGACCATTTCTTTCTCGCCCTATTTCTATCATTCCAGTCGTCGCTCCACACAAAGCATTGATAGGTGCAATCACCAATCCTACAAATGGAACCTTATCTAATACCCAATACATCAAGCCTAAGCCAATAGCAAACCACTTGTTCTGTTTAATTAATGTAGTACCTTCTGATATACTCATTTTCCTGCGCTCACATGTGTAATCCATCATACTGTATCCATAGAAATAAGCTCCTATCACTATAAGTATAGGATAGGTGATGACGCCAAATCCACTGCTGAAAATTGAAATTACACCAAACAATGCCATCCAAAACAACTCTATCATCAAATTACGCACCGATACAAGTACGCCTCTAATTATATCTTTCAAGAATTGCACCAACTCAAAATCAAATTTCTGACCAGTAATTCTACTGTCAATTGCCTCACTCATTAAAGAAAATACAGGAGAGAGTATGATTAACACTATATATTTTGATAAAGAGGCAGAGAGCAACAACACAAGTATTATAAATACCACTGATATTATACCATAGATTGAAATGTTTCCAAGTGTGTTAAAAACACTTAACCAACCATCCATCTTAGGCAAATGATCTGGCAAATAATTCTTTAAAAGTGCATATACAATATCATAGGCATAAACATACACCAAAGAAATCATGCTAATATAGAAGAACACACTGATAAGAATAGGATACAAATAGTAGTGCCCTAGTCTATTCTTAAATATAAATCCAAAAGCTGTAAAAAAATGTGTTATGCCTTTAATAAACTGACCCATATGTGACTCAAATTTAATCTTTAAAAAGTAAATAAAATTTAGTTTTAATTTGCAGTAATGGAATTTATCGATGAAAACATTCAGCAATATGCTGAGCGACATACATCTCCTGAAAGTGCTTTGCTTCACGATCTGAACCGTTATACGCATACAAGTGTTTTAAAGCCTCGAATGCTCAGCGGTCACCTTCAAGGTCGATTTCTTAGTTTCATCAGTCAAATGATGCAACCAACCTATATATTAGACATTGGTACATACACTGGATATTCTGCTTTGTGCTTAGCCGAAGGTTTGACAGAAAATGGCAAATTATACACCATTGATAACAATGAAGAGGTAATGCTAAACGCCAAATCCTTCATAGAGAAGTCAGAATATGCTCATAAAATTGAAACTGTAACTGGAAATGCTTTGCCTACCATTGAGACATTAAATGCGTTTGTACCTCATTGGGACCTTATATGGATGGATGCAGAAAAATCTGAATATTCTAACTATTACGATGCTTTATTTGAGCGATTGAAGCCAGGTGGTATCATAATGGCCGATAATGTATTGTGGAGTGGAAAGATTATAGATCCTAAATCATTAGAAAAAGACCAAGACACCATTCAATTGGACCAGTTCAATAAAAAGATTTTAGCCGACTCAAGAGTTGAAAACCTCTTGTTGCCCATTAGAGATGGCATCATGATGCTCAGAAAACTCTGATGATTTTGCGTAAAAATCGGTTACTCTAATGGTATCTAACAATTCTCTGATTTCATTCATATTATTAGACATTACCAATGCGGTTCTATAAGCTTTAAAGTTGGGAATACCCTTAAAGTAATTTGCGTAATGCCTTTTCATTTCATTGATTGCAATTACGGGACCTTTCCATTCAATAGATTTTTCAAAATGGGTCACACAAGCATCTACTCTATCATTCAATGTAGGTGGAGCGAGGTGAGTCCCAGTATTCATAAAGTGTTTAATTTCATTGAATATCCAAGGATGACCAATGCTGGCTCTACCAACCATTATGCCATCAACACCAAATCTATTTTTGTATTCTAGAGCCTTTTCTGGAGAATCGATATCTCCATTGCCGAAAATAGGGATAGTAATTCTAGGATTGTCTTTGATTTTGCCAATGAGGGTCCAGTCGGCCTCACCTTTATATAACTGAACTCTAGTTCTACCATGAATGGTTAGTGCTTTGATACCAATATCCTGCAACCTCTCGGCTACTTCCTGAATGTTTTTGGTTTTATCGTCCCAGCCCAATCTGGTTTTTACAGTTACAGGTAAATTGGTAGAATCTACAATGGCCTTAGTCATAGACACCATTTTAGGAATATCTTGCAAAATGGCTGCTCCACCGCCTTTACATACGACCTTTTTAACTGGGCAACCGTAATTGATATCAATTAAATCAGGATTTGCCGCAGCAGCTATTCTAGCAGCCTCTACCATACTGTCGGGTTCTCCACCAAACAATTGTATACCTATAGGTCTCTCATACTCAAATATATCGAGTTTTTGAACACTTTTAGCGGCATCTCTTATCAACCCTTCAGAGCTTATAAACTCAGTATACATAAGGTCTGCACCGTTCTTTTTACATACGTATCTGAACGGAGGATCACTCACATCTTCCATTGGAGCAAGCAACAGGGGAAAATTTCCTAAAGATATGTCACCAATTTTTACCAAATTTGCGCTAAATTTATTTGAACTTGCAAAATTACGCTGAACAAGACAGAATCCAATACATTGGAGACATTTTAATTTTGGTTGGTGCCGTAATTGCTTCGGCAGTTATCTTCAACATAATTGGCATGTCCATAGCTTCGTTTATTTTTAATATTCCTATTGAGAAGGCCATCTCTTTAAATCTTGATTATAGCAACAAGCAACATATTAATGCTTTAAAATTAGACCAAATCATTACTTCAATAGGCACATGGATGTTTACTGCATGGCTATTCTTAAGAATCAGAAAAACACCTTTCAATTCCTATATTGGCATAAGAATGCCCGGCGATAAGTCACAATGGGGCATTACAACGGTAATATTTGTAGCCTCTTTTTTTATCAGTGCTTTCCTACTATTTATTTGTTCTAAAATTCCTTTTTTTATTGATTTGGATCAAAACATCAACAATGAAAAATCAACTTTGATTTTATCTAAAATGTTAGAAATGCATGGACCAATGGATTTAGCCACCAATTTGTTTGTAGTTGCGCTTATTCCTGCTATTACAGAAGAAATCTTTTTCAGAGGATTGCTTCAAAATTGGATCACCAAACTCACCATAAACCCACATGTGGCAATTGCAATAACTTCTCTAATTTTCGCATTGGTTCATATGAACCCATTGCAATTTGTACCTATGGTTTTCTTAGCTGCAGTGTTGGGTTATGTGTATTATTTAACGAAAAGCATTTTTTGCAGCATGTTGGTGCATTTTCTTAACAATTCTCTAGCGGTGGTTGTTTACTATTACAAAGACCATTCTAATGTAGCTAGCAGCATTGTGAATGATTCATATTCACCTAATCTATTTCTAGTAGCTGGC
Source organism: uncultured Chitinophaga sp. (assembly GCA_964438995.1). Taxonomy (GTDB): domain Bacteria; phylum Bacteroidota; class Bacteroidia; order NS11-12g; family UBA955; genus JABMMZ01. Next base: position 139,975 of record CAYTMQ010000003.1, read on the forward strand.
TCAGCAGTCATTTTGATTTCAGCTTTTTATTTATTGCAACAACTAAGAAACAAATTGTATCATGAATAATTTCTGGCAAAGAGCCATAACAGGCACAGTATTCGTTGCAGTAATAGTTGGTGCAACTTTGTATAGCAAATACTCATTTCTATCACTTCTCGTTGTTATAGGTGTGGTTGGTGTTTGGGAGTATTTCAAAATTATTACAAACAATACATTCAAGCCAATTCATTGGTTGTACATACTTTTATCAGCTGCCATCATCGTTGCACCTGCCATTGACATTAAAAACAAAATCAATCTAGCCTACTTCTTGCCAGCTATATTCTCTCTTACTGCTATTGCAATTTTATTGTCTAAAGACAGAGATTGGAGGTCTATTGGAAGTACTGTTTTCGCTTTATTTTACATCCCAATTCCATTGATGATGTTTTATGATTCCATCAATAGAAGTACTGCACACCTAGATTTACATTCTTCATGTTGTCAACTTGAAGTTTCTCCTGCACACCTCGCTTTGAATCTATTTATTTTAATTTGGAGTTCAGATACGTTTGCATATCTAGCTGGCAGAGCATTTGGGAAACACAAATTATTTGAAAGTGTATCGCCTAAAAAAACCTGGGAAGGTTTGATTGGAGGAACCATATTAACAATGGGCTTTTCAGTAGCTTTATCTTATTGGTTCAACATCGATATCGTCATTAACATTATGATTGCCGCTTGCACTGTGGTTTTTGGCACCCTTGGTGATTTGGTAGAAAGCATGTTAAAAAGGCAATATGGCATCAAAGATTCAGGCAATATCTTACCTGGTCATGGTGGTATACTCGACCGATTTGATGCATTATTGATATCGTTGCCGATAACAACTTTGTTTTACTATTTCTATTATTGATTAGATGGTTGCGATAACTTTCAATTCAATCGCAATTGGAGTTGGCAGACAATTGATTTCTAAAGTTGTTCTACAAGGAGGGTTTTCTTTGAAATACTCTGCCCAAATCTTATTGTAAATAGGAAAATCGTCTTTCATATTGGTTAAAAACACAGTAACATCAACAATTTTATCCCAACTGCTTCCAGAATCTTCTAAAATATATTTGATATTTCTAAACACACTGTGACACTGAGTTGCAATATCATACGAAATGATGTTGTTGTTCTCATCTAACTCAACACCTGGTATTTTCTTTGTGCCCTTTTCTCTTGGGCCTACACCACTTAAAAACAATAAATTTCCAACCCTGCGAGCGTGTGGATATAAGCCAACTGGTTCAGGGGCTTTGCTCGATTCAATACTATTCTGTTCCATTATTTCTTTGACGTTGTCTTTGCTGTACCTTTAGCAGTGGCAGTTTTAGCAGGGGCTACTGTTTTTTTAACTTTTCCGTCTGCACCTGTTTCAGGGAGTGGAGTTGTACTAATTCCAGTATTATAAACAACTGCACCAAAATTTTGTCCTTCCATATGAGTAGCAACCAATACCAATGATCCATCTCTATTGATGCTTACATCCCTAACATTCTTCCCTAAATCTTTGAATTCTGCTATAGATTTCGTTGATTCAATTTCAAACAATTTCGCAATGCCATTGTTGCATCCTCCCAAAATATATTTGCCATCACTAGAGTATTTCAACGAAGTTACTTTCCATTCAAATCCTGTGATTTTCTTAATGATTTTTTCTGAATTAATTTCCCAAATGAATATAGATTTATCGTTTGAAGCACTTGCTAAATAATTACCATCTGGCGATATTTCTATTGAATTGATATCATCTGTCTGTCCGCTAAAAGTTGCTACTTCCAAGTTCTTACCACTGGTTTGTATTTTTTTGATGTTGCCTCCTTTAAATGCACAGAAATAAAACTTCATGTCTTTGCTCAATACCAAATCCAAAATCGGTCCGCTTAATTTTAACACTTTTGATTTCATCGCATCGTAAAGATTGGTTGTTCTAATGGTACCATCCAAACTTGCTGAGATAACATATTTATTGCTAGCATCAAGAAATGAAGCAGTGATTGGCTCGAGGTGTAAATTAAAAACTTTGTGTTTTGTTGGTGTGTCAATGTTCCAAACTCTGGTTGAATAATCTTTACTACTGCTAACCAAATATTTACCATTTTTTGAAAAACTCAAACTGGTAACTGCACCTAAATGACCGGGATAAGATTGTTTTAATTTTGGCTGACCAATAGAGTCAAATGTGTATAAATTCACTACTCCATCCCAGCCCCCACTCGCAAACAGCTTTCCATCATACGAGAATGCCACAGTTTCTACATTGGCCTTATGCTCAGTTAATTTAGTTTTAAAGGTTTGAGAATCAAGCTTATTTATTGTAAAAACAAGAAAAAACAACCATATGAATTTTAGATTTCTCATAAATATTTTTCTATTGGCTAAACTACACAATATAATTCAAACCATTTCAACATTTTTACTTCAAAAATTCAATTTGTCGATTAAGGTGATATGTCTCAAGTTAAAGAAAACATTTAAGCAGTTGAATTTCTCAAAATTATACTTTAATTCGCAGTAGTATTATGTCGAATTCTAAATTGCAAAAAGATGCCCTTGACTATCATAGTTTGGGCAGACCGGGGAAGATTGAAGTTATATCCACTAAACCAACTCAAACAAAACGAGATTTGAGCTTGGCTTATTCGCCAGGTGTGGCCGAACCTTGTCTTAAAATTGCTGAAAATACTGATGATGTATACAAATATACTGCTAAAGGAAATTTGGTTGCAGTAATCAGTAATGGAACAGCTGTTCTAGGTCTTGGAGACATCGGACCAGAGGCCTCAAAACCTGTAATGGAAGGAAAGGGCGTCTTATTTAAAATTTTTGCCGATATCGATGTGTTTGATATCGAACTTAACACCAAAAATGTTGATGAATTTATTAACTGTGTTAAAGCGATGGAACCAACTTTTGGTGGAATTAATTTAGAAGATATCAAAGCACCAGAATGTTTTGAAATAGAACAAAGGTTAAGAGAAGAATTGTCTATACCTATTATGCACGACGACCAACATGGTACGGCAATTATTAGTGGTGCAGCGCTTCTTAATGCTCTCGAATTGGTAAACAAACCTATTGATTCAATTAAAATGGTGGTGAATGGCGCTGGAGCTAGTGCTATGAGCTGTAGTAAATTGTTTATCGCTCTTGGTGTTAAAAAAGAAAACATCATTATGTTTGACAGTAAAGGTTCTTTAAATGTCGGAAGAACCGATTTAGATAGCTACAAACAATATTTCATCAACGATACCAAATTCAATACCTTAGAAGAAGCGATGAAAGGTGCGGATGTATTCGTAGGATTGTCTAAAGCAAATATCCTCTCTCAAGGTATGATTAGAAGTATGGCAGACAATCCTATTGTATTTGCAATGGCCAACCCCGATCCAGAAATTGCTTATCAAACTGCCATAGATGCTCGACCAGACATCATTATGGCTACAGGTAGAAGCGATCATCCAAATCAAGTGAACAATGTGCTTGGTTTCCCGTTTATCTTCAGGGGAGCTTTAGATGTTAGAGCAACTAAAATCAATGAAGAAATGAAATTGGCTGCTGTAAGAGCTATTGCCGACCTTGCTAAAGAACCAGTACCAGAATCTGTTATGCGCGCATACAACGAATCTGCACTTGAGTTTGGAAGAAATTATATCATCCCAAAACCTATCGATCCAAGATTGATTGAAACCGTAAGTCCAGCCGTTGCAAAAGCCGCTATTGATAGTGGTGTGGCTAAAAAAACCATCGCCGATTGGGATGCTTACAAATTAGAACTTCGAAACCGTTTAGGACTTGACAATAAATTCATCAGAAGAATGATGACCCAAGCACGTCAGCATCCTAAGCAAGTTGTGTTTGCTGAAGCCGATAACATCAAAATTTTAAAAGCTGCTCAGATAGTTAAAGAAGAAGGTATTGCAATTCCAGTATTACTTGGCAATATTGAAAAAATTAATGCCATGCTGGAAGAAAATGGCATCGACTTAGGTGATATTAAAATCATCGATCCGCTTACTGAAGACGCTAAAAGAGAAGAATTCGGTTCAAAATTCTTTTCAAAACGCCAAAGAAAAGGTATCAATATTTACGAATCTGTAAAGTTGATGAGAGATAGAAATTACTATGGCTGCATGATGGTTAATGAAGGCGAATGTGATGCATTCATTTCTGGATTGACCAAAAATTATCCTAAATCTTTGAAACCAGCTATGCAAATCATAGGCAAAGAAACAGGTATCTCTAAAATTGGTGGCATGTATATCATCATGACAAAAAAAGGTCCGTATTTCTTTGCTGATACAACAGTTAACATTAATCCTACTCAAGAAGAACTTGTTGAGATTACTAAGTTGACCCATGCAGAAGTAACCAAACTAGGCGTTAAACCTGTTATCGCTATGTTGAGTTATAGCAATTTTGGAAGTGCTAAAGGTGAAGTACCTGAAAAGGTTTCAAATGCTGTTAGTTATTTGCATAAAAACCATCCAGAAATAATAGTTGATGGAGATATTCAAGCCAATTTTGCAATGAACAACGACATGTTGAAAGAAAATTTTCCTTTCAGTTGCTTGGTAGATAAAGAAGTTAATACATTTATCTTCCCGAATCTAGCTGCAGGTAATATTGCATATAAATTTGCTCAAAGTTTTGCAGGTGCAGAGAGTATGGGACCAGTATTGATGGGCTTTAACAAGTCGGTGCATTTCTTACAACTTGGCTCAACCGTTCGTGAGATAGTCAACATGGTTGCCGTTGCTGTACTAGATGCTGAAAGCAAAAAGTAACAACTATTCTTTAACTATTTTTTGATACAAGGTCTTACTGCCGCTATTTACAATCAGATGGTAAATGCCTGCTTGTAATGGAGAAATATCAATCTTATTTTCAATAAGGTTACCAGATAGAACAACAACTCCAATACTATTGATAATACTATAGTTACCTTCTTCCTCCCATTCTATATTGACCAAGCTTGTACTTGGATTAGGGTATATTTTTACTTGATGATAAACACTTGTTAAACCAATATCGTTATTGATGGTTTTTATTATCTTCGAATTACCACATGTTATACCATTTTTATTCATATACAATAACAATTTCTTAAATGTATTTAAATTGGTGTCGTATTCTTCCCAATTAACCCATGCCCCAACACCAGCATATGCAATAGAATGGCTTTCACTACTACCACTTAAAGCTGCCCAAGAACGTTCAAATCTATCATTTATGATATTTCCGCATGTATCTGAGAAAAAGGAATCTTTGAGAATAAATTCACCATAAGTAAATGTAGAATCTCCTAATTTTATCACGGTATCGCATTGAGTAAATTTTTCAAAAAAAGGTTGACTTAATTGACCAAAACTTTTGTTAAAATACTCAAATGTTCTAATCCAATTATTGAGCTGAGGTTCAAAAACAAAATGGGTGGTTTTAATCGTAAAAACGACACTATCTGCATTGATATCCTTTCGTGTCAAAATGGTATCAACATCTACCCTATTTCTTGAATCATAATCGATACTAAAGACAAATACATCGCCTGCCTGCATAGAATATACTTGTGCTCGAGTCAAGTTTTGGGCAATTGCATCAAAATTGAGACAACATTGTATTACGGTTATAAACGCAAAAAAATATTTCATGGTTGTTAGTTTTTTTGATTCACACTGCAATTTAATTAAACTCTTTCAAAAACGAAAAACAAAGAATTTATATTCTTGTTATTAAAAATGAGAAAAATAAATGGTCAATCGATGTTTTGTTTCATAATTAGACATATTGTTTAATATTAATTATTTGAAATTAAGCCATTTAAGCAAATTGTAAGATTAATTTTACTCTTTGGCTTTATTTTTGACAAATAAAAAAAAAGAACTGTGCGCAATGAGTGTTTTGAAATCTATAAGAATGTTGGACGAGCAGACGGTCGAGATTTGTTTTCTTGACGAATTTACCTTTGATTTAGAAAAAATAAAGCAGTCGTACGCTGAATGTATGGCATTTACACAAGGTAAAAGACTTAAACGCTTGGTTATAAGCGGAAGAAAGACTGACATTAACCGAGAAGCTCGTCAATTTGGCACTAGAGAAAACGAGAGATTAAAAGATACTGTAATTGCTGAAGCATTGGTTGTACATAGTTTCATTCAAAGAATGATAACCAATATCTATTTGAAAAACATTCACAAGAGTTACCCCGCCAAAGCTTTTACTGATATAGAAAAAGCCAAAGAGTGGTTGGCTACCTTTTAATTAGGCCAACTCTGAAGTTGGAGCAATTTTCTTAACCAATCCTTGTAATACTTTTCCTGGTCCCAATTCTACAAATTTTGTAGCGCCATCAGACACCATCGATTGTACACATTGAGTCCATTTAACTGGAGCTGTCAATTGTTTCAATAAATTAGATTTGATGACTTGAGGATCTGTTTCAGCTTTTGCAGAAACGTTTTGATATACTGGGCAAGAAGGTGTATTAAAGTGGGTATTCTCGATTGCTTGAGCTAGTTTCTCCTCTGCAGGCTTCATTAATGGAGAATGGAATGCTCCTCCTACCTGTAACACCAATGCTCTTTTAGCACCAGCCGCTTTTAATTTTTCACAAGCTTCATTGATGGCTTCAATATCTCCTGAAATAACAAGTTGACCAGGACAATTATAATTAGCAGGCACTACAACACCATTGGTAATTGTTGCACAAATTTCTTCCACTTTAGCATCATCCAATCCTAATACTGCTGCCATTGTACTTGGCTTTAACTCGCAAGCTTCTTGCATAGCCATAGCCCTCTGATAAACCAATTTTAATCCATCTTCAAAGCTTAGAGTTCCGTTAGCAACCAAAGCAGAAAACTCACCTAAACTATGTCCAGCAACCATATCAGGAGTAAATTCACTTCCTAAACATTTGGCTGCAATTACAGAGTGAATAAAAATGGCTGGCTGAGTAATTTTTGTTTGCCTTAAACCCTCATCAGTTCCATTAAACATTTCGTTACTAATGCTAAATCCAAGTATTTCATCGGCTTTTGCAAACATGTCTTTTGCAATTTCAAATTGATCGTACAGGTCTTTACCCATTCCAACGAACTGAGCACCTTGTCCAGGAAATATATATGCTTTTTTACTCATGATAAATATGATTCAATTTTACGTATTTAAGAGTTATTTTTCAAGTTCAATTTCAAGTTGCACTTTTTTTGGCAACCCAGATTTGACCAATTCATAGCTATGGGTAATCAATTCTTTCGCTAGTTTTTGAGGTATCTCTCCTATTAATACAGAATTCCAATGTGCCTTATTCATATGATAACCCGGCGTAATTTGAGGATATTGTTCTCTCAACTCTATAGCCTTTTCTGGGTCGCATTTTAAATTGACGAACTCAAAATCGTCAATACCGCAAATTGCAAACATTTTGCCCTTCACTTTATAGACCAAGTTCTGTGGACCAAAAGGCAATTCCTCTGTAACTGCTAGAAAATGGAGGCAATATTCTCTGAATTGTTCAATATCCATAAGACATAAATTCAATTCAAAGTAAATTCAAATCTTACAGCTTTCCAAAGAACATTTCAAGTTTAGAATGTCGATAGTCGAATATGCCCTTCAATTGTCTTTTAACAAATACCCAATGTACAATTCTACCTAATATTCCTAAAGGCAGCTTATAGTGAATGGTGTCCTTCATGACAACTCCTCCTTCTATTGCTTCTAATTCGTGTTTGTGGTGCCATAGGGCATACGGACCGAATCTTTGTTCGTCAATAAAATATTTGCCTTCTACAACATGGGTAATTTCTGTCACCCATTCTGTTTTAATACCTGGAATCGGTGATAATTTATACACGATGATTTGACCAGCAAACATCTTATCAGTTTCTGTTACACCATTTACGATTTTAAATCCCATGTGTTCTGGAGTGATTTTTTTCAAGTTGTATGGAGATGATAAAAAATTCCAAGCTTCATCAAGGGAAATAGGCAATTTTTGTATGGTTTGAATCTGATATATAGACATATACATTAAAACAACTTCACTTAACAAAAGTTTTAGTATGAAAGCACCTTTCATTTTAATTGTCGAATAATTGTCATATTCTATTGGAATTGCATCATTTCGACAACATTTGACGTCTATCAATCGTTGATATGAAAAAGATGTGTTACCTTTGTATGCTTATTAGAAGCTTACTCTTCATAGCAGTTTTTGGCGCTACTCAATTATACGCGCAAATGTGCCCTTGTGAATTTGGCAAGGATAAGAGTGCACCTATATATAGAAATGAAATAGGTTATTCAGTGCTTAGCATACACGAAGAACTTTTAAATTTTTATTCGCCAAATGTAACCCTCAATTATCAAGTTGGTACAGGTGTCAACTATAAGTACCATAAAAATCATTTTTCATATAGAGCGTCCTATCAATACGCATCAAGTGATTTCCATTACAAAAACGACAACCCGCTAAATTTCAATGACAACCAAGGCAATAGCACCCATCATGAATTTAGAATTGGCGTAGAAAAAACATTTAACACCAAAGCTCTTCAATATTATGCTGGTGCTGATTTAGTATTCAATAGAGGTCAGTATACCGGAGTAACAGAAGGATATGGCGATTTTCAACCTTACTACAAAAAGGATTATTCCATGAAATCAGTATATGCTGGTTTTTCTCCAGTTGTAGGTTTGAAATACCGTTTCCACAAAAGATTTTCTGTTACAGCCGAACCAGGCATTCAAATGGTCTATTATAAAACGTACGATTCTAACGTTTACAAACCTGAAAAAGGTATAGCTTTGCTTATTCAGCCTCTTAGAACAGTTAGTTTAAACTTTAATTTTTAACTCGCTCGAATATCTTAAAGTCGAACGCATATTGGTGTCTATCATCCACAGAATGGTGTTCACTGTATACTTCTTTCCATTCTTCAGTCGACCATTTCGGAAAAAAAGTATCCATATTTAAGAATCTATGATGAATTTGGGTTATGTAGAGTCTATCAGCCTTATCCAACAATGAAGCATACATTTTTCCACCCCCAATGATCATCGCTTCCTCAGTTTCTTCATCTATTAGTTTTAAAGCATCTTCAACAGAATAAGCATGATGAAACCCCTCTATAATATTTTCTGAACTAGAAGAAACAGCAATGTTCAATCTTTTTGGCAATGGTTTTCCAAGTGATACCATGGTATTTCTACCCATAATCATTGGTTTTCCCATTGTTTTTTCTTTGAACCATTTAAAATCGTCAGGCAAGTGCCAAACCAATTGGTTACCAGAACCAATAGCATAGTTCTCGTCTATGGCTGCAATCATGGATAATATCATCGACTGCAAAGTAAGTGGTTTATTTCAATACTTTAAAATGTTACCACTCCAGAAAGTCTGTATATCAATGTTTCTTTACTTCCAACTTTCAAAAACGTACAATCGGTTTGTATTTTAAGATTGTGCTTTAAAAAATATCTATTAAATCCAAAAACGTATTCCTCTTGTTTTGGAAACAAAGCAATGATTTTTTGTGATGGGTCAATTCTAGCATATCTAACAGCGATTTCACTGCGTTTTGAAATAAAAATTCCGGATTGTAGCATAAAAGTCCTACCAGATATAATGTGATTTTTTTGGGTAGTGTCTTTAGAGTTAACTACAATACCTTTATCTGTTTCTCTGTTATACAATTCTCCCTCTAATGAAAAGCCTTTGTATTTTAAAATAAAGTCAGCTCCGTAATAGCTTAAGTCGGCATAGTGATTATTATGCAGATATTCCCCTAATTGACCCATCGTTCTTCTTGTTGCAGAATTAAAACTATAAACTCCTGCAATAGCTAACTTAGGAGTTTGCTCTCTTTCTTGAGAAGATTCAATGTAATCACCATTAGATAAAAAGTCACCAAAAGGATATATTTCGGCTCTTCCAGAATAGCATAATTCACCGTTTTTGTCTGAGTTTATTCTTCCATCACCGCTTGAAACAGCAATAGTAGTTTTAACCATAGATGTTCCAAATTTGAATTGATTAAACATCCATATTCCTTTGTCTCTATCGAGAGTGAAGTTGTTATTTGAAATGGAACGTTCAACTAATTGAAGATTTGCAGAAGAAATTTGACGCTGTCTATTTCCTGGTAATTTAGTTTGACCAAAACCAAATTTTAGCCACTTATAAGGAGCATAATACAACATAGCATCTCTTAAAATGAGGTTGTTTTGAGAGGCTGAATTATCTGCTGTAATATCTCTCTGGGCAAATCCCAACTGTATTCTATATGTAAAACTTGGATGATAAGCAGTCCCTTGAAAATTAAGTCGGCATCTACGTGTAAAAAAGTCGGCAGTTGTAGTATTGCTATTCAATTCGTGTCTCACCTCCGCCATATTTTGTATTCTTCCATTTATAGCCAATGTAAAGCTGCTATCTGCGGAGGCAAAACCAATACCTTTTCCGAAACTAGCTTTTACATATGTACTTTTTTGTGCTTTCAATGTGTTTAAACAGATAATTGCTGTTAAAAAAATAGTAGTTTTTTTCATTTAAATTAAATTTTATATTGTTTAAATTTTCAAAATATGCATGGAATTTACGGTGAACATGCAATAATTTTAATGTAAAGTTTATTTAGTAACTGTTGGTGGAACTGCTGTTTCTTTTTTAGTTAAATCAAAGTTGAAATATGCATTTATAATATACCCTAAATTATATTGCATAATGGTTTTATTTGAGGAGTAACCAGAAACTTGTCTTAAAGCACCTAGTTGTGCAATTTGAGCATAAGGACCGGCTTCAATTCTAAAAGCTTTACTGAACTTATGACCAAAAAGTAATGCTGATCTATTCTGATCAAACATATTGTATTTTACAACACTTCCAAAAGACACAAAAATCTCGTTGTAAGCTGCAAAATAAGATTCTTTTTCTTCAAGGGTAGGTCCATTTAATGGCACCTGAATTCTTAGTAAATATCTAAATCTATTTGATCTTCTCCTTTCTTCAATAACATGACTATATTCTGTAGGTTGAAAAGCAACCCATCTTTGCTCCAATCTGTATCTGTGAGTTAATTCAACTCTGCCAATTTGATCTTTAAAAATCAATTGTTCGTATATACGGTGTTCTGGGTATTTTAACCTGCTTGGAGAAAGCGGAAATCTATCATCTCCAAACGGAAAAGTTTCAATAAAAGAATATCCAACTAACACAGAAGCATTCTTATTGATGTTGTATAACAAGCCTGCCCTTACTTGGTGTTGCTGGGTTCTCAAACCAAGTTCATCTCTTCTTAATTGATAGTCGCCAGTAACATCAAGTTTTTTGCTCACTTTAATTCCAAAGTTAAAAGATGCCCAACCTATTTGATTGAAATCTGAATACCTTGAATTTTGTGCTTTTATTGCGTTACTAAATAGTATCGTTAAAATCACGGCATAACTTAAGATTGATTTTTTCATTTTATTAATTTAAGAATTTATTAACATAATAAGGGTTAAAAATGCCCATATTAAGGGCATTTCAAAATATTTTCTTTAGTCTAATTTATTGTTGAATTATATGAATAATTGTAATAGATAGTAGATACCACCTGCTAAAAGCATAGTGACAGGCAATGTTAAAATCCAGGCAATTGCAATGCTCTTAATAGTATCAGGTTGTAAATTCTTCACACCTTTAGATGCTGTCATTGCACCAGCTACACCAGATGATAAAACGTGTGTAGTTGAAACAGGCAATCCAAAACCAGAACTTAAACCAATGGTTGCAGCAGCTGTTAATTCTGCCGTTGCTCCCTCAGCATAAGTCATGTGACGTTTACCAATTTTTTCACCAATTGTGATGGCAATACGTTTCCAACCAATCATGGTTCCAATACCCAAACACAAGGCAATCATCACAGTAACCCATCTTGGAGAATATTCAATATCAGCTTTTAATGCTTTTAACTCCTGCTTTAATACTTTAACATTGTCTTTATTTTCCATAAAAGTTGGATTCTTTAATTCAGAACCTACTTTTTTGTCGAGCTTAGTTAATGATGTTCTTACCTTAATGGTAGCCTTCTTTAAATCTTCTTTGTTTTGTTGATTTGACTTCAATGCCAATTTATAAGTATTCAATACTTCTTTTGTTTCTTGAGTTTTTAAAACCAAATCAGCTTTGTTCTCAGATGCTAAAGCTGCCTCTATTTTCGTTAATGAAGCCATAGTTTTATCAACACTAAAATCTTCATTAAGAGCAAATTTTACTGGCATAAAAGTAATTAAGATGATCAACATCAAACCAATTCCTTTCTGACCGTCATTGTTTCCATGGAAAAAACTTACAAGCGTACAAGTGGTAATCAAAATAGCTCTGATCCACATCGGAGGACGAGAACCTGGTTCTGGTTCTTTGAAAATTTGTTTTCTAGTTTTGGTTACCCTTCTCAAGATATACATCAGTAAAATGGTCACCGAGAAACCAAACAATGGAGAAACCAATAATGACAAGCCGATATCACCAGCTTTACCCCAGTTTACACCATCGCCACCATGTAAGAAATAAAACACCAATCCAGCGCCTAATATAGAGCCAATTAAAGTATGTGATGAACTACAAGGAATACCCAAGTACCAAGTTCCAAGGTTCCAAATAATTCCAGAAAGCAACATGCCAAGAACCAAAGAAACACTTTCACCCGTACTTAAATTGATTAAATCGGATAAAGGCAGCAAGTTTACAATTCCCATTGCAACTTTGTATCCCCAGAAACTGCTTAAAAACAATCCAATGAAATTCCACAAACCAGACCAAACAACAGCGTATGTCGGTTTTAATGAGCCTGTGTATATTACTGTAGCTACTGCGTTTGCAGTATCGTGAAATCCGTTTGCGAATTCAAATACGCATACCGCTAATACACATAGTATAAACAATACGGCTATTCCTGATTCTAGTCCAAATAACATAATGTTGCAAATTTGGTCATACTATGTTACCAAATTGTTAAGCCTATAACATTTATTTGTTACGTCATTGTTTTCAAGGTAACATACTAATAATAAAGAATTTAATTCATTTTACGCTCATTGTCCAGTTTTTGGTACAATCATTGAATAGCATATCTTAAAGCAGCAGTTAATTTGCTGCACCATTGTTAAACCTTAAACCATAATTTATGCAGACAAAACTTACCAAACACTTCTTACTTCTAATGGCCTTCATCTCACTTTTTAAAGTGAATGCCCAACAATGGCTTGGAAGAACTACAGGTAATTACTCCGGAACTTACGGCGTATATACCAATGCAGCAAACATCTCTGACTCTAAATACAAATATTACCTTAACTTTTGGGGTAGAGGCGTCAATTTCTACAACAATTATCTAACGTATAATGCACCCATCAAATTAAATCATTGGGCAAACAATAATTACGGTTTAAACTATCAAAATATTGATGGAACAGTAGATTACCAAAAAGATTGGCTTCTTGAAAATGTTAATGGAAAAGACAAACAATTCAGCTTCAATCAAGACATTTGGGGACCAGCATTCATGTTTCCAGTTTCAAAACACTGGAATATGTCTATTAATACTAGACAAAGAAGCGGAATTCAAATGTTTGGTATTTCAGAAAGTGCGGCCAGATTAGCTTTCAATAAATTGGATTCTGGTGATCGCGCTTCCATTAAAAGAGGTTTTGGTATCAATGCACAATCTTATCAAGAACTAAGTTTCACCCTAGGTGGAGTTTTAGCAAAAAATTCAAGAAACAAATTAAGCGGGGGTGTTACAGTTAAATTTATTAGAGGTTTAGGTGCTGCCTATCTAAAAGGAGAAAGTTTAGATATTCTTGGAACTTCATCCAATAGCGCCATGGTAAGCGGTGATTTGCAATATGGTTACACCGATGACAGATCTGTTATAGAACCATTTAACAATCCTTATGGCATGTTTTCATTGAACTCTAGAGGCATTGGAGCTGGTCTAGATCTTGGTCTTAGCTATACCCATAAAGCTAAAAAATCCAATTATATCACCAATAAATACTGCGACAATAACGATAGAAGAAGTGATCACGATTTCAAACTTGCTCTAGCTTTAAATGACATAGGTGGTATCAGATACAACAGAATGAGCAGTAAATACAATTACAGCTCAACCATCAGCAATCCAGTAACTGTATCTAACAATATCCTCGACCCTTTTCGCAACAATGCGAATGCATTTGACACAATTGGAAACAACGTGTTTGGCGCTTTAGGCGGCACAAAATCATCCAATTTTAGCACTGCTTTGCCAACTGCCATAAATTTACAAATGGACTTCAGATTGTCGAAACACATTTATACATCTGTGTTCTGGAATCAAAGTTTGAAAGGCTTTAATTCAACTGGATTGAGAAGTACTTCGATGCTTTCAGTTATTCCAAGAGTTGAATCTAGAGGCTTTGAATTTAGTATGCCAATAACTTTAAGTGAAAACTACAGAAACTTCTATGTAGGTGCTTACACCAGAATCGGACCTGTATTCTTTGGTAGCGATAACTTAGGTGGATTATTGAATGTTGCTTCTGCTAGTCAGTTTCAAGGTGCAGATATTTATGGTGGAATCTCCTTTGGAATTGGTCACTGCCATTCATGGTGGTACCAATCAAAAGTTGACCCAGTGTATATTGATAGTACTAAAAGAGACAGTATAAAAACTGAACTTAGAGATACCATTAAAGTTACTCAAAGAGATACTATTACTGTAAGAGATACCATTATCATCGAAAAAACCATCAAGACTAAAACTGACATCGAAAAAGAAAATGCTCTTAAAAAGAAAGAGGAAGAACTTAATAAAAAACAAGTCATTTTAGATGCTAAAGAAAAAGAATTGGAGAAAAAGAACAATGGTACTTATAAAGAAAGCGAAGAGCTCAAAAAATGTAAGGACCAAGGTATAATCATAGTTACAGAAAATACCACTCTCAAGGATAAAGTAAAAACTCAAAATGATGCTATTATAGTTGCTAATAAGAGAATTGCCGACCTTGAAAAAGAAAACGCGGAATTGAAGAAAAACAATGGCACACAAACAAATGCTGAAATTGTTAGAAATCAAAGAAAAGTTGACAGCTTAACCATCATCTTGGTTCAAACTAGAACTGAATTAGAAAAATGCAGAAAAAATAGCACTACTACCAATGCAGAAATTCTGAAAAAAGCTGAAGACGATCGCAAAAAGGCCGAAAATGACGCTAAAATAGCCAACAGAAGAGCGGATAGTTTAGCAAACATTTTAGTTGGCAAAATGATTGAACTTGACAACTGCAAAAAACAAAGCACTATGACCAGTGCTGAGATTGTTAAGAAAGCTGAAGCTGACAGAGCCAAAGCTGAAAACGATGCTAGACTTGCAAGAAAAACTTCAGATAGCTTGAAATTGATTCTAATTCAAAGAAATACTGAGTTAGACAATTGTAAGAAAAACGCTACTCAAAACAATGCCGACATTGTTAAAGCACAGAAAAAAGTTGATAGTTTGACAATAATTCTTGTCCAAAGAACTACAGACTATGAAAACTGTAAAAAGAATAGCACCATGAACCAAGCTGAAGTGGTTAAAAAACTTGAAGCTGAGAAAGCTAAAGCCGAAAACGATGC